>DATNMX010000035.1:0-4563 GCA_035602135.1 Candidatus Dormiibacterota bacterium
CCCGGTATTTTCCAAAGGCAATGGCTATAAGGACGTAGACGCCGTACAAAAACCTCGCTGAGGGAAGATGATGTAGGACATCCGGAAAGAGCGGATCTATATTAGGGCGTCGTTGCCGGCCGGGATGCATTGGGACTTGCGGAGATTGACCAACGGAAAAATCGGTAGTCGCAATTTTCGCAGCGAAATGGCTTCACGAGAATCATGGCCAGGATGACTTCTTCAATGTTCCCTTTGCGTCTTGATCGATGAATTCGTTTACTGCGGCACAGCGGGCAACTCATCATTGCGATTCTCCTGATGCGGCATCCCCATTGACGAGCCATCTTCTGCTAGAGGAAAACCTGATGTCTGTCTTATTTTGAACACCAGTATCCCATATCCCCCGGGCCAAACTGGGGCTTTGCTTTCCCGGTGGCGGCTCACGGTTTCCTTCAATTTGTCTGGTACAGCACCTGTTCAATATGGTACAGACACCATTTTCTTGCCGGGATATGGTCAATATGAAGGGTCGTCCTCCAGGTCGCCCATCCCTATTGTCTAAGGACGGCCCGGAAGTTTATGGGTGTGGGTTGCCATGTCAAACCTGGCTCAGAACGAATTCCAGTCTGCTCGGAGGAGTCTCCGCCCGGAGAGCGCGGCCTCCCACAGGCGCCGCCCCCTTAGCGTCCTCTTTGTCCACCGCGATGCAGACGTAGTTGACAGCTGCCTGGAAGAGCTCAAGAAAGCGCGATTCACTGTCAGCGCCGATTTGGTTTTGACCTTAACGCAGTGCACGCAACAGCTCCGCTCCCAAACTTATGATGTGGTCGTGGCCGAGTACCCCAGCCCCAATTGGAAAGGATCACAGGCTTTGCAACTCCTCCATCAAACGGTGCAGGAGACCCCGCTGCTCTTCGTGACCACCGCCGTGGGAGGTGAATACATCGCAGAACTAACCGCTCATGGTGCGTTCGATTACGTTGAACAGGAGCATATCGCTCAACTGCCCATGGCCGTTCGCCGAGCCGTGAACGAAAAGAAGCTCCGTGTGGAACTGGAAGAGGCCGGAAAGGCCTTGCGGCATTCGCAATCCCTGTATCGCGCGCTGGTGGACAATCCCGCTTACGGAATATGCCGGTGCGACGCGGAAGGAAAGTTTCTCGACGTCAACCAAGCTCTCTTGATGATGCTTGGATACGAAACCAAAGAGGAGCTACTGGCGGCGAACCGTGCGTCCAAAATCGTGCTTGAAGTTGGTCATGGAGCGCCATTGGCCGGACGCTCTCCCGAGTTGGTGAGAATCGAGCCGATCGAAATAGAGTGGAAACGGAAAAACGGCACGACTCTGAAAGCCCGGCTCAGCGGCCGCGGCGTTTTTGACGAGCATGGAGATTTTGATGGCTTTGAAATCATCGCTGTTGACATCACAGAACAGCGAGCTCTTGAGGAACAACTTCGTCACCAGGCATTTAGCGATTCGCTGACGGGCCTGGCCAATCATCGGCGCCTTTTCGATGTGTTGCAGGCAGAGATCTGCCGAACAAAGCGCACGGAACGAGAATTCTCACTTCTCTTGCTGGACCTGGATAGGTTAAAAGTGATCAATGATCGATTTGGGCATCTGGCGGGAGACCGGGCGCTTTGCAGGCTGGCGCAGACCCTGGCGGACTGCTGCCGGTCCATAGATACCGCAGCGCGGCAAGGTGGCGATGAGTTCGCTCTGGTCCTGCCAGAGACAGGCGCGGCCGCCGCCACATTGGTGGCACGGCGAATTTGTGAACTTCTTGCGAAAGATGCCGAAGAGCCCGCGCTTTCCGTCAGCGTAGGAGTCGCCAGTTATCCGAAGGACGCCGATACCATCGGGACCCTGCTGTACGCAGCCGATAAGGCCCTATATGCGATGAAAGACGAGCGGTCAAGGGCCGCGCGGGCCGGTCAGGTTTCTTAATCGCGTTTTCCAGGTTCGAATACCGGGTTTGTCCTGACCGGGAGTTAACCCGAGTAGTTAAAGCAAGTGTGCTGAATCGAACATCTTTTGGGCAATTACAAATGCATACTCGTTGTGCGGCGAGGTTCCGAGATGGAACTCTTGTCCGCATGCATCGGCAGAGGGAGCGCGGCATGATATAGACCACTCCCACAGTCCGGCAGCACGGTGGCCAAGTTCGATTTGATCTGAAAACGACCTGAAAGGGGCTCAGATGAATGAATATGATTTCGGCTCACGCGACAGGGCGCAAAAACCCAAAGGGTATGGCAATTTTGACGAGAAAATCCAGTATTTATTGGGCGTGGAAGAACAACTTCTTCAATCGATTTCTGCCCGTGCGCCCCTCCCGGAAGTGCTGAATGGAATCTGCAGTGCTCTCGATCGTCAGATTGGCAACGTGGTTTCGCTCATCTCCTTGCCTGGGGATGATGCAAGCGAGCTTGCCGCAATTGCCATGAATGCAGCCATTTTTGGTTTGCATACTTTCTGTTCTGAAGGCTTAGTTGCCGAGAATGACGAACTGCTTGGATCTCTGGAAATGTACTGCAGCGTTCCACGAAGCCCCTCTGCCCGCGAATTTCAATTGATTGAACGGGGAAAGTGCCTGGCCGCAATTGCGATCAAACGTCACAATGAGGCAGGCCATTAAAGGCAATTGTGGAATGCGTGAGGATCGGCCAGTGCGATGACGTGTGCTCGAATGGCCGGTCTCCAGGAACAAGTTTTTAAGCACACGAATGCCCACCTAAGCAGGAAATTAACAAACGTGAGTTTCAGACACGCGATTGAGTGCATGGCGGCTTGAGCCGGTCGTGCAACACTCTGTAGCTCTCATTTGCGACAGGAATAATAAACTCGACTCGCTCAGATGAGCAGGCCGGACATTCGTGTTTAGGGGCCCCGTCGCAACATCGATCAGAGGCACGAATTCTCGTAGTCCGTTCGCCGGTTTTATAAACGGACAATCTCTGCGCAAACAAACTGCGAAACTGTACACAAGAGAACAGACGCGCGTCTTGATGAAGCTTAGGATTCAGTTTGCAAGCTTACGCGGTTAGATCCGCCGCATCCATCAGAGCCCATTTGTATCGGAAGCGCAGGGGCAGATGAATTTGCTTTTTCGGTCCCTAAATAGTCTGTTTCCTCCTCGATTGCCGAGGTTCGGGTTCGAGGACGCGTCCGGTACCGCGGAGTATTACAATCGCCTAGCTCGGCATGATGAGGTGACCATGAATCCTCCGGGCCTGTGGACAGGGCGCATTTCGACGCAACTGGTGGCGCGCATACAGCCGCTCAAGACCGCGGGGAAGGTACCTCAAATGATTTTGCGTCACGCTGCGTAGCAAGAGTCTTGCGGAGGTCCTGCAGGAAAATGAGTGGAGAATTGTCTCGCAGAAATAGGGACTGTTGTGTTGGTCAGTTCGCGCCTTTCAGCTTGATCTCCGCGATCTGGACGAGCGCTGAAGACATCGAACAACATGTTAATTGCACAGGCTGTCTGGATCGATAGTCCAGCCCTTCGTTGAATGGCAGCGATTCAACACGTTTTCCGCACCAGGCAGGGCATGCAGCAATCCGTGGGGCCAGTGCGGAAGTGTCTCGCAGCAAAGACAGAAAGGTAAAAAAGTATGCCTCTCATTCAAATTCTATTAGCCCTGATCGTAGTGGGTGTCCTCCTGTGGCTGGTGAATCGCTTCATCCCAATGGCAGGCAGTATCAAGTCGATCTTGAATGCGGTCGTAGTCATTGTCGTCGTGCTGTGGCTCTTGAATGTATTTGGACTATTTCATTCGCTATCGCGTATCCACGTTGGTTGATAGACGGACGGACATGGACACGAGAAGAAAAGTGGCGATTGCACCGCACCACGGCAGGTGGCGGCCAGTTCTAGCCAGAGGGAGATAGAAATGGAAAAGAAAAATCCAAAAGGCAGCAGAAACGTCCGGGGCGGGCCTATAAGCCAAAGTCTGCAACAGGCGGGGGCACTGGTAGCGGCATTGTCTCTTCTTCTGGCCCCGGTAGCCTGGGCCGACAGTCGCACGCAGCTGAAGCCCGGCTGGAACATGTTTTCACCCGAGCAGGACGCCGAGGTGGGCCAGCAAGTGTCCACGGATGCCGAGCGACAATTGAACATGATGAATGACTCGCGAGTGGACAACTATCTGAACAACCTGGGCCACCGCCTTTCGGCACACGCGCCCGGCTACCAGTTTCAATATACGTACAAGGGCGTGAACGACCGGGCAATCAATGCTTTCGCATTGCCAGGTGGGCACATCTACATCAATCGCGGCACGATTGAAGCCGCTGACAATGAAGCTCAGCTGGCAGCCGTGATGGCGCACGAAACCTCTCACGTGGCGTTGCGCCACGGCACAAACCAGGCCAGCAAAGCCTCTGCCGCGCAGTTGCCGCTGGGGATCCTGGGCGCGCTGCTGGGCAGCAATTCCACGGGTGCGGCCCTGGCACAGCTCGGCGCGGGCTTCACTTTGAATTCCCTCCTGCTGAAGTATTCGCGTACCGATGAAAGTCAGGCCGACATCATGGGTACGCAAATCCTGTACGATTCCGGCTACGATCCGCGCGGCATG
>DATNMX010000036.1:0-5426 GCA_035602135.1 Candidatus Dormiibacterota bacterium
TTTGGAATACAAGATCAAACAGCTCTCACAATCGTCGGCTGCCATGACAGCATTTCTGGCGCACCGGCTCGACACAGGAGACCCGGACCTCTGGCGCTAGATATACTTGCTCACTTGCGTGCTTTCGCTTGCATCCCTCATCTTTGCGCACGGGAGAGGCGGTG
This sequence comes from Candidatus Dormiibacterota bacterium, assembly GCA_035602135.1. Taxonomy (GTDB): domain Bacteria; phylum Acidobacteriota; class Terriglobia; order Acidiferrales; family UBA7541; genus Acidiferrum. The sequence goes on from DATNMX010000036.1 coordinate 165, forward strand.
AGCCCGGTTCCGGCCTAGCCGTGGCGAGCCACTCGCGTATTTTCGTTATGACCGACCTTCTCAAGACACTTCTTCATGAATACGGAATGCTGTATGTGTCGCTCTCCAGATTAGAGAGCGAACGGCCAGGAAACTCCTATGAATCGCTGAATGCCTACTACGAGTCAATGGGCATACTCTACGAGACAACGGCAGACGCAGCTCGCGAAGCCCTTGCCGCATTGGAGCCGGGTGAGCCCGCAGTAGTCGTGCGCATCAGCTCGGACGGGTCCACCCACATTTGCAGTCTCGAAGACAACGAAAATGGCCCCCGCCCCGAGGGGGGGCCTACGTCGAGCGTTGCGGTCTGGGAGCTCCCCGAAGACGAATTCTACTTCTTCAAGGCATTCAGGCAGGGGCTCTTCGATTTGGAGAAGCAAGTGCCGACGTTCTTACTGCAGATGGCGTTCGTATATGCGTACACACTCTTTGAGAACTACGTTATAGAGATCCTTCGGCTACGTCTGATGGCACATCCACATCAGATCGGCCCAGGCAAACAAATTGAATACAGAGAAATTTTTGCCAGTGCGTCCAGAGGAGAGCTGATTGCGCGGATAATCGACCGTGAGATTGGTCGCCTGATGTACGAGTCGATTCGACTCTTTGCTCGGTAAAATGCGGAGCAGCTTCGGCTTCCGGAGTCTCTCCCACGCGCACGATCAAGCGATATTGGGTCTTTCTCTGACCCGCAATTGCTTGTTGCATAACGCTGGCAAGGCGAGCGAAAAGCTCGCCAACGCGGTACCGTCCATGATTGCTGGCCAGCCGATCACGATTCAAATGAGCTCTGTTTCGGAGGCCATCAATATCTGCCGCAAGTTCTGCGTACAGATCGATCGAGCATTCGAATCACTCGGGTGACCGGATTGTAACAAATGGCGTTTGTGGGCGATTACTCGCACGAAGCACGGTATTCGCAATATTGCTCTTTCCGGATGGCCAAACCGGAGTTGCGCCGGATTACTCCCGATAAGTCGTTAGCGCCCTATCGGGAGTGCCGCGGAGTAAGGTCCCGGCGGAACAGAGGAACGTTCGAGCCGCGGCACTTTCGATAGGGGCGACTTGAAGGAAGCCGCTGGCGCGGCGGGCCGCGCTATGGAGCCGCTAGCGTGTTTCTTCGAGCTTTGACGCTGCTTAGGCGTGTAGCTGCGCTCGGACGGCGGCAGGGAAAGCCGCTTTTGGAGTCTTTGAAAAGGTCGGGTGGGCTGGTTATGTTCGGCAGGGCAGAGTAGCAGCGATGCGGAAGGGGTTCAGTCTGCGAGCGGAGACACAAGTACGCCCGCGCACGACGGCACGTGATTGGGCCACGGAATCTGTGATGCTCTACGAACTGTCGAGGGGCCTGCATCGGGATGCCAGTTGGCGGGCGGAGAGATTGGGTCCGATCTGCATTTCGCCATTGCAGCGCGGACACCGCCATGTGGAACTCTTGGCAGCGTCCGCCAGACAAGCCTGGGGTGGCTTCGGAGCAGTAGTGAGAAGCTGTCTGGCGAGTGCCAGAAATGCGGATCGCCGGGTATTCGTGAGGATTCCGAACTGCCGGATGCGGACGAAGCCTCGTGGCAGAATGTGTTCGGTAAAGCGGCGCAGAAACTCCGTCGCTTCCAGGGTCATCTTGCGCTGCTTGTTGCCATGCGCGTAGTCTCTCCAGCGGAAGGTGACCTGCTCTCCATCGAAGGCCAATAAGCGGTGATTGCTAATTGCGACGCGATGCGTATACCGGCCAAGATAGCGGAGAACTTGGGTTGGCGCCCCGAACGCTGGCTTGGCATATACGACCCACGGTTTACGGAAGAGTGAATCGACAAAAGCGGCGAAGCGGTTCGGGTCTGCAAGTGGGGCGATGGAACCAGGAAAAATCAACTTCCGCTTGCCGAACGCCTTTCGCAATCCGTGAGCGAACTTGGCTCTGAAAACGGAACTCAGAACATTCACCGGCAAGAAGAAGGCGTATTTCGGGCGAATCCAACTCTTGTGATCGGGAGCGAGTCCGCCCGCCGGAACTACGCAGTGCACATGAGGATGCAGGAGTAGGTTTTGCCCCCAGGTGTGCAGAATACTGATGAAGCCGATCTGCGCACCCAGGCGTTTGGGATTGGCCGCAACTTCGAGCAGGGTGTCAGCGCTGGCGCGGAAGAGCAGGTCGTACAGAATCCGGGCGTTGCGCAGACACAGGGGGTTTAACTCGTGCGGCAAAGTGAAAACGACGTGGAAGTAGGGAACCTCGAGCAGTTCCTTCTCGCGCGCGGTGAGCCAGCGTTGACGAGCTTGTGCCTGGCACTTCGGGCAGTGCCGATTCCGGCAGGAGTTATAAGAGATGGCCTGATGACCGCATTGGGAACATTGGTCGATGTGCCCTCCCAGTGCCGCGGTGCGACAGCGGGCGATAGCCCGCAGCACACTCAGTTGCTGATAGTTCAGCCAGGGGCTCTGGTCTATGAAGCGGTCGCCCTGCTTGTGGAGTAGATCGGCCACCTCCACGGCAGGCCGGCTCATTGCGGTTTATGTAATCTCCGCGAACGTGGGACAGGTGCCGAAGTCGAGATGCTGATCTGGTCGAGTGGGTTGGCGGTAGCCTGCAGATGCCGCCGTGAAAGGTGCAGGTACACCGTTGTCGCCTCCAGATCGGAATGGCCAAGCATCATCTGAATGCTTCTCAGATCCGCGCCGGACTCAAGAAGGTGAGTTGCGAAGCAGTGCCTGAGGGTGTGCGGCGTCACGTGTTTCTTGATTCCGGCGCGGTTCGACGCCTCGCGAACTGCCTGCCAGACCATCTTCTCCGTGATGGGTTTGTCGGCGCGCAGGTGGTTTACAGTGCCAGGAAACAGATAGGTCTCGGGGCGCATCCAGCGATAGTATTCCCGCAGAACCGGAAGTAGCTTTTTGCCCAGGGGAACTTCACGGTCGATACCGCCTTTGCCTTGTACGACACGCAGCATCATGCGCTTGCTGTCTATATCACTGACTTTGAGACGACACAGCTCGGCCCGGCGCAGACCAGTCGAATAGAGAGTCATTAACATCGTGCGGTGGTACAGGTTACTGGCTGCGCCAATCAACTGCGCCACTTCAGCCGGACTGAGAATCACGGGAAGGCGCTGCCGCTGCTTCGGATACGGCAGATCCTCTTTCATGTCGCGGCGCTTCAGCAATTTGATGTAAAGGAAGCGGAGTGCGCAAATGTTCAGAACAACGGTATTCACGGCCAGCTTCCGGTCTCCGAGCAGGTGCGCGTGATAGCTTCGGAGGTCATCAGGCCCGAGTTGATCGAGCGGTTTATTGATGTGTCGCTGGAAATGCTCCACCGCTTTGGTGTACGAGTGGATCGTTGTCGCGGCGTAGTTGCGCCGGACGAGTTCCTCTCGCATTCGCAGAATGAGTGTGTTCACAGAGAACTCCTTTCTCTGCGACCACATTAATCCTCAAACCACCACGAACGCTCGGTCGGGCCGCCGCGCCAGCGGCTTCGTTCAAGTCGGCTTATCACCTGCAATCCACTTTGACGCAAAACGCCAATACGTTCATCTAGCCGGACTTGGCGAGGGCGAAGTGTTCACATCGGTGGTATGGCGATACCAGCCTGACAGAGCGCTGCACTATCGCCAGTGACTCAGGATGAAATCCACGATCGGCGCCGGATCCTTGGGTGCGAGTGGAAAATGCCCTTCGCCTTCCCTGATAATCACTGTGATCTGCCCGCCGAGTTCCTTATATCTCTTCTCGACGACGCGAGTCTGGTCATTGAGCCAGGGGTCGAGGCTGCCGCAATCGTGCAGGATCGGGATGCCGGCTTTAGCCAGGGAAGCCAGGTTGTCGATCGGCGGTGATTCCGTCATCAGACTGCGCAGGGAGGGATTCCGGGCATAAATGCAGGAGACCTTGTCGGGGTTCGCGATGGCCCAGGCGTAAAGCTCTCCTGAGTTCGCGCCGATGCCTTCCAGCACCGGCTTCTTTGAGAATCCATTGTCGACCAGGCCCTTGTAGGTTTCATCCCACTGCCGTTGCAGCATGCCGGATTGCGCGCTGAGCGGGGGAGTAACGATGTGGAAGCCCTTCGCCAGCAGCGCCAGATCGACAGTCGCGTTCCGATCGATAGCGTTCGCGCGGAGGACCCACGGTTTTCCCGGCGCCACGTTCCGAGGCACAACGATCGCCATACCGGCGGCCTTGAAGTTGCCGGTAGGGGCGGCATCATAGCGGTCGTAGGATTCCGTGAAGCCCGGCCCACGGGCGGTGGCATAAGTCTGTTCTTCCTTCAGGTAGATGAAGGACGGCTCCAGACTGTAGTAATGGGACCTGGTGAAAGTTGAATCCGCGAAGGCGGGCCGGTTGGCTGTGGAGGGCTGCATGTGCCGCTCAATCCAGTCGGCAATCGGGGTGGCGTTCAACAGGCTATGGGGGTGATGGGCATGGCCTTCCTTAACCATCACGGTGATCGCGCCGCCCAACTGGTGATACATGTTCTCCACGGCCAGCGTATGCCGTTGCAGCAAGAAATCTTCACTGCCGCAGATGTGCAGCAGAGGTACGTCGTGCTTCGCCAATTCCGGAACTTTCGCGAAATCCTCTTCATACAGGGCGGGATTGTCGGCGTAGATACACGCCACTTTGTCAGGGTTGACCACTCCCCAGTTGAAGGCATTGACAGCACCCTTGCTCATCCCGACGAAGGCGGCTTTCTTCGACAGCCCATGCTCCTCCGTCAGGAACTTGTACCAGCGGTCCCACGCCTTGCCTTGCCTGCCGCTGTCGGGCGCGACATAAGCGATGTGGAAACCGCGATTGAGCAGCTCGACTTCGGTCTGGGGCTGGTGGTTCCAATAGCAGCCCTGCCACGACCAAGGGTACCCAGGCGCCGCCTTTTTCGGGACGACTACGACACATCGACGCTTGCCGTCCTTCAGAGTGGCGTCGATTCCATAGCTGGCTGCCTCTTTCTCAGGGGCCTTCATCGGTGTGATTGCCCCGGTGGCATCGTCCATGATGAAGTCGTAACGGTCAAATCCCCCGTGCCAGGTGGTCTTCTCACCTTCGAATGGAGGATGCGCCTCTGCCGCCATGGACCTTTTGGCAGTCCAGAGAATTGCCGTTACGAATAATAATCCGAGACCGAGCCGCAGAAGCCTTCTTAACCTGTTATTCATACGACGCTCCAACCGCAAGAACCAGTGTCGTTACTCACTTCCCGATTCTAATCCCGAACCAGCACGCTCAAGTGCA
>DATNMX010000037.1:0-16175 GCA_035602135.1 Candidatus Dormiibacterota bacterium
AGGAGGCAGCTAGGGAAGAGCGAAGGATCCTCCCTCCGCAAAAATCGCGATCTTTCTATCCAGCTGCTTTGTTTTAGGCATCAAACGGCTTTCACCGTAACGCCATAAGGAGGCACACATTATGAATTCCAAGCAAGTGGTTCTCATTACTGGTTCCAGCACCGGCTTCGGCAGACGGTTCACAGAAACCGTGGCTCGCAAGGGCCACACCGTTTTCGCTACGATGCGCGACCCTGGAGGGCGCAACGCCAAGAATGCCTCCGAAATCCGTACGTTGGCGCAAAAAGATTCACTGCCGATGCACGTCCTTGAACTGGATGTAACCGACGACCCCTCGGTCGAGCGGGCTATAGATGCCGCCGTGTCCAAAGCGGGCCGCATCGACGTCGCCATTAACAATGCCGGCTACTTCCTTACGGGGCTGGAGGAAGCTGTCACCACCGAGCAAGCGCGGCGCCTGATGGACACCAATTTTCTTGGGCCGGTGCGCGTAAATCGCGCGGTGCTTCCGCACATGCGGCGCCAGCGCAGCGGCGTGATCATGCACGTCAGCAGCGGAGCGGGCCGCATGGTGCTTCCGTCGGCGGGGTTCTATTGCGCCAGCAAATTTGCGCTGGAGGCGCTGGCCGAGGCGTACAGCTACGAACTTGCCGCCCAAGGAATTGAATCAGTGATTGTCGAACCCGGCCAATATGAGACTCCTGTTTTCGGCAATACAGTGACCGCTGCCGATGAGGCTCGCACCAATACGTATGGCGCTGCCAAGGAGATCCCTGCGAAGATCAACGCGGCACTTTCCTCCACCGCCGGCAATGCTCAGGAAGTCGCGGACGCCGTTCTGCGGATTATCGAGACTCCTGCGGGAGAGAGGCAGTTGAGGTATTTCGTCAGCCCCCAGAACTTTGGTGTCGACGAGATCAACGCCCTTTCAAAGCAAGTGCAAGCCAACGTGCTGGAAGCCTTCGGCCTCGCTGCCGACACCAAATTCCTCAAAGGTAAAGCAGTCGGCACCGTCTAGCTCTCCCTTGCAGGGACACCTTTTCGAAGGATCCGTAAACAAAAGGTTTGCGTTCGAATGGCGCAGCACGATCACGCTGAACTGTCACGGAAGGAGGCTGGAAGACAGCGCAAGGCGCAGGAGGCCCCGCCGTGCCGGAGGTATCCTCCGAAGACTCGTATAATGACCCGCAGATTGATCTTGCTCCCGCTTTTGCTAGTTGTGCCGTTAGCACCGCAGGAAGTGCCGAAAGTGCCGTCTTCTGGAATTCGATAGGCGAACCAGCAACTGGAGAAACGGCAGTGACCAAAGACGAGGCTTGGAATCTGGCCATCCATTGGGTAGCGGCTTGGAACGCTCACGACTTGGACTTAATCATGGCGCACTATGAGGATGCAATCGAGTTGACTTCGCCAGTTGCCGCCCAGCTGTTGGGGACGTCCGATGGCAAGGTAGTCGGGAAGGCAAACTTGAGAGCTTACTTTCAGCGAGGGCTAGAAGCCTACCCGGACCTTCACTTTCGCCTTGAGGATGTGCTCTGGGGCGTAAACAGCGTGGTGTTCTACTACACAAATCAAAAGGGTACACGCACGGGGGAGTTCATGGAGCTGTCAGCGAGCGGAAAAGTGGCACGAGTTGTGGCGAACTACAGTACTTAGCAACTAGGACCTGGTTAACGCGGAATCTCTAACGACGCCGGCCGTGTCAAGAGTGTTTTTATTTTCCTTATCACTGAATTCGAGCACACTTCTTCGTCAACGCACGAGCTGCGTCTCTTTCCGGCGCTTCTGTTCATCTGTGTCACCCTAAGCTGCCCAGCCCGTTCTCAGGAGTTGACCCGCACGGCGGCTTAAGCGCGATTCTTGACTCCCCTAAATTAAGGCAGTTCCTTGTTCGCGATCTTGAGCGATTTCAGTCTTTGCACAGGCCTTTCGGTGTCCAGTCGCGTACAGGGGCGGCTGGCGGCTTCGAGCTTTCGTGAAGAATGAGCAACAGCGAACGCCGCTTTTCAGAGCCAGTAGCTGTGAGATGCATCGGCAAGTCCCCGCGCACGATCACTGGAGGCCCGCCGACGCGTCCGACTTGCTTACCTTCCGGTGTTTCCAGGCAAGTTTCTCCGTCCATGGTATACCAGGCTTCCGGCCCCGGATGATTGTGTACGATCGTGGTCATGCCCGGAGTGAAGATCGCTTCCATATACTGCGCAGAATACTTTTCCCCCGCGCTGATCGGAAGTGGGCCAATTTTTGCGATGCGTTGCCCTTTTGCTGGCCGCCACGCCTCTTCGTCAATGGTCATCAGCCATGTTTTTCCTAGCGACTCCACGACGCTGCCGCGTGGTCCCTTGTCGGCTTCTGCCGCAGCGCGTGTCGGATAGACATCGAGATGCCAAAATACTTGTGCTTTCGTCAGTGGCCCCATGGGCTCGTCCGTCAAAACCCAACATCCCAATTCACCCGCCCGTTGGCTGATTGGCGTGCAAGCGTGGACCACCATTTCTTGTGCGGAAGATCGCTTCCACAGCAACATCGTCGACAGCGACAACATGATCACAGCGAGGAGCAAGTAGGCATTTGATGTTTTCATCGATCTCATTTCAAAACCTCCAAATTTGTATGAGAACGCCACCAGCGCCGTAACGGCAACTCCCGGGCAAAAAGTATACTGTAAACTCCTGTATCGACAATCGGTCGATCATGCCTGTCACGCAAGAACCAAAATTCATAAAACAGCCTAATGCCACTGCGCAACCACAAAGTGGTAAGCGCTGTTGCATAGAGTTGGATTCGAACAGCCGAGCTCAACCGCCGAGATCAGGTGACTGCGCCTAACTGCTGGCCCAGCTCCTGTCGAGAAGACAAGAGCCGAGGTCGATTATCAAGTAGCAGCACCTACTGAATTGGGAACGCCCACCATGTACCGAGCGAAAATCGCTCAACCAAGAGTGCGGATGGAAGGATGGCGACAGAGGCGTCTGGCTCGAACGTAAGGATCCACAGAAGGAAAGAAAAATCTGAGTTGACACTAACCGGCCTTCTGATGGAAGGAGTTAGCCCGTCAGTAAAGCCAATTGCTTGTGGAATGAGGGGGATGTACCACGCGTAACTTCCTCCCCGTTGCCAATGCTTCTTTTGCCCGATACCGATAGAAGCTACGTTCCCATCTCCTCGCTCCCGCCTTATACTCGACGTGAGCGGTAGCCCCTCCGCGAGTAGCGAATATGAGATGACAATTAACGATTGGCTCCCGAAATCGATTCAGTGTCTCAGGGAATACAACCGGCAGAAATTCTTTGGTGATGCTGTTGCTGGGATCACCGTTGGGCTCGTGGCCATGCCGCTTGCCATGGCATTCGCAATTGCTTCCGGCGTTTCGCCGCAGGCCGGACTCTACACTGCCATCATTGCCGGCTTCCTGATTTCGGCTTTGGGTGGTTCCTCTTCTCAAATTGGCGGCCCCACCGGTGCCTTCGTGGTGGTTGTTTACGGAATCGTTGCAAGGCATGGTCTGGATGGACTCTACATGTGCACGCTGATGGCAGGTGCGCTGCTCGTCATACTCGGGGTAACCGGTCTGGGCACGGCCGTCAAATTTATTCCCCGGCCGGTCGTTGTGGGATTCACGAATGGAATCGCCGTAATTATTGCCAGTACGCAAATCAAGGATTTCTTCGGACTAAAGGTCGACAAAGTCCCAGGCGAATTCCTGGCGCGCATGGGAGTTCTCGCCCGCAATTTCGGCACGCTTTCTGCCGATGAAACAGCTCTCGGTGTGTTCACTCTCTTGCTGATCCTCATCTTCTCGCGCTACGTCAAAAAAGTCCCTGGTTACATCGTCGCTCTTTTTGTGGGCACGGCAATCGTCGCTGTACTCAAGCTTCCTGCCGAAACGATCGGAACCCGGTTCGGCGGAATCCCTTCCGGCCTCCCGAAGTTGCAGATACCACAGTTTCGCTTCGATCTTGTGGGGCCGCTGATCTTGCCGGCCGTAACCGTTGCAATGCTGGGGGCGATCGAGTCGCTGATGTCCGCGGTGGTTTCGGATCGCATGAGCGGTGATAGGCACAATCCGAACGTCGAACTCGTCGCGCAGGGCGTCGCCAATATTTTCTCTCCGCTTTTCGGAGGGCTTCCTGCAACAGGCGCGATCGCTCGTACCGCCACGAATATCAGATCTGGAGCCAAGACGCCGGTAGCCGGAATGGTCCACGCGCTCACGCTTCTCGCGATCATGCTGTTTGCAGCGCCGCACGCTCGGTTTATTCCGCTTTCGGTGCTGGCAGCGATCTTGTTCGTGGTTGCTTACAACATGGGGGAGTGGCGAGAAATTCCGGAATTATTGAAATTGTCGCGCCTTGAAATCGGAACATGGGCAATTACGTTTCTATTGACGGTCTTCGCCGACCTTACCGTTGCAGTGGAAGTCGGGATGATCCTCGCCGCGCTCGTATTCATCAGAAAAGTAACCTCAACAACGACGGTATCCCAGGTCACGGACGAATATGTTCGTGAAGGTTACGCCCACATTCTTCAACTCAAGGAAATTCCCTCCTACGTAACGATCTTCCGCATTCATGGGCCGTTTCTCTTTGGTGCTACCGACAAAATCGAAGAAATCCTTTCGCAGATGTCGGAGCTGCCGCCGATCATTATCCTTCGGCTTCGAAACATGACAGCGATTGACGCGACCGGCTTGCAAGCTCTTGAAAAGCTTGCTGAGACCGTCCACAGCTCCGGCAGAGGACTGATTCTGTGCGGCGCGCGTGAGCAGCCCGCTCGGTTGATGAAGCAAGCTGAATTCGAACAGCATGTCGGAGCGGAAAACATTTCTCATAGCGTTACAGAAGCCCTGGAGCGAGCCAAAGGACTTTATGCGCTCATGACACAGCACGGCACGCCGTCAGTTGCGTGGGGGAGACGACGCACGGATGTTGGAGAGCCTGTAATGCTCCCAGAGCCGATCCGCAAGAAATAGGCAACAGTCACTTATGCCGTCTGTCTTCTTAAGTGCTCGACTGATTGCTTTGCCGGAGCCAGCATGATCAGCGCTACGCCGATGACAACGAGGGCAGCTACGCCAAGCAGTTCTCCGCGTGCGATCACATTACGGAATGCCTGCACCCCCATAACAGCGGCGTGAGCGAAGCTGGACCATGCGGTGAAGGCGATCAGGCTACGATTCGCCGATGGGTTCCGTGCCGCTATCAACAAGAAAATCCCGAGAGTGACATAGAGGCTAAGCATCATCGCAACGGCGGCTTCGGACCGAAAAAACATCGTCAATGGATAAATCCCAGCCAAAAAGAGCAGGCCCACCAACACCAACACGACCTTTAGCGCTCGTTCTCGAAGCATTGCTCCTCCTGCTAAATCACCTAATGTGGAAAAGACATATACAGTCTCCGCAGTGCCGTCATATTAGGTTACCAGTTTAAGTACGTCAACGAATCTGCCGGGTGGCGGGTACGGCGGTTGGTGACTTGTGCCGTCTGTTTTCTTAACGGGCTGATTGAGTTATGGAGTTAAGCGGGATCTGGCGTAGACGGCACAAGTCTAGCGGTATCGTCGCGCTTCACTATCCAGGGGATGTTTACAAAAGAAAAAGGGGCTGAAAAAACCAGCCCCTGTGCAAATACGGGAAATACTATGTCAATTAAATGCTAACCAGATCGTTGCGGAACGTCTGTTCAATTGTAGACAGTTTCGATTTTTTAGTGCAACTACAAGGTGAAAAGCTCTTCGCTCCGCAGACCGTTGTGGTGTTACCGTGTTTGAGTCTAACCCGAATAGGAGGACAGTTATGTCTGAGGTCGTCTACTTTTCCAAAATAAAAGTCGAGCGGAAGAGCGGTCCACTGCGCATCGCCCATTTGCCCGGGGAGTCACAGCCGGTTATTTTCAGTGTGCACGGTGCAATCGCTAAGCATCACAAGGTCGACCCAGCGAAAATTGGAGAATCCCACGCCTCCACTATCGACTATGTGATCGCCTCAACCGCTGGTTGAATGATCGGCACTTTGGGGGGCACTAGAAGCGTGTCACATCGATGCAAGTAATGGCAAGTTCACCGCGGAAGTAAATGGTGAAGTAGAAGAGGAGGAGGGAGTCTTAGTAATTCGCCGCATTCACGTTGATATGCGATTGGTAGCGCCGGCAGAGTCCCCGAAGGAACTCCTTTTGTCTATCCCCGGGGAAGCATGCGCGAGCTGCGCAAGGCTCACCCAGTGCCTTGGATGAGGTCGCCATCGACCCGCGCGGATTATAGAAGATACTTGCGACCGAATCCGCCCGAATGATCCGGCCAATTGCAACGAACTAGCTATCACGCTAAGGAACATCACGAGCATTCGTGTTGCGTTCCCTGGAAGTTTTGGCCGGAGTATGTCGCCCCATGCCGCCCCTCCACGTGTCCTTGGTGGTAACATGCAATCATAGTTAACCAGCAATAGAAATTTCCACGGGGGGACGTGTATGAGACAGAAGCCTGATCTTGCTCTTGCCATCCGCGCCATCTTGAAAACAGCTAAAGGGGATTGGTTGACCGCTACTAATGTTCGAGACCGACTGAGCGACACAGGGTTTGATTTTAGCTCGTATTTGGCCAATCCAGATCTGTCGATTTATGAAATTCTCCGTCGTATGAAAGAGGCTGAAGCTTCGTGGGTAGATGGGGGATTTACTGTGTATCGCTGGAAAGAAAGCAATGATGAAGGAGATGCAGAAGAACACGAAGTAAAACAATGGCCCCGCCACTAGCTTCCACACAAAATCAGAGGGAGCATGCCGGCTTGACCCACTGCAACAGCCGCCGAACGCGTCGTCGCGCGCTTAAGGGAAATCGGGGCCGGGGCCCTGGCTGCGATAAGTTGCCGAAGCTCGGTTGCGATCGATCGGAGTACGTCAGTGAGGAGCAGTCGTTTTTCGGCACTTTGATTCATGGGAGTAGTTTGGAACAACTTCGAAGCATTTGAGGGTGAAGATCGGTGTCCCCTGACCCCAAGCGACAGCTGAGCAACGACTTATGGCTCTAAAATCGAAACTGTTGACCGAAGGGTTGCTAGTTCGAATCTAGCCCGCTCGGGTAAGAGGAAATTTATTCCACCTTGTCAACTCGCTGGTCGCCGACGATGAGGAAGCCAATCGCAAGTTGCTTTCGATTCTGTTGACAGCTGAAGGCTACCGGGTCATTTCTGCCGAGAATGGTGACCAGGCACTGGATTTGATTAGAAGCCAGGCGGTTGATTTGGCTTTGTTAGATGTGATGATGCCTGGACAAACCGGGTTTGCCGTTTGCCGTAATGCAAAGTCCAGTCCCGAAAGCTGCTAACTCCCATCGTCGGCGTCAAGGATCAGGCTTCGGCAGGTATCACCCCAGAGTGTTCCGCACATATAGCTGAATAAGACCTGCCCTTGTGCTTCCCTTGAAAACCGCTCGTCGGGTAGGCGCAGCGAAGATAGAAAAAATGAGTTCTGGCCAGTTCGTTCCAGAGCTGTTCCAGCCGCAGGGCCGCCTCAAAGTTTTTCTTTTCCCAAAGCAGCGCCACCATTTCTCCGAACACTGCTACACGTTGGCCGGGGATCGTCGTTTCGACCTTGCGGATCAACGACCCGATTAAGGATTGAAACTTGCGTTCGTTCGGCAAGTCACCATCCATGAACTTGGCCATGGTCTCGGCAGCATCCAGCACAATGTATCGGCTCCGCTTCACGGCGCCTGTCACATCAATACCACGCGCCTGCAGGGATCGCCTTAAGCCTTCCCTGTGCTTTTTAGTCCCAATTACGATTACCACTTTCCCCGCTCCCAAGCCAGAAGACACGAATTTAGTTAGGGAATCGACAAGGAAGGCGTCTTCTGCGTAGAACTGCACAACGTGCGCTTCTGGCCGTGTGGTGTGAAGGGATTTGGTGGTAAAAGGCGTTCCAACGGAGACTTCGTTCATACAAAAAACATCACTCCTGTCGCCATGTCAAGCCGCTTATTTTCGCAAATACAGTCCTGCGCTCAATACAGTATTCCATGTACCTACGAATCGTTAAACGCGTCTAATCGCGTATGGAAATCCGCATCGTTGTCGCGAGTAACCGATCTTAGTTGGCACGGATGTTACGTAGAGATGATGAATCCCTTTCCCCAAGGGACGGGCGTGCTGATCAAGATACATTTCGAGACGGAGTTTCTGGAACTCCACGCGACGGTCGCTTATCTGGAGCCAAAGCTCGGAATGGGCCTAACATTCAATGACATGCCGTATTTCACAGGCATCCTGACCAAGTGGCTGGCGAAGGCCCTCTACTCCATGTTCGTTTAATGCGTTGGTGTCTCGGTTGTGTTTGCTAGCGCGGTCGTATCGTCACTTCGATGCCTTTGCCGACTTCCCACTTGTGAATGTTGGGGATTCGCAGCTCATCGTAAAGATAATCAGCGCCAGCGAAAGAGATTTGGACTCGTTCCGTTTCATCAAGGATGGAGCGATCAATTACCCTCCGAACTGTGCCTGCGAGCGTGATGATATGTGGGTTCATAGAATCCTCCTGGGGAAGCAAGAGAGTTCAATCCGGGACACCGTTTTTATAGCTGTCGCTCAAAGCTAAATCTGTGCGGAAAGGCACAGTCCGACTGAGCGAGACGTAAGACCGCAAAAGAGCACAGAGGCGGGAGAGACGCAGGGCAGGGACCGGGAAGCGATAGGCGGACGGAGGGACAGCCCGGCGAGAGCGCAGAGAGATTGACGAGGCCGACACTCGCACTCGGGCCCCGCGGGTTCGGAAGCTAAACTTGCCAAGAATGGATCCGGTAAGGACTTCCCTGTCAAACTCAACGGGATCAGAAACACGCCGCGCGAATGACTGTCCGCAAAACGGACGACAACTCTACCCACGAGATACCAGTATCGAGGCGCACAGTCTCCTTCGAGAATCTAGCCGAAGGACATCACGCGTAATTTGCGAGCTGTCAAAGGCAATGTTGGACGCTCTCTTAGGGCTTGGAGGCAAGGTCTGGCTTGCCGGTATTCATATCGACTGGGACCGAAACGTGCTCTTGAGTGATCAACCATTTCCCGTTGATCTTCCGGTAGCAGTCGGTGACGCGCACTGTGAGGTTGAACTTCGACCCGTCTTTAGCTGTCATGATAGCCGGCTGGATGCTATGGGAATAAGCCAGCTTGTCGCCGGTTACGATGCTGAGGTCTTGAACTTCAAACTTATCGACGGGGCCTGGAAAACCTGCGAAAAAGTCCTCCCAATCCTTTTTGTAGGCTTCGAACCCAACGTATTGGCGCGGAACTGAGACGTCGAAAACAAACAACTCATTACCCGGCACGTAACCTTTCATGATGCCGGATACGTCCTTGGCGCGGAATGCCGCTGCGAAGCGCTCTTCCAGTGCTCGAATTTCCTGCTCGTCCTTGTTCCCGCCGCTTGTTTGAGGCACCGCCGCATAGAGGCCGGTGACCAACAAGCTGCCGATAATCCACAATATCGAATTTCTCACGGTGCTCCTCCTTGGATGATTTTGGGGGGTTAACGAATGGGCCTATTTCTAGGACGCATCATACACCTGGAGGCGCCGAAAGGTTGGCGATCTCCTAATCCTCGAATTGCCTGCGCCCGAGCTCACCTTCGGATACGCCGTGGCGCTGCTGCTAACTAATGGGCCGTTTATGTCGCACCCTCCTGGACACTCCCAATCGTATTTCTTGTAGTCCTCTGGAGACGGGAAGGTTCCCTGCATCCATCTTGGCCAGCAGCTCCATTTGCGAGAAGATATCGAAAGCCTCGGGAAACACAAATAACTGCTTGACGCCATTTGACACCAATTGGAAGAAGGGCAGTGACGCTACACCTTTGACAACTCAGGAGTTGATTTGAATGGATGCAATTTCAATCCCCAGCGGCCCTACCAACTTAAGTTGCACAAAAGGCAGCATTTGTCGAACCGCGAACGTCTCTGGTCAGATAATCAGTTAATGCTGACGCCTCCGTCGTCGACCGATTTCCTTACCTCGAAGACTCATCGCTTCGCCCGAAACAGCGCAAGCAAAAGTATCGCGCCGATTCCAACGATGATCAGACCGGTCCCGCGGCGGATGGCCATAGAGAGCTTTAGAAAACCGCTGTTTTGGCGCGAAGCGAACGAAAGGTGAGCAATTGGCATCTTCTATCAATGCTCGCCCACCTAGCTGGATCCCGTTCTCGTGGCGTCAGCCGAAAGAGTTTTTACCGTTTGCCGCTCAGAACCGAAGAGCCAGTCCAACCGTCGCAAACAAATTGTTCTGACGTCCGGACACCAGCGTCTGCAAGCCGAGGCCGCCGGAATTGAAATCGCGTAGCTCTCCGCGCAGGCTGATAAACGGAGCCATTCTGATATCTAATCCAGCGCCGACATCGAAAGCGGCGGTAGTGTTGGAACTGGTTGCGCCGCCGTTGAGATGGCGATTGAAATGTGCTAATCCGACCCCAATCGCGATGTAAGGTGTTACCGGGAAAGACGGAACAAGACTAAGCCGTACACCTGGTGTGATGAAGAAAGAAGTGTAGCTGCGAGCCAACGTGGTTCCGCTGATCGTTGGAATGGACGATGTGGACGAGCAGGCAACGGGCAGTTCCACGGAAAGGGACACCAGCGGCACGGAGGTGATCCGGTGTGCGAATGTTCCTTCAAGCGCCCACGCGACCCCGAGATTCAGCGGATTGCTAACGACGAAATACCCTCCGGCTGTCACTCCAAGGTCGTTGATATGCGCCTTTGCTGCTACCTTGCTCTGTCCCTTGGCCGATATAGCAATCAAGAGCGACAAACAACCTAGTATGGTCGTGCGCACGAATGTTCCTGCTAATTCGCGAATCAAACCGAGATCCAGTCCGAGCTCGATAAAGACATTTCTGGTACGAATGCTGAAACGCGACGGATGAAATGCATAGCCAGCGTCACGACAGAGATCACCGAGAAGATGAAGAATCCTCCTGTATCGAGGTTTCCAAGACTGTCTCAGATTTTAGTATTGAACACTGCAGGACACAAGATCGGAAGAAGTTGGCGACTTCCCGGATGAAATCGCTCTTTAGAACATCTTCTGACGGAGGCGGGAGGAGGAATCACCATCGATTACTTTGAGGCAACTTGCTTCGATTCATTCCGCGGTGCATTTCTTTGCAATACGCGAACGAGATGGCGGCCCGTTGCGGGAATGGCAACTTTGTTGCCCAGCAAGATTGCTCTTGCGGTAATTTTGCGGCCGTAGATCCGCGCGTTTGCTTTATTGTCTGGGCGCAGCGTGGAACCCTCAAGGGAAATGCCGGCAAATAGTCCGCGAGACCTCGAATAGCTAAGTATCTCCGCCCGGAGCCAGGCATCGGTGTTTGCGGAAGCATCACGCCCTTTGGGACCTGCAGCGGCGGATGCATCTCCACCCAGTTTGACCTTGCTGCTGAGAATAGAAGCCACGCCTTTCTGGTTCATGATCAAAAGAATCAAATCCGTGGCTTCGCCGCCAAGTTGCATTCCGATGCTATCGCCTTCCAGGGCGTACATTGCGGGTGCACCCCAAGGTCCATTAAATTCCTTGCCGGTGCGGCAAACCATCGCTCCACGGCCGTACTCTTTGCCCATTCCGAAGGCCAGCTTCAATACGGATGGGAACACGATGACACACTCGGCTCTTGCCAAAACCTGTTTGGGTAGATTATCCGGGATATTCAAGACTTCCTGCATGACAACGCCGCAATTTGCGAGGCGCTTTTGTTCTTTTGTTGCGGCGTAAACCGCGCCCGCGGCAAACGACAGACACACTACGATAGCAAAATATCGCTTCATCGCTGACCTCCATGGTAAAAACTTCTTTTGCAGACGTAGTCCTCCGGGCCCGAGATTCGCAAATTCAGAACCCCGTAGCCATGACTATGTACCCTTGGCGTCGCCAGGTATGTTCAGTACAGCACATAGTGTGAAAAGAAGAATTTCTCCGAAATAGCGGGTTGGTTTCCAATTCGCTGGATGCCGGAGAAGTCCAAGATGATCGAGTGAGATCTTGCGGCACTGCAGGCGCAATACTCTCAACTAACGCTTGCGAGCGACCGCTCATCCCGCTGCCTGTCGTTTACGAGCGAAGAGATGGACGCGGCAGGATCGTTTTATCCATAACGTACGGTGCTGCGCCGAAAATCATTGGGCCGCGTGTTCTGACATCAGCACTAGCTGATTGAATTTACTTCGAAGATGTTCGACGCGCCGCGCCAGGGAAAGAAAAAGGGTGTAAAGCCAGATCCCGCTGAGGCATTGCTCCAGTCGACAGCACTCAACGTCAGGATCGTCCTGACTCAAGAACTCCATAGTCCCTTTGCCAAGATGCATTCCGAGTTTTATGGGTCTTCTTTGAGGAGGCACGAGCGACCAACTCGTCCAATTTCGAAAGCAAGAGCTTTAGGATGGGAGACCCGTTCGACTTTTTGTAGCCGAGGACCAGCTCGATAGTCGGCGTGTCTCCTTTGAGAGGACGGCTCGTTACAGACCGAGGGAGAAAGTTCTGGGCGTAAGCAGGTAACAGCCCTACGCCGCCCGTCGACGCTATTAAGGACATTCCCATGGCGAGGTGGTCCGCCTCGTGATCTGGCGTGATATTGATTCCGGACCGCTTCAGATAATCGTCGATGACCACACGCAGTACAGGAGCCGTGTCCGACACGCTCACGAATGTCTCGCCCACTAGATCCCCCGGACTGATGGCTTTGAGCGCAGCGAGACGGTGGTCACTCGGCAAGACCACCACCAAGGGTTCCTTGACGAGAACACGGTACGCCAGCTCGGGCACCCCTTTTTCCCGCCGAAGAAAAGCTGCATCGACGGTTCCCTTCAAAAGGGCCTTCGCGAGCCGCGGCGAGTATTGGCTCGATATCATCACGTCGATGTTAGGCAGTTCGTCGCGCAAGATCCGCAAGGCCCCAGGCATCCACGTGAATTCGTGCCCGGTCAAAAAACCCATGGCGAAGCATGGCTTGGCGGGATGAGCGACCCGGCGTGCAGCTTCGGCTGCCGCTTCAACCTGCATAGCACCACGCGGGCGTGTTCGAGAAAGGCTCGACCCGCCGGTGTCAGTTCGATACCGCGAGCGCGCCGCGTCAGGAGTTGGGCGCCTACCTCGCCCTCCAGGTCTCGAATCTGCCGACTTAGCGAAGGTTGTGACGTGTGCAGCGTTTGCTCTGCTGCCACCGTCAGACTTCCCGCCTCGGCGACCGCGACGAAATAACGCAGGTGTCGTAATTCCATGTTTACTCCCATGCCTGAGAAGCATTTCTCCTAGCTTAACAAAGTATCTCTCGCTAATGCGACGGCAAGCCTTCTGAGGCATCTCATGAGCTGATCGTGAGATGCGTTAGGCGAGCAAGAAACTTTGAACTCATGCCTGATGAGCATACGAGTTGTTCGAGGAGGGACCATGTCAAAGAGATTGGAAGGGAAGATTGCACTGATTACAGGTGGCTCGCGTGGCATTGGTGCTGCAATCGCCAAGCGTCTGGCCGCGGACGGAGCGAACGTGGCCATCACGTACACGAAAGGGGCAGACGCGGCAGCGTCGGTCGTTAAGGAAATTGAACGCGCTGGCGGAAAAGCGATCGCGATTCAGGCGGACGCCGCCGATGCCGACGCGGTTAAAGCCGCAGTCGAAAAGACGTTCGTAACCTTTGGTCGACTAGATGTGCTGGTGAACAACGCCGGCACAGCCATTCCTAAACCGTTCGAGGAGGCGACGCTGGAAGAGATGGATCGCGTGCTCGACATCAACGTTCGCGGCGTGTACGTCGCGACTCAGGCGGCGCTGAAGCACATGAAGAGCGGCGGTCGCGTCATCACGATCGGTTCGGCCGTCGGCGAACGTGTCGCGGCGCCCGGGCTTGTGCCATACGCGGGCACGAAGGGAGCGGTAAAGATGTTCACTCAGGCGCTGGCCAGAGAGATCGGGAGCCGGGGCATCACGGTCAACAACGTGCAGCCCGGTCCGATCGACACGGAATTGAATCCCGCCTCGGGTGATTGGGCGGTGCCGCAGAAGGCCGCCACAGCGCTTGATCGTTACGGGCGTGTGGATGAGATCGCTGCGATGGTGGCGTTTGTCGCCGGACCGGAGTCCTCCTACATTACCGGCGCGAATCTTACCGTGGACGGCGGAATGAATGCCTGAATCGACGCGCACAAAGTCACATTGCGAATCTCGGCAAGGTGATTCTGCAGAACAGGGAAGGCCGCTCGATTGCGCGAAGTGCGAGGATGATCAAAACGCAATACAAATCAAGTGGAGGAAGGAGTCCAATGGCTAACGTGGTGAAAAAACACAGCATCTCTTATGAGCTAGCACAGAAAATGGTGGATGCAGCGGTGGCGAAAGCCAGAGAAATTGGCGTTAGCGAGAACGTAGCGATTCTCGACGACGGCGGCAATCTCAAGGCCTTTGGCCGGATGGATGGCGCCCCGATCCCTACCATTGAGATGGCCCAGAACAAGGCATACACAGGTCTGTTCGGCGTCTCCACGCAGGAGTTTTTCAACTTTATCCAGAGCGACCCGGCGCTTTTGGCCGGCATCCCCACGCTTGCGCGAATGGCGGCGTGGGGTGGAGGGTTTCCCATTAAGGTGAACGGAGAAGTTGTCGGGGCGATCGGTCTGAGCGGTGCGCCCACAGTGCAGAACGACGTCGACTGCGCGAAAGCAGCTCTAGCGCTCGTATCCGACGCGGTGCCGACTAAATGATAAGGGAGCGACAATGATTCATACTCACCAGACTGCGCCGACACAGTTCGTAGAGGCCAACAGCATCCGCTTCGCCTATCGCCGCTTTGGCAAGACCGGAGGAGTGCCGCTCGTCTTTTGCCAGCACTACATGGGCACCATGGATTATTGGGACCCAACGGTGACGGATGGCTTGGCTCGCGACCGGGAGGTGATCTTGTTCAACAACGCGGGCATCTCCAGTAGCTCCGGCGAGGTCCCGACGACGTTCGAGCAGATGGCCGCCGACGCCATCGCCTTCATCAAGGCGCTGGGCCTGAAGCAAGTTGACCTATTTGGCTTCTCGATCGGCGGCATGGTTGTGCAGGAAATCACTTTGCAGGCGCCCGATCTCGTTCGCAGGTTGATTGCCGACGGCACAGGTCCGCGCGGCGGTCAGGGAATGGAGTTGATAGCCCAGGCTACACGGCGGCTCTTTGGTGCCCACCCCCACGATCCGCCCGAGGGTGTCTGGCTCGCGGTCAAATTCAGTCCGTCCGCGGCAGGCCAGGCGGCGGGACGGGAGTTCCTGAAGCGCACGCATCGTCGGCAAGAGGGCCGCGATCCCGAAGTGAACGACAAGGTGTCGCCCGCCCAGGTCGAAGCGATTGGCAAGTGGGGCGTCCAGCAAAAGGGGTCCTACGACTATCTGAAGACGATCAAGCAGCCAACACTCGTCGTGAACGGCAGTAACGACGTGAACATACCCACGGTGAACTCTTTCATCATGCAGCAGAACATCCCGTACGCGGAGCTGATCATCTATCCCGACTCCAATCACGGCGCGCACCACCAGTACCCGGAGCTCTTCGTTGAACACGCGACTCTGTTTTTGAAGGGTTGAGCTCCGGCACAAAACGGATCTAATCGAGCAACCGAAGTCGGTCGCTTCACTTTTTAATAGAAGGAGTCTGAGAGAGTCGAGATCCATGAAAACGTTAAGGGCACATAAGCTGTTCACGCCAATTCAAGTCGGATCCATGGAGTTAGAGCACCGCGTGGTGATGGCTCCGCTTACACGCTCGCGGTCCGTTCAGCCGGGGAGTATTCCGGGTGACCTGATGCTCGAGTACTATTCGCAACGGGCCTCCGAAGGTGGGCTCATAGTTTCTGAAGGGACTTCGATTTCGATCGGGGCTGGGGGGGTGCTTCGGTGCCCCCAGCGAATCGGAGTCGCATGAACAATACGCATTTCCCATAGGCGAGCACGGAAGCTGGTGATCCTTCGTTCGTAAGACTGAACTGCGCGCAACCGCGAAGGTGATTGTCTGCTCAATCAACAAGCCAAGGAATTGGCCGTGAAGCGTTTCAAGGAGAAATTCAATGAATACCCAAGTTGTTTTGATTACAGGAGGACTGACAGGCATCGGGCGGGCAACGGCCCTCGCGTTTGCCAAGGAAGGCGCTCAGCTTGT
>DATNMX010000038.1:0-48556 GCA_035602135.1 Candidatus Dormiibacterota bacterium
GAAATCAAACCCAAATACCATGTGCCTGCCGATCACCCTTGGAGAAGACCATGGAAGCGGACATTTCTATCTTGCGAAAAACCGGACATTTCTACTTTGCGTTGACACAGCGGTGCTAACGCTTTCAACAGAAATGTTAGCGCAGTTCCCGCCCTTATTTCACTAGATGCCCCAAGGGGCCGAGGTCAATATTTAAATCTGCCGGCGTCAAACCAAAATGCTCAGATAATTCGCGGATCTTCTCTTCCAGATTCATCAAGGCTTCGCCCATTTTCTCCACTTCCGATTCGCTCAAGGACCCACCTTCCATGCGGCGGATAGCCTGGCGTTCCAAAAGTTGTCGCAACAACTCGATCAGAGTCAAAACCAGCCTCGCTAGCCCTTGTTCAATATTCTCCGGGGAGCAATCAATGCGCCCAGCGATGGTGCCCCCTTGGGCATCACTATCCTCAAGAGGTGTTACCCGTATCCCACGCGGCTTTGACAACTTTTCCGTCATTATTCCTTCTCGACAAATTGACCAGCGGGCCAGGGACCCGTAATACGAATCGTCAACTCCGGCGGAACGCTCACTTCTCGAAACGACTGGCGGCAGTTATCGATGTCACCGCGATCGATGAGAGCATAACATTGCAGCCCGTCTCCGGTTTCGCGCTCCTTCCACCAGTCAATGTGTTGACCAGCAGCAGTGCGTAATCGTTGCGCAAGCGATCTCAGATCAATACTGCGTGACTGCTTCCGTCGCAAATAGCTGGCGCCCGAGTCCTGCTGCTCGGCCGGAGGCTTTGCAGCATCTACAAAAGCGATGCGGACCTCCATTTGAACCTTGTTCCGCAATCGGCTCAGCACATCGAGATAGTTAGATGCATTTTCTTGCAAGAAGTTGACCAATTCTTTTGAATCAGAAAGAATTGTCGGAAAGCGGAAAGGGATTATCGCCGCTTGCGACAAGATCGTCTGCAACACGCGATGAAAATCCAATGCCGCTTCGCGAACCGGGTCTGGGTCAGTGGGAGGCTTCAAAGGGTAGGAGGAAACGAAGCATCGTAAGCCGGACTCCTCTAGCGTTTCGATCTCCGCTCCGCTAACACCGGCAAGTAGGCGGCTATGAATTTCACATGCTGCTTCGGCAACGCAGTACGCGAGAACAGGCATTAACACACCGCGTTATGCGCCCGCGTCGCCATCGGGCTTCGTAGAGTTAAGCGATGTCCCGGGAATATGCCGCAAGGCGGTCTCGATAGAAGACAAGATGACGTCCACGCCCAAATAAATCAGGTCGACGCCGGCCACCGAAATGATCACACTTCCGCGAATAACTACGCCGGAGTTCAAGACGTGGTCAAGAATATCTACCAGGCTGACCTCATCCTGGTCACCACTGCCGATGTTTACAATTTCTGGCGATTGTTTAGCCATCTCACAACCCTCGAAGCAGTTACTCGGTTCTGGGCGAAATGAAAGAATAAGGCGGCCAAGGCCCGGTGCACTCGACTTTAAATATATTCCTCCACTCTTTTGAGAACCTTCTAACCGTAGCCTCAAGTTTCTTACGGTCGCCTCGACGCAATAATAACGAGACCTGAAACCGCAAATGCCGTTGTCCAGCGCTGATTTTCCCCCCTGCAGCCTGGCTCTTAGAAAGTTCCTTAAGCGCCTTTGAAAAGGTTTCTAGCTCCTCGGATTTTTCGACGGACCCCGGCCTGGGCAGGAGTGCCGACTTCGCCTGTAGATACGCCCTGCCGGTTTTAGGCCTCGGACTCGTCCTGAGATTCCCGGGAGCCACCGCAAAAACCTTAATGCCCCATTCTTCCGTGGATTGAATTCGCTTCAGATCGGCGCGCAAGTTCGCTTTACGTTCCTCGACGTTGGAGCACAAAGACGCATCGTTCAGGAAAATTGTGCCGAGTCTTGCGGGAATAACATCCTTGGCCTTCGCGATGGCCGAGACCGCGCGTTGATGGGCAACTCCCACGGTAGTCAACCAATCTAAGTTTTCCATGTTCGTGACCAGATTATCGGCAAACTCAGTCCGTGGAACTCGGCTAATCCAACAGTCAAACCCACCGCAACGAATAGTTTCTAGTTCGGCGACACCTTGAGTCCCATGGAGTTTCGCGCCACGGGATGGCGACGCTTTTGTAAGACCATAAAGGTAAATAACGGTGTCTTCCTTGTTCTTTTTCATGCCAAGTTCCATAACTCATTTGTAAAAGCACGCAGTGCTTTCTTTCCAGCGATTTCTGCTGGGAAATGGCGCACTACGTATATCATGGCATCTGGATAGCGTATTTTTAGTTTGGCCATCGTCTTGAGTTGCCATTTCCGGACGAGCTGACAGGAAGCACATCGACCTATGTCCTCCCGGAACAGGACGCGATTGACAAAAATCGATCGCGAAGCAAGTTCTAAGGTGCGAAGTTCCCTCATGAGCCGCTCCGTCTCGAGATCGGGGAGCGCTTCAGGAAGCATGACGGTAAATATTTGAGTGTGTCTGGCATTTGTCAGAGAACCCGCTAATTCCCGCACTTCTTTGCCCAGTTCTGCAACTTTCACGCCGAGTTCCTTGACAACAGACAATGTACGGTGCGCTGCCAAGGATTTCAATAGCAGTCTGGTCCACGCGAGAATTCGCTCCGGAGTTCGTAATAATTCCAGCGCGTGCCCGGTAGGAGCCATATCAATTATGATGCGGCTCGATTTAGAGCCCAGCACTTCAATCAGCCGCAAAACAGCGAAAATCTCGTCCAGCCCTGGCGGAACGCTATCCAGCAATTGAAAAAATAGTTGGCGTTCGAATCCAAAGTCCACGTGCACGCCGGACGTTTCTGGCGTTAAATTCTCATTCACCATGTCCTTCATGCGATCAGCCCAGCCGCGAAAAAGTTGTGGAGCATCGAGCTCCGAAGCCCGAAAAGCTGAATCGCCCAGCACCGCGCGCGGTCGATCTCCTATCGCAGTTCTAAATATATCGTCAAGGGATGGAGCTGGATCGACCGAGCAAAGGTCAACTGGGACACGGACCTTTGATCGCGTGTGAAAGCCTAACCCAGCAGATACAGTTGTTTTTCCAACCCCTCCTTTTCCCACCACCAAAGAGAGAGGCGTGGCCAGCACCGGCCATGCTGCCGGGTTCAGCGTCACTTCCCTACTACGTGGAGCCTTCGGGAGCCAGCGTAGAGGCTGCTCTAAAAACACGTGCCTGCCAAAGGCCTTAAGACCGGCAGCGCCGGTCACTGGCGCCCCGGCGTCGCGGGCTACAAGTAAGGTAGCTCGAGGAAAATGCCGCTTTAAAAACACTTGCGCCGCACGTGTGGCATGAAACTTTGATCGACAAATTCTGCAGTTAGTCTTAGACAAAACGGCACGATTCAAAATCACCGCATGAATGGTTACTCGCGGCAGATGAACGCGTAACTCAGCAACGGATCTCTTGGACTCGTTTAGGGAGAACTTTTCAGGTGTTGAAACGACGCATAACTGAGCGTCCTCGCTGAGAGCTCGTCTGATGGTCGCAACTCGTTCCCTCCAGTCAGCGAGAAATCCGCTGTTTTGCGAGCGCGCCCTGCCCCCAAAATGAGCGGCCAGCACTTGGTCACGCCGAGCCGCCAGCTCCAAAAAATCAACGAAGCGGGACAAGTAAGTAGGCAGTTCAAACAGCCTTAATGTGTGGCCGAAAGGTGCGGTGTCCACAACCACGTGATCGAACTCTCCGGATCGCAAAGCATCAGACACGCTGAGCAACGTAGCCATCTCAGCCATTCCCGGTAGCGTGGTATTCAGTAGGGCCTCGATGTCCTCACGGGAAAAAATAGAACCCGCTTCGAGAACGCGCAACAGCCTTTCTTTGTGTTCTTTCAGAAAATCGCCAAACTGGCGCTCGGCGTCTACTTGCCAAACGAAGAGTCTGCCATGGAACGGTAACCGAACGCGTTTGGCGCTCTTACCAGAAACGGTCTGCTCAAAAACATCCGCTAGAGAGTGCGCCGGATCGGAAGAGAGGAGCAAGACCTTCTTGCGGGGACTACGTGCGGCGACATGTAGCGCATAAGCGGCTGACACCGTCGTCTTGCCGACCCCGCCTTTGCCTACAAAGAACGCCAGACTCGACACAATTCACCCACACCATAATCTACAGTTGTAACCGGCACACTCTGGCCTTTTTCAGAAGAGAAGGGCAGGCAGCATGAACCGATAATGGCTGAGAAGACTTGGCAAACAATGCGGACGCGTGCCTGCTGCGGAAACCCTAAACTCGGAAGTGTTGGTCAGCTCGCCTGAAGAACTCTCTTTAGGGTGTTTAATAGATGTTCTGGGTCGTCACCCTTAAGGATCCAGCGATCGGCAAGCCCCACTGTTTCACCGGGAAGTTCTACCAGTCCGGACAGAACAATTATCGGAACGTTCGGATTTATGCGCTTCAGCTCACGCGCGACCGCGGTACCGTTCATACCTGACATCCAATAATCCAAAATAACAGCGTTAATTGGCTCCGATTGAAACAATCGAAGTCCGTCTTCTCCGGATCGTGCCACCACTACTCGGTAGCCGTGCCCTTCCAATAGACGCTGGCGGACTATCAGCCCGGAGGCCTCATCATCAATACACAGAATCGTGGTCATGCGTAATTCCAGATGCCTAAGTTTCGATTGTTACAGGGCAGAAGCAGAAAACTACCGACCCCTGCCCCTCGTTGCAAATGTGCCCGTTCCAAAAAAACCTATGCGCATGTGTCTGTTAAGAGGTGATGTTTATCCTGTTGTTAGAGATTGTGGAATAGAACACTACCCTTCTTTTCCGAAGAAGCTAAAGCGATTCTGGCAACCATGGAACCGCTAGCCAATACCGCAAACAATGTACGATACCCTACCGCCGAACGCCGGCAGCATCAATCCCAAAATGCACTCTGTCACGCAAATTCTATTGGTTACAATAGTTTTATCGTCGCTGCGCGAGTCTTCGCGATCGTTTAACTCACCTTCCGTCACCTGTACAACCTAAAGTTCCTGGTTGTTCCAGAGAATCCCTAACCGCATCCCCGGTTATCAAACGCGCGCCACGGCTGAACGTAAGATATTCAAATCCCCATTGGATGAAGACGATCACGCGGCTTTGAAATTGAACGATGTACATTAAATGGACGAAAAGCCAGATGAGCCAGGCCAGCGCCCCGGCCAGGTGCAAGCCGAAAATATTCGCAATAGCAGCACCTCGGCCGATCACCGCCAAATCACCCTTCTTCAAATAGCGGAACGGCGGTAAGTGGCGGTTCCCTGATAGTTTTCTCCGAATCGTTTTAGCAGCGAATGTTCCACCTTGAATCGCCACCGGAGCAACGCCCGGCAGAGGCTTTCCGTCTTTGTCACCGACATGCGCTAGGTCTCCCACAAGAAAAATGTCGGGGAACTTCGGCACTGTAAGATCGGGATTCACTTTGATGCGCCCGCTCTTGTCGGTTTCCGCATTGGTTCGCTCGGCTAGTTGCTTTCCAAATGTGTTGCTCATGACTCCGCCGGCCCACACGACAGTCTTGGCTACTAACCGCTCGCTGACTTCCCCTCGTTTGAACGTGACACCCTCACCGTCAATGTCCGTGACCATTACGTTTTTCATCACATCCACGCCGAGCTTCGCCACCAACTTCTCTGCCTTAGCGGATAAATCCTCGGGGTAGGCCGCGAGTACACGTCGGCCACCTTCCATGAGGATAATGTGCGCTTCCTGCGGATTGATGTGGCGAAAGTCATTTCTCAGAGTCTCCCTGGCAATTTCGGCTAATGCGCCAGCGAGTTCCAAACCGGTGGCGCCTGCGCCGACAATGACAAACGTTAGCCAGGCGTGCGATTCTTCCGGAGTCGTAGCGCGCTCAGCCCGTTCGAATGCATAGAGAATTTTGTGCCGGATCGCGGTGGCCTCTTCTACGGATTTGAGGCTGGGCGCCCACTCGCGCCATGCATCCTTACCGTAATAGGAAGTCTGCGAGCCAGTGGCCACAATGAGGAAGTCGTAGTTGAAGCACGCGCCGTCACGCAGAATTACCTTTTTCCCTTGTGGATCCACATCGGCAGCTTCGCCGAGTAGCACACGTGTGTTTTTCTGACGGTTCAGTACGCCACGTAACGGCGCTGCAATCTCTCCGGGCGACAAGGAACCCGTTGCTACCTGGTAGAGTAAGGGCTGAAATAGATGAAAATTGCGGCGGTCGATAAGAGTCACCTCAACCGGAGCGTTCTTGAGTTGCTGCGCTGCGGCAAGTCCACCGAAGCCGCCTCCAAGAATTACCACGCGATGACGCTCTGCCATTGCTCACTCACCTTCCACACGACTTCTAGTCTGCCGCAGAATGCATCACTGCCATGATTTTGTCATCTTTGCTTCCCAAATGTGCGATTCTCTACGTCCGACACATATGGAGGCGGGCTGTTAGACTCATTCCCATGCGAGAACCGCAAACAGACGCAATTAGGAAATGACATGGACACGCCGCCAAGTTCTGCGAGATTGGCTGCAGAACGGAAAGCCTTGCAGCTTCTCTGTTCACCCGAGTTAAACCCTGTGAGACGCGCTCAGATTTGCGCGACAATCGCCATTCCTACCTTTACAGATAGCCTGCACCGCGTCGTCTTTGAGGAAATCCTCGCCGTGGGTTCCATCCATGTGTGCCGTTTGCGCGAATTACTCCCCGCGCGCATTACCAACCGTGGTTTTCCAGACTTTGAGGCAGGATTCCTATTCGAATCAACAAACTTGCCGATGGGCGATGTCGAGGCTCCGTTACGCGCTACTCTGCGTTTGCTAGTGTTGGACAAGACCGACGCTAAAGATTGATATGTCCATATTTCGACGCGGCGTTAAGCGCAACAGACACATGCTCATGAGGATTGCGTCGCCCATCCCACTCCCAGATCCCTGGCACAGCAAGGCCACACGAGTAACACGTGCCTTTCTTAAGTTTATTCTCCAGAACATTGTGCCACGATCGGCGAATCAGCAATGTGCCGCAATGCGGACAGTAGGTGTGCGCGCCCTCGCTGAAAATGTTGCCTTCGTAAACGTAGTGGAGTCCCGCTTCTAAAGCGATCTTGCGTGCGCCATGAAGAGTTTCTGGCGGTGTGGCTGGCTTATCTTGCAACTTGAAATCGGGATGGAACGCCGTAAAGTGCAGCGGAACTTCCGGTCCAAGGTTAGAGAGAACCCAATCCGCCAGTTTGCGCGTTTCTTCCGGGTCGTCATTGAGTGTAGGAATCATCAGGTTGGTAAGCTCGAACCACACTTTTGTTTCATTCTTCAGCCATTGCAGTGTCTCTAAAACGGGCTGCAGGTGCGTCAGCGTTATCTTGCCGTAAAAATTCTCACTGAAAGCCTTCAGATCGATGTTGGCGGCGTCGACATGGTCGTATATATCGTGGAACGCTTCGCGAGTTATGTATCCGTTGCTCACCATTACGGTTTTTAAACCGTATTGTTTCGCGGCTTTGCAGATGTCGATGACGTACTCGCCCCAGATGGTCGGTTCGTTATAGGTGAAAGCGATGGAAGCGCATCCTTGCTGCAATGCCAAGAGAGGCACATCCTCCGGCGCCACGTGCTGTGAATGCACTTGGTCGTGCCGTGACTTAGAAATGTCCCAGTTCTGGCAAAAGAAACATCCCATGTTGCATCCGGCCGTTCCCATGCTGAAGACGCGCGTTCCCGGCAAAAAATGGTTGAGAGGTTTCTTCTCTATGGGATCGACTTGTAGCGCGGCAGGCGCGCCATAACCCAAACTGTAAAGTTTTCCACCTTGATTGATGCGGATAAAACAAAAACCAGCTTGTCCGGGATTCATGTGGCAGTGACGCGGACAGAGATAGCAATGTACCCGGCCATTCGGCTCCGGCTCCCACCAGCGCCCTTCCTTCAGTTCGGTTGTCTTCTGAAGGATGTTCAGCACTTCCACAAACCCTCCCTCCCACGCAGCTATTATATACCTCTAACTGCATGAATCCCTTCGAAGGACGGAGTCATATGCCTTGGCCAGTGTGAGGATTCGATTCGGAAGGTCAGAACTGGCTGCGGCTTTGAACCCGACGTCTTTCCGCGGCCCACTCGATGAAACGGCTTAGTTGTGCGCGGTACTTCCACGACAATGCTAAAAATTTTCTGGCATTCATTTCCGATGCTTCCGGGCCGAGGAACGTCTCCAAACGCCAGCGGAGATATGGGCTTCTCCAAGGCCTCAAGTGGTAGCCGCGCGCAACCGCCCAGTAATATCGCAAGGTCGCAATCATCTTTATACAGATACTTTAGCCTTCTACTCCGTTGTTTAGCTCTCCCACCAATCCGGGTGAGGGCCCGTGAGGTGAACCTATCCCGGTAGGCGCCGCACCCAGATGCGTGTGGTTGCCGGTTTACCCAGGTGCATCGTGCGCCCGCTCGACCGCAAAGTTATGGTCTCGTCGTATTCCCGGTTGAGCACTTGAACCTTGGCCGCGGGCCGGAGGTGTAGCCCTTCCAGGAACTCCAAAAACTGGCCGTCCTTTTCGTAAACACAAAGAATTTCCGCCGCCTCTTTGGCGCGCAAGTCGGAGAGCAGGACAGCCCCTTGCCGGCGAAGCTTGGCGATTCCGCCTCGCATGGGCACGCCGTGGGGACAGCTCTTTTTGTTCCCAAAACGCTTCAAGAGCAGCGCTTCCACTTCGGGTGAAATAGCGTGTTCGAGGCGCTCCGCTTGGTCGTGAGCCTTCGCCCAAGACAAACCAATTACTTCGGTGAGAAGTATTTCTGCTAACTGGTGTCGAAGCGCCAGTTTTTCCGCAACCATTCGCCCCTTGCGAGTAAGATCGATTCGGCCGCTCCGCTCGACGCGTACGTGCCCATCCCTCGTCATGCGTTTTAGTGCCGCCGTCACTGCGGGTGGCGTGACCCGCAGTTCTTCAGCCAGACGCGCACTGATGGGCGTGTGATCTTCCTCAAGCATTTCCCAGATAGCCTTTAGATAGTCTTCCTGCGATACGCTTGTTTTTTCCCCGCGCAATGGAGCTCCCGTGCTTCGATTGCCTAGCGTTTTTGCTCCGTCCTCAATCGCTCAGCCAGTTCTCGGACGCATGTCTGGATCTCTTCGCAGATCGCTTGATAAAGCTGGGCGTCGCCGCCATAAGGATCCTTGACGAGCCAGTCTTCCACTTTATCATGCACCTGAAACGTCAGTTCCCTTGGCTGACCGCTCATATTGATTACGATTTCCGCTGCATCCCAAGCTTCCCGCGTTATTGGTTTAGAGGCCAATCTCTCATGAGCATAGCCGTTCGTCGCCAGCGTCTGTTTCGTCATTTCAGGTATAAACCCGAGCGGTAGTAATCCGGCGCTCGAAGCTTCAATAATGTCACCAGCCTCCTGATAGGAGATGGCTTCAGCCATCGCGCTGCGACACGCATTGCCGACGCAGACAAACAAAACTTTCGCCGGGACAGGCTTTGCGCGACTCGACCTCGGATTCTTTGCGAGGTTCAGGTTCATGACGTCGCGCTGCTGAGCTCTTTGCTGGCAGGCACACTGGCTAATTTCACGAAATACTCATGGACAGTTGTGTCGTCCGTCAGTTCCGGGTGAAACGTCGCCGCCAGAAGGCGGCCTTCTCTTACCAGCGCGGGCTTTCCTCCGTATTCTGCGAGAACCTCCACCCTTTCACCGGTTCGCTCAATAATGGGTGCGCGGATGAACACCATCTCCAGCGGCTCACCCTTCAGCTTGGATCGACCGCTTGCCACTTCGCTCGCAATTTGCCTGCCATAAGCGTTGCGCAGCACCGTCATGTCGAGTAACCCGAGCGATGCTTGCTTTGGATTTTGTACTTCTTTAGCCAGCAGAATTGCACCGGCGCACGTACCGAAGACGGCGTGGCCGTCGGAAGCAAACTTGTGAATCGTGGTGTAGAGACCTTCTTCCTGCAAAAACTGCAACTGTGTTGTGCTCTCGCCACCAGGCAGGATAAGACCGTCACACCCCGCCAGGTCGTCAGGTGTGCGTACTTCAACCGTTTCCATGCCCAGGCTTGCCAGCATCGCGGCATGGGCTTCAAAATCACCCTGCACTGCCAGGATGCCTATTTTCATGGCCCATCGCTCCAATCGATCCGTTTTCACGCGCACGCTGCGGCGTCGCTGCCGAGTTTCGCGTGGTTACCAGCCGCGCGTGGACAACATGTCTTTTTCTTCCAGTTGCCGAATATCTAGCCCCTTCATCGGCTCGCCCAAATCCTCATGCGCTTCGAGAACCGCTTTGGCATCCTCAAAATGAGTCGTAGCTTTCACCACCGCTTTGGCGCGAACTTCCGGATCGCTGGATTTGAAGATGCCGGAGCCCACGAAGACAGCCTCGGCGCCCAAGCGTCGGACCAATGCGGCGTCCGCCGGCGTAGCGATCCCACCCGCTGAGAAATTGGGGACCGGTAGTTTTCCCGTCTTGGCGATTTGCCGGATCAAGTCCAGCGGCGCGCCCAATTCTTTGGCTTCGCGCATCAATTCGTCATCGCGCATAGTGGTAAGCTTTTTCATCTGGCTAACGATAGTGCGCATGTGCCGGACGGCCTCGACCACGTTGCCAGAACCCGCTTCACCTTTTGTGCGGATCATGGCTGCTCCTTCTGCGATACGCCGCAGCGCTTCTCCCAAATTGCGCGCGCCGCACACAAAAGGCACCCGGTAATCGTGCTTCCAAATATGGTTTTCTTCGTCGGCTGGCGTCAGCACTTCGCTCTCATCAATAAAATCCACTTCCAGCGCTTGCAGTACATCCGCTTCGGCAAAATGCCCGATGCGCACTTTGGCCATAACGGGAATGGTCACCGTCGCCATGATTTCGCGGATAACCTTGATCGACGCCATGCGCGCGACTCCGCCTTCTTTGCGAATGTCTGACGGCACGCGCTCCAGGGCCATCACCGCGCACGCGCCGGCTCTTTCAGCGATCTTCGCTTGTTCGGCGTTGGTGACATCCATGATGACGCCACCCTTCAACATCTCCGCCAAGCCGACTTTCACGCGCCATTCTTTGTCACTCGAATTGCCGTTTCCGCTGCCGTTAATTTTCTTCGCGTCCATGCTCCTGCTCCTCTCGCTGCGATGTTCTCGGCGATGGTTATGTCGCCCAACGCCCTACTTCGGGTGCGCTCCTATTTCTGCGCAAGTATCACGAATCTTCCTTTACCGCGCGCCAATACCTCACCCGAGGCGTTGCGAATCTCTCCTGTGTGGAAAAGATTCCTACCCTTCTGTCCGCTTTCCTGCGCCTCGACAATAATTTCTTCGTCAATCTTCACCGGCTTTAAATACTCCACAGCAAGTTCCGCCGTCACCGCGCGAACGTCGCGAAACCTGCTGACCTTGCCCATAGCTTCGTCGAGCAGTGTGGCAATAATTCCGCCATGGGCCATCCCGCCACCGCCTTGGTATCTAGGCCCCAGGACAAAACGCCCAACGATGCGCCGGCTGGTATTGTCCTGATCAAAAGCCAGCTTCATTCCATCCTCGTTCGCCCCTCCGCAACCGAAACATTTGTTCGTCGGATTTGGCTGTAGACTTATTGTCTCGCTCAATCCACTCTCCTCAGACGAGCGCTACGCGGCTTCGCTCGGCGCGCCGGACGCCGCGCTGCCGTTTCCGCATCTCGATACGTAGTAATTCAGCCAGCGTAGCTATTCCGCGTGCAATCTGCTTCTCATCGAGACTGGCGAAACCCAACCGCAAGGTGTTCGGCAGAGGCCCCTGCACATAAAAATAGCGGCCGGGGGCAAAAAGCACGCCGCGCTCTTTCACGTGAATCAAAAGCTCACTGGCATCGAACCCGAGAGGTAATTCCAGCCACAGGCACATTCCACCTTCGGGACGCGTCCAGCGCGTGCCTTCCGGCATATGTTTGCGCAAAGCCTCGTCCAGCGCCACCAGCCGTGAAGCATAAACCTTGCGCATTTTGGCTAGATGTTTAGTGAACATCCCGCGGCGCAGGAATTCCGCGAGCGTGGCTTGCGCTAATTGGTCGGTATGTAGGTCGGTGGTCTGCTTCACCAGTCGCAAACGCTCGATCGCTGCCGCCGGAGCTATGATCCATCCCACGCGCAGTCCAGGGAAGGCCACTTTCGCGAAGCTGTCGATGTGAATCACCAGGTTGGAACGGTCTAACTGCTTCAACGAAGGTATGCGTTCTTCGCGCGCATGCAGCCTCGCGTAAATGTGGTCTTCGACCACCGGCACTTGATGCCGGGCTGCCAGTTCCAGTACTCTTCGCCGAGACGCCAGCGGCATCGACGTGCCCGTCGGATTTTGAAAATCAGGCGTCAATACCACAAGTTTCACCCGATTGGCGGCCAGCGTGGCTTCTAGAGCCTCCAGATCAATGCCCAGGGAACTCCCCGGCTCCGCATTTGTTTTCATCGGCACCGCTAGGCAACGCGCTCGGGCCCCATGAAAAATCGCGATGGCGCCCGGATAGGTGGGATTTTCAAGAATTACCGCGTCGCCAGGTCGCACAAATGCCTTACTAATCAGGTCAAGCGACTGTTGGCAGCCGTCGGTGATCAGCAGATTTTCGTCCTTCGCGGAAATCCCCTCGCGCTCCAGCATATCGAGCACTGCTTCCTTTAGCGGCGCATACCCGTCCGATGGGCCCAGATTAAGCACGTCAGCAGCTTCACGCCTCAGTACCGCGTTCACGCATGTCTGCAACTCCTCTACGGGAAAGAATTCTTGCGCTGGCCGCGCCATTACGAAAGACAGGGCGTCCTCCGGAGCGCTGGCCGTTAACCGGCTTAGAACTTCCTCACCTCGCTCGTCGGCAAACAACAATTCCCATCGAATTCCAATACTCCCGTTGAGAACGGGCGGCGCCGGCGGCGTGATTTTCAAGCCGCTTCCATTGGCCTTAATAAATGTGCCGCGACCTACGTGGCCTTGAATCAGGCCTTCGGATTCAAGTTCGGCGTAAGCATTGGCCACCGTGGTTCGGTGCACGCCCAGCACGGTGGCGAGCTCGCGACTAGCCGGAATGCGATCGCCGGTGCGCAAATCGCCTGCATGCACGAGAGCGCGCAGTTGATCGCGCAACTGGATGTACAAAGGAACGTGACTTTCGGGTTGAAGATGAAGAGGAAGCATTGTCTCTCACCTGAGCCAATTCTACCAGACATTGGACTGCTGCAAGAGCCAATTTGTCTCCCGCACCGCCGCCCCAGGTCCATCGCGTCCGCGGCCCCCGGAATGACGTGCGCCGAGCACCATGTCGCCGCCGGAATCAGATTTCAATTTTGAGCGTGGGAGGCCGCGTTTCCGGTGGTCTCGCCTTCTGCCAGGTCTCGCAAGCACAGCTTTGTCCCGTCGGCGGGGTCGCATTGATAGATCACTTTTAAGGGCAGGTCGGTTTCCTGAACCTCATAGGAGCCTCCTTGCATGTCTTCCGCATCGTCAGCCGAAGAAGTAACCACTGGACTTCCCTGCTCGACTCGCACACGGAACTGCCTAGAAGAGGCCTCGTAATTGGAATAAGTGAAGCAATGGCCAATGCAAGCCCGGTCCACGCTATGACCGATAAACTGGATCCGCGAATCTGGGGCCGCCGAAATGATCGGAACGACCCGCGTGCCGTAGGGAAGCTCGCTCACAAGCTTTTCGGCGCTGGCCTCCATTCGATTCAATACCGACGTGTCTTCGTACAGCAATATAAAAAACACGACGGCGCAGGCCGAAAATCCTAGCGCTTGCCAGTTCCGCGGTTTCAGGTAGCCCATTATACATAAACCGAAAATGGCGGAAATCGTCGTCAGTCTGGAAACCAGTAGCCCGATCCAGCCCGCGTAAATGGATGGTCTTAAATTCTCAGGAAGCAGCGACGTAGCACAGAAAGCCACGAGATAAAGTTCGAGGAGAAACACAAAAGCGTTTCCAGAAAGCCAACTTTTTCTCTCTTGCCATACATGCACCGCAAAACACAGAACCCCGAATGCAAAAGCGGCTCCTGCCAGCCAGATGTAACGCGGACCATAAAGCACTAGTTGGTCAGCACCATTAAAAAAGTAAACCGGCTGCTCGGGCCAATCCAATGCTAACTTGGCGCGATGCGCCAGATACCAGTGAATGGCGACAAAACTTCCCACCGCAATGACCGCTGGCGCGAGCCTCCACCAGGAAGTAAGCTTCGATCTAATCTGCGCGTACGTGATGCTCCCCAGCAGCCAAAGAAACCCGATCGGATGAGCGAGTAATACAAGCGGAACAACAAACGCACCCATTACCCAATCGATTCGATTACCCCGCCACAACAGCGCCAGGCCGAAGCATGCCAGCCCCAGCGAAAGGTAATAGTTCAGAAATCCCATGTTAAAGGTATAGCCGTACGCAAGCATCGCGATGCACGGCGCGAGGAACCATGGCGAACGCCCCGTTGTGGTACTAATCAGCGCAAAGACACCCCAAAAAAAGATCAACACGCATGTCGACACGACGGTTTTCTCGGCGGCTGAAAACCCTGCGACACTTGCCACACGAAGCAGCGACACATCCAGCAAGACATTGTTCCATTGAGGAGCCAGGTAAAGACCAGGTGCTTGGCCTTTCTGAATTAACTGCGCGAGCCAGGCATTGTAAACGTGGCTGGCCAGATCCCCGGCTTCGATGTGGCGATGCCAGATGCACGGCACCACCAGCAACGTCGACGTAATCAGAAATAGCCAAATGTTCTTCTTGATAAATTGCAAGGCACGCGACACACCGTTCGTCAGTTCAGTCGTCACGTTCTGCAAGAGCCCGGCCTCCACGGTCCGCCCTAACGGCGCGTGCGAGACATTCTACCGGGAACCGGCAGCTTCGCCGCATTCTTCCTTTTTACGAAAACGTGTCACGAAACAGGGATATGGCTGATCGGCGAGCCTTATTTGGAAGGCTGGCTTTCGCCGAGGCGTTTCAGGCGATCGCGCAACCGGCGCTGCAGCGGCGTGGGCGTGTTGGGATTGAAAGCCACCAGATACCACAATGGCTGGCTGCGGTCCTTGCTCAGCCAGGTCAGGGTCGCGGCATCAGCGTTGGGATGGCGTGCGACATTCTCGCGAATCGCACCATAGGTATGCTTAGCAAGCCTGTTCAATGTCTTGGCGTTCGCACGTGGATGCTCACTGATTAAACGGAGCAGATAAAAATCCTCCGTAGGTGCCTGCTTGACTAGCTTTTCGAGCATTTCCGGCTTGGCATCAGCACTCAGCACCAACCCAATTTTTTCGTCCCACGCCGTATTAATCTGATTCAACTCACGGGTGCGCGCGTGAATCAACTCTTCGAGCACCCGGCGTTCGTGTTGCATGCGGGCGATCTGCAGATCAGTGCCTTCCAGAGAGTCGAGAACACGCAAAAGATGCTGCCGCTCACCGAAAACAATCTGCGTAGTGCGCGTGACACCGCCCTTTTCCTTTTCTTTGTGCTGCACCAGGTCGGAACGTCGCATCTTGAGCGGCTCCAGTCCGATCCCTTCCCCACCGTCTTGCGGGACCCGGATACAAATCGCAGAATCAATTCCACAATCTCAATCGCCGGAATTACCAGGCGAAACCGGCTTTTCTAGACGCCTGCCCACGCGAACACCGTATAGCGCTGCTCTGTGGCTTGAGCGAATTATGTTACGTGAACGGCATGCGGTAAAGTTTGGTTCATGCTATATGTGCCCGATGTGCAACCGTCTATCGTTGCGGTGGTCCCATAGAATTGAGGAATGCCTACCATGACCGCTTTTCAGGAACATAAGGATGAGCTGGAACATTACGAGCAGATGTTTGGACAAGAACGCGGACGCCTAGCGGTCTCTTTGGATCGCATAACCAATGCTCTCGTCCTTGTGGGACAGCATGGTGTGTATTGCACTAGCCAGCGAGATCCCACGGTCCCTGCTATGGATTTACGCATGATCACCACAGAACTGACGCACGCCAAGGAATTACTTCAATCGGTCATGGAAGAACTTCGCAAGAAAAGGAGCCATGACCGCGAAGTTTGAAACCACCCCTGTGAACTCTGCGAGCGCCTGCTGACCTTCGCGCTACGCGGTAGTCTGACTTGTTGAGGAGGAGCCAACCCTTGACAAACTGCGCGCTATCCTTAGTTCGACCCTATACGTTCTGTGGGCTCAATTCCGTGTTGGCAAGCTTCCGTGCGATGCTGCTAATCGCGCCTTTGTTGGCAGCTGGAATCAGCTACCCAGCAGCGTGGCAACAGGTCCCCAGTCCTCCCCGCGAACGCTTCCTGACCGCTGATGTCGTCTATGATTGGGTATCCAACAATCATGGCGAAAAGCTGCGCACCTTCATCGTCTAAAGAATGCAACAGGCAAGGTACCGGCCATCTTCTTTGTTGGTTGGCTGAGTTGCGACAGCATGGAGTACCCCCAAGGTGAAACCGACGGCTTTGGCGCGCTCATGCTGCGCTTAATCGATCAGTCGGGATACGCCGCGGTACGCATGGATAAGCCCGGGGTTGGCGAAAGCCAGGGAATCTGCGAGAAGACTGATTTCCAAACTGAGCTTGAGGGTTGGCAGGCGGCTTTCGATTCGATGTCGAAGTACGACTTCATCGATCCAAATCGTATTTTCGTGCTTGGGCTTAGCAATGGCGGCGGCTTTTCTCCTTTGGTTTCACGGCAGCATCCGGTACGAGGCTTCCAGCAGCTGGGGACGTACTTGGTTCGAACATATGCTCGAACTAGAACGCAGGCGGCTGACGTCAGCAGGGAAATCACCGGCGGAAGTAACCGACGCAGCAAAGGCTTTTAGCCAATTTTACAACCTCTTTCTGATCCAGCGCCTAACTCCAGGGCAAATCGTACGCCAGCATCCAGAGTGGAAAGGGATGTGGTATGACGGTCCTGATGGTCAATACGGCCGGCCCGCCTCTTTTTTAACAGCAATTACAGGGCCTCAACTTGGGTCAGGTCTGGCAGAACGTGAATGCTCCGGTGTTCGTCATCTATGGAA
Organism: Candidatus Dormiibacterota bacterium; assembly: GCA_035602135.1. GTDB lineage: Bacteria > Acidobacteriota > Terriglobia > Acidiferrales > UBA7541 > Acidiferrum. Next base: position 16,985 of record DATNMX010000038.1, read on the forward strand.
CTAGCGACACCATCATGAGTCGCGCGGACGCTCAGGCTATTTCTGAGACCGTGAACCACATTCATCCTGGTCATGCAAGCTACTGGGAGGTGGATGGCATGGACCATTTGCTGACCGTCAACGGCAAGTTCCACAAAGACCTTGTACCTACGATTTTGCAGTGGATCAAAAAACAACTAGGGACAATGTGAGGCTCAGCCGCATTACCGATTAATCAAAAACGGGTTGGAGTCACGCTCTTTTCCGATGGACGTGATTGGCCCGTGCCCCGGATAAACTATCGTCTCATCCGGAAGTTCCATTAGCTTGCTGCGCAAGGAACTCATCATGTTTTCCATGGAGCCGCCCCACAGGTCTGTGCGGCCGATGCTGCCGGCGAAAAGTGTATCGCCGGCCAGCAGTTGCGGCGTGGGTAGCATAATTTTGTCGGCGTTTTGGGGAATAAAAAGGCATACGCTGCCGGGTGTGTGGCCCGGAGTATGAATCACGCGCGCTTCAAACGAACCCCAATTCAACGTATCGCCCTCCTTGAGAAGATGGTCGACTCCGGTAACCTCTGGCGTAGGAACACCAAGGAACGCCGCTTGCATCTCCATCGCTTTATAGAGCGGAAGGTCTTCACGATGCATCAATACCGGCGCGCCGGTGAATTTATGGAGCTTGCTGAGCCCTCCCACATGATCGATATGCGCGTGCGTGCTTACAATAGCTGTAACGGTTAGCTTGTGGCGGCCGAGCAATTCCAGTATTCGACTGACTTCATCGCCAGGGTCCACCACCAGCGCTTCTCGCGTAACCGGATCGCCGATAATCGCGCAGTTGCACTGCAAAAGACCCACAGGAATAGTGATGTGGATGAAGTCCTGAGCTGTAGCATCAAATGCTGGAGTAAAATCGCTCATTGTAGTGATTATATCATTAGGCCCGTGGCAGTTCGGAAGAGACACTTCGAAGCCCTGGTCGATTCGCCGGAACAGCGAAAGGAACGTTTAGCAATGCCCGAAACTCAGCTGCCGATCAAGACCCCTCTCGCCGCGCTTCATCGAAACGCCGGTGCAAGGATGGGTACGTGGTGTGGTTGTGAGTTGTCCGATGATTGGGGAGATCCCCGCGCAGAACAGGGCTTTGCAAATAACAGCGTTGCGCTCATCGACAAAAACTATCGCGCCTATCTGTCCTTCACTGGACCAGATCGCGTGCGGTATCTCAACGCCATACTCACGAATAACATCAAGGATCTCTCCACTGGCACGGGTAACGTCTCGCTCTTGTTGAACCCGCAAGGACATATTCTGGCTGAAATCGAAACTTATGCTCTTCCCGACAGCCTCTTCTGCGTTTCTTATGCCGTAATCCGCCAGCGGCTGATCGCATGGCTCGATAAATACATCATCATGGACGATGTGACGCTGACCGATGACACCGATCTCTGGGGAACACTTGCGCTCGAAGGACCGAAGGCCGCTGCCGTGGTCCATAAAATCTCAGGTATTGACATTGCCCCACTTGGGGAACTCTCCGTCACCGATGCCGTTGTGGCTTCGATTCCCTGCCGTATTGTGAAGCGTTCGCCCGCGGGAATCCCTGGCGCCGAATTCCTCGTCGATCAGGCCAAGCTCGAGCTGCTTTGGAAATTTCTGGAAGACGCTGTCCGCCAGCACGGCGGGGGCCCGATGGGCTATACCGCCTTGAACGCCCAACGCCTCGCACAAGGTGTCCCATGGTTTGGATATGACTTCGGGGAGAAGCAAATTCCGCATGAAGCGGGCTTAGAGGAGAGTCACATCAGCTACACAAAAGGCTGCTACACCGGACAGGAAATCGTCGAGCGCGTGCGCTCGCGTGGACAAGTGAATCGGCGTCGCGTGCGGCTGTTTTTCTCCGGCCACGCTGTACCCGAAGCCGGCTCAGTGCTCACCCTCGACGGTAAAGAAGTAGGCTTCGTTACGCGAGCGGCGCAGAGCTGGTATCCTCCGCGCGTCATCGGTATGGGGTATGTCCGCAAAGAAGGCCAGGCCGAGGGAAGCAAATTGCAATGGGCAAACGGAACTGCCACGCTGATGCTGCTACCGTAGGCGCAACACGATAGCTAAGTGCTAATCCAGAGCGAAAAATTAATCGAATTCATGTCGCGCTGTAGCCTGATCGAATCCAACGCGGCCGGTCGCTACCTCGGCCGTGGAATAGTTCTCGCCTCGGATGGGACACCCCGCCACGCGCCGCAGCATGGCGATCTGGCCGATATGTGTGAGGGCGTCGGCCACCGGACCCTGGAATAGCGCCTCCACTGAAGCACGTAACGGTTCGTTCGATCCAAGGTAATCGTCGAATCTTTTAATCGCGGCGAAAAACCGGTTAACCTCTGCGTCCCAAGGAAGCGGCTCCGAATCGTGCCACCGCGTCTCACCGCGCGCCATGGAATAGGCCCACTCAAAGAGATCGCCCACATGCGCCAGAATTTTAGCTGGGGTGCGCGGGGTGTCACCCATTCCGAAGTCGCCGAAAGAGTCTGGCGCGTTGCGCAACGCTTTGCCGCCACGATACGCCGCCGTTGCAACCGTGTGGCGGAGAAACTCTCTCTTCTCATTTACTCTTTCAGTTGACATGAAAAGGACCTTCGGTCGAGAAGGACGTCGTTATTCCTTCGTATAGACGCGGACGTAGTCTACCAACATTGGTTGTGGGAATACCGTAGTGCTATCTGGAGAGCCTGGCCAATCGCCACCCACCGCGACATTTAATAAAATAAAGAATGGGTGGTCGAAGACCCACCTTCCGCCCGCCGGCCACTGCGAAGCCGTAAATGTTGTGTAGAGGTTCGTATCTACAAAAAAGCGAATCGTCCCAGGTTCCCACTCCACCGCGTAAAGATGAAAGTCATCGCTAAATTTCTGGCCTGCCGGAAGGCTGAATGGTGCTGTCGGATCGTTCGTAGGACCCGCCGCGCTTGGTCCATGTAACGACCCGTGGATTATCGACGGCTCCTTGCCGATATTTTCCATGACGTCGATCTCGCCGCACTTCGGCCAGCCCACTGTTTCGATGTCATTGCCCAACATCCAGTACGCCGGCCATATTCCCTGCCCGGCCGGAATCTTAATGCGCGCTTCAAACCGCCCGTAAGCTTGCGCGAAGAGATTTAAAGTTTTGAGTCGCGCCGAGGTGTAATTTCGCGTTAACCCATCCGCGCCGGTGTAGGCCTCTTTCTGCGCCGTGATTACGAGATTGCCGTCTCGGATCTGCGCGTTCTGCGGCCGATTGGTGTAGTACTCGAGCTCGTGGTTGCCCCAGCCATGGCCGCCCACATCGTAAACCCATTTTGTACTGTCAGGAGTTGACCCGTTCGCAGAACTGAATTCGTCGCTCCAACTCAGCTGATAGGCCTTCGGCGTGGGAGGCTGCAGCAGTGCGCCGCCGCCGCAACTGAACGACGCGAATACGATGGGTACTACTAGAAAAGCTGCAAATCTCGCCACTCGAAACGCTTTGCTTGGCATGCCAGCGATCCTCGGCGCAGAATAACTTCACAATTAGGCAAGGTTCAGAGCGCGTTTGAAGGAGCCCGTCTCGCTATCAATCTTCTTCTGCAGTTGCAAAATCGCGTACAACACCATCTCAGGGCGCGGCGGGCAGCCGGGCACATACACATCCACCGGAATAACTTGATTGCAGCCTTGTACGATAGCGTAATTATTGAAAACTCCGACCGAAGTGGCGCAAGCACCCATGGAAATCACCCACTTTGGCTCCGGCATTTGATCGTAAAGCCGGCGAATGACGGGAGCCATCTTCTGCGAAAGTCGTCCCGCAACGATCATCAGGTCGGCCCTGTCGCGGGGACGGACGAAAAACTTCGGCGCCAAACCGCGCCACGTCAAACCGCGCAGCCGCCATCGACATCATCTCGATCGCGCAACACGCCAAGCCAAAGCCTAGCGGCCAGATCGAACTCCTGCGCGCCCAGTTCACTGCCTTATCGAGTTGCGCGAAAATGATGCCTTCATCTTCCAGCAGCTTGCCAAAATCGTCCGGCTTGCTAAGCGTAACGCCTCTGCCCAGCTATTTACTCATATCGCCTCGTCAACATCATTTTCGCATAGTCATGCCGCACCCACAAATGAGGCGGTTCGTGTGGATGTGGGTCCTGTGAACCTCAAACCGAAAGCACGACCTTACCAAATTGCGCTCCGCTTTCAAGATAAGCGTGGGCCTCCGCGCACGCGGACAACGGGAACACCCGGTCCACCACTGGCCTCAACCGTCCGGCCGCCACCAGCTTCATCACGCGGTGAAGTTCGGACTTGGTACCCATGTAGGACCCCAGGATGGAAAGCTGCCGGACGAATAAAAAACGCAGGTCGATAGTTGCGTCGTAGCCGGTTGTCGCTCCGCAAGTCACCAGACGTCCGCCTGGCGCAAGGCTCGCCACGCTTTCATCCCAGGTGGCCATGCCGACGTGTTCGATCACCACGTCGACGCCGCGTTTGTGGGTAATACGCCGGACTTCCTCGCTGATTTTCTGGGTCTTGTGATTGATCAGATGGTCAGCTCCCAGCTGTGTCGCTTTTTGCAACTTGGCCTCGCTGCCTGCCGTGGCGATGACGCGCGCTCCGAAAAATTTAGCGATTTGAATCGCTGCGCTTCCCACGCCGCTCCCTGCCCCGAGAATTAAAACATCTTCGCCAGGTTGCAGTTCAACGCGTGACAACAGCATGTGCCACGCCGTCTGGAAAACCAGCGGGATGGACGCTGCTTGTTCGAATGTCAGATTTTCAGGATAGGGCAGGCAGTTCACCTCCGGACAACGCACGAATTCAGCACAGCCGCCGTCGATTAGGTATCCCAGATTGGTAAAGTAGCGGCACTGATGGTCGCTACCGGATATACATGCGGCGCATTTTCCGCAGCTAACGCCAGGTGCCAGCACAACTTTCTGTCCAGGGCGAACCGTCGTGACATCGGTTCCTACCTGCGCGATTTCGCCTGCCACATCGCTGCCTGGAATATGCGGGAACGGGATTGCCACGTTTGGTAATCCGCTTCGCACCCAAATATCGAGGTGGTTCAAGGCGCAAGCTTTCACGCGCACCAAAACTTCATTGGCGTGAATGACCGGCACAGGGACCTCCTCATATTTCAGGACCTCGGGCCCGCCATGTTCGTGAATTACGATCGCCTTCATGTACACTCCTCATTTCAAGTGCGCTCGTCGCTGGCGACGTGCAACTTAGCATCGCGCGCACCGCAGTGTCCAGAATTCCACGCCACATTGACCCGTTTGATGTCGTTCACGCTTCAGCGTATTACACGCCCATAAACCTGCGCATTCCCATACGCATTACATGCATTGAGGCGGATTGACATCAGAAGTCACGCGCCGTACGCTGTCCCCAGCTACGCGAAAAAGCAGCTATGGACCTGTTCGAAGAAATCGTGAAGATGCGGCGTGCTGCACGGCGCGGCGCTCTCGCCACCATCGTGCACACCAATGGTTCGATCCCCAGTTATGAAAGCTCACGCATGCTGGTACGTGACGATGGCTCCATTGCAGGAACCATCGGCGGCGGATGTGTGGAGGCCGAGGTGTGGGCCGCCGCCAAGGAAGTAATGCACAAGGAAGCTCCGCGCAAAATGGTCTTCAACTTGAACAACGAAGCAAGCTACGACAACGGCTTGATTTGTGGCGGTACCCTGGAAGTTTTCGTGGAGCCCATCCTGCCGCAACCCGTGATATGCCTCTTTGGTGGCGGTCATGTATCAATCGCCCTAGCCAACGCCGCAAGCGCCGCCGGTTTTGCAGTTGTTGTCGCGGACGATCGCGAAGCATTTGCGAACGCGCAGCGCTTCCCAATGGCGCAGGAAATCTATACAAGTTACGCGGAAGCTTTCGAAAAACTTCGGCCCAATGCCTCCAGCTATCTGGTGATCGTAACCCGTGGTCATAAGGAAGACATGCGCGTGCTGGCCTGGGCTGTGCGCACCGAAGCGCGCTACGTCGGAATGATCGGCAGCAAGCGCAAAGTGCTCTCCGTTTATAAAGCTCTGGAAAACGAGGGCTACCTCCCGGAGGAATTTGAACGCGTACACGCACCCACGGGTCTGGAGATCGGCTCCCTTACTCCTGAGGAAATTGCCGTCAGCATCGTGGCGGAACTTATTGCCGTGCGCCGTAACGTGGCGTCCCCCGCCCACAAAAAATTGAAATATCAGTCGCACCTGACTCTCAGCAAATCTTGAAACGAGGGACTCATGCTGGCCGCCGTGATTCTCTCCGCCGGCGCATCGCGCCGAATGGGAACTCCAAAGGCTCTTCTTCCCTACGAGAGCCATACCTTCCTTGAGCACTTGCTCGAAATAAGTTTCCACCCCCGGATTGGAGTCCGGCGCATTGTGCTCGGAGCGGATGCTGCCGCCATTACTCGTTCCTTGCATCTGCAATCCGAAGAAATCGTAGTTAACGATCGCTGGGACGAAGGTCAGTTAAGCTCGCTGCATGCTGCACTACGCAGCCTTCCGGAGGGAACCGACGGCATGCTCGTTTTTCTCGTCGACCATCCGCTGGTCAGCGGCGCGCTGGTTAATGATTTAATCGAACGCTTTTACGCGTCGGACAGAGCAATCATTTTGCCTGTCTACCGTGGACGCCGCGGGCACCCGGTGATTTTTCCGGCGCGCTTATACAATGAACTGCTGCACGCATCTCTTGAGAAAGGCGCGCGATCTGTCGTGTGGGCGCACGCGAAAGAAGTGAGCGAGGTTCAGACCGAAGAAGAGGGTTCTCTGTTGAATTTGAACGACCCCAGCACTTTGCAATCGCTGCGTCGCCATATCGCCTAGCTCGATGCGCGCGCCAGTATGGCGTGAAGCGCATCAACGGCCAGCTGCGCGCCGTGAAAGGTAGCTGCTGGCAGGCCATCCAGCGCTGCGGAGAGACTTTCTGGCGTAATGTCGCGCGCCTCGGCAAGAGTTCGATTTGTCAGCTCAACCGTCAAATACGAAGCGCACGCGATCGCCGTCGTGCAACCGCGGCATAAAAAACGTGCCTCGACGATGCGCCCGCTTTCGATTCGAATAGAAAGCTGCAAGACGTCCCCGCAAACCGGATTGGCGACTTCAGCGCTCATATCGGCGTTCGGCAACACTCCGCTATTACGCGGATTTCGAAAGTGCTCGAGCACAGCTTCGCTGAACATGGTGAAAAAGTATCCCAGACCGCCAGGAAATAACGCAACTCCCCGCCCAAATAACCGATAATCTCCAAAACACCATGCGCAGGACCCAATTCCGGATCGTATCGCTAGCGCCAAGTGCTACCTCCATCTTGTGCGCCATTGGCGCTAAAAACCTGTTGGTAGGTGTGACCAAATGGTGCGCCCACGTTGCGCCCGTGAAGAACCTTCCACAACTGGGCGACTGCTGGCATATGAACTCCGTCCAGGAGATTCTGCAGCTCGCGCCAACTCTGGTGGTCGGTTCCGTTCCCTACCGTGCGGAAACCGTGGCGAAGTTATTGGCGCAACCCATCACTTTTCTAGCAATGAATCCGCGCACACTCACCGACATTGAAAACGACATACGCATTCTCGGCCGCATCTCGGGAAGAACGGTACAAGCGGAGCGGTTGCTCATAGAAATGCGCCAAACCTTTCGGGAAATCGAGCGTCGCACTCGTTCTGCGAGACTCCACGTTGCAAAAAATAGCGCTTCCAGAAAAGCAAGAGTGTATTGCGAAGCGTGGCCAAATCCTCGAATTAGTTCCCCGCACTGGGTGACAGAACTGGTGAGAATTTGTGGCGGCGAGATGGTGGTACCCCCGGGACGAAAAGTAACGGAAGAGCAAGTAGCCGAAGCCAACCCGGATGTGATCGTGCTGGCGTGGGCTGCCACGCAAAACAAATCGCAGAAGAGCAAAGCGTATCAAGTAAAAGCCTGGCGTGAAGTGACCGCGATTCGCAACCACGCTGTGTACGTGATCCGTGACGAATTGCTCAATACACCCGGTCCGCCGCTGCTCGCCGGCGCGCGGGAACTATTCCGCATTCTTCGCCGTCACCACCCGAACGGATTCTCAGCATGATCGTCGTCGTCGCCGCCGTAATCGAAAGGAGTGATCGGCGTCTGCTGATCGGCCAGCGGCGGAGAAACGATAGCTCGCCGTTAAAGTGGGAATTTCCTGGCGGCAAAGTCCATCCCAACGAAACACCGGAAATTGCTCTCGCCCGGGAGCTGAAGGAAGAGTTGGGCGCCACGCTGCGACAAAGCGTGGAAATAGGCCGCGTAATCCATCGCTACGCGGACACTATCGAGCCCCTGGAAATCCGCTTTTACGCCGCGCAAATAGACGAAGCAGACGTCACGCCGGCGGCGTTTGAGAAAATTGCCTGGGCACTCCCGCGGGAATTGGGTAACTATGATTTTCTCGCCGCCAACGAGCGGCTCATCGCGCAACTAGCGACCGGCAAGATCAAGCCCGCTGCGTTGCTTGAGGACGCAGCCCAGAACGAAGATCACTCTTAAGACACTACAGGATTTGGTTTGTCCGGGTTGATCCCAAGTTGTTTGATGGCCTTGTCCACTACTGAGCGCTCGATTTTGCCTTCCATGGACAGTTCGTGCAACGTCGCCACCGTTATGAATCGCGCGTCCACTTCAAAAAACTCGCGCAAAGCGACGCGGCCTTCGCTGCGCCCGAAACCGTCGGTTCCCAGTGATGCCAGACGCCGCGGCACCCACCGGCTGATCATATTCGGCAAGGTCTTCAGATAATCCGACGCCGCCACAAAAACTCCAGGCGCATCCGCAAGCATCCGTGAAGCATAAGGAACGCGCGGCTTTTCTTTAGGATGCAAGCGATTCCAGCGTTCCGTCTCGTTTCCGTCAGTGTAGAGTTCTTTGTAGCTTGTGACGCTCCACACGTCGGCGGCTACTCCGTATTTTGTTTCCAACATATCCTGCGCCTGCAAAACTTCCCGTAGAATGGCACCGCTTCCAAGTAGCTGCGCGCGCAGCTTTGATTTTTTATTCGCTGACGGCCGGAAGCGGTACATTCCTTTCAATATGCCTTCTTTCACGTCCCCTGGCATGGGCGGCATGGCATAAGGCTCGTTCATCACCGTGATGTAATAAAAAATATTTTCGCCCTCTTTATACATGCGGCGTATCCCATCCTGAATAATGACGGCAATTTCATAGGCAAATGCCGGATCGTAGGCGCGAAGATTCGGCACGGGCAGCGCCAGCACATGGCTGTTGCCGTCCTGGTGCTGCAAACCTTCTCCGGCCAGCGTAGTCCGTCCCGCGGTACCACCCAGAAGGAACCCGCGCGTGCGCATATCCGCGGCCGCCCAAATGAAATCCGCTATTCGCTGGAAGCCAAACATCGAGTAATAAATAAAAAACGGAATGGTGTTTATGCCGTGCGTGGCGTACGCCGAGCCCGCCGCGATGAACGAAGCCATGGAGCCGGCCTCGGTGATGCCTTCCTCCAAAATTTGCCCGTCCTTGGCTTCCTTGTAATACAAGAGCGTGTTTACATCTACCGGCTCGTAACGCTGGCCGACGCTTGAATAGATCCCCACTGTGCGGAAGAGCGATTCCATCCCGAAGGTGCGTGCCTCGTCGGGAACGATCGGCACTACCAGCTTGCCCATCTCTGGGTCCTTAAGCATTTTGCGAAGCATGCTTACGAACGCCATCGTCGTGGACACTTCCCTGCCGTCGCTGCCTTCGGAAAACTCCTTGAACAATTCCTCGTGATCGGCCACCAGTGGCTTCGCGCGCACCACCCGTTTGGGAACGTAGCCCCCTAGTGCTTCCCGGCGCTCCCGTAAATACCTGATTTCGTCACTATCTTCGGGAGGCCGGTAGAAGGGCACTTCGATGCAGTCTTCGTCGTTCAGCGGAATGCCGAAGCGCGTAAGAAATATCCGCAGTTCCTCTTCATTCAGCTTTTTCTGCTGGTGTGTAACGTTTTTCCCTTCGCCAGCTTCGCCCAGCCCGTAACCCTTGATCGTGCGCGCCAGTATCACGGTCGGCGCGCCTTTATGCCCTACCGCGGCTTTGTACGCGGCGTAAACCTTGCGCGGATCATGCCCGCCCAGCCTCAACCGCCGCAACATCTCATCCGGAAAGGGTTCGACCAGTTGCAGCAACCGCGGATCAGAACCGAAAAACCATTGGCGAACATAGGCTCCCGATTCCACAACGAGTTTTTGATATTCGCCGTCCACCAACTCGCCCATGCGCTTTACGAGAAGTCCTTCCTTATCGCGCTCCAGGATCGGATCCCACTCACTGCCCCATAGAACTTTAATTACATTCCATTTTGCGCCGCGGAAAGCCGATTCCAGCTCCTGAATAATCTGTCCGTTCCCACGTACCGGCCCGTCCAGACGCTGCAAGTTGCAATTGATCACGAAAATTAAATTGTCCAGCTTTTCGCGCGAAGCCAGCGTGATGGCGCCGAGCGATTCCGGTTCATCCGTCTCGCCATCGCCCAGAAACGCCCATACCTTGGCGTCCGTGACCGGTTTTAATCCCCGATCTTCCAAATATCGATTGTAGCGAGCCTGATAAATCGCCATCAGCGGGCTCAGGCCCATGGACACCGTTGGAAACTCCCAGAAGTCCGGCATCAGCCACGGATGAGGGTACGAAGATAGTCCGCCGCCCGGCTTCAATTCCCGCCGGAAGTTTTCCAGTTGTTGTGCGCAGAGACGCCCCTCCAGAAACGCGCGAGCATAAATGCCAGGGGACGCGTGACCCTGGAAGTACACCGTATCCCCTTCAAAGTCGTCCGAACGCGCCCGGAAGAAATGATTGAAGCCTACTTCGTAAAGCGTGGCGGCGGACGCATACGTCGAAATGTGGCCGCCGATATTGTGTTCCACACGATTGGCCCGCACCACCATCGCCAGTGCGTTCCAACGGATGATGCTCTTGATGCGACGCTCCAGTTCCTGATCGCCGGGGAAAGGGGGTTGCAGCCGCAGCGGGATGGTATTGGCGTAAGGTGTGTTGGCGCTGAACGGAAGATCGATGCCAGATACCGTGGCATGCGCCCGCAGGCGCTCCAGTATTTCTGTAGCTACTTCTGAACCGCTCGACTCCAGCACCGAGTCGAGCGATTCCAGCCATTCCTGGATTTCTACATCATCCATCATCGGCGGGCGGGTGTACGTCTCATTATCCATAGATCAGATCGGGTCCTCTTCCTTCAAATAGAACGCCCTCCCCTCGGGATCGTGGACGCTCCTCATTTATCCTTGCGATAAGCAAATAGAATACACCGTACAGCAAGTCTCTGCATAACTCGGCTCTCCTATCCGCCGTATATTTCTCTTACCAACACGAATCAGTGCAATTTTGATTTTTTCTGTACCAACAGTTGCATTTGACACTTTTCCAGGTTGCGAACATAATTGCGTGTACGTCACTCCTGCGGAGGGCAAACAAACCGGCGCGAACCGCCGGTAGCACGGATGGCGCCAAAGTATATTTTTGTAACCGGCGGAGTTGTTTCCTCACTGGGTAAAGGCGTAGCTGCCTCCTCGATTGGATGTCTCCTAGAAAGCCGCGGATTTACCGTCACCCTACAGAAATGCGATCCGTACCTGAACGTTGATCCTGGGACCATGAGCCCGTTTCAACATGGAGAAGTCTTTGTCACAGAAGACGGTGCGGAGACCGACCTGGACCTCGGCCACTACGAGCGCTTCACGCATGCCAAACTTTCCCGCGACAACAACTGGACCACCGGCCGAATTTACGAAACGATCCTGACCAAAGAGCGCCGCGGTGATTATCTGGGCAAGACGGTGCAAGTGATTCCGCACGTCACGGACGAGATCAAAGCCACCATTAAGAAGGTTTCTGACGGCGTAGACGTAGTGATTGTGGAAATCGGCGGGACCGTCGGGGATATCGAGTCCCTGCCCTTCCTCGAAGCAATCCGGCAGATGCGGCTGGAGCTGGGAGCGGAGAACACGCTGTTCGTACACGTCACCCTGGTGCCATTCATCAACGCCGCGGGTGAACTGAAGACCAAGCCCACCCAACACAGCGTGAAAGAAATGCTGGGCATCGGAATTCAGCCGGACATTCTACTTTGCCGGAGCGACCGGCACATTCCTGGTGAGCTGAAGAAAAAAATCGCGCTGTTCTGCAACGTGGCGGAGTCTTGCGTAATTTCGATGGAAGATGTGGACACTATTTATGCCGTGCCGGTCGAACTGGGTCGAGAGGGGCTCGACACACAAATACTGCGCCACCTGAAGCTAGCGGAGCGTCCGGCAAATATGTCGCCGTGGATGGATTTGCTGCATCGTTTGCATCATCCCGCGGGCGAGGTGCGCATCGCGGTTGTGGGCAAGTACGTACAGCTCGAAGACGCGTACAAAAGTTTGCGGGAAGCGCTGCTGCATGGCGGCTTGGCTCACAATCACAAGACGGCGCTGGAATGGATCGAAGCGGAAGAAATTGATTCCGCCGAAACAGCGGCCGTGCGTTTGCGAGGGTATGACGGCATTCTCGTTCCGGGGGGCTTCGGGAAGCGTGGCATTCAAGGAATGGTGCATACGATTCAGTATGCCCGCGAAAATAAAGTGCCCTTTTTCGGAATCTGCCTGGGCATGCAATGCGCCACAATTGAATACGCGCGCGACGTCGCGGACTTGAAGCAGGCGGACAGCACGGAGTTCGATCCGCAGACGCCGCACCGCGTAATTTACAAATTGCGCGAGTTATTGGGCGTGGATGAGATGGGCGGCACCATGCGGCTGGGGGCGTGGGCTTGCCAGCTGGAACCCGGCTCGCTGGCGCATAAAGCGTACGGCAAAACACAGATCAGCGAACGCCACCGTCACCGCTACGAATTCAACCGCGACTTCGAAAAAACTCTGCTGGGCGCGGGGCTGCGTATCACCGGACGGACGCCCGACGAAAATTACGTGGAGATCATCGAGGCGCCGGATCACCCGTGGTTCCTCGGCTGCCAGTTTCACCCAGAATTCAAGTCTAAGCCGCTGGAGCCGCATCCACTTTTCGCTGCATTTATCGGCGCAGCGTTGGACCAAAAAAAACAGAGGGCACGCGTGTTCGCTGAACCTCAGCACGCACACGCCGTAAGCGCCGCGCCGCGCGTTACTGCCTAAAGCATTGCAAACGTAAGGCTAGCTGCGTAGCCTAAGACGCCTGCACCTTCGGCAATACTTCATGACGACACGTGAAATTGCACTGGGTTCCCTGCGCCTCGGCGGCGGGCAGCCTCTTTTTCTTATCGCCGGCCCTTGCGTCATCGAAAGCGAGTCCCACGCGCGCCGCATGGCGGAGAAGATCGCAAAAATTGCCGCGAATTGCGATGTGCCTTACATTTTTAAGGCTTCTTACGACAAGGCGAACCGCTCCTCGGTGAAATCCTTCCGCGGGCCGGGATTGAAAGAAGGTTTGCGCATCCTGAATATTATCAAGTCCGATCTGAAAGTGCCGATACTCACGGACGTTCACGAAGCCTCGCAGGTAGCGGCTGCCGCCGAAGTTTGCGACGTTCTGCAAATTCCCGCATTCCTGGCGCGCCAGACGGATTTACTTGTGGCCGCGGGCAAGAGCGGGCGCATCGTGAACATCAAAAAAGCGCAGTTCCTTTCACCGTGGGATATGAGCAACGTGGCGGAAAAAGTTGCCAGCACTGGCAACCGAAATATCGTGCTCACCGAGCGAGGCGCATCCTTTGGCTATCAAAACTTGGTTGTGGATATTCGTTCCTTCCCGGTACTGCAAGCCACGGGTTATCCCGTGGTTTTTGATGTCACGCACTCCGTGCAACTCCCCGGCGAGCAAGGTCAAGCCAGCGGAGGCCAGCCGCAATTTATCGAACCGCTGGCTCGCGCGGGAGTGGCTGCGGGCGTCGACGGCATTTTTTTGGAGACCCACGATCATCCAGAAGCGGCGCTCTCGGACGGCGCGAACGCTCTGCCGCTCTCGCAACTCCCTGCGCTTCTATGGCGATTGAAAGAGCTGTCGACGCTGGTGCGCAGGTGGGGCGCGATATGAGTCTGGACACCGCGCGTCGCGTATTGCGGATCGAGGCGCAAGCTATTCAGGATGTTCTCGCGCGGCTGGATGCCAGCTTCGAAAAAGCGGTGGACGTTTTATATCAGTGCAAGGGCCGCGTGGTGGTGAGTGGGATGGGCAAGTCTGGGCTGATCGCGCGCAAAATTTCCGCGACGTTGTCGAGCACTGGCACTCCTTCCTTTTTTTTGCATCCGGCAGATGCGCTGCACGGGGATCTGGGCATGCTGGCACGTGGAGATGCGCTGCTCGCGGTTTCTTACGGAGGCGAAACAGAGGAAATCATCCAATTGCTGGAAGCGCTCAAGCGACTTGAGATGCCATTGGTGACGTTGACCGGCAAACCAAGATCGACAATCGGCGAAGCGAGCGATGTTGCCCTGGATGTAAGTGTGCGTGAGGAAGCGTGTTCGCTCAACTTGGCACCCACGGCGAGCACTACGGTGGCGATGGCGGTAGGAGATGCTCTGGCGGTTTCGTTGCTGGAACGCCGCGGATTCCGCCACGATGATTTTGCTATGTTGCACCCTGCGGGGCGCCTCGGGAAGAAATTACTTCGCGTCGAACACTTGATGCACGCCGGCGAGGCACTGCCGAAAGTAGCGACGGGCACCTCCATGGCCGAAGTTTTCCACGAAATGAGCAAGAAAGGCCTGGGGATGACCACCGTTACCGAGACGGACGGGCGGCTGGTCGGCATCGTCACCGATGGCGACTTGCGGCGTTTGATGGAAAAATATCGCGGCGCAACTCTGGAAATGACGGCCGGCACGTGCATGACGCGCAATCCCCAGACTATCGGCCCGCTTGTGCTGGCCAGCGAAGCCCTTAATTTGATGGAGAAGCGAAAGATTACTTCGATTGTCGTGGTCGATGAAAAAAATAAGGCGCTCGGCGTGGTGCATCTGCACGATTTGTGGACGCTGCAGCTTATCTAGTATTGATCACCGTCCGGCGCATTTGCGGGCGAAACGACGCTTTATCGAAATGGTTGGAAATACTCAAAGCAAAAGAGGAGCAGAATTGGCCAGCACCCAAAAACGAATCCCCGTAAGCGTGGCGCAGCGAGCGAAGCAGATTCAGGTTTTGTTAATGGATGTAGATGGCACGATTACCGATGGCGGCGTTGCTTTGCTTTCCATGGCGGACGGTTCGGCGCTGGAAATCAAGACCTTTGATGCCCACGACGGCCAAGGACTGAGCCTGGCGCGCACGGCAGGAATACGCACTGGCCTCATCACCGGTCGCGAGAGTCCGGCACTGCGGCGACGCGCCAAAGAACTGGACATCGAATTCGTATACGAAAAGCAGCCGCACAAGATTGCGGCTTACGAGGAAATCCTTAAAAAGACAGGCGTGAAGGAATCCGCCGTAGCTTACCTGGGAGACGATTTGCCCGATCTTACCGTGATGCGTCGTGTGGGCCTAGCCGTGGCGGTAGGCGATGCGGTGCCCGAAGTAAAGCGCGAAGCGCACTATGTCACTAAAGCCCATGCCGGCAAAGGCGCGGCACGTGAAACAGTCGAGTTGATCTTAAAGAGCAAAGGAATCTGGGAAGCCATGCTCGACAAAGCGCGCGCATAACCTGAATACGTAGCGCCACGCAGTCGGAGCGGCTATCTTAAACAAAGAAAAAGAGGCATTCGATGTTGCACGCCTGGCATGACGTTTCTCCCGGATCGGAGCTTCCGCGCGATTTTCAAGCGGTAATCGAAATCCCGCTGGGTTCCAACGTAAAGTACGAGCTGGACAAGCCCAGCGGCTTGCTGCGAGTGGATCGCATCATCCATTCCGCGGTGTATTACCCCGCGAACTACGGATTTATCCCGCAGACGTACGCCGAAGATGATGACCCGCTGGATGTGCTGGTGCTATGCCAGGAAGCAGTACAGCCCTTGGCGCTAATCAAGGCACGGGCTATAGGATTGATGACCATGCTGGATTCCGGCGCGAGCGACGATAAAGTCATCGCGGTGGCGACTAACGATCCGGAGTTCAGCAGTTATATTGAAGCACGGGACTTGCCGCCGCATCGTTTGCTGGTTCTGAAGCGATTTTTTCAGGACTACAAGCAATTGGAGGGCAAGAAGGTGGAAGTGGAAGACATACGTCCCGCTTATGCGGCGATAAAAGTGATCGAAAAATCCCTTCTACGTTACCAACAGGAGCGCGAAAGATTGCGTTCGAGGGACGGACGCTAAGCGATACCGCTAGCTTATACTTCCGCCGTGAAGCGAATTCCGACTATTCCGCGGGTCAATCCATTAGGGAAAGCCGGGCTGGCGCGAGCACTCTCTAAACTCGGCTACTGTTCGCGAAGTCAGGCAGCGGAATTAATCCGCGCTGGACGCATCCGTGTGAATGGCGCGGTCACAAAAGATCCGGAAACTCCAGTGCATTGGGGCAAAGACCGCTTGGAAGCAGATGGGCAGCCCGTTAGCCAATCCAAAAAGATTTATTTTATTTTGAATAAACCGCGCGGGATCGTGACCACCGCTGACGATGAACAAGGCCGCAAGACGGTCTACGGTTTTCTGCCGAAAGGAGCGCCGTGGGTTAGTCCAGTGGGGCGATTGGACAAAGCCAGCGAGGGATTGCTCTTGCTCACCAACGATTCCGAATGGGCGGCGCGAGTAACCGCGCCCGAAACGCATCTCGACAAGATGTATCACGTACAGATTGGCGGCGTTGCGGATGCCACGCTGACGAAAGCTTTGGAAAATGGCGTCACCACCAACTTTGGTGATTTCCTGCGCGCGAAGCGTGCCGCCATACTCCGACACGGGGACCGCAATTCCTGGCTCGAAATTATTCTCGATGAAGGCAAGAACCGTCACATCCGCCGCATGCTGGAGCATCTCGGCATGGAGGTCCTCCGATTGATCCGCGTGTCTATCGGTCCAGTTACACTGGGCGAGCTTCCCAAAGGCGAGGTGCGTCCGCTCGCGGAAGTAGAGAAACTTGCAATGGACCGCGCTGTGCGTCGTTCAAGCTAGCTTCTCGCACGACTTCGCTTGACAAACCTCGGGTATCTATATGTATATATCCGCGCAGTACCTTCGAAGGGGGTTACATGGCTAGTTTTTGTTCGAAGTGTGGGTCCGAACTGTCCGGAGACACGAAGTTTTGCGCGACGTGCGGAACACCTACGGGCGCGGTTGCTTCGCCCGCAACGCCTGCCGGCCAAGCTCCCGCTGTCACTGCTAAACCGGGCGGGGCGCTCAAGATCATTCTGATCGTAATTGCGGTATTCGTTGGACTAGGCGTACTGACGACAGCAGCCGTCATGTTTGGAGTGTGGAAGCTTTCCAAGACGGTCAACGTCGATCGTTCGGGCGGCGTGACGATTACGACCCCGGAGGGAAAAGTTTCCGCCGGGATCACTCCGGCCAACGTAACGGAGGCAGAAGTGGGCGCTCCGATCTATCCGGGCGCGACATCCGCCGAAGGCGGCATCAAATTCGGCGCGGCGAGCGGATCCATGGCCACCTACGCCTTCAAAACCTCCGATTCTGTACAGCAAGTCCTGGCGTTTTATCGCGACAAGTTCGGACCGACGGTCAGCGTGATGGAAACAGGGGACGGCGCCTTGGTCACCGCTGCCAAGAACGAGAACGAAGGTATTATGGTTACCATCGGGCGCGATGAAACTGATGGTAAGACCTCCATCGCGATCACCCACACTACTTCGACGAAAAATAAGTGAAGCGAGCCCCGTCGGACGCCGTAAGTGACAATCTCAGGAAAACTACTCCATCTGTGCGCACCATTAGCCACTTCCATTTTGATCTGCTAGACTGACGCGGCTTTGCGGCGAACTACACGACGACACTTTATTGCACGATCTGCTGCCACAGCGGCGAGCGGGCTGTTGCCCGGCTTGAAAATTGCTCTTTCTGGACTCTCCGGCCCCGCACTGCAATTCCCTTCCCAACCCCGCGAGCGCATCGCAGTCGCTTCTTATCCGTTCCGTGAGGTCATCGCTGGATTGGAGCAGCGCGGCAGCACTCCGTCTGCCCGCAAGATGGAGTTGAAGGATTTCGCGGCGCACGTGAAATCGAGATTCAACGTAAATAAGATTGAGCCGTGGAGCCAACATTTTCTTGCGCTGGATGCCAAGTATCTGGAGCAAATTCGCACTGCCGTGCAAATGGCCAGGGGCGCCATTGTTAACATTGCGGCGGACGGCGAACACAGTCCTTATGCCGCCGATCGTGACGAGCGAGAAAAGTCGGTCGCTTTCAGCAAGCAATGGGTCGATGTGGCCGTGGCCGTCGGCTCGCCAAGCATTCGAACAAGTATTTCGGCCGCCAAGGATTCTGACCCGGATGTTGAGCGCGCGGCGGACAGTTTGCGGCGCGTTGCGGAATATGGCGCCATCAAAAATGTGGTGATCAATCTGGAGAACGACAGTCCCCGTAGCGAAGATCCGGTTTTTGTGGTGCAGGTGATTCAGAAGGTGAACAACCCTTGGCTGCATGCGCTGCCAGACTTCGCCAACACGTTAGCGGCCGGCAACGAGGAACACGCGTACAGCGGCGTGCAAGCCATGTTCAAACACGCGTATGACATTTGTCATGTAAAAGAGATGGAGAACAACGCGGAGGGTAAGGCCGTTCACGTGAACCTGGCCAGAACATTCGGCATGCTAAAGAGCGCTAACTACCGTGGTTACTGTTCGATGGAATGGGACAGCCCGGGCGACCCGTACCGCGGGACGTCGGAACTCATCGAGAAAACCATTCGCTATTTGTCCTGAGCAAAACAGCCCCACAAGTCCTCTCCGCCGCTATTTAAAATCCTAATAGCAACAATCGGAAAACATGATTGGCCCCCGCACCCCTTTTTTAGTATCTTAGTGGGTGTGTTGACCTCCCTGTGCATGACCGGCGCCTGTTGTTGTTGTCGTCTGCAGAAGACGGCAGGGGTTGCTGTGTCTAAGTTCAGTGAGAAGCCAGCTTCTTAAAAAGCGCTTACGCTAGATTTAGCAAGCCCACCGCCGAGACTCGGTTTGGTGGGTTTTTTGTTTTTATTGAGGTTCCCGATGGCCACATCCGAATTTTCAGTCGGCACGATGCCGCCGCCACCCTCGTTCGACGCGGGCAATGTCAGCACGCCCCGACTCAATCACTTGCGGGCCCTCGAATCGGAAAGTATTTATATTCTCCGCGAAGCCGCCGCGGAATTCGCGCGCCCGGTGATGCTCTATTCCATCGGGAAAGATTCCTCCGTTATGCTCCGGCTGGCACAGAAGGCTTTCTTCCCTGGGAAAATTCCCTTTCCCCTGCTGCACGTGGATACCAGCTACAAATTTCCCGAAATGATGGCCTTCCGCGATTCTTACCCCCGCGAGATCGGCGCCGAGCTGATCGTTCATAAGAATGAAGAAGCGCTCGCTGCCGGCGCCAATCCATTTTCCCTGGGCACGCAAAAGTGCTGCGGCCTGCTGAAGACCAAATCATTGCTCGACGCTCTCAGCGAAGGTGGATTCGACGCTGCGTTTGGCGGCGCGCGTCGCGACGAAGAAAAATCACGCGCCAAAGAGCGCATTTATTCCTTCCGCGATTCCTTGGGACAGTGGGACCCGAAAAATCAGCGCCCCGAGCTATGGAATATTTTTAATTCACGCATCGACAAGGGTGAAAGTATTCGCGTTTTCCCGCTTTCCAATTGGACCGAGCTGGACGTCTGGCTGTATATTCACGTCGAAAACATTCCCATCGTGCCTTTGTACTTCGCCCGCGACCATAATGTCGTAATCCGCAATGGCGCCATCGTCGTGATTTACAGCCCGGATCAACTTCTGCCCGGCGAAAAAACTCAAGTGGTGAAGTGCCGCATGCGCTCGTTGGGCTGCGTGCCTTGCACGGGAGCGATCCGCTCGGAAGCCGACACGGTCGCGAAGATCATCGCGGAGATGGTTACTTTCCGCCGGTCTGAACGAGAAAACCGCACGATCGACCATGACCAAGAAGGCTCCATGGAATTGAAGAAGCGCGAGGGCTACTTCTGATGTCCGCCATCTTAGCGAAAACGAAGTCACGGGAAGCTTCGTTGGATAACGACGTGCGCGGCGAATTCGCAGCGTTCCTCGAGCAAGATCTGAACACCGAACTTTTGCGCTTTACCACCGCTGGAAGCGTGGACGACGGAAAATCCACCTTGATCGGCCGGCTGCTTCATGATTCCAAAGCGGTTTACGAGGACCAATTGGCCTCCGTAAAAAAGAGCCGCATTAACCGTTCTTCCGGGCCCATCGACTTTTCGCTGATCACCGACGGCTTGCGTGCTGAGCGCGAACAAGGCATCACCATCGACGTGGCCTACCGTTATTTCGCCACGTCGCGCCGCAAATTCATCATCGCGGACACCCCGGGCCACGAACAGTACACCCGCAATATGGCCACTGGAGCCTCCACCTCGGATTTGGCGGTGATTCTCATCGACGCTACCAAGGGACTCCTTCCCCAGACGCGGCGCCACGCCTTCATTGCTTCGCTTCTCGGCATTTCTAATGTTCTGGCGGCCGTCAACAAAATGGATTTGGTCGAATATCGCGAAGATATTTTCTTACAGCTTCAGAAAGATTTTCTGGGACTGGCGCAACACCTTGGAATTCGAGCTGTCCAATGCATACCGATCAGCGCGCTAGAGGGAGACAATGTCGTCGAACCAGGCGCGCACATGTTGTGGTATCCAGGTCCAACATTCCTCGAGCACCTGGAGACCGTGCCGCTGCGTGAAAACGATTCCTTGGAAGGTTTGCGCTTCCCGGTACAGACCGTCATTCGCCCAGACGCCGCATTTCGCGGATTTGCCGGCCAGTTGTCCAACGGCAGCGTTCGTCCTGGCGACTCTGT
This sequence comes from Candidatus Dormiibacterota bacterium, assembly GCA_035602135.1. Lineage (GTDB taxonomy): Bacteria > Acidobacteriota > Terriglobia > Acidiferrales > UBA7541 > Acidiferrum. The sequence goes on from DATNMX010000038.1 coordinate 37,912, forward strand.
CCTGGCGCTTCCTTCGGGTCGCACTTCACGGGTCCACTCGATCGTCACTTATGACGGTGAGCTGCCGCAAGCGTCCTCTCCGCTGGCGGTCACGCTTCGCCTCGAAGATGAAATCGATCTTAGCCGCGGCGACATGCTCGTATCGCCAGATAATCCGCCGTGCGTCTCGAAAACTTTTCGCGCCATGGTCGTGTGGTTTAACGAAGAGCCCCTGCAGTTAGGACGCACGTACCTGGTGAAACACACCGTGCGCCAAACAAAAATTCGTGCCCTAACAATTCGCCACCGGGTCAACATCAACACGCTGACACACGAGGCCGCCTCGCAGTTAAGGTTGAATGAAATTGGCGCCGTAGAGTTCCAGACTCATGCCCCGCTGTTCTTTGATCCTTACGCCAGCAATCGCATAACCGGCAGTTTCATCCTGATCGACCCCATCTCGAATGCTACCGTCGGCGCGGGAATGATTCAGGAGGAGTCCGCCGCAGAGTTCAGCGACGTTGCCGCTACACCGGGCGCGGACGGCGTGGACGAATCGCTCGTAGGCGTGACCCCGCGCGCGCGTCACGAACGTCACGGCCATGCCCCCGCCCTTTTCTTGCTGCATGGGCGTACCGCACTTGCCGCACAACTCGAACGCGCCCTCTTCACGCAAGGTTTCCAGGTTCTACATTTAAGCGCACCGTACGTTTCTCCCTTTGCGCTGGCAGACACGCTTCGCGTAACGGAGATGGCCGGCATCGTCTTGATCTACTCTGGCGAGGCACTCGACGCCGAAACTGAGTGGCCCATCTCGTCAGAAGGCACTCATCGCGTATTTGATCTTTCAGCCGCCACCTTGCCTCGTAATGAAAACAACCAACACGAAGCCTTGCACTACCTGCTCGGTCTAGCAGCATCCTTATGGCTAAAGAAAACCCAAGAAAATCCTGGAACGGTGAACTAATGGACGTCGAACACCTGGCCAGCGCCGTCGAAGAACTTGCGCCCGCGCAAGCTCTCGGAACCATACTTGCCGCTAACCCAAACGGCTGTGCATGTCTCACCAGCAGCTTTCAAGCAGAAGACATGGTGGTGCTGCATTTACTTCGCAAGCGCATTAAGAACTTGCCCGTAATTTTTCTCGAAACCGGTTATCACTTCGCGCAGACCTGCGAATTTCGCGATCGCATCGCCAAAGAGTGGTCGCTGAACTTGGTGAACGCCTTGCCCGCCCAGACCGTCCCCGAACAAGAATCGGCGTTCGGCATCCTTTATCGCAGCGATCCCACGCGTTGCTGCCAAATGCGCAAAGTGGAGCCGCTCATGCGCTCGCTCGAACCATTCGACATTTGGTTTACCGGTTTGCGCCGCGAACAATCCCCTACGCGCAAAAATCTCAAAAAAGTAGAGCTGCACCGCTTGCCCACCGGCAAGGCGCTCTGGAAAATCAGCCTGCTCGCCGATTGGAGATGGCCGCAGGTATGGGAATACACGCAAGCCAATCGAATCGGCCATTTGCCGCAATACGACGAAGGCTATCTCAGCATCGGCTGCGAACCTTGCACGGCGCTCCCGGCGGACCCCAACAATCCGCGATCCGGCCGTTGGGGCGGCACCAAGCTGGAATGCGGCATTCACACTTTTTCTCAGCGGACAGACGGATGAACGTGCTCATCGGATTCCTGATTGCAGTAGCAGTAGGGCTTACGGGCATTGGTGGCGGCAGCTTCACCGTGCCGGCGCTGATACTGATTGTCGGCCTGTCCGCTGGCGAAGCCGTGGGGACCGCATTCGTGTTTGCCGGTGTGATTCGTTTGATTGCCGCGCCGTTTTATCTCCTCAGCAACCATTTCCACGGGCGCTACCTATGGTTACTGCTGAAAGGCGCTATACCCGGGCTGCTGCTGGGAACTTTAGTGCTGCGCCTCGTCGGACAAAATGCCGGGAATCCTATTGTTGTCATGTTGCTGGGAATTTTGCTGGCCGCTTCCGCCAGCGTTACTTTTGCGCCGCGCGTCCAAAATCCCGGTTTCGCGAAAAAGAATTCTGGCTGGCTGCCCTCGCTGGCCTTTCCGATCGGAGTGGAAGCCGGCTTCTCTTCCGCCGGCGCCGGTGCGCTTGGCAACGTGCTTCTTTTGAATTACTCAGAAATGTCGCCCGCGGAGGTTGTCGGAACGGACCTCGTCTTCGGGCTTGTGTTGGCGGTGCTCGGCAGTGCTTTCCACTGGAAATTTGGCGCCATCAGCCATCCGATTCTAGCGCAACTCCTCGCTGGCGGAGTCCCGGGAGTCTTGTTGGGTTGCGCGCTGGCGCGCCGCGTTCCCGCGCGCAAGCTCAAGATGGCCGTCGCGGTGATTGCCATCTTGGCTGGACTGCAACTCGCCTGGAATGGCGCCCATACACTGCTCTCCAATCGAGCAGCAGCGGCGCTGAAAGCCGCCAACCAATCTTCGACTCCCGCACGCAGCCGCTAATGTGCTTAGCCAGCCTATAACCTTGTTCAGACCTTGGGCAGATGCCATCATTGTTTCAACCGCGCGCTTGCAGGCGCTTTAAGCTAAGGTATTGGCGTGAGCCGCCCGTATCGACTGATTCATGATTAGCACAACCACCATCCTGATTGTCGATGATGAAACGCAGATTCGCCGCGTCCTCCGAGCAGGACTTTCGAGTCAAGGCTACGAGATTTTAGAGGCAGAGACGGGCGAAGAAGCCATCGAAACTGTTCTCAAGCAGCATCCCGATCTCGTGCTTCTCGACGTCAACATGCCTGGAATGGGCGGGATCGAAACCTGCCGCAGACTTCGCTCCTCGTTCGATGGGCCCATCATCATGGTTACGGTGCGCAACGCCGAACGCGACAAAGTAGTGGCTCTCGATTCCGGCGCCGACGATTACGTCGTCAAGCCATTCGCCATGGGAGAATTGCTGGCGCGCATTCGCGCTTCGCTGCGCCGCGTCCCGACCGGAGATCCCCTCGCATCAATTAATACTCCAGAATTAACCGTGGACCTTGAGAAGCGTCTGGTCGTCGTGCGCGGCGAGAGAGTTCACCTCACGCCCAAAGAATTTGAAGTATTGCGCGTGCTTGTCATGCACCAGGGCAAACCCCTGACGCATCAACGCTTGCTGCAAACCGTGTGGGGTCCCGACTATCGGGAAGATACCGAGAATCTTCGCGTGGTCATCAATCAACTTCGTAAGAAGTTGGAAAAGGACCCTGCGATTCCGCGCGTGATCCTGACCGAGCCCTGGGTGGGATACAGATTTCAGCTGCCGGAAACACGCGCCGGCAAAACGCCGTCCAAAAAGCATTGACGCCCCGGGCCCTAATGGTGACCTAAGCCTTTTGATCGGCAACAGGTAACGTAAACGAAAACACCGAACCCTGTCCCAGTTGGCTCATGACGGAGATTGTGCCGCCTTGCGCAGCGATGATCGCCTTGGCAATCGGCAATCCCATCCCGGTGCCGCGCACCTGATACCGTTGGTCTTTGCCCCGATAGAATTTGTCAAAAATCATGGATTGTTCCAAATCATCGATACCCGGCCCGCGGTCCGCGACGCTGGTGGTCACGTAGTTTGCTGTCTGTTCGGCCGAAATGATGATGGGCTCGTCTTTCGCAGAATAAAGATTGGCATTATCAATAAGCTTCACTAGCACTTCCTTGGCGCGCGTTTCATCCGCAAGCACTTCCGGAATATTCGGACTCACTTTGACTTCCACCGGCCGGCCGGCAAGCACCGTCTTCATCCCTGCCAGCGCCGTTTGAATCACATCGAGTATTGGCGTCGGCTCCAGATGGAGCTCGATTTCCCCGGCTTCCAGTTTTGCCATCTCCCCGGCTGCTTCCACCAAATGATTTAGCCGGTCGCATTCCTCGTCGACAATGGTGAGCACTTCTCGATTTTTCGCGGAGATGCCGCTCTCGGACACCAGGAGACTCGTTACCCCAGCCTTGATTGAAGTAAGCGGTGTGCGAAAATCGTGCGCAATCGAATCAAGTAAGGCGGACTTCAAGCGTTCGCCCTGCTTTTCCGCTTCGGTTTGTCCAAGTTGTTCCACGGCACGTGCCCGTTCGATCGCTATCGCCACCAGCGAGCTGATGGCGTCTAAAGTCTGGCGACTGAATTGCGCGCCGGAAATGCCCAGGCTGCCAATCGGTCGCACGCCGAGCCTAACGGGAACGAAATATAATCCTTGCGCGGTGTCGATATGTGTTTCGTCCCGTAAGAATGCCATCCTCATGCGTTCCTCATCCAAATGCGAAGCGCCGAAACCGGATCGGTAAAATTTATCCTTTTGGGGCAGAAAAAGTTGAGCGGCACCCGCCTCAAAGCTCTCCACAATGTAATCGGGAATCGCGTTCATTAACTGAATTACGTTTCCTTCCCCCAACAGTTGGCGGCTCAGCCGGTACAACCGTTCCACTTCGCGGCGGCGCTGGTGAGCTTCGTCAGCTTCCTTGCGGATTCGCGCCGAGAGCTGGCTTCCCACGATGGAGGTAACCAAAAACGCGCACAGCGCCACCCAGTTCTGAGGATCTGTAACGGTAAATGTGCCGATAGGGGGCAGATAAAAGTAATTGAAGGCTAACATGGCGAACAGCGACATCGCAGCCGACACCACCATGCCCCACACAGCCGAAACTGCTAGAATTGCCAGCAGGAAAGTAAGCGCAACAGTCGTTTGATTGACAGAAATCACATGGCGAAACACCAGCGTGATGCCGACAACCGCCATAAATGCAACCGCAAACCCGACGACGCGGCCACCAAGAAATCTTTGCATCGGTACATTCTAACGCATGCGTCCCGTTTGACGCGGAGAAGATAACTCCTTGCCAAAAAAACCCGAAGAATGGCTCGAAATCGCGTCTCCTTCTCAGAAGCAAAAGGGGATTTTTAAACTGTTCCTCGGCTATGCCCCGGGTGTCGGTAAAACCTACAGCATGCTTAGCGAAGCCATCCGCCGCCGCAGTCGCGGCGAGGATGTGGTAATCGGCCTCATCGAAACACACGGGCGCAAAGGCATCGCCGAGTTGGCCACGCAATTGGAAGTGGTTCCCAGAAAACAAATCGAATACAAGGGAACGATTTTTGAAGAGATGGACGTCGACGCCATCCTCGAGCGCCGCCCGGACGTCGTGCTGGTGGACGAACTCGCGCACACTAATATTCCAGGCAGTAAACGCCGAAAGAGATACGAAGATGTCCAGGAATTGCTGGCCGCCAAGATCGACGTTCTTTCCACCTTGAATATCCAACACATCGAAAGTGTCGCGCCCATCGTGCGCTCTATTACCGGGATCACCGTCCGCGAGACGGTGCCCGATTGGATGCCCTTGACCGCCAACGAGACCGTCATGGTCGACGTCACTCCAGAAGCTTTACAAAATCGCATGAAACGCGGTGATGTCTACAGCACGGAAAAGGTCGAGCAGTCTCTAAAGAACTTTTTTCGCCGTGGCAATCTCATCGCTTTGCGCGAGCTCGCGCTGCGACAAGTCGCTGAACAAGTCGATCGAAGCCTGGAATCCTATATGGACGCCCAGGACATCCGCAAAAATTGGGCAGTGCGGGAACGCATTGCCGTATGTGTATCCGCCAGTCCTTCCGCGCAGTATTTGATTGCGCGGGGCGCTCGCATGGCACGCCGCATGGACGCCGAACTCTACGTCATCCATGTAGAGAGAGATTTTGGCCTTAAGGAAGCAAACCCCAGCGCGCTGGCCGCGAACTTGCGCTTTGCGGAAAGCCTTGGTGCACAGGTCGTCAAACTTCGAGGGAAAAGTGTGGCGGACACGGCTGCGGAATTTGTGCGCAGCAAACACATCACTCAGGTAATCTTCGGGCGCGCACCCGTGCATGACTGGCGCAAGTATCTCTACTTATCCGCCGTGCACCGCTTCCTTCGCGAGTCCCCAGCCGTGGACGTTCATATCGTGACCCAAGAATCGGACACCTAGCTCTAGTGTGCTTCGCTGCAAAACAGGAGAGCCTATACATTTTATTAAGGTCATATTAATATGACCATAGGCATAAGGACGGTACTATGAAGCAGATGCGCGCCGGTATCTTCAAAGCACGCTGCTTGAGCATCATGAAGGATGTCCAAGCGACCGGTGAACCGGTCGTTGTCACTAAGCGCGGAAAGCCAGTCGTAAAAGTCGTTCCGGTGAAGTCAAAAAAGGCCAATCTTTTCGGATTTATGGTTGGAGAATTCAAAATCGGCGGTGATATCGAGGCTCCGGTGGTTCCTCTTGAGCACTGGAAGGCTATGAAGAAGTGACCCTGCTGGACACGCACGTGTTGATCTGGCTGGCCATTGAACCCAGGAAACTGTCGAAAAGAGCCGGCGCGGCGATTCGTACGGCTAGCCAGGAAAGTGGAATCGCCATTTCTGCGATCACGCTTTCGGAGTTAGCGTGGCTCGCTACTCAGGGCCGCTTGGACATTACGGGAACTGTTGAAGCTTTCGTTGAAAAAATCTCGGCGCGCACTGTTATCCGCCCGATTACCGCGAAGGTCGCCGTTTTGGCTACCCAACTACCGGCAAGTTATTCTCCCGATCTATGCGACCGCCTCATCGGAGCAACCGCGTTGTCTGAGGGCATCCCTTTGGTCACGAAGGACAGGAACATCCGAAATTACAAAGCCATTAAAACCATCTGGTAACCGCGCCTCCCCTCCCCCGTTTAAGTCAAAATCCACGTTTTGGCCCGGACATGTTAGACTGCGCGCGAAAGCACTAACACTCTGTAATTGACGAGGGAAAACATTATGCAGCGATGCACGCTCGTGCTCTTGCTGTGTCTCATCGCAACCATGTGTCCGCCACCCGGCGCGCAAGCAAGCGACAATCCTTCCGCTTCGCAACTCGCAAAAACTCCGCCCATGGGATGGAATAGCTGGAATAAGTTTGGTTGCGACGTCAGCGAAGGACTCATTAGAGAGATGACCGAGGCCGTCGTCAGCAGCGGGATGCAGGCCGCTGGCTACCAGTTCGTGAACATCGACGACTGCTGGCAAGTGGACCGCGACTCGCAAGGGAACATTATTGCCGACCCGGCGCGATTCCCTTCCGGAATGAAGGCGCTAGCGGACTACGTCCACAGTAAGGGACTAAAACTTGGGCTTTATACGGATGCGGGCACGCTTACCTGTGCAAAACGCCCAGGCAGTTTGAACCACGAAGTTCAGGACGCGAAAACATATGCAGGGTGGGGCATCGATTACGTAAAGATCGATTGGTGTGCTGCGGAAGGACTCGATCCAGAAGTGCAATATGGGAAATTCCGCGATGCGCTCGCGCAATCCGGCCGACCGATCATGTTTAGCATCTGCAATTGGGGTGTAAAAGCGCCGTGGAGGTGGGGACCTCACACCGGAAACTTATGGCGCACGACCGGCGATATTAGCGACAGTTACGCCAGCATGTCGCTGATTGGTTTCGGACAGAACGGCCTGGAAAAATTCGCCGGCCCGGGGCATTGGAATGATCCAGACATGCTCGAAATCGGCAACGGGCACATGAATCGTGACGAAGACCGCACGCACATGGCGCTCTGGGCTCTCCTGGCTGCTCCCCTCCTGGCCGGTAACGATCTGCGGACGATGACACCCGAAACAAAGGAGCTTCTTACCAATCCCGAGGTTCTGGCAATCGATCAGGATGCGAAAGGCGTGCAAGCCCATCGCGTCTGGCAAGAAGGTCCTCTGGAGATCTGGGCCCGGCCGCTGGCCGATGGAAGCCACGCGGTCGGTCTTTTCAATAGCAGTGAATCCCCAATTAAGATGACGCTCGATTTCAAAACGATCGGTGCAGGCGCATCTGCAAAACTGCGTGATCTCCTCGATCACAAAAACCTCGGCACATTGCAAAATTCCTACACCGTAGAAATGCCAAAGCATGGCGTGGTGCTGGTGAAGGTGTCCAGCTAAGTTTGCGCTGGCGTCCCCAGTTCATCGTGGCTTCGCGAATAGAAGTCTAAGGCCTCACCACAATCCATGGGATACTCGGCCTGACTTTTCCAACATTTTCCGATGATCTCGTCACCAAGCCAAACAAATCTGGAAATCACGCCTGTGCCCCGCCGGCGATGGCGGATCGCATGGCTGCTGGGATTCGGAGTCTTAGTCAACTACTTCGACCGTGTGAACCTCTCCGTCTCCCAGGACGCGTTGCACGTCACCTTTGGCATTACGCCCGTGATGTTTGGCTATATGTTAAGCGCTTACAGTTGGACCTACGCGTTGTGTCAACTTCCCTCTGGCCTGTTGCTGGACCGTTTCGGCGTGCGGCGTGTCGGTCGCCTGAGCATCATGCTTTGGAGTGTCGCTTCCTTGGCCGCCGCGGTCGCTACAGGAGTCGGCGGTTTCATTGCTGCTCGACTTCTTCTTGGGATTGGCGAAGCACCCACATTCCCCGCCAATGCCAAAGCCATTGGCTATTGGTTTCCAGAGAAGGAACGCAGCCTCGCCACGGCCATTTTCGATGCCGCCGCAAAATTCGCTTCCGCGATTGGCGTACCGGTCATTGGTATTTTGCTGCTTTATTTTGGCTGGCGCTGGAGTTTTGCAGCTACTGGACTGATTAGCCTCATCTATTTTGCGTTCTTCTACGCCTACTATCAAAATCCCAGTGAGGATAAATCGCTCACCGATGCCGAGCGACACTACATCGTTCGCGGTGGTGCGCAACCCGAAGACGCCGCCCAAGCTGCGAAAGGCGCTCCGCTTGGCTATTTGCTCCGCCAACGCCGCGTCTGTGGCCTAGCTTTAGGTTTTGCCTCTTACAACTATACTTTCTATCTGTTGCTGACCTGGCTGCCTGCCTACCTCTCGGCTGCTCATCACGTGAATCTGCTTCACTCCGTTTTGTACACCAGCGTCCCGTGGATGTTTGCAACATTTACTGATCTCTTGGTCGGTGGCTGGCTTGTCGATGCTCTGATTCAGCGCGGCTGGAATCCGGTACGCGTTCGCCAATCCGTTCTGATCGGTGGCACCATCTTGGGTCTGGGCATTTTAGGCGCGGCAAACGCTCACAGCCCGCTCAGCGCGCTCTTGTGGATAAGCATTTCGCTGGGAGGTTTGTCTGCCGCCGCGCCGGTGGGATGGTCGATTCCCTCGCTGATGGCACCCCGGGAAAGTGTTGGCACGCTAGGTGGAATCATGAACTTCTGCAATCAGCTATCTGCCATCACCGCGCCGATTGTTACCGGCTACATCGCTCAAACTACGCATTCCTTCTATTGGGCATTCGCTGCGGCTGCGGCCTTTCTGGTGCTTGGTATAGCCGGTTATATTTTTCTGCTTGGATCGATGGAACCCATTCCCGAACCAGCTTGAATTGAGAGAAATTCAGCGGGCCCCGTACTTTTTAGTAGCTTGGGTCCTCGAATTGAAAACTTCAAAGCTTCCATCCGCCGACGCGCTAAGCTTCAGATAGTTTCCGGCATCGGGTCCCTGGAGATTCGCGATGAAAGGCGCTGTGACATTATGCGTGTCAGCACCCTCTTCGGAATAGTGAACCTGCCAGAGATCCTCGAGGCCGGGCGATTTTTCTATGATCGCCCACTGTGGCGGCGACCCGCCTTTTTTCGCCCCGTTATCCATAATCGCGACGCGCGGTGCGATGCCATTCACAAGTGCGGGGCTTCCGCTTTGGCTCCAGCCGTGATGCGACACAACGTAAATATCAATCGGCCCCAACTTATTCACCGGGCACATCAATTCCATTTCCTTATCTGAGGTCAGGTCGCCTAAGTCCAGAATCCGCAGCTTGCCAAAGGTAATCAACGTACCGACCGATCTCGGATTTTCTGTTTGGTCCCCGGCACTTTGCTCGGGACTTCCGCAGCTCGTATTCGTTCCGCCAGCTCTCGGCAGAGGCTTCTCAATTACGGCGCCGTCCGAACTCACAACCCTAACTTGCATGCCTGGAATCGGAAGAACATCGCCCGGCTTGGCAACAATGTGTTTGGATTTTCCCGTCGCCAACACGCCCTGATAGGTCTGCCACATTTTTTGCGCTGCCGCGCTGGTTTCGCGGTTCTCGCCATGATCGATGAATGTGCCCACACGAATTCGCGCGACGAGTTGGGGCGCGCCTCCGACGTGATCGTCGTGATAGTGCGTAATCAGGACGTAGTCAATCTTCTTAATCCCCGCCAGCTTGGCCGCAGAAACAATGCGCTCCGCGTCTCGCCCGTCATTTCCCGGCCAGCCGGTATCAATCAGCAGCGACTTCCCTTCCGGCGTCACAAACAGCGTCGCTTGACCTCCTTCGACGTCGACGAAATAAATCTGGAGTGGTTTGTGTATTTCCGCAGCCGGTGTGGCCCAGGCCGAAACCAGTAACACACTTAGAAAACTTGCCAGTGCCGCTTCCGACAAAAAGCACCGGAGAGCACCCTGTATAGTTTGATGGCCGCTGGCGTTTGTCATTCTTAAACTCCTAACCTCATTTTTCGTTCTTACCTTGCGTCGACTGCACCAAGGCGCGCGTTGCGCCGGTAGAAATTCCGCCATCCACGAGCAAAGTCTGCCCCGTCACGTAACGGCTGGATTCCGCGGCGAGGAAGACCACGGCGGCATCCAAATCTTCAGGGTGTCCCGGCCGTTTCACCGGGATGCGGTCGCAAAGATAATCGAGCCA
>DATNMX010000039.1:0-4618 GCA_035602135.1 Candidatus Dormiibacterota bacterium
GCGCATCCTTCAAGTCACCGACATCTACGACGCGCTTACTACGGACCGGCCCTATCGCAAGGCTCTTTCTACGGAAAAGGCCTTCGCCATCATACGGGAAGAAGTAAAACGCGGCTGGTGGGATGGTTCCTTGATCGATCAGCTGGAACTGCTTGTGCGCGAATCGGCACTTCAGTTGGCGGATGTAGGGGCCAAGAATGAGCGCTAGCTGCTTTCAGAATCGGCCAGGTGATTTTCGCTGCCCACACCGATCATCTATTTGTCGGATCGCGGCCACAAACGCCTTCGTCCTTCTGCTTTTGGTCACGCTCACAGATCAGATGGCTCGCGCCCAGGCCAAGCAAAGCAATCAAAATCCTCCTGCGAATTTAAAACAAGTGAGCCTGGAAGAACTCGGACAAATCGAGGTTACAACAGCATCCAAAGTGCCTGTGAAAGCCACTCGAACTCCGGCAGCGATCTACGTCATTACCCAAGAGGATATTCGGCGGTCCGGGGCCACAAGCATCCCGGAGGCCCTCCGCATGGCGCCTGGAGTTGAAGTCGCACGGGTCGACTCCAACACCTGGTCGCTCGGCGTACGCGGATTCCAGAGCACACTCTCCCGATCAGTACTCGTGCTTATCGATGGCCGGAGCGTGTACACGCCTCTGTTCGCAGGCGTTTATTGGCAAGTTCAGGACACACTGCTTGAGGATATCGACAGGATCGAAGTCATCCGGGGCCCCGGCGGTACCATCTGGGGAGCGAATGCCGTCAACGCGGTAATCAATATCATCACCAAAAGAGCTCAGGAGACCCATGGAACGTTGGTATCCACCGGTGGAGGAAATGTCGATCAAGGTTTTGTCAATTTCCGGTACGGTGCTGGCAACAGCAAGGGTTTTAACTACCGTATATATGGGAAGGGTTTCACCCGAGGCCCTGAGTTTCATCCCGATCACCAACAATTCGATGACTGGCGGATGGGTCAGACCGGCTTCAGGACGGATTGGGATGCACACAATCGCGACCGGCTAACGCTTCAAGGCGACGTCTATTATGGCGACGCCGGACAACGTGTGCAGATCGCGAGCTACTCTCCGCCGTATACGACCGATGTGCAACAGAACGCCGAGCTTTCGGGAGGCAATTTGCTCGGTCGCTGGGAGCGCGACTTAGGTTCAGGGTCTAACGTTCAGTTGCAGACTTATTACGACCGTACGAATCGGAAACAGGCCAACTTTGCCGAGTCTCGAGATACGTTTGACATCGATTTCATCCATCATCTGATTCTGCCGGGGCGGCAGGATTTCCTGTGGGGCCTCGGAGCGCGCCTGAGTTCGGGCAATGCTTCCCAGGTCGTGCCCACCGTCGTGTTCACGCCGAATCACTATACGGACAAGCTCTACAACGCATTCATCCAGGACGAAATCCCTATCGTTGGAGACCAGCTTTCACTAACCATCGGGTCTAAACTCCTACACAACGGCTACAGCGGCTTCGAGATCGAGCCGACGGCACGGCTCTTGTGGACCCCGAGTTCACGGCAAACCGTGTGGGGCGCCGTCACTCGCGCCGTGCGCACTCCATCTCGCGTTGAAGAAGACCTCCAGCTCACCGGATTGGCGGCGCCCACTCCATTGACGTTTTTCCGGGTTATTGGCGACAGAAAGTTTTCCTCGGAAAGCCTGATTGGCTACGAAGCCGGATACCGAAGTCTGGTGGGGCCCAAGTTCCACGTGGACATTGCCGCCTTCTACAACAACTATGACCACCTCCTAAGTGTCGAGCCTGGTGCGCCGTTCACTGAAAGCTCGCCGCTCCCGCCGCACACTGTTATCCCGTTTTTCTTCCGCAATGGGTTGCTAGGCCACACGGGTGGATTCGAGATCGCTCCCGATTGGACCCCGACTCGCATTTGGCGGTTGAGGGGGTCGTATTCATACCTCCATATCGATTTGGGCAAGAAGGCGAGCAGCCTGGACACTTCCAGCGCAAATTCAACGCAGGGGTCAAGCCCCCATCACCAGGTCGCGATTCAATCTTCCCTGGATTTACCCAAGAAGTTGGAATTTGATCAGACTTTTCGTTATGTGAGCTCCCTGCCTGCCCAACTCGTCGGAGCTTACACCACGGCCGATGTGCGATTCAGTTGGCATGCCACTCGTTCTCTAGACGTGTCAGTCGTGGGGGAGAACCTGTTTCAACCTCATCACGCGGAGTTCGGGGGTGACCCCGGTCCTCTTGTCGGGATCAAGCGAAGCGCCTACATCAAACTAACGTGGCAATCATGGCAAAGATAAGAGGGAAGCGGATCTGTGGAACCGATGTGCTCCCATGCACGGGGCCAGAGTCCGTGACCGGTGTCCATTCATGCTGCTTGTCAAAACTCATGGCTCTGGCGGTCGCCTGGGCGCTCGTTGGCGTCTCATGCCTACATGCCCAACAGTCGAAACCGACCGAGTATCAGGTCAAGGCCGCCTACCTCTACAATTTCGGCAGGTTCGTCAAATGGCCGCCTGGACTTGCGGCAGGCAAGGGCGACTCCTTCCCCGTTTGTGTGCTCGGCCGGGATCCTTTTGGCTCGATTCTCGATTCAACCCTTGCTGGGGAAGCGCTAGAGGGAAAGCCCGTTGTGATTCGGCGGATCGCCAGGCCGCAAGACGCACCGGATTGCCGAATCCTGTTCGTTAGTTCGACAGAAGAAAACCATTTGAAAGAGATCCTGGCGGCGATTGACCAAGCGGGCGTCCTAACGGTTAGCGATATGCCCGGCTTCTCGCGGCGAGGCGGCATGATCCAATTCGTCGTGGAAGGTGACAGGATTCGCTTCGAGATTAACTTGGCGACCGCCGAAAGCGCCAAGCTCGTCTTGAGTTCCGAGTTGCTCAAAGTAGCGGCAGCCGTAAGAAGAAACACTCGGTCTGGAGATTGACCTACATGTTCAAGGCTCAAAAACACTCCATCTCCCGGAAACTCACATGGATGAACATGTTGGTCAGCGGCGCGGCACTGCTGTTGGCCTGTGCCGCGTTTATTGCCTTTGACATGATCACTTTCCGGCAGGCCATGTTGCGGAATCTTTCCACGCAAGCTCAGATCATCGGTTCCAATTCCGTTTCCGCGTTACTGTTCAACGACCCGCAGTCCGCGGAAAATACTTTGTTGGCCCTCAAGGCTGCGCCCAATATCTTGTCCGCTCAGGTCTACCTGCCGGATGGCCGCCCCTTTGCCTCCTACTCGCGCGATCGTGGTCGTTACAACCCTGTGCTTCCCCCAACTCCCTCGGTTCAAACAGAGACTCACTGGACCGAGGATGATCAGATCGCGCTAGTACGCTCGATCGTGCTGGACGGGAAGCCGATTGGGGCCGTCTACATCCGATCGGATTTGCAGGAGTTGCGTAGCCGTTTCCAGCGATACGCGGCCATCGCTGCCATCGTCCTCTCGGCATGTCTGTTGGCGGCCTTATTGATCTCATCGATCTTTCGCAGAGCCGTTGCTGACCCCATCGTGGATTTGAGCAAAATTGCAAAAGTTGTTTCTCAAGACAAAAACTATTCGGTCCGCGCAACGCCTATCCGCAGCCCTGCCGAGCTGGCTATCCTTATCGATGCTTTCAATGAGATGTTAGCTCAGATCCAGCAGAGCGAGAGAGCTTTGCGAAAAGCTCATGATGAGCTGGAGCAGCGCGTTCAGGAACGCACTGCGGAGCTTGAAGCTGCCAAGAAGGAGGTAGAAGAGTTTTCTCATACCATCCTCCTTGCGAAAGAGGAAGTTGAGCGCGGCAGTAAGTTCAAGGATCAGTTCCTCTCCACGATGAGCCACGAGCTGCGCACGCCGTTGAATGCCGTTCTCGGTTTTTCGGACCTGCTCGCCGACGCGCGTTACGGCCCATTGAACGATCGTCAACAACGCTACGTCACCCACATACACACCGGCGGGAAACACCTTCTCAAACTAATTAGCGACATCCTTGACCTTTCTAAAATCGAAGCGGGCAGAATGGAGCTCACCCGTGAGCATGTGACGGTTGCGTCAGCCTTTGCCGAAGTGATCAGCGGCCTCCACCCTCTGGCGGAAAAGAAATCGCAAGCATTGCTCCAAAAGGTTGCGCCCAATCTGCATGTTTACGCCGACGCTATGCGATTTAAGCAAATCTTTATGAATCTTGTTGCCAACGCGATCAAGTTCACACCCGAAGATGGCCGGATCGAGCTGGTCGCTCGTCGGGTGGAAGACCAAGTCAGGATGGAAGTGCGCGACAATGGCCCAGGAATTCCACCCGACCAGCAGCAACGGATCTTCGAAGCATTTGTTCGCCTGACCCAAACCGGTAGCGCCACAGAGGGCACAGGCTTGGGGCTCGCCATCACTTCTCGCCTCGTCGAGCTGCATGGCAGCAAACTGGGTATCGAAAGCCAGCCCGGAGAGGGCACCTCTTTCTATTTTTCACTTCCCCTCGTTGCGATCATTCCGGATCAACCTCCTGAGACGCTCGTACCCGTGCCAAGAGCACGCAAGGCCCCGCGGATTCTTGTCATTGAGGACAATGAGGTGACAGGGCAACTCATCCAGTCGCAACTCACTTCTTCAGGCTATGAGACTCTCAAATGTGCCCAGCCGGAACGCGCCA
>DATNMX010000040.1:0-10755 GCA_035602135.1 Candidatus Dormiibacterota bacterium
TTCGAACTGTCAGAAGCCTTAGACCTACCTCCCGAGGAGGTGATCTTTGGAAACTCTCCGGCTATGCGCACAATCCGTCAGAAACTGGAAAAAGCTGCTGGCGCCAACATTGCGGTTCTGCTCCTCGGACAAAGCGGCACTGGAAAGGAAGTGCTGGCGAAGCTGATCCATTCCCAGTCTCCTAGGAGAAAAGGAGCCTTCGTGAAGGTCAGCTGTCCGGCCATTCCGGGCACTCTTCTGGAGAGCGAACTCTTCGGTTATGAAAAAGGGGCTTTCACTGGCGCCAATGGTGCGAAGCCGGGTCGTGTGGAGTTTGCTCACAACGGGACACTTTTCTTCGACGAGATCGGTGACTTGGACCCCTCACTCCAAGCCAAGCTACTCCAACTGCTTCAGGATGGCAGGTTCCTCCGGATTGGTAGCTTGGACGAGAAGAGGATAGACGTCCGCTTCGTCTGTGCCACGAATCGGCCTCTCGAACGAGATATAGAGTCCGGCAATTTCCGACAGGATCTCTTTTATCGGATTAACGGCTTTTCGATCCAACTTCCTCGGCTCCGAGAACGGAGAGAGGATATTCCGACCTTGGTCGATTACTTCTTGCGCAGCCACAGCAGGCAGCTGAATCGTCCCGCGCGTCCACTGTCGGAACGTCTCATGGCAGAACTTGCGAAGCATTCTTGGCCCGGCAACATCCGGGAACTTGAGAACTTGATCAAGAACTACATCATCTTTGGATCGGAAGAGGATCTTCGGGCCGCGATGCGAACCGGGCCCGAAGACTTTTTTGACCCTGAAATTCCATCCTGCAGTGTGATTTCGCTGAAAAAAGTTGTGCGCGCCGCTACCAAGCAACTCGAGCGAAAAATCATTCTCAAAGTTCTTGAGGCACACCAGTGGAACCGGCGAAAAGCCGCGCGCTCGTTGTGCATCAGCTACGCGGGCCTGCTTTGCAAAATGCGAGAAGCGGGCGTGCCCCCGACGAGGGGGCCCAGGGCATATCTGGAAGTCGCCAGCGAGCAAGAGCTGAACCAGGTCGCAAGAGGGTCCGTAAGATGAAGCTATCACTCCATTGTCATTTCACTCAAAAGATCATTGCGGTCCTCCTAGCATTTTCGCCCTTGTTTACTCCGGCGTGGGCAGATCAAAATGGAACAAAGCCCACACCTCGCCAGCGAGCCGTGAAAGTGTCTTCGAAAAACCTGGAAAGTCCGAAGAGACCAATTCCACCCTATTCCCTGGCGATCGAAGAGGTGCAGGCGACGGGTTTCGCCCTACACGTCCAAGTCCGCGTCATTGGGAGAGGCAATCTTTCCTGTGTTCCGTTTCGACTAGACGATCCAAATCGTTTGGTCCTGGATTGCTCGGGCGCTCACGTCCAGGTGCAGCAGACACCGATCCGCGTCGATCTCGAACCTGTGCGTTCGGTTCGCGTTGGACCGTTCAAGAGCGGTGTGGCCAGAGTGGTGGTCGAACTTACAGGCCAGCCTCCTTACAGCATCCGCGCCGACGGCAACACTGTCGTAGTGACCTTTGACTCGATCCATCGGCAGCTCTCGGGCTTGGAGTCCAGGAGCAAACAAGTAGAATCCGCTACTAGCCCAGTCAAAGGACAGGATGAACAGGTGGCTTCGACGCTGGTTCCGATGGTCCCGGAGAACTTGCCAGTGACAAAGCACGCGGAAGTTACCTCGGCAGGTCCCACCACTGCCGAGGTGTTGTCCCCACACCAGTCGGCATCAACGTCGCTCGCTCCACGTCCGGACCCCGTCGTGTCGAGTAATCCTCCAGGCGTTCCAGAGACGGGGGCAGAGGCGGGCACCCCAATGGAAAAGCTCGATTCGACTCCTGACCAGGATTACGTCATCGGCCCTCAAGATCTGCTCGCGATTAATGTCTGGCACGAACCGGAGCTTTCCCAGTCCGTTCCCGTGCGGCCCGACGGGAAAATTTCTCTTCCGCTGGTTGGCGATTTGGAAGTGAGTGGTCTCACCCCCCGCTTACTCCAGGCCCGATTGGCCAAGGAACTGGATGTTTACATCCACAAACCGCAGGTCACCGTGATCGTCCGAGAGGTCAACAGTCGTAAGTTTTACATCATCGGTCAGGTCGAGCGGCCTGGCACATATTCGCTCTTGGCCCACTTGACGGTGCTCGACGCCTTGGCGACAGCTGGTGGGTTCCGCGATTTCGCCAAGGTGCAACAGATCTACTTGCTCCGGCTGATGCCAGACGGAGCTCGAAAGCGCTTCCACTTCGATTACAAAGCAGCGGTGAATGGCAAGAACTCGTATCGGGATATCGAACTTCAGACTGGCGACACCTTGGTCGTGCCTTAATCGAGGTTGGAAAAGACAAGTGAATAGCAGAGACCTCCAAATCGCGTTACGCCAGGAGACGAAATCGCTCCCGCCTATCGCTGCTGCGTGGGCAGCGCGCCGGCGGTTTGTTCTCTCGTGGATCATTGCAGCGTGCCTGACCCTTGTTCTGGCTGAAGCATCACTCGGTGCGTCAGATTCTGCAAGCCCCTCAGCGAGCAAGCCATACTCAGCGACCGAGGTGCAAGTGCTGGGAGTGCGCTCTTCTTCTCAGTCTGACTACAGCCGGGTTGTTATCGATTTGTCAGCCGATGTCCGATATAAGGTCGGGCATCTGTCGAATCCCGAGCGCCTGTATCTAGATTTGTCGCGGACCGAAATTAGTCCCCAACTGACCACCCGACGGATCGCCCTTAACGATGCATTTGTTGGCCAGATTCGGATGGGGACGGACCAAGGCGCTGTGACGAGGATCGTCCTTGATTTGCACACAGCAGTTTGTTCTCGGGTATCCAAGCTTGGAAGCCCCGCGCGATTGCTCGTGGAATTGAGCCAACCGGCCGGCGGGACCGGACCGGGGGGGGGCGTCCCGAAGCGGTCGGACGTTCGAGAGGTTTCTGGGCAGTTCCCTGGAAGCGCTGGTCCGAACTCCCTGAGTGCGTCGACCGGCAAGGCAGGGGAGCCCGAGGGCGCATCTTCGCTATCTTCGAACTCGGAGAACTCGCGTACCAAGAGCGCATCGGGCCCAAACACTTACGGAGACGGTGAAAAGGCCGGGCTGAACTATGCTGGCACCTCTCCCCCGCGAAACATCCTTGTATTCGGGCTCCAAATGGGGAGCAGCTATGACGACAACATCCTTGGCAACAATCAGCAGCGAGTAGGCGACGTAGACTTTCTATTTGGCCCGAGCCTCAACGTGCGCCGCGAGGGCCAAAGACTAAATTTGGCAGTGAGCTACCAGCCTCATTTTCGGATTTACCGGAGGGCGTCCGAACTAAACGTAGTCGACCAGATGCTCGGATTCGATGCAGCCTATCGAGCGAGTTCCCGCCTCTCATTTCGCGCCCGCACGTCCGCATTCTATACAACGGGTATCTTCCAGCCGAGCCTGAACGAGGAGTTTCTTCCCGGTCTCGGTTCTCCTTCCAGCTTGAACGTCACGGTGTTCACGGCGACGGCACGACAACTTACATGGAGTTCGCGAATTGATGCCAGCTATCAGGCCAGTGCGCGTGACTCGATTGGCCTGTTTGTTGGTCAGTTGACACTAAACTTCAGACAGCAAATGTCAAGCACAGGGAGTCTTCAGAACACCGACCAAAAAGACGCCGGCTTGGTCTACAAACATCGGCTCGGCCCTCACACCACCCTGGGGATCGTCTACCAGTATCAGGACATTAGTTTCGGTGCGGACTCACGAGCTCTCGTACACAGCGCCTTCTTTTCATATGCGCAGCAAGTTTCTCCCAATCTGACGTTAAGTATTTTTGGTGGGCCGCAATATTCGCACCTGCACGAAGTAATCGCCATCCCTCTGGGCCCTTCCATGCTACAAATTCCTGTTTTCCTCGCGACTTGGACCTGGGCGCTCGGAGGCACGCTGACGAAGCAGTTAGACAAGACGGCGTTCCAGCTGACCGCACAGCACCAGGTTTCGGACGGCGGGGGATTGCTTGGCGCCGTGGTCAGTTCCTCTGTGGGGGGGAGCGTGAGACGCCGGCTGCCCGGGCGTTGGGACGCAATTTGGAACGCAGCCTATGCCGACAACAGGAGCCTCGACTCGACATCCTCCCGAGGCGCGTATCAAAGTCTACCTGCAGGCGTTGGCCTTGAGCGCTCGCTGACGGAGAAACTCAGCGTCCGCGTGGGGTATGCCTTCATCCACCAACGCGGCACTGGACAATCACAACGGTTCGGAAATTTTGACCGCGATCTCTGGTCGGTACAGTTCTCTTACAGGTTTCACGAGATCGCTTTGGGGCGGTAGCGAAGATGGAAGATACATTCGAACCTAACCCGGTGCGCTGGCAGGACTACTGGGCGATAGCGGTACGGCGACGCTGGTGGTTGATGGGGCCACTGTTTGTTTGTGGTTTTGTTGCCTTCGGCGTGGCGCATTTGTGGCCGGAGCAGTATCGCTCCGAAGCCTTGATCTTGGTCGAGCAGCAAAAGGTACCTGAACTCTACGTCACGCCCAACGTGGTGACCGATCTCCAGGACCGTTTGCAAAGCATGACCCAGCAGATTCTCAGCCGCACTCGACTCCAGAAGCTCATCGAGCAGTTTGGTCTCTATCCTAACCTGCGGCCGCGCGTGAACATCGATGAGGTCGTAGACAAAATGCGGCAAGACATTCGCATCGAACTGGTGCAGGCGCCTCGGCGTCAGGATGAACTAACCGCCTTTCGCATCTATTTCTTATATGGCAGCGCACGGGTTGCTCAGCAAATCACGAATGAGCTGACGTCGCTGTTCATTGATGAAAACCTCCAAGCGCGCGGCCAACAATCGGTTAGCACGACCACCTTTCTCGAAAACCAATTGGAGCAGGCACGCCAAGATCTCGCGCAGCAGGAGCAACGCTTGCGCGAATACAAGATCCGCTTCATTGGCGAGCTCCCCGAACAAAAGCAAACCATGCTCCAGACGCTCGGGAGCCTTCAGTCTCAGCTGGACGCCAATACGGCGGCCATCGATCGGGCCGAGCAACAGAGGATTTATTTGGAATCTATGCGGAGCGAGTACCAGGCCATGCAAGAGTCTCTCGGAAGCGCTGATGGGAGCGCTGTGGCCTCTCCGATCGCCGTCGCGGACGCGACGATCCGTGACCTTCAGAAACAACTCACCGACCTTGAGACGAAATACACATCTCGGCACCCCGATGTCGACAAGCTCAGAGATCAGCTCGCCGGTTGGAAACAGACACGGAAACAGTTGGAGCAGAAACCAGACACCGTCCCGCCGACGGAAGCTTCAGCAAATACCGCGTCTCGACCCCAGTCAGTGCCTCTGGCAGAAGTCGAGAGCCGGCTCAAAGTCACGAAGCTGGAAATTGAAAATTACCAGGACGCAACGAAGAAGTTGCGCGCACGAATGGACGACCTTGAGTCTCGGCTGAATCTGACACCGCTGCGCGAACAGCAGCTGGCCGAGGTAACGCGCAATTATGACAATTCCCGACAGAACTATCAGTCCCTGTTGCAGAAGAAACTACAGTCCGAGTTGGCGACCAATCTCGAGAAGAGGCAGCAAGGGGAACAGTTCCGCATCATCGATCCCCCGAACCTCCCGCTCAAACCGACGGAGCCCAATCGACTCGAGATCCTAACCATCGGATGGGCCCTAGGACTCTGCGCGGGCCTGGGCGTGACGACCTTGTTAGAGATGACCGATGAGACCGTTCACAACGAGCGAAACCTCCTCGAGTCCGTTCAGGTGCCTGTCTTGGTTCACGTCCCGG
The DNA here is from genome assembly GCA_035602135.1 of Candidatus Dormiibacterota bacterium. Classification (GTDB taxonomy): domain Bacteria; phylum Acidobacteriota; class Terriglobia; order Acidiferrales; family UBA7541; genus Acidiferrum. The sequence goes on from DATNMX010000040.1 coordinate 5,782, forward strand.
TTCTCCAGTCCCACCAGGAGAGGGTTCGCACGCGGCTATATCAGGTTTGTGAAGCCATGGTGACGGTGCTTCTTCTGACGGGCTCGGTGGCAATGGGGATTTACACGTATCTGGTGGGCTGAGCATGTACAACGCCTTCTTCCAATTGGCGCAGCGTCCCTTCGAGATCAGCCCCGATCCGTCCCTTTTCTACGCGACCCCCCAGCACCAAGAGGCGTTGGCAGGGCTCTACTACGGAATCAAGGCCGCGAAGGGGTTCATGGTTTTGACCGGAGAGGTCGGAACCGGAAAGACTCTGGTTGTGCGGTGTCTGCAACAACTGCTGGACAAGAACCGGGTGACTTACGCGTACGTGTTCAATCCCCGCCTATCGAGCCAGGAGTTCCTTTCCTACGTGGCTGAGGACCTGGGGTTGTCTCCCCATCCCGCCACGAAGAGTGACCTTTTGATCGGGCTCAGCCGGCTCTTGATCGAGCGCCATCGACGTGGGGGTATGACCATGCTGGTGGTCGAGGAAGCGCAGCACCTCGCTCCTGTCGTGCTCGAAGAGATCCGTCTACTCACAAACCTCGAAACTGCCCGGGGCAAGCTGCTACAAATCCTATTGGTAGGGCAAGCGGAGCTGGAGTCAAGACTGGACTCACCCACCCTGAGACAGTTAAAACAGCGCGTCGCCCTCTGGTTCCGGTTGCACGTGCTTTCGGAGAACGAAACTCCTGATTATGTACGATGTCGTCTGAAACTCGCAGGTGACAAGAGGGGCGGGATTTTCACCGCAGCGGCACTCGAGCGGGTCTACCGCTATTCACAAGGAACTCCTCGGTTGATCAACACGCTATGTGATAACGCCATGATGTCCGCCTTTGCCCTTCGCAATGAGCGAGTCACGCCCGAACTGATCGAAGAGGCCGCCTCGGACCTGGGTCTGAACCGGGTAAACGGGAATGGACACTCCGCTGCCGAAGGGGTTCGGTGGCCAGCCGGCGAGGAAGCAGACGAGGAGGAAGCCGCAAGTTTCGCTACCGTTCTTGAAGCAAGGGAACCGGAGACACACGGCTACCCAGAATTAGATTCTCCAGAAAAAAAGGAAAGCGAGTGAGCCGAATCTTCCAAGCAATCCGCGGGTCAGAGAAGCCGAGCGTGGAAAAGCCACCGAATCCACTGGCCGGCAACAGCGGCCAATGGCCCGATCTGAGGGACTCGCTCGAATCTTGGTCGGCAAGCTTTGAAGGTACGGGCGGCGGAGTACCTCAATCGTCTGCCCGAACGAGCGCGACGGTTGGTCCGAAACCGGGAATCCTGGGGGCTCTCAATCAACAGGACAACCCTCAGGAGGAAAAGCCTTTTGGGCAATTTGTCGAGCCGGGGGAGCAGTGGCGGGACTTGGCGGCTCGAATCAACTTACAGCCAGACATTGTCAAGCAAGCAGAGCAGGTACTTTGCAATCCTCAAACCGAGGAGCGCGTTCTTACTTCTGGGCAGCTCCCGGCCTCTGCGCAGGAAAGTTTCGGGGTCCTGTGCCAACGGCTCCTGCAAGTCCGGGAACAGCGAAGGTTGCAAACAGTCCTCGTCACCAGCGCAGTGCCCCGCGAAGGAAAGACCGTTGTCGCGATCAACCTCGCCGTGACGCTTGCCCGCAGTTCTTCTGCGGTCCTGCTGGTGGACGCCGATCTCCGCCACCCGCGGTTTCCAGTCTTGGGAATTGCTCCCAGGCACGGGTTCGCTGACTACCTTGCGGGCCGGATTGAACTCACGCGGGCTATCCTCCGGGTGGACCCGCTGGGCTTCTATTATCTGGCTGCAGGGTTTGCGTCGACGAATCCGTCGGAACTGCTTCAGAAACCCGCCCTACAGGAATTCATTAGCCAAGCCGCCGTCGCATTTGATTGGGTCATTTTCGATTCTCCCTCGATCAACATTTTTGCAGACTCGCGTCATTTGGCGACGCTGGTCGACGGCGTGCTGTTGGTGGTTCGCGAGAATGTGACGCCGAAGGAAGCAGCAGAAAAAAGTTTAACGGCGCTCGACAAAGCCCTCATCGTCGGGCTGGTCTTCAACGCCAGCACGGGCTCTCCTTACGCCCATTGCCACGTGTCCGAGCGATTGCACACGATGGACAAAGACGAGACGTCCGTCGGGGCGAAGCAATCGAAGGGAAAACTGGTAAGCGATGATTAGATTGTTCCACGTCCATTTTCCAACCCGCACACTGCTGCTGGTAGTGTGCGAAGTTTGTCTCATAGTTCTGACCTTCCTGTTAGTCAGCGTTGCTCGCTCGGCGGATGAAATGGAGCTATGGCTAAGCTACGATAATGGGCTTCTCAAACTCGCCGCCGTGTCCGCAGCGCTGCTGCTCTGCATGTATTACTACGATCTGTACGATTCGATCGTGCTGGGCAATCGGCGCGAAACGCTGGGGCGCCTGTTCCAGGTTTTCGGCACCGCTTCGGTCGTCCTGGCGCTGCTGTACTTTGTCTATCCGGAAGCGCGACTCGGTCGTGCCACTTTTGTCATGGGAATCGCCCTGGCCGGTCTCCTTTTGATTAGCTCCCGGAATCTGTTCTTGGCCCTGAACCGCTCTACGCGTCTCGCCGAGCGGGTGGCAATCTTGGGAGATGGATCGTTGGCGATCTCCTTGGTGCGTGAGATCGAAAAGCGTCCTGAACTTGGTATGAGAGTGCTCGGGCTGGTGAGTCAATCAGCAGGGCTCGCGAATGCGTCGACCGATCTCCGCCGCCTTGGAGAGATGACGGAGCTGCCCGACCTGATAACGAGCGAGAGGATCGGCCGCCTGATCGTTGCAGTTGAGGACGAATGCGCCGGAAGTCTTCCCATCGCTCAACTGCCGCAACTCAAGAAGCGTGGCTTGATGATCTCAGATGGAACGGCTCTTTACGAGACCGCCACGGGAAAGATCTGGCTCGACTCGAGGGTGCTGAATCGTCTGCGGTTCACTGCGGAGTTGTGGCCCTCGCCTGCCTTGTTGGTCTACAAGCGTGCCGCCTCGATCGTGTTCTCGATACTCGGGTTGATCCTTTGCGCGCCGCTGATGTTACTGATCGCGATCGCGATCCGCTTGGAATCTGAGGGACCCATCCTATTTCGTCAATGCCGCTTTGGAAAAGACAAGTGGATCTTCACTCTTTATAAGTTCCGTTCGATGCGAAGAGGAGTCGCTTCGGAGGTCAATTTCAAGCCGACGCAAGTGAACGACGGGCGCTGCACCCGAGTGGGACGCTGGCTGCGCCGAATTCGTCTGGATGAGCTTCCGCAACTTTACAACATCTTGCGGGGAGATATGCATTTCGTGGGTCCTCGCCCGTTCGCGCTGGAAGAGGAGGAAGAACTTGCGAAACAAATCCCTTACTACGCGCTCCGCTGGATGATAACGCCGGGTTTGACAGGATGGGCCCAAGTCCAACAAGGCTACTGCTCTTCGGTCGAAGACAATACCGAGAAACTCGCGCACGATTTGTTTTATCTCCAGAACATTTCGATTGGGCTCGACCTGCTGATCTTGTTTCGGACGACCAAGATTTTGTTGTGGGGCCGGGGTGCACGTTGAGGAGACGATCGTGAGGATCGCTGAATACTTCTTTTGGGCGTGTCTGCTCCTCATCGCGTATGCGTATATTTTCTATCCGATCGCGCTGTTTGTCGCCTTCGCCCTCTCTCAAGTCCGCCGAGACTGGCAGTATCTCACTGGGCGGCACAATCGCCGGGCTTCGACGTTAACGTCGGAACAATTGCCAACCGTAACTTTGATTGTTCCCGCCTACAACGAGCAAACCTGTTTACCGAATAAAATCCTCAATTTGGCCCAAATCGATTATCCGGCGGAGAAACTCGAGACTGTCTGCGTTTCCGACGGTTCGACGGATCGCACGAACGAGATCTTGAGCTCGCTGCAAGATCCGAAAATTAAGGTTGTCCTCCTGCCGAAACGGAAAGGGAAATCGGAAGCATTAAATGTCGCTGTGTCACATGCCCACCACGACATCTTGGTTTTCTCCGACGCCTCTACGCTGTTTGCTCCCGACGCGGTCAAGAACCTTACAAGGCATTTTTCCAACCCCAACGTGGGGATCGTCTGCGGGGCTCTTGAATTTGAAAGAACCTCGGAGTCTAGGCAGACCGAAGGCGTCTATTGGGGATACGAAAGCATGTTGCGGCTGATGGAGGCCCGGCTCGGCGCCACCCTCACGGCCAGTGGAGCTCTGTTCGCCTTGCGTCGCACGGCCTTTCGGCCGCTCGCTCCAGAGACCATTATTGAAGACTTCGTAATTCCGATGAACGCCCGCAATCTGGGTTATGCGGTTCTCTATGATCCCGAAGCCATGGCAACCGAGTTTGCAGCTTCTTCGGTCGGCGGCGAGTTTACCCGGCGAGTCCGGCTCGCCGTGGGGAGCTTTCGGGCGTTGAAAGGGTTCCTCACGACACGCCTCGACGGATTCACAAGCATAGCTTTTGTTTCCCACAAACTCTTGCGGTGGGTCCTTCCGTTCCTGTTGATAGCGCTCCTGGTGAGCAATGTGCTCCTGATCGAGAAGTCGCTCTATCGGGCCGTTTTTGTTGGACAACTGCTTTTCTTCCTTTGGGCGTGTATGGGGTTTGTTTTCCGCCACCGAATGCACGGAGTCCGGTATGCGCACGTAGGTTACTTCTTGCTGGCGATGAATCTGGCCTTCTTGGTTGGCTTTTTCCGGTTTCTGACGGGTCGGGAGGAGGGAGTTTGGCAACGGGTCAACTAATCCGCGGTCGGCTCGGGCTCGGCGGCACACCTGTGTTCCTCTATCACGGCTTGACGCTCTCCTCGATACCCGAGTACCCATTAGGCGAAAGAAAATACTGGGTCTCGGCCGCCCAATTTCGCGATCATCTGGCTTTGACCCGCAGGGAGGGCCACCAGGTTGTACTGCTGCGTGACTTCTGGAATTCTGCGGACGGATCTAAACGACAACATTTGCCAGTCGC
>DATNMX010000041.1:0-3700 GCA_035602135.1 Candidatus Dormiibacterota bacterium
CAGGATCACGCGCGGTTCATCGCAAGGAACGGCTGCTAAAGATTCAGCCAGTTTCTTCCTTTGCTTCGTGCCCATCCCACCCTTCAAAATGAAGATGTGCGGACAAACTCCACCCAAGCGCCCCGCTAAATAATCGAGATGCCCCGTCCGACTTGTCAGAACTAGTGGTGAGCGCCCGCTGGACAAAGCCTGCTGAAGGTCTCGGACGATCAAGTCGTTCCTCTCCTGGCTAACGATGAGAGCAGCATAAATATCTTGAATGGCCGTCTCATTTTCAGGCCGACTCCAACCGAAATCAGTAATCCTTGGGAAAACCTTGTGTTCGAGGGGTGAAGACTCGGCAGCCTTCTTCGCGCTGAGATGAAATCGAATCGGGCCGCATTGCATGTAGATGATGGGTTGGTGCCCATCTTTTCGAGTCGGTGTCGCTGTCAATCCCAGAACGTATTTTGCTTTGACTTCGCGGAGGACTCGTTCAAACGTCACTGCTGAAAGATGGTGACATTCATCCACAATCACGTGGCCGTACTCCGCGACGAAATCTTCGACTGCCCCTTTACGCTGCAAGCTTTGGATTACAGCAACATCAATCAAACCGGTTCTCTTAGCTTTCCCTCCTCCAAACTGTCCAACGTGCCCAATCGGCAAAGCTAGAAACGCCGCTAAACGTTCGCGCCACTGGTCCATCAATTGACGCCGATGCACGAGGATTAGAGCGTTAACCGCTCGCTTGGCGATAAGATAAGCCCCCACCACTGTTTTTCCGAACGCCGTTGGCGCACAGAGTATGCCGTGGTCATAGGCAAGTACTTGCTCGATGGCGTCTCGTTGTTCGGACCGCAATTCGCCCTGGAAAGAAACATTGATTTCCCGCCCTGCGGTTCGTTCGTCATGAACTTCCACATTGATGTGATGTGACTTGAAAACACGGACTACCTCTTCCATGCACCCTCTTGGAAGACCAATGTGCTCGGGGAAGACTTCACCGCAGGATATGACCCGCGGCTTACCATAGGTCGAGAGCCGCATCGATTGCGCTTTGTAAAATTCGGGATTTTGAAAAGCAGCGATGCGAACCAGGCGATCTACCATCCCGGACGGCAAGCCCTCTTTCTCGATATAGATGAGATTGCTTGCCACTACGCGAACATTCGGCGGCAACAGACCAGTGATTTGTCTTTCCTTTCGTTGCCGAGATGGGCGCCAGAGCCATGGGGCTTCGCCTTCGTCTTCATCGGGCAAATGGAGGTGCACTCCGACAGGATTCCCGTCGGGAGCTATCGCGTAATTTATTCGGGCGAGCTGATCGATTGGTATTCTTTGAACGGACTCTAAAAACCTCCATTGATCGGGATGGGGCTGAAACAGTTCATCCAAGAAGACGCTGTTGTCTAGTTCTCTGGGACGCTTTTGCAATGGCAACGCAATCAAATTTCCGAAACCGCCTTTGGGCGTAGTGTCCTGGTTGGGGAAAAGACGGTCGTATGAATCAAGGCCGATCTCATGCCTATTTTCCATAGTGCGTGTCAACAGGGAACACCCCAACCTTCGCGCGTCGGCAGCGGATACCGGCCGATCAAAGAATATCCACACGTGCGCGCCATTTCCGGACCGCGAGCGCTCAACAGCCGAGGGAACCCGAAAACGCTTGCATGTTGCAACAAACGCGGCTGCATCAGCTAGCCAGGCCTTCTTGTCGAAATCCACTGCAAGAAACCAGCAGGTGTCGTCAGGCAGAAGTGGATAAATGCCGACCGTCTGCTTTCCAGTTAGATGATTTCGAATAGCGTCATCCGTCAGTGGTTGGAGCATCCTGGTTTTGCGGGCAACCTTCTTTCGCTCTTCTGGTCTCGCGACATGGATGGCACGCCAGTCCATGATGCCGGCAGGTGAGTAGCCAGATTTGCCGCCCTTGCCTTCCCAGCGAATGGCGAAAACATCTTCGCGCCCGCGAAACAGATTTCGAAAGAGCGAGATCTTCTCCTCTGATGTGCAAACTCCACTTCTCGAAGTGGACGAGAGGTTTGGGACCGGGACGGCTTGTGGAACGGGTTCTTTGGGGGGCGATTGATTAATCCCGAGCATCGCACGGAGATCCGCGTTCTCTTTACGAAGCCGTCGGCATTCCTCTTGTACTGTTTTCAGGCGCTTGAATATTGTCCTGATCAGGCGTGCGGCTGTCCATTGCTATGAGCTCCGCGGAAGATCTTATCCGAGGAACGAAGCGATCAAACAGCCGATCTTGTGCCCCATGAATGAATCTACGTTCACCCCACGAGCAGGGTCCAACTGGGGTCCAAAACTCGGTCTTTTTGCGCCTCTTTCGGGGGCCTCATTGATATAAGGGCAACCGAATCAATGGGACTTAGAGTGTGACCTTCAACTCATAACCCGAAGGTCGTCAGTTCAAATCTGACCCCCGCAACCATTTCTAGTTGATTTGAAACGGCTTAGAGGATGCTCCCTCTAGGCCGTTTCGCTTTTCCGTCCAACTAGCCCGGTCAGACCTGACTACTGGCCGCACTGTTTCCTCTTGTGCTGGCCCGTTGACAGGCTCGGGGAATGCTGGAGCGTGTTGACACGCGTACGTAGGCTCCCTAGACTTTCAGCTAGAACGGAATTAAGGAGGCGCGCATGGCACTGGATTGGACAAAATGTGCCGCAGTAGAAAGTGTGCCCGGAAAAGTCAGCGGCGCGTGGGTTTTCCGTGGAACCCGCCTACCCGTGGCTACAATCTTTGAAAACTTAGAGGATGGCCTGACTATCGAGGAAATCATGGAACAGTTCGACGTGACGCGGGAACAGGTCACTGCGGTACTGGACTTTGCAGCACGGAGTCTGGAAGCTCCGATTCGCCGTTAATGCACATTCTCTGTGACCACGGAACGCCCAGAGGCATTTCCCGCGCGCTGCAGGGCCATATCGTTAAGGAAGCAAGGGCACAAGGGTGGGACACGTTGAGCAACGGTGACTTGCTGAAAGCAGCCGAGGAAGCTGGGTTTGAAGTGCTTCTCACGACCGACACAAATCTGCCTCACCAACAAAATCTGAAGGGCCGCAAATTGGCGATCGTGATTCTCAGCAAAAACAGATGGAGCCTGGTGCGTCCCATGATGCAACAGATTGCCAACGCGGTGAACGCCGCAAGACCCGGAACCTGCACTCTGGTAGAGATCCCTAAACGCTAATCCCTCTCGTCGAGTCGCGAAACAGTGGGCGGGATGCGGAGGACTGAGGAACGTCTCCACATCGTTCGCCGAAAACGTTGGACTGTGGCCCCAAAATTGATCCTCCGGGAAAGTCATCAGTTCCGCACAACCGCGGCAACCGTATAGCCGAGCGCAGAGTACCCTGCGAGCCTCTTCTTGTACATGCGAGCCAGCATAGGCACCATCACATCCGCATAGTCGTAGACGTGGACTTCGCTTTTGTTGTCGTGGAGACGACGCAGGCGGCCCACGTACTGCTGCAACGTACCTTTCCACGAAATCGGCATCGCAAGAAGAAGCGTATCAAGACGTGGATCGTCAAATCCCCCGCCGAGGTAACTTCCGGTCGCCAGGATCACGCGCGGTTCATCGCAAGGAACGGCTGCTAAAGATTCAGCCAGTTTCTTCCTTTGCTTCGTGCCCATCCCACCCTTCAAAATGAAGATGTGCGGACAAACTCCACCCAAGCGCCCCGCTAAATAATCGAGATG
>DATNMX010000042.1:0-4903 GCA_035602135.1 Candidatus Dormiibacterota bacterium
GCGGCCGCGGATGGGCATTGTCCAGGAATTTGAGAGGCCGGGGATTTTCAATGCCTGATTCATCTCTGCAACGAGCTGCTGTTCCGTAATGTGGTCCGGCGTGACGTGCCGCAAAACGGGGAGCAGCCATCCGGGCGCCCAAGAGGAATACCATACTTGAGTTTTCCGCCACTCCGACTGAGGCTTCAGAACGATCACAGTTTCCAGCATCGAAAGCGGAGCTGGATCGGTCGTGGTGTCAGCGCGTCCGGCTTTGCCCAGAACATGATCGACTTCAGCGAAACTCTTCAGAATTTGATCCGTTAGTTGCAGCAGCTGTTGAGATTCCGCGATCGAAATACCCGGCATCGTAGAGGGCATATAGAGGAATGAGCCCTCATCCAGAGCCGGCATAAACTCCCCGCCGAGGGTCCAGAACATGGGTATGGAGAGAAGAACGAGGGCCAGTGCCCCCGCAATGACCTGCCACTTCCAGCGGAGGGTCCAGCGAACTACCGGATCGTAGAGCTTCATGAGCAGGCCGGTAATCGGATGTTTTTCTTGCGAACGGACCTGACCGCCCACCAAGGATTCAAAAAAGCGCTGAAACCTGCTGCCCGCGACGGTCTGAAAGGATCGGCGAGGCACCAACAGCAGTCTTAGCGCTGGGCTCAGGGTGATGGCAAGCACTGCAGCCACGACCATGGCGAAATTCTTGGTGTAGGCAAGCGGCCGGAAGAGCTTCCCTTCCTGGCCCTCTAGCGCGAAAACGGGCAGGAAGGCCACCGCTATCACCAACAAAGCAAAGAATGTGGGCCCAGCCACTTCCTTTACGGACGCCAAAATGACTTCGTTATAAGAGAATGGCTGGCTTGATCGTTTGCAAATTTCCAGTTTCCGGTGCGTTTGCTCTACCACGACAATCGCCGCATCCACGAGTTCGCCACAGGCGATGGCGATCCCGGCCAGCGACATCACGTTGATGCTCACACCCGCATAATGCAGGGGAATAAAAGTCAGTAGCACAGCTACTGGAATCGTGACTACCGGAATGGCCGCGCTTGGAAAATGCCAGAGAAAAATCAAGATGACGATGACAACCGTGAAAATCACCTCCAGCAACGTTGCGCGCGCGTTCGAGATCGCACGCCGCACCAGTTGGGAGCGGTCATAGATTGGTATGATTTTGACGCCGTGTGGCAGTCCCGGTTCGATCTCCTTCAATCGTGCCTTTACCCGGTCAATTACATCGAGTGCGTTGCTGCCCTCGCGCATGATGACGATTCCGGAGACGGTTTCTCCCAGCCCGTCCAAGTCGGCGGTGCCGCGTCTGATATCAGGGCCGACAACGACTTTGCCCACGTCCTTGATCCGGATTGGAGTGCCCTGGACGGCGCCAAGGACAGTTTCCTCAAGGTCCTTGGGCGAGCGCAGGTATCCGCGACCGCGGATCATGTATTCTGCGCCACCGAACTCCAACAGCCGCGCTCCCGTCTCTTGGTTGCCGCTTCGTACGGCCTCGGCCACCCGGGAGATCGGAATCCCGTAGGATCGCAACCGATTCGGGTCAACATTGATCTGGTACTGTTGTGTGAAACCGCCGAGTGAAGCCACCTCCGCCACGCCCGGCACAGCCTTCAAGTAATATCGCAGATACCAATCCTGGTAAGAACGTAGCTCTCCCAGGTTGTGTTCTCCGGACTCCTCTTTAAGAACATATTGAAAGACCCATCCTAGCGCGGTAGCATCCGGTCCAATTTCTGTTCTGACGTCCTGAGGAAGTCGTGCCGTAACACTGGAAACATATTCGAGAGTTCTGGAGCGTGCCCAGTAGATGTCCGTCCCTTCCTGGAAAATGACGTAAACGTACGAGAAACCAAAGTCGGAGATGCCGCGCACCGACTTAACCCCCGGCGCGCCGGTCATAGCCGAAATGATCGGATACGTAACCTGGTCTTCGATGATGTCGGGGCTGCGCTCCCAACGAGACATGATGATAACCTGTGTCTCCCCCAGATCGGGTGTGGCATCCAGGGGAAGATGCATCATCGTCCAGGCTCCCCAGACGCAAGCCGCAGCGACCAGGATGAAGACCAGAAACTTGTTGTCTACGGAATAAGAAATAATACGGTCGATCATCCGCGCCTCGATCTAGATGCGGAAATCGCGATGCTCGTTCGCGCCATGCCTAAATACCTTGCCGGAACCAGAGGGGACTCCTTCAGGCACTCTGCCGGGTAAAACGCCCAGCTAGGCAGTGAGGATGGAACCCTGTGCACATTCGAGTGGGATTTGTTTGGACCGAGTGGCCCATCGCAGAGCTGCTCACTCATGGCTACGGCGTCCGAGCCGGAGCCTGCTTCGCATCGCGCGCTACCACGGAAGTAGCCAACGCGGAGGCGCGCATGCGGCTTTCAGAATCGAGCAGGAAAGTCCCTGAGGTCACAACACGCGCTCCTTCAGTCAAACCGCGCGTAATCGTGACGAGATTGCCATAGGCAGTTCCGATTTCTACTGGGCGTGGCTCGAACACGCCGTCGCTAGTCTCCACATAGACGATCTTTTGTAGGCCGCTGTCGAGCACCGCCTCTTGCGGTATAGAGAGCCCTGGAGGAGCGTGGGCGCTGAACTCCAAATCAACGAACATGTCAGGCCGGAGCACAAGGCCGGGGTTTTCGGCCTCCAGGCGAAGCTTTAGGGTCCGCGACGCGGGATCGAACAACGGTGGATTGTCACCCACGATGGCATAAACGGTCTTCGAGCGCTCGCGAGCGCTGACCCGAACCCTGGCACGCGGGTGAAACAGCTGCGCTTCGTCCCCGTAAATATCTGCGATGATCCAGACTTTGCTCAGATCGGCGATGCGATAAAATTCCGTTCCTTTCTCAAACCTCTGGCCAGGAGAGACGTCGCGGGAGAGCACAATGCCGTCGACCGGAGAAGTTAGGGTAATATCGCGTGTGAGCTGGTGGGTCTTGGCCAGCTCTTTAATTTGCGGTTCTCCCATACCTAAGGCACGCAGCTGTTCCTCATTGATTCGCAAACTGGCATCGCTTGTTCTGTTGGAATCGTCTATATCGTGGCTGCCCTTCACGCGGTCGAGGCTGGCGAGAGAGCCCAAGTACGCCTGCTCCGCGTTTCGAAATTCGCGGCTATACAAGGCCGCCAAGACCTCGTTTTTCCTAACGGCCGTGCCAGAGGGATTGTTCTGGACAGATTGCACCCAGCCTTCGGTACCTGCCATCAGACGGTGCACCCGGTTCCCATCGGCCTCCACACGCCCGATTGTGCGAAGCAACCGCGATCCGGAACTTTTCTTTACCGCTTCCACGCGAAGACCGATCATTCGCTGTTGTTCAGGGCCGATCGAAACTGCGCCGGCCTGTAGCTGAAGCTTGGCTGCTGGATCTTCGCCCTCATAGAGCGGCTCCAACTCCATTCCGCAGTCCGGCGCGATCCCGGGCTTATCTGATCGATAGGCAGGATGCATGGGATCAAAGTAATAGAGAATGTGTTTGGCAGCCGTATGGTTATCGTGGTTGGACCCACCAGTGTACCGGCCTGCTGCAAACGCCAAGAGCGCGAGAAAAACGAGAGAACCTAGTACGGAGGGCTTCTTCATGGGGTTTCTTGATACACCGCAAACAGAACCTTTGCGAATTCTAAGTCAAAAAATTTACCATTCGTCGGACGATCCGTTCCGCCCCAAGTCTCATGTGTGTTACGAGAAATGGCGCAGAATGAATAGGATACGAGGTCTCAGGCCCTGCGCCCGGGGGTACATCGCGAGCATTAGGAGCAAACAGATTGCCAAATCTCTGGAAGATTCACTAGCGGACGCAGCAGCCGTACGGATCATATAGGTGAGCAGAGCCGTAAATATCCGCTGGGTGTGGGTAAAATCGAAATCGTGTAAGAGATCATGCTGAAGAGCTAAGGTGCCATCCGTGGTTGTCACCCGGGCCCCACGTCAGCACCACTCGGAGACGAGCACGCACTTCAGGCGTTGAGTGGAGTCTAATTGGTCTTCGGTGCGAGTCCGGTTTCCGGTTTCGAAAAGTGCGATTCATCGAGCTTCGGATTCACAACGACTTTTTCAACCATGATTTTTTCTGCCTGAACGGGAGCGCCTTTGGACGCTGCCGCTGGTTGGTTTACCGGGAGGACCCTCGTCTCCAGAACATGCGGAATCTGGAGTCCGTTCACCGGCCGATAATCTCGATAGTAAACCTCCACTGGATGGTACGTACCATCGAGCCGCCTGGGCTGCCCCTCGATTTTCGCCTCTAAAAAGGTTTGAGCGTCAATCCAAACATGCATGGCCTGCCCGTTTTTCAAGGTCAGTTTGAGCTTATAGGCATCGCGGTCTTCAACTTTTTCCATGCCGGCCAACTCGATCCGGGTACCCTTGGCCGCATAATCGACCAGAAATCCATCAAGCTCTGCCTGCGTGGATGTGCTCTTCAATTCGTCCGTCGTATAAGGCTCAACCTCACGGCGGTTCAGGAAGGGCCTCAGCTTCCATCCGTTGGTGCCGTCAAATACCTGCAGCGCTGTCTGGCCGTTAAACTGCAACTCCATTCGCATTTTTCGGGAGCGCTTCAGTTCCATTACAAACGGCAGTTGAACTTCTTCTGATGGCCGCGGAGGCAGCGTCATTTTGCTGGACCTCTTGTTCGCCTTTCGGTCCGGCATTGGCACTGGAAGAGCGGTCCGCTGATTACCCCCGGCGGTTAGTTTTCCTGTCAACGACATCGTTTGGACCGCCCGCCACGCCTGCAACCCGCCCCGGGCTGCGACGTTCTTGTCCACGACCTCAGCCGCAGTGAGGTTTGCTCGCGACGGCGAGACTTCCCCTGCCACGGCCAGCGAAATTGCAAACGCCATCGAAATGCAAATGCCCAGCGGCTTTCGTATCATGGAT
>DATNMX010000043.1:0-32810 GCA_035602135.1 Candidatus Dormiibacterota bacterium
GTCCAGCGCGCCGCTTTCGCCACGGGTGTTCCTGCAGATATCTACGCATTTCACCGCTACACCTGCAATTCCACGCGCCTCTCCCACACTCAAGCACAGCAGTTTTGGAAGCAGCCTCTGGGTTAAGCCCAGAGATTTCACATCCAACTTGCCGCACCGCCTACGAACCCTTTACACCCAGTAATTCCGAGCAACGCTGGCCCCCTACGTCTTACCGCGGCTGCTGGCACGTAGTTAGCCGGGGCTTCTTCTACCGGTACCGTCACTCCCCTTGCGGGGCATTCTTCCCGGTCGAAAGGGGTTTACACTCCGAAAAGCTTCATCCCCCACGCGGCGTCGCTGCGTCAGGCTTTCGCCCATTGCGCAAGATTCCCCACTGCTGCCTCCCGTAGGAGTCTGGACCGTGTCTCAGTTCCAGTGTGGCTGGCCATCCTCTCAGACCAGCTAACGATCATAGCCTTGGTAGGCCGTTACCCTACCAACTAGCTAATCGTGCGCGGGCTCCACCTCCGACGACTTACGCCTTTGAATCCCACAACCTAAGTCACAGGAATGTTATGCGGAATTAGCCCCGCTTTCGCGGGGTTATTCCCCATCGGAGGGCAAATTACCCACGTGTTACGCACCCGTGCGCCGTGCGCCAACATTTGTATTGCTACAAATGTCGCGCACTCGACTTGCATGTGTTAAGCACGCCGCCAGCGTTCGCTCTGAGCCAGGATCAAACTCTCGTTTGAAACTGGTAGCTTGGCGAAAAAAAATCCCAGGGTTTGCACCCCAGGCAGCCTGCCAAGCAAATTATTGTCGCTCGATTTACTCAGACCATTCGGGCTCGAAAAGGCCGAATGGTTTCGAACGGATTCTGGCACATCGTATCGATTGTCAAAGAGCTAAAGGCCCCCCTGTCCTGCAGAAAGGCGTACGAACAACTGGAAGAGTATGTCAAGCCGGGGTGGAAATGTCAATCTAAGATTGCGTTTTCCACAGACATCCGAAGCAAACGTGTAACCACTTGCGCCATGGTAGGATGCGCCAACGTAGCCCTCGGATGCATGCCAATCCATGCCAAACTAATGCCCAGACTGATGCCCAAACCAACAAAAGAGCGAAGAGGAATCGCAGAGCCCAGCCGGGGTCGCTCGGGCCTCGCTGGCCATTTGCTGCAGTCCATCCAGCGGGACGGATTGATCACTCCGGGGGAACGAGTAGCGGTCGCCGTGTCAGGGGGCGCCGATTCAGTCGCCTTGCTCCTCCTCCTCCTGGAGATCCGCGAAAAGCTGGGGGTGGTTCTGAGCGTCGTCCATTTCAATCACCAACTACGTGGACATGCCGCCGACGCAGATGAACGCTTTGTCGCCAAACTGGCAGTGAAATATGGGCTGCCCTTTTACGCAGGAACCACTGACGTCGGCGCGAAGGCGCGGCGTGAGAAAAGAAATGTGGAAGACGCTGCGCGCCACGCGCGGTACGACTGTTTCGCAGAACTGGTCGCGGATGGCCGGGTCACACGGATCGCCGTAGCCCACACCATGGACGACCAAGCGGAAACCGTACTTGCGCACATTCTTCGCGGTACCAGCCTCGCTGGCCTCGGCGGAATCCATCCGATTGCGGGACCCGTGGTGAGGCCCCTCTTGGGATATAGGCGCGCGGAGTTGCGAAGCTTTCTTAAAGCGAAAAAACAATCCTGGCGAGAGGACGTTACAAACACTGATCTAACCCGACTCCGTGCTCGAGTCCGCAGCAAACTCCTCCCGCTCCTCGAAAAGCAATTTCGGACTTCCGCCGTCGAGCATCTTGCCGCGCTCGCCGAGCGGGCCCGGGAAGTAGAAACGTTTCTCGGCGGGATGGCGAAAGAAAGCTTTGGCCGCACGGTCACACTTTCTGAATCCGGAGTGCGAATCCTGGCGAAAGATTTGCTCTCCCCGTGGCCGGCGGGACACCCGGACAAAGTGCGCGCGCTGAGTGCCCGCTTGCTGCTGGATATTCTGGCCCACGTAAAAAAGCGCGATGGGCAATTCACGGCCAAGCATGTGGAAGGGGTACTGCAGCTGGCGCGCACAGGACAAAGCGGCACGTGGCTGCAATTACCGGGCGGCGTCGAGGTGCGGCGCGAACGCGACACTCTGTTATTTTTCGCGGATAGTTCCGGCGAAAAGAAAAAGACGCCGACAAGCGCGCAGCACTCCTACGAGCATCTAATTGAGAAGTTCGAGGGGGAGACGCATGTACGAATTGCAGAACTGGGGTGCGATTTCCGCCTCAGGGTGATTGACTGGCCTGGCAAGAGGGGAGAAACTAAGATCACGGGTGTGGTCCTCGACCGCGAGCGGCTGCGTTTTCCGCTGGTATTACGCAACTGGCGCGCCGGAGACAAATTGCGTCCCTTGGGCCATCGGCATGTCCACAAGCTGAAACGCTTGTTGAACGAGAAGGGCATCAGCCGATGGGAGCGCGATGGCTGGCCGGTTTTGACAAGCGGTGGAACTCTAGCGTGGGCCCGGGGTTTTGCCGCGGCCTCTGAATTTGCAGCGAATGAAAGGACCCAAAAAGGAATCGTGATCGCCGAGGATACATTTTGACGCGTGCCCGCGGAAAGGCCAACCTTAGATCTCGAAAAGCTGCAGGGTTTTCCGCCCAACGCATTGCCACACGGGTGGCGGAACTGGGCAGACAGATTTCCAAAAGCCATCATCAGAGGCGATTGGATGTCGTCGTCAACATGGATCGCGGCTTTATTTTTGCCGCCGATCTAGTCCGGCAAATAGATGCGCCGACGGTTTGCCACTTTATTCGCGAAGACGTGCGCGACGTCGAACACAGCGGTCGTGCGCGGCGCGAAGTTTTTTTCGGAGAGGCGCCGGAATTGAAGGGCCGCGACGTCCTCGTAATCGATGCAATACTGGACAGCGGGGTAACTCAGGAGTTTCTCTTGCGTCGCCTCGGCGAAAGTGGCCCGAGGTCGCTAAGACTGGCGGTATTATTAGATAAGCCGGCCATGCGCCGCGTGGCCCTGGAGCCAGATTACTTCGGCTTCCGAACTGCATCTAATAACGTATGGGTAGGTTATGGGTTAGCGGCGCCCAATGGGATGGGCCGCAACGTCCCGCAACTTTCAAGCGCAGCCAAGGTGAAGTGGAGTAAGGGCGTCAGGGGTGGAAGTCGACGAAAGAAGTAAGCGAATGTGTCCGTTTTTGTAGCAAAGTAAGTGAGGGCAACGTGAATTCTAGTTCTACCGCAAAAACGATTCTCTTCTGGATCTCCATCGTGTTTCTGGGGGTCATGCTCTGGAAACTGGTGTCTGCAAATGGGGCGCAGACACGCGAGGACGAACCCAGCTACAGCGAGTTCATGTCAAAGGTGGATGCGAACGATGTGAAGGAAGTAACCCTGTATCTCTCGCCGAATAGCTATGAACTGCAAGGCGAATATGTGCGTCCCGCTAATCACAAATTCCATTTAACCGTTTTCAAGGAGTCCGCGCCAGACCTTACCAAGCAACTGCGCGACAAAGCGGTACAAATTAAAGTAAAGGAAGTGCGTAGCGGAGACTGGGTGCTGATCCTTCTGAATGCCGCTCCGCTTATCCTGCTAGTAGGTTTTTGCCTTTTCCTCATGCGGCAGATGCAAGCCGGCGGAAATAAAGCGTTGAGCTTTGGGAAATCGCGCGCGCGACTCCTGTCCGCGCAGCAAAAGAAAGCCACCTTCAAGGATGTGGCAGGCACCGACGAAGCCAAAGAAGAGTTGCAGGAGATCATCGAGTTCCTCAAGGATCCGCAAAAATTCCAGAAGCTTGGCGGACGCATTCCCAAGGGCGTGCTCCTAGTCGGGCCTCCAGGAACCGGCAAGACCCTCCTGGCACGCGCTATCGCCGGCGAGGCCAACGTTCCCTTCTTCTCTATTTCGGGATCGGACTTCGTTGAAATGTTTGTTGGCGTGGGCGCCAGCAGAGTGCGCGATCTCTTCGAACAGGGTAAAAAGAATGCTCCCTGCATCATTTTCATAGATGAAATCGATGCCGTCGGACGTCACCGTGGCGCAGGCCTCGGCGGCGGTCATGACGAACGCGAACAAACTTTGAACGCTTTGCTGGTGGAAATGGATGGATTTGAATCCAACGAAGGCGTGATCCTCATCGCCGCCACCAACCGACCGGACGTTCTCGATCCGGCGCTGCTCCGACCCGGACGTTTTGACCGCCGAGTAGTTGTGGCGCGCCCGGACGTGAAAGGCCGCGAAGAAATCCTTCGCGTGCATACACGCAAAGTACCCATCTCTGACGACGTGGATTTGTCCATCATCGCGCGAGGCACGCCAGGCTTTTCCGGAGCGGACTTGGCCAACCTGGTGAACGAAGCGGCACTTTGGGCGGCTCGCCAGAATCGCAAGTTCGTGATGATGGTTGACTTCGAGATGTCCAAGGACAAAGTTTTGATGGGCGTCGAACGCAAGTCGATGATCCTATCAGACGAAGAAAAGCGGAACACCGCATATCATGAAGCTGGCCACGCGCTGGTCGCCGCGATGACGCCAGGCGCGGATCCGGTGCACAAGGTCACCATCATTCCGCGTGGCATGGCTTTGGGCCTCACGATGCAGTTGCCCGAAGATGATAAGCATACCTATACCGTCGAATACCTTGAGGCCATGCTCGCCGTGCTGATGGGCGGGCGTTCGGCCGAAGAGATTTTCCTAGGACACATCACTACCGGCGCCGGCAACGATATCGAGCGCGCCACGGACATCGCCCGCAATATGGTCTGCGAATGGGGCATGAGCGAACTCGGTCCTCTGGCTTACGGAAAGAAGGATGAAGCCATCTTCCTAGGCCGTGAGATCACGCAGCACCGCGACTACTCTGAAGACACGGCGATCCAGATCGACAAGGAAGTAAAGCGCATCGTCAATGGCGGATACGAGCGTGCCAAGAAGTTATTGTCCAATAATCGCGAAACGCTGGAGCGCATTGCGCTGGCTCTGCTGGAACGCGAAGTGATCGACGCCAACGAAGTCAGACTGCTGATGGAAGGCAAACCGTTACCCGAAAAACTGCGAACGCCTCCCCCGCCACCAGCGCAGGGCGCGACAACGGCGGACCCCAAAGTCGTGCGCCCGGAACTGCGCCCGGCTCCGGGATTTACACGCGGGGAGAATCCGGCCAAAGCATAGAACGCATTTAACGCTATTAACGCAGGGCGCAGCATTTTTCACATGGGCGGCGCCCTGCTTTTTTAACCGCGCATCCCCCACGCCAGATTATTTCGAATAGGCGTAGAATACCCGCATGGGTAAGCAGAGCAGCGAAAACCTCAACGTCACCTGCCCCTGTTGTAAGGCAAAGCTTGTGGTCGACGCCACGTTCGGCGCCGTACTATCTCATGAAGTGCCGCCCAAAGCTGGGCCGAACGTCGATTTGACGGACGCGGCTAGTATCCTGAGCGAGCAACAGCGCAACCGCGAAGATAAATTCCACGACTCTTGGGTCCAGGAACACAACAAGGAAGACATTCTGGCGAAAAAGTTTGAAGAAGCGATGAAGAAAGCCAAGGACGCCCCTGCAGGCAAGCCCATCCGCGATATTGACCTCGATTAAGCTCCGAGACCGCAAGTTTATTTGCCGCATTCGCGCGTCTCCCCACTTTATTTGTATACAATAAACGCCAACAGCCCAAAATGTCCGGGTGCTGCTCGCTAGGCTCGGCTACGTCCATCATGGTGCGACGCCAAACTTTTCCGCTGAAGTTGCGCTCAGGAACTGTGGTCTTGGGCGAACGCACGCTAGTTATGGGCGTGCTGAATGTAACGCCGGACAGTTTTTCCGATGGCGGCGAATTCTTTCCAGAAGAACGTGCCATCGAGCGCGCTTTGCAAATGGAGCGCGAGGGTGCGGACATAATAGACGTCGGCGCTGAATCGACGCGGCCGGGATCGGAAAGTGTCAGCGCGGAAGAGGAATTAGGAAGGCTGTTGCCGGTGCTGGGAGGATTGCGGCGATTATTAAAGATTCCCATTTCTGTCGACACGCAGAAGGCGGAGGTGGCGGAAGCCGCTTTTGATACTGGCGCGCAGATCATCAACGACACTTCGGGATTGAAGAAAGACCCGCGCATCGCAGCAGTTGCCGCGCGGCACAGCATCCCACTGATTCTCATGCATATGCGTGGCGAGCCACTTACTATGCAAAAGGCTCCTTTTGCGGAGGATGTAATCGAAGATGTGACCGCCGGGCTGACCAAATCGGTAGGCATTGCACGCAAGGCAGGCGTGGAAAAATCGCAGATTATCCTGGACCCCGGCATCGGCTTCGGCAAAAGTTACGCGCAAAATTACGAACTGATCGAAAGACTCCCGCAGCTTGCTAAATTGGGTTATCCACTTTTGGTCGGCTCATCGCGCAAGGGTTTTCTCGGCGCGACCCTGGCCCGCGACGGCAAGCCCGCGCCGGTGGAAGAACGTATCTGGGGCACCGCGGCGAGTGTGACCGCGAGTATTCTCAACGGTGCGCATATCGTGCGCGTGCACGACGTTGCGGAGATGACGCAAGTCGCGCGCGTCGCGGATTGCGTCTTGGACCCGAAGCGCTAGACATTTAGATCAAGAAGACAAGCTCTTCACGACGCAACCCTCGCGCCTTCCCAAATCATCTTCAAAGCAAACTGCATCTGCCGTGAAGACGTCTGCTAGGAGCGGTTCGTGCGGGTTATCGCAAAGAATCCGGGTGGACCACTTTTTGGTTGCAATCCCAACCAACCGCAGGTTTCTCAACTTGTGATGACTGTCGGAACGGAAAATACCCAACGACTGGTCGCAGCTACTCGGGAGCCGACGGCAGAGCAGTCTGCGAAAATGTGATCCATGGCGTAAATCGCCCCCCGGACGCTAAGCACACCCTAGTGATAACTCGAACGACCCAGATGATGACAATGAACCTGTGAGCATGCCTCTGAATTCCGCTAGTAGGCGCGAGACGAGTGCCAGGAGCCTCTCTGTAGCTAATATTAAGGAAACTTACCGACCATCCGCACATAAAGACCAACAGGAAGCTCCGCAGAGCTCTGGAGGCCATCACTGGATAGAAAATGACAGCTAAGAGTGGCATTCCCAGAAAAATGTTTAAGCGTGTCGCAGAGTATGAGGATGCCCTGGGATACGTCAAAGAAGCGCACATCGCAGCTACTCGCGATTGGCTCCTAAGCAAAACGTGTCCTCTGTGTTCAGGCCGAAACAAGCCGCGTTCGCCCACGCCGAAAATTGCGCTAGATGGCATACTCAATGACCATGGCAAACCTATACTTCTGTCAACCGCACTCCAGAAATCAGGGGACATTACGTGCTGTACTCTCTCTGGAAGAGTGCAAAATTTTGATTGCCCCTCAATCGGCTGCTTACGTAGGTGACCAATTTCCCGCCGCACTCCTCGGCCACGACGCAGATAAAGACTACGCCGTGCTGCGCGTCGACAAAGACGAAGCCGATTCAGTGTGGCGCTCAGGTTTTCATCGGCTGGACGGCGATTTGATGGAGCTTAACGGCCGCCTCATTACCTTAGCCAAATAGCCCCCGATTTTCATCAATGGTTTTAAATAGAGCAGAAGATCGCAACGCGCCGTGTCAATAACCACCTCGGTTTTCAAGAGACCTGCCCCGGCATGGATCGATCTACTGCTGTGTGTGTCGTAATTTCCTGTTGCCGCTTGTCCGAAGCATCGTAACCCGCGTTGTATTGAATACAACAAGTTTAGTGAACCCAACCAAGGTCAAGCGCTCCGGGCTTGGACTCTCTACTTCTGACCCGGTAATGTCCGCTGTGAAGCTCGCGCGAATTGCACTACACACTTACCTCCGCCGATTTACACCCCGGAAGATCACATTCTTAAGTAATCCGTGTATGGGAACGTAGTTGGATTGTCACTACACTCCCTTCTTCGTTTGAACCAGAGAGGAAACAACATGAAAACGTTATTTTCAATTGTGGCAGTTACGACCCTCGGCGCCACGATTGGCCTTGCTCAAACCAGCGGGCAGGCCACGGTGATCACCAACAGCTCTACAGCTGCACCAGACGGCAACAGATGCGCATTCTAGTTGCTGACGACCATGACATCATACGGCACGGACTAAAACAGCTTCTTGCCTCTCGCCGCGGATGGGAAGTTTGCGCTGAAGCAAAAACAGGTACCGAGGCCGCAGCGCTGGCCCTGAAACACAAGCCCGAAATAGTGGTAATGGACATCGGTATGCCGGAGCTCAATGGATTAGATGCAGCTCGCAAAATCCTCAAGACCCTGCCCAAGACGGGAATCGTCATCCTTTCAATGCATTTCTCAGATCAACTTCTACGCGAAATTCTCGACGCTGGCATTCGCGGCTACATTCTGAAATCTGACGCCGACAGCGATCTGATTACTGCGGTGGAAGCCGTGGCCAGCCGTGATACGCATTTCACGGCGGAGGCTGCCGACTCGATTTTGAACGCTTCCAACACTAGTCACCGCGGTCCGGACCGCAGTAGTTTACGAGCTCGACTTACCTTGCGTGAGCGCGAAGTAGTGCAGCTATTGGGAGAAGGTAAAAGCAGCAAAGAAATTGCTGTAGCTCTGAATATGAGTGTTAAAACAGCCGAAACTCACCGCGCCAATATTATGAGGAAACTCGGATTGCATTCTGTTACTGAAGTGGTGCGTTACGCCATGAAGAACCAAATCATCGAACCCTAGTGAAACATGTGCCTGATTAGCTTCACCGTCCCGATTCACTTCAGAAGTGTGTGTTTCAAAACGGTAGGGGCGAATCGCTTCTCAACTTCATCCCGCGTGAGTCTATCGGTAGTTTGGATGGCAGGTAGACGAGTGGTTTGGTCACTGCGTTTGATCTCGCAATTGTGGTTGAATCCCCTGCCAACCACCCCCTCCGTTGAGTAGGTCAAGGTCGCGTCGCCTATCGTCGTGTTCCACGATTCCTTCACGCCCAGCGTATCCGCCTCCTCTACATGCCGCTTTGCTTGCATAGCCGCCAGCAGCCATTTCTTCAACATCGTCGAATAAAATGGGTTGACGTCGCGGAATGTCACGCCAATGCCCAGGTTTGGATGAGAATAGACCACTGTGCCGTAAGCCTCGAAAAAGTCGGTGTCCGTGAAGATCTTCACGATAACAGAAGTCCCTTTTGGCAGCGGATTTATCATGTCCATATAACATCCATAGACAGTGAGGTCACTAACCTGAGTTTGTATTTTTATGCCTGACTTTTCGTGAACGACTTCAGCAGACGCGACAAAGGGATACCGTGCAGTTCGACGTCTCTCTGGTCCCAATTGTTCCTCGCCAAGGTGGAGGGCACTACCTTGACGTTAGTCCGCAATGGTTGTCAACCGAAAACAGCTTCTGTAGGGTGAACTACTTTGGCTACGTAACTATATTAACTTAAACGATAACTTACGAGGAAGGATATTTCCCCGGTCGAAGGCAGTTTGCCTAGCGAGCAGTTAGGAAGGAACTTCTGTTGAGCAATTAATCCAGCAAAGACCGAAATGATGGTGTGCTTGCCTTTTCTGTCAAAGCCGTTATAACCGCGTGTTCTATAGTCGTAGTAAGGAATTCCTCCGCCCTCTCGATCAACGTGAACGCCATAAACGTAGAGAAGTTTCCGCGCGGCTGCAACAACAATATGTCCAGCCTTGTGGTAGGCACCACTTTGGGGAGAGCGAGAGTCGATCATTGCGGCTCCCTGTACCACGCCCTTATTAAAGCTACGTTCTCGTCCATTCAAAGCCTGGGAGCCATTTTTGTGAATACCCTTAGAGGTGGAGGAAAATCTACCCTACAATCCCACTCATGAACGTCGACTGGGTGCGCGAGCGCTGTCTGTCCTTTCCGCGCTCCACCGAACAAATCATCTGGGGTAACGACCTCACCTTCAAGATCGTCGGTAAGATCTTTGCCCATATGGCTCTTGAGCCCGCGCCGGTCTGGCTGTCCTTTAAAACCTCTCCTGAAGATTTCGCTGAACTTACCGAACGCCCCAATATTATTCCCGCACCCTACCTCGCACGCGCAAAATGGGTCGCCCTTGAAACCAAAGACGCGCTCCCTTCCGATGAACTCGCCCACTTCCTCCGTGCTTCTTATGACATGGTGGTCGCCAAGCTACCAAAGAAAACCCGCGAGGCCCTCGCCCAGCGCAAGCCTATTCGGCGAAAACCTTCCCAGAGAAAATCGGCACCTAAAACCCGCCGCTAAATCGGTACTGTGCTTGGATTTGACCCAGGAAAGGCAAACGTTCGGCCTTCCCTGGTTGTCCTTAGCGCCGGTTTTCCACAAGCATTCTGGTACTGAGTAGTAATCTATGGAACGATGATTATTAGATTGGTATAATGCCTGGTGTAACTGCAATGCACATTCCACCGTCTCCCGCCTCAGCGGTCCGCCCACCATCTCTCACGCACTGACTCAACCTCCTTTCCCTCCGGCTGTACCTCTTTAAATGCCGACCACCGCTTTGCCTCTTAAGCCCTCAGTCCCTCGCTTCTTACATAAGAACCCGCTCTTGCTGCAAAAACGCGCAGTCTAAGTCCTTTACTTGCCACTTTTACGAAAAATAGCGGTGTGGGGTAACAATTCCCAGAACGGAACTCTCCCCTGCTCCCTGCTAAGAAAAATTTTCCATCGATTGGCACCGACCGGAAGACCGTGAGACAATCCATCTGGCCCGCCCGGACCAGTTTTTCTTCCACAGTTAATTTCCAAGGAGAGAATGCATGAAAATTAAAACAGCACTAGGCATGATCGGGCTCTTGATCCTGGCGGCTTTTCCAACTCTAGGTGCCAGTAACGCACCCAACAAGAAGGACAAGAGCGCCGAGGTTCGCACTTTGACCGGTTGCCTTAGCGCAAGCGAAGGCGCGGGCGAGTACAAGTTGACGACTCCCGAGGGCGCTACCTGGGAACTACATAGCAAGTCCGTAAAGCTGGCGGGTCATGTCGGCCACACCGTTACGGTTACCGGCCATGTGCGGAATGCTGCCATGCATGGCGCAAAAGAAAAAACCAAGGATGAAATGAAAGAGCACGGTATGGATAAGGACGCTACTGAACATGGTCACCTTCGGGTAACCGGCCTTACCATGGTCAGCGATTCCTGCAAAAAGTAACCGTCACACGGCTAACTACGTCACCCAGAAAATTACGTGACACAGAAAAATACGTGAGGCGAAAAAATAAAGGAGGGAGAGCTACAAAATCCTCCCTCCTTCTCTTCAACGCCGCCTAATCATTTTTCAAGACAGGGTGGGGAAGACGAGGAAGACGAACAAGGCTACAAATCTTCCAGAATTTTTGAAGACGAGCGACAAACCCAAACATTTTTCAGGACGAATCAAAGCCGTAAGGACACGCCCCGTTTCCCGTGCGCGGATTGGCGGTTGACATCGTGCGTCATGAATATTTTTGAACGGCGCATAATTATTTTTCAGGACGAGACGACCCCGGACGAAGATAGGAAGGTTGCGAGCCTTCCAGGATTTTTAGGAGACGAGCGATAAATTCAAATTCGGCAGGATGCATCATTTCGCGGGCTGCTTCTATCGTAAAGAATTTTGCGCGATCCACTTCCGGGTATTCCGCGAATTTGCCGGAATGGGGCGGCCATTCCAGCCGGAAAGTGTTGCTGTGCAGCAAGGAAGGATCCCAATCTCCGCGGAACGCCCAAGCCAAAACTTGCTTCCCACTTTTTTGTTTGATGCTTCCCAACGGCAAAAATTCGCCGGTCGGCTTTAGGCCAGTTTCCTCTTCAAATTCTCGCATCGCCGCCGCCAATTCATTTTCGCCGGAATGAACTTCGCCTTTAGGTATGAACCAGGCAGCGCGGTCCTTTTTCACCCAAAAAGGGCCGCCCGGATGCACCACTAACACTTCGAGGCGCTCATTCAAATCACGCTGCCGATTCAAATCGGGGCGGCCATTCACAACGACGCGCCCTTTCAAATCGAGCTGGCCATTTAAAATGCGATACATTAATAATCCGGCGCTGACTTTCCCCATTTTTGCCCAATTTCCATTAGCCGCCTACGTTTTTATTACGCATCTTCAGTTTTTATTAGCAGTGAACGTTCTAAGTCTACTGAACTTGAGGCTAGAAATTATTTCAGTGTATAAGGCCTAACGCTAGAAATTATTTGAGTCTATAGGGATTTATCCCGCAAGGTTGTCGGTAATTCTCCGTATGGCTGCGCCTCCGGGCAAATGGAAGAATGTGCCACGGTTGGGGAGCATACCCGCCCTTAGCCCTCCTCAATACTTCAAGGAGAGATTTATTATGAAAAGCAAATTAGCATTGGGCCTTTTGGCCTTCTCCAGCATTGCATTAGTTCCAAGCACGAGCTTTGCGCAAGAGCCGACGACAGACGAAAATCGTCCGGCAGCAACCGCCACAACTACAACCACCACGACCACTGACGACACCGTGCGCACTCTTACGGGCTGCATCTCGACCGGCGCTAAAGCCGGTGAGTACAACCTGAAAGCCGACGACGGCAGTCTTTGGATGCTGCACGCCAAGTCCGACGTGAAGCTTTCCGCTCACGTGGGCCATACGGTGACCGTAACGGGTAAGCTGGCCCCCGCGGACGTGCACGCAGCGAAAGAGAAGAAAGAAAACGCAATTTCTGACACTGCTGAGCACAACCATTTGAGGGTGACGAGCGTAAGCATGGTAAGCGAGAGCTGCAACAAGTAACTGTCCATTTTTATGTAGGGGTAAAAAAGGGGGACTCGATGAGTTCCCTTTTTTTGTTGCAGTAAGAAAAATGTTTTGCAGCGGCATTGGCAGAGTTTGGTGCTGATGGCAGCGACGAAACGTTTGCCGCAAGATCCGAATTTGTTTTTGCGAAGTGTTATTGAGAAGTGTTCGTGTGTATTTGCGAAACGTTTTCAGTAGTCGCGGTAAAGATCAGGAAAGTCTTTCTGCAAACGCTGCAACTTAGGCATGTCGTTAATCACGATATAAGGATTTTTGGGATGATGTTTGAGATAGTCCTGGTGGTAGTTTTCAGCCGCGTAAAAAGCTTTATAGGACGCAACCTTTGTTACGATAGGCCGCGAATAAACTCTAGCGTCGGTTAATTGAGAAATGTAGGCTTCGGCGATGCGCTTTTGTTCTGGATTCAAATAGAAAATAGCGGAGCGGTATTGCGATCCAGAGTCGGGGCCCTGGCGGTTCAATTGTGTGGGATCATGCGCCACCGCAAAATAGACCATTAACAGTTGGCCATAGGAAATTTTCGACCCATCGTAGTGGATATTGACAGATTCTGCATGGCCGGTTACTCCCAAACTTACCAACTCATAGCCGGGAGACTTGACGTGCCCGCCAGAATAACCAGATGTGACAGAGGTCACGCCTTTGAGATGCTGGAAAATTGCTTGCACACCCCAAAAACAGCCACCGGCGAGGACGGCTGTTTCTTGCGATTTGTGCTGGGCGAGAGGCGCATCTATAGCTGGTTTGGGAAAGGGTGTTGCAGGGATGGCTGGAGGCCGAGCGGTTAGCGCGCGGACGGCCGTCCATGCTACAAAAGTGAATATCACGGCGAAAGCAATGTAGCGACCTATTACCGAGCTGCGCATGGACCCGTCCTTAACCAGCCTGCGTTGCTGATGTTATTGGATGCGGGCACGTTAGAATAAGATAGTCAGTTCCAGGATAAGGCGGGGATGCCAAGTACCAGAAGGAATTGGCAAGCGTCAAACAGGTGCTTGGAAACATCCTAGATATGCAGGATAGATGGAGAGGGAGAGTAGGGAGAAATTGATGAAACCGCACATTGCAATGAAATCGAACGGCGAAGCAATTCTCGTATTAGGGTTACTCTTATTTATTCCATCGTTGGTGTGCGCGCAGCTAACCAATGGGAAGAAACCGCAACTTCCACCGCCATTCGCCACAAAGTCAGCCGGGAATCCCCCCGAGGAAACGAAACCGCCGCAGGGATTTCTTCCCACGGCACCGACAGGATTTCGCGTAAATGTCTTCGCAGGTGATTTCAACGAACCACGATGGATGGCAGTGGCGCCGAACGGGGACATCTTCCTGGCGGAATCTGGCGCGGGCAAGGTTGTTGTGCTGCGCGACGCAGGACACCAAGGCAGCGCGCAACAGAGAGAAGTTTTTGCCAGCGGCTTGAACCGTCCTTACGGGATAGTGTTTCACGGCGATTACGTGTATGTGGGCAATACGGACGCGCTGTTGCGCTTTCGTTATGATTCAAAAACATCGAAGCGGCTGGGCGAAGCGGAACACCTTCTAAATCTGCCCCGCGGCGGACACTGGACACGAGGATTGGCGATACCTCCGGATGGTAAACGTATTTTTATAAGTGTAGGTTCCGAATCGAATGTCAGCATCGAGAGCGATTCACGGCGTGCAGCCATTCTTGTTTGCGATCTAGACGGCAAGAACTCGCATTTATATGCGACGGGGTTGCGCAATCCCAGCGCGATCGGAATAGAGCCGTCGAGCGGTAAGCTGTGGGCGGTGGTCAACGAACGAGATGCTCTGGGCGACGATTTACCGCCGGATTATTTCACGGCGGTGCAGGATGGCGGATTTTACGGCTGGCCGTATAGCTACATCGGTGACAACGTGGATCCGCGCGTTAAACCGCAAAAACCGGAGCTCGTCGCAAAAGCTATCGTACCGGATGTATTGCTCGGCGCGCACCATGCACCGTTGCAATTTGAGTTTTACACGGGGAAGCAGTTCCCGGAGAAATATCGTGGCGGGGCATTTATCGCGGAACATGGATCGTGGAATCGCACAATGCGCGCCGGCTATCAGGTCACGTTCGTAGGTTTCAAAGACGGCAAAGCTTATACAGATCCGGTCCCATTTTTGACGGGGTTCGTGCCGGACCCGGCTAAGAACTACGTTTATGGGCGCCCAGTGGGAGTAGTAGTTGTGCCGGATGGATCGTTACTTGTATCTGACGATGGCGCTGGCGTGATTTATCGAATTTCCGTGGCGCAATAAGATCGAGCGGTCAAGAGCAGATAGGAGTGGCGGGTCAACTGGGAATCCATTTGGGATGATTGGTGAAAAGACCATTCACCAACCCGATGTGACAGCAAATAAATATTCCGAAGGCCAGGCTCAATATTCCCGAAGCGGCCATCAGTCCCTGGTTGAAACCGGGGGACTGGGCACGCGCGAAGGAAAACGGCAGCGCGATGGCAGCCGTGATGAGCATCATGCCAACGATGGTTCCCACGCCAAACACCAGCAGATAGAGCACAGCCCACCGCAGGTCGCGAATAGTACTGAGAACTAACAACGCGATGGCGGCGGAACCTGCAAGGCCGTGAACGACGCCCACCAAGAGCGGGCGCAGAGTATAAAAACTGCCCAGTTGTGTTGCAGGCGTGCGAAGCCAGTGGGAATGCGCGTGCTGCTCGTTGATTTTTGCACCGCCTGGAGCGAATTTGACGGTCAGGCGGTTCATCACTCCGGTCAAATTAAGAACCCCGAGCAGAATCAACATGAGACCGACAGAAAATTCCATGGAGAGGCCCAAGCGCGCGGGCATTGCCAGCCCGAATGAAATTATCGCCGCACCCACAAGCACAATGGTGAGCGTGTGTCCGCAACCCCAGAGAACGCCGATAAGAACAGCTTTCGGGATGGAACGCTCGCCACTCAACATGGTAGATACCGCGATCACATGATCGGGGTCGGTGGCATGGCGCATCCCCAGAAATAAACCAACGGCAACGATTGTCAGTAGACCTGTCATGTGAAACGCTCTCGCAGGACCAACTGCTCCCTTGAGCATTTTACCTGAATAGTTTAGAAGTAAGCGAAGGATACGCAGCTTAAGGCTGAAGGCTGTGGATTATTCTTCGCGCAGCATGCGCATGAGCTCGGCGGCGGCGTGAGGGAGACGGGCACCACGACGGCCGACGAGGTAAACGTGGCGGGGCATGTTGAGCTGGCGCACTTTCACTTCTTTCATCCAGCCGTGTTCGAGCTCCCAACGCACGCACATGCGAGGCACGATGGCCACGCCCATGCCCATTTGTACGAAGCGCTTGATGCTTTCGATGGTGGGCATTTCAATGGGCATGTTGAGCGGGGTGCGGTGGCGCGCGAACAGTTCGATGACGCGCCTGCGGAAAGGAGATTCCACGATGTGCGCGATAAAATGTTCTTTGCCAAGATCCTCAATGCCGACCTCGCGCTTCCTGGCCAGTTCGTGTTTGGGCGGCACAACGAGGGTAAGCTCGTCTTTAAGTATTTCCGTAGCCTGGAGCTGAGGGTCTCGAGGGACGTAGGAGACGGCGCCGAGATCCAGACGATAGTTGAGTACTTCGTGGGGAATGTCTCGGGAGAACATGCGGTGCACCCGGACTTGCACGCCGGGATGTTTCTGGCGAAATTTGGCAAGCGCGGGAAGCAGCGCGTGGATCGAACTTTCATTTACGCCCAAAGCGAGTTCTCCCCGCTTTAGGCCTTCGAGCTCGGTGAGACCTTTCTTCACTTCATCGCGAAGATTGATCAAGCGGTCAGCGTAGTCTTTGAGCAGAGTGCCGGCATCAGTCATGCGGACGGGCCGCGCGCCGCGCACGAACAAGGGCTGACCCAGGGAATCCTCGAGCTTGCGAATGGCTAAGCTAACAGCGGGTTGCGTGCGGAAAAGGCGCTCCGCGGCGCGAGAAAAACTGCCTTCCTTAGCAACCATCAAAAAGACCTGTAGTTCGCCCAAATCCACGGGAAGCTCCTGGCAGAAGTATAAGGCAGGATTATCAAAAGTAGAATAAAGATAAATTTGACTAGAGGTCCCAGGTCTGCGTTACTAGTGTAGGGAGACTCTATGGACGCGGTACGGATTTTCGACACAACGCTCCGGGATGGCGAGCAATCGCCGGGCTTCTCGATGAACACGGCGGAGAAGATGCGCATGGCGCAGCAGCTGGCGACGCTGGGCGTGGACGTCATCGAAGCGGGGTTTCCTATCGCATCGCGTGGTGATCTGGAAGCGGTACGCCAAGTGGCGCAAGAGATACGGACGGTGCCGATAGCGGCGCTAGCGCGGGCGAGAAGAGAAGATGTAAATGCCGCAATCGAAGCTTTGGAACCGGCGGCGGCGCCGCGCTTGCACATCTTCCTGGCTACTTCGGACCTGCATTTGAAAGTAAAGCTGAAGATGACGCGGGAGCAGGCCCTAGAAGCTATTAGTTCCATGATCCGGCTGGGACGGCAACACGTCGGGGAAGTGGAATTTTCCGCCGAAGATGCCAGCCGCACGGACATCGAATTTTTATGCCAGGTATGCCGGGTGGCGGTGGAGGCAGGCGCTACCATCCTAAATCTGCCGGACACGGTGGGATACGCGCTGCCGGAAGAACACGGCGCAATGTTCCAGCAAGTGCGCGAACACCTGGGCGATCCAACGGGAATAACGCTCAGCGCACATTGCCACGACGACCTAGGAATGGCAGTTGCCAACTCTCTGGCGGCGGTGCGAGCGGGGGTTCGCCAGATTGAATGCGCGATTAATGGAATCGGGGAGCGCGCGGGGAACGCCGCGCTGGAAGAAGTGGTTGTGGCATTAGCAGTGCGGAAGGAAAGCTTTGGTGTGACGACGGGAGTGAAATTGGAGGAGCTTTTTCGCACCAGCCGGATGCTCACGGAAATTACTGGCGCGCAAGTAGCACCGAACAAGGCGGTCGTAGGTTCGAACGCTTTCGCGCACGAAGCAGGAATTCATCAGGACGGAATCATCAAGAATCCGCTGACGTACGAAATTATGTCGCCGCAATCGGTGGGCGTGCCTGCACGGTCGATGGTGCTAGGGAAGCATTCGGGACGTAACGCGTTGCGGTTGAGTTTGCGGGATCTGGGTTATGAGCCGACGGAAAAGGAACTGGCCGAAGTTTATGGGCGCATTACAGCGCTGGCGGACCAGTCCAAGCAAGTTCGACCGCGCGACCTGGTAACCATTGCGCACGAAGTGATGCGCAAACGGACGGTGCCGGCAGCGGAAGCATCCTCCGCGGCTTAAGCCGATGCAGCGTCCGCGTTTTTGAGAGAATAGCGTTTCTTGTTTCTTGAACGGGAATTTCAATGAAAAAAAACATCGTTCTTCTGCCGGGTGACGGGATCGGACCGGAAGTTACCAAGGCCACCGCAGCGGTGCTGCGGGAATGCGCGCACGAATTCACGCATCAGTTTGAGCTGCATGAGTATTTGATCGGCGGGGCGGCAATTGATGATGGAGGAACGCCGCTGCCGAATGCGACGCTGGAGGCGTGCCGCAAGGCGGACGCGGTTTTTCTGGGTGCGGTGGGCGGACCGAAGTGGGATTCGTTGCCGGTAGGACACCGGCCAGAAAGCGGGCTGCTCGACCTGCGCAAAGGGCTGGAACTGTACGTAAACGTTCGGCCGATCAAGATGCTGGAACCGCTGCGGGGAATTTCGCCCCTGAAGGCAGAGCGGCTAGGCGATTTGGATCTGGAAATTGTGCGCGAACTGGCGGGCGGAATGTATTTTGGAGCGCGCGGGAGCGCGACGGAAAAGGGAATCGAGCGAGCGTGGGACACGGAGTCCTACTCGACAGCGGAGATCGAGCGCGTGGCGGCGTTTGCATACGCGCGCGCGGAAAATCGAGCGCGGCGTTTGTGTTCGGTTGATAAGGCCAACGTGCTCAGCAGTTCGCAACTTTGGCGGCGCACGGTGTCCAGCATGAATACGGTTTATCCCTACGTGAAGTTAGAGCACATGTACGTGGACAATGCGGCGATGCAATTGACGCTGAAGCCGTCGCAGTTTGACGTGATGCTGACGACGAATATGTTTGGCGACATTTTGAGCGATGCAGCGGCGGCGCTGGTGGGATCGATCGGGCTGGTTCCATCTGGAAGTTTTGGGGCGAGCGCGCCATTATTTGAACCCATCCATGGTTCCGCGCCGTCACTGACGGGCACGGATTCGGCCAATCCGATTGGATCGATTCTGAGCGCGACGATGATGCTGCGCGATGCGCTCGGACTAACGCTGGAAGCCGATTGGGTGGAACAGTCGCTCAACCGCGTCCTGAGCGGCGGATATCGCACGCCGGATATCAGCGAACCCGGTGCGCGCGCCATCGGCGGGTCCGTGTTTACCGAGATGCTGCGGGAAGAGATGCAGCGGACGCTGGAACATGCCGAGAGGTATGGCTGGGGCGTCTGATAGTGTTGGCTCTACATCGCACCCACATAAGAAACCCAAGAACACAGCGCAGGTAAAAAAGGCGGGCGCGGCGTGCTGTTACCTTTCGGCGGGCGAATGGCGCAGTCCGCGGCCCCGCCGGTGGCGGCCTTGCGAGAACCCTTCAGGAGTGCTACTTTCGACGTCCGCAAGCAGCAGAGGTTGGCGGGCGTTTAGAACCATACGCGAGTAGCGAGAACGCCAGCTGAGGCTCCCGGAAACAGGCCGAGTCGTTTATTTTCACGGTTATCTTAGGATATTCTAGCTTACGGATTCGCCTAGATTGGCCACACCACGCATGTTGAAGCCGCCCTCCAATTCGAACAGTAGTGGAAGCCGTGTCGAAGGCGGTCACGAGCGAGCAAAGCTGGACGCTGATCGAGAAGGCCGCGCGCCCACGTTTTGGCGCGTCGAGGGATCGCTGCTGGAATTGGGAGCGCTGCGCCCGGTAGGCTTTTTTACATGGAATTCGCGGAGTTTTTCAGAGCGCTGGGCGCGACGCGCGGGGATGGCAGGAATGGCGCTGACGCGGCCTTTTCTGTATGCCGCGAACCGTACGTTTGCCACGCGATTTCTGCACCTGCTGTTGCGCGGGGTCAGCCGCGACCGCTTGGATTTATTGGGCGAAGAATATTTTAATTACGTGTTGAAGCCTCAGCTGCGCCGCGAGGCGGTGGAGAAACTGGTCGAAGGGTTTCGCAGCGGGGAGCAGATCGTCCTGGTAAGCCAGCTTCTGGAACATATATTGAGGCCATTGGCGAAGCATTTTGGGGTGGAATCGATTGTTGCCAACCGGCTGGAATTTCGCGAGGGATACGCGACCGGGAGGTTGTTGGAACCGGTTGTGCGGCCGCGCGGCCCTTTGGCGTGGGTGGCAAGCGGATCGACGAATGGCCGCGTTAAGCGTGAAAAATTGCTGCGCCAGCTAGGATGGATGAAAAGTCCAGATCAACTGGAAAGCGCGGCGCAGTGTACTTTGCGACCAGCGCCACGCGGCGGAAGAGGCGTGGCAATGTTCGGCGAATTGCCGCGGGTGAATCGCGTATCCGTTCGAGAGAGTCTGGCGAATCGCCATGTGATGCTGATCGGGGTTACAGGCTTCATCGGCAAAGTGTGGCTGGTGGAACTGCTGAAGAATATACCGAAAATTGGCAAGATCACGCTGTTGATCCGGCGCAACCGCACGACTTCAGCGCAGCGGCGCTTCGAAAAAATTGTCGAGGAGTCGCCAACGTTCGACACGCTGCAAGAGCGATATGGACGCGGCCTCGGTGCGTTTCTGAAAGAGAAAATCGAAGTTGTGGAAGGCGACGTCAGCCAGAAGGGGTTGGGGCTGGGGCTGGATACGCAGACGCGACTAGCAAAGACGGTCGACCTTGTCGTTAACAGCGCGGGCCTGACGGATTTTAATCCGGATTTGCGCGAGGCGCTCTCGGCGAACGTGGATTCCGCAGTGAACCTGCTGGACTTCGTCAAGCATAGCGATCATGCCGGGCTAATACACCTGTCTACGTGTTATGTGGTGGGAATGCGCGACGGGCGGGTGAGCGAGGAACTGCGGGATAATTACAATCCTTCGGGCGATGCGGATTTCGAAGCACAACGGGAGATTGCGTCGCTGCGGGAAACGATAAAACGCGTGGAAGAACGCGCCGAAAGTCCGGAACTTTCCAAAGCGCTACGGCGCCAGGCGCTCGGACGCGGCGGGGATGACACCGCCGTACCTGCGCCAGAGCTGGATGGCGTGCTGAAACGCAATCGATTGCGCTGGGCGCGAAACCGCTTGGTACAAGTGGGGATAAGGCGCGCGCAACATCTGGGATGGCCCAATACATATACGTTCACGAAGAGTCTGGGCGAATCTGTGTTGGCACGCGGTGGCCGCGAGCTGCCGATTGCGATTGTGCGTCCGTCGATTGTCGAAAGCTCGGAACGTTCGCCATTTTCCGGATGGAACGAAGGGATTAACACTTCAGGACCGCTATCGTATTTGCTGGGGACAAATTTTCGACAGCTTCCAACCAACGCGCGCAAATGCCTGGATGTGATTCCGGTGGATATGGTGTGCCGCGGGATGATTTTGATTGCAGCGGCGGTGGTGACGCGGCGGCATGCGCGGCTATACCAGCTGGCGACGTCCGCGATTAACCCCGTCAATATGGGACGCAGCATCGAGCTGACCGGGCTGGCGCACCGAAAACATTATCGCATGCAACAGAGCGTGGATAATTGGCTGAAAGTGAAGTTTGAAACGATACCCGTTTCGAAGCAACGATATGAGCGGATGTCGATCCCGATGCAGAAAGCGGTGGTGTCGCGCATCAATCGGCTGGCGGTCGCGGTGCACATGAAGAAGCCGCCGCTGGCAAAAGCTGAACGCGATCTGGTCCGCGCAGAAAAACTTATCGAGCTTTACGAGCCTTTCATACTGCACAACGAGCACGTTTTTGAATGCGAGAACGTACGGCTGTTATCGGCTGCGCTGCCGCTCGAGGAACAAAAAATATTCGAATTCGCGCCGGAATTAATTGATTGGTGGGATTATTGGATTAACGTGCACATTCCGGCGTTGCGCCGCTGGTGTTATCCGCTGATGGAGGGCCGACCACTAGAATCGCGCGCGCCGCGCGAGCTTGATTGGTCCGCGGAGCCGTCGAGGGGGAGCGCGCTCTCCAAATCCGCGGCGCAGTCCGATCCCTTATGGCGATCTTCGTAACCGGTTCGACGGGATACCTCGGCAGCTATGTGGTTGCAGGTCTTTTGGCGGAGCACCGCGATAAGCTTAACTTGCTGGTGCGTGCGAAATCGGAGCAGGAAGCGCGCGAGCGGCTGTGGACTTCGCTACAGCTACATTTCGAATTTCCAGAATTTTTCGAATACCTCAATTCGCGCTCGCGCATCTTTCTTGGCGATCTGACGAGCGAGCGGTTTGGTCTTTCAGACGATGAGTATCACCGGCTTGTGGACAGCACGGATTCGTTGATTCACTGCGCGGCCTCGCTCAACCGAAAATCGGAGAAACAGTGCCTGAATGTAAATCTCCGCGGTTCGCTGGAAGTGATTCAACTGGCGCGCCGGGCGCAAAACCGGAATGGAGTGAGACGTTACTCGCACGTTTCGACCGTGGCGGTAGCGGGCAAACGCAAGAACGAGGTGGTTCGCGAAGACGAATCAATCGATTGGTCGCTATCGGACTTCGATCCCTACGCGCGCACCAAGAAATTTTGTGAACACATGGTTCACGAGCTTCTGCGGGATGTGCCCGGGACGATTTTTCGTCCGTCCATCGTGCTAGGCGACAGCCGGCGCGCGGAAACGACGCAATTCGAGATGGTGAAGGCATTCGATGTGCTTTCGCGGCTGCCGGTTCTGCCGCTGCGTGCCACCGATAAAATTGATATCGTGCCCGCGAATTACGTGGGCGAAGCTATCGTGGCTATTCATCAAAAAGAAGCGCCAGCGCATGCGATTTATCATTTGTCCGCGGGCATGGGCGCGCAGACTTATAAGGAGCTGACGGACGCATTGGCGGCCGCGGGGGGCCAGAACCGGCCGGCGTATTGGCCATCGCTTGGCAGACCATTTTCCGGAGTGGTGAACTGGCTTGCGAAAGGCCAAGGGCCGACGGCGTACGGCGCTTCGCTTCTAAAAGTTTTCTGGCCCTATCTGGACTGGAACACGGTTTTCGACAATTCGCGAATTGTGGAGGAGCTAGGCAAATCGCCTGCGAAATTTTCGACGTATGCTTACCCGCTTTTGAAATTCAGCCGGACGCACAAATTCCGGTATCCCACGCAGGATTGGCCACGGTCTGCAGGAACGTCTGTACCGGTGGCCGCCGGGAGCGCGCGGGCATGACGGACTTTCTCCTGGTTGCGTGGGTAAGCGCGCTGATTGAAATAACGCGCTTCAGCTGGATGTTAGGCCGCGGGCAGCGTTGGACGCCGGGTGAAAAGCTAAAGCTGCTCTTCGCTGGTTACAACGGTAACCGGAATACTGGATCCGACCTACGCGTGCAAGAAACGCTCCGGCAGATTCGGCATGTCCTTGGCGCGGAGCACGTGGATTTCAGCGTGATGACGCAGAATGTCGATCTCACCTGCGGATATTTTGAGGGCACGCGCCAAGTCCATCTGCCCGATGTGTTTCCACCTTTCCTCTTCCGCGAAGTCCGCGCAAATCACGGTGTGATCGCTTGCGAAGGCTCGATGTTCAAAAGCAAATTCGCCAACGCCCTTACTACCATGATGATTGGCTCGCTCGGAATCGCCTCGGCAGAAAACAAGCTCTCCATTGGATATGGAGGGGAAGCCGGATACATGGACCGGTTAATCGAACGCATGTGTGCGCGCTACGTTAACGATTCGCTGATCATTTCCCGCAGCGCGGAGTCCCAGACTTTGCTGAGTAAGCTGACTATCCCCGCCGAACTCGGCACTGATACTGCCTGGACGTTCGAGCCGCATCCGCCCGAATATGGCCGGAAAGTGCTGCGCGACTCCGGCTGGGACGAAAAAACACCCATTCTCGCGCTTTGTCCGATTCTTCCGTTCGTGTGGCCGGTCAAGGCCTCTCTGGCGAAATACCTCGCGCTGGCAACTGCCGGCGCTTACAAGGATAGTCAGTATCGGACCGTTTATTTTCATAAATCCGGCTCGTCTGTCGATGCAGAAAACTCGCGCTATCTTTCTGCCTTTGCCGATGCTACGGCGGCATTTCTCCAGCGCCACAAAGTATTCCCGATTCTTGTCGCCATGGAAAGGCTGGACGCGCGCGCCTGCACTGAATTTGCGGCACACCTTGGTGGCGCCTCGGTGCCCGTCTTTACTTCACAGGACTACGACATATTCCAGCTCGTGAGCATCCTCCGTCAAAGTTCCTTGATGGTTTCTTCCCGTTACCACGGAATTGTGAGCACCATGCCCGCGATGGTGGCTTCGGCGGGCGTGACCATGGACGAGCGCATCGCCAACCTAATGCGCGAGCGCGGCCACGAACATCTTCTCGCGACCGTGGAAGACCCTGATCTGGGAGCGAAGTTGCTGCAGATTATGGAGACACTTGTTCGGGAAGCGGATTCCGTGCGTGAAGGCATCGGGCGCACGGCCGTCCGCAACCTTAAGGTAATGGCGCGTATGGGTGTGTTGCTGGAGGACGCGGTGCGCCGCCAATATCCTGAATTTCCGCTGCGCTCTGGAGTTCTGTCCTGGGAAGACTATCTCCCCCCACTTAGCGACAACTTGCGTCAGCTTGCGGAGCGGTACGATATCACTTTTGCTGCCTTTGCCGCGAAAAACTGATCACTCATGCCGAATTTTCTCGACGCAATTTTCAACCAGCTTCGGCACGCAGACGGCCGCGTCGTGCTCCGAGAAATTCGTGGGAACGAATTCGTGAGCGTAACAGGAAGAGAATTGCTGGATCAAGTCCAAGGGGTACGAAGTGCTCTGCGGGGTTATGGACTGCAACCAGGCGATCGCTGCGCGCTTCTGGCTCCGAATTCCATCCGCTGGACGGTGGTGGACTTGGCGCTGATGGCCGAAGGCGTGATTGTTGTTCCGCTCTATTCGCGCCAGGCGCCAGCGGATCTCGCCGGCATGATGAAGGATTGTCAGCCGCGGTTGCTGTTGGCGAACGATGATGAGATGGGCGATGCCATGGGGCAGACTTGGCCACCAGCGCCTCCATGCATCCGCTTGGACGAGCTGTTTAAGCAGGCGGAAAGCCAGGAACCGACGCTGGATAAACCCAAGCCACGCGGAGACGCTGAACGCGTGACCATCATTTACACGTCGGGTACCTCCGGGGAGTCCAAGGGCGTTTGTCTTAACGTTGCGAATATCACTCACATGCTGGGGTGTACGAGGGAACGGCTCGATCAGCTTATGGGTTCATGCAAGGAGCCAGATCGGGTGTTCCACTATCTCCCGTTCAATTTCGCCGGCTCCCGGATAGTTCTGCTTACCTGCCTTTCGCGCGATAGCGTGCTAACTCTCTCCACAGATTTAACTTGCCTGGCGGACGAGATTCAGCTGGCTTCGCCAAATTATTTCTTGAATGTGCCTACATTACTCGAACGAGTTAAGCGCGGCGTAGAGGAAGCTGTCTCAGGCCGGTCTGCGTTTGTTCGCACACTTTACGCGAAGGCCTGCGACGGGTGGCGACGCCAACGTGCCGGCCGCGGGCGGACACTCGACGAGATGTGGCTGGCGCTTGGCGAGCGGGTCATCTTCAGCAAAATCAGAAAGCGATTTGGGACGCATCTTCGCGCGCTCATTTGTGGTTCCGCGCCGCTGGCTCCGGAGACGCAAGAGTTTTTCATGATGCTGGGCATTCCAGTGTTGCAGGTGTATGGGCTTACCGAAACCACAGCCATCTGCACCATGGACGATCCGCGAGCAGCGATAGAGCCGGGTTATGTGGGGCCAGCAATTACCGGCATCGAGATGAAGCTCGGCGAGAATGCAGAAATCCTGGTTCGAGGACCACATATTTTCCCAGGTTACTGGAATCGACCGGAAGAAACCGCGAGGGTTCTGCAGAATGGGTGGTATCACACGGGAGATCAGGGAGAAGTGAATGCTCGGGGAAATTGGCGCATCAGCGGCCGACTGAAAAACCTCATCATCCTAAATTCAGGCCACAACATCGCGCCCGAGCCGATGGAAGAGAAAATCGCGCAGCGAATACCGGGGGCACAGGCGGTGCTCGTCGGTAATGGCCGGGGTTATCTCTGCGCAGTGATTAGCGGCGCAGTAGAACGGGCAACGGTGCAACCGATCCTCGACAATCTCAACGCGGAACTGCCGCATTACCGGCAGATTCGCAATTTTCTGATCATGAGCGAGAGTTTCAGCACCGAAAACGGACTCCTCACCGTCAACGGCAAAGTTCGCCGCGATGCGATTAACGCACGCTTCGCAACGGAGATTAACGCCATGTACGACGGCAAAAGCGAAATGGTAGGCAGCAGGTAGTGATGAAATCATTCACCGGGCGAACTCTACGTTGGGAATGGCGCAAGGGAGTAATTGAGCTGATTCTCGACCGCGAGCCGGCCAATGAGATCGGCACCGTAATGTTGGCGGAACTAGAACAATTTGTGAGCGCCTCCGCTGCGCTTAATTCCGAGACCTCGGCGTGCATTATTTCAAGTGGGCGGAAACCCGGTTTTTCCGCCGGCGCTGATCTTCGCGAGCTGTATCACAGCGCGATTTCGGCCGGCGAAAAAGAGCGGCTTTTTGGCGTGCGCGGATTTCTAGAGCGTATTCACGCGGTACTTAACGCGATTGATGCGGCGCCCTACGTGACGATTGCCGCAGTCCACGGCGTGTGTTTCGGCGGCGGACTTGAGCTGGCCCTGGCGTGCGATATTATCGTTGCCGATAAAATGGCGCGTTTCGCGTTTCCGGAACTGCGGCTGGGGCTTATTCCAGGTTTTGGGGGTATCCCGCGGCTAAAGCGCGATTTGGGCAATGCGTTCGTGCGTGATCTGCTTCTGACGGGACGTAGCGTTAACGCTACGCGCGCACAGGCGGTGGGTCTCGTCGCGCAAGTCGCGGCGCAAGGCGAAGCACTTAATGTCGCGCGTTCCACGGCTGCGCAAATCACGAAGTTCGATGCGGCCGCGCGTGCGGCCGCCAAGAAGTTTATTAAGCCTATCCCGCATGAGGAGCTGCGACGCGAAATCGATCTTTTCTGCGAACTCTTTGGGCGTCCCGCGGTGATGGCGTCCTTGAAAAAGTTCGTCGAATCCACCGACGCGATGCCGTACCTGCCTTAGGCTGTATGCTGCAGGGAATTTTCGTGCTTGGAGTGGGTCGTTTCCTTTCTTCGTACCAGAAGTGATAAATTTGGGTTTCTATGCGCACGCTGGAACAAACTACTCAGGAAGTCCTCGAGCTAGCGTCCAAACACTTCCAAGTGCCGGCGGGGTCGCTTGCGCCCGACGATGATTTTTTCAAGAAACTAGGAATCGACAGCCTGCAGTCGCTCGAGATGCTTTCGCGACTGGAAAACCACTTCGGAATCGAGCTGCCAGATTACGAAGTGCAAGGTGTAAGTAATTTCCGCGCACTTGCTGAACGGATTCAATCCCGCCTGTAATGCTGGACCTTTCAAAATATCCATCCATTGGCGCGGCGCTGAAGGATGCGCTAGAGCAGTATGCCGGCGAAATTTGCCTGATCGAGGCCGACCGTGAGCGCGAGAATCACCGGCTTACCTATGGCAAGTTTAAAGCGCGAGCTAATTCACTAGCAAAAGCGTTACAGGAAAAGGGATTTGCGGCGGGGGATCGTGCGGCCATTATCATGACGAATCAGTCCAAATGGCTGATTTCCGCGCATGCAATATTTCACAGTGGCGGCGTTCTCGTTCCGTTAGATTACAAACTGACACCGGATGAGCATTGGCTGCTATTGAAACACTCGGGCACGAGTGCGCTGATCATCGAATATCCGATATGGCGGCAGTTGAGTGGAGCTTTGGGTCGAGGTGCCGCGACGAATGTGCGCACGGTTCTGGTCACCGAGGCGCCGGCGAACGCTGATTTGGCTGGGGCGGCTCGTTGGGAAGAGTTTCGCGGCGCTGGCGAAGCTATTTTCGTTGACCGCGAACGCCGAGATCCGGCGACGATTGTTTATTCCTCCGGCACGGGTGGACGTCCCAAAGGCTGCGTGATGACGCACGAAAACTATTTGGAACAGTGCGTGGCGCTGACGTCGCTGTATCCATTTGCTCCAGGCATGCGGTATTTAAGTATTCTGCCAACGAACCACGCGATTGATTTCATGGTGGGTTTCTTTGGGCCGTTCGTCTGTGGAGCGACGGTGGTGCATCTGCGCACGTTGCGTCCAGAGTATGTGCGGGAAGCATTTGCAAAATACAAAATCAGCTACGTGAGTGTTGTGCCGCTGATATTGAAAAACTTGCGTAAGGACCTGCAGGCGCGTTTTGATGCGCTTCCTAACGAAAAACGGAGAATATTTTACGCGTTGGTGGCCATAAATAAAGCCCTGACTAAAAGCCGGCCACGACTAAGTGTGAGCCGCAGGTTACTGAAACAAGTTCACAGTGCGTTCGGAGGGGAACTCCGCGCGATCATAGTCGGCGGTGCGTTTACGGAGCCGGAAACATTGCAATTCTTTTATAACCTTGGAATCCCCGTGGCGAATGGTTACGGCCTCACAGAAGCGGGGACGGCGATTACCGTCAACGACTTGAAACCGTTTCGAGCGGATACTGTTGGCAAGCCGCTTCCGGGAATGGAGGTACGTGTAGCTCAGCCCGACACCGAGGGCATCGGCGAGATTTGTGTTCGTAGCAAGACGGTCATGTCCGGCTACCTTAACGATCCTGAATTGACGGCGGAGACGATTGTTGATGGGTGGCTTTTGACGGGTGATCTTGGGCGATTCGATGCCACCGGTCATTTACAGCTTTTTGGGCGCAAGAAAAATGTAATCGTTACCGAGGAAGGGAAGAATATTTATCCGGAAGATATCGAAAGTATGTTTGAGGGCCTCTCGGTGAAGGAATTCTGTGTTTTTGCGGCCAATTACATCTGGCCGAAACGGACGATGGTAAACGAACAGCTTGTTCTGGCTATTCATCTCGAGCAAGGCCAGAGCTATACGGATGAACTTCTTAAGGAGATCACGGCGCGTAACAATCGGCTGCTAAACTACAAGCGCATGCAGGGTGTGGTTCTTTGGGATGAGGATTTTCCGCGCACGGCTTCGCTAAAGATAAAAAGGAATTTATTAGCAGAACGAATAGGGCAACTCGAACGCGCCGACACCATCCGACCATTGTAAAAATTGTGAGCTGGCCAGCACAAGCGTAAGGAGAGACCAGACGCCCGGAATGGAACACTTCTTTGCAATTGTCAATCCAGCCGCCGGCGGCGGCCGTTCGGCGAAGCTCGCCGGGCCTGCTCTGAGGCGCCTGCGCGACAAGGGTCTGCGAGTCAGCGTGATCGCTTCGACCGGCCCAGGCCATACCACGCAGCTTGCGCAGGAAGCGTACGACCAAGGTTATCGGAGGTTTCTCGCGGTCGGTGGAGACGGAACCGCTCATGAAATTATCAATGGCGTTTTTGCTGGACGCCAGTCGGTGAGACGCGTAGCTCTGGGATTTCTGCCACTGGGCACGGGCAATTCTTTTCTTCGCGACTTTACGCAGGACGGAGCGGAGGCTTCTCTGCAGGCGCTTCTCGAAGCGCGCACACACCCGATAGATTTGATCCGGCTACGACATAGTGCTGGAGAAATTTATTCGTTCAATCTGCTGAGTGTGGGATTTACGGCAGACGTCGCTGCGCTAACCAATCGGCACTTCAAAGCGTTTGGTCATGCAGGGTATTTGCTGGGCGTCTTTGTGCGGCTGTTGCAGTTGCGGCGACGTACCTATACTTTGCGCTGCGACGATGACAAAGTCTGGGAAGAGCGTCGCTCTTTGTTCCTTTCTTTTAACAACAGCAAATACACTGGCGGGACAATGCTCATCGCTCCGCTCGCTGACCCTGCGGATGGGCTTATCGAATTCGTGAGATGGGGACCTATCGGGCGGTTTGGACTGCTGCGTATGTTACCGAAACTGTATGACGGAACACACCTTGAGCATCCTCTGGCCTCGCGGCGTGCGGTGCGCAGCGTGGAATTCAAAGAGGCGGTTCCTATGGACGTGATGATCGACGGGGAAGTGGCAACACTGCAGTGCCGCTCAATCGATATTGTTCCCGGGGCTATGGACGTGTATATATGAAGCGCGCCGTTCTGGCGCTGCGCAGCGTAATTCTTTGGATCTTGAGCGGTTTGCACTTCTTCATGGTGGCCCCGCTCCTGGTATTTCTGGGAATTTTTCTCGATCCGCGTAAACACGATTGGCTGCAGCGGACTTTTTGCCGGCGCATCGCGTTTTTGTCAGGCGCGCGGCTGGAGACCCGCCGTTCGGCGGGCTTTGATCCGCAGCGCACCTGTTTCTTCGTGACGAATCACGTCAACGTATTCGATCCGTTCATGCTGTACAGCGCAATTCCCCAATATGTGCGCGGATGGGAGCTGGAGTCTCACTTCAGAATCCCAGCTTACGGATGGCTGATGAAACGATTCGGCAACGTTCCCGTGCCGGATGTGCGC
This sequence comes from Candidatus Dormiibacterota bacterium, assembly GCA_035602135.1. Taxonomy (GTDB): domain Bacteria; phylum Acidobacteriota; class Terriglobia; order Acidiferrales; family UBA7541; genus Acidiferrum. The sequence goes on from DATNMX010000043.1 coordinate 30,381, forward strand.
CGCCCTTCAGACTTGAAGCGCATGTGGCGGTTGACGCAGGATGCAATCGATGGTGGAACCAGTTTGATTATTTTTCCTGAAGGCAAGCGTACCAGAGACGGGCATGTAGGCGAATTTCAAGATGGAGGATTTCGTGTGGCGCAGCAGCTCGGCATTGCGATCGTGCCCGTCAGCTTGATCGGCTCGTACCAACATCACAGGACCGGCCACTGGATGCTGTGGCCAGCTACGGTTACTGTTATTCTCCACGATACGATTTACACCGAGGGGCTAAAAAAAGAGGACGTACCCGCACTGCGCGATCGGGTCCACGAAATCATTTCCACGCCGGTGGAAGCTGCATTGCTGGCCGATGGCGCTAAGGATCACGGATAGTTTTTTGGGTGAGATAGATTGAGCGAATGATGGCGGCGTTACAAAGCGAAAGTCAATTACATATTGAGTTTAATGCCGGGAAGTATTCGACCTGCGCGAGTCTCCTGCCAAGTAAAGACGATGCGGTGAATCACAGTGATGGTGGAGACAACGGCGATTACCCAGAGAACAGGTCCCATGCGATTGACTAAACCGCCGATGATGAGCAGAACCAGACGCTCGGGACGTTCCATGAAGCCTACTTTGCAAAGAGGAATCAGAGATTCAGCGCGCGCTCGAGCGTAACTTACCATCACTGAACCCGCGGTGGCGACCGCCGCAAGCACGACGTACGGCGTACGTCCGCTGACGGAATAATAAACAAGCAGCCCCATGTACAAGGCCATGTCTGCGTAACGATCGAGCGTCGAATCATAAAAGGCGCCGAATGCCGTGACGCGGTTCTGCCGACGCGCGACCTGTCCATCGAGCATATCGAGAAAGCCCGCGAAGAAAATGATTAGCGCACCGGTACGAAAGCCGCCCACGGCAAAACTGACCGCAGCGCCAAAATTTACCACGAGTCCAAGGAAGGTGAGGAAATTGGGATTGACACCGGTCGCAGCTAGGGCGCCGACGATGCGGTCAAGCAACCACTTGCTTCCGTTACCGATCGTGCCAGTGAGGGTAGCCATTTTGCCTCAGCTAGTGTCTCAAATGAGCCAGGGTTTCGCGAAGTGTAAATGAGCGGTGCAGCCGCGAGGTAGCGTTGCGAGAGATATGTATGCCGCGCTAAGCAGGTCACCCCATCAAAAATTCGGTGGATGAACTTAGGGTTTATTCTTGACGCTGGGGTCGAGGGGTCCTAGAGTTCTAGGCCTGCAATAGGATCAGCGATGGATTCCTGATGAACGAGTTAAGCCGCCGCCAATTTCTTGTAAACGCGGGGACGAGTGCGAGCGCTGCTTGGATCTCGGTGAATTGGCCAGATGCGCTGGCTGCTGCTCATCATGCACGTGAGGCTGCACACCGGGTACGCCGCAATGGGGAAAGGATTATAAACCAGCGCTGCATCAAAATTTCACTCGTACGATGGAAGTATTTTCTCACGGCACGTCGCTGCCCGTGGAGAATAACAGTTTTGATCTAGACCCCGATATTAAAGACGCGTGGGGTTTACCTGCGTTGCGCCTAACTTACAAAGATCATCCGGACGATCTAAAGCTTGCCACGTGGCTCAATGATCGCGAACTGTAACTTCTGGACGCCGCGGGATTGTAGAAGAAATGGAGCTTCCCGATTGTAGAGCAGCAGCTCGCTTTCCACCTCCTATTAATACGGAACGGCGAAGAGTTACGACCATATTCCATCCACCAGTGAAGTTCACGGATGCTGGCGCGAGCAGCGACATACAGAAGTACAAGACTCACTGTGGAAAGAACGCCGGCAATCAGCTTTGCATATCGAAACCTCCTCCGACCGAGAATGCCGAAATCCATTCAAGTGCCTATCCACCACCACCAACCCACGATCGCCGGAAACCAGATGCCGTATTGCAGGGAAAGCGTTTGAAGGTTTAGCAGCTTGAGGATTGGCATAGACAGAACAAATGCGGGAGCGTTGATCGTGAACAAGAGAAGGTAGATCGCTTGATAGGGCCAGAACGGCGGGCCCATATCCCAGCCCATCCCCATCAATCCAACCATGCGATTGTTTTCATAGTCCCGCGTCATCAGCCGCGAGAAAGCCGAAGACAAGGGGGAGCACCAATCGAAAGCGAATCCAATCGTGCTTCATAAGGATTTAGACACCGACGGCGCACTTTCCTCTCAAGATCGGTGGCCCGCCTGGATCGTTGACCACTGTACCGGTGGCCCGAATTGTCCAGAAGCTACGAAAGCCGCACTCACCAACCCGGATGGAAGGCAGTGTCAAGCGACTGGAACTTTTGGCAAATCTTTGGCAAATCGCTTTTTCGGAGCAGGCCTCAGGAAGGGAAAAAGTGAGAATAGCCGCGTATTTATTGGTGGGCCTGGGTGGACTTGAACCACCGACCTCGCCCTTATCAGGGGCGCG
>DATNMX010000044.1:0-421652 GCA_035602135.1 Candidatus Dormiibacterota bacterium
ATTTCAAGACCGCCGGTTTCAACCGCTCACCCACTCCTCCGTTTTTAATTCTAACGTACTCCGTGAGTTAGCGGCCAATTTGTGACACTTCGGGTGACGACTGCTGCAAATTGGTGCAAGGGGTAGCTGGATCACTACGAGCCGCATGGCCGGATTGACTCCTTACGAATTTTGCGGCACTTCTTTTTTGAATTGGATTTGTTCTCCACCTCGTCGCGGCAGAAGCGTGGATTCAGGCAACGGTTCCCCGGCACAGCGCCGCCGTCCGCCACGAATAATTTCGGCTTCGCGAGCGTGAGCGGCAGAAAACTGAGCCCGTTGGAGCGAATTCCTTGACGTAGTCAATTCCCGATGCTACAAGGTAGCCCATTCTCCATAAGGTCCCTTCGAAGCGACGACGTTGAGCGCCTGCTCGCAGCGTCTGAGCTTTCCTCACAAGTAGTCTGCTATTTGCCCAGGTGCAGGCGAGAAAAATTTCACGGAGAGATTGAACAATGAAGACGCGCCTAATTTTGTGCCTTTTCGTAATTCTGTTGTCTTGTATTTCCAGTGCCGCACAGCAATCGCAACCCCAGATGCAACCGCTCACTTTCTGGTACGGATACACGATTAACCCCGGCAAAGAAGATGAGTTCCTGGACCTCGTCAAGACCGTTGGCCAGCCCGTTCGCGACAAGCTCATGGCTGATGGCGTTGTCTTGGCTTGGGGTGTGCAGGTCTCTTTGCTGCGTGTTCCAGGCAATTCAACTCACTTTATCTGGTACGCAGTCGCCGACTATGCCGGTGTTGAGAAGGTTGATTCCGCCATGCGTGCTCAGATCGCCAAACTCAGCGACGAAGCCAGTAAGTCTGGTGTAGCCAAGAAGGGGCAAAAGCCGACCACGTCGGTCACGGCTCGGCTCGGCGAAGTTGCAGACATGAGCAAAGTCCATGACTTTCTCACGCGTGACCTAGTTATCGGCTTGTCTTCATCGGCTCCCGCCGGAGTTCTGCCCTACTCTCGCTATAATTTCGTCAAAGTGAAGCCCGGTAAGGGTGCCGATTTCCGCAAGGCTTGGGAGAAGTACAACAAACCCATCTTCGACAAGCTCTTGGCTGACGGCGTCATTCTGGCTTACGGCCTGGCCGTGGAAGAAATACGCACCGATGGCGACTTTACTCACTTCACTTGGTACGACGTGAAAGACCTCGCATCATTCGACAAGGTGCGTGCAGCATTTGTCGCTGACCGTGACCGCCGTTCCCAGGAAGAACAAGACGCCTTGACACATCTCTTCGTGAGTCTTCAGGATGTCGATGCGGCACGCTCTGAGATCGGTCGTTCCCTGATCTTCCACGTCTCGACTCCCAAATAACACGGGGAGTCTCGGACTCCGAGACCGCACCCGATTAGCCAACCGTTTTGCGAGGGGGCTTTACGTCCTTCGGTCGCATATCCACTGCATCGGCGTAGCTAAGCACGATATGACTTCTATCCCTTCCGAGCGTTCCAAGCGTTCCGTAGAACGGGAATGCTGGAGAACTGACTGGCAATCTAAAGTACCGGCAGAAAGGAACTTTTGTTCTATTGGTTCCTACGAATCGAACTAGTAACTTTACCCTGTCTTATGACCACTGAAACCCATTGTGGCACGCGTCGCCACCAGCGTATCTCACTGCCGAACGGCATGTCTGTGGCCTGGTACGGCGGTGGCGACCAACAGGCTTCCCGCGTCAAGACGCTAGGCATGGGAGGAGTGTTCCTCTCCGGGTCCCGTGTAAGGCCGGTAGATACGAGCCTGACATTGATCTTTCAAGTACCCGGAGGCATCGTTCAGGCTGAGGCGATTGTGCGAAGCGTTTCACCTGGCGAGGGGATGGGAGTGGAATTCACCAAGATGAATCCTCAAGACCGAGATCTGCTGGAACAATTGCTAAGCCGATTGTTGAGCTAAGGAAGTACAGGCCAGCTTCTTAGCCTAGTGGGGAACTAACTAAGGCATAATCCACCGAAATTCGAGGCTGATTGTGAACTGGGTGGCGGACCGCTTTTCGTATCCTTCGAGAGGCCAAAAATCGGCCAGCGAAATAGTATTAAATTCCTTTATCCTTTTTCGTCCGGGGAATCGCCGGATCAAGAGATGGCGGCTGGGCTTATTCGCGGGAGGGAGAGCCAAAACGGAAATCCGGAAACGATTAAGATGGCTTACTGCGCCGCGGATACCGCGACTGGCGATCGTTTTTCATGTGCAAGGCTGCGGATTGGCGAACCGATTGCGTGCTTTGGTTGGGTATCAGGCGTTGGCCACCCTTCGCAAGGTCCCGTTTTATCTCTGTTGGAGGTCGGATCCGGCCTGCCCGTGCCGGTTTGAGGACTTATTCCAAACGCAGATGAACTTTCTGAAACCGCACGATTTGGAGCGCTGCGGCCCGGACGTCTCCATCGTTCACGAGGCGGCTTGGTTTGACGAAATCTGGAGGTGCTCCGGCCAGGCTTTCGAATGGCCGGCATACCTCGAGGAAGTCCATAGGTGTCTGCGGGCGCTGATCCCGCGTCCCCAGGTGCAGCGAATCGTAAACGAATTTGCTTCCAGGCACGACTTGTACCACGCCCTGGGCGTCCACATCCGGAACACGGACAATCTGGCCATGTATGCCAAGTTTACGGCTGGACCGCCCAACTTTGATAATCATCGGATCTCTTCCCTTGACGGATTTCTCGACGTTATCCGTGCGGGCATCGTGAACCGTCCCGTATTCCTCGCCACGGATGATCCGGCGTTGGAGAGGAGGCTCCTTGAAACCTTTCCGGCCCTCACCGTCCTGGCAAAACAATACATGTCAGGACAGCGGCCAACTGAGGTGACGATTGCGTTGGCCGAGATGCTAGTGCTAGGGCGATGCGAGCAGATCGTCGGGACCTACTATAGTAGCTATTCCAAATGGAGCGCGCTGTGGGGCCGCCGCCCGTATTTCGAGGTCATCGGTCAGGGGTGCGAGCGGTGCGATTTTGTCGATCGGATGCTCGCCGTTTTTCCCCCGTCGTGAGTGATGAGCACTGCTATGAGCGGAGGAAGAAAATCCGCTCGCCTACAATATTACGTTTTGGTGGGCCCAATGCGTCTGCGCAATCATTGAGCAGGCACATTTAACTGCCGTTTACGGCTTAGGGGTCTTCTTTTTAGCTGGCGGTATCCTCCGTTTTTCACTTTCGCCGCCTTTTGTACTCAGCAACGTTAGGGAGTCTTTCGCGTTAAACGGGTATTGACGCACTGACTGTTGCCCCGTGGTATTGAGGGAAATGTCCACACGCCGGTTATTGGCCAAAACAATCACCTGAAGGTTTCTCTCCAGTCTTTGTCGCTCCTCATTACTCAACTCAGGATTCTGCTCAATTAGTTGTTTCACTTGCTCGGAGTTCAGGTTTTCCTGCTTACCCAATGCTCGAGTCTCGATGTTCGCCGAAGGAACTCCGTGTTCGACCAGGAAGCTCTTGGTGCGGTCTACGCGCCGTTCCGTCAGGTCCTTATTATATTCAATCGACCCGCGACTATCTGCGTGACCCTCAAGGATCAAATGGGCCTGCGGCATGAATGTGAGATAACGATTGAAATCGTTGGCGAGCGTTAGCAAAACTTTCTGCTGACTCTCCACCAAACCGCCGGTGGGATTGGCTACTGTGGGCCGCGCGGTTTGAAAGTAAATACTATGGAGGGCAAGTTTGGCTTCCAACTGCTTGATTTCAGGAGAAGGAGCAGGAGGAGGCGGAGCTTCCACGTTCATGGTGGTGGTGGACGAAGCCGTAAGCGGCGGATTGCGGTCATCGCTTACATTACAGGTCACGGTAATTGTCCCCGGCTGTGCGCCAGTGGTATCCAAGGTAGCGGTGGACGTGTTCCCGGTAATGTTTCCGGCGCTTGCGGAGTAGCTGTAGGTCAGCCGGCGGCCATCTGGGCTGCTCGCGTTCGAGCTGATCGTTGAGGTCCCACCGGTCCGCACGCTCGTAGGATCTGGCGAGCAGGAAATCACGGGCGGACGGGCCGCTTTGACGGTGAATTTGGCACTGCAGGAGGCAACACGGTTCTTACTGCCATCGCTCAAGCTGGCAGTCACACCGTATGAGCCGGGCTGTAAACTGGTGGTGTCAATCTGTGCCGAAGCGTCAGTCCCGGCAACTTTCACTCCGATGCCGCTCCAGGTGTATTTGACGGTACGCTTGGGGTTGAAATTGGATCCACTGGCAGTCGCGGTCACAGGCTCGCCGGCAAAGACCTCGGTCGGCTGTACCGAGCAAGCCGCGCTGGGTGGCACTGGAGGTGTTCCGCCACCGAACATAAAATTGAGGCCAGCCTGTAGTCGTACGCCTCGGATGTCAGTGGTCGGCACAGCCGGAGGACCATAGCGGTAACTCGACATTACATAGTCAGCTCTGATCAGGCGTAGAGCAACGTGCCTAGACAGGTTGACATCAAGACCACCGCCGAACATGAACCCTAATTTGTCTATATCGTGAAATGCATCAGGCATAAGCCGATGGTCGCCCACCAATGCCTCAAGAAACGGGGAAAAATGTTTGCTGCGGAACGTAACCTTTGGTCCCAAGGAGAGGTTGGAGAAAGCGGCGTCGTCAATTCTATTGGGGAGCGTAGCTTCACCGCTACCCCAATGGGTGCTGGTATCAAGAGTTAATCCAAACCAGCGATTGAAATTATAAGTAAGGCTGGCGCCAGCGCCGCGTGGATTCGCTTCTAGGCGGCTGCTCAACGGGAGCAATGCTCCCGGAAGCTGGCCGTGTACATCCGCTCCGGGATGAAAGAAGGAGTATCCGCCGTAAAGCTCCCACCTCGGAGCAGGCTGGTCCTGAGCTGCGGCGAAGGTGGCAAACGTACATAGGACAGCAATCATTGCCGGCAGCATTGCTAAGACCCGGGCAGGATGGCTCTTTGATTGAGATGACATGCGAATAATCCTCCGAACTTCAATAACGTGAAATCATGCTTTTCAGCCTGACCGGTAGTGGACCAGCCTCAAGCTGGTCTCACTACCGAATGCCTTATGGACAGGAAGGTACGTTAACCATGTTGGTGTCCAGTGTGACTGCGCCGTTTCGCGCCAGCGCTCTGCCATTTAGCGTCGCGCCGGTGGTAACCGTGACGGATGTGAGCGCCAGGATGCTTCCGTTGAAGGTAGAGTTGGTTCCTAGAGTCGCAGAACTGCCCACCTGCCAGAAGATGTTGCGAGCCTGAGCCTGGCCAGCAAGCACAACCGAGCTATTGCTTAAGGTGGTGAGTGCCGAAGCTATCTGGAAGATCCAGACAGCATTCGCGTTGCCGCCGCCGTCGAGGGTGAGAGTCCCGGTTATTCCCAACGTGGACGTGGACTTATAAAGCCCCGGTGCCAGGGTTAGCCCACCTAAATCTCCGGCCAGAGTCGCCGGAGCAGGCGCAGTTCGTCCCGCCAAGTCGTTATAAGCAACAAGCAAGGCGGCTTGGCCGGCGGCGGCGGAGGTGCTCGACGCCGGCGGAGGATCCGTCAAGTGTATCGTCCCGGCCACGAGTCCCGGCCCGGCTGTGTGGGTGCCGGTCCCCACGTAAGTGTTGGTGTTAAGAAATCCAGTCACCGCACTTCCTGGACTCAGTCCCAGATCGCCCCTAACTATGCTGGGGCCCGTATTTGTGACCGTGGAGCCGGCCAGAATTCCAAAAGTGCAGGCCGCTCCCAACCCTGAAGACGGTGGTGCTGGCGGTAGACACACAGCGGAGGTGGTGAACGTCCACACCTTAATGGGCGTCAGCGCATTGCCGTACTGGTCTTGCGCTCCGCCGGTAATCGTGGCGGTATAAGTGGTGCTTGCTGCAAGAGGACTCGAGGGTGTAAAGGTGGCAATATTGGTCGATGCAACGTAGGTAACTGTCCCAGGCACGCTCGCCCCATTTAAGGTCAAAGTAAACGAAGTTGCTGGAGAGATAATCGTTGCAGGGTTCATCGGCTTACTGAATGTTGCGGTGATAACGGCTGTGTTGGGGCAAACAGTAGAGCCGTCGGTCGGAGTTATGGAGATGACCGTCGGCGGGGTCAGGGGAGCGCCGGGGTTCCCGGCCCCAGGATTTTTGTCCGCGTCGCCGCATCCGGCAACAAACCCTGCCATCAGGAACGCCAGTATCCAGATCTTTCTTACCGTTACCTTGTGCATCAGCATCTCCTCTTTAATCGTTGAAGGGCGTTACCTGCGGCTCCATGGACGCCTCACCAGGCGGCTAGAATGAAGCGGTAGACAATTGTCGACAAAAACTCTCGCTGTCACACCGACTCGAATGCTAGAAGGCTCAGTGATATTTTGCTGTTCGATAATGCACATGTTTACTAATTGACTGGAACTAAATAACTTACGTGAAAACTAGACTGAATTCTCAATTTTCATCATCACTCACGCGAGAAGGAATCCACGCAAAGACAAGTTAGGATTTTTGTTCTCAGAAGTCGGAATTAACTTAGGTCTAGGTTCGAACCGGCGTCAACACCGGAAAAGCGTTCCGCTTCGCAACACCATTCGTTCCAAATGAGGAATGAAGCAGAGCCATTTGAGGATGATAACTGGCGATGGCACCTAGTCGAGCTGTTCCCTTTAAAACTCTCGCTTCGGATGTGGATCAAGTGAGGTACAGCGTTTGCTGGATTGTGGCCTCCGGGATGCTTGGATGACAATTACGGCGGACACATCCCAACACCCCCACAGCATCTAAGAACGGTGGTGGCACGATGCCCCGCTATCCCGCCCAATCGAGTGAGAGAGGTCGCGATGAAGCAGAACTTAGCTAGAGCTCGTACTGATGCACATTTCTATTACGTTTCAATGCGGCGCCAAGCAGTTGCACTGCTGGCGGTGGTCGCGCTCGTTGTGGCTCCGGTCGCCAGAGCGGACCGTACGCCTTTAAGGCCGGGTTGGAATCTCTTTTCGCCGGATCAGGACGTGCAAGTAGGACAGCAGGTGTCCAAAGATGCCGAGCGGCAATTGAACATGATGAACGACTCGCGGGTAGACAACTACCTAAACAATATCGGCCAGCGCCTCACTGCTCACGCGCCTGGCTATAAGTTTCACTACACCTATAAAGCAGTGAACGATCCCGCCATCAATGCCTTCGCATTACCCGGCGGATACATTTATATCAATCGGGGCACGATTGAAGCCGCGGATACCGAAGCGCAATTGGCAGGCGTGATGGCGCACGAAACCTCTCACGTGGCTTTGCGCCATGGCACAAACCAAGCTAGCAAGACCTACGCTGCACAAATGCCGCTCGCCGTGTTGGGTGGCGTGCTGGGCAATTCCGCGGCGGGAATTCTGACGCAACTGGGCGCCGGGTTCACGCTGAATTCCATCCTGTTGAAATATTCGCGCACCGATGAGAGCCAAGCCGACATCATGGGTACGCAAATTCTGTACGATTCGGGCTACGATCCGCGCGCCATGGCACAATTTCTCGAAAAGATCCAGGCGATGGATAAGGGCGGGCATCACGCCGAATTTTTTAGCGACCACCCAAGCCCCGACCGCCGCGTCGAGCGCGTCATGGAAGAAGTGGACAAACTTGGAGGCCCGCCGTCGGGGGCTAAAACCAATACCAGGGAATTTGACGACATCAAGCGCTACGTGCATTCCATGCCTGTGCCTCCACCACGGCAGGGACAGCGTCAGGGCAATCCAGGCAACACTCGCGGCAATAACGGTGGGAGTCGCAACGGGCAGCCGGACTGGCCCTCGAACCGCTTTACCACGCTGAATAATTCGCTGCTGCGTATCGACTATCCGGATAATTGGCAGGCTTATGCGCAAGGCGACGCCGCATCCATCGCGCCGCGCGGTGGGCTGGTGGACGACGGCAACGGCAATCAGGCCCTAGCGTACGGTGTGATCATTAACGCTTACCAGCCGCATGTGGATAGTTACGGGCAGCAGCTGCAGCCGCAAGACTATGGAAATCCTTCATCGCGCGGCAACAACCGAAATTTAGAACAATGGACCGATCAACTCGTGTCCGAGTTGCGACAGTCCAACCGCAATATGCGCGTTGTGCGGTCTCACGAGTACATTACGGTTGACGGCGAAAACGCCCTTTCTACTTACCTTTCAAACAGCTCACCGCTGGGAGGGCGCGAAACTAACTGGCTGATTACCATGGAGCACCCGCAAGGTCTGCTATTCCTTGTTTTTACGGCGCCGGAGCGCGAATTCCAAAACTACGAAAATGTGTTCCAGCGCATGCTTCGCTCGGCGCGGATCAATCGAGGATATTCTTCCGGCCGCCAGCCCAGCGATACCGGCAGCTATGAAAATTCGAGCGACTATGCCCCTGCGAATAGAAACAACGACTATGTTGCCGCGAACAGGAATAACAATTATGGCGCTGCCTACAACGATCGTCAGCCGGAAGTGCTTCCCGCGGGAACCCAACTAACTGTGCTAACCAATGAAACCATCGATTCTAGAACGGCGTCCCCGAATCAACGCTTTTCCGCACAGATCCAGCAGGACGTGGTGGACAACGCCAATGAGTTGATTGTTCCCAAGGGTTCTCCTGCTGAACTCATCATTCGAGCGGTCTCCTCGGGTGGCACGACCGGCAGCCCTGAAATCACGCTGGATCTTCATTCCATCACCGTAGGCGGGAAGCGTTATCTGGTAAGCACCTCGGACGTGCAACAAAAAGGCCGCGAAGGCCTTGGAGCGAACAAGCGCACCGCGGAAATGGTCGGGGGTGGAGCGTTAGTGGGCACCATCATTGGTGCGATTGTTGGACACGGGAAAGGCGCAGCGATCGGAGCTGCTGTGGGTGCCGCCGGCGGCGCAGGAGCGCAGGTGCTCACCAAGGGCAAGGAAGTGATCATTCCCGCAGAAACGACCCTCAAATTTAAGCTGGATCAACCCGTCACCCTAGCCCCCGAGGCTTAGAAGACTCGGCATGACGGTTGCTCGCCACGCAAACTCAGACCAAATCCTGCTGGCAAAGTCCCCGAGTGTGGCTTTCAGACGGGATTCATTCAATCACCTCCAATTCCCGTAATATGGTATAGACGCGCGGGCAGAATCAAGGCCAGCGGTACGATGACCCGCACCTGGTGATTGCCCGCGCTTCGTGATTGGAGGATCCGTGCTCATTCGCCGGTCAGCAGACTTGAACTATTCCGATGTGACTCCGAAGTCCGACTACGGGACGCGCCGCGAATTCTTGCGAACTATGGGCATGGCCGGCGTGGGTGCGCTGGCCGGGCAGGGTTTGTGGGATTTGCAACCTTTGGACATAGTATCGGCAACAGCCAAGTTCATCGGCATTACAAAGAGCCCGCTCAGTACCACGGAAAAGCAAACCCCCTACAACGACGTGACGCATTACAATAATTTTTATGAGTTCGGAACAGACAAGTCCGATCCCGCGAAAAATTCACAAAATTTCCGCACTTCTCCGTGGAGTATTTCCGTCGAAGGCGAGGTAAAGAAGCCACGTAAATTCAGCATGGACGAGATTGTGAAGATTGCGCCCCTGGAGGAACGCATTTATCGGCATCGTTGCGTTGAGGCCTGGTCGATCGTAGTACCGTGGATCGGTTTTTCCTTCAGCGCGCTCGCCAATCTGGTTGAGCCGACGCCAAAAGCGCAGTTTGTGGCCTTCCAAAGTTTTTTTGATCCACAGCAAATGCCCCAAGCCAAATATTCCGGACTTGATTATCCGTATGTGGAAGGTTTGCGGCTTGATGAAGCGATGAATCCGCTCGCGCTGCTCTGCGTGGGAATGTACGGTGAAACGTTGCCGAATCAGGACGGAGCACCAGTGCGCATGGTGGTTCCCTGGAAATATGGATTTAAGAGCATCAAGTCAATCGTGAAGGTTCATTTTCAGCAAAAAGAGCCACCCACGACCTGGAATCGCAGTGCTCCTCGCGAGTATGGATTCTATTCCAACGTGAATCCCGGCGTGGATCACCCGCGCTGGAGTCAAGCCAAAGAGCGCCGTCTGGGTGAAATTCTCAAACGTCCCACACTTATGTTCAACGGTTACGGCGATCAGGTTGCCAGTCTGTACAACGGCATGGACCTGAAGAAGAATTACTGAGCCGGGACCTGGGATGCACGCGCTCCTAGCCAATAAGTGGACCAAAGTATTTGTTTTCTCGTTTTGCCTGATACCGCTTGCACTCCTTGGATGGCACGCACTTCACGGCGAGCTCACCGCCAACCCAATCGAATTCATCACGCACACCACCGGCGATTGGACACTTCGTTTCCTGGTCATTACCCTAACGATTACTCCGCTTCGCAGGATATCGCGGCTTCCTGAGCTTATCCGCTTCCGGCGTATGCTGGGACTCTTTGCTTTTTTCTATGCATGTTTGCACTTCATTACTTACCTGGTGCTCGATAAATTTTTCGATTTTTCGGAAATAGGAAAGGACATCGCCAAGCGCAGATATATCACCGTGGGTTTTGCGGCGTTTGTACTGCTGATTCCGCTGGCCATCACTTCCACCAAGGGCTGGATTCGACGTTTGGGAGGTAAGCGCTGGCAGCAAATTCATCGGGCGGTCTATATCAGCGCGATAGCCGGCGTTATCCATTACTATTGGCTCGTAAAATCAGCGGTCATTAAACCGCTTGCATATGGATCGATCGTGGCACTGCTGCTCTTGTGGCGGTTGGGCGACTGGTTTCTAAAGAGACGGGAGAGGATTACGCTGCGAACAGCGCAGCCAAGAGCTTCAATGAATCCCTGATTCACTATCCGGCGCACTGGCCTTGGCCCGATCATCATCGAACTCGACGCACCAGAAACGTGGCGCCGGCGTAAGAAATTCAACGCCTACTCGCTGACCGCGATCACCGGGATTCCCGAGAAAGACCACGCGGCATTCTTGTTCCTCCAGAGTCTCGGGATTAGTCAGCACAAGTAATTCGCCGTTGTCGATCTCGTGTTTTAAAAAGAGGAGACCGCCATGGTCACTGATCACTACCGTCTCGCAGATCTCGCGAAATTTCCTGCCGTTGTGGCTTCGTCCCTGTGCTTGCACACCCATCCTGTGGAAGATGCGGCGACTGCGGCGAGGTGAAATCAGAGTGCCTTCGCTCATAGGGCAATTTTCAAGCGGCTGAACGTCGTCGTCAATTGAACTGAGGGGCAGGTGTGCTGGAATCACAATCAATTTTGGAAGGACCCTTGCCTTGTACCCCAATGGCGAGAATCATAGAATGATGATGCGGCCTTGGGTTTTTGTTGCACGTCCGCTCTCGTTTCCTTGCCGCCGATATTCGCTTCAAGCAGTGTGTACATAGCTTACTTTGAGAGGCCGCTTATCCCTACTACTACTAATTTTACAGATTTCATCGAGAGCCGCCGTGACGCGCATTTAGCTGAGTTGTGTACATTTTTGCGAATACCCAGCGTGAGCGCCAAGAGCGAGCACAAGACGGATGTAGAACGTGGGGCGCGCTGGGTGTCTGAGAATTTACAAGCAGCGGGATTTAAAACAGTCGAAATCATTCCGACCAATCTCCATCCATTGGTCTATGCGGAGTCACTCGACGCCCCGGGCAAACCTACGGTGCTTTTTTATGGGCATTATGATGTGCAGCCTGCCGAGCCACTCGATCTGTGGACCTCACCAGCTTTTGAACCCACGGTTCGGAATGGCAACCTCTTCGGCCGCGGAACCGCCGACGATAAAGGACAAGTTCACATCCACCTAAAAGCTCTCGAATCGCTGCAGAGGATAAACGGTAAATTGCCCATCAACGTAAAAGTTTTGATCGAAGGGGAAGAAGAAGTCGGTAGCGTCAGCTTGTGGGATTACGTACAGAAACATAGAGAGAAGCTAAAAGCGGATGCGCTGATCGTTTCCGACACCTCCATGCTCGCCAAGGGGGTACCTTCCATAACTTACGGCCTGCGCGGCTTAAACTACTACCAGATCGAGTTGACCGGTCCGGCGCGCGATTTGCATTCCGGCGTATATGGCGGCGCCGTTCCTAATCCCCTTACCGTTCTAGCCGAACTTTTCGCGAAGCTTCACGACAAGAATTATCGTGTGGCTATCCCCGGTTTCTATGACGATGTGGCGAGTCTGTCGCGAGCCGAACGCAAAGCGCTCAATGCTTTGCCCTGGAAGAAGAAAGATTTTGAAAAAGCGGTCGGCGCGCCGCGTTACGTTGGAGAAAAAGGCTTCTCGATTGTCGAACAATTGTGGACGCGGCCTACGCTTGAGCTTAACGGCATGTGGGGTGGGTATATAGGGGAAGGGGCGAAGACCGTAATTCCTTCGAAGGCCTACGCAAAATTTTCAACACGCCTCGTACCGAACCAAGATCCCCATAAAATAGCGAAGCTCGTCGAAAAACATGTTCGCCAGCTGTTGCCCAAAACGGTGACTTGCAGATTCGAAGTTCTCAGCACCGGCAAGCCCTGGGTGGCGCCCTATCATGCGCCGATCTTTAAGCAGGCCCAAGCGGCACTGGAGCAAGGCTTCGGGAAGAAAGCGGTTTTCATTCGCGAAGGCGGTTCGATTCCGTTTGTCACGCAAATGCATGACACTTTCAAAGTGCCGTGCGTGCTGTTGGGCTTTGGCTTGCCGGACGAAAACGCCCACGCACCAGACGAACACATTGCCCTGGAAAATTATTTCGGTGGCATTAAAGCCATCGCGCATTTCTACGCCGGCCTCGCCACGTTATAAAGAACGCGTTATTCGCGGGATATTGGAACTAGTAGGTGTTAAATTTTTGGTAACAGTACGCGTCGGATATGCTCGCAACCCTCTTCTTCAGCGGATATTACAGTGGTGCTGTGCAAAAACCTCGCATTTTCCGGCCTTTTTCGCGATTTCTCCTTGCGTTCTGTTACTTCCTTGGCTATAGTGCCGAGCGGCCTGAGTCTTTCGCTCGCAACGAGCAGGGAAAGTCAGGCTCTACGGTTTACTCCGATTATTCGGATAAATCGAAAATTCAGGAGGATAAGCATACTAGATGGCAGCCAAGCCTATGAGCAAGTCCAAGATCGTGTCCTACATCGCCGAGAAAGTCGGCACATCCAAGAAAGTTGCGGTTTCCTTCTTTGATGAGCTTTTTAAGCTTGCAGTGAAGGAAGCGAAGGGCCCCGCCGGCAAGTTCGTCATTCCGAACATCGGCCGCGTCGTGAAGGCGCATCGCAAGGCGCGCCTCGGTCGCAATCCGCAAACGGGCGAGCAGATCAAGATCAAGGCGAAGACCGTGGTCCGCCTGCGCCCAGCAAAGGCGTTTAAGGACGCTGTCCTGAAGTAAATCCCTCGCAGCGTGGGGATGTTCAACCGGCGCCTGGAGCCCGGCCTGGTGTCAAAGTCAGTTTTTCCCTCCGGAAACGCGGCTATGCCGTGGTTCCGGAGGGTCTTTTTTTGTTTTCCTGAGAAGGCCGGGCGCCCACTATAGGGTTTTTACGTAGGCAATTACATCCTTAATCTGCGCGCCGTCCAGAACATCCTTAAAAGGGGGCATTAAGGAATCACCGTTTTCGATCCAGGTCTTCAGAGCTTCGTCGGTAACTTTGTTGTTATTCACGGTGAACGTTCCACGCTTGGAAATACCCTGCAGTCCCGGCCCGATTTTCTTTGCATCGCTATCCACGTAATGGCAGACAGCGCATTTCTTTTCGAATATTTCCTTGCCTCGCGCCGCCGCAGCGGCAGACGCTGACCCCGCCTTGGCTTTACCGCCGTGCGCTGGTTTTTTAGCTGGCTGATTTTGAGCCCACAACCCACCAGCCAATGCCAAAGTGGCAATTCCCAGCAACATATAATTCTTTTTCACGGTGCCCCCTCGATCTTACCGTCGAACGCTTTCCGCCTCCATTTTGTACTTTTCGCGGAGTAATTTCCAGCTACAACCCCATACGAAGGACAGGTTCCTATTATGCACCTCCAGAACTTTCGTACTTTTGACGGCCTCCATACCGTGTGCTAACAATCAGAATATGAGCCAGGAAACGCTGACGCGAGCATGGGAAGTTCTTCAGGACGCTTATCAGGCGCAGATGGAAGGCGATTACGACCTTGCCGTGGAACTGTATCAATCATCGCTCGAGCTGCACCCCACCGCGGAAGCGCACACTTTTCTTGGCTGGACGTACCATTTTCAGGGACGCATCGAAGACGCCATCAATGAGTGCCGGCGCGCTATCGATGTCGATCCCGAATTCGGCAATCCTTATAACGATATCGGCGCATACCTGATCGAGCTAAATCGCTTCGATGAAGCAATCCCGTGGCTCGAACGGGCCACGGAAGCGCAACGTTACCAGCCACGCCATTTCCCGCACTACAATCTGGGTCGCGCGTACCTTGGTAAAGAGATGTACGCCAATGCGATGCGCTGTTTCCAGGACGCTCTGGCAGTCGAGCCGCGCTATAGTTTGGCGCGGAAAGCGCTGGAAGCCCTGAGCCGGAAAGTGAATTAAGTGCCAATCGCCGCGTTAACCAATCACATCAGTGCGCTTTTCCTGGCTTGACGACGCGATCGTAAATCCACAGCAAAAGAGCTGTTAGCACGCCAATCCCAGACACGACCCACCAGATACGCTGAGGTTGGTGTGTTACTTCGCCATAGTGGTGAATCAGTTTCCCGCCGAGCCACCCCGCGATCAACGAGCCGAGGCCGATAGGCAAGAACGCAAAGCCCATGTAAGTGCCCTGCTGTCCTGGCGGCGCCAGCCGAGAAATGTATTCGTAATAGCGCGGCGATTGAATAATTTCTCCCAGCGAAACGACAAAAAGGGTGGTGATCGCCATGGGCGTCGTAGGGTGCAGAACCAGGAGCAGCCAAGCTAACCCGGAAACCAGGGTTCCCAGAGTGACCGCGCTAAAGGCCGGAACTCTCTTCATCAGAAAACTTACCACGAGCTGCAGCGCGATCACCGTGAGCGGCCCGGTAACCAGCATCAGCTCCGTATCGGTATCGGGATTGATGTAATCGTGCACGTAAAGCGGGAGGATGATGAACTCCTGCCAATAAACGATCCAGTAGCCGGAGAAAATCAGCAGAAATAACATGAAGCGCGGATTGCCGAGCACTGTTAAGAAATTTCGCGCCGCATCCCCGACACTGGCGGCGCGCACTTCATTCGAACGTTTCGGTTCCTTGAAGAACAGCAGTACAGCAAAGAACATGAGAAAGACACTAAGCGCAGCCACGCGAAATACGTTTTCGACGCTGAGGTGCTGGTGTACCCACGAAGCCATATAAGGGCCCGCGGCGCCTCCGATATTTACAAGGGTGTAATAGATGGAATAGCCGATGGAACGAACGTTTTCTTTGGACGCGCGCGCGGTGGTCCCTACTACGCAGGGCTTTACTAGAGCGATGCCCAGCGCGGGCAGCATCAAAACGATGCTGACCAACAACCACAGGGGCATCGCGCCACGCACCGGGGCAAGCCAGGAGGCCCCCAGTGAACCGAGGAGGAAATACGAACCGCTGAGAATGAAATACGCGAGGGAAAGCGATCGCCGGAAGCCCAACCGATCCGCGAGCGTGCCGCCAAATGCAGCGAGGAACCAAACGAGTCCACCGAAAAGTCCGGTGAGGCTGCTGGCTTGCGCGGCTGGAAAACTCAGCGTCTCATGAAGATAACGCGCCAGCGACGCGAAGGCGGCGTAATAGGAAAGACGCTCGAAGAGTTCGCTGATGTTGGCGACCCAAAAAGGGCGCTCGAAACCATCGCGAATTTCCTGGAGCCTTGCACTAAAGCTCATGGCGCCTCCCGGGATACGAGGCGGGATGATAGCAGAGCAGAGGGTGCGCACCCGGGTGATTTTGCGGTTCAGCGAGAAGAGAGGCACTAGCGCAATAGCAAGAAAAGGGATTCTGATGGCTGGTCACTTAACGGAGTGAGCCACTACAGCTGAAGGAGGCGTGTGCTAACATCGGCAGGTTGCGCTTCACCTGGGAGCCACATTAGACCTCGACGATGCCCGCGCAAATGAAGGCGTTACGCAAGATGCAGCCCGGCAAGGGGCTGCAAATGGACACCGTGCAGATCCCTGCTATTGGAGCGACCGACGTGCTGGTGCGCGTGAAAGCGGCCTCCATTTGCGGGACGGATTTGCATATCTACGGTTGGGACCGGTGGTCGCAGGGCCGCATCAGGCCGCCGCTCACCCTGGGGCACGAATTCTGCGGCGTGGTGGAGCGGGTCGGACAAGAGGTAACGGCCGTCAAAGCGGGCGACTTCGTCAGCGCGGAGATGCACGTGAACTGTGGGCACTGCCATCAATGCTGTCTGGGCCAAGCACACATCTGCCAGAATCTGCGCATTATCGGGATCGACCAAGACGGCGCGTTCGCGGAGTTCGTGAAAATCCCGGCGTCAAATATCTGGAAGCTAGACCCTGCGATTCCAGAGCATTACGGTGCGATTCTCGATCCTCTCGGCAACGCTGTACATACGGTGCTAGCAGGTCCCATTGTCGGGCAAACCGTGCTGGTTACGGGTTGTGGACCGATTGGACTGATGGCAATCGCCATAGCGAAGGCTTGCGGGAGCTCCACGGTCTTCGCAACAGAGATCAATGAGCATCGCCGTGCAATGGCCAAGAAAATGGGCGCGGACATGGTCCTCAATCCCACGGCCGAAGATGCGGTAGCACGCATTCTCAGGGAAACCGAAGGCACGGGCGTGGACGCGCTTCTGGAAATGTCAGGTAACCCGGCGGCAATCCAGCAAGGGTTCAAGTCGTTGCGCGCGGGCGGCCGAGCTTCGCTTTTGGGAATTCCTACGGAAAGCGTGCCAGTCGACCTGGTGAACGATGTGATTTTTAAAGGCGCGACGGTACAAGGCATTTACGGCCGCCGGATGTACGAAACATGGGTCCAAATGACCGCGCTATTGCAGGCTGGCCGGCTGAATCTTGATCCTCTTTTTGGGGAGCGAGTGTCGCTGGATAGATTCGAAAACGCGTTTTCACTGCTGCAAGGCGGACTTGCTGGAAAGATTTTGCTGTACCCAAACGGTCTGCCTCGCTGACCTTAGGCTATGGCACGTTACCTAGATAGAAAGAGTTGAAATATGAGCGAAAGCGCAACGCAATCGACCAAGCACAATCCGCTCCAGTACGTCACGGAGCAACTAAATGAGCTTCGTGCCAAAGGCGTAGCTCCCAAGCTTCGCGTCCTTGAAGGAGAGCAGAAAGCAGTATGCACATTCGATGGCCGCGAAGTCATCAACCTGGCCTCGAACAACTACTTGGGCTTGACCACCCACAAGGCCTTGCGTAAAGCGGAAATAGAAGCCGCGCGTAAATACGGGGCAGGTGCTGGCGCGGTTCGCACAATTGCCGGCACGATGAAAATACACCTGGCCCTGGAAGAGCAGATTGCGCGGTTCAAGAACGTGGAAGCTTCCGTGGTTTTTCAATCAGGCTTCACCGCAAATGCCGGTACTGTTTCGGCGGTTCTAGGTAAAGAAGACCTGATTATTTCCGACGAGCTGAATCACGCCTCGATCATCGACGGCGCCAGGCTTTCAAGAGCCACGATTAAAGTTTTCAAACACAAAGACGTGCAGGACTGCGAACGCATCCTGCAAGAAACCGCGCAGTGGAATGGCAATAAGTTGATTATCACGGACGGCGTGTTTTCGATGGACGGAGACATTGCACCGTTGCAACAATTGTGCGAGCTGGCCGAAAAATACAATTGCATCATGATGGTAGACGACGCACACGCTTCGGGCGTGCTTGGGCGGAACGGCCGCGGGACGGTGGATCACTTGAATTGTCACGGCCGCGTACACATTCAGGTGGGCACGCTCAGCAAAGCCATCGGCGCCATGGGGGGCTACGTTTGCGGATCGCGCGAGCTCATCGATTTTCTGTATCTGCGCGCGCGGCCATTTCTTTTCTCCACCTCGCACCCGCCGGCAACCGCAGCAGCGTGCCAGGCGGCGTTCACATTGCTGGATTCACCGGAAGGCGAAAAATTGGTGAAGAAGTTGTGGACCAATACGAAATTTTTCAAGAAGGAACTCAAGAAGCGTGGGTTCCAGTTCAAGGCAAGCGAGACGCCGATCGTGCCAATTCATGTCGGCGATGCAGCCAAGGCCTTCGAATTTTCGGCGAAGCTTTTCGATGCCGGAGTCTTTGCTCCGGCCGTGGGCTACCCGACGGTCGCGGAAGGCAAAGCGCGGTTGCGAGCCATTGTAAGCGCAGCGCATAAGCGTGAGCATTTGCTGCGCGCGGCGGAAATTCTGGCCGATATAGGCAAGCCGCTGGGCATTATATAGTTTCAAAAACGAGACTTTGTGCAGCCATTTAAGGCCGAGCCACGGACCATGTAAATCCTGCAGGTGACCCTGTAGTTCTTGGCCATTTTCATGGACGATTTATTGTGGAAATCCATTTCAACGTGTTGAAATAAAATCGCTTACACACTGGCACGCTTTTTGCCATATAAGGCTCTGTGTCCCCTAAGCTAGTCTAAGAGCCCAGGGAGGTCTAATGAGAATTCATCGAACAGCATGGCCAATTATAGTGGGTGCTTTTTTTGCATTGAGTGCCGGAGCTCGATCGTCGCAGGAGTCACAAGCCGATCCACAGGCAGGTGCTCAGCTAAGCGAGCAAGGAGCCTATCAGACCGGTAAAGAAGGCACCGCCGCAACGAACAAGGCCTCGGGTAACGCGGCCGCACGCGCTGGGCAACACCAAACTTCGCTGGCGGGCGGCAGCACCTTCAACGCAGCGCTAAATTCTCCGCTGGACGCAAGAAAGGCGAAGCCCGGCGATCCGGTCCTCGCCCATACTACGGAAACGGTAAAGTCGGACGGCCAAAGGGTGTTGCCAAAGGGCACCAAGTTAGTGGGCCACGTGACCCAGGCCTCCGCCCGTGCCAAAGGTGAGCCCGAATCCGCGTTGGGAATCGCGTTCGACAAAGCAATCCTGAAAAATGGCCAGGAGGTTCCGCTAAGCGCCACAATTCAAGCCATTGCGACGGGCGAATCTGCCGCGTCCACGGCGGGAATGGACACGGAAGCAATCGGGAACATGGGAGCATCCGCAGCGGGTGCGGGGCGTGCAAGTAGTGGGGTTCTCGGTGGAACTGCAGCCACAGCAGCTGGAGCTGCAGGAACGGTAACCAACACTGCGGCGGGATCGGGCAATATGGCTGGAGGCGCGGTGAACTCCACTGTGAACGCTGCCGGAAATGTCGCAGGCGCTGCGCCAGGAGCCGCGGGTGGATTGACCAGTGCTGGCCAATTAGCTTCAAATAGCCACGGCGTTTTTGGGTTGAGTGGCCTGAGCTTGAGTTCTTCGGCGACGGATAGCGCTCAAGGATCGGTTATCACTTCAACCGGCAAGAACGTGCATCTGGATAGCGGCACACGTTTGCTGCTGGCTGCCGAATCTGGAACCCAAGGAGATGTGAGCCATCAGCCAGCTGGAGAAAAGCCCGGGCCGAAACACGAACCAAAGTCTGGATCCGGTAGGCCCAACCATCAGTAAATAGTGGCATCGGCGGGCCGCCCGCGTCGCGGCCCGCTCTTTTAGGTGGCGGTGTCATCCCAATAAATTCCGCGGCAAACCCGCCAGTCGAGTAAAACCTGCGTACTAGAACCGAATTTACCCTCTCTATTTCTAACTCATTATCACGTAAGTGACTACATAGAATAGGCTTAAATTTGGATACTATCGTGCTGTACTATATTTGGCAGTACGCACAAATTTTACACCTACGTCACGAGTTCGGGTGTGGTAGGAGGGCCAACAATGAAGATCTTAGCCAGTATAGTCGTTGCAGCGGCCCTGCTGTCACCCTATGCGATAGCTCAAACGCCACCTGATGTTCAGGCCGATGCTAAGAAGCAAGAGGCTTCGCAGCCGATAGCCGAGCCGACAGTTGTTCCGTTTGGCGTTGGCACGGTTTTCAACGCCACGTTGACGAGTCCTTTGGACGCGCATCGCAACAAGGCCGGCGATCTAGTCACCGCACAAACGGCAGAGACGGTTAGCTATGAGCGAACGGTTATATTCCCCAAAGGCACAAAAATTGTCGGGCATCTGGTGAGGACATCAGGGGCACGTAGCAGAAAAGGTTCCGCACTGTTCGTGCAATTTGACAAAGCGATCCTGAAGAACGGTGAAGAAATACGGATGAGAGCGGGTATTCAAGCGCTGGTAGTAGGTCCTCACGAAGCAACTCCTGCTGACGCTGAAGCCAGCAACGATGAGGAACTATCGGTACGCAATCAAATTTCAGAGAGTCCGCGGGTGACGACGGGAGCCGAGGTGGCCAGCGTAAGTTCGATAGACGAGCCGGTGTTTATATTGCCAGCGAGTCACGAAACACCGCGGTACGCCTCGCCCCGGGAGCCCTTGGTGTTGCCGGAAGCGCAGGGTGGTTTAACCAAGGGAGGTCTCTTCACGCCGGACAGTCAGGGGGCGTTTGGGTCCGCTGATATCAAGGTTTATACGCCCGTCTCAGAAGGTTCAGATGGCACGGTACTGGTGTCCACCAAGAAAAACGTCCGCCTGGGAGCAGGCACGCGTCTACTAATCGTTATTCAACCACCGCCTGAATCTGATTCCATTCAGCAATAATCTTCAATTGCCGCGGGAAAGTCTGACTGCAGGCCATTCCCCGTAGCCGATTCGAACTCTCCCCATTTGCTATACTCGGTCAGATGCCCTGCGTACCGAAAAAACTTTTTCTAGTTGACGCAATGGCGCACATTTACCGAGCTTTTTATGCGCCCATGGTGCGGATGAACGCTCCTTCGGGTCTGCCTACGAAGGTTCCCTTTCTGTTCAACAACATTCTCCGGCGCATTTTGAAGGAGTATCAGCCGGACTATGTCGGCATAGTGTTCGACACCAGCAAACCGACCTTCCGCGACAAACTATTCGAAAAATACAAAGCCAAGCGCCCGGCCATGCCGGATGAGCTTGCGCAGCAACTGCCGTACGTGCGGCGACTGTGCGAGGCGTTGCACTTGCCGATTGTGGAGTTCGACGGATACGAAGCCGACGACGTGCTAGGAGCGCTGGGCCAACAAGCTGCCAAGAGACAACTAGACGTTCTGCTGGTGACGAACGATAAAGACATGATGCAGCTGGTTTGTGGGCGGGTGCGAATTCTGCGCACCGGCTCTGGCGGAGCGAAGAGCGACGTCATCGTGGATGAAAAGAAAGTGGAAGAGCTTCTTGGCGTGCCGCCCGGAAGAGTGGTGGATGTAATGTCGCTAATGGGCGACACCATCGATAATATTCCTGGTGCGCGAGGCATCGGCGAGAAAGGCGCGCGGGAATTGATCCAGAAATACGGAAGTGTCGAGGAAGCGCTGGCACACGCTGACGAAGTTTCGAACAAACGGTACCGCGAAGCTCTGCAACAGCAGCGCGAACAAGTGATGATGTCGAAGCAACTGGCTACCATCGCGATAGATGTTCCCCTGGAGCTCGATCTACACAATTTGGAGCGGCGCGAACCCGATGTTCCCGCCCTCGCCGCCCTGTACCGCGAACTGGGCTTCAATTCGCTGTTGAAAGAGCTGGGATCGGTGGCTGTCGCAGCTTCCGCCCCGACAAGTGCGGAACCTGCGATCAAAACTGACTACGTGCAATTTTCCACGACGACGGAGTTCCAGCAATATCTCGCAAAGCTGCCCCGGCGTCAGCCGTTAGCGATTTGGCTCAATCTAGAAACTGGAGAACGCGTGTCCGACGGCTTTGGCACTCGCGTGGCTTCCATTGAAGTTTCGGCGCAAGTGGGGGAGGGGCGCGCGATCTGGACAGATGCAAGCAGCGAAGCTCTCGCGGCATTGACGCCGGTGCTGTCCGATCCAGCGCGTCCTAAAATAGTCCACGATCCGAAATTGTTTCATCTTCTCGGCGGGCGCATCGCGAACGTATCTCACGCAACGCAGCTTTACTCTTATCTATTGCGACCTACCACAGCGAATCACAACTTCGCCGAGGTGGTGATGCGGCAGTTCAATCACATGCTGGGCGGAGGGCCCGGCGAACGTTCCGATTTTTTACAGCGTCTCGCAGCCCCACTGCGGCGCGCGGTCGACGAGCAACAAATCGCCAGCGTTTACGAAAAAATTGATCTGCCCCTCGCTCCTGTCCTGGCGGAGATCGAACGCGCGGGTATCCGCGTCGATCCCAAAGCGCTCGACGATATGTCGAAAGCCATGGAGCAAGAGATCCGGCGCCTTGAAAAAGAGATATGGCAGATTGCCGGTTGTGAGTTCAACGTCAATTCTCCGACGCAGCTGGGCGAAATTCTTTTTGACAAGCTCAACCTCCAGGTTTCGGCGCGCCGGGGTAAGGCCAAAGGACGTTCTACGGCGGTTGAGATTTTGGAAGAATTGTCGGCCAGACACCCTTTGCCGCGCAAAATTATTGAGTACCGCGAAATTGCAAAACTGAAATCGACCTACGTCGATGCACTCCCCAAGCTGGTTAATCCCAAGACTGGCCGGCTCCATACGAGTTTCTCGCAAACCGGCACTGCAACCGGGCGGCTGAGTTCCTCCGATCCGAACCTGCAAAATATCCCTATCCGCACGGAGCTAGGACGGCAGATTCGCGCAGCTTTCGTCTCGGAGGAAGGCAAAATTCTTCTAGCCGCCGATTACTCGCAAATCGAGTTGCGGATCATGGCACATTTTTCGGGCGATCCTGTTCTCGTGGAAGCCTTCCGCCGCGGAGAAGACATACACGCGCGGACAGCGCAGGAAGTATTCGGCGTGGGACCAATGGCGCAAACCCCGGAACACCGGCGCGCCGCAAAAGCCATCAATTTTGGAATCATCTATGGTTTGTCGCCGTTCGGCCTGGCGCAACAGCTGAACATCGAGCAGCGCGAAGCGGCGCAATTCATCAACGCGTATTTCACGAGGTATCGCGGCGTAAAAGGTTATCTGGATAACGTGCTGGCCGAAACGCGCAAGTCCGGCGTGGCGAAAACTTTGTTGGGAAGGATCCGGCCGATCCCGGAGATTAATTCGCCGCAAGTTCAACTTCGGAACTTCGCCGAGCGCACAGCACTAAATTCACCTCTACAGGGGACGGCCGCGGACTTTATCAAGCTCGCGATGATCAATATTGACCGCCGCCTGTCAGACGAACATCTAGAGGCCAGAATGATTCTGCAGGTCCACGATGAATTGTTGTTCGAACTTCCAGCGAAGGAACTCGAGCGAGTTGAGAAACTGGTGCGCGAAGAGATGGAAGGTGTGCATCAACTTATGGTTCCACTGCTGGTCGAGGTTTGCGTGGGCCCCAACTGGCGGGACCTCGACTAATCGCGACGCAATTCGTTATCGTTACCACGAGCATTTCTAGGCATCCTCCCGGTGCCTTGGAGCGTCTATAATTGAGACTCCAATTCCTTTGGGCGCCTCCTAGGCCTGGCGTAAAACTTTGGCAGCGTAGTAAGAAGTCCGAGCTTCCTCATGAGGAGCTTCATGCGTCCGTTGTTTCTTCCCGCTCTTTGCTTGGCCATCATTCCGGTTCTTGCTGCGTGCGGGGGCGGCACTATTACCACCCCGCCAGTCACTAGCCCCCCGACGCCCTCCAGCACATTCCTTGTGTCTCCGGCGGTTGTGACCATAGGAACTTTCGCTCAGCAACAGTTCACCGCATTCCTCAATGGGCAAGCGACGAGCGCGGTGACGTGGAAAGTAAACGGAACAACCGGGGGTAGCCTCCAGTTCGGATTCATTTCACTTGCTGGGCTTTACGGCGCACCTGGCGGCGTACCAACGAAGTCTACCGGTCCTCCCGACAACTCGAGTGAGACGACCACGTTGATGGTAACTGCGGTGTTGACGGCCAATCCAGGAACCACGGCTTCTGCAACGGTTACTCTCCTACCCATCAATCAGAGCACACAGACGGTGGCCATCAAAATGGGCACTTCGGGTGGAAACACGAAGAACACCACGAGCGGATTTTGCTGCAGCGGTACGCTCGGAGCTCTGGTCACGCGCGGGGGTACTAAATATGTCCTTAGCAACAACCACGTTCTTGCGCTGAGCGACGGTGCCAGCGTCGGAGACCCCATCGGTCAGCCGGGCCTGATTGAAGTGAATTGCCGACCTTTGTCCACGACGACTGTTGCAAAACTTTCTGAGTTCTTCAATATGGAGACCGGTCCCGATCCGAAAATCGACGCAGCCATCGCGCAAGTTGAGCCGGACGGTAACGTCGATTCTTCCGGGAATATTCTGTACCTGGGTTCCACTGCCCCCAATGGCGTACCTGACCCTGGAGCGCCGCATCAGGGGAGCGGAGTGCCGGCTGCAGTGGGCCAAACCGTGGCAAAGAGCGGCCGGTCAACAGGGCTGACCTGCTCCAGGGTTATGGCTATCGATGCAATCACCAGCGTGGAGTTTCAGAAGGGTTGCGGCAGCGGCACCAAGTTCACAGTTCAATTTGCGAGGCAAGTGGATATCGAGGGCGGAAGCTTCAGTGCGAATGGCGATTCCGGCTCTCTCGTGGTTACGCAAGGCACCGCAGATCCCGTGGGATTGCTCTTCGCCGGATCGGACACGGATACTGTCGCGAATCCTGTATCTGATGTCCTGAACACATTTTCGTCGGGCAGTAATAGGCTCACATTTGTCGGCGGGGGCCAGCACCCAGTGATCGGCTGTTCTTTGCCCAGCGTCCCGCAGTCCGCGGCGACCGTGCAAAGCGTACCTGTGGCGCCGCAATCGCTGCAGAAAGCAGCTTCCGCGCGCGACGCGCACGGTCCGGAGCTTCTGGGGCATCCTGAAGTGCAGGCTGTCGGTGTCGGCACCAGTTACGACAATCCTGCCGAGTCCGCAGTCCTTTTCTTTGTAACGAAGGGGCAGCAGCGTACGAACCTCCCCGCGCAAGTAGATGGAATTCGGACACGTATCATCGAACGTGATCTTTTTGCGCGACGAGGCCAGCTTTCTGAATTGGAAAGCGCGGAGCTGGAGCAGAGCGTTCCACCGCCCCAGGTGGTCTCTTCCATTTCGGATGCTGAAGTTGACAGAGCGAAAGTCGTGCACACTGCGCACGTAGATGAACTGATGAAGCAGTCAGGCGTGCAAGGCGTCGGCATCACGTCCAGCGTTGATTCGCCAGGGGAAGCGGCATTGATGATTTTTGTTACCCGCGGCGTTGAACACGGCCCGATTCCAGCGGTGATCGATGGTTTGCGCACCCGTGTTCGTGAGTCCAGCCGCTTTCGCGGCACGTTGAGTGGCGCGCCTCCTCAGCGCGGGTGTATGGTTCCTGGGACGAGGACGGCGGCCAAGCCAAGACCCTCCGTGACGCCGGGAAAGTTATAGCCGACTTGCCCAGATGCTGCTCGTGCTGCCGTGTGCTACGCTCTCGTTATAAAATACAAATTATAATCCGGAGGTTTTCATGGCCCACGCACCAAAATTCTTAAAACTCGTCCAGGAAGCAAAATCCCGCGTTAAGGAAACGAACGTTTCAGAGGTAAAGCGCCGCATTGCTGCTGGGGAAAAATTTGTGTTGATCGATGTCCGCGAAGACAACGAGTGGACAAATGGTCATGTACCCGGCGCAGTTCACCTGGGCAAAGGCATCATCGAGCGGGACGTTGAGCAGCGCGTGCCGGACACTAACACGAAACTGATACTGTACTGCGGTGGCGGATTTCGATCGGCGCTAGTCGCTGACAATCTCCAAAAAATGGGCTACACCGACGTGGAATCGATGGACGGCGGCTGGAAGGGCTGGGTGGATGCCGGCCTCCCGACCTCCAAGGATTAAAAGCACCGGTGGCGCACGAAACGCGGCTCTATAACTCACTTAGCTTTCACGAAATAATTTAGGAAATTTGGCTGGGGCGGAAGAATTCGAAAATTAACAGCTGCCCGTGCCAAGCCCTCTAAAATAGAACCGATCCACTGGTTCCAAACATTTACGCTGGCCTTGGTGTAAGCGATCTTAAGCCATGGTAAGCCCATATACTTAAAACTACCCTTTGAAAAGGTAGTCCTCCGTTGAGAGCCTTGCCACCCTGAGCTCGGCGGCAACAGACGGCTCGGAGTCTGCGTCCCTGGAGCCCATCGAGGAGATTGTTCTCCTTCTTCGTAAGCTTACAAGTTTCAAGTAGAGTTCTTATTGACAGGGTTCTCTTGCCTGTGATACCAAGCGGCTACAAAACAGTCTTGCGGGAGGGGCGGGCACCGTTTCAGCTATTAGTGGTTGCGGCGGACCGGCAGAGTTCATTCAGCAACGACTGTCTCTACGCGAATAAGGCATTTCAAACGATCTGTTTTTCAAGTGTCGCAACTTTGCCCGCCATTGTTCATTATCGATCAGCGCCACAGCGCCGCTCTGGGACTTCTCTTGACAGGAGGAATAGTTATGAAACTTGCGAGACTTTTGTCAGGTAGTTGTTTGGCGCGAAGTGCCACTGGAGATCGCGCAGGGCCAGTTCGTCGATTTCCCTTCGGCAAACCGATGCTCAGTGCGATTGTCCTTGTGACATTGGTGTTTTTGCTGATCGCTTCGCGCGCCTGGACGCAGTCCACCACGTCAGTTCGCGGCACGGTGACAGATCCAAGCGGTGGCGCTGTAGTCGGAGCAACTGTCGTTCTGTCAAATTCGGAGTCCAAGATAGAACGCACAGTTGCGGCCGGTGGCCAGGGCGAATACCAGTTCCTCTTCCTGCCGCCGGGAACGTACGATTTGACAGTTTCCGCTACGGGCTTTACGAACTATAAACAGACTGGTTTACAACTCTTAGTCAACACGCCGACGACCGCCAATGTGGAACTGAAGCTTGGGGGCACGGCACAGAGTGTTAGGGTGACAAGTGAGGCGCCGGTTTTGAACATGGTCGATGCCTCGCTCGGAAATCCCTTCAGCGAAACCCAGGTAAAGCAAATCCCGCTCGATGGTCGCAACGTTCCAGAGTTGCTCAGCCTGCAGGCCGGCGTAGCCTATACGGGCAACCGGTCTGATTTGCAATCAAACAATTATAAAGATCAGGACACCCGCAGCGGGGCAGTGAACGGAGCGCGCAGTGATCAGAGCAATATCTTGCTCGACGGCGTGGACGTGAACGACCAGTCCAGCGGCTATGCCTTCACCTCCGTGCTGCCAGTCACTTTGGATTCCGTGGAGGAGTTCCGCGTCACGACCACGAATTACGGTGCGGAACAAGGCGAGGGCTCCGGCGCTCAAGTCGCGTTGGTTACCAAGAGCGGCACGGATAAATTTCATGGTTCGCTCTACGAATACAACCGCAACACGGCTACCAGCGCCAACGACTATCTTGTCAAAATAGCCGAAAACCGAGTTGGTTTGCCGAACAAGCCTCTCAAGCTCATTCGCAACGTCTTTGGAGGATCCATCGGAGGCCCCGTTCAGAAGAACCGGCTGTTTTTCTTCATTAACTATGAAGGAACGCGCCAAAGGGAAGAACACACTCAGGTGCGAAACATTCCTACTCCCACGCTTCGTGATGGCGTTATCCAGTATGTATGCGCCGTCGCATCGCAATGTCCAGCTTCGACAGATCCCAGCTTCCAGACGGCGCAGTGCCCACAGGGTGGCGTGCCCGGCCTCAGCGGGAACTGCTACACATGGGCCGCTGGCGTCAGGGCCTTGAGTCCGGCGCAGATCACTGCATTGGATCCGCTATCCACGAATCCGCCATCCGGCTACACGGGTCCGGTGGGACCAAATCCAGTCATGCTCAAATATTTGAATCAAACTTACGGCAAGTTCACTCCGAATGATCCTTCTATTGGCGATGCACTGAACTACGAGGGCTTCCGCTTCCGTGCTCCATTCAGTTTGGATAACAATGCCGTCATAGCGCGTATCGATTACTACCTCACTAAGGATGCGAAACATACCTTGTTCTGGCGCGGGGCTCTTCAAAACTTGTCCAATCCTCAGGAACCTTTCTTGCCGGGGTCGCCGTCCGAGCAGACGGTGCTGGACCACAGCAAAGGGTTCGTTGTCGGATACACCAGCGTCCTCAGCCCATCTCTCGCCAATACCTTTCACTGGGGATTCACCCGGCAAAGCACGGCTTTTATCGGGAACAGCAACCGGGCTTGGAACACATTCGCAACCCTCGACCAAGGTATCAATTACAGTCACAGTTTTCAGGTCCCGGTGCACAACCTGCTCGACGACCTCTCCTGGACAAAGGCGGGGCACACTTTTCAATTCGGCGCCAATCTCGGGTTCGTGCGCGATCCTCGTGTCAGTTTTCTTCATTCGTTCAGTGTTGGGAAAGGGCAAACGTTCTGGATGGCTCCCGTGGCCTTCGCCAATACTGCAGGTCCTGGCTGCCCGACGGGAGTCGGCAGCCCGCTGGATCCCTGCTACGGTGGGTTCGCAGAACCCGCCTCCACCACAGCATACGACTTCCCTATGTTGGGACTGCTTGGCATGGTTTCTCTCGTGACCTCGAACTTGAACTACGACCGGCAAGGTAACCCTTTGCTTCCGGGTGCTGCGGTAAAGCGGAACTGGGGGATGGATTGGTACGAGTTTTATGGACAGGACTCTTGGCGCATCAAACGCAATTTGACGCTGACGTACGGATTACGGTGGTCGCTTTTTCCGCCGCCTTGGGAGGTGAACGGTTTCCAGGCATCTCCGCTATGTTCGGATGCCGCGGCTGCGGCCAATGGAACTCCCGCGTGCCCAACTGGAAGCTTCGACTTGGGGAAATACTTCAATCAGAATCTCCAGAACATGCAGAAGGGTCTGGGCTATGCCGATGCTCCGCTTGTATCGTTTGGACTCGGAGGACCAGTGAACAATGGCCCCGGACTCTATCATTTTGAAAAGTCAGACTTCTCACCGCGAGTCTCCGTCGCCTACTCCCCTCGTCCACCAAGCGGGTGGCTAAAGACTCTCTTCGGTGAAGGAGATACGACCGTTATTCGAGCGGGCATCAGCAGAGTGTACGATCGTGCCGGCATGCAGTTGCTCAACACCTTCGACGCCAACGCACCCGGCGGCTTATCCTCTACGGTGCAAAATCCATGCTGCATTGATGGCGCCGGTCAGGTGGCACGCATCACGGATCTGAACGTGATACCCGCCACCAATGTGGTCGGCAACACGTACCTCGCGTCGGCGTCAAAGATAACCTTTCCCCAGACGCCCGCGCAATTCGGCGAGGCCATTACCTGGGGAGTCGACCAGTCCGTTAAGACGCCCCATGCTTACGCATTTGACTTTTCCGTCGGACGCCAACTACCGGGTGGATTCTCGCTGCAGTTGTCCTACGTCGGCCGCTTGGGCCGCCGCCTGCTAACGCAGCGCGATTTGATGCAGCCTCTCGATCTCGTGGACCCCAAGAGCGGAATCGACTACTTCAAGGCAGCTACTGCGATTTCACAATTGGCCCAAAGTCCGAATAATGGTCCCGCTGGTCCCCTTGCTCCACTCCAGCTGACCCCCGCTCAATTTGATCAGGCGCTTGGCCCGACAGTCGCCTATTGGAGCAACCTGCTTAAAGCGTCGGGATCCAGCACAGCTCCCGCGGTCGGCACTGCGTACCTGATGCCTACCGGAGCCACTACAACAGATATTGCCCAGGCCGCTTACGC
This sequence comes from Candidatus Dormiibacterota bacterium, assembly GCA_035602135.1. Classification (GTDB taxonomy): domain Bacteria; phylum Acidobacteriota; class Terriglobia; order Acidiferrales; family UBA7541; genus Acidiferrum. The sequence goes on from DATNMX010000044.1 coordinate 29,583, forward strand.
CCTGTACGTAACTTCCGGAGCATTTACCGGAGATGAGGTCGTGGGGCTTGGCAATATCGACCTTTTCGGCTTATTGAAGGACACCTCCAGTAACCAATATTTCTTTAACGGCAAGACGGGAGAACTCCTGAATCAGCAATTGACGACCAGTTATGCGTGGAGCTCGATTGGCAGGTCGAATTACAACGGGTTGCAAGTCAACGTAAGGAAGCAGTTCCGCCACGGAGTCCAGTTCGACCTGAACTACACTTATTCCAAGTCCATTGATTTCACGTCCGGCGCCACTCGGCTCGGGTTTAGCGGCACGGCTAATATCGGGGCACCCGGTAGCCGGCTGGTGAATGCATTTTCACCGGGTCAAGTTCGCGCCGTCTCAGATTTTGATACCACGCATCAAATTAACGTCAATTGGATCGCGGAATTGCCGTTTGGCAAGGGGCGAGCGTTTGGCCATGACGCCAGCACGGCGTTGGATGCACTTGTCGGCGGCTGGCAACTTTCGGGTCTGGCCCGCTGGACCACAGGATTTCCCTTTACCGTGGATAATGGCCAGTTCTGGGCCACGAACTGGGACGAGCAGGGAAGCGGCCAGCTGATCGCCATTCCAAAAACCGGGGCCTTCAAGCAGCCGGACGGCACCGTCAGCGTCTTTGCAAACCCAACTGCTGCGCTAAACGATTTCGTCCATCCCTTCCCGGGCCAGAGTGGTTCGCGCAATGTCCTGCGAGGCCAGGGCTACGCCGGATTGGACATGAGTCTCAGCAAGCGCTGGAGCCTTCCGCACGAGGGACACCGCCTACAATTCCGGTGGGAAGTATTCAACGTGCCGAATCTCAAGCGGTTCAATGTGCTCCCAAGTGGCGCCACGGGTCTCACCAACGGCCTTGGGGATAGTGGTGTTCCCACGCTGACACAAGTGCCAAGCGCTTTCGGGGATTACGCCGGCCTTCTGACTTCGCCGCGCGTCATGCAGTTTGCTCTGCGGTACGAGTTCTGAGGAAATGACCGGTCGCCCGGCGGCTGTTTCTTGGCAGCCGTTTGGCTACTGGGACCGCGGACTCCAGAGTTCCGTGTTTCTCACGTCAGGAAAAGTGTGCTGACACCCAACGAACCAGACTCGCGTGCCAGACTTCGGTCTTCAACTTTATGATCACACTCGCTCGTAAGCTAAGGTTGGCCGACTATTTTGCGTTGGGTTTTGGCACGATGGTAGGCACCGCGTGGCTGGTGGTCATGGATGACCTGCTGCAGCGCGGCGGACCTCTTGGAACGCTTCTCGGATTCACGGCGGGGGCCCTCATGCTGCTCCCCATCGGTTATGTCTATGGCAAACTTGTCAGAGCCATGCCCGATGCCGCAGGCGAAGTAGCCTACACGGCCCGGGTCTTTCCTCCGTCGGTAAGTTTCGTGACTGGTTGGATGATGTTCCTGGCCTATTTTTTGACTTGCCCGTTCGAAGCCCTGGCAGCGGGAAGAATAACCGGATACTTATTTCCATCACTGAACGCCATCGAGCTGTATCGTTTGGGCGGTCACCCTGTCTATCTGCCGCACATTGTCCTCGGCCTCATTATTACGGGGTTCTTCACTGCTTTGAACTATCAGGGAATCCGGGCCAGTACGAGATTTCTGAAATTCACGACTTTTACGTTTCTCACGCTCGTCATAATATTTGCCGTTGCCGGGGCAGCTCATGGCTCGGCTGCAAATTTCCATCCATTGTTCAGTCACGCCCCGATGATTTCCGTCTTGCTTGTTTGGCAGGTTGTTCCCTGGCTGATGTCTGGCTTTGAGTCGGTGGGGAAGAGCGCCGAGGAAGCCAGTCCGGATTTCCACGGCGGTAATTTTTCGGTGGTTATCATTCTGACGATTTTTGTGGGACTGTGGTTCTTCTGGGTAGTGATCTCGGCGGTCTCATTCGTGTCTCCCTGGCAAAGTCTGAACAGCACTTTGCAATTTCCGACGGCGGTGGCATTCGAACGCGCGCTGCACGCCCATTGGATTGTGAATTTGATCCTTGCCTCGGCGTTGGTCGCACTGCTGCAGGCCTTCAATGCAAATATGGTGGCCTCCTCCCGTTTGTTATTTGCTATGGGACGACGAAGCCTGCTCCTTCCTAACATGGGAGTCATTCATCCGGTTAACCAGACCCCGGCGATGGCCATTTTTGCGGTGGGAATGTCCACGGCGCTGGCGATTTTTCTAGGCGAGGCGGGGTTGGTTCCCATCCTGGAAGTAGGAGCAGTGGCTTGCGCCGTGGGCTGGATGTTCGCCTGCGCTTCCTACTACCGCCTGAAGCCGCCGTTGGTCGGACGCGCCGCTGCACTCTTTGGTCTCGTGGTTACATCGCTGATGATCCTGGTCAAAGTGGTACCCCTAGTTCCAGGGCACTTCACCCGCTATGAATGGATCGCGCTAACCATCTGGGGTTCCATGGGACTTTTGGTCAGCATCCCTGGGCGAAGGAATCAGAAGCGCCTTGAGGAGCTGGCCCGGGACGCGGCGGTGCCAGCCAGCGCCAACATCCTGAACTCGTAGGAGGCATTGGGGCGCGAGAGTGCCCCTGATTGCCGCCATCAAGAAATTCAAGACAGAGTCGTCGCGGAGCTAGAAGATTTCGAGCTGTTGCTAGTGGCGCGCCAATCTTTTCTCTGCACTTGCACACGTGACTCGATCGAATCAGTCGGACCCGGTATAAAAATCAGCCGGCGCCACCGATACCATTATTCTAGAGGGAAAATTTGGCTGGGGCGGAAGGATTCGAACCTTCACCGTCCTCATTAACAGTGAGGTGTCCTACCAGTTGGACCACGCCCCAGCGGCAGTTGCGACCGTTTTTGAAGGTCGCGTTGGAGAGACTCCACCGAGTAAAATTGCAGCAGAGTGAGCTTCTAAGATACCACGGCCATACGTTTCGCCAAAAGTTGCGGATAAGATTTCTACTCTCCGATTGGAAAGACAAACAACGAATCCTAGGAATGCGCGGATAATTTGAATATCGTGTTTACGGTTGAGCGATTCTGAATTTCGCGCCGCAAAGTTCGGAAGTTTCGAAATTATCGCCTCGTTATGCACGCATCATTCTTCCAGAACAGCGAATCCAATTTGGATGGTGGGTTGCATTCCCGAATGTTTTGTTGGACACTATCGCGTTAAACGCCAGACCCGGGCACACACTTCCCGGTTAGAGCGTGGTGGACGATCAGGCAGCCGCCTTCTTCCGGTGCGCTCCGCCGCACAAGTGTGACACTGACATGGCCCAGATTTTTCATCGCAGCGCAAATTCCGCCGCTCGATTCAGTATCCTGGTTGCTGTTCTTGCAATTACGCTCGCCTTGGTTGGGGTACTCGCCGCAGCCCGCGCCCCGTATTACACGCGCCAGAACATCGTGCGTGAACAGCCCATTCAGTTCAGCCATAAGCATCATGTTGGCGATGACGGTATCGATTGCCGCTATTGTCATACCGGTGTGGAAACTTCTGCGGTGGCAGGCGTCCCGCCCACCAAGACCTGCATGAATTGTCATTCGGTGCTTTTCAACAATGCGGCTTACCTCGAGCCAGTACGCGAAAGCTACCGCACAGATAAATCGATCCAGTGGGTAAAGGTCCATCGCCTGGCCGATTTCGTTTATTTCAATCACAGCATTCACATTAATAAGGGCGTGGGTTGTTCGACTTGTCACGGCCAAATCAATCAGATGCCGCTGGTGTTCCAGGCCAGGACTCTGACGATGGATTGGTGCGTAGACTGCCATCGCAATCCGGAACAAAACCTTCGCCCTCGCGATGAAGTTTTTAGTATGGATTGGAAGGCGCCGGCAAATCAGGAAGAAATAGGCAAGAAATTGGCGGCGGATAACAAAATCAGGACGGCGTCCGAGCTAACGAACTGCTCAACCTGTCATCGCTAATGGACGATATGCAAGAGCACGAACACATCGACGAGCACCTGCCAGGGCATCAACACGACGATGAACCGCAGGCTAGCGACGCTACCGTGCGCGAACATCCGCTAGATTTGGCCGCGGTACGTGCCAAGCTGCAATCCAAAAGCGGCAAGCAATACTGGCGCACGCTCGAGGAATTGGCTGAGGATCCACATTTTGAGCAACTTCTTCATCGCGAATTTCCGCGGCAGGCTTCTGAATGGGACGATGCCTTAGATCGTCGCGATTTTTTGAAGTTGATGGCGGCTTCGTTGGCTTTTGCCGGGTTGTCCGGCTGCGGCCGAGCGCCAGAACAACACATCGTTCCCTATGTTACGCAGCCCGAGGGTCTAGTTTTAGGGAAACCACAGTTCTACGCGACGTCCATGCCCTTCGGCGCAGATGCTATCGGATTACTAGTCGAGAGCCACGAAGGCCGCCCCACAAAAATAGAAGGGAATCCCGACCATCCTTCCAGCCTGGGCGCCACGGATTCATTTTCACAAGCTGCCGTTCTAAACCTCTACGATCCGGATCGCGCACAGGTTGTCACCAACTATGGCGACCTTCGTAGCTGGCCGGCATTTCAGGAGGCTGCGCAGACCTTGGCGGCCACAATCAAGGTTGGCAACGGAGCGGGATTCCGCATTTTGTCCGGAACGATCACCTCGCCGCTGATCGGTGCGCAGATGGAGTCTCTCTTAAAGCTTTACCCGCGGGCGAAGTGGCACCAATGGGAGCCGGCGGGGAGCGACGGAACACGGGAAGGCGCAAAACTGGCCTTTGGTCGCTACGTTAACAGTGTCTACCGTTTCGAAAAAGCGAATGCAATCCTTTCGCTGGATTCCGACTTCATGGCGAGCGGTCCGGGTCATATCCGCTATATGAAGGATTTCTATCGACGCCGCAAGTTGAATGGTTCATCCACGGAAATGAACCGGCTGTATGTAGTTGAACCGACGCCGTCAGTTACGGGTTCCAGTGCTGACCACCGTTTGCCATTGCGTTCGAGCGAAATAGCGCTATTCACTCGCGCACTCGCCGCAAAACTGGGACTGGGTGGTTCGGCAAAGGTTCCCTCCAAGGCTGAACAGTTGCTCGACACTGTGACTGGCGAGCTGCGGCAACATCATGGTTCTTCGCTGGTCGTAGCTGGCGAGCAACAGCCAGCTGAGGTGCACGCTCTGGCGCACGCCATAAACGCGGCCCTTGGCAACGTGGGCGCCACCATTTATTACACCGAAGCGGTGGAGCTGAATCCAGTCAATCATCTCGAATCGCTTCGCGAACTCTGCGCGGATATGGCGGCGGGGAAAGTCGAGACACTCGTGATGCTCGGTGGTAATCCCGTCTACGACGCTCCGCACGATTTCGACTTCACTTCGAAACTCCGTCAGGTTCACACGACGGTGCATTTGAGTTCACATTTTGACGAGACATCCGAACAGTGCACGTGGCACATACCTGAATCGTACTTTCTGGAAACGTGGGGCGATGCTCGCGCTTTTGACGGCACAGTCAGCATCATCCAACCGCTTATCGCGCCGCTTTATAGCACTCATTCGGCGTACGAAGTGCTTGCGGCTTTCAGCGATCAGCCTGGTGTCACTCCCTACGATGCGCTTCGCGATCGTCTGAAAGCGGCGAATCCATCCGATTTTGAGAAGTTTTGGCGCAAGTCGCTGCACGACGGAGTAATCGCCAACACCGCATTTCCGCCAGTCAGTGTGACTTCGAAGTTCAATTCAGCCAGCTTGCCTTCTGCACCGCCCGCGGGCGCCGATGACCTGGAGTTCCTCTTTCGCCCTGACCCGAGCGTCCATGACGGGCGTTTCGCAAACAATGGTTGGCTACAGGAACTGCCCAAACCAGTCACCAAGCTAACGTGGGACAATGCCGCGATGGTCAGCCCCAAAACCGCCCAAACACTGGGGCTGACACATAAGGTCGCATCGCGGGGCGGTGAACATGGTCAGATCATTTCGAACGTTATAGATATCCAGCTTTCGTACAGCAAAGTAACCGCGGCTGCTTGGATCCTGCCGGGGCAGGCGGACGGCGTGGTTGTTCTTCCTCTGGGTTATGGCCGCAAAAAAGCGGGTTATACAGGGACCAACAAAGGCTTTGATGCTTATGTGGTGCGCACTTCCGACGCTCTTTGGAGCGCCGGAGGAGGCAAGATCAGCAAGACCGCGAGCACATATTCTCTAGCCTGCACGCAGTACCACTTCAATATGGAAGGCCGAAAGATTCTGAGCACCGCCACGCTTGAGGAATATAAGAAAAATCCGGCGTTTCCGCGTGAAGGCGATGAAAAACTGGAACATCCGGATGAGAGCCTTTCGCTATACAAGGAATATAAGTATCCCGGTTATGCCTGGGGAATGGCGATTGACTTGACGAGTTGCAATGGCTGCAACGCGTGCGTGGTAGCTTGCCAGTCGGAGAACAATATTCCAGTGGTCGGCAAAGACCAGGTTTTACGCGGCCGCGAAATGCACTGGATTCGCATTGATCGTTACTACAAGGCGCAGACGAGCACCAACGATCCCACCACGAACGACAACGATGTCCTGGCCAATCCCGAGACCTTTTTTCAGCCGGTGCCCTGCATGCAGTGCGAGAACGCGCCGTGCGAACAAGTGTGCCCTGTAGCGGCTACCGTGCACAGCGCAGAAGGTCTGAACGATATGACCTATAACCGGTGTATCGGAACGCGCTACTGTTCGAACAACTGCCCTTATAAAGTGCGCCGCTTTAATTTTTTGCGCTTCCAGGATTGGGAAACTCCGCAGCTAAAACTTTTGCGTAATCCGGAAGTTACCATACGCAGCCGCGGCGTCATGGAAAAGTGCACGTACTGCGTGCAGCGCATTAACAATGCGCGCATCGAAGCTGAAAAGCAGAATCGGCCCATTCGCGACGGCGAGATCGTTACTGCGTGCCAAGCCTCCTGCCCTGCCGAAGCCATCATTTTCGGTAACGCCAATGACCCGAATAGCCGCGTGGCCAAATTAAAAGCCCAGCAGCACAATTATTCGATCCTGCCCGAGCTGAACGCGCGCCCGCGCACCACTTACCTTGGGGCGGTGCGCAACACGAATCCGCAACTGGACAAAGCATGAGCATTGGACAGCCACCAGTCGATTCTCCTGAGATTCGCCGGCTAACGCCGGTGCTGGCTCCCGGCCACACCTACGAATCGGTGACGGAGAAGATCAGCTCGATCGTTCTTACGCGTCCGACAACTTTGGGATGGTTTGTGGGTTTCGCGATTGCCTTCACCTTCCTGGGCATCATGACGGTGGCGATCGCTTGGTTGATCATAAAGGGCGTCGGCATCTGGGGCATTAACGTACCGATTGGGTGGGGCTTTGCCATCGTAAATTTCGTATGGTGGATCGGTATCGGCCACGCCGGTACGCTGATTTCCGCGATTCTCTTTCTACTCAATCAGAAGTGGCGCACGTCTATCAACCGCTTCGCGGAGGCTATGACGTTATTCGCCGTAGCCTGCGCGGGTATTTTCCCGCTGATCCATACTGGCCGCCCGTGGATGGCGTACTACATGTTCCCTTACCCCAGCACGATGGGCATCTGGCCGCAGTTTCGGAGCCCGCTTATCTGGGACGTATTTGCGGTGTCGACTTACGGCACGGTTTCGTTGCTATTTTGGTTTGTCGGACTGATCCCTGATCTCGCCACACTCCGCGATCGGGCCACCAGTAAACCGAAGCAGATAATTTTTGGAGCGCTGGCCATGGGTTGGCGGGGTTCAGCCCGTCACTGGCATCGCTATCAATCAGCTTATCTTTTGCTAGCGGGCTTAGCGACGCCGCTGGTTCTTTCGGTGCACACGGTAGTGAGTTTTGACTTCTCAATCGCCATTGTTCCCGGCTGGCATACCACTATCTTCCCGCCCTATTTCGTGGCCGGAGCAATCTATTCGGGTTTCGCAATGGTGCTGACCATCGCCATCCCGCTGCGTAAGTACTACGATCTCGAGGATTTCATCACCATGCGTCATCTTGAAAACATGGCTAAGGTGATGCTCGCCACAGGGCTAATCGTTGCGTATGGCTACATCATTGAATTTTTTATGGCGCTCTACAGCGGAAACAAGTTTGATGTCTTTCTTGTCCAGCAGCGACTGCATGGCCCGTACGCGCCTTTTTACTACGCTCTGATTTTGTGCAACATTTTGACGCCGCAGCTGCTGTGGTTCCAGAAAGTTCGCACAAATGTCGCGATTTTGTTCCTGATGTCTCTCGTCATTAATTCTGGGATGTGGCTGGAGCGCTTCGTCATCGTGATTATCAGTCTAACGCGCGATTTTATGCCGTCCGCGTGGGGCCGCTACTCGCCAACGGTGTGGGATTGGGCCACTTTAACGGGCACGATTGGCCTGTTCACTACCTTGATTTACTTATTCGTGCGCGTTCTGCCTGCCATTTCCATCGCGGAAATGCGCGAATTGGTGCATAGCTTCGAGAAACATAAATGAACGACGGACGCTCGCACATTTACGGCGTGGTGGGTGAGTTCGAGACGCCTGAACAGTTGCTTCATGCTGCCGAGAAAACTCGCCTCGCGGGTTATCGCCAAATCGACGCCTACGCGCCTTTCCCGGTAGAAGGGCTTTCCGAAGCCTTGGGGCTACGAGGATCCTTAGTGCCGTTAATTACCCTGATCGGCGGGCTGATGGGGGGTCTCACCGGGTTTGGTTTTCAGTATTGGGTCAACGTCTTCGCTTACCCCATGAATATTGGCGGACGGCCGCTCAATAGTTGGCCGGCATTCATTCCAGTCACTTTCGAATTGACCATTCTCGGCGCTTCGACATTTGCGGTCATCGGCATGCTGGCGCTCAACAAACTCCCTCAGCCTTACCATCCGGTTTTCAACGTCGAGCGCTTTTCGCGGGCTTCAAACGATCGTTTCTTTCTTTGCATTGAAGCGGGGGACCCAAAATTCAATCTTGCTGAAGGCGCACGCCTTCTTCAAAGTCTTGGCGCGCAGCATGTCACCGAAGTACGGGATGAAACCAAGGATGATGTGTGGGTGCAGGCTCATGATTAGCAGCTCGCTCATAGTACGGTTGATGACGCGGATGCTGGTGAGTGCATGCGCTGCATTTTGTCTCTTAGTCATCGGAGGCTGCGACCATCTTCATCAAGACATGGGCAACCAACCAAAGGCCAACCCGCTCTCTCCTTCAGATTTTTTCGCTGATGGCCGTTCGGAACGCCCGCTTGTCGAGAATACGGTTGCGCGCGGTTCCCTGGCCAACGATGCGTTCTTCTTGAGCGCGGATTCCGATAATATTCCGGTACCTGTCAATCAGGAACTGCTGGAGCATGGTGAGGAGCGCTATAAAATCTTCTGCTCGCCGTGCCACGGGTTGCAGGGTGATGGCAATGGCATGATTGCGATGCGCGGTATGCGACGCCCGCCCACCTACCACCAGGAGCGCCTACGTCAGGCGACGAATGGCCATTTCTACGATGTAGTCACCAACGGGTTCGGCCAAATGTATAGCTATGCGGCGCAGGTTCCGCCGCGCGACCGCTGGGCGATCATCGCGTACATTCGCGCGCTGCAACTTAGCCGCAACGTGAAAGTCGGCGATCTGCCGGCGGAGCTACGTGAAAAACTGAACCAGGGTAGAGCGCCGAAACCCACTCCGGGAGCCGATCCCAAGGAAGACATGGGCAACACGAAGAATTCCACAGGGAGCGGCCGCTAATGGATGTGAAGAAATATCCGGCGCCAGAGAGCACTTCGCGCCTGCAGCAACGTGCGTTGCTGGTGGGTGGGATAGCCTTGCTGCTAGCCATCGTTGGATGGTTGCGTTCGCCTGAGCAATTTTTCCACTCCTATTTGATGGGCTATATGCTTGTTCTGGGCATAACGCTGGGCTCGCTCGGTCTCGTCATGTTGCAACATTTAACCGGCGGCCACTGGGGCATCATCATTCGCCGCCCACTGGAATCGGCTACGCGTACGCTTCCCCTTCTTGCCATTCTCTTTTTGCCGATTATTTTCGGCATGAAATATCTGTACGCGGCCTGGCTGGATCCTGAAAGAGTTAAGGAAGAACCCTTATCTACTCTGCAGCAAAGCTATCTGACAGCGCATGGTTTTCTCGCGCGTGCCGTCATTTACTTTGTAATCTGGCTAGTATTGATGTTGCTGTTTAATCGCTGGTCGAAGCAGCAGGACATCAACCGCAGCGATCGCTCCTTGCGTCGGCGTTTCAAAATGCTGGCTGGCCCAGGCATCATTCTTTACGTTTTTGCGATGTCTTTCGCGGCGTTTGATTGGGTGATGTCTCTCTCTCCGCACTGGGCATCCACCATTTACGGCTTCCTGTTCGTGGCCGGCCAGCTCATTTCATCCATGTCCTTCATGATCGCGGTGACTGTCTTGTTGTCACAAACCGCACCCATGGCTGGACTGATTCAAAAGCGTCACATTCATGACCTCGGCAAGTTTTTGCTGGCATTTGTAATGCTCTGGGCTTACTTCAATTTTTCTCAGTTGCTGATCATTTGGTCAGGCAATCAGCCGGAAGAAATCACCTTCTATCGCTCGCGCCTATACGGACAGTGGGGTGTTGTAGCTGTCATCGTTTTAGTCTTCCATTTTTTTGTTCCGTTCTTTCTGTTGCTATCGCGAGATTTGAAGCGCAATCCGAGGGTGCTTCCAAGGATTGCCATCTGGCTGATGTTTATGCGCCTGGTGGACCTTTTCTGGATGACTAGGCCGGAGTTCACGGCTCGTGCTCTTCCGAGCTGGCTGGATATCGTCGTGCCCGTTGCTTTGGTGGGATTGTGGTTGGGATACTTTGCCTTTAATCTGAAGAAGCTCCCGCTGCTTCCCCTTGGAGAACCTAAACTTGCGGAGGCCATCGCGCCCCTTGAGCACTGAGTTTCACCACACGGGTGAGAGAGCTGGACAGCCGCCACGTCATGCGGACGTGGCCTATGAGCCACGCGACGTCTCCGTGCGCACTATTTACTGGTATCTCTTTGCGTTGGCGGTGTCCGTCTTGGCGTCGTTTATAATTTCTATTTATGTTCTTCGCTTCACCACGCATTTAGTTGCGCAATGGGACACACCTGGTCCTCCTTCCCGCCAGGCCTTGGGTTCGAGCTTCAACACTACGCTGCCCGAACCTCGCCTCCAGGGAGTGCCCGGCCACGAAGCCGATCCGCAAACCGATTTGCGCAACAAAATTCGCGAAGACAGCGAGGCCAACGAAAGATTTGGTTGGGTTGACCAGAGTGCCGGTATCGCCCAAATTCCCGTGAAAGAAGCCATGAAGATCATCGCGGAGAAAGGCATGCCCGCGGTTTCCGCGCCGCCCGCGGCCAAGAAGAAGTAAATCCATGAACAGACTTAGAATCCTCGCCGGAATCGCCGTGTTATTGCTCACAGCATGTTCCGCATACGGCCCAGCCGTACCGAACAACGTGGGCCAATCCTCCTCAGCCATGCCGCTTCCCTTGCGGAATGTTGGCTTCGAGCCGCAGCTCAACGCACAAATTCCTCTGGATCTTTCTTTCCGCGACGAGGAAGGCAAGAACGTCCACCTGGGCGAATATCTGGGCCATAAACCTGTCCTCCTGGCGTTTGTTTATTACGGCTGCCCGATGCTGTGCAATCAAGTGGAACAAGGCGTGGTCGGCGCGTTGCGCATGCTTTCCTTCAATCCGGGTCACGATTATGAAGTAGTGTTCGTCAGTTTCGATTCACGCGAGACGCCGGTTATGGCAGCCCAGAAAAAGCAGTCAGCTCTCTCTCATTTTGGCCGTCCGGAAACTGCATCGGGATGGCATTTCCTTACTGGGTCGCAAGAGTCTATCGAAGCAGCCACCACGGCGGCCAATTTTCGTTTCTCCTTTGACGCCAAGACAAATCTTTTTGCACACGCCAGCGGAATCCTTCTTCTTACGCCGGATGGCCGCATTTCACGCTATTTTTACGGGGTGGAATATCCTGGCCGGGACATTCGTCTGGGTCTTGTCGATGCTTCCGCAGGAAAGATTGGAACACCCATCGATCACGTGTTGCTGTTCTGCTTTAAATACGATCCCACAGCTGCCACTTACAGCGCGTCGATTCTTAAGATCATCCGGCTCGCGGGAATTTTAACCGTGCTGTCCATGGTGGCAGGAATTTTGATCTTCCGGCGCCGCGATACTGCTTTGGCGCGTAACAAATTTGAAGGAGCACACTAAGCGTGCAGTCGCAATTGCCATTGTTGCCGGAGCAAGCATCCAATTTCGCGACTAGCGTAGACTCGCTGGCCCTCTTTATCACTGCGATCTGCCTTTTCTTTGCGGTGGCTATTACCGCGGCGGTTATCATTTTCTTTTTCAAGTTTCGCCGCCGGCAACCCAGCGAGGTCGGCACTGCAATTCACGGTGACATGCGTTTGGAAGCGGCGTGGGTGGTCATTCCCTTAATCTTGGCTTTGACCATGTTTGCATGGGGTGCCGTGGTTTATGTGGAATATCGGCACACCCCAACGGACACGCTGGACATTTACGTTGTAGGCAAACAGTGGATGTGGAAGCTCCAACAACCCACTGGCTTGAAAGAAATTAATGAACTGCATGTACCTGTCGGCCGCGACGTCAAGCTCATCCTGGCCAGCGAGGACGTTATCCACGACTTCTCGATTCCCGCCTTCCGCGTAAAGATGGACGTGGTGCCGGGTTATTACAACACAATGTGGTTTCGGCCCACGAAGCCCGGGCGCTATCATTTCTTCTGCCAGCAGTATTGCGGCACCAACCACGCGGTCATGGGCGGCTGGGTAACCGTCATGGAGCCCGCAGACTACGCTGCATGGCTCTCGAATTCGTCGGGCATGAATGTAAATCCCCTCGGCGTTGGTGAAAAACTTTTTGCTGAGAAAGCGTGCAATACCTGCCACCAAAGCGACGGTAAAGGCCAGGGCCCGTCGCTAAACGGTTTGTATGGCTCTACAGTCCGCTTGGCCGACGGCTCTACCGTCAAGGCGGACGACAGTTACATCCGCGAGTCAATCCTGCAGCCCAATGCAAAGATTGTGGCCGGATATCAGCCCTTGATGCCGACCTACCAGGGACAGCTGACCGAAGAAGAGCTCGTGGCTCTTATCGCCTACGTTAAGTCTCTGCAAGCGCAACCGGGGGCGCGAACCGCCTCCGCAGTGGCGCCCGCCCCGGGGAAGAAATAAGTCATGAGTACGTCCATTACAGCTCCGGCGCACACCATGCCCCGGCAACATTATTTAAATTCGAGTCATAGCATCCGTTCCTGGCTGCTTACTACCGATCACAAACGCATCGCGCTGCTATATCTTCTTTCCGTCACTTTCTTTTTCGCGGTAGGCGGAATTTTCGCTACGATGATCCGCATCCATCTGCTAAGCCCCTCGGGTTTTCTGGTATCTCCGGAAATGTACAACAGGCTCTTCACTATGCACGGCGTGGCGATGGTTTTCTTTTTCCTGATACCGTCGATCCCTGCGGTGCTCGGAAATTTCCTGGTACCTATGATGATCGGTGCCAAGGACCTGGCCTTCCCAAAGCTCAACTTGCTGAGCTGGTACCTTTACATCATTGGCGGCTGCTTCCTTCTCTATTCTTTTTTCATCGGAGGGCTAGATACCGGTTGGACCTTTTACACACCCCTTAGCAGCATTTACTCGAACTCCGCCGTCACGCCGGCGGTGCTTGGGATCTTCATCAATGGATTTTCGTCAATCCTTACAGGCCTGAATTTCGTTGTCACCGTGCATACCATGCGCGCTCCTGGGATGACGTGGTTCCGCTTACCGCTCTTCATCTGGGCCCACTACGCCACCAGCATTATCTTCATTCTGGGCACTCCGGTGATTGCCATCACGCTATTGCTTGTAGGGCTTGAGCGCATGTTCCACCTCGGATTTTTCAATCCGAACCTGGGTGGCGATCCTATTTTGTTCCAGCACCTTTTCTGGTTCTATTCGCACCCTGCCGTTTACATCATGATTCTCCCGGCGATGGGAGTTATCAGCGAAATTATTCCAACCTTCGCCCGGAAACCAATTTTTGGTTATTCCTTCATCGCTGGTTCGAGTATCGCCATCGCGGTGATCGGCTTCTTTGTGTGGGCACATCACATGTTTCTGACCGGCGAGTCCGTGTATGCAGCGCTGGCCTTCTCGCTGCTCAGCTATTTAGTCGCGATTCCATCCGCTGTAAAAGTCTTTAACTGGACGTCAACTCTTTACAAAGGTTCGATTTCCTACGACACGCCTATGCTGTATGCCTTGGGCTTCATTGGTTTGTTTCTTGTCGGTGGACTTACGGGGCTCTTCCTCGCGTGCCTGGGCCTGGATATTCACATCCACGACACCTACTTCGTCATCGCCCACTTTCACTACATCATGGTTGGCGGAGCGGTGATGGGTTACGTGGGAGGTCTGCACTTCTGGTGGCCAAAGATTACCGGGAAACTTTACCCGGAATTTCTGGCGCGCATCGCGGCTGTCGTTTTATTTTTTGGATTCAATTTAACCTTTTTCCCGCAATTCATTCTCGGCTATCTGGGGATGCCGCGTCGGTACCACTCCTATCCGCCGGAATACCAGGTGCTCAACGTAATGTCCACTGCGGGCGCTTCGATTCTTGCGGTCGGCTACCTGCTTCCGATGATTTACCTCTTGTGGTCCATTAAGTACGGTCGGGTCGCCGGACCAAACCCATGGCCTGCCACGGGTTTGGAATGGAAGACGGATTCGCCGCCGCCGACGGAGAACTTCCATGTTACGCCCGAAGTCACTTGGGAACCGTACGACTATGAGAATCGTCCCGATCTCGGCCTGGTCGCAGGTGTGTCGCCGGTTGCGCCAGCACATGGGGACGATTAGTTTTCTGGGTTGTCGCGACGGGATTTAACCAAAACGCTTGGCGGCTCGTATCGCGCCATGAATTGATTTAGAAGAGGAGCACCGCGTGCATCGCAGCGGAGAACTGTACGGACAGTTTCAAACCCTGGAACAGCAGAAAGACTCTGCTGCTCTGGGCATGTGGGTGTTCCTGGTCACCGAAGTCTTGTTCTTCGGCGGCCTCTTCATGACGTACACCATCAACCGTCACGCATACAGCGTCGCGTTTGGTGTGGCTAGCAATACCTTGGACCTTAAACTTGGTGGTATCAATACAGTGATTCTGATCCTGAGCAGTTTGACCATGGCTATGTCCGTGTGGGCCTCACACGTCGGGAAAAGAAAACAGTTAATCAGATTCCTGGTCGCCACGCTCGCTCTGGGCAGCGCCTTCCTGGGTATCAAGGTAATCGAATACAAGCAGAAATTTGATCACCACCTGGTTCCTGGACACAACTTTCAAATCGACTACCGTGTTCAACATCCCGCGCCCACCGATTCACCGGAACAAATTACCATCGAGAAAGAAGAATTGGAGAAAGCTTTCGCCCGGGATCCGGAGCTAAATGCGCACGCCCAGCTTTATATGTCGCTGTACTTTGGTATGACCGGGCTGCACGCCTTGCACATGATCGTGGGTGCAGGATTGCTCGTATGGTTGATTTGGGAATCCGTGCGTGGCCGGTTTACGCCCGAGTACAATACACCGGTAGAGATTGTAGGTCTGTACTGGCATTTCGTCGATATTGTCTGGATTTATCTATTTCCATTGTTGTATCTGATCGACCGGCATAGATAGCACCACGCTGCTATAAGACGGGAGAAGGTTGCGTGTCTGAGCACATTGTTTCACCGAAGATTTATGTCGCTATCTTCGCTACATTGATGATTCTCACCGCAGCAACGGTGGGCGCGGCTTACGTTAACCTCGGCCCATTCAATATCGTCATCGCGCTCGCCATTGCTTCCTTGAAAGCTACTCTGGTGGTGCTTTATTTCATGCACGCCCGTTACAGTCCCAAGCGTACCCACCTGGTTATAATCAGCGCTGTCTTCTGGCTGGCCATTTTGCTTTTCCTCACTCTTAGTGACTACAGCACGCGCCAACACGTAGTTAATTCCCTGTCTGCTGCCTCGACAACCTTCCGCTCCTAAGCACAATCGGTCCCCGCGCCGAACTCCTGATATTGGGCCTGGCGCGGAGCTTCGCGCGCATACAGAGTCGCAACCCGTGTGTTTTAAGTTGGATGGAGATTCCGGCTGGAGCAGCCAAAAGGAAGAAGGGGGGAGTCGCGAACCGGCCCAGCCCTCAATCCCCTAAAGGGATCCTCGGCTCGCCTCCCCCACTGACCTGGTGAATGCAAGTCGTACGCCAGCACTAAATCGTTTATTTGCAATGTCCTGCTGGGCCACCCTACGTAAAAACGTTCCACGTGACCTAAAAATTACCAGCATGAAATAGCTTCTACAGCGAACCCTGCAGGTACCACCTTGCGGAAGGAATCGATGGCTTTGACCATCCTGTGATTCATTTGCTCGCTCTTTCTTGACCGTCCCGAATCACCCCTGTTATTGTGAAGAGTTACTCTGGCCTCGCTGGGAGCCACTGTGGCCAAGCTCCTGTGGAGGGAGCGCTTTCGTATCATGGGTCTGACCAAACTGGTTGTCCGGGGCGCTCGGCAACACAATCTGAAAAACATTGATGTCGAAATCCCCCGAAACTCTCTGACCGTCATCACCGGGCTTTCCGGTTCGGGCAAATCTTCGCTCGCCTTCGATACCATTTATGCCGAGGGCCAGCGGCGCTATGTAGAGTCGCTTTCCGCTTACGCACGCCAGTTTCTCGATCAGATGGAGCGCCCAGAAGTCGATGTGATCGAAGGGTTGTCCCCTTCCATCGCCATCGAGCAGAAAACCACAACGCGCTCGCCCCGCTCTACCGTCGGCACTGTCACCGAAATTTACGATTACCTTCGCGTAATTTACGCTTCGGTTGGGACACCGCATTGTCCCAACTGCGGCAAGCCCATCACCCGCCAATCGAGCGAACAAATCGTTCAGAGCATCTTGCACGGTGAGCTTTGCAAGCCCGAGGACCGTATCATGATCCTTGCGCCAATTGTTCGGGGGCGAAAAGGAGCATACCGCAAGGAGCTTGAAAAATTCGCTCACGATGGCTACGTACGTGTACGCATCAACGGGGAACTCTTCCCTTTGGACGATCTTCCGGTCATTGACAAGCGCAAGAATCACACCATCGAAATTGTCATCGACCGCCTACTGGTGAAACAGGGGATTGCTGCGCGGCTCGAACAGTCCATCGCAACGGCACTCAAACTCGCCGGTGGCCTGGTGACAGTGGCCATTGTGGGCGGCAAAGAGCATGTTTTTTCTGAGAAACTTGCCTGCCCTGATTGCGGCATTTCCGTGCCGCAACTCGAGCCACGCTCCTTCAGTTTTAATTCACCTTATGGCGCGTGTCCGGCGTGCAACGGTCTGGGTTCGAGATACGATTTTGATCCTGCGCGGGTGATAGTCGATTGGACGCGCCCGCTTTTTGATGGTGGGCTCGGCCCGGGATCTGGCTCGACGATTCTGCGACGCACACTCCAGCTGGCCGCATATGCGCATGGCTTTAATCTGGACACGCCGTTCGAAATGTTTTCCTCCCGCATCCAGGATATGTTGTTATGCGGCTATCCTCCTTCAAATGCCGGCCCCGCCAAACAGCAAGATGAATCCCCAAAGAAAAAATCGCGCAGGGAGAAAGGCTTCCACTTCCAAGGCATCCTCAAATTTCTGCAGAGCAATTTTGAGGAGTCCAGTTCCGATTCTTACCGCGAGTGGATGACGCAGTACATGTCCGCGACGCTCTGCAGTATTTGCCACGGCAAACGCCTGCGGCCTGAATCGCTGGCTGTCAAGCTCGGCGGATGGTCCATCGCCGATTTCACTGCGCTGTCGCTCAGCGCAGCGCGTCCGGCTGTCGATAAAATCCTGGCCCAGCTTACGCCGCGACAAAGAGAAGTCGCCGGACGCCCACTAGAGGAAGTCTCCGAACGGATCGATTTTCTGCTGGCCGTAGGTCTCGGCTATCTCAGCCTGGATCGCTCAGCGGCCACGCTATCAGGCGGCGAAGCCCAGCGCATTCGGCTGGCTACCCAGATCGGCTCGCGGCTGCGCGGGGTACTCTACGTGCTCGACGAACCGAGCATCGGCTTGCATGCCCGAGATAACGACCGCTTGCTCGGCTCTCTGGAGCAACTGCGCAATCTCGGCAACACCGTTCTAGTCGTCGAGCACGACGAAGACACAATCCGCCGCGCCGATTTTGTCGTCGATCTCGGGCCCGGTGCAGGCGACGCCGGCGGCTATCTCGTCGCCCAAGGCAGACCCGCTCACATCATCGCTACGCCGGAATCACTTACAGGCCAGTATCTAAGCGGCGCGGCCCGCATCGCCGTACCCGAGAAACGCCGCAGTCCAAATGGTAAAGCTATTCAGATTCTTGGAGCCTCCGCCAATAATCTGAAAGATGTCGACGTTACGCTTCCCCTGGGCCTGCTTACGGTAGTGACCGGCGTCTCCGGCTCCGGCAAATCCACTTTGGTCAACGACATTCTCTATCGCGCTCTCGCGCAAAAACTGTATCGCTCCAAGGAACCGCCCGCCGCGTATCGCGAGCTCCTGGGCGCCGAACAAATCGATAAAGTCATCGAGATTGATCAGGCTCCCATCGGCCGCACTCCGCGTTCGAACCCGGCGACCTACACCGGCGTCTTTGCCCCCATCCGCGATCTTTTTTCCATGCTGCCGGAATCCCGCGAACGCGGTTATCGTCCTGGTCGCTTCAGCTTCAATGTTAAGGGCGGGCGTTGCGAAGCCTGCCAGGGCGATGGCCTTCGCTGCATCGAAATGAATTTCCTTCCCAACGTTTACGTAACGTGCGAGGTGTGTCGCGGCCGCCGCTATAATTCGGAAACACTTGCCGTACGTTACAAAGGGCACTCGATCAGCGATGTTCTAAACCTTCCGGCCTCCGACGCGCTCAAGCTCCTTGAAAACATCCCACAAATTCAACAGAAGCTCTCGACCCTCGCGGAAGTCGGCCTCGGCTACGTCACCCTTGGCCAGTCCGCCACCACGCTCTCCGGCGGCGAAGCCCAACGCATCAAGCTGGCCCGAGAACTTTCAAAGCGCCAGACCGGACGCACTCTCTACATTCTTGACGAGCCCACCACCGGGCTGCATTTTGATGACGTTCGAAAACTCCTCGATGTGCTGCAGCGCCTCGTCGGGCTCGGAAACACGGTGCTCATTATTGAACACCATCTCGACGTCATCAAACAGGCCGACTGGGTTATCGACCTGGGCCCCGAAGGTGGCGAAGGAGGTGGTCGCATCGTGGCACAAGGGCCGCCCGAGTTGGTCGCGCGCACAAAGAAGTCCTACACCGGCCAAGCCCTAGCCCGAGTTTTGGGCTTGAACGGTTTTGCCCACCCGAGCGTCAACAGCCAAAACGGTTCCAGCAAGTGAACGCATTCGAACGCCGCTTCACCACGCCGGTCTTCACGCCATTATCATTTTGCGAACTACGACCCAGGCTTGGGCTTCCTTTAGGCATCTTCTTCTTGCGCCGTGGTTTGCTTCTCCATAAAGTTGAGCTCTGACAATGAGTATTTACGACATCCAACCCCTGGGCCTCGGCGCGGTTCGTACCTACCCGCTATTTTCCCGCAAGAGCAAGGTCAACATAAAAGACTTCGCCAAAGCTCCCGCGAGCAACGCGTCATTCACAAAATTCCTCGACTCTCTCCCCAACATTCTTGCCGGCGAAGATCTTCGTCAGCTCTTGCTTGCGATTCACAGTGCGCGCAAGCAGAAAAAAGCGATTTTATGGGGCATCGGCGGCCACGTCATCAAGGTCGGACTCGGCCCTGTTCTCATCGATTTGATTCGTCGCGGCTTTGTCTCCGGCATCGCCATGAACGGTGCGGCGCTCATCCACGATTTCGAAATCGCGTTAGCGGGAAACACTTCCGAAGACGTTGACGCCGGTATTGGCGCAGGGCAATTCGGCATGGCCAGCGAAACTGGCCGTTACATCAATGAAATAGCAGTCTACGCCGCGCACAACGGTATAGGTTACGGTGAATCTACCGGTAAATTTTTATCCAGCGGCCGCCTAAAACCAACATTCGGATCGTTCAGCGTTCTCGTTGCCGCCTTTAAACACGGTATACCCGTCACCATTCATCTCGCTATCGGTACGGACATTCCACACATGCACCCTGCGGCCGATGGCGCTGCGCTGGGAGCGGCTACGCATCACGATTTCCGCCTTTTTTGCGCGTTAGTTAAGCGCATGCATCCCGGGGGCGTATATCTGAACTGGGGCTCCGCCGTTCTGCTGCCGGAAATTTTCTTGAAGGCGGTGTCTGTTACTCGTAATCTCGGCGTAAATCTGCGGCCCATCACCACCGCCAACTTGGACTTTATCCAGCATTACCGCCCCCTGCAAAATGTAGTGAAGCGTCCGACGGCCTCCGGAAACAGCAATCGTGGGCCGAAATCGCAGGGTTATGCCATCACCGGCCATCACGAATTGTTGATGCCCTTGATCGCCACGGCGCTGGCCACAGGTTGGCCCCGAAACTCGACCACCAGAACGAGAAAATAATGACTCTCTTCGACGACGATACGCTTAAGACGCCCTCCCACGAATTGGAGTCCCCAGGCGAGCCGTCTCCAGCCGCGGGCCGACAGCCCGATTGTTCGGGCGTGCCGTCGCTTCCTTCCGTGCTGGCCGGAGATCCCATTGCCTCTGCGGCTGTTACCACCGTCCGCCCGAAACACTTTCTGCCAACCGACCTGCGTGTCTCCTGGTCCTGGCCGCACCTCATTGTTTTTCTGTTCTTTAGTTTTGCCAGCCTCCTGGTTGTACAGCTCGGTTTTGTTTTCTATGTGTCTGCTCATAATCATATTTCCGCCCAGCAGGTAGAGCTGCTGTTTCGAGCCAAACCACAATTCCTGGTCGGCACCAACCTCCTGTGGTACGCGCTACTCTTCTTGTTTCTTTACGTTACGCTGGCCGTCTTGCGTGGCTCACCTTTCTGGAGCTCTCTTGGCTGGCAAAGACTGGACACGACTCTCACTTCCGGCAAGGGTGGTCCGTGGATGTATTTTTTGTCTGGCTGCGGCTTGGCTATTTTTGTGGCACTGGCCAGCTCACACATTAAGACCGAGCATGTCCCCATCGAGGAGTTGTTCAAGAACCGCAGCGGCGCGCTGCTCCTCATGGCCATGGCCATATTCGTGGCGCCGCTGGTCGAGGAGACCGTTTTCCGTGGCTACCTCTATCCGCTGTTTGCCAAATCTCTAGGTGTGTTTCCCGGCATTCTGATCACTGGCGTGCTTTTTGGCCTGATGCACGGCGCGCAGCTTGGCTGGACATGGGGTCTCGTCACACTCCTTATATTTGTCGGCGTGATCTTCACGGTTGCACGCGCCTGGACCGGCACTGTGGTCGCCAGTTTCTTGCTCCATCTGGGTTACAACTCAATGATTGCTCTGACCTCCATCATTGCCACCCGGGGATTTCAGCATATGCCTCCCAGTCAGTGAATTAGGCTAGTGCATAGGCCAGCGACTTAGATTGGCGAATTATTTTCAGCGGGATCACCGCTGAAGAATAAGCGTAGATTAGTGGTTAGACTTGATGGCTTCGCTTTAGCTCGGCGCAAGACGGAAAGACATTTGGCTCGCCGGGCCGACATGAACCCGGAATCGCTGGATCTATACCAATTAGAGGATACGAACCGCATGTATGTAGCCCAGCCTATCGAATGGACCGAAAGCGGCGTGATCATGCTCGATCAGCGTCGGCTTCCCACCGAAGAAATTAGTTATACGTACACCGACTACCGCGAAGTTGCCAAAGCCATCCGCGACATGGTTATCCGGGGAGCGCCAGCCATCGGTGTTGCTGCCGCGATGGGCGCCGCGCTCGGCGTGCTGCATGCGCCAGCAAAATCTGTCGATGCTTTGCGCGCGCAATTCACGGACATTTGCGACACCTTGGCGAAAACCCGCCCAACCGCCGTCGATCTTTTCTGGGCGATCCAACGTATGCAGCACCGTTTTTCGGAATTGACCGCGCAGACGTCAGATCTTGCGAAAATTAAGGCCGGTATGGTCACTGAAGCCCGACAGGTCCATCTTGAAAAAAGAGCCATCGACGAAGCCATCGGCCGTTTTGGCGCGGAATTCATGCCGCGCGAAGGTCAGGTAATGACCCAATGCAATGCGGGCGCCCTTGCCACCGGAGGCATCGGCACAGCTTTGGGCGTGATTCGCACCGCCTTCGAACAAGGAAGAAAGCTGCACGTGTTGGTTCCGGAAACTCGTCCTTATTTGCAGGGTGCTCGTTTAACTGCTTGGGAATTGCACAAGGGCGGCATCCCGCTTACCTTAATCACCGACAACATGGTCGGCCATTTTTTGAAGACCGGTAAGGTGGGCGCTGTCGTCACCGGCGCCGACCGCATTGCTGCCAACGGCGATACCGCCAATAAAATTGGCACGTATCAAATCGCGGTGCTTGCGAAAGAGCACAATGTTCCCTTTTACATCGCCGCGCCAATCTCCACGTTCGATCTTTCCATTCCTGATGGCGACCACATCCCCATTGAGGAGCGGCCGGCCGCCGAGGTCACGCACTTGCAAGGTATCCGCATCTCGCCTGATGTTCACGCGGCCCATCCGGCATTCGATGTGACTCCGGCGCGCTTTATTGCCGCGATTTTCACGGAGCGCGGTGTCGCGTCTTTCCCGTATACCGAATCCCTTCGCTTGCTCGTGGCTCCTACACAAACCGCTGCTACGTTGTGAGCTAGCTCTGGTGGCGGATGCGTTCTGCGAGGTTGCGCGCACGCTGTCGCGCGATATCCACAAATCGCGAATCGCTCCCAATCTGGTCCAGTATTGGAAGTGCGCGCTGCGGCTCGGGAAGTAACTTGCGGTTCAGGTCGATCTCGAATTGCAGCAGTGCATCGTTGATCCCCAAACGGTCATATCTCATGCGCCTGCTGATCAGCATTACGTGTTCCTGCTGGCGTGCCAGGCCTTCAAACACTTGCAGCAATTGAGTCGCTGCTGAATTCAAGGTGTAATTGAATTTCACTT
Organism: Candidatus Dormiibacterota bacterium; assembly: GCA_035602135.1. Classification (GTDB taxonomy): domain Bacteria; phylum Acidobacteriota; class Terriglobia; order Acidiferrales; family UBA7541; genus Acidiferrum. Next base: position 52,620 of record DATNMX010000044.1, read on the forward strand.
CATGAGCTTCTGTACCTTTTTCCCAACGGAAGGTCTTCTCGCCGAGGTTGGCGATCTTTCGGTGGACGTCCAGGTCCTGGTCTTTAAAGTGGTTCAGTTGGGTGGCTAACGCAAACATCCTCGCGCGAAGCGCGGCGCTCACATCGAATGGTTGAGCGCTGGCCTCCTCTTCAAGCTGCCGAATCTCGTACGTCGCTGCATCGGAGTCCTCATGCACGACCACTTCGATGAACTCCGGCGTGCTCGATTTGAATATCCGGCGAAATGTGAGTCTTGCGGATTTAGGGAAGGCAGAAAGGGTTCTCGAAGGCGTGCTGGCCGCTATAGCTTTATCCGAGGACTGGACCACCCCCAGCGATGAAACTAATGGCAAGCACACGGTGAAGACTAGTAAAGTGAGCCGCGAAAAGGAATTTGTCATCGCGTCGATACGATGCGCGGCGCTGCGGCACGCGTTGCGTGAGCGGTTGGCCTGCTCGAAGGAATGCTCGGTACATCCGTTATTGTCTCGGACGAAACACCCCGCGGTTGGATGCGAGACGCCTTGGCAGTTCGGGCCTTCGGCCGCATCGTGACATCCGGCACTCCAAATTTTCTGCGCGCCTGTTCCGTATGCAGGTGACATAACGCCACCGCCAACGCGTCCGCGGCATCTGCAGGCTCCGGCGTTTCGGCCATCGTCAAGAGTGCTCGCACCATTACTTGCATTTGTCTCTTATCCGCGTGCCCGTAGCCTGCCACCGAAGCTTTCACTTCCCGAGGCGAATAGCTGTGCACCACGATATTATGTTGCGCCGCTGCAAGAAGCACCACACCTCGGACTTCCGCCAGGCGAAGCGCCGTCCGCACATTGAGGGCGCTAAAAATACCTTCAACTGCGAGCGCATCAGGCGAAAACTCTTCAATCAGCCGGCAAAGTAGTGCGTGAACCTCTTGCAACCCTGCACCTGCCGACTCTTTGTGCCGGCTGGTGCTCACGCGAATCGCGCCATAATGCAATGTCCGGCATTCTCGGCCGTTGCTCTCAACGATGCCGTATCCAGTGGGCCCAGCGGCCGCTGCATCGATGCCAAGTACGCGAATGCATCGGTTTCGTTCAGGTAATGTGGGCGGGTTGCTCACGGCCACAAGTCTACGGGGTTCCCGTGTTAGCTGCCACAGCTTTGTGTTTGCGATGCGCAAAACAAAAACCCGAAACATGTGCCTGAAACATGTGACGGAAATGAACGTAATCTGGGCGGTTCGAAATCGAACACTGCGAGGAGTTTGTTAATTTGCACCCACTGCCGCCTGAATCTCCGATTCATCGATATCAAAGTTGGCGTACACATGCTGGACGTCGTCGTGCTCTTCCAAAGCCTCAACCAGTCGCACCATTTGCGTCGCCTGCGCGCCTGTAAGCTTGATGTAGTTCTGCGGCACCATGGCTATCTCCGCCGACGTTGGAGTAATACCCGCCTTCGTTAGTGCGTCTCTCACTTTATCCAGTGTCTCCGGCGGCGTCACGATGTACCAACTTGATCCATCATCTTTCATATCTTCGGCCCCCGCTTCCAGCACTAGATCCAGCATCTTGTCCTCGCTGGCCGCTTCTTTGGGAACCGTGATCTCGCCTTTGCGGTGGAACATCCATCCAACCGCACCGGCCTCCGCCATGTTGCCGCCATTTCTGCTCATCAGATGCCTGAATTCGCCAACTACGCGGTTACGGTTCGTCGTCACTACCTGGATCAACATTCCCACGCCGCCCGGACCGTATCCTTCAAACATCGCTTCTTCGTACTGCTCGCCTTCTAGCTGACCAGTGCCTCGCAGGATGGCCCGCTCGATGTTTTCGTTCGGCATATTCTCATTCTTGCCAGCCAGAATCGCCGTTCGAAGTCGAGGATTGGAGTTTGGATCGCCCCCGCCAATACGCGCTGCAATCGTAATTTCGCGGATTACACGGGTGAATACGCGGCCGCGCTTAGCATCGGTGGCCGCCTTTTTATGTTTAATAGTGGCCCATTTTGAATGTCCGGACATAACACATCCTCTTTTTTCTAGTGCGCAACCGGCGCGCGGTCATCATTTAGGTGAAATTCGCTCGGCAGCGTGCCGCTTTGCGGTCGCAGAAAACCGACCTTAACAGCCGCAACCACTCGTTACGGGGACTTACAGTGGTACGCGTACCCTGCGGAACCCGCCCAGTTTAGCACAGCCGCCAACGCGGCGAAATCACCGGATCGCCGCCCACAAACAACTACAATTCCTCTCCCTGACGCACAATGTTGCTCTCACATTTTCCCTAGAGCCTGTAAATACTGCTTGGCAATTGCGCCCCAGGAAAAATACCGCTCCTGGGCCGCACGGCTTCTTTCAGAAAGGGATGCGCGATACGCGTTGTCGCTTAACACTCGGAGTAGTGTTGCTCCCCACTCTCCTGTCGAGCCGGGAGGCACAAAGGCTACGCCAGCTTCCGTAATTGGTGCAGTTGTCTCCAAGCCTTCGGCCGCTACCACCGGCAATCCGCACGCGATGCCCGCGATGGCGCTCCCTCTCCGCGTAGATAATGGCCCCCGGGTAAAAAGCAGTACGTCAGAATCACCGAGCACCCGCACCACGTCTTCTGACGCAAGCAATCCATGTATCGTAACTTCCGCTGGCACGCCCACGAGTTGTGCTTGGAGAGTTTTCCCGGCAGTTTCCGAGTTCCGCCCCAAAACAGATAGCCGCAATTTTCCTATGCGTTCCGCCGCATAGCGTACCGCCGCTACAATCAATTTGATTTCTTCCCTCCCAGGCGCGCCTCCGGTAACAGAAAAGACCGCTACCGTCGGAGTCCGCTCCACCGAATTTCGTCGCGACGACCATACTTTTTCCGGTGCAGGCAAGTTCGCCCCAACGGGAATGAACATCACATTTTTAGCGTCCTTCGGAAGCCAGGAAATTTTCTCTGCTGGAACTGTCAGCACAGTCATATCTGCTATTCGCACCGTTTGCCGCATCGTGTACAGCTGGATGATGCGCCGCGCACGATCTGCGATCCGATCGCCGCTGAAGGCTTCCGTGTCGTGGAACACTATCGCGCAACGCGCGCCATTTTTCTTTAATAAGCGCAGTACCTTTAATACCCTTAGGGAAATTCCGCGTCGCGACCACGCCAGCGCAGTGTACTGCAAAAGAAACCACGTCTGTTGCCCTCCGATGATCTTTTCGCGCAATTCCCGCAACGCTGCAGACCACCCTACCTCCGGCCATCTCACGCGTAACAATCCAAAATTTATTCCCTGGCTCTCTAATGTGGATCCCAGATTCGCGCAGTATTCCTGCACGGCGTCGGTGGGTTGATCTCGCGATCCTAGAACGGCCACCCATCGTTCATTCATCGCAGCAACCGCGTGACAATCGCGAAAGGGCTGAGATATTCCGTCGGCTACAGGATGCGCCGCCTTTTACCAGCGACAAGCAACCTCTCGCAATGACTCTTCCCACTCGATCCAACGTAAATCCTTTACACTCCGCACTTACAAAAAACAGGGGTCCCCGAGCGGTGCTCCTATGAAAAGTTCACACCCCGACACCCCGACTACCTGCTCCCGAATTGGTTTTCCTGAGGAATGTCGACGCCCTTGCCACAATTTTAGCCGCTTTGCTGATAACACACCAATTACCTGTTACGTGCCAACCGCTGCATACGCCGCGAGACGCGAGCTATCAGCGAGCTCGTTCTGAACCATCCGGGAATTGACCCGAGCCGGAAAGCGGGATGTTCAGCCGCGGCCAGCCGCAGCAGCACGCTTCTTCATTTCGTCGGGCGACACGTCTTCTTTGTGGGTTGAGATATACCAAACGTGGCCGAAGGGGTCCGTTAGTCCGCCAGTCCGGTCCCCGTAAAACTGGTCGGCCACCGGTCTGTCCACTTTCCCGCCGGCAGCGACAGCCTGATTGAAAACTGCGTCCACATCCGCGACGTAGAGAAGAATGCTTACCGGCGAGCCGCCCAAGGACTGCGGACTGCGGGCGCCCATCTTCGGGTTTTCGTCGGCAAGCATGATCGGCGAATCTCCGATCTTGATTTCGGCGTGCCCGATCTTGCCATCGGGGGCTGCCATGCGCATCAATTCTTTCGCGCCAAAAGCTTTCTTGTAAAACTGTATGGCGCGTGCGCCGTCGTTTACGATCAAGTACGGCGTAACGGTGTGATAGCCCTCTGGTATCGGTTTTATTTTGCCTGTCATAAATCAGCTTCCTTTCATTTGAGTGTTCAGTCTACTGAATGTAGAACGCAGTTTTCCTGCCATCAGGAATCGTGTCATCGAGATGTACGTATAGCCGAGGACATACTCTCGAAGGGCAATTATTTGGCTTGACAACGGTAACCCATAAGGAACAGCATCTCCGCTCAACTGGTATTGGAGTCCTGCAAGCCCGGACTCCCCCGCTGCTCTGCTTATTCTGCTCGGCTCCGGTCTGTATGTCGAGGCTGTCCAAGGCGGTTGCGCATGCGCAACGCCGTTGGGGAGTGGGCTGAATTTTGGGAGAAGGGTTATGCATCCCATTGATTACATTGTGAAGCAACGATCTTCCCCGGGGAGAAGACACCACCAGCGAGTCGAAACACCCCAAGGGGTATGGGTCTACTGGAGTTGTAAAGGACGTGACGATACTTCACGAGTTGCAGACTTGAGTGCAGGAGGCCTGTTTCTCGAGACCCACAAGATGCGGGCGGTGGACGTGGTGCTGAAGCTTGACTTTCTTGTCCAGGAAGGCGCGATCAGCGCCGACGCTGTTGTGCGGCATACGAAGCCTGGGCACGGAATGGGAGTGAAATTCACGTCGATGCGTAATGAAGATCGCTCGCTCCTGGCGGAGGTGGTGAAACGCTTTCCGGCGCATTCAACATTTCAGCCGACAATCGACAAATCGGCGGCCTCAGCATAAATTCTCTTCGAAGCTAAGGCTCTAGAAGACGCTGGCGAATCATTGTCAGCTCGGAATCCGAAATCTTCAAACCGTCGCGTAGATAGTTGTCAAAGGAACCAAAGAATTTATCGATGTTTGCGAAGGTGGCTTCGAGGGTCTCGGGCCTTGTGTTCATAATCGTCTTTACCGTGGCGGCATCCGGTGGTTTGGCAAGACCGAAAATTTTCTGAAGATTCTCCGTTGTACTTTGAATACTGTCCGAAGCGAGCAAGTAACGGTTGGTGAGCAAGTAATCCTGAATCACCTCTTCGCGAGGAACCCCCAGTGCAGTGAGAAGAATCGCGCTGAAAACTCCGGTTCGGTCCTTTCCGGAAGTACAATGCTCGACTGTGGGCAGATCTCCCGCGGCGATGCGCCGAAGGATTTTTCCGTACTGTTGAGCGTCGCTAATCGCGTAATCGTATCCTCGAAGGGAGTCCTTGGTCTGTGCGTTTATCGTCGTGACCCTGCGTTTCAGCTCGTCCGGCGTGAGCGTTCCGTCACGATTCGGCCCGATCGGAACAAAAAGGAATTCTGGCGCATTACCAGTCCAATGATCCGGGGACCGCGCGCGCTCGCCGTCTGCACGGACATCGCACACGAGACGAATCCCTAAGCTGTTCAGATAATCAGAATCTTTGGCCGTCAAGTTGGTCAGATAATCTGATCTGTAGACCAATCCCCAACGCACATAGCGGCCATCGGAGGTGCGATAGCCTCCCAAGTCTCGAAAGTTTTTTGCGCCTTCCAAGGGAACTCTGCGGATGGAAACGACGCGCGTGACGCCGGTAGCCGGCTTCAAATGGAAGTAGACGCGGCCGGAAGATTGCGGAGCCCTCACCTCGGCAGGTGCCTTCCGAATGGTCAGCAGCGGTACGGTGGAATCGATCAGATCAGGCCGCGCGCTGGTGAAAACCTGGACGGGTCCCTGGGAAGAAGAGGCTTGGAAATCGATTCGATAAATGCCGGGGCTGATCAGTTCGCATGTGGGGTTCTCGATGCCGGTGCCAGCAATCGAGCTGACGCCGGGCAGAAACAGAGTGACGCTTATCGCGAACAGAAGCACTGCGCCAAGTAGACGCAACCTCATGCAAGTCCTTTCTGGAACTTTGCCCGACATCGCCAAGAATTCCGCCGAGAACACGGACAACTCACAACTCCACTGGGCGCGCTAAGCTTGTGTCAAGCATCTAATCACTTTGTAAACGACGGAGTCCAGAGCAACCCGAACGAGTAAGTCCGGTTGTAGTATTCGCGCTGGATCGGGTATTGTTCGCTCCCGAAATAGAATCCGAAACCTCATTGGTCAAATTCAGGAACGAAGCGACCACCTGGATAAGCGTTTCTTCCAATGTATTGTAAACCGATCGAGATGGCTGAAATAGTTAAATTACACAGCGCTGATAGCAATTTAAGTTGAGATACTGAAGCACAGCCGACATTACATCGTGCAAGGATTTATAGGTCGCCGCATTGGCCACAGGGCGCGACACTTTAGTGGGTGCGAGATGAGTGAGAAGAAGATTTATTTGTCGCTGGGGTCGAACGTGGGGGACCGGGAAGCCAATTTGCGGGAGGCGATGGCGGCTTTGGGAGACGCGGGCGTGCGCGTTACGCGATCGTCGTCTTTGTACGAGACGGAACCAGTGGATTTTCTGGATCAACGGTGGTTCTTGAATTGCGTGGTGGAAGGGAAAACAGAAGAGACAGCAGAGTCGCTGATCAAGGCATTGCGGGAGATTGAATCGCGGATGGGGAGCAAGAAACTAGTGCCGCGTGGGCCAAGACTGATCGATGTCGACATTCTGCTGTATGGACAAGATATCATCGACACGCCGGAGTTGCAGGTGCCGCATCCGCGCATGCACCTGCGACGGTTTGTTTTGGTGCCGCTGGCGGAAATTGCGCCGGAGTTTCGGCATACGTCGTGGGCGGATTCCGTCCAGGGACTATTAGCGGCGACGACGGATCAGAGCGTCGTGCGAAAGTTGGGGGTGTGAGACCGCCGAGGGCGGAGCGAGACCGATTAAACCCGCAGCCGGACAGCGCGTGCCATTGTGTTGACCTGTGGCGCGCCGCGCCCCAACAATTGCCGGGAAGGAACGCCGCGATGAACGGTAGAGTATGGTTACTCCGCTTCAGTTGGTGCGGTGAAGAAGAAGGCGATGAAGCGTGATGGTTTTGGGCTTTAGCGCGTCCAGCTCGATCTGCGCCAGATGGCCGGCGGTGATTTCACGCCAGCGATAGACGCCGGGCTCACTTTCCTGGCGCTCAGGGCCGTCCAAGCGCCGCAGAAATTCGCGGGCGTCATCGAGAGATGGAGTTTCGCGCAAAGTGGGCCGAGCGAGAGCTTCGATAGCGTAGCTGCGCAGAAGTTTATTCCAGTAGTGGTCAAAGAGGTCGCCCGACGCGAAGATATCGCTCCAGGCTACTTCGCCGCCATAGGCGACCACCACTCCCACGACGCGTTCTCCCTTAAGACTGGATGTGGCACGCTGGAAACGGCGCTGCACTCCATCGACGAATGCGTCGACGGAAACTCCCACCATGTTGGCCCTGTAGATTTTTGTATAGGACTGCGTAGGGGCTTCGTTGGCCATCGCGGCAGCGAAAGCCTCGCTGGAGATGCTCGCTGCTGGCGCTCCGGCTGCACGTGGCGATGTGGAACCCTTTCGAACGGATTCCCACACCAGGCTCTGGTTCTGGTTGACGGCGGCTTGCTCTCGCACGCTCGGATGCACCATGGTTTTGGCCGCACTGAACTCTAGACCTGAGGACCAGCGACCGCGCTCCACGCAGAAAACGTCCAGCCGAAGAGGCTCACCGCCGGGCGGGACGATGCGGTCTTTGGAGACGACGCGGTCCTGCTTGCCGCCGCTAACAAGTTCGCCGGCAAGAAGCAGGACGGGACGCTTGCCGCGGTTGATGAGCACGAGTTGGTTGACGGAGGCACCCCCATCGTACTGACGCACGGGCGTGCGCGCGTCGCGATCACGCACCAGACCTTCTGCGCCATGCTCGCGAACGACGACTTCACCGCTGGCGAGACCGTCATCGAGCGTGAGGAATGTTGAAGTGTCCTGACTGGAAGCACTGACCACGGGAAAGATGGAGATGTTCTCGTAAGTAATACGTTCGAGAAGGCGCCAGTCACCTTCTGGTTTGGGTTGCGGCACATAGGCGGGAATCCATCCAAAAGCCAGACTGCCGAGCGTGCTCACGGCAAGCAGGGTGCCAGCCAAAACACCTGCGATCGAACGTTCCATAAATTCCTCCTGTGCGGCGACCTATAGAGGACACGCACAGGAATAGAACGGGCCCGGTGAGAATTCTTGCAGTGGAAAATGAATCGCCCCCGGATCCGGGCGCCAGAGGAAGAGCAGCTAGTTGAGGTGGTTGCGGGCTCTCGCTAGCGCCTTAGCGGTTGGGATTCCCAAGATCTTTAATGTTTTTGGGGCGCTTATTCTTGGACGATTCCTTTTCGTCGCGTTCGTATTGGACCATCTCTTCGTCGCTGTAGGAATAGGAGTCTCGCGACGCGAACATAGTATTGTTTCGGCTAGCGTCCTTCCTTTTCTTGCGATGACCTCCGAATTCGTAGCGAACCTGACGAATGGGTGCTGAAATGGCCTTCACTTCGACGAGAAGATCGCTAACTTTTTCCAGGATGTCGTGAAGCTGGTAGGGACGGACGACGTACGGAAGTCGATCGAACTCGAGAGTGCTAATGTCCTGGGTTCCTGCCTCCGGCACGAGATAAAGGACGCGAACACGGCCACCATCTTCGACGGAAACACCAGCCAGCTCGCGAAGCGTAATAAAGGCCGGACTGTGAACTCCGATCAAGGCAACATCGGCAAGCACAAGAGACCACTCCCCAGTTTTCAGTTCTTCGAGCAACAACCTGGCGTTCGGAACAAAGCGAACAAGCCAGCCTTCAAAGTCCAGAATCTGACGCAGAGTATGCGAGCTCTGAGCATCGTCGTCGAGAATGAGGATGCCGACTGTCAGAGGCTTTGCCGGGAGAAGGGTGCCCATTAGAAAAGTATAGAGGCGACCTGGCACCGAGGTTCCGCGAAAACGAGGTTAGCGGCGTAATGGGTAATGTTCGAGATAGCCCATGCGGGCGGTTGAGCGATTGGCCAATCGTACAGTCCCTTACTGGCCAACCACGAGGTCGCTGCCGTCCTGATAGCGGCGCACGCTAGTGGCGTCCCATAAAATACGGAAGGTGGCGAATGAGTTTGCTGTGACGCGGCGAGTGTAAAAAATTTGAACGCCATCGCGCGACCATTCCGCACTGCGGACCCACTGATCGGAAGGGCTTAGAGTGACGCGCCGCTTGGAACGCAATTCGAAGAGGAAGAAGCCGGCAGGCTGGGCGGTCGGATCGGAGGAAACGCTGGGGGACGGGGCGGCAAATTTTGCAGAGACGAGCAGCAGGTCTGGGTTGGTAGGATTCACCCGGAGAGTGTCTCCCACGCTGATCTGGAAAGCGTCACCGTACAAATCTTTGAGCGGCAGCGATTGTTGCGGTTTGCCGTCGGATATCCAATAGGCATTCTGTTTGTCGGTGGCCAAAACCGTGTTCGCATCCGCCCAGCCGTGCAAGGCGTTGACATCACCATCGTAAAACGGAGCAGGGTACTCGGGACTGTCTGCGCGGAGACTGTCTCCACGGAAACTCCAGATCTGCCACTTCTGGTCCTGCAATTTCAGGAAAGCTACGCGGGAATCGTCTGGAGACCAAAAGGGCTGGCGAAGCGCGCCATAAACGAGATCCTTGGAGCGACCGGTATCGGAGTCATAGAGGACCAGGGTGCGATCCGGACCACCGTTCGAATCGGCGCGCGTGTAGAGCAATTTCCTGCCGTCATGAGAAAGGGACAACTCCGAACCGGCGGGCGCGGCGATTTTTTTGCCGGCGCCTCGGCTGAGGACGACTTTGCCGGTGGAATTAAGAAAGGCTACGGCGACAGGCGCCTTGAAATTTGTAACGGGTGAAGTGGGAGGCTTCTTTTTCGCGGGGTCGTCATCATCGGTTTGATTGGTAACGTGCGGAAATAATTCCGCTGCGATGCGCGCGCATCCGTGGAGCGTACCGATCTGCGCGTGCTCGACGACGGCGCGAAAAGTGTATTTCTGGGCAACCGCGCCAGCAGAGGGCAGCGTGGTGGAGGCGGTTTCAGAGCAAGGTTCTCTCGCAAGTTGGACAGCTACCGCGGCGCCGGTGCCCAGGTCTTTGGCACGATACGTCCAGGCAACAGAGGAAGCGTCGCGGATGACTTCAACGGACTCTAGCAAGACGGGCGGATAGTTTGCGCGCTCGAGGCGCTCCGGACCTTTCTGACCGATAAGAACGCTCCAGGAAGGTTCGCTGCCGTGGGCTAAGAGGAGAATTGGGTAATGGGTGGATTGCGGCGCCGCTGGCGCAGGGGCAACTTGTGTGGGAGGCCCTTTCTGGGCTTGCGGAGGAGGCGGCTGCTGCGCTGAACAAATTGGCGGCAGACTACTGAATAGACCAAATGCCGGAAACAGGAGAAGCAATGGACTCCGGGACTTGCGCAAAGGCGGTCCTCCGGGAACAAGGGAGAATACCCCGGGGAGACGGGAGAGAGCAATTGCGGTCCGAGTTGGTGGCAGGGGCGTACCTTCAAGGTTGAGTGAGAGAGGCGGTAGACGAATAAAACGCGAAACTAATAGTTGACTAGGCGAATAAAAAGCGAAATACTGAGGCTGCTTGAGGTGGGCTATGTTCTCAGTTTTGTCTCCATCAGCGCCGAGTTTTCGTACTCGACGCCGCCACGTTCAGCCTGCTCCAGAAACACTTTTTCCTGAGCTAGGCGGCAGCATGACGGGTTACCTCGCGGCGGATTGCCCCCCGCCGTTTTTGGTTACGCACGGACCCCCAAGCCGTGTCGATGACCGGACCCGCAGCGCTGTCGCACGGCCGACCGGAGTAGCTAACGCGTCGCTAGTGGGCATAGCCCGCCTCGCAGCAAATTCTCCTCCAGCGGAGACACGCCGGACTTCGACGGACCGGCCGGAATATTTCCTTCTGCCGGTGAAGTCGATCTTGAACCACTGCGATTCCAAACGCGTGCCGTTTGAATGGACGATTAACCCGTATCGCGGGTGCGAGTTCGCGTGCGGATATTGTTATGCGCGGTACACCCATGAATTCATGGAACTGGATGGAGGGGAGTTCGAAAAGAAGATTTTTGTGAAAAAGGATGCGGCCGCGTTGCTGAGGCATGACCTAGCACAGAAGTATTTGCCTAACTCGAATGTCTGGGAGCGAGAGCCAGAGCATATTGCCATCGGCACAGCTACCGACCCTTATCAGCCTGCGGAGCAGGAGTATGGTGTTACGCGGGCGTGCCTCGAGGAACTGGCCAAGCACGATAGCTTGAGCGTTTCCATCATTACCAAGTCCAATCAAATTGTGCGAGACATAGATGTGTTGAAAAAGATTGCGGCGCACTCCGAGCTGCACGTGAATATCACGATAACCACGCTTCGATCGCGGCTGGCGAGGCTGCTGGAGCCGCGAGCACCGCGTCCGGATTTGCGAATTGCTGCCCTAAAACAATTGCATCAGGCGGGATTGGCGGTAGGAGTATCGGCGTCGCCGCTGATTCCGGGAATCACAGATCGCGAAGGGGACCTGGAGGCGTTGGGCCGAGCGGTACGAGAGGCAGGGGCACAATGGTTTTTCTCCAATGTGCTCTTTCTAATGCCATCTGCAGCGAAGCAGTTTTTGCCACTGGTGCGGAAGAAGTTTCCGCAACTGGCGAAACAATATGAGGAGTGGTACTCGCGGGATGGCTACGCTCCAGCGGAATATCGCAAAAAAATCGCCGAACGAGTGACCCGACTCAGGACGAAACTTGGATTTACGGTGCGGCCGTGGGATGAGACGCAGAAGAGACCGTGCGCGCAGATGTCGTTGGTTTGGAACACGGCGACCGACACGGTTAGGGAACGATGATGCGCTTTTCCGCGCGCTGCAGCTCGGGCACTTGTGGAAACTGGGAGCGTAGAAACTCGATGTAACGGCGAGAACGAGGGCGTCCGTTAGTGCGCAGCAAACCCATGCGGTAGAGAAAAACCAACAAATAAAAAACTTCAGACTCGCTCATAGTGTTGCCTGCGCCGGATTGTTGCGTTTTGATTTCCGTGAGTAAGGTTGCGAGCGCGGCGTAGAGCTCGCGAGGGAGCAACGCGGCGGGAGGCTTCTCATAAATGAGGCCAGCGCTCAGGGTCTTATAGGTTTGCGCCAGCGCTTCGATGGCAATAAGGATGTCCGGATCGGTCGCCGCGGGCTGTAGCGAGCAGAACTTGGCGATCGAGAACGCTAGTGCAGCCAGGAGCTGTTGGCGAGCGTTGATGTTGATAAGGTCCTGAGGAAGCTTCACATCAAGCAAGGGGGTGTCGGCGGGGAGCTCGCGCTGATGTTCATCCTCGTAGCGATGACCCGCGATGAGATGTGCGCAGTCGGGAGGACAGTCGACGGTTACTTCTCTCGCAGTAGCGCAACACACGGCGCAAATTGTTTCACCCTTGGCGGGGCAAAATCGGACCGCTTTGCGCTTTTCACAGATCGGACAGGACACGGGATCTCCCAGAAAGTGAGAACAGTCGTGAGAATACGCTGTGGGGCTAGAAAACACAAAAGAGGAGGTCTATGTAGGTACAAGGCGAGCGGGAAATGGCTGGGGGACTGCGATTTGGCAGATGCTTAAATGCGGACGCAGTTTAATTGGTGAGGTGAAAAAACCGAATTTATTCCGGATCGCAGACTAGGGTAGCGCTGACCGTAGTTCCCTCATTCGAAGAAAACAATTCCAGCTTACCGCCGAGTTGCCTCATGCGCTCGGTCATTCCGCGTAAGCCCACTCCGAGCGTACCAACGGCGTCGCGGGTGGATTCCAGGATGCTGGCAGGTATTCCTTCGCCCTGATCTTTAATTTCCAAGTTGACCGTCCGGTCTTTTGCCAGCAAGCGAACTTGTGCTGTAGCACTTCCGCAGTGGCGATGGACACATCGGCTGCTGATTTCGCGCGGTCAATGACAGTGCCGATAGTTTCGGCGAAGCGGGCTGCGTCCGGAGATCCGTTGCGCATAAACTTCGACTGAGTCTCGGCTGCATCCAACAGAACGTAGCGTCCTCGGTGAATTGCTCTGGCGGTATCCAAGCCGCGTGCTCGAGGGCTTGAGAAGCTTCCAAGGCCTCCTCTATTCGAAGCATCGTGGAGCGACCTCTTTAGTTCGAGGTCTGGTGAGAAGGCGAGCTTTAATGAGCACGGCCAGAATAAAGCAGTAGAGGCAATACGTTAAATCCTGAACATCAGCCCTTACGACATGATGACTTTATTTTGGAAGCGGCGAGCGGCAATGAACAAAAGTGAAGTGCCCATAGCGAAGAGGGCGAGGGCGTCGGTCCAAAGATGCTGAAGGCCTGCCCCGCGAAGAATGATACCGCGCGTGATGTTAATGAAATAGGTCGCGGGGACGAAATAGCTAAAACCGCGAAAGATGAGGGGCATGGTCTCGCGGGGAAAGATGTACCCCGAGAAGAAAATGCTCGGGAGGATAGTAAGAAAGGCCAGTTGCATAGCTTCAGCTTGCGTGCCCGCTTTGCTGGAGATGAGGATGCCGAGCGAGAGGGAGACGAAGATGTAAGGCAGGGAAAGAAACGCCAGCAGCAAAACGCTGCCGTGGATGGGAACGCGGAAAATGAAGCGCATGGCGGAGACGATCAGGCAAAGCTCGAAGAATCCGATTCCGAAATAAGGAAGGAGTTTGCCAAGAAGCAAACCAAAGGGACGCACGGGCGTGACGAAAAGCTGCTCCAACGTGCCGCGCTCTTTTTCTCGGACGATTGCGAAAGCCGTCAAAAAGGTGGTGACATTGAGAAGCAGGATGGCCGTGAGGCCAGGCAAGAAGAAATTTGGCGAACGCGAGTCCGGATTGAAAAGAATTTTAGGGCGCATCTCCACGGCCATGGCATTACGGTCAGCCAGGACGCGGCGGAGAGATTCATCGAGGCCGATAGCGGTCGTAACGTTGATGGCCTGGCCGGCGACGGAAGAGTCTGAGCCGTCTATCAAGACAAGTACTTGCGCGCTCGTTTGATGGAGAAGCCGATCAGAATAGTCCACCGGAATCTTGACGCCCACACGGGCTTGGCCGCCAATAATGGTATCGTTCAGGTCTTGATCGTTATCAACGTAGCGCACGACGTTGAACATGTCAGAATTCTTCAGTCGATCGATAAGTTCGCGGCTCTGGCGGCGGCCGTCGGCGTTGAGGACGACAGTATGTATTTGACGAATGTTAGTGTCGATACCGAAGCCCAGCAGAGCCATCTGTAACAGCGGAATAATCAAAGAGAAAAAAAGCGTGGCCGAATCGCGGCGCACGTGCAGCACCTCTTTATAGAAGACGGCTCCGAAACCCCGGAAGAAGTCACGCACGAGCGGCCTCAATTTCGCTCTGATGTTTTTCGGTGAGCTCGACGAAAACATCTTCAAGGCTGGGCTTGAGTGGCCGAATATCGGTAACGGTGATATCGCCCTTGAGAAGTTGAGCCCGAAGATCAGCGGGATCGAAGTCGTCTTCGACGAGGGCATGAATTGATTCGCCAAAAATGGTGGCGCTACGAATACCGGGGATCTTGCGCGCGAGACGCAACGCCCGGGTAACTTCCGGCGTGATGATCTCGATACGTTTCGTACCGGCAGGCTGAACATCAGGAAGTTTTTTCAGTTCGTCGGGCGTGCCGTCGGCGATGATTTTTCCGTAATAGATATAGGCCACATGATTGCAGCGCTCGGCCTCGTCCATGTAATGGGTGGTGACGAAAAAAGTTATGCCGTGGCCGGAAAGTTCGAAAAGCAAATCCCAGAGCTGGCGCCGGGCGACGGGATCAATGCCCGCCGTTGGCTCATCCAAAAAAAGAAGCTGCGGTTCGTGAAGCATGGCACAACCTAGTGCCAGGCGTTGCTTCCAGCCTCCGGAAAGTCGCATGGCGAGGCGGTTCATGTACGGCGCAAGGCCATTCAGCTGCACGATATCATCGATGCGTTGTTTTAAACGCGTGGGCGTAAGGCCGTAGATGCGACCGTAAAACTGCAAATTTTCGGCGACCGTCAGATCGTCGTAGAGGCTGAACTTCTGCGACATATAGCCGATACGTTCGCGAACGGCTTCCGCGTCGACGCGCACGTCCAGGCCTTCGACCCAAGCCGAGCCAGCGGATAGCGGCAACAGGCCGATGAGCATTTTTATGACAGTTGTCTTCCCGCTTCCGTTGGGACCGAGGAAACCGAAGATTTCACCTTTTTGCACACGAAAACTGACGTCGTTCACGGCAACGAAATCACCGAAGCGGCGCACGAGATGCTGCGCGAGGATAGAAGCATTGACGGGGGTTGGTGCGGCGATGGCCATCGCTCAACCGCCAGCATTCAGTTTGACGTCGGCGGCCATACCGGCGCGAATGCGGCCGGAAGGATCGTCAATGCGTATCTTTATACCGAACACCTGATGTACGCGTTCATCGCGGGTCTGAACGTTCCGCGGAAGAAATTCAGCCTGTTGGTTAATTTGTTCTACATAGCCATCAAAAACTTTGCTGGGAAACGAATCGACGCGAACGCCGGCTTTCTGGCCAAGTCGGACGCGACCGATCTCAGTCTCCGGGATGTAAATGCGGACGTAGAGCTGATCACGTTCGAGCAAAGTGGCGACCGGAGTGTTCGGGGCAACGAGGTCGCCCGGGCGAACGTCAAGAACTTCGACGATCGCTGCGGCGGGCGCAACGACTTCGCGCTCGCGGAAACGGGCTTCGTCGTAGGAATAAGCTGCTTTGGCGAGATCGATGTCTTCGCGGCGCGAGCCGTTCTCGAATTTCTTTAGAGTGGCTTGCGCTTGACGAGAATGCGCTTCGGCAGCAGCGATTTCTTCCGGCCGATAACCGTGCCGCAATTGATCGAGTTTATCCTGCGCGTTTTGTTCTTGCGCGGCGGCTACTTTCCAGTTGGCTTCGGCGGTGTCGCGCTGTTGTTTGGAAACAAGGTCCTTCTTTGCCAGGGCATCGTAACGGTCAAAATCAGCATGTGTCCGCACCTCTTCCGCTTTTGCACGATCAAGGTCGGCTTGCGCGGAGGCGATATCTTCTACGCGATAACCATGTTTGCGCTGTTCGTATTCGGCCTGAGCTTGTGCCGCAGCGGCGCGGGCTTCGGCAATCTCTTCGGGACGGAAGCCGCGCTGGGCTTTTTCAGCAGCCGCGCGCGATTGTCGCAGAGCAGCTTGCAGTTCTTGGTCGTCGAAAGTAATCAGGATTTGACCAGGCTGCACGGAGTCCCCTTCGCGCACGAGAACTTTTTCAATGCGCCCGCCAACTTTGGAGCCCACACGTATGTTGCGCGCTTCTACTGTGCCGGAGCCTTGCAGTGAAGAGTCGTGCCGAAACCAGCCGGCGTAGAGAGCCGTGCCGATGAGAACGGCGGCGATGATGAGCACGATGATGATGCGTTTGCGGGTCATTGATAAATGCCTTCTCTCACGACGAAAGTGAAGATGGCGTAGGCGCACGCGCTTCGCGGGGGGCAATTCCGCGCCAGAGCAGATCGAACGCGGTATGAATACGCGCTGGCAAAGTCGCGTCGCCGTAGACGGACCACATCAGCAACGTGCCGAAAATGGTTTGTCGAAAAACATGAGCAATCTCCATAGGCGGGAGATCGGCGCGGATCTCTCCCCGATCCTGTCCTATTTGAATCAATTGCGTCAGTAGTTGATGAGCGCGATTGTGGTTGGCGCGCATGGCTTCCCGTACCGGACTGCTAGAGAGGTTAGCCTGAAGAATAGCGCGCACAATGGAGGGGTTTCGTGCTGGCTCCGCGGTCATGCGCACGCCCAGCCCACGCAAGAAGGCGGGCATGGGTTCCTTTGCTCGGCGGGCGTCGTCGATAGCAGCTTGCAATTTGCCGAGTTGCATATCTGCAAAAGCGATGAGGATATGGTCTTTGGTGGGGAAATAATTGAAGAAAGTGCCTTTGCCGACGTCCGCGGCATTGGTGATGTCCTCTACGGTGGTTTCCGAGAAACCTTTCTCGGCGAAAAGATCGAGGGAGGCGCGGAAAAGACGTTCTCGAGTTTCAACGCTGCGACGGTGGCGGCGACCAGGAGAAGCCGGGGGCGCTGTAATCAGGGCGGCTTGATCAAAGGGATGGATTGTGACTTCCCCCCATATATGACTATAGGTCATACACGATGAAAAGTCCAGGAGAACCTGCGCTGCGGATCAAGTACCCGCAGCGCGAGATTGCTTGGGCTGAATGGAAATGGCTACTACTTCAACGAACTGGGTTCTGACAAATTCTTAGGCGACTTGCGGTTTAGGTACGAAACCATCGTCTGCGCCGCTGGCGGAACGCGAACAGCGCCTTTGGTTATGATGTCTTCAGCCTGCACGTGCTTGCTGTAAATGCGCTCATTTGCGTCGTTATCAGGCCGCACGGTCGAGCCGGCGAGAGAGATGCCCGCAAAAAGGCCGCGCGAACGTGAGTAGCTGAGGACTTCGGAGCGCATAGTAACGTCGGTGGAAGCTTCGGCGTTGCGCCCCTTGGGACCAGCGGCGACCGAAGCATCTCCTCCGAGCTTCACTTTGCTGCTGAGGATCGCACGTGCGCCACGAGGATTCATAACTAACAGCACAAAATCTGTAGCCTGGCCGCCAAGTTGGAAGCCGATGCTGAGACCTTCGAGAGCCATCATGGACGGTGCGCCCCACGGCCCGGTGAAGTGCTCGCCTGTGCGGCAGGTCATCGCGCCGCGGCCATAACTTCCGCCAATGCCAAAGGCGGCCTTGAGGACCGAGGGATACACGATGACACACTCAGCTTTGTCGAGCAGCTCCTGGGGGATGTTGTCGGGTATATCCAAAATCTCTTTGAGGACGGTACTGCAATTTTGCAGCCGATCGGTTTCCTTTAGGTCTTTCGCAGAAAGCGGCAGAGCGATTATCGCGAGGGCCATCCAACACGAAATCATTCGTTTCATAAACGATTCACCTCGTCAGCAGATTTTGACCCAGCAAGGAAGGGTAGCGTTTCTATCCTCACGTTCCTGCTCATGAGTAGTACACACAGCGCGGCAGGAATTCTTCCGCGGCTATTCGACTATACTTTCTCGGGCGGGATTTTACCAGCAGAGGGAACATGATCAGGCGCCGAGCGTTTTTGAGATGGGCGGTGGGAATTCTGGCTTGGTGTAGCGTTTTCGGCGGTGCGGGAATACCGCGCGCTTTTAGTCAAGGCAAGTGGCGCGTGGCAAGCCGGCCGCACAGCGTAACCGGCGCGAAGCAATTCGCAACAAGGACCAACGCGCTAATCGGCGCGGCGCCTGCCAGCAAAGGCGAATGGGGTCTGCTGATTGTGGACGCCGAGAGTGGCGAGACGTTGTACGAACAAAATGCCGATAAGTATTTTGTGCCCGCTTCGAATATGAAGCTGTTCACTACGGCCCTGGCGCTGGCAAAGCTAGGCCCAGAATATCGCTTCCACACCACGCTGGAAACTCAAGGCACGGTGTCGGCAGATGGAAAGTTGGCCGGGGACGTAATTTTGGTTGGCCGCGGCGACCCGAATCTTTCGAATCGTAAATTTCCATACGAACTGAAGGAGGAATTTGACGGAGCGCCAGAGCGCGTACTGGCGGAGTTGGCCGATGCGTTGGTGGTGAAAGGAATCGAGGAAATCTCCGGCGACGTGATCGGTGACGACAGCTATTTCCCGCGCGAGCGATATCCCAATGGCTGGGAAGTGGATGACATGGTTTGGGAGTATGGCGCGGCGATTTCCGCAATCGTGGTGAACGACAACACGGTGACACTAACGTTGACAGCGGGCGAAAAAACCGGAGACCCAGTGCAGGCAGTTATCATGCCTTCCACGACGGATTTTGCCCTCGAGAATGATGTGGTGACCTCCGCGGCCGAAGTTAAGAGCGATTTGACGCTGACGCGCGAACCTGGCGCGGATCTGGTTATTGTGCGGGGATCAATGCCGGCAAAAAGCATGCCGCGAAAGCTTGTGCTAGCTATCGAGGAGCCAGCGCAACACGCCGCGACGCTCCTGAAGCGACTGATCGAAGAGCGCGGCATAAGAGTTGTTGGCGCGGTGCGAGCAAATCACAAGTCGTCGAGCACGAATACCGCGAGCGTCACGGGGGAGCCTGTAGTATTGGCGGAACACGTCTCCGTGCCGCTCGGTGAGTCCGTCAAGCTAGTCAACAAGATCAGCCAGAACTTACACACGGAAATGCTGCTGCGGACAGCGGCGCGTCAGAACGGTTTGTGGAACACACCCGAGGAACTGATGAAGTTTCCCTCGGACTTTTATGCGGCCGCAGGAATTGTCCCGGGCGACATAATCCAAACGGACGCTTCAGGATTATCGCGACACGATCTGGTGACGCCCCGTGCGATCGTTTCCCTTTTGAGGTATGCCCACCAGCAAACTTGGTTTGGTTTCTATTACGCGTCGCTTCCGGTAGCGGGAGTTGACGGAACGCTTGAGGATCGCATGAAGAACACGCCAGCGGCCGGGAGGATCCGCGCGAAGACCGGCTCTGTCGAACACGTCAGGACGTTATCTGGGTTTGCAGAAACGCCTGGCGGGCGGCGAATCATCTTTTCCTTCTTGAGCAATAATCAGGGCGGGAAGAATCACGAGGCGGCCGATGCGCTTGCGGGGTTATGCACCGCGATGGTGCAGGAGTTTAACGTGATACCTCCGAAGCGCGCGGTTGAGCACAAGCATCCGCAATGAAGTAATCAGCCAGTGCCGAAAGAATTGATCATTAGCGTTTTTGGAAGTTCGAGACCGCGCGAGAATGATGCGGACTATAAAGAGGCGCGGGCCCTGGGCCACGCTCTAGCAGATGCAGGCTTCGCGATTTGTAGTGGAGGTTATGCCGGGTTAATGGAAGCGGTGTCGCGGGGAGCAAAAGAGCGAGGTAACAAAACCTACGGGGTGACGACCGAATTTTTTAAGGATGCCAAAGCAAACGAGTGGATTGACGAGGAAATCCGCGTCAAAACATGGCAACAGAGACTATTCGAACTCATTCGTTTAGCCGATGGATTCGTGGCGTGTAAGGGCGGAACGGGGACGCTTGCGGAGTTAGCGGTAGTATGGGAGATGATGAACAAGGGAGTAATGCCTGGGAAGCCGTTCGTGGTGCTGGGAAATTTTTGGCAATCCATTTTGGAGCGGGTACGAGAAGTGGAACTGGAGCATTCGACTTCGTGGGGAGAAGCGAACGAGCGCTTAGTGCATGTGGCCGCAACGCCGGATGAAGCGGCCAAATTTTTGGCGCAAAGTCTGAAAAGCAAACTGTAGCCGAAGCCTGGGTGTGTCGAAAGCAAACTGACCCACGAATCACCTTTGCCCGGCGAGAGTCCGCGGCTACCATGGAAAGATAAAAAATGTCGCGCACGGCACAAGAAATCCTGGAGTTCGACAAACTGCGCGAGCTACTGCGATTGCGTACCACCTGTGCGCCGGGACGCCGGGCGATCAATGCGCTAGAGCCGGGAACAGACCGGGCAGTGCTAGAAACGGTGTTCGCGCAAATTGGGGAAGCTCGTGAGTGGTTGCGCGATGAACGTGAGTTGGGATTTGGAGCGCTGGCTGACCCCGAAGACTGGCTTGGCAAAATTGCAGGGCCGGGCGCGATTCTGGAGCCGCGCGAATTGCTGGATGCGGGATCATTGCTGGAAACCATAGCGTGGTTACGTCTGCAATTTCGCGAAGAAGCGGCAAATTTCCAGCTGCTGGCGGCGCGCGCGGCATCACTGGGCGATTTTCGCGATGTTTTGGCGGCGATACGCCGGTGCGTTCTGCCGAGCGGAGAGATCAGCGATGATGCTTCGACAGCATTGCGGCGAATTCGGGTAAGCATCACGCAGATGCGGGAATCGATTCAGAAAACTCTAAAACAAATACTAAGAGCGCGGAACGCGGAAGCCGGAGAAGACTACGTCACGCTGCGAAATGATCGCTTCGTCATTCCGGTGCGTGCTGAAAATCGGCGCAGTGTGCCGGGCGTGGTGCATGGTGCGAGTGCGACCGGGCAGACGGTTTTTATGGAGCCGTTTGAGACTGTGGAGGTTAATAATCAACTGGTTCAGCTCGCGGAAGACGAAGCTGCAGAAATCATACGGATTTTGCGAGATTTGACGGAACGTTTGCAGAGGGTTCGTGGCCTGCTGGTGGCCGCGGCAGATACCATTGCCGAGCTGGACAGCGTATTTGCGCGCGCGAGATTTACGCAGGAATTTGATGCCGCCCTCCCGGAGTTTTCTGAAACCAGCGAATTACGTTTGGAGGGCGCGCGGCATCCTGTTCTGGAAGACAAACTTCGCCGGGAAAACCGCGCAATCGTGGCCATGTCCCTTGGCCTAGGCGGAGAAGAGCGCGTATTGGTGATCAGCGGGCCAAACACGGGAGGCAAGACCGTGGCGCTAAAGACTGTTGGAATGGCGGCGTTAGCGGCACAATCTGGGATTCCGGTGGCGGCACAGCGAGCTATACTGCCGCTTTTCGACCGCGTGTTGGTGGATATCGGCGACGAGCAATCTATCGCGGCTGATTTGTCGACGTTTTCCGCACACATGTTGAATTTGAAGACGATGCTAGAGGCCGCGACGCCGCAATCGCTGGTCCTCGCGGATGAAATGGGCACAGGGACAGCGCCAGAGGAAGGCGCGGCTCTGGCGGTTGCTCTTCTCGATGAGTTTCGCGCCAGGCATTGCATCGTGTTGGCAACCACACATCATGATCGGCTAAAAGCCTACGCATCGGCGACTCCAGGCGTGGTGAATGCCGCGGTGGAATTCGACGATATGAATTTGCGGCCTACTTACCGGTTAATGGTGGGCGTGCCGGGAGGATCGAGCGGCATCTCGATTGCTCAGCGGCTGGGAGTCGCGGCGGCGATTATCGAGCGTGCACGATCGCTTATTGCGCCGGAATCGAGGGAAGCGGCCGATTTGATTGCGTATTTGCATCGCAGCCGGGACGAACTGGACGGCATCCGGCAGCAGATGACGGGAGAACGACACGCGCTTGAAGAAGAGCGCAAAAAGTTGCGCACGGAGTGGATTGAACGGCAACAAAAGCGGATCAAGGAATTGGAAGCACAGTTTGCAGAGATGCAGAAGCGCTTCGATGAGAATGTAGCCGGCGTTGTCGAGCTCGTGAAAGACCGGGAACTCCGCAGCCAGCTGGAGAAATCGGCGCGCCGAAAGATGCAAGGCTTGCGGGGTGAGGCTCGCGACGAATTGAACGCCGCGGTAGTGCAGACGATTTCGGAGTCGCAAAGCGATCTAGGAATCAACTCTGCAATTTCGGAGTCGGTAAGTCCAGAACGGTTGCAGCCAGGTGTGAGAATTACCGTGCGCGGCTTCAGCAGACCGGTAGTTCTGCGGCGTGTCGATGGTTCATCGGCGGAAATTGAGGCCGGGCCGCTGCGTATGAAAGTGGCTATCGACGAAATTATCGGGATCGAATCCGCGCCGCTTCCCGGGAAAGTATCAAGTCCATCGAAAGCCGGCGGCGTAAGTGTTCGCGCCCGTGTAAGCGACGACTCTTCGCCAGAGGAGATCAATGTGATCGGCTGCACGGTGGAAGAAGCCAGCGGGCGCGTCGACAAATTTCTAGATGACGCGGCACTCGCTAATCGATCGCGTGTGCGTATCATTCACGGGCATGGAACGGGAGCTTTGCGAAAAGGACTCGCGCAGTTTCTCGCCTCGCATCCACTTGTCGAGCGGCAATCATTTGAAGCCGAGGAACGCGGTGGCAAAGCCATAACTGTGGTGGAATTGCGAGCGTAATTAAGCATGGCGGAACCGGGATCATTTGCGGAGCGCGTGAAGCAACAAGCGGATATTGTCCGCGTGGTTGGGGAGTACGTCCGTTTAAAGAAAAATGGACAGAACTTCGTGGGGTTATGTCCCTTTCATGCGGAGAAGTCGCCGTCGTTTGCAGTGCACCCGGTCAAGCAAATTTATCATTGCTTTGGTTGCGGGGTCGGCGGGGACGTTTTCAATTTTGTGATGGAGATGGAGAAGTGCGCATTTCCGGAAGCGATACGGGTGGTTGCAGAGAAGTGCGGAATCGCTATTCCGCGGCCGAAGGATCAGTCGCCAGGAGAGCGCAAAGAAAGCCAACAGCGGGCATTGCTGATGGAGATGCAGCGGGAGGCGCAAACATTTTTTGTGAATCAGCTTATGGACACGCCGGAAGGCAAAGTCGCGCGGGCTTACCTAGAGGATCGAAGCTTAGATAAGGATACGATCGAAAGGTTTGGAATCGGCTATGCGCCGAGCGGCGGCGCCGTACTGCTGCGTTTGCTGAAGCAAAAGTATAGAGAAAACGTGCTGGCGGAATCGGGCCTGATATCGCGTGACCAAAATGGCAAGATGTTCGACCGGTTTCGCAGACGCATTACATTTCCGATTGCCGGCGAATCAGGGAAGATTGTGGCGTTCGGATGCCGCGCACTCGGTGATGATCAGCCGAAGTATCTGAACTCACCGGAATCGCCCATCTATTCGAAAAGCAACGTGCTGTATCACCTCGATCGCGCGAAGGAGGCACTGCGAAGATCGGATTTCGCTGTGCTGGTCGAGGGTTACATGGATGCCATTGCGGTGGCGCGCGCCGGCATCAGCAACGTAGTTGCAAGCTGTGGGACGAGCCTCGCGGAACCACAGATTAAATTGCTGGCGCGGTTCACTCGACGCGTCATCGTAAATTATGATCCCGACACCGCCGGACAAGCCGCCACGGAGCGTTCCATATCACTGTTACTGGAGCATGACTTTGAAGTGCGTGTGCTAACGTTGCCTCCCATCGGCAATAAGAAGGCGGATCCCGATATGTATATCCGGCAGATGGGCACGGAAGCTTACGTAAAATTGCTGAAGGAAGCGCCGCCATATGTAGATTACTTGATTGGGCGTGCGCGGCAGATGGATCTTTCGAGCGGTGAAGGAAAGCTACGGGCAGTAAATTTTCTTTTGCCGTACGTGCAGAAAATTCCCAATCGTATCCTACGCTCGGAATGGGCCACGCGAATCGCGCATCAGCTTCGGCTCGAGGAGCCGGTGCTGAGGGCTGCGCTTAGTAAAGCGGCGGCGGAGCGCCGCAGCGGATTGAAGATGCAGGCCGAACTGGTAGGACGCGCCGCCAAACCGGTCGAACGCCGATTGATTCGCATGCTCACGGAAGCTGACGTGTTTCGAAACGAGCTGGCGCAACAACTGCACAATGAGCGCCTTTATCTGGGACTTGAGACCGAGAATATTTTTGCTGCGCTGATCGCCGCAAACCTTTCGAACGAGCCAGTCGTGGCCACGGAACTCGCGGCGAAACTGGAAGAACGCGACCGGCGCACACTTTTCGAAATCCTTTTTGAAGAGTCGAGTGAGTTGACATGGGAAGAGGCGGTGAGCTGTATCGAAGCGCTGCAGCACCGGCAAGCGGAGAGAGAATTGGCCGATGTACAGCGGAGCATCGAAGCGAATCCGGCTGCGCCGGAATTGCGAGGATTGCTGACGAAAAAACAGGAATTGATGCGGCGATTGGCGGCCGCGCGATAGCCACTTGATCCTAGACTTTTCCTTATAAATGCAGCATTTAAACGTTGACGTAGCCGCACTCAACCGTGTAGCGTAATAGGGTTTCGCGAGTAACTGTTCGGGCCTTAACTGCATCTATATAGATGTAGTTAGCGGCGGGCCCGTGGCCCGACAGCACGGGATAAGCGGCAAGCAAGTGGCGCGGCGTACAGAATCTCAAAGAAAATTCGAACGACCTTCCGAGGGGAAAGCCCGTATTTTGTGCAAGCGCGCGCCCGAGTGCATCTGTGCATAGCGTGATGAACTGGAATAGTCGGCGGTGTTGGGATTGCGGAGGAAATTGTGGCGGCAGTAGGCCTAGAAGAAAAATATGATGCGGTACGGCAACTCATTGCGGTCGGCAAAGAGCGCGGATACCTTCTGTATGACGAAGTAAACGATTCGCTTCCGGCAGAAGTACACTCCTCGGAAGAAATCGACGATCTTCTGACGACATTCGAACGCAACGGCATCGAAATTTACGAAGATGCGGCGTCGGCTAAAGCCGCGCGTGCGGTGGAAGTGTCGGTTGATCCCGGTGACCGTGACGTTGTTGTAAAGGAAGAAGCGCACAGCGAGGACGGCGACCTGGACTTGACGCCCGGCTCGCTAGAGAAGACTAACGACCCCGTTCGCATGTACTTGCGCGAAATGGGCACTGTTCCGCTGTTGACGCGCGAAGGCGAAGTCACTATCGCCAAGCGCATCGAGCGTGGGCAACTTGTGGTGATGAAGTCAATTACGCGATCGCCTATTGTTATCAAAGAGCTGATTGCGGTTGGGGAAGATCTGCGCAAGGGCGCGCGGTCGATCAAAGAAATCGTTGTTTTCGATGATGAGGAATTGACCGAAGAGAAGATCGCCAACAAGACCAAACAAACGCTGAAATACATCGACAAAATCGCCAAACTTTATGACACGGCGCTGAAGCAAGCAGCGAAATTCGAGAAAGTTCCAAAGTCGAAGAAGAAACCGTATATCCACGCAAAATGGGATGTCGCTCGGACGCGCGTGGAGATTTCCGTAGCCATCCGCGACCTCGAGTTCAACCCGTTTGAGAAGAAGCGGTTGATCGATAAGATGCGCGGAACGGTGGAACGTCTGCAATCGTTGGAACGCGAAGCAGGTCGCCTGGAGCGCCGCGCAGAAGTAGCCAAAGGCGATGTGGCTTCGGAGGCGCGCAAAGAATTGCGCACGCGCCGCACCGAGCTGAAAGACATTGAAGAGGCCAGCGAAGTCGGTCTTACCGAGCTGAAGCGCACGTTGACATTTATTCATCGCGGCGAAGCAGAGGCCGAGCAAGCCAAGAAGGAACTCATTGAAGCCAACCTCCGGTTGGTCGTTTCAATCGCAAAGAAGTACACCAATCGCGGTTTGCAGTTCCTGGATTTGATTCAGGAAGGCAACATCGGCCTGATGAAGGCTGTGGACAAGTTCGAATGGCGACGCGGATATAAGTTTTCGACTTATGCCACGTGGTGGATCCGCCAAGCCATTACGCGCGCGATTGCCGATCAGGCGCGCACCATCCGCATTCCGGTGCACATGATCGAAACGATCAACAAACTGGTACGCACCAGCCGCCAGTTGGTGCAAGAATTGGGTCGCGAGCCTACCTCGGAAGAAATTGCCAAGCGCATGGACATTCCAGTGTCCAAGGTGCGCAAGATCTTGAAAATTGCGCAAGAGCCTATCTCACTGGAAACCCCCATCGGCGAAGAGGAAGATTCGCATCTGGGAGATTTCATCGAAGATAAGGCCGTGGTTTCGCCTTCCGATGCAGTCATCAATTTAAACCTAAAGGAACAAACCTCTTCGGTGCTCAAGACGCTGACGCCTCGCGAAGAAAAAGTCATCAAGATGCGCTTTGGACTGGACGATGGCAGCGAGCACACGCTTGAGGAAGTGGGCCAGTCTTTCGCGGTAACACGCGAGCGCATCCGCCAGATCGAAGCGAAAGCACTTCGTAAGCTGCGGCACCCATCGCGCTCGCGCAAACTCCGCGCGTTCCTCGAGGGTCCGTCCCGCGATTACCTTTAGAAATAGACGTTTACCAGAACAAAAACGCTCGCGCCCTCATCGCGAGCGTTTTTCGTTTACACGCGCATACTAGAATGGCCAAGAAGCCCGAGAACCCATGAAGACCAAGCAAGGAATTATTGCCATTGTGCTGCTCGTCCTGTTGGCCGCTACAGCCTTCGGGATGTTCCGCACCAAGCAGCCTAGGACCGCGTCGCCGACTTCTTCGCCAGACCAATTTTCGCACAATGGACAAGCACCCGCCGTGGATCAGACGCCACTGATCACAGCGCAGCGCTTGATTCGAATGCCAGTTACGGCCGAGGAATTGCCGTTTGCGCAGGAAGCACTGCGCCTTGGCGACCGCGAGATGGATCTGGCGTTTGCGGCTGCAGTGCGAGAAGCGCAAGATCATCCACTAACGTTGAGCGCAGCGGCAAAGGACATCCAGTCCCGGCTGCAACAGCTGCAGAGGGCATTGGATACCGACAAGGCTAACGTAGTGCAACTTGCCACCGCAGTGGCAAAGCCGGGCGCAGATAAGAAAGATGCCCTTGATGATCAGCTCAATCAGGCAAAAGCACAAATCGAGCTTGACCAAGATGAAGTTGATGAGGCCAAGCAAGATTTAATGCGCGCGGGAGGTGATTCGCAAGGGCGCATTGAGGTTTTAACACAGGAGCATACTGCCGCTTCGCAGTTGGCCGACAGTACGAACATAGCTGCCAGCGCCCCGGTCCAAAGACGCGGGCTTATTCATCTGTACCAGCGATGGTCTGAATTGCACCATAAGCATTTGCAATTGTGGCAGGCAAAAGAAGACGCGGAAAGACTGGCCACAATCATCGCGGCGAAACATGACGCCGCCGAAACGATGGTGAAGGCACAGAAAGAAAAAACAGCACATCTAGCCGACCAGGCGGAAGCTGCATCTTCCACCGCCCCTAACGGAAAGCCAACCAGCCACGAGCAATCAGCGGCCTTAGTGAGGGTAACCAAACGCAAAGCTGACGACCAGAAGGAGCTTATTAACTTAGACAAGCGCATCGATAACGAAAGGCAATTGGCCGCGGTATACGGCAAATGGCTCGAAATTGTATCCGCACAGCAGCGGGCAGTTGTAAATGTCACGTTGCAAGGGTTGGCGATTATCCTGGTTATCGCGTTGCTCGGACTTTTTTTCGATAGTTGGTTGGAAAAAGTGCTCGGCAAGGTTTCGCTGGACCGTAGGCAAGTGGAAACGTTGCGCACGGTGACGCGCGTGGGGGTTCAGATCGTTGCCGTGATTTTGATTCTGCTGGTAATTTTTGGGGCGCCCAGCCAATTGGGGACATTCCTGGGGCTTGCCGGTGCGGGTCTGACGGTCGCATTAAAAGATTTTATCGTGGCTTTCTTTGGCTGGTTCGTGCTGATGGGAAAGAACGGGATTCGTCTCGGTGACTGGGTGGAAATAAATGGCGTGACAGGCGAAGTAGTGGAACTCGGGATTTTTCACACCGTGTTGCTGGAGACCGGGAATTGGACCGACTCCGGACATCCCACAGGTAGGCGTGTGACCTTCACGAATAATTTTGCAATCGAAGGCCACTACTTCAATTTTTCGACGTCCGGCCAATGGTTGTGGGATGAACTGCAAATTGTTCTGCCCGCCGGCCAAAATCCCTATCCGGTAGTCGATGCGATTCAGAAGAAAGTGCTCGAAGCAACTGCGGACAGCGCCCGCCAGGCCGAACAAGAATGGAAGCACGCCGCACACTCACGCGACATGCGAGCTCTTTCTGCCACTCCGGCGATTAACGTGAAGCCGGTGATCGGCGGAATTGAAATTGCCGTGCGCTACATTACGCGTGCCAACGAACGCTATCAACTCCGCGCGAAGCTGTATTCAGCCGCTGTCGAGCTGCTGGGCCAGGGAAATGCGCCTGCCGCCGCGCTTCCATCCGTAAAACCTATTTCGAATCCAACGTAAGAAGCAATTTCCCAACTTATCGCATGAGCTGACGCGCCCGAAAGGCGGAAAACGTTGCCCCTGTATACATCAGAGCGAGCAGCGCGAAGCCAGTGATGAGGTTGAAACGCTCCGCGATCCAACCCAGCGAGAAACTCATAAACAACTGCAGAACGGTCGTGAGAATCGCGATGGCGGACTGTGTACGGCCCATAAAATGGTGCGGCACAATAGACATGATGGACGACTGCGCTATCACCCCGCTCATCGCGCGGCAGAAGCCGAAGATCGCCTGTAGCAGCACGGCACCGGCGAGAAAGGACACGAAGGGCGTAACCATGTGGCCGGTAGCGAGTCCCGCGATGGCGATAACGTAGAGCATCATGCGCAGGCGCTGAGGAAGTTGGCTGGCAATGAGGCCACCGATGATCGCACCCGAAGCCCAGCCTGCTTCTAGAAAACCCAGACCGCGTGCGCCGGCGTGCAGAATGTCGTTGGCAAGCGCCACGATCACCACATTGGCGCTGACGACTCCGGCCATCATTGCGGCGTGCGTGACGCCCAGAGCACGCACGACAGGCTGCTGCTTAAGGTAAGCAAAACCTTCCCGGAGATCCGCATAGACAGCAAGAGAGAGTCCGGCTTCCGCAACTTCAGGATTCTCGCCGGTGCCTAAAGCTTCGGCGGTCGCTTCGGTCGCGGCTGAAAATTCGCGCGGATATTTTTGGCTTTCGCGCGGAGAGATGTATCCCCGCCGCACCTGGTAGAGGCAATAAGCCGAGACGAAGTACGTGGCTCCATCCACGGCCAGGATTCCTGCGATACCTGCACGATCGTAAAAGAAACCCACGAACGCGCCGGCGATAAGCATGCCGCTTTGCACTCCGATGAGCACGGCGGCGTTCGCTCCGGTGAACTGGCTGGGAGGAATTACCTCCTGTACCAGAGCGTTTACCGTGGCCCAGTACATTGCCGAGCCGATGCCCGTAACGAGCGTCACGGCATAGAGATGCCATAATTGCAGATTGCCCCGCCAGGCGACGTAAGCAGTTGCGAGTACTGCGACGCCACGCGCCACATCGAGCGCGACGCCGAGGTAGCGGCGGTCAAAACGATCGATTAGCACGCCACCGAAGAACGGAATGACCAGGCCCGGCAGGGTAACCACGATGACCTGTAGGCTGACCTTCACCGTGGAGTGGCTGGTCGACAAAATGTACCAGCTCACGCCAGTAAAGTTCATGCCGCTGCCGAAAAGCGAAATGAACATTGCGAGAAAGAAATAGCGGAAGCCTCGCTGCGCCCAGATCAGCGTCCAATCAACTCTTGTCGTTGGGTCCGATGCACTCATAACTCGCGCGAGCACTGCTATTCTAGCGGTTTGAATGGCGTCGAAAGAAACCGAGAGTTGCTGTATCCTCCCGACGGAACAAATCGAAACGCTCGCCGGATTGGCGAGAGTCCGTAGATGAGAGTTTGAGCGATGGGAAACGAAGCAAATTGCACTGTAAAGTTCGGCAAGCAACGGTTGAGTGGAAAAGCGTTGCTCGAGTCCTCAGAGCTAATTTTTCGCAGCGACAACGGTTCGCTTCGCCTGAAAATTGCGTTCTCGAGCATCACATCCGCAAAGGTTATAAACGGAGAGCTCCGACTGAAAGGCCCGGAAGGGCTTGCGGTATTCGAATTGGGAACGACTGCGGTGAAATGGTGTGAAAAGATCCTTCATCCGAAGACGCGCCTTGAAAAGTTAGGCGTGAGGCCAAATGCAATAGTCTCTTCAATGGGCCACTTTGACGCTGAATTCCTCGCCGAGTTGAGTGCATGCACAAGGAACGTAACCACGGGAAAAGTTGCGAGCGCGCCGGACTTGATATTTTTCGCTGCTGAGTCTTTCCGGGACCTCAGCCAATTAGCCAAGCTCACTAAAAACATGGAAGGTGCGT
Organism: Candidatus Dormiibacterota bacterium; assembly: GCA_035602135.1. Classification (GTDB taxonomy): domain Bacteria; phylum Acidobacteriota; class Terriglobia; order Acidiferrales; family UBA7541; genus Acidiferrum. The sequence goes on from DATNMX010000044.1 coordinate 83,176, forward strand.
CGGCTCTGTGGATCATTTATCCCAAAGGACAAAAAGAAATTACCGAAAAGGACGTTCTCATCGCGGTCCGAAAAACCGGGCTGAAGGACGTTAAGGTAGTTGGCTTCTCGTCGACACATACCGCATTAAAGTTCGTGATCCCTGTCGACCGGCGATAAGCTCACCGCCGTCCTCGATGAGACACTTCCGCGGAGTTTGAGACGCCACGATTTGTTCCGCGGCCTTAATCTAATGGGAACCATGACAAGCTTGCTCCAGGTGTGCGGACTCACCGTGGAATTGCCGACGGCGCAGGGATGGGTACGGCCGGTGAATGACGTGTCGCTACGCATCGATGCGGGTCAATCGCTTGGACTGGTTGGCGAATCGGGTAGTGGGAAGACCATGCTTTCGCTGGCGTTGATGGGACTATTGCCCCCGGGCGCCAGAGTGAGTGGAGAAGTGTCCTGGTTCGGCGGCGATGTTTCAATCAGGGACGTCTTCGTGCACGCGGATGCTGCGCCCGCAATCCACGGAGACTTGAGAAGTTCCAAAACAAATCTTTTGGCTTTAAGTGAACGAGGGTGGCGCACCGTCCGCGGTGGCGAAATCGCTATGGTATTCCAAGAGCCCATGACCTCGTTGAATCCCGTCATGCGCATTGGAGCACAGATCGAAGAGGGGATTCGCGCACATATGCCGAAGCTTGAAGCCCGCAAAGAGCGTGTTCGCGCAATAGCAATGGAAGCATTGCGGCGCGCCTCGGTTCCGGAACCCGAGCTTCGCGCACAGCAGTTTCCGCATCAGCTTTCTGGAGGTTTGCGGCAGCGAACCATGATTGCCATGGCACTGGCCGCGGGACCCCAGCTACTGATTGCGGATGAGCCCACGACAGCGCTCGATGTGACAGTGCAAAAACAAATTCTGGATCTGCTAGACCGTTTGCGGCGTGAATTGAAACTGGGTTTGCTTTTCATCACGCACGACCTTGCGGTGGTCGCGCATGTCGCAGATCGCGTCGCGGTAATGTATGCGGGACGGATCGTAGAAGAAGGACTGACGCGCGAAGTGTTGACAAGGCCGCGACATCCCTACACGCAAGGACTTCTCGCAGCATCTCCGACGCTGGAGCGCGGGAAGCTAATGCCAATTCCTGGCACGGTTCCGCAACTCACTGCGCTGCCCCCGGGTTGCGCGTTCGAACCTCGATGTGCGTTACGTAAAGCAGAGTGCTCGCTTGCTGTGCCCGACCTGCGCAAGGCGGGGGAGGAGCAGGCAGCGCGCTGCGTATTAGTGTGATGGATAACTTGCTCACCGTGCGTGACCTGAAGAAATCTTTCTCTCGTGGTGTTGGTGTGTTCACGCATGGCCGAAAAGACGTGGGCTTTACCGCTGTCGACGGCGTCAGTTTTCAGGTCGTGCAGGGAGAGACGTTCGCAGTCGTTGGTGAAAGTGGCTGCGGTAAGACAACACTTGCGCGAATGCTCCTGCGGCTCATCGAACCCGACAGCGGTGAGATTCGTTTTGCGGGACGCAACCTCGTCGCCATGGTCGGCGAAGAACTGCGGACGCAGCGCCGGCAGATGCAGATGATATTTCAAGATCCGTTTGCATCCCTCGATCCCAAGATGCGAGTGGGGGAAATCGTAGCCGAACCGCTGGCGATCCATGAGCCAAAGCTTCCCCGAGCGGCTCGCTGGGAGCAAACCGTATCCATTCTCAAACGCGTGGGACTCAACGAAGAAGCGCTGCGGCGTTATCCTCACGAATTTTCTGGCGGGCAAAGACAACGCATTGGAATTGCGCGCGCCCTGATCCTTCGGCCCAAGCTGATCGTGGCAGACGAACCCGTGTCGGCTCTCGATGTCTCAGTGGGAGCGCAAGTCCTACTGCTGCTGCAAGAATTGCAGCGAGAATTCGCACTTACGTATGTCTTCATCTCGCATAGCCTGCCGGTGGTCGCGCAAATGGCCACTCGGATTGCGGTTATGCGTGCCGGGCGATTTGTAGAAATCGGCTTGCCGGAGAAGGTGCTCCACCAGCCCGAAGACGAATACACACGCGAATTACTGTCCGCGGTACCGGAATTGCCCCGCGCGTAACTGTTTCACGAGCTAGCGCCAGAGCGCTGCCTATTGCGCTAGAATCCTTTGACTGAAGTCTATTCTTCTTCCAATACGTATTGGATTGACAAGAAGTGTTATCCAATCCAGTAGTGAAGGAGTCCTCGATGGCTACCCTCCCGGTGTCTGCGCCCCAGACGCAAGCCAAGCTAAGTCCGATCGCCCGAGTTGTCGGGGTATTTTTCTCGCCCAAGGCTACCTTTGAAGACATTGCGCGGAAACCGGATTGGATCCTGCCGGTCATTCTTCTCACCATTTTCAGTACCGCAGTCTGCGTGGCCATCAATCAGCGGACTAATTGGCGCGAATTCATCGGCCATCAAATCGAACAGAGTTCCCGTGGGTCCCAATTACCGCCCGAACAGAAACAACAGCAGATCGAAGGTGGAGCAAAAATTGCTCCCATTCTGACGTATGTTTTTGGGATTCCGGGACCCCTGATTCTTGTGCTTGTCGTGGCGGGCGTGATGATGGGTGCCTACAATCTTTCGGGTAGCGCCAACGTGAATTATCAGACGTCGCTCGGCATCGTTTCGCACGCTTTTCTCGCCTCGCTTGTTTCCAGCGTGCTCTTCCTGGTGGTCCTATTTCTGAAAGCACCGGGCAGCGTCGATTTGGAGAACCCGCTCGCTACTAATCCCGCCGCGTTTCTTCCTGAAGATTCAGCGAAATGGGTCGTCAACCTTTGCAAGTCGATCGATCTCTTTTCGATCTGGACACTGCTGCTAATTGCCATCGGCTTCGCGGCCACCAATTCCAAGAAGTTGAAAGGCAGCAAGTCTTTCGTGATTGCCTTCGCGGTGTGGGGAACTTTTGTGCTGCTGCGTGTGGGCTGGGCGTTCATCTTCTCCTGATACACTGCGAGAGTGAATCTTTCGTTCAGCGTAGCAAAAACCGATTCTACCGGCGCAAGGCGGGGTGGTCTGATGACTCCGCACGGCGTCATCGATACGCCAGTGTTCATGCCCGTGGGGACCGCTGCAACGGTCAAGGCCCTCACGCACGAAACTCTTGAAGAACTCGGCGCAGGAATTATCCTGGCCAATACATATCACTTGTATTTGCGCCCGGGCCACGAAGTGATACGCAAGCTCGGTGGCTTGCACCAATTCATGTCCTGGCGCGGCGCCATTCTCACCGATTCCGGCGGCTATCAGGTTTTCAGCCTTTCCGAGCTGCGCAAAATCACCGATGAAGGCGTGCGCTTTCGCTCGCATCTAGACGGTTCGGAACATCTCCTCAGTCCGGAAAAAGCGGTGGAGATTCAGCTCGCTCTGGGTTCAGACATAGCCATGGTTCTTGATGAATGCATTCAGACGCCCGCACCACGGGACTTGGCGGCTGCTGCGGTGGTGCGCACGACACAATGGGCAACCCGGTCACGCCGCTATTTTCAGGAATTCGCGCAACGTAATGGCGAGCTTCCGCAATGGCAATTCGGGATCGTGCAAGGCGCAACGTTTGCGGATTTGCGACGCGACAGCGCGCTACAACTCCTTGACCTGGATTTTCCCGGCTATGCAGTCGGGGGCCTTGCCGTGGGTGAACCCCCCACCGTCACTTGTGAGATGGCCGGTGAAGTCACCGCGCTTCTGCCGCGCGATCGTCCGCGCTACCTTATGGGCGTTGGCCGGCCGGAGCAACTCGCCGATTATGTCGCTGTGGGGATAGACATGATGGATTGCGTCTTGCCCACTCGCGCCGCGCGACATGCATGCCTCTACACCAGTGAGGGGCGCGTCCTTATTAAAAACGCGCGCTTCGCGCACGACACGGGTCCCATTGATGCTAAGTGCAGTTGCGGCGTTTGCCGGCGCTATACCCGGGCATACTTGAAGCACCTCTTTGCAGCCGGGGAGATCACCGCTGCGATCCTTGCAACCCACCATAACGTCCACTTTTACCTTGACATAATGCGTCAAATCCGCGAGGCTATCGAGTTTGGGAACCTTGCGAATTTCTCATCCGAGATGCATGCGCGCTATGCTGAGGGTCCAGCCTAGGAACTGAATCTGGTGAATGCGCCAGCTGTCCACGCGGCACTCGACGAGCCGGCCGCTTTGCGGGCGCCCTGAACGCATAATTCGATGGGGAGTAAAAGCGGGCTTAGTCCACGAGGCTGGGGCGACATTTACGCTTGATGAGTAGCGAAAGGATCGGGTTCGAGAGACGACCATGATTGCGGCGATGTTTCTTCAGGCTTCCGGCGGAGCAGCGGGTTTTACCAGTTTTCTGATTCCACTCGGACTTATGTTTGCCATCATGTATCTGATGGTGATCATGCCGCAACAGCGGCAGCGCAAGAAAGTCCAGGCGATGCTTGCGGCCATTAAGACCGGGGACAAAGTGATCACCAATGGCGGTATATACGGCACCATCAATGGTGTGGACGCCGACACTGTAATTTTGAAAATTGCCAGCGATCCGCAAGTAAAAATCCGCGTCGCGCGGTCGGCCATTGCACAGGTGGAGACGTCAGAAGATGCAAAATAAGCCCGCCTCAGCTCTGACCATGCAAGATCTCATTCGTGACCGTCAAGCGGTCAACACTTTCTGACATGAATCCCAATTTGAAGTGGAAACTGCTGTTCATCGTTGCCGTTATCCTCGTTTGTATTTACTTCTTGGTGGGACTCCCCACTTTTCCTACGTCGCTGCAGCAGGCAAAGGACAACTTTAAACATCAGATCAAGCTGGGGCTGGACCTCCAGGGCGGCACCCATTTAATTCTCCAAGTGCAGGTGCAGGAAGCCGTCGCCCAGGAGACCGATCAGACGGTAGACCGTCTCATTAGTCAGCTCCGAGCTAAAAACATTCGCTTCGACGAGATCCGCCGTGTCGATGATACGCACATCCTAGTGCGAAACATCGATCCCGGGCAACTTTCCAATTTTCGCGACATCATAAGCGCGCAGTACGGCAACATTTGGGATATGTCGCCAGCCGCAGGCCAACCTTCTAGTTACACCCTTTCCTTGCGTCCCAGCGCCATCTCTCAAATCCAGGAACAGACCATGCAGCAGTCCCTGGAAACGATCGAACGTCGTATCAATGCCCTGGGGTTGACGGAGCCAACGATTCAGCTTCATGGCCGCAAAGATAATGAGATTCTTGTGCAGCTGCCAGGTGAAGGTGATCCCACTCGCGCCAAGGCTGTTATTCAAGCCGGCGGCCAGTTGGAGCTGAAACTGGTGGCGGACCCCACTCCGTATCCGTCTGAATCCGCGGCTCTGGCGGCGCACGGCGGAGTCCTTCCGCCCGGCACGGAATTGGTGCCCGGGCGTTCGGAAGGCCGCACCGCATCTGGTGCACCGGAGACTGGCGAGAGCTGGTATATATTGAATCGAGCTCCGATAGTTACCGGCCGAGACCTTCGCAGCGCCACGGAAAACCGCAACACCAACAATCCGGGACAATTTCAAGTCAATTTCACACTATCTGCCGAAGCGGCCCGCCGCTTCGGACCTTTTACCGAGCAAAACCGCGGTAAGCAAATGGCCATCGTGCTCGAACATCGCGTTTACTCGGCCCCCGTCATTAACGGACGCATCGACGATTCAGGAATGATAGAGGGTAACTTCAGCCAGGAATCCGCGCACGATCTGGCCTTAGTACTGCGCGCGGGCGCTCTGCCGGCTTCGATCAAATATCTCGAAGAACGGACCGTAGGTCCTTCACTCGGCGCTGACTCAATCCGCCACGGACTGCAAGCCTCAATTCTGAGCCTCGTGGTGGTTATGATTTTTATGGTGGTGTATTACCGGTGGGCGGGGCTTAACGCGGTGCTCGCATTGATCCTGAATTTGATCATCCTCCTGGCCGCTTTGGCTATGTTTGGCGCAGTACTGACCCTACCAGGGATCGCGGGCGTCATTCTAACCATCGGCATGGGTGTGGACTCGAACGTACTCGTGTTCGAACGCATTCGCGAAGAACTGCGCAACGGCAAGTCGGCCAGTTCTGCGGTCCAGGCTGGGTTCGATAAAGCGTTCTTGACGATCATCGACACACACGTCACCACGGTGGTCTCGGCGTTTTTTCTATTTTTGTTCGGAACGGGTCCGATCCGTGGCTTTGCGATCACATTGACCATCGGTTTGATCGCCAACGTCTTTACTGCCATCTATGTCTCCAAAACGATTTTTCAATATCACCTGTCGAAGATGGATCGCCAGGCGGAGCTAAGCATCTAGGTTGTACTAGGACCTTCTCGAATACACGTTTCGCTGGATACTAAAGGCCGGTACCGTAAGCAAGACTCGGACCGCCCCGGGAACAAAATGGAACTCTTTGGAGTCTAAGGAAGGGAAGTAAAGTGGAATGATTGAGCTTTTCAAGCAGCCCAATATTGATTGGATGGGCAGGGCTAAGTATTTCTATGCCCTGAGCGGCTTGCTTCTCCTCGCTGGCCTTATCTCGACAATATCCCAAGGCGGATTGCGCTACGGTTTGGACTTTAAGGGCGGCACTACTGTCGACGTGCGCTTCGCTCAGCCCCCCAATATTGACCAACTCCGCAAGGCGCTTGCCGTGCAGGGGCTTGCAAACACCGAGATCCAGTCCATCAGCGACATCGCCAATCCAAATTCCAACGAGGTGGTAATCAGCCTTGAACAGAAAGGGCAAGACGAGCAAGCCCTGGACGCCAGCAAAACTCAAATTATCAACGCTTTGAATGCCATCTATGGCACGGCCAATTCTGGCAAGCCGGATTTCAATGCTGCAACGCCCTCCTCGCTTGCTGCCTTCCTTACCGAACGCGATCCCTTGCTGTTCAGCACCAACGCCGGCGACCGCTATCAGGTCTTGGCCAAGAAAATCCTCGATTATCGCGATAAGGACATGAACGGCGTCCTCACTAATTTTGATGATTTAGCCAAGGTCCCTGGCGTCACCCCTACAGTTATCGTCGTATTGAAAGACGGGTATGCCTTGGGCGCATTCGCCATTCGCAACGTCGAAATCGTCGGCCCCAAAGTCGGCGGCGAACTGCGTCGCCAGGCTGTCTTCGTTACCCTCTATGCTTTAGCAGGCATGCTGGTATATATTGCCTTCCGGTTCGAATGGGTTTACGGGGCTGCCGCCGTTCTGGCTGTCTTTCACGACGTGCTCATCACACTGGGATTTTTTTCCCTGTTACGTTTTGAAATCTCGTTGACCGTGATTGCAGCGCTCCTGACCCTGGTCGGGTATTCGATGAACGATACGATCGTGATCTTTGACCGTATTCGCGAAAACAATCGTTTGCTGCGCCGCGAATCATTTGCTGACGTGGTGAACAAGTCGATTAACCAGACTTTATCTCGAACGATTTTAACTAGTGGTTTGACCTTTCTTACCGTGCTGGTGCTGCTCTTGATGGGCGGCCAAGTGCTTCGCGCTTTCTCCTTTGCGCTAGTGGTAGGGATTGTGGTAGGAACGTACTCCAGTTTTGGTATTGCTGCACCGCTTGTGGTCGCCTGGAATCGCTGGCGTGGCCCAGGCGTTGTGGCAGGCACCGGACCCGCAGCCGGCAACAAAGCCCGCGGAAGTGAAGCCGCCTCAACACGGCTCGCTCCTGCCGGGAGGAGGTAGTACCCATGTTTGAAGAAATGGTGGTGTCGAGCCCGAATCCAAAGAAAACGAACAAGCCTTGGACGGTAGCGCTCTCCATGATCTTTCAGGTGGCCTTTCTGGCGGTCCTAATTTTGATCCCGCTGATCTACACCGAGGCTCTTCCCAAGACCATGATGGCAACCTTATTGGTTGCGCCCCCGCCGCCCCCGCCTCCGCCGCCTCCGCCCCCCGCAACTATCGTTCATGTTAAGCCTCAAGTGCACCTTATGGATGCAGGCAAGCTCGTGGCGCCGAAGGTCATTCCTAAGGACGTCAAGATTATTAAAGAAGACGCCCCGGACATGAGTTCGGTCGGAGTCTCTGGTGGTGTTCCCGGCGGCGTGCCGGGCGGCCAGATGGGCGGGGTGATTGGCGGAGTGATCGGTGGAATGGCACCGCCTCCCCCGAAGCCGATGCAAACCCGCATCCGTCAGGGCGGCAATGTGACGGCAGCCAAGCTGATGAACAAAGTTCAGCCGGTTTATCCTCCACTTGCGCGGCAGACTCGTATTTCCGGTACCGTTCGCCTGCACGCTATCATCGGAAAAGATGGCTCGGTCCAGCAACTCGAAGTGCTGAGCGGGCATCCTTTGCTAGTTCAGGCTGCGCTGGATGCTGTCCGGCAATGGCGTTACCAGCCAACACAATTGAACGGCGAACCGGTCGAGGTGGATACCACGATCGACGTGATTTTCTCTCTTAACCAGTAAGGCGGTCTGGCGCGCCCGTCATGGGGCAGGCGCTTCGGTCCGGGTACAAGTTTTAGTTTTTGCAAACACTCTTAAGGAGCAAACGAATGGTAGCCACTATGTACGTGTACGCGGCCATGTTCCTGCAAGGCGCCACCACCAGCACCTGGAGCTTGCAGAGTATGTGGACCTCGATGAGTATGTTGCCCAGAATCGTCGTCGGGATCCTGTTTGTGCTTTCCGTTTATTCCTTCGGCGTCATGATTGACCGCGCACTGATGTACAGCGCGGCGCGTAAGCAATCGCGAGTCTTCGTGCAACAGGTTGCCGGTGCCCTCAAGGAAGGCAAGCTGGACGAAGCTATCGCCATCGCGGAGCGCAACAAGAAGAGCCACATCGCCAAGGTTGTGGCCACTGGCCTTTCTGAATTCCAGTCGGCTTCGCAGCAAGTTTCTGACTCGGATGTGATCGAGGCGGCGAAACGCGGCTTGGAACGCTCCATCGCTATCGTGCACGCGGAGATGAAGCGCGGTTTGTCGGCCCTGGCGACCATCGGCTCGACGGCTCCTTTCGTCGGCCTTTTTGGTACCGTCGTCGGCATCTTGAACGCCTTCAAAGGCATCGAGACTAGCAAGGCTACCGGTTTGTCGGCAGTAGCCGGCGGTATCGCGGAGGCCCTCGTTACCACCGCCTTCGGCCTTCTCGTGGCCGTCCCGGCCGTGTGGGCCTACAACTATTTCACCAATAAAGTGGAAGCTTTCGACGTCGAGATGGACAACTCCTCCATGGAGCTGATTAACTATTTCATCTTGCGTCGTGGCGCTAAGAAGTAATTAGCCATGGCGTATAAACCCACAGTCGGAAGTCAGATGTCCTCGCCGAATGTGATCCCGATGGCGGACATCATGTTGGTTCTGCTGATCATCTTCATGGTGGTTACGCCCATGTTGCAGAAGGGCGTTTCGGTCGATATGGCCAAGGCTAATACTCCGCGCGACATGCAGGACGCCGATAAAGATGACGCTGTCATCGTCGCCGTCACGCGTGACGGCAAGATTTACCTTGGCAATACTCAGATCAACAAGGAAGATATCACCGGACAAATCAAGGATCGAATCTCTAACCGGATTGATAAGACGGTGTACGTGAAGAGCGATGCTCGGGCTAAGTATGGCGATGTCGTCGCCGTGATTGATGAAATCCGTTCGGCGGGCGTTGACCAGGTTGGACTGTTGACCGAGAGGATCCCACACGAACGTGAAACTCCTCCTCCTCCACCGACGGTCTGAGGGCAGTTTCGCGCTGGCAATGGGTATCGTTTGTTAGTTTTGTTGCAACAGCCGCGCTACATTTCACTTGGTGCGGCTTGACGGCCTACAAGCCTCGCCAAAAGGCCGGACGGCAGGGAGAACTTCGATGGCAATGACTGTAGGAGAAAATAAAGGCGGCGCAATAGCGGACATGAATGTCGTTCCGCTGATCGACATTTTGCTGGTGCTCTTGATCATCTTCATGGTGATCACCCCGCTGACACCCAAAGGGCTGGATACACTTGTCCCACAACCCAATCCAAATCAGCAGGAAAACCAGCAAATGAACGATCAAACGGTAGTCGTTCAGGTTGCTCAGAATGGCAAGCTCAAGATCAACAACGAAGATGCCACGTGGGAAGGACTCGGACCCCGCATGGAGCAGATCTTCAAGGAGCGCGCCACCAAGATCGCTTTCGTCAAAGGCGAGAACGATGTACTGTTCATGGACGTCGCGCGGGCCATCGACATCATGCGCGGCGCAGGTATTGATAAAATCGGGTTGATCACGGCCAAACTCGAAGCGGGCCAGTAGTATTTGTTCCACCGTTAAAAATTGCCCCTCGCAGGGCGGATGTGAATCCTAGCGTGATCGCTTCGCGGTCGCGCCTCACAGGGATGGATGCTTCGATGACTTATGCATCATCGGTTCGAATCGCTCGGCGAACTTTGCCGTGGGCGCTGTTGTTGATCCTCGTGGCCGGTGTTTCGGGCTGCAATAAGCTGAGGGCCCGCGACCTTCTTAATAAGGGCGTGGCGGCCTTTAAAAACGGGCAATATGACGCCGCCATCGAAGATTTCAAACAGGCCAAGGAACTCGATCCGGACTTGCTTAACGCCCGTCTTTATTTGGCCACTGCCTACGCCAGCCAATACATTCCCGGCGCCCCTTCGCAGGAAAATGTCCGGCGCGGCGAAGAAGCCATCAACGAATTTAAGGGTGTCCTGGAGAAGGATCCCAATAACCTGAGCGCTATCGACGGCATCGGCTCGATTCTGTTCCAAATGAGCGGACAGCCATTTGACCCCAAGAAGTTCGAAGAATCGAAGTCCTACCATCTAAAGCACATTGAATTGAAGCCTAACGATCCGGAGCCTTACTACTGGATCGGAGTGATCGATTGGACGTTGGCGTTCCGCGGAAATGGCGAGTTGCGCGCCGCCTACAACAAAGAGCACATAAATAAGCAGATAAAGGAAACCGACCCGCTGCCTCCCTCGGTGCGCGCTGAATATGTCACCAAGTACGGCGCTCTAGTCGATGAAGGTATCAACATGCTGCAGAAAGCTATTCAGATCAAGCCAGACTATGACGATGCTATGGCTTATTTGAACCTGCTCTATCGGCGCAAGGCGGACATGGTAGACAGCGCGGAGGAACGCGCCAAGTACCAGAAGATGGCCGATGAACTCGTTGACAAGGTCAAAGAGATCAAGCAAAAACGGGCCGAACAACCCCAGCCATTGTCCTAACCAAATTGATTTAATCGAACTTTTCTGTGGAAGGGCGCCCCTAGAGGTGCCCTTCTTTATTTTTACGCCGGCTGTCCTGCTACTGCACACATTCACAGCACCTGTTTTCGGGCGTAAACTAGACCAATGCCTTCTCCTGGCAACCTGCCGCTGAATTTCAACCGCGATCGCGTCGAACGCAAGCTCGACGCCCAGCTGGAATCGTTGCTGGAGAAGCTCCGCAAGAACCGCCCGTCCGAAGATCCCTGGATGGTGCGCCGCGCGTATGACATTGCTGCCGAGCGGCATCGCGATCAACTCCGCAGTTCGGGTGAGCCTTACCTGAGCCATCTCCTTGAGGTCGCACATATCCTCGCGGATATGCGGCTGGATGCCACCACGCTTACCGCCGCACTCCTGCATGATGTCATCGAAGATACCGAGTTTCCCCTTTCAAGAATTGAAGAACGTTTCGGCGCAGACGTGGCCCGTCTTGTGGAGGGTGTAACCAAGATCGGCCGACTGAACATGATGGCCCCGGAAGCACGTCAGGCGGAAAACGTCCGAAAGATGCTCCTTGCCATGGTGAACGATGTTCGCGTGGTCCTTGTCAAACTTGCGGACCGCCTTCACAACATGCGCACACTGGAATACTTGGATTCCGCCAAGCAGCAGCGCATCTCGCGGGAAACTCTCGATGTTTACGCACCGATCGCTCATCGTCTAGGCATGGGCATCGTGCGCGGTGAATTGGAAGATTTGGCGTTTCGATACCTCGAGCCCGCGGCTTTCATGGCACTGCAGAAGGAAGTCAGCGAGAAAGCTCCGTTGCACCAGAAATTTCTGGAAGAGGTGCAGAACACTATCCAGACGAAACTGGTGGAGAACGGAATCCCCGCGGAGCTGGAAGCTCGCGTCAAGGGCCTGTACTCCCTCCATCGCAAGCTTTCGCGCCAGGAGCGTGACGTCGAGCAGGTTTACGACCTGCTCGCAGTGCGTGTGATCACGGACAGCGAGCGCAATTGCTACGCCGCGCTTGGCGTTGTGCATCATATCTGGCGGCCGGTTCCGGGGCGGTTCAAGGATTACATCGCAATGGCTCGGCCGAACCTGTACCAATCACTGCATACCACCGTTCTTCATGGCGGCCAGCCTCTGGAAGTACAGATCCGAACGCAAGAAATGCACCGCACCGCCGAAGAGGGAGTAGCCGCGCACTGGAAATACAAGGGCGGGAAGCTTACTTCGGGAGACGATGATCAGCGCATCGCCTGGATGCGCCAGTTAATTGAGTGGTCGCAGGAATTGGAAGAACCCGGCGAATTTCTGTCCACTCTCAAGGTCGATCTGGCACCGGTGGAAGTGTATGCGTTCACGCCTAAAGGCCGAGTATTGGAATTGCCTCGCGGCGCCACGCCCGTCGATTTTGCTTACTCCGTGCACACGGAAGTTGGTCACCAGTGCGTCGGCGCGAAAGTAAACGGACAGATGGTTTCCTTGCGTCACGAAATTGCCAGCGGCGACGTGGTCGAAATCCTCACGCAAAAGGGACACCGTCCTAATCGCGATTGGCTGAGCTTCGTCAAGTCGTCTCACGCCAAGAGTAAAATCCGCCACTGGATCACCGTCGAAGAGCGCCAGGAAGCCACGGAGATGGGGCGCAAGTTGCTGGAAAATGAAGCCAGGCATTTCGGGCGCGGTCTGAAGAAAATTCCGGAAACCGACCTCCTAAAACTTGCTTCTGATTACGGCTTGTCCAAGATTGAAGATCTTTACGCTGCCGTTGGTTTTGGCAAGTATTCTGCCCGCCAGGTTTTGACTCGCGTTCTCGGCGAGCCGGGCAAGGCCCCCGAAGCCTCGGATGCGAAGCCCACGCTAGTCAAGACCGTTAAGCGCATCATGGGTTTTGGCGAAGCTCCGCTGATCGTTAAGGGTCAGGACGATCTGCTGGTATATCGCGCAAAGTGCTGCAACCCCATTCCTGGAGACGAAATCATCGGCTACATTACGCGCGGTCGTGGCGTTGCCGTGCACACACGAGCCTGCCCGAACGTCCAAAATCTTCTGTACCAAACGGAACGCCGCATTGCGGTCGAGTGGGGCGGCGAAAACGCCACCACATTTCCCGTGGAACTCCAAATTCGTGCTCGGGATCGGGCCGGGCTCCTCGCCGACATCACTACCGTTATCAGTGGGGCGGGTTCGAATATCCGCAGCTTGGAGAGCCGCCCCGATCGGCTGAACGCGCGCATCGACGCCAGTTTGGAAATTGCAGATCGTCGGCAGCTAGAGACCATTCTCGTAAACATCCGCAAAATTTCCGGCGTTTTCGACGTCGAACGCGTCTATCGAGCTGGGTAGTTGCTCGCAGCCCTTATGCCCCATTTAAGACTTGCCCACCTGTCCTTTAGTCGGGTATCGCCCACGGCACAAGCACCGGCTCTCGCACTTGCCCTCGATACAATGGATACATGCGGCTTCACCTCCTTTCTCTGAGTCTCTGCATCCTTCTTGCCGAAGGCTGCCATCAGCATCTGCTCACGGATTATCGCCCCCTGGACCAAGTGGGCATGTATTCCGGCAGCATGGAGCAGCTCAAGGCACTGAACACATCGGACGCGGAAGTGGAGCAACTCGTCCGTCTCAAGCAAGCTGGCATTAGTGATGATACTTGCGTCGCGCTCGTAGGCGCCGCGCACCAGCGCGGACGTGTCTTTGCCAGTGCGGAGGCCGCGTCCAGCCTGGCTGGCGCAGGTTTTGCCGAATCGCAAATTTTGGAGATTGCGCACGCAGATCAGTTGGACTCCATCAGCGGTGATGCTGTGACCCTTCGCTTGATTGGATTGTCCGATCCCACCGTGCAAACGCTGCTGCACCGGCGTTTACAAGGGCAATCCACGCTTTCCAGCGCCCAGATTGCACGGCTGAAAAACACCGGCCTCACCGAAAAAGAGGTTCTTTGGCGCATCGATCAAGGAATGACTGATGAGCAAGCCGAAAAGGAAGTTCTTGCTCGCGAGAAGGCGCGCAATCATTACGGAACCGGCTTCACCCGCATCCACGGTCGCAAACCCCGATAGTTTTTTTGCCCGTCTTACTGGTTGGTCTGGTTGGTCTCCGCTATAGCTCCGGCTTTTGCTTCCAGCTTTTCCCCGTTACAATCATTGCGCCTTGACGCCACGATCGTATTGTCGCGCGCCCATTCTCCTTCTAATTATTGCGTCTACCTTTGGCGCGATATCTTGTACCGCGCCTTTGGGTCCCGGCTACACGGTACGAAACCAAGAAATCCGCGTGCACTTTCAGCCGGACCCGCAGCCGCGCATTTTGGTCGAAACCAATTTCGAACTAAAGAACACCGGCAACAGCCCACTGTCCCTTCTAGAACTTCGCTTGCCCCAAGCGCGCTGGTTTCATATCACGTACATGCGTGGTAATTGGGACGCCACCCCTCTAGCCTTGGAAAGGTCGCCGTCGAATCCGAGGAACACCATTCTACACCTGCCTCAATCTTGGTCGATCGGGTCGCTCCATACGTTGCACTTGTCGACGGAATTCGAAACCGCGGTTCCTGGCGAAACGCAGTTGAACTTTACTTCGGATGCATTCTTTCTGCCTGCGTATGGTTGGGGAGCGGAACTCTTGCCGGCGCGTGGCCTCTTCGCCACTGGCGGCGGTTCGCCCAGAAAATGGAGCCTTATGGTACAGGTTCCCGACGGTTTTCTAGTTCATACCAGCGGCATTAACTCCAAAATAGCCCGCCATGAAAAAGAAATTACCGTGCGCTCCCTTCAACGACCCGAAGATAAGTATCCTTTCGCGGTTGCTGGACGCTACGTCGCCACACAGAGCGGTGCAGCCAAGGAGACAATTCAACTCTGGACACGTACCGCGCAGGACCCCGGAAAGCTGCGCGAAGCTCACGATGCCCTTGTGCGCAAACTGCAGCAGTACGACGTGATGTTCGGCGCTCGAAGCAAGGACGATAAGCCGCTGTGGATTGTGGAGTGTCCGGTCACGACTGGCTGCTTTTTCACCGGCCACTCTATGTACGCGAAGCTTCTCGGTGAAGCAAACAACAAACCAGTGTCCGCCGAGATGATTTCCCTCGATACCGTTATGGTTGATCTAACTAGCGGTGTGCCGCAGCTTGCAGCCATAGCCGCGCCGTCGCTGGCCTCCAGCTGGCTCGGGTATGCCCAGAATCCTGGTTTCTACGAACAGCAGCCGCCGCTGTCGGCATTTCCCGCTTTTTCTGCCGCTCTGGGCCGCGAAGCCGTGGAAGGTCCGGCGGCTCGCACGGAGATTATTCGCCTTGCGCTTCGCGCTATTCCACGGGCGCCTGAGGCACGCAGCCCGGAAGACGAAGCTGCTATCCGCGCTAAAAACTTACTTTTTTTCTTCGCCCTGCAGGACCGTTATGGACGGGAATCCTTTGGGAATGCCATGAAGCACATCCTCCAGGCGCGGCGCGGTCGAGGCTTCGACCTGAACGATTTAATCGCTGCGTTCAGCCAGGAAAGTCATGACAATGTTGCTGCTTTTGTTCGTTTGTGGATGAAGCACCCCGGCGTGCCACTGGAGTTTCGTTCGCGCTACGAAGGCACACCTGGCTCCAACACCAAATCTTACCAGGAGCGCACACCATGAAAGACGTTATTCTTACCAGCCGGGCACCAAAGCCTATCGGTCCGTATTCACAAGCTGTCCGTGCGAACGGTTTCTTGTTTGTCTCGGGCCAGGTCGCTCTTGACCCCGCCAGCGGGGAATTGACTGGCGCAAATATTCAGGAGCAGACCGAACGCGTTCTCGAAAATGTAAAGGGGATCCTGGAAACAGCCGGCTCTAATCTTCATCAGGTAGTGAAAATTACCGTGTTCCTTAAGGACATGAGCGACTTTTCTAAGATGAATGAGACTTATGCGCGCTACTTCACATCCGCGCCGCCAGCACGCGCTACCGTGGAAGTCGCGCGCCTACCCAAGGACGCCTTGGTTGAAATCGAAGTCATTGCGGCAGTATAAGATGAAGTAGGATTTTAAAGAGCGCTGGCGTGGGCAAGCAGGATTTATCGCGAATTTAACGCCTATCGGGCAGGCCTGTCCGGACTTTCCAACGCTTCACTCAAGGCAATAAAGGTCACCGCTGCGGTGATACCGATGGCGAACCAGATAAATCGGCTGCGGCCTGCTTTAACAGGGCGGCGTCCGTATCCTCGCGTTCCCACTCCCTGCGGTTCTTGAGGTCCAGCTTCGGCTGCGGCAGCCGCGTCGGGATCGAGCACCACTCGATACGCTGCACCTTCGGGAATTACTCGCGTATCGTCCAATACGGTAATCGTCAGCGATCCGCGCGTGCTTCGCACGATCAGCTGTTTGGGATCCAGAACAGTTACTTGTCCTATGGTGGGTTCGTTGCTTAGAGGCCGAATCACCGCGGTAGCTATGTACAGCGCAAATGCATTCGAATTAGCGGTGGAAAAAACCGCCGTGCCACTGCTCAAACGAGCCGAGGCCGCCGCATTATCCTGCGAAAGCGTCGCGATACTTGACCCGGACAGGATTAAACGTGCTGCCCCCGCGCGAACCTGTACGCTTCCTGTTTGTTCGGTGATCAGCTTGTCGCCGCCAAACACCGTCGCGCCCACCGATACCATATTCCCGCTACCGCCGAGATGCGCGCGATCCGCAAACACTACTGTTCCTAGGGGTGCCTTAACAGCGCCCCATACCGGTGTCATCCATAACGATAAAGATAGTAGCAAAGCACTAATACGGCGGACGCAAGCCATTTTCACCCACTCCCAGTTGCCAAAATAGAATACGCACCTCCTTCGCTACAGTCAATGAGCAATCAATTGTATGCGGAGCACTTGTATACCTGAGTCTAAACAGGCCGTGACTGGCCCACGCGCCTTTCCACTGTTACAATGCTGCCAGCTTATGCCTGACTGGAAACAAATTACCGCGCGTATCCGTCGCGCTCGCATCAGTAAGGACCCTGCGGGCCAGCTTTCCAATCTTTTCGAGAAAACGCGGGACGCTATGGTGGCCTTCGAACTGGCCAAGTATTTCGAAACCACCGGGCTCCACTCTGACGCTGCCAAATGGTATGTCACTGCCGCCGAACGTTTTCGTCGTGCCGATTGGAAGACTAAAGCCCAGGAAGCAGCCGTCCGCCTCAGTGGGGCCTTTCCTGCGCCATCTTCAGACGCGCTTGGCAGCGCAATTCCTCCCGGTGGCGGTGAGGATATTTCGCCCGAATCGCCCATCGAGGCCGCGTCTGCTCCGAGCCTGCCTTTCGAAGAAAGTACTCCAGCGTTCGAATCGACAAGCGCGCCCTCATTTGCACAACCGGAGCCTGCCACGCAGCCCGCCGCTATTGTCGCGAACGATCCAAAGCACCGACGGCGCGGTCGCCGTGGTGGCCGCAATCGCCGCAAGCCTGTCGTCTCCAAAGACGGCGCCGCCCCAGCCGTTGCGCGAACTTCCACATCCATCACTTCGAAGCGCGCCCTGCCGCCAGCAGTGTTTGATGATGGTCTTGAACCAACACCTCCGCGCGTGCCCCATACCCGCGCTATGCCGCAATTCCCGATGGAACCCCTCGCCGAGCCCGGCGGTCCGAGTCTCAAAGGGCGTTACGGCGATCCGGGCCTTTCCTCTCGCATTTCGCTATTAGAGATGCAGTTCCGCCGCCTGCTCACTTGCCCTGCGGTAAAACTCGATGAGGCCGACCACGCTCCCGTGGGTCCCGGCGTCTTGCTTCTGACGGACTCCGACCTCACCAGCTATTACTACGTCGAGGCTTGCCAGACGCTGCGCATCGCCATCGGGAACTTGTTGCGTGGAGGATCGAGCCGTCGCGGCGTGGATTCGATCAAGCCGCAACTGGCGGAGCATCTCGGCATTCCAGAGTCCCGAGTGCCAAAATATCTCGCCGAGCATTGCGTCGTTCGTTGGCTGCAGCTCGATGAGGGTGCTTCGCACTTCGCACATTTCGTTATTGCGGTCCTACGGCCCACCCTCAACGAATAGCCAAGTGCATCTCGGACCTCACTTACTGTCCGAACACCTCGGCCACCCACGGTCCTTTCGACACGCAGTCCAAAAACCGCTAAACTTACTGACCCAACGCACTAGGAGTAACCCCCTGGAAAGCACCGGTTCACTGCCCTATTTCCCCGTTCAACCAGCTATTCTTGCCGTTCAACGCAACCCGCTGGCCTCCCGCCATCATAACGCTCAAACTATAGTCGTCCAAAGACTTATTGGCAGTCCCGATAGAACGTGGTAGGTTTTCTTATACTGTAAACGGGCCCCGGGGCAGTCGTTTCCTTGTTTAGAACGATTGGTGGGCTCCTTGTTATCCATCGAAATGGATTTGTATCTTTGAAAGTGGAGGGTAGAGGTTTATGCCGAACAGAGTAGGCACGCAGATCTTCCGAGGCATGGATTGGGTCCTTTGCAAAACTGCCGCGATCACATTTGGCACCATTCAGCACTTCAACAAGCGCAATCCTAATCCATCTGTCACGCCACAGTGGTCGGATAAGCCGCTGCTCAAATCTTGGGAAAAGACCAAGCCTACGCTGGGCTTCCCGCGGCAAACCGATTCACTTTGTCCCGCGTGCGTAAAGGAAGCGCGCGAAGCAATCATCGCTGGAAAGAAAGACTGGCGCGACCTCATGAGCGAAAAGGTCGGCGAAATCAAGGCACAGATCATCGAGCGCGACGGTCAGGTCTGGATGGTTAAGGAATGCCCGCTCCACGGCCACTATGAAGACATGATGGCCATCGATTCCAAATGGCTTAGCTGGATCGAACGCCAGTATCCAGGCCGCGATATTCCCGCGCACAACGACGAAGACCTTCACAAGCACGGTTCCAGCACCGTCCGCTATGGGCGTGGATCTGTACTCACCGTCGACCTAACCAATCGTTGCAACATGATGTGCGATCCTTGCTTCATGGACGCCAACCAGGTCGGCTACGTTCACGAGCTGGGCTGGGAAGAAATTCAGGAAATCCTGGACAACGCGTTGAAGATCAAGCCGCGCCGCCAGATGTCCGTGCAGTTCAGCGGCGGCGAGCCCACCATGAGCCCGTTCTTCCTCCAGGCTGTTGCCCATGCGCGCAAGATCGGCTACAACAGCGTGCAAGCTGCCACCAACGGCATCGAATTTGCCAAGAGCAAGGAATTTTGCAGAAAAGCCTTTGAAGCAGGTATGCGCTATGCCTATCTCCAATTCGACGGCATCGGTAACGACGCCAACGGCCATCGCCAGATTGGCAACCTTTTTGACGTAAAACTCCGCGCCATCGAGAACATGCACGAAGCGGGCATCGAAATCGTCCTAGTCGTCACCATCGTCAACAACGTGAACAACGACCAAGTTGGCACCGTCGTAAAGTTCGCCATGGAAAACCCCAAGAAAATCGCTTTCGTCAGCTTCCAGCCTGTCTCTTTCACCGGCCGCGACGAAGATATCTCCCCGGAACGCCGCCTCCGCCAGCGCTACACCCTTTCGCATCTGGCTAAGGACGTTAGCAATCAGGTCGGCAAAGTGGAACCGACCCGCGACTGGTTCCCCATCTCTTTCATCAGCACCTTTGCCGGTTTCTCAGACATGGTAAAAGGCCAGGATTCACAGTGGGGCTCGCTCTCCTGCGGCTGCCACCCCAACTGCGGCGTTGGCACCGCGCTCATGATCAACAAGGAAACGAAGGAATGGGCTCCCGTTCCGCGCTTCCTCGATGCCGTCCAGCTCACCAAAGACGTCACCGACATTACCGACGCGGCGCGCGGCAAGAATTTCTCCAACTTCATGATGGCCTTGGCACTCTTGAAGAACTACAAGCCTTTCCAAGGTCCCAAGGGCCTGAAGCTGTACGACCTCTTCAAGAAGTTCGACAAGACCTGGGCGCTCACTAAGGGCGCGGAGAAGAAATACGGCAAGACTTCTCCCGACCGTACCTTCGACGACGCTATGAAGCGTCGCCAAAGCGACCCTTGGAACTTCCTCTTCATCGCCGGTATGTGGTTCCAGGATCTTTTCAATTACGATTTCCGCCGCACCGAAATGTGCATCATTCCGTACGCCACGCAGCAGGGTGAAATTTCCTTCTGCGCATACAACACTGGTGTGGGATGGCGTCAGATCATCGAAAACATGCACAAGAATGCGACCGTCGCCGAGTGGTACAAAAATCACGGCAAGCACGAGATCTACGCCAAGGGCAAAACCGTCAACCTTGATACGTTCGAACATTCTCTGGTCATTGACGCCAACGACGCCGCGCGTGTCCGCCATCTCGAGCACGATATTCCATTGACCGCTTCGGAAGAAGACCGCATCCGCCGCAAGAAAGCGCTCGCCGAGCAGGCCAAGGTTCGCGCCATTTACGAAGAGCTGGTTCTCAAGAAGCCTCAGTCCGGCGTGGTGCAGATCGGCAGCGTATCGGACATCGCTAAAGCCGTCCCTGCCAACTTCGCAACCAAGAAACCAGCAGATAAGCCGCTCACTATCGCTCCGGCCAGCGGCAACGGCCATGGCAATGGTAACGGCAACGGTACGCACACCTCGAAGTCCAAGGAGACAGCCGCCGAAGCCGTCGCCGGCGACTAAGCACGAGCTATCACTTCATCTAACGGGCGTCTTTCCAGGCGCCTGTTTTTCTTTTGTAAGGTCGCAGCAGGTTCGGTATCGCGTCTAGTCGCAGGGGACGTCAGTCTGTGCTCTTCGCCGCTACCCCAGTGATATAATTAAGTCATGCCCATCTACGAATATATCTGTGAAGATTGCCAGGCGCAGTTCGAAAAAATTGTCTTTAATAAGGCACAAGAAATTGCCTGCCCCAAATGTGCCAGCAAGAAAAACACACCCCAGCTCTCGGTTTTCTCTGCCTCAAACAGTTCGAGCAATGGCCCATCCGCTAAGCGCTCTACGTCATTCTCAGGTGGCGGAGGTTGCTGCGGCGGTGGGTGCGGCTGCAGCTAACCCGCATGTCCACTCTCGCAGCGCGCACCCAATTTCGCTAAAACCACTACTTCCCGCGCTTCTGCGCTGCCAACCACGGCAGCAGCTCAGGTTCCGCAAAAGCCTTCTCCCACACATCGTGCCCCGCTTTCCGGTATTCGGTGTAACGCGGTTGGCCGCCCGCTTTTTTTAACTGTTTCACCATTTCGCGCACCAAGCCAACTGGTACCGTCATGTCCGCCTCGCCCTGAAAGATCCACACCGGCACGCGCGCCAACCCTCGAGTATTCGTGAAATTGTCAAAGGACGCGAGCACCACTGCGCCCGCCCATTTTTCCGGATACGCTTGCAACAACGCCCACACGCCCAGCCCGCCCATCGATTGGCCCGCGAGGTAAATGCGGTCCGTATCAATCGCGTAGTCTTTCTGCACCACCGCAAGAATGTCTAGTGCAGCTTGCAGCGGGACCCCTATTTCATTGAGCTCGGGATCTGACCAGTTCTCATTCTCCGGGCATTGTGGCGCGAGCACCAAAGCAGGAAATTGCGACTGATTCTGAATAGTTGTCCAAATGTGCGTGCCCTTTTCATTGCTCCCAGAGATTTGCGCTGCATTGTCAAACCCGCGTCCCGTGCCGCCGTGGAACCAGAAGATCAAAGGATATTTCTTTTGCGCGTCGTATCCCTGCGGCACATACAAACGATATGGCATCTTGTAGCCCTTTTTGTCGGTGTGCGTGAGTTTGCGGAACGAAAGATCGTCATTCTGCGAGATGCTCGGTGTTTGCGCCACGCCGTTTGCATAGAGAAAAAATGCTCCGAGAATGCTTACAACAAATGGGCTGCGGGAAATCAATCTCACCCTATCATCTCTTCAGCCGGAATATTTCACATTCAACGAGAACTTAATACCTGAATTATATGCTGACATTATCTCTGAGTTGCTGGTTCCTGCTTTCAGCCTGCTTGAAACTCCAGATGTATTGACGCTATCGCCTTCGCTCGCATACGATGCGAGCAACAATTCGATTGCCACGAGCGTCTCACCAGGGAGCCGAATGGATTCGAGCACTGCGGCCAGCAATGCTACGCCTCGCACACAAATGAATCGCGCTTTGAAAGCCGTGGTTTGGTTGGCGATTGCGCTTCTCGGTGCCGGAGCTCTTAGCACCATTGCTCTGCATCGCGGCGAACCCCTCAATGCCACATGGTTCGTCGTAGCGGCGGCTTGCTGTTACCTCGTCGCTTACCGCTTCTATTCTGCGTTCATTGCCGCTCGCCTGCTCGCGCTTGACGACACGCGCGCAACTCCCGCTGAATGCCATGACGACGGTCGCGATTTTGTTCCTACGAACAGATGGGTGCTCTTTGGCCATCATTTCGCAGCCATTGCAGGACCGGGACCTCTGGTGGGGCCTACTCTCGCCGCGCAGTTCGGCTATTTGCCAGGGACCCTGTGGCTCGTCGCGGGTGCGGCATTTGGTGGATGCGTACAGGATTTCATCATTTTGTTTTGCTCGATTCGTCGCAACGGAAAGTCGCTTGGCGAAATGGCCCGCGAAGAAGTCAGTCGCCGTGGCGGATTCATTGCGCAGCTCGCGGTGTTGGCGATCATGATCATTCTTCTGGGCGTTATTGCCCTGGTCGTCGTGAACGCTCTGAAGTCTTCGCCGTGGGCCACATTTACTCTCGCGATGACTATTCCGATTGCACTGCTTCTCGGGATCTACTTGCGTTTCGTGCGTCCCGGCAGAGTGCTGGAAGCTTCGCTCGCTGGCGTGGCTTTGGTTTTGTTCGTGGTGATCGCGGGCCAATGGGCGGCGGACTCCCCTTCCTGGGCGCATGTTTTTACTCTCAGCGGCGTGTCTCTCGCCGTGGCGCTCATCCTGTATGGTTTCGCTGCCTCCGCGCTGCCGGTGTGGCTGCTGTTGGCTCCACGCGATTATCTCAGCGCGTTCATTAAGGCCGGGGCCATCTTTGCTTTGGCCGCGGGCATACTTCTAGTCCGGCCGCAGGTATTGATGCCGTCCCTTACCCGCTTCATCGATGGTACGGGTCCGGTGTTTGCCGGGAAAATTTTTCCATTCTGTTTTATCACCATCGCTTGCGGAGCCATTAGCGGCTTTCATTCGCTGATTTCTTCCGGTACGACGCCCAAGATGATTCTGCGCGAAACACACGCGCGCTTTATAGGCTACGGAGCGATGCTGCTGGAATCGTTTGTCGGAGTCATGGCGATGGTTGCAGCTTGCGCCATGACCCCGGGCGTGTATTTCGCGATCAATAGTCCCGCGAGCATGGTGGGCGGCACAGTCGATGCCGCCGCCGCTACCATTACGAGTTGGGGCTATCCGCTCGAGGCCCACACGATGACCGATCTCGCTCGCGCCGTGGGCGAACAGACGCTTATGAATCGCGCAGGCGGCGCTCCATCGCTTGCCGTTGGCATGGCGCAAATCTTTTCCAGCACCATTGGAGGCCCCCGTCTGCTTGGCATTTGGTATCACTTCGCGATTATGTTCGAAGCTCTCTTTATTCTCACCGTGCTCGACGCTGGCACCCGCGTCGGCCGCTTCATGGTGCAGGAGCTTGGTGGACGCGTGTGGAAACCTTTTGCGCGAACTGGCTGGATGCCCGGAGTTTTGCTTTCGAGCGCGATCATCGTCGGCGCATGGGGATACTTCCTGTACCAGGGCGTTATCGATCCGCTGGGCGGTATCAATTCGCTTTGGCCGCTTTTCGGGATTTCCAATCAGTTGCTGGCGGCGGTAGCGCTGGTAGTCGCCACCACCATCCTGCTGAAAATGGGACGCATCCGTTGGATCTGGGTGACGCTGGCGCCCATGGCCTGGCTGATTACCATCACCATGACCGCCAGCTACCAGAAAATTTTCAGTCCCAGCCCCCGAATTGGTTTTCTTTCTTATGCCAACGCGCTCGCCGCGCAGATCGCCTCCGGAACAATTCCCGCTGCGAAGATCGCTGATACTCAGCGCGTGATTTTCAATCAACGTTTGGACGCCGGAGTCACCGCGGTGCTTGCGCTGATGATCATCGTGCTTATCGTGGAAGCGCTCGTGCAGTGGTATGCGATTCTCAGCCGCCGCCACCAGCCGGTGTTGCACGAATCAGAATATGTCGCAACGCGATGGGTGAAAGGTTTTTCAGGCGTAGCGAACGGAGACGATTGATGCACAAGCTCTTTAGTGAATCACTTTTTCATCTGCCCGCTGTCTTGAACCGCGCCACATATATTATGCAAACCGCCTGGCGTGGCCTGCGCGAATGGAGTGGCGACGCCGCCTACGATCGCTATCTAGAATCCGGCGCTGTACGACGCGGTTCTGTCAGCGCGCTTTCTCGCAAGAATTTTTATCTCGAGCAGCTCAACCGCCGCTATTCCCGTCCGAATCGCTGCTGTTGAATCGTGCTCAGCCACGTGCTCAGCCACTACTTGTCTTCGGCAATTCCTGGGAGTAAACTCAGCCCGTTTGCCGGGGAAATCTACCAATTTGGCCCTACGGAGGACAATAAATGATTCGCTTCTCTCGTCTTCTTTTCATCCCTCTTCTAGCGCTGGCGGTCAGCCTCGTATACTTCAGTACCTCCGCCCAGGAGAAATCGGCGAAACCTGACTTTGACATGACTGCGAGTTACATCGAAGCGTGCAGTTGCGACATGTTTTGTCCCTGCTATTTCAATACCCGCTCAACGCATCATGGCAACGAGCATTTCTGCCGCGCCAATCTTGTTTTTAACGTCGACAAAGGCCATTACAAGGACGTCAAACTGGATGGCGCCAAAGTCTGGATGGCCAGCGACCTGGGCAGCGAATGGAGCACCGGCAAGGATTCCTGGACAGTCATCAATTATGACACCAGCGTAACCGACGCGCAGCGAGCCGCGCTCAACGACATCATTTCGCAACTCTATCCGTTCAAATGGAAGAGCGTCGACGTAGACACCTCCGCATTCACCTGGAATGTGGACACCAACTCCGGCGTAGCGCAAGCCAAGATGAACAATGGCAAGGGCGAAGTCATCCTAGAGCGCGTTAGCGGCGACAACCCCAACCAGGAAGTAGTTATGCAGAACTTGCGCTATTGGAAGGCGCAGTCCAACGACGGTTTCCGGATGTGGAAGTCCAAACACGAAGCCTACGAAGGGCACCACAAGAAATTCGACTACAGCGGCACCAACGGTTTCTTGATTACCATTCATTTTTCCGGTAACGCGAAATCCGCGGCTTCCGCCGATTGATTCTCACCTGAAGTATGCTCTGGGGCCCTGCTGATACTTCCTTTCGGCGGGGCTTCCAGACTACAACTCTTCTTCTTCATCGCCCTTTTTGAGTATGGTCGTTTTGTGCGTGATCTTGACGCGATGCGCGCGTATTCCCGCCACGATAGCGCGCCGAATTTCTATCGGCAGCATTTCTGGGGCGAAAACGCCCGCTAAATTCCGCGGGAAAAATTTGATGAAGAGTGCCGCCATATGCGCGGTGGCGTAAGCCACCGGAGTCGTATACAGACCTTGCTGCCGAATTTGATACAGCGTCGGAAACATACAATCCGTGCGGATCAGCAGGTACGTGTCCTCTTTTGGACGGTGCTTCACGCCGCGCACCAGTATCGCAGCCGCAAAGCGCGCATTCTGCAACACACCTTTACGGATCAAACGCGCAATCATTCGTGGAGTGGAAGTTTCCGGAAATCTGTGCCGCACAATCCCGCGTGATTTTGTTAATTTGCCTTGCTTGTACCAGCGGCGCAGCCTGTCAAACTCATTTCCGCCGATCTTTACGTCCATGTTGCGCATGGGAATTGAATAGGGCAGCGTGGTCACTTCGTCCTGCGCCGCTAATACTACATTGGCCTTGCCGATAGGGTCTGCAAAACGAAACTTTTCTAGCTCCGCGAAACGTTTCTCCATGCGGAATTTCCCGTCGTGATATACCCGCGGGTTGGAAATGGCTTCGTCGAAGGCACCTTCCGGCGACCACTGCGAAAGCGGATCTTGGCTCTCCATGCTTTCGTAAAGCCGAATATGCACGGACTCCACTTCGTCGAGGGATTCCGCCGCGCGTTTCACCAATAAATTCGTCAGCCCGGGTGCCGCGCCGCTATTGATTAACGCAACTCGCTGCTTCTCTTCAAATCGCTTGGCGAACAAGAATTGTTCGGACTTGAAAGGGTTGCGCGTAAGGTGCGAGCTGAGGTCCAGGTAATGTACCCGCAGATGCAAGGCCGCGCGCATCACGATTAGATTGAAGACGGAAGCGGAGGCATTGACGATTAACTGGCAGCCGCGCGCCGCATGGATGATTCCGCGCAAATTGCGGGCATTCACTTCGCTGACCGCAATTGTGCTCTTTTTACCCAGGAAGCGCCGTGCGCGCTGCAGGTCACGGTCCCCGCACCACACCGTATGTCCTTGCCGCTCCATCAATGTGGCGAGAAGAGAACCGGTTGCACCGGCCCCTAAAACGAAGATCCGCATGGTGTGGGCAAAACTTTACCACAGACACCCCGCTTCAATGCAGGCACACGCCCTAACTGGTTGCCAAATGGCGCTGGATGGCGCAGAGCCGGTGCGAGCCTCGATTCTAAGAACGGCTGGCGGCGCCCCAGGCTTATCGAATTGCTGTGCGTCCGGTACAAGCATAAACTAGCTACTTGGGCCTTCCCATGCTCTACGACAAATTAGGGCGGCAAATCACGGACCTGCGTGTCTCGGTGACGGACCGCTGCAATTTCCGCTGCGTTTACTGCCGCTCTGCCGATCCCGAAAATTATCGCGATGCTCATGAACTTCTTTCATGGCCTGAGCTGGACCGCCTCGCCCACATTTTCCTGAGCCTGGGCATTCGCAAAATCCGCATTACAGGCGGCGAACCCCTTGTTCGCGCAGGCGTCGAGGATTTCATCGCGCGGCTTCACGTCCTCGGTGTGGAAGACCTCTCGATGACCACGAACGGTCATCTCTTGGCAGAACGATGCGAGCGCTTAATTTCTGCCGGCCTGCGCCGTATCAATATCAGCCTGGATTCGCTGGAGCCCGCGCGATTCGAGCGCATTACCCGCACAAAATCCTTTGCCGCGGTGATGAACAGCATCAATGGCGCGCAAAACTCCTCGCTTGCTCCGGCAAAAATAAACGCTGTCCTCGTGCGTGATCTGAACGATGATGAAGTGGAATCTTTCGCGGCCTTCGCTAGGGAGCGGGGCGTGATCATGCGTTTTATCGAATTCATGCCTCTCGACGCCGATCGCCATTGGACGCGCGAGCTCGTGGTACCGGCTGCGGAAGTCCATCAGCGTATTCATGCGCGCTGGCCGCTGGAACAAATAGCGCACCAGCGCAGCGAGACGGCTCGCCGCTACCGCTTCGCGGACGGCGCTCCCGGCGAAATCGGCCTGATCGCTCCGGTGACACAACCTTTTTGTGGCCACTGTTCGCGCATACGCCTCACCGCAGACGGTAAGCTGCGCACCTGTTTATTTAGCAAGGACGATCACGATCTGCGCCTGCTGCTGCGTGAAGGTGCGAGTGACGCGGATGTGGTCAACTACATCCGATCGGTCGTAATGGAAAAAGAAGAAGGGCATCGCATCAATGCGCCCGATTTTGTGCCGCCCTCCCGCACCATGGTGTTCATTGGCGGATAGCCGAAAAAATCGTCCGTTATAAACAATTATTTCATTCTCTCTTGTAGGCATCCACCAAGTGGCCATCACCGTCCGCTACGCTATCAAGCACGACCAAAATCATGCGCCACCGGCGGTGTCGAAAAACGAAGCGCACTCGGCCAGGCGCGCCGCGCTGCCGTCGTGCACCGCATAGCTGGCGGGTTTACTTTTCTCATCGTGGCTGCGCCACAGCGACGCGGCGCCGTGTATGCCGTCCTTATTCAACGCATAAAATAAAATATGAAACGTGTTCAGTTTCTTCTGTCCTTGTTGTAGTTGTGCGCCACGCGCGCCAACGCTTCCAGACAGGCTTCTGTTGGCGACTTTCCGCGGCGCATCATTTCCACCACCGTGTGGGCACCCGCGATTTTGATGTTCTCTTCCCCTTTGCCGGTGGAACCTGCGCCGCCCACCTCGCCATCGACAAACAAACCAGCGCCGATAATCGGTGAATCGCCTACGCGCCCGGCAATTTTCCATGCCAGGCCGGAGGTCGTGGTAGTACCGGAAATCTCGCCCTTTTCGTTAAGTGCCAGGCAATTGATTGTCCCGGTCGGCGGATGCTCCACGACTTGTTCTATGTGTGCTTGCCAGGCGCGCTTCTCCGGTGTGTCCAGGAGTGCGGCAAGATGTTCCTGGTAAGCACTGATCGCTGCGGCGCGGTCGATCCATTCCGGACTATCGATGCCCGGGCGCCAGTTGACAGTGCTCGAGGCTTTCCAGACTAGCCAGGCCAGCCTTGAATGCTCGGTGAGCAGGTTCATCTCCGTAAAGCCCTCGGCAACGGCGAAGCGTCGCGCGCCTTCCCCTACCATCATCACGTGATTGGTGCGCTCCATCACCGTCTTCGCCAGCCGCGCCACATTCTTAATGCGCCGGACCGAAGCCACGGAGCCCGCGCGCCGCGTGGGCCCGTGCATCACGCTGGCGTCTAGCTCGACTTCGCCGTCTTCGTTGGGTAGTCCGCCATAGCCCACGGAGTCATCATTGGGATCGTCCTCCACGGCGGTCACCGCGGCGATCGCGGCGTCCAGTGTGTCGCCGCCTTTCCTCAGCACATCCATGCCTTTGTCCAGCGCATGCACGCCGTTCGCGCTGGAAATAATGACGGGTCGCTTGGCACTATTCTGCTTCTCCTGCCCTCCTCGTTCTTCTAACGAAGTCCCAAACGAAGGTGTGACGGGAGCCTCCCGCCCCAGGAGACTTCGTGCGCTGGCGGCAGCACCTCCAGCCAGCGAAGTGAGAAAGAATTTGCGGCGTGTCCAACGATCCATATAGAGTGTCCTCCCGGTGCGTGTAAGGGTGCGGCGGGTATTATGTGGCAAAACGAAGTGACTTCGGAAATCCAAAAGTAGGGGAGACCTCCGACATCAACTGTTTTTTGGAAGTATGTGAAACGCATATTGTAAGGGCTGGCTCGCGCCCTTCGCCTTGGATTCAAATCACTCTGGTATAATCACGCGCGACGCCGGATTGCCCGGCGTCACTTAAACCATGGCCGCCCGAGAATTCTCTTCAGCTTCCGCCAAACGCGCTCCTGCCACGGCGCGCGGACCGCAAGCTCCGCGCTTCATTGTCATTGAAGGACCGTTGCGGGTGGGTAAAACCACGCTGGCAAAAATCCTGGCGGAGCGCTTGCATGCCCGGCGAGTATACGATTGCGAAGACAATCCATTTCTGACCGACTTCTACAATGAAAAACCTGGCGCCGCGCTTCGCGCGCAAATGTATTTCCTGATGGAGCGCCAGAAGCGGCTGCGGGAAGCGCTGGCGGTCGAGGCGCCTGGTCCGGTGCTTTCCGATTTTCTGATGGAAAAGGACCGCATTTTCGCCAATCTGAATCTCGATGATCATGAGCTGAAGCTTTATGAGCGCTATTACGAAGCGCTTGCCGCGAGCATTCCCGCGCCGGACCTGGTGATCTATCTGCAAGCCAAGCCGGAAGTGCTGCGCGCGCGCATCGCCAAAAAAGCCGCCCGCGATGAAACGCAAATCTCCGAGGAATACATCGAGGAAGTGGCGCGCGCTTATGAACATTTCTTTTTTCATTACGCAGCTTCCGACCTGCTGGTGATCAACACTTCGGATATCGATTTCGTGGAGCGTTCGGAAGATTTGCAACAATTGCTTCGGCGATTGCAGGACCCGGTCAAAGGCACACAATATTTCCTGCCACTCGGCGCGTCCGAGTAGCGCGCTGCTCGGCTCCAAGCGAAAAAGCGAAAATGGTGGTGGTACCCGCGTACTACGGAGAAGAAACTAAAGAACTAAAAAACCGTACCCCTGGGATTGTGACTATCAGGCCAGTGCCATCAGCACGAAAGGACAGGATACTTGTCATGGTTGCGGGAGCAACGATTCGCACGTCTCGCGGCTACTGAGGTGGTAATGATATTCGCGGCGCTCCTACTGCTCTGTCCTCTTGCGCAGAATGGGGACTTGGCAAGAACAGCTTCCGAAGCCCCGGTAATTGCAGCGACAAGTACGGTTAAAGATTCTTTCCTCTCGACAATGCCGGATCCAAAGGTGAGCACCGACGCGGAAATCGCCGCGGCTGGGCTCATGTCGCTGGCCCTCGAACCGGCGGACGCGGTAGCCATAACGGTGAATGCGCCGAACCTGGTAGCTAATGCTGCAGCGAGTACGCCGGCCATGGAAGGGTCTGCAGCTCCGAACCTGGCACCGAGCGAACCAAAGCCAGGAGCGTTTCCAATTGTGCCGGTGAAGCCGGCATTTTACGGGTATTATGAGACACCTCGGCAGAAAAAGATTTGGTATGGATTGGCCGCTGCGGGACACGGAGCAGCGGCATTTGACGCATGGTCCACGCGACGCGCGGTTGCCAGTGGATACGGCACGGAAGGCAATCCCTTGTTGCGGCCGTTTTCCCATTCCGCTGCGATATACGTTGCGACCCAGGCGAGCCCGCTGATTATGGATTATGTGGGCAAGCGCATGATGACGAGCCATCACCTGTGGGTTCGACGAATGTGGTGGCTGCCGCAGACCGCTGGCGCGGGCATGTCCTTGGCGGCAGGAGTGCATAACGTAGGCGTCGCGCCATAGATCTTCCGCAGACCTACATTTGCCCATCCATAAGAAAGCGTCCTCGCAAAATTATTATCGGGACACTTTTTTAACGAGGAACAGCATACGAGGGATTCTCCTCGCATGTACGCACCACGGTCATGTTTTGTAGAGTTACTACCTACTGAGAACGAGCAGAACCATGCTGCCCGGCTTGATCTTCGGGCGGCGTTCGCCCGCAGCCTTTGGTTCGAAATCAGCCACAGTAATAATGACGTTATGCGTTTTCAGATCGAGAGCCATCGTGCGTCCGCTCTTTTTTGTAGGGACGTTCTCCACGAGGGAATATTTGCTCGGTGAATCCTGATGCACGACGCTGAGTGTGCCGGATTCCCCATTGGACGCGAAGGCATACTGCGTCGCGGGATCAAAAGCGTTGGCGTCAACGCCTTCCCCAGTGGGAACCGTGGCGATGACTTTACCGGAGTCGGCGTCCACCACCGCCATCATTTCGTTGTCGCAGCCCTCGAAGAGACGCCGGTTCTTGGTGTCCATGGCGAGCCCAGAAGGTGCCTTGCAGGGCGCCAGCGGCCAACGATGCGTAACCGTGAGCTTTTGCGCGTCGAATTCAACGACCTCAGAAGTATCTTCAATGTTGACGAAGATGCTGCCCTTGCCATCTGCGACGGCGAACTCGGGTCTGCCGCCCACAGCAAGCGTGCCCACGACGGCGCCGTCGGCTGCATTGAAGGCGGTGGCGTCCTTGCTGCCTCCGTTTAGCACGAAGACTCGCTTGGTGACCCCGTCAAAAACGATGGCGTCGGGATTAGTGCCAGTCTTCACAGTGCCGAGCGTTTTGAGAGTTTTGAGATCGAAGATCGTCGCGGTGTTGACGCGGCCATTGCTCGTGAAGCCACGTCCTAATTCGGGCGCGAGCGCGATGCCGTGCACCCCTTGCGTGTCCGGGATGTCGCCAACGAACGAAAAGTTGTCAGCGTCGAAGACGACCACGTGCGTGGCGTGAGAAAGGTATAAGCGGCGCGCATCGTGGTCGACGATTAGGTAATCCCATCCACCCGGGCCGTCCACAGGGACAGTTTTCACGATATGGTAGCCGGAGGGACCAGGGGCCGGGATCGCCGCACGCGAAAAGACGGCGGTGAAAACTGCAAATGCACATGACGATGCGACGACAAAAATTATAATGCGTTTCGAAATCATCGCGACCTCTTTCAAGTGTAAGGCGTAGAGTGAGCTGCGGAAACGACGGAACAATACATAGCACATTAACGGACGGTATGGAACGCCGAGCAGGGTACAGCTGCGGCGCGGGACAAAAAGTCTAAGTGGTCGGTTGCGAATCATCGGGTGGGTTTCAGAATAGGTGTAGACATCGACTAGATTTTCGCGAGGCGGGAAGAAAGCTTAAGTGGTTGGTTTTCAAATTTGTCGTGTTGGTTTCAGAACACTTCTAGACAACGACTGACTTTTCCCGCAGCTAGCAGATCCAAGTAGCTGGCTGCGAATTGCCGCAGTAATGCGCGGAACCAAACCTCGACGGAATTACAGTCCCGGTCGAAAGTAGCGCGGGTCTGCAAACTGTTGTAAATTAAAAAGTGAATTGCCCGTTCCCCGGTAGCTCAACGGTAGAGCATTCGGCTGTTAACCGAAGGGTTGCTAGTTCGAATCTAGCCCGGGGAGCCAAATCTTTTAATCAGTTAGCGAGTTGCCCCACACGTGCCTTTTGAGAGTTTCCTCTCCGTTCCGAAGCTGTGCCCCATTTTGTGCCCACCTACATCAAAAACCGTCGCACTTGGTAATAATTGGAGGGGAAAGCAAATCGCCGTACTGGCTTAGATTGAGTTTTTACGCGCACAATTTCCTTTTCTCGGAGTTAGACACCAACGATTGAGAAATAGTGTCCCCTCAACGATTTCTCTAACGGAAGGCGAGTTGTGGGTGCTTTCGACCGCTTCCGTCCACAAGGGGGAGACATCTGGATGATCAAAAACTTCGAATGGAAGTCGCGTAACCGTACATATGGTTTTGACAGCATTTCACACATTATAAAAGGGCGCCCCTTTTGGAGTAGGTTTTGAGTGCTTGGCTCATTCCCTACAGAAAGGAACACCCTCTATGACTAGCACTAAATATATCGGCATGGACGTTCATAAGGAAAGCATTTCTATCGCAGTCCTGAATTTCGCCGGCAAGGTGGCGATGGAATGCGTCACTCGTCGATCGCGAGTCCACGTTCCAACGATTGGGCAGAATGCCGAGACAAAAAAGTGTCGGCACCGAGCCGACGGGGAGATATGTCTCTTGACATTCCCTTTTATAGGACTTCTCCGATTACCGCGGCGGGCTCAATGGGTCGGCGCAACACTAGCTCGAAGTCTACTCGCAGGAGTCTCAAAACCTAGAGTCTTTCGCGGGCGTTGATTTAAACGCAGTACTACGTTGTCCAGGTCTGATTGAGCATAGGTGGAAAGGTCGGCTCTCTTGGGGAGGTATTGTCGCAGCAATCGGTTCGTGTTTTCGTTCGTTCCGCGCTGCCAAGGACTATGAGGATCACAGAAGTAGACTTTTACATTCGTGAACGAGCGCCGCAGTGACGCTGGGAGTTTACGAACTAGCCGACTCAGTGCAGCGACGACAACAGCAGTGTCTTTGCTGGGCACCTTTACGAGCGCGGTAAAACGCGAATGTCGTTCCACCAAGGTCAGAATGTGACTGTTCCTTGTGCCGCTAATGAGATCGCCCTCCCAATGACCGGGAATGGCCCGGTCCTCGATTTCTGCGGGTCTTTCCCGGATGGAGATGGCATCGACGATTTGACCGCGTGACTGTCCGCTGACACCAGAGTGCTGCGAGCGGCGTATGCGGCGCTTGGACCGCAGATGTCCAATCAGCTCTTTTTTCAATACTCCTCGCGCTTAAATGAATAGGCTACGGTAAATGGTCTCGTGGGACACCCGCATGCTCTCGTCATCGGGATACTGAATCTTCAGCCATCCGGAAATCTGTTCAGGCGACCAGTCTAGAATCAGTCTACTCGCAACGATCTTCTGCAACTTCACATGGATGGCAAGCAGGCACGCCTTGGGCCGCAAGGCCCGTGGGAGTCAAATCCAAATTCGCAAACTATGGCAATGATGTAGACTCTGTCAGTGAAACCGGTACAAAAACTCGGGTTGGTCAGCATATCCCAGGACCACCGCGAAACATCGGCGGGAATTGAAATCTAACCGCAGGCAGTTGGCGAAGTAATTTTTGAAGTAGGGCATCTTCTTTAACAAGTGCTGACAAGAAAGTAGGTGCCCGATGACAGCCTCCCGTTCGGATGCGCTGGTGCTCTTCGGTGTGACCGGCGATCTTACCCACAAGATGATCTTTCCGGCACTCTATGCGATGGCGAAACGAGGGACCCTCAAATTCCCGGTAATCGGCGTCGCCCTCCCGAAGTGGAGTCTTGCGCGTCTGCGCAATCGCGTGACGGACAGTATAAAGCGATCAGGCGGGATCGATAACCAGCGTGCCTTCCACCATCTTCTGTCCCTGCTCAGGTATGTGGGTGGGGATTATCATGACCCGGACACATTCGCGGCGATAAAGAACGAGCTGCGTAGCGCTCGGCGCCCGGCGCACTACCTGGCCATCCCACCCTCGCTCTTCGAGACCGTAATCAAAGGCCTCGGTGCCGCAAACTTGGCCGACCATGCCCGCGTCATTGTCGAAAAGCCGTTCGGACGCGACCTGGTCTCCGCGCGCGAGCTCAACCAAGTCGCCCGCACGGTGTTCCCGGAAGGCTCGATCTTCCGCATCGACCACTTCCTCGGGAAAGAGGCCATCATGAATATTCTCTATTTCCGCTTCGCCAATTCGTTCCTGGAACCGATCTGGAACCGCAACTACGTGGCCAGCGTGCAGATAACTCTATCCGAGGATTTCGGCGTGGGGGATCGCGGTGCGTTTTACGAAACCGCCGGCTGTCTGCGCGACGTGATCCAGAACCACCTCTTCCAGGTCGTCGCTCTCCTTGCCATGGAGTCCCCGTCCGGTAGGGATTTTGGAGCCATACAAAGCGAGAAAGCCCAGGTCTTCCAAGCCATGCGCGCTCTGAAGTCCGACGACTTGGTGCGCGGCCAATATGCTGGCTACCGCAAGGAGCCAAACGTGGCCAAGCGCTCTGACGTCGAGACATTTTGCGCCCTGCGGCTTTTCATTGACTCGTGGCGCTGGGAGGGGGTGCCGTGGTACCTGCGCTCCGGTAAATACCTGGCCGACAC
This sequence comes from Candidatus Dormiibacterota bacterium, assembly GCA_035602135.1. Classification (GTDB taxonomy): domain Bacteria; phylum Acidobacteriota; class Terriglobia; order Acidiferrales; family UBA7541; genus Acidiferrum. Next base: position 118,308 of record DATNMX010000044.1, read on the forward strand.
TGCGACCGAGGTCCTCGTGGAGCTGAAGCCGCCCCCGCAGCGGCTTTTTGCTGACTCAGCGCCAACGACCGGCCCGGCAAACTACCTGCGCTTCCGCCTCTCCCCCGGTTCGGCCATCGCTCTCGCTGCTCGCGTCAAGCGCGCAGGGAAGGAATTCCTCGGCGACCAGCGAGAGCTCTACTTGTTCGAGGAATGGCCGGGTGAAGAAGCTCCCTACGAGCGCCTTTTGGGCGACGCCATGTCCGGCGATGGTGCGCTCTTCACCCGTGAAGACGCGGTTGAGGCCGCCTGGGCGGTGGTCGATCCGGTCCTTAAGCACCACCACCGGGCTCTCCCCTACAAACGCCACAGCTGGGGACCGAAACAGGCTGACGCAATCATCGCTTCAGACGTGGGTTGGCACAACCCCAACCCAAAGGAGGCGTCCGGATGTGTGTGAAACCCTCCTTGGGTCCGATCTTTCATAGTTTGCTTAGTGGACTTTATTTCGTACTGGAAAGAAAATAACTTGCGCAACCATATGACGCAGCGCGGCTCAAGTCAATAATTTTTCACCGTGGACGCCCTAAGATTGCTCACTTCTTGCGCATCCAGACGTCCCACGTGACTGGCCCGGCTTCCTCATCGGTCAGTGGGCGGCCCGCCACCTTGAGGGCCAGTTTTATCTGACCGTGATGGTAGCCCTCATGCCAGATCATGTGCTGGAGCATGAGGATCGGATAGTCGTAGTGAAGTTTCATGTCCTTGCCTGACTCCACCCCGTTCTTTACCGCGTCCCGCACAACTTTAGCGCTGTCATTCAGCATCTGCGCGATGCGATCAGGGTCGCGTTCGGCCGCCCACTCTTCCTCGGGCAGGCTTCTGCCGAACTCGGGGGCGTCCTCGAGGACGAACACAAGGCGTACAAAATGGATGTGTGTGAACATCTCCGCGATGGATGGGCTGCCCTCCATCGCCCTGGCCTCCAGCCCGCTCTCCGGCAGGGCGCGAAGCAGGTTGACCAGGATGGTGTTGTTCCTGTCCCAGGAATCCAGCAGAGCCTCAAGCAAGCGTTGGTCTGTTGCGTCCGACATATGCACACCGATTCAGTTTTTGATGACCGGCTAAATCCTTCGCCAGCCCACAAGTGAGATTCTATACCAGCCGTGAACGGGTCTAATTCCCGATAAGTCGGGCGGTCTCAATGTGTCGACGCAACACCAGCTCGAAGTTTACTTGCAGGAGGCTCAACAGCTAAAGTCGTTCGCGAGCGTTGATTCAAACGGAACACTACCCTGTCTTTGCGGTCATCCCAAAGTCCGGGCCGAAAATTCCGCCAGCTCATTGTCCGACACGGTGTAACTGATCTCAATAGGATTGCAGCACACTTCGCAATCTTCAACGTAAGTTTGCTTGCGAATGGATAGGTCCAGCACCATCGAAATCTCTTCGCCGCAATGCGGACAGGAAAAGGAATGTTCCATAACATATTGATTTTAGCGTCAATCAATCGGTCGCCAGCCATGTGACTGACGGGAGCCTGGAACTGGCGCAGATGGCCATTGCCAAGCTCTACGCTACTGCAACAATTCGCCAAAAGTTAGCCTCGCGTTCGTGGCGCTGTACGGCACTCCGCGATTCCAGCACCTTCAATTGCACTTCTGGGGGTCAGAACTGCAAGTGTGCCCATCGAAAACTGTCTCACTGAAGGGGTGCAGTCGAGAACACTGTGCCCAATTTTGTGCCCCATCTCAGTAAGAAACCGTCGCACTTGGTAGCAATGGGCGAGGCAGCAAATCGCCCGTATTAGCGGGGAAAATCAACACGATAACAAATCATCGCACTCAGTCGTAAAGATGAGCGCCGCAACTGTTAACCGAAGGGTTGCTAGTTCGAATCTAGCCCGGGGGAGCCAACTTCTTCCGCAGCGGGCAACGTTGCCCTTATTCATATTCATTGCATGATTCATGCGTCCAATGAAAGTGAGGCGTTTCGGCCTTAAGATCTTGGGTCTGTTCTGTGATTTCTTCACTGCTGGTCAACAAAATCCCCCCACGCCCCGGCTTTTTTGGAAGTGCAGATTCTAAAGAAGTTAGGGACGGTGGGACAGAATATCGGTGGCGGAACTCCGACACACCCATCTCCGCAAGAACCTCGAGAAGCGCTTCCTGGAGGGCGCTATTGCAGGAGGCGATCCGCTTCAAACTCGCAGATTCACTGGCGCAGCGAGTGTCAGGCTTCATTAGAGACCCTCCCTCTTATTGTTTACACAAGGGTATAGTAAAAGTTGAGTTAAATGTCAATGAGAAAGGTAAGTCAGAGGATTGCGACTTGGGGATTTGTCGAAATATAAATCCGTCACTCACTTACAGTTGATAAAGTTTTCTGCGGGGGCGCCGGCGGCTTTGCGCTCAAGACTTACGCCTGACCGGCCAAACGAGAGAGATTTAGGGTTGCGTTGGGTGATGCGGCAGTGCTTTGAAACGGTCAATCACCCACTGCGGAAATACGGGAGTATTTTTCGGCGGGCGGCCGCGGGTGATGGCCCAATGATCGAGCCAACCAATTCCTTCTTCGCCCACGTAATCATCCGGCATGCTGTAAGCTAGGTCGCTCAAGGCATCCTCCAGGGTAATGAATCGATAGCCGCGCTTGCGCAGCACGTCCAGGAGTTCCGCGATGTGGTCGGCTTCAAGCCAGTTCCCATGCAGCAGCAAAATTTGTTTGGGCTCGTAGCCGATCAGGTCCTTGGAGAAATTTTCGTAATAGTCAAAAACGGCACCGGTATAGGAAAGATACGAACTGACCAATTCCCGCTCTAGAGCGGTGTCGCCGCGCTTGCGAGCATCGTCATAAACGCCGGCATACATCCAGTCCCACGCGTCCATGGTGACGGGTGCAATGCGGTAGCCCCGGGTGACGAGAAAAGCTTCGGCTTCGCGGCGCGTTTGCAGGTCGCGGCCGGTATCGAGGAAAGGATGCCGGAGATAGCGCAGCTTCATGTTGTGTTGCGCCAGAAGGAGCTTGGTCACCGGCTCACCGCGGATGACTTCCTCCTTCCATTCATTCAGACCAACCTTATTCAGGGAGGCGTGTGCGAAGGTGTGGTTGCCGAGTTCGAATCCATAATCCAGCCAAGTGTTCAGCGTTCTGATGCGGTCATCTACTTCGCCAAATTTATAGAGTTTTCTTTCGTTGACGAAGCCGACCGCCGGAACTTTCTGATAGCGTAAGGTTCCCAATAGCTTGGCGGTCATTTCGTTGATCTCTGCGCCGGTCATCCAATTCGCGGCGGCAGCGGGAAGATCGTCTATTGTGACGGCAATTTCGCGTGGCGGCGAGTTTTGCGCGAGCATTAACTGAACCGCGACCACCAGCAATAGCCCGCAAGCCATACTTAGTCTCGTGCACATCCGTTTCATCGGTAGCCTCCTGGCTAGGCCAATGCTTGCGGCTTGGTCTGTTGCCGCAAACTTTTTGAGAATCGAACTTGATGTTGAGAGCTGTGTCTCGGGCCAACTTATCTTACTTTAGAATTACGGACGGGCGTGATCTGTGAGTCCATTCGGCCAGAAGTAGCTGTAATAAATAAGAACGCACAGAATCTCAACGCTAGGATTGCAGCGGCCCACTTCTGCTTCCGAAGAATCCTTTCACAATTCGGCTTCCTCGCGAAAATTCACTGACGTATCGAAGCCCCTGATGAATATCCACACATCTGTCACTCCGAGCGAGTTCCGCCGCAGCTGACGTTGCTACCGGGTCAGCGAACGAGCGAGCTCGGCATTCGAACTTGGGATTATCCAGTTCGGATTTCCTGGGTGCGTTTGACAGCCCGCGATGGCCTTATGGATACAGCATAGGCACGTGGTGGCGAGCACAGGCCAAAGACGCCAAACATAAGAAGCATGGAGCTGACTCCAACTTATTTTGATTGCGTACTGCTTTTGTATTATTGACCCCTCATCGGCATTACCTATTATCGCGCCACTGAAGTGTAGCCCGAATCTCTTCGGGCATCAGACATGGGCGTTTTTCCCGGGGTGTTTGGTGCTGGCCCCCGCAATTACCTCCGCCTACGGAATATTTTATGAACCGTATTACACCGGGCAAGGCGGGCCGTTACAGTCGCCTATCAGCGCACCACCATACCTTCAGACTCCGCAAGTAAGCGTGCCTAATTTTGCCGATCCATTTAACGGCAGCCCTCCAGTGAACGGCCAATTTGCAACGCCGCTGACCAACTTGACCCTTGCCCCGAACCTGCCCCTGCCCTACGCACAGGATTGGGACTTGAATATCCAAAGGTCCTTCGGCTCAGAACTCCTGTTCGAGATCGGCTACGTGGGAACCAAGGGGACCAAGTTGCCGCGTTTCATTGAAGGGAACCCGGCTATCTACATTCCGGGCCATGACTCCAGGGGCAGACCTGTATCCACTTCGGGCAATGCTGACCAGCGGCGGCTTTATTCCGGATGCACACTCGCTGATCCGTCCAGCAAATGCCAGTTTTCCTCAACAGGTTTAATTGCAGGTATTGCCGATTCCTCATACAACGCGCTGGAGGCCAGCCCGAAGAAACGCTTCAGCCGCGGAATTTCCTTCTTAGCTTCCTACGCATACTCGAAGTCGATCGATGATGCATCTTCGTTCAACATGACAGGGTCGGCGTCGAAACCTTTAGCCGGCGAGAATGTCCTGGCGCAGAACCCGTTCAACCTCGCAGCCGAACGGGGTCCTTCGCTGTTCGATGCTCGTCACCGCTTTGTGCTGAGCTACCAATGGAGCCTTCCTTTCTGGAAGCAGCCTCACGGCTGGTACGAGCACGCACTCGGCGGATGGCAGCTTAACGGAATCGCAACTTTGATGACTGGTACGCCTTTCACCGTGTTCGATTCAAACGACGTTTCGGTGCAAGGCGGAGCGCCGGAGATCACCGGATTCTCGGCCAACCGACCGAACCTGGCCGCCGGGCAGGATCCCAACGCCGGGCCACATACACCCGGCGCATGGCTCAACAATAATGCATTTTAGCAAGTCATCTTTGATCCCAACTCGCCGGTACAGCAATTTGGCACAGCAGGCCGCAACATCGCGCTGGGGCCAAGATACGCAAATTGGGACTTGTCCGCGCTTAAGAACCTTCGAGTGACGGAGTCCAAGGAAGTTCAATTCCGGGCTGAGTTCTTCAACGTTCTCAACCATACTAATTTCCGTCTTCCCGATAGCGACATTAGCTCGCCCACCTTTAATCACATTTTGGCGGCTCGGTCGCCGAGGTTGATCCAATTGGCACTGAAGTTTCTCTTTTGAGACACTAGGTTTAGAAGGTAGTTCGGCCCGCAAGATTCTTTGCTATAAGACAGAATCAAATGAAGAAACTCCTGAAAGTGCTGGGCGCGATGGTGGGCTTGTACGCGGTGGTCTCAGGCGCGCTGTTTGCGGCAATGCTGCAGTCGCCGGACGATTTCGCGCGCACCATGAAGTACGTGCCTTGGCCAGCCTTCCTGCTTCTTCCGTTCAAGCCGCTTTGGAGCGTTGCGCGAAGCGGCCACGTTAGCGTCGGGGATACGGCCCCGGATTTTGCGTTGGAGAGCCCGGATCACAAAAGCCATTTTCAGTTGTCCTCCTTGCGAGGACAAAAGCCCGTGGTCCTAGTTTTCGGCAGCTATACTTGACCGCCGTTCCGGCGGGAGGTTCCCGCCCTGAACAAGCTATCCGAGCAATACCAGGATAAGGTGGCCTTCTACGTCGTATATATTCGAGAAGCACACACCAGCGACGTGTGGCAGGACCCCGATAACCTGGGTGATAAAGTTGTGTTCGCGAAGCCGAAAAGTTTCGAGGAACGCAGCCAAATCGGTCAACTGTGCGTGGTAAAACTCGGAATTAAGTTCCCAGCCGTCGTGGACAATTTCGACAACGCCACTGAACGTGCCTACACAGGCTGGCCGGACCGACTCTACGTGATTGACCGCGACGGCCGGGTGGCCTACAAGTCCGGCCCGGGTCCATTCGGGTTCCATCCCAAGGGCGTCGAGGAAACCTTGCACAAATTGGTGCCTACCACCTCACCTTAAAGATGCGCGTGCTGCAGCGTCGCGAGCGCGGGGCAGCTATCGTGCCCTTTTGATCTATCGGAGAATGGCTAGAACAAGCGCGGCTGGCGCCGAGGCATTTCCTTGCCGAAATATTCATACGCGCGCGCTGTTGCCACGCGCCCGCGCGGAGTACGGTCAATCATACCGATCTGCATTAAATACGGCTCATACATCTCTTCGATGGCGTCTTCTTCTTCGCTCAACGCTGCCGCCAGCGTGCTGACACCCACCGGCCCGCCGGCATATTTATCGATCAGAGCCAGCATCAGGTTGCGGTCCACCTCATCCAGTCCTTTTTCGTCCACGCCGAGCATGGACAGTGCTTCCTGCGCCACGGTTCGCGTAATGCGGCCCGCCGCGCGCACTTCGGCGAAATCGCGCGCGCGTCGCAACAATCTGTTGGCGACGCGCGGCGTCCCACGGCAGCGTCCTGCGATTTCTTCCGCGCCGCCAGGGTCCATCTCAATATTCAAAATCTTGGCGGAGCGATGAATAATGATCAGCAAATCTTCCGGTTCATAAAAATCCAGGCGATGTACGATGCCGAAACGTGAACGCAGGGGCGCCGTAATGAGTCCCGCGCGCGTGGTGGCTCCAATCAACGTGAAATGTCCCAGCGGAAATGGATGGATGCGCGCTCCCGGCCCCTGCCCGATAATCAAGTCCACGCGAAAATCTTCCATCGCTGGATATAATATTTCTTCCACGGCGGGTTGCAGGCGATGGATTTCATCGAGAAAGAAAACTTCCTTCCCTTCCAGCGACGTCAAGATCGCGGTCAAATCGCCTTTGCGTTCCAGTAACGGACCTGCGCTGGTTTTAATCGGCACTTGCAGTTCATTGGCGATGATCTGCGCGAGCGTGGTCTTACCCAGCCCTGGCGGCCCGTATAGCAGCACGTGGTCCAGCGCGTCGCCGCGGCTTCGCGCCGCTTCGATGGCAATTTGGATATTTTCTTTTACGCGTTTCTGGCCGATGTATTCGTCGAGGTGTTTCGGTCGCACGCTCGCTTCAATGCGCGCGTCTTCGTCAATCGCTTGTCCGGACACAATGCGTTCCGATTGTTTCTGTGCCGTCATACGTTTTGCCGTGGCATCCGACATTTTTACGCGCTCCGCGCCGCGCGCCCTTTAGTTTGGCTCAGACTCTGTAGCGTCGCGCGCAGCAACTTTTCAAAATTCGGTGTTCCCACTTCGTGCCGCGCTTCTTCCACCGCTTTCTCTGCTACGCGCGCGTCATATCCCAGATTCACCAGCGCCGAAACCACATCCGCTTCGAAACCCGCCGGCGATGACGCCACCGGCCGCTCTGCTTCGACGGCCACGGCTTCCAATTTATCCTTTAACTCCACCACCATGCGCTCCGCTGTCTTGCGCCCTACTCCTGGAATTTTCGTTAGCCGCGCGAGGTCGCTGCCTCGAATCGCCGGAACCAATTCTTCGACGCTCATACCGGACAAAATTTTCAAAGCCAGGCTCGGCCCCACGCCCGAAGCCGAAAGAAGCATCTCAAACAAATGTTTTTCTCGCGAAGACACAAATCCATACAAAGATAACGCGTCCTCGCGCACATGGGTATGAATCAGGAGGGTCACTTCGGTGTGCAATTCGCCGAGTGCCGCGTACGTGGAGAGCGGCACCTGCACCACATATCCTACGCCGCCCACATCTACAAGCACTTGATTCGGTCGTTTCTCAGCAAGCCGCCCGCGCAGTTGCCCAATCATCGCTTCAAAGTATTGACGTCCGCTCGGCGTCTGTCAACGCAGTGTGTATCCAATTACGAAATTACGCAACGTACTGGGGAGGATTTCGGGAGAGGTAGATGTCGCCAGGAGCGGAAGCCGGCGGGAGGGTACCTGAAGGAGTGTTCCTGAAGGTCCTCCCGCCGACCACGGCGACTACACTGCAAAGGAACGACGCTTAGGCTGATGCAGCGCCCGGCCCACCTTCGCCTTCGCCGTCCGGTCCGCCATCCGGTCCATTTGCCCCGTCTGGATCACTCGCGGGTTCTGGCGCGCTAGGTTCGTCATCGGCACCTTGCACCGCGGAAGTGGTGTGCATGCCGGAAGAAACAATGCTGTGCGCAGATAGGCGACTACCTGCCAGCATCAATGCTGCAACCGCAAACAACACATACGTTTGTTTTTTCATAAGTCAACCGCTCCTTTTATCCAGCATCTTCACAGCATAGGAGAGAATAATTACTCATCCAATGCCATGGCGACGCCAAATGTCTTAGAACCATTCAAAGATATTTGCTGCTCGGCACGCTGAACGCGAAATCGCAGGGTTAGAGAGAGACACTCAAAGCCGTTGGTTACTTCGCTGGATAGCCGGATCGTCGCATGAAGCAACTGGCCGGCCATATAGGCTTCATCACTTACGAAGTAAATCCCTTTGGCGGAAATGTCTCGCGTCATTGCATGGAACATCTGCGTATTAAAGGGACTTTCACCACGGACTGCGATCGGAAGGCCGAGGGCGGCGCGAGGAGCATAACGCCGATCATTCGTGATCCGGGACTGTCCGCCGCCAACTGACGAGTGGAAATCCCTTGTATGCGGGCTGGCATTCGAATTTTGCATGTGCCTCCTGAGATACCGATCTACAAACTTGATTGCTTCCTGTGTTGTCGTGCATGGCATTTGGCCGAGCACATCGTTTTCACCAATCGCCACCAAAACGAAAGACAATCCCACCTGTGAATTGGAAATCGTTGAGTGTCTTACTGGCCCTTACGACACCTCCCGGCACGCCCGCGACATTGGTAAAAGTCGCTTTGTAATGGCCGATCTGGTCACGCACATCGAAGCGGAGAGCGAACTTTGCGGTAAAGAAATATTTCAGGCCACCGCCAAAGTTGGCTGTGAAGACAGTCTTGTGGCGGTCTGGTCCTGCCTCCACAAGATTAGAATTCAGTTGCGCAGGTCTACTGTTATCGCTGAGCGTAAGTTCATGTCGCGCAGCGCCGACACCTGCCGTGAAATAGGGGACCCATTTCTCCCGGATGGAAGAGAGGTTGCGAACATAGTTGGCGGACAACGAGAAGGGATTGGCGATCGTGAGCTCGACGGCGTTATGCTCACTGAAGTTGTAACTCGCGCGACCTCCGATGGGCGTGCCGGTCTTCACTTCCAATCCAAAACCCTTGCTTTCATTGTTTACGGGGGCCGAAATGCCGGTGTAGAAAGTAATTTCAGTACTGCCGGGGCGGGTACCATTCGATTGCGCCAAGAGGACGCTTGTAGAGAGACTTGCCACCAAAAAGCCGAGAGCGAAACGTAGAAAAAAACGAGAGTTATTTCCCATGGATCGTGTTGTCCCTTAACCGAAGCCCACTAGATTTGTTTTCCAGATGGGCTTCCCGTATCTCAGGGATGCGAAACCGCTCAGGTATCACGATTTTCCTGCGGATAATTACGATCTTCATGAGCTGTAGAAAGGCAATAGATCGGCCAGGATGAGGCGCTGATAAGTCTTGTGATTACATATAGATACGTACGCGTGCCACAACCTAAATGACACTGCAGCGGCACGGTGCCGCTGGGAGGACTGCACGTCGCGACAATCTGCCTCACTCCACTGCCGAAGCGTCAGCAGTATCGCCGGGATACTCCGACGGCCTGCAGTGCTTGCTGTCGCGCGGAGTAAAGACGAAGCGGTGAAAATGGAATGGATAGATCACCTAGGCGCCGAGTGAAGTGTCGATTTTCTTCTGCGCGCGAGAGCGCACTCAAAACGCAGGGCTCTGGCTGGATTCTTTTGGTTCATGACGCTGATAGATTCTTTCGATTGGACTTGTTGGAAATAGCTCGCCAAACTGAAACTGTTCAGATTGATCACGGCTGCTACGTAGCAGCGTGTGACGAGAACCTCGGAGTTCTCCCTCGATGAACGTTTCTTCTGTTGGTTAATCGCCTTGTTCGCAGACCTCGTGGTCTAGAAAAACAGAAACATCAGGCAGCCGGCGCTTCTGGCTTTGGCCAGGACGTCCATCTCTAAAGTCTAACTGGAGGTTTGTGATGAAGAACTTAAACATGAAATCTTTTCAATGGGCTTCGCTCGCTAGGATGGTGTTATTAGGGTTGGCGGCGGTTTGTGTAACCGAAATCTCTGCCAGCGCCCATGGGGAGGTCGAAGGCACGTTCACGATGCCGTTCGAGGCAACTTGGGGTAAGACGCTTCTTCCGGCGGGTGACTACACTATTTCCATTGAGACATTGAACTCGGTCCAAAGCGTGAGTTCTATCCAATCTCGAAGGCAACCAGTATTGGTTACCGTGCGCCCGAAGATGGGGACGGGTGCAGTTACCATGATGATTGCCTTCGCAGTTTCGAAGGATGCGCACACCCCGGAACCCGATGGGCTGGCTTTCGAATCCGGAGAAAAGGGGACGGTCGTGCGTTCTCTATGCCTGGATAAAATGGGTCTGGTAATTGATTTCAACGTGCCCAAGACTAAGAGCGAAGCTCTTGTTTCGGCACCTCACCAATTGACGACCGCCTCCAAGGCCAGTGACTAGATGCATTATGCGGGTGTTCAGAGTGGGTCTTCATGGGCCCACTCTACACCCGGTAGTGTCCACGGTTGCATTCTGTCAAGACCGAAAATTAGTAATGATACTGGCAAAAAAGTTCGATTGGACACCCCAGCCGTGGCTATATAACCTGATCCCATGACTGGTCCTGACAGTGTTATGTTGCTGGAAGACGGCGCGGTAGATTTGTTACACGAAATTGGCAGCCGTATCGCTGCTGCCGATCCCCTCCATGAAGTCCTGGGCCGTATTGTCGAGTTCATCTCCTCGGTGGTAAAGTCCGATTCCTGCTTCATCTATATTCTTGAAGGGAATGAACTTGTCCTGCGAGCATCCAAGAATCCACATACAGAAATTGTGGATCGTTTGAAGTTGGAGGTTGGGCAGGGCATCACCGGGTGGGTGGCCAAGCACAAAAAGCCTGTTGCTGTCAGGCGCCACGCCTTCAAAGATCCGCGCTTTCAATCTTTCAATGAGCTACCGGAGGACCGATTTGAAGCATTCTTATCAGTGCCCGTCCTTAGTCGTGACAAGGTCGTGGGCGTTATCAACCTCCAGCACTGCAAGCCTCACGTGCACACCCAGCGCGAAACGCAGATAATTTCGACGATTGGATTTCTTGTCGGGGCGGAGATCGAAATGGCCCGGTTGCAGAGCGAGAACTCTGAGCTGTCCGAGCAATTGGAGACGCGCAAGGTAGTCGAACGCGCGAAAGGAATCTTGCAGCGCGAATTCCGGCTCAATGAAGAAGACGCTTATCTTACTTTGCAGAGACAAAGCCGGCAGCGTCGCAAGTCCATGAAGGAAGTCGCGGAAGCGATTATCCTAAGCGACGAAATCAAACGTACGGAGCACGAACCCGGAATCCTCAAGTAGCGCTACCTTAGTTGCTCTTCGACGTCTAATGCTCGCCTAACCGGAAACTGTACCGAAGCAGAAATACGTGGCTGGGGCGCGTCACGCCATAATTGGTCGAAAAAACGTACTCGGCTAGAAAATTATTCGTGAAGCGCCAACCTGTACCGAACTCCGAATAAAAAGTTGTGGAGGGGTCGCGCGTGAACGCATTTGGATCGAAAGAGCCGTCCGATGTGAGCAAGAGCCCGAAACGATCGGGATAAAGCGTGAAGTTTTTAGAGGTTGTCTGGTGCACCGTCAAAAGCGATCCACTCGCAAATAAGTGTCTCCAGATGTCACCTTGAACGGCTTGGTGTGCGGAGAAAAAGGGAGTGCTCTTGAGGGTGCGTTCCAGGAGATTGCCCGTGGCGTCCTCAGTACGCAATGTCGTGGTGTTCGAAAATCCGCCCGCGACGTCCAGGGTGAATAATACCCGAGGGCGGAGCGCATAGCCGAAACCCACAGCGAAGCTCGAACCTGTCGTGCGGTCGTGTTGGTGAGAATCTGCGATTGCGGACAGCTTCAACTGATCGTCCAAAGAAAGCAGGAACCAGGAGGCTTGTGCTCCGTAGAACAGCTTCCTTGTCAATACACCTCGAAACCGAACGCCAATTTCGGAGGATCGGCCCACGCTTTGCGTTGTATCGAGGCCCTGCGGTTGGCCATCCAGTGTGTGCGAGACGTTAGCGAAATCAGCCGACACGAATCCATAGCTGTAATAAATTCCGAGTTTCCGCTCCCCCGAAAATTCGTGCGAGATTCCGGCCTTAATTTTGGTCTGGGCAAGATTTGAATTTGAGCTAGTTCTTTCGCTCGATACAATTCCAGAAGGGTCTTGTTGTGTCACGAAGTTAAGCAGCGAGGTCCAGCCCTTTACGTAATCCACACCGACACCCACACTAGTTCTTTTCTCTCCCCCGAAGGCGTGGGCCACCGCGAACGTACCAGAGAGAAAAGAAGTATTCGTAGAATCCGATGATGCTTGCGTTCCAGTTGTCCCCACTGGAAAAAGTGAACTAGAAAGATTTGCAGTTTCATCCAGCTTGAAGGATTGGACGCCACTCCGAAATCCCGCTATGCCCCCGCCAATGGCCGTGCGGTGGTCGGCGAGTGGCGTGAAGAAAGATCCTAGAGGAGACAAACTATAATCGACAGATTCTCGAGGGCTAGACAAGAAAGCGGACTGGCTGGCCCCAACACCTTGGCTACCCCGCAAAGACGGCAACAGGGCGATACGTCCTTCAGGCGAGGAAAATTCCGTGGCATAAGCGGGATTCTCCATGCCATCTAGAAAAGAATCCGGATAGGCCGTAAAACGGAGAAATAGCGGGCCGTGCCGTGCCTCCACAACACTGGCCACGAAACGATCATAAATTCCGGCGGAATTTCGTGGAGAATCCGCGTTCCCCGGTTCTTGCGGATCAGTTCCGGTATGAGAAGGCTCATCTTGATTGTCGTCGTCGATCTCCTGACTACCGCCAAATCCGCCTATTTCACCTCCGGGGCTCAATAAGAAGAAGTAGATGTCCTGATCGATGCGAACAATGACCCCGTGCCCAGGGTGCACGAGCACCTTGTTTTGTGGATTCGAAAGACGTTCCACTTCCACCAGCCCTTCAAACACTTTGACTTCCGTATCTCCGACACCATTCACAGCAACGCTGAATTCGGTGCCACGAACGGCGATGGATGCGGTGGGACTATTGATTCGATAGGGGTTTGGCTTCCCGCCGAAATGGTTGATTTTTACGCGAACCCGTCCGATCAACACTTCGAACAATTCCCGCAGAGTAGTGGCACTATGAAAGTCTTTAAGTAGAACTCGAGAGCCGGGGCGAACCACGACGAGGCTGCCGTCAGTCAACTCGATGGTGAGGTGTCCGCCACCTCGCGTGTCAATCTCCTCACCGGGAATGAGTACGTCGCCACGTTTTGCGGCAGTGGGAGCCTGCGTGCTGTTAGATAGCAGCGCTATTCCGCTGACGCTAGCGATACGCGCCTCGACCGGCGTTGTTTGGGCGCTGGCGGATTGTGCCGAACATGCCAGTGCCAAGGCCGCGAGAATCAAGGCCAGCCAAATATGCGCCAAGAGTCGCGCCGGTATCGGGGGAGCACTCACGAATTCGCACCCTCTGACTTTTCGGGGGCTTCCGTGTCGTCATTTTCTTCATTATCTCCATCGGAAACAGCTCGCAGCCGATACTTGGCCACCAGTCTTTGAATCGTTCTGCGATCGAGTCCGAGAACGGCCGCGGCACGCGTCTTTCTACCTTGATTCTCGTCCAGGACGAGCTGCAAGTAGCGCCGTTGTAACTCATCCATCGTCGGACGACCCGCGATGATTGTTCGCTCCTGTTGAGCGCCGACAAATTCTTTCGGAAGTTCGGAGCCCGCTACGATTTCAGGCGGGAGGCAGTCGAGTGTAATCATGTCGTTGGGGCAAAGAGCTACGGCACGGCGGATGGCATTCTCGAGTTCGCGGACATTCCCGGGAAAAGAATAAGCTCTCAGCGCCAGGGCTGCTTCGCGGGTAAGACGGTATGGGGGTTTTCCTTCCACTGTCGCGGCGCGTAAAAAATGAGCCACCAAAACATCAACATCGCCTATACGTTCACGGAGCGGCGGGAGTTCCAGCGTGATAACGCTCAGACGATAGAATAAATCCGCCCGAAACTGTCCAGCGGCAGCCATTCCCGCCAACGAAGCATTGCTCGCCCCAATAACGCGAACATCAATTCGTCTGGTCTGAGTGGATCCGACTCGCCGCACTTCGCCGGATTGCAATACCCGCAAGAGACTGGCCTGAAACCCCGCGCTTGTTGAAGCGAGCTCATCCAGAAAAATAGTGCCGCCATCAGCCGACTCGAATAGTCCGGAACGCTCTCCGACGGCTCCGGTGAAGGCTCCCTTGGTGTGGCCAAACAATTCGGATTCGAGCAGCGTATCTGTCAGGCCAGAACAGTTCACGGCAACAAAAGGTTTCTTTTCCCGTGGACTGAAATCGTGAATTGCCCGCGCCACTAACTCCTTGCCAGTGCCGGACTCTCCCATCACCAAAACCGGTGCCTCGCTTAGCGCTGCGCGCGCGATCAAGCGATAGACGCCCACGATGGCCGGACTTTTTCCTACGAGGCCGGACCGGGAGATGTCATCTACGAGAGTGTCAGTACTCTCATTGGCGGCCTCCAATGCCGCAGCCAGATGGCGCCGCAGCAAAGCCGCTACCGCGCTTACTTCGAATGGCTTGGCGATGAAATCCGTTGCGCCTTCTTCGACCGCCCGGACCGCTAATTCCACAGAGCCTTGCGCAGTCATCAGGATGATCGGGAGCGAGGGCAAGAGAGCGCGGAGTTCCTGCACCATCGTAAGGCCGTCACCATCGGGCATGTAGATATCGCTAATTACGGCATCAAACCCTTTGGTGCTCGCCGCGGCTAAAGCCTCGGCTCCGCTCCGCGCGCAGCTCACGCGAAACCCGTTTAGCGACAACCCGGATTCCAGCATAAGCCGGATCGAATGCTGGTCATCCACAACAAGGATATGCGGCGATCTAGCCATCGGTAGATCTTTTGAGGTTGTTGCCGTCTTTCGATTCCAGAGGCAAACTCAAGGTAAACGTTGAACCGGTGCCGAGTTCACTTTCGACGGTAACATAACCGCCGTGTGAATCCATGATTTCACGGACAAAGGTCAGGCCCAGGCCCGTACCGGGTTCATCTGCGTTCTCCATACGACCCACACGGTAGAATTTCTCGAAGATGCGCTCCAGATCCTGGGGTGCGATTCCATAACCCCTGTCGGCCACTTCAATGAGGAGATCATTTCCGTTGCTGCGCAGGGACACGCGGATCTCGCTGGCTGGCGCGCTGTACTTTATGGCGTTGGCGATGACATTGGTTACTGCTTGGCTTAACAAATCAGGGTCCGCCATTACTACCGGCAAACTTCTACCAAATTCGCGTGTAATCGCGACGTCGCGAGAAACAGCAATGGGGTCCAGGAGCAAAAGCACACGCTCAACCACCGCGTCCACGCGCAGTGGTGTTTTTCGCAAAGGGCGCGCACCGGCCTCGAGGCGTGTTATATCCAGGTATTCATCGATCATGCGGGCTAGACGCTTGGCTTCTTCATTGATGGCCACATGCATTTGGTGACGCCGGTCGGGGTCCACATCGAATTGTGCAAGTACTTCGCTCATTCCTTGAATTGCCGTGAGAGGTGTCCGCAGCTCGTGCGTCACCAGGGATATGACTTCGGTTTTCATGTGCTGCAGTTCCCGCTGTTTCGTTATGTCGGAAAGAGATGCGACAATCCCGAAAACGGCCCCGCGATCTTCACCGTCTTCGCATACTGGAGATAATCGCAGAATGAAATGTCTTGGCGAGGAGCCTCCCAAAGTTGCTTCGCGCTCCACCGTGGCCCGGTCAACCAACAACCTTTCCAATGTTTCAGCCATGGTCTTGTCCGGCTGGCCTAAACGTCCTAAGAGATTGCTTCCTAGTAATGAGCGTTCCTTCATTCCGAGAATTTCTGTTGCCCGGCGGTTCACAAATACAATCTGCCCTCCGATCCCGGCGACCAGCAGGCCATCCCCTACCGAGCGTAGAGATTTATCGACGAAGCGGGAATCGGACAGGAGGCGCTGGTTTAGCGCACCCAACGCGCGCGTCTTCCACGTGATGCCGCGAGGCAACCAACGCCGGAATGTTACGGCCGTGCCTTGTTCTGCTTCGTCGTTCGCCGTTTGTTCGCTTCCTAGCGCCACGATGAAACCGGTGGCAAGTTCGACGGAGATGCGAAGCGTTTCCAGCGCAACCGCTTCATCTTTCTGATGCAGAATGATGAGGAATCCAACCGGAGGGTTGCCGTTTCCCAGGGGACACTTTAATGCGGTGCATTGGTTCGGTGTCTCCAGGAACAAATCGAGCATCTCCGGATCCACGCTGCCAGAAATGGCATTTCCGCCTTCCACTGAGTTGGGCGATTGCGACCGTGCGATGCTTATCCCAGAGCTGTTTGCAACCGCAGATAGCAATGGCAACCCGTAATTAGCCGCCACGCGATACTTTCCTGCAGAAA
Organism: Candidatus Dormiibacterota bacterium; assembly: GCA_035602135.1. GTDB lineage: Bacteria > Acidobacteriota > Terriglobia > Acidiferrales > UBA7541 > Acidiferrum. Next base: position 134,904 of record DATNMX010000044.1, read on the forward strand.
TGCCACGAAGAACGACTACGCCAGTTGCCTTGGTAAGTTGCGCGATGATCGCGACCGGATCTGCTTGGGTCTCTCGTGCCGAAGGCCACAGCCAGCTTTCGGCGTGGGCCATCTGCCGGATTTGCACATCAAGATCGCGACTGGCAACGACGGAACGGTGCAAGAGCACGAGCGGAATCGCGAATACAAATGAAACACTACAAGCGACAATGGGCGGAAATACCAGCCAGCGGGCGAATGCGAAATAGCTAAGACTGAGAATAAGAGCCGCTAAGAGGACGATCATCGCCATTTGTTTCAGGCTTTCGTGTTTGCCTTGGGCGATGGAGAGCCCTGCGAAGGTCAGTAGTGCCACGGTTCCCGCACAGGTGGCTGCAAGCCAGTCGGGTGTCTGCGAATAAATTCTTCCGCGTAAAAGTGTATTCAGGGAATTGGCTAGGACCTCGACACCGGGCATGAATTCCCCATACTGCTGACCGTCCGGGCCTTCGATATGCACAAATGGCGAGGTGAATCGGTCCCCCAGCGCGCTTGCCGTTGCCCCCACGATTACATATTTCCCACGGAAAGCAGATGCGGGCACCTTACCGGCCAAGACATCGCCGAAGCTGAATGTGTATGGACGGAAGGAACCGCTTGGGCCCACATATTCGATTGGGATCCAGCTTGCCTTCAGGCGGCGCATGCTGCGCGGGCGGCCGGAGTCGATCTGTATCGTATTGGTTTCCGATCGAACCGGGAAGGCACGTCCGCCGATGGTCACTGCCCCAGGTAATTCTTGAAGCGATTGATCGTTGCCACCGCCTCCGACGCGAATCGTTTCGAGCGCCATCGCCCACTCAGCTTGTCCTTGGTCATCAGCCTGGCGTACGAGAAAGGATCCTGCGACTCCATCTACTTCAGTTGAAACATGTACATGTCCGACTCCCGCAGCGGCTTTTTCAATCGCAGGTATAGGCCGCAGCCAGACGACTCGGCCAGATTCCGTGCGTTCAAGTTGCGCCGCACTGACAACGTTGCCCGCTTTCTCGATGGCCGATGCAAGTGCGAAATCGTCGGCACTATTTGTTGCTTCGGTAAATAGCACATCCAGCGCGATAGCCTTCGGGTGCACTGTGGCAAGCTGATCGAGCATTTGGGCCGTCAGGTTGCGACGCCAGGGATAACGGCCGAACCGGACGAGGCTCGCTTCCTCAATCGCCACGATGGCGATGTCATCGGGTACTGGCAACGGACCTCTAGTTCTAGTGAGCCAGTTCCGCGCATAGAGTTCGAAGCCTGGCACCCGCCAAGTGACAAACATCCCAAGCCCTGCAGACACCAACAGCAGAGCCGCTATCCAACCGATCCGACCCGGCCAGCGTCCGGTCCTTGAATTGTTCTTGCTGGGTAAGTTTTCTATGGTCACGGCTTTGGTCAGAACAAAAAATAAAAATCGGCCGGGAACTTGCGCCAATAATTTCCAAAGAACACGACATGGAGTGGATCCAGAGTTCTTCTCAACATAGGGGGTCCACTTTCCTGTGCTCTGTCGCGGCGGGTCTTAATCGTTAATTCCGCTAGAAATCTCTGATTCGGCTAATTAAAAGTCTAAAGCATGTTGATCTCCAGCCAACGTATTTCCGGACAAGCATAAAGTGCTGAATACAAACGGCTTGTGGACTGGACAGGAAAACCATTTCACCTCAATGCGACAATTTGCCGCATGGTCGGCTTTTGCCCTAAGCTATCGGTCGGTGTTTTCGCGCTTCCGCGTAGTCTGCAAGGGTGTTCATGTTGGTTAGAACCCGGCCGTGAGGATCAAACTTTCGCCACTCGCGGGAATGGATCAGCTCGACGCGCAGGTCACGCAACGCGTCGCTTACCTTCCGGAATCCATGAGCGAGCGACGCATCAATCGCGGAAACACATTCACGCCGATAGACGGCCGCGAGTGGCTCGACGCCGTGCGTTGTTTGCGGCATGACGACTTGAGCACTCGATTGTGTTGCTCTCGAAAGTAGCCAGTCGATCCAAGCGCCTGAGAGGTAGGGCAAGTCACAGGCGAGTATTAGGTTCCAGGGTGTTTCAGTGACATGTAAAGCGCTGGCGATTCCAACAAGAGGGCCAAGGTTTAGTTCGTCGGATCTAGAGATCTCCCGATCCCTGATAACCCGGAGACCCAATCGAACATAGCGATCGGGCGAACCCACGACGACGACCTCGCACACGAGCTGCTCAAGTAGGCGAACTGTTTTGACGATGAGCGGAACTCCCGCAAAGTCCAGCAATCCCTTGTCTCGGCCCATGCGAGAGCTATTGCCACCCGCAAGAATGAAGGCAGCGACTTGGCCGTGGTATTTCACGTTATCCAAATGGATCTAATATCTAGACATGGTGCTAGCCGCAAACGAATCCGAACATGCGTCGGCAAGGCTTTCTGTCCTCGCCTCACGAAATACCGTTTCCCGTTTTCTACAGCTGGTCATTCTCGCTATGGAACCGTCTGAAGGCAACTCCTATTCAGTACTTTGTTAGTGGGAAAGATCAGCTTTTTTCAATGGATAAATTCCTGCCGTACGCTCCAAGCACGCCATTCATCACGGCAAGACCTCGACGGAGGTTCCTACTGCGGAATATGCGCAAAACTTCCCAGAAACCTGGCGGCTCCTTTTCTTGCGCTTTCGCGACAGCTTCTATAGCGTCAGGAATAGCCTCGGCAAATTTCTTTAATAATTCTGGGTCCATTGAGCCAAGGATCTTGGTCATAATCAAGAGATTGCGTATGGCGCGAATGGCTTCTGGTGTTTTAGTCCCCTCTACGACGATTTCAAGGATCTTGTCGCCGCCGCCGAGCACGCCTCGCAGCAATTCGAGGACGCCATGGTCATGGAGACCTTGCAGCACCTCAAAACCGGCAAGCACTGCTTCGGCATGCTCGGCGGGCGCCTGCTCCAGCCGAGAGCGTAGCTCTTCTCGCGGGTCACGCTTGGGCAACTCCAGAGGAATTGGTCTGGCCATGATTCTCCCTCCTTGCTTTAGTTCGTTTGAATCTGCACGAGTCCGTTACCAGGAATGCGATAGTCCGGACGCTTCCACTTTCGCTCCACTTCGACGCCTTGCTGGGGAGTCGGATGGCCGAAGCGATGGTTTATGCGCGGCAGCGGACTTTCGCCGATCTCCGGCAACACGCGGAGATGAACGGAAGTCTCTTTGTACGCGGGTGTGTGCGTAACTGTGTCCGTATGGCTGCTCGTAAGCCGATTTACAGGACTTTGGACCGAATTCATGGGCATGTAGAGTTCTTTGCCCTGCACTCTGTCTGTGACCAGGGCACGCACGCGAACCTCTCCGTAACGTGAGGTCAGTTGCACCCAGGTGCCACTTTGAATCCCGCGCTCTTTCGCTAGTGCCGGGGAGACTTCGACAAAAGTGTCCGGAGTCTTCTCGCGAATTCCTTCGGTTCGATACGTCATATTGCCTTCGTGGAAATGCTCGAGCAGACGCCCGTTATTCAGATGCAGATCGAATTCGGCGTTGGGCTGGTCGGTTGGTTCTGTAAGCGAGAGTGAGAACAGCCTGGCTTTGCCGTCTGGGAAGGCAAACTGCTTCGTATAAAGCAAAGGCTGATCCGTTCCGTCAGGTGCGACGGGCCATTGCAACGACTTAAATCCTTCGAGCCTTTCGTACGTCACGCCTGCAAATAAAGGCGTCAACGAGGCGATCTCCTGATAAATTTCGGAGGGATGCTGATACTGCCAATTCGCGCCGAGCCGATTGGCAATGTCCTGGATGATTTGCCAGTCTGGCCTGCTGCCTTGCAGTGGCTCGAATACTTCGTAGAGCCGTTGAATTCGGCGTTCCGTGCTGGTGAAGGTGCCTTCTTTTTCAAGACTTGGACTGGCTGGCAACACCACGTCGGCAAACTGGCAACTGGTGCTGAAGAAGATGTCCTGCACGACGAAAAACTCCAACTTTGAAAGCCCCTCAGAGACGAAGTTTAGGTTGGAATCAACAAGGCTTATCTCTTCGCCAAACAGATACATGGCCTTGAGCTTGCCTTCGTAGATCGCTTCGATCATTTCGTGGTTATCGAGTCCTTTCGTCGAAGGCAGTTGTACGTTCCAACCTGCTTCAAAACGCGATCGGACTTCAGGGTCATCGACGGATTGGTAGCCAGAGAGAAAATTGGGCATCGCCCCATGATCGCTGGCGCCCTGGACGTTATTGTGCCCACGCAGCGGGTATGCACCGGAACCCGTCTTCATATAATTACCAGTGATAAGCAGCAGGTTGGATATGGCAGTCGAGGTGTCAGATCCCATGCTGTGCTGCGTGACGCCCATGGCCCACAAGATGCAGACACCGTTTGCCTCAGCGATCGTGTGCGCAACTTTTTTCAGAGTGTCTTCAGAGAGGCCGCAAGTACTAGCAGCAAACTCCATCGTGAACGGCGCGAGGCTCTTTCTATATTCCTCGAGTCCATTCACCCATTGATCCAGAAACTTGTTGTTGGCCATGCCGTTTTCCAGCAGATAGCGGCTGACTGCTGAAAGCCAAACCATGTCGGTTCCTGGTTTAGGGTGCAGAAAGAGGTCGGCCCGCTTGGCCATTTCATGCTCGCGCAAGTCTGAAACGATAAGCTTTTGGCCATGCTTCTTATGAGCACGTTTCACGCGAGTGGCCAGGACTGGGTGGCTCTCTGCTGTATTGCTGCCGATGACGAGCACGAGTCCTGCGTTCTCGATATCCCTTATCGAGCCAGAGTCTCCGCCATAGCCGACCGTTCGAAACAATCCTTGTGTCGCGGGCGCCTGACAGTAGCGCGAGCAGTTGTCCATGTTGTTGGTGCCGATGACGGCGCGCGCCAACTTCTGCATGAGATAACTTTCTTCATTAGTGCACTTAGAAGAAGAGACAAACGCCAGCGAATCCGGTCCGTTCTTTGCCTTGATCTCCGCAAACTTGCGACCGACCAGATCGAGGGCCTCGTCCCAGGAAGCTTCGCGGAACTTGTTGTCTTCGCGGATAAGAGGTTTCGTCAGCCGGTCCGAACTGTTCACGAAGTCCCAGCCAAATTTCCCTTTGACGCACGTGGAGATGCCATTCGTTGGCCCGTCCAAAGGCTCAACTTTCAGAATGTGGCGATCTCTCGTCCAAATGTTAAAGCTGCATCCCACACCACAATACGTGCAGACTGTCTTCGTACGACGGATGCGTAACTCCCGCATGTGTGACTCGGCGTCCGAAAGCTTCAGAATCACTCCATAGCCCGTCTCCGGCTCGACGCTCTTTACCACATCGATCATGCCGTTCAACGTCGTCTTGGGGAGCGCCGTGAGAAACCCTGCATGTCCTAGCATGGATTTTTCCATCAGCGCGTTGCATGGGCACACAGAGATGCAATGTCCGCAGGAGACACAGCTCGATTCTCCAATTGTTGAGCCGCCATCCCACAGCACGCGGGGATGAGGATCTTCCCAATTGATGGAGAGCGTTTCGTTCACCTGCACGTTCTGGCATGCTTCGACACATCGGCCACAAAGAATGCATTGTTGCGGATCGTAGCGGTAGAAGGGGTTTGTATGATCCTCTTGGTAAGGCTTGGGACTATACGGAATCGGCTGATGTTCAATGCCCAGCAATCTTTCCGTGTTGTGAATCGCGCAGTTTCCGTTGTTGTTGTCGCACACTGTGCAGTACAGAACGTGATTGGTGAGAATGCGGTCAAACGCCTCCCTTTGCGCAGCGCCGGCCTTTTCTGATTTTGTCGAAACTTTCATCCCCGCAGTCACGCTGGTCGAGCACGCTCGCACGAGTTGTCCGTTGATCTCTACCATGCATGTGTCGCATGTCTGGATGGGCCCAAGCTGCGGGTGATAGCAGACTTGAGAAATTTTCACGCCCGCTCGATTGATGACATCGATCAAGCGTTCACCGCTCTTCACTTCGTGAACTACGCCATCGATTGTCAAGCTAATCATCGAATGCTCCCTGGACTCCGACCTAGATCCAGAGCTTGTAACCAAGCGCAAGATTCACGCTGACCGCCCACGTACAATACATCAGCCAAATTCCGGTGAGGAATTGAAGTAGGGCCACCAGCCGCGAGCCGCCGTTCCACCCCGCGAGCCGCGTTGGAACTTCCACGAGATAGATCAAGGTGAGACCGATGAAGATAATCATTACTGGACCGTCTCCGGCCTTCGCAAATACATACGCTCCGAGGACAGAAACGAAAAGATAAGCGATCGCCATCCATCCGTCCGGTGCCGCACTCGATCCGATGTACCGGCGATGCGCCATCGCGAACCAGTGAATTCCGTACACGGTGAATGCCACACCCGCCATGTAGAGCGGCGCCGCGTTTCCGAAAACGTTGAACCAGGTCAATCCCACCATGAGATATACGCCCGTAAGGAATTGGCAAAAGCCAGGCATCCAGAAACCCCACATCCCCATCGTGCGATCGACTTCGGGGCTGGGCTTGGGATAGCCAAAAAGAGCCTGCCCACCCCAGATGAAGTAGCCCGTGCCGAGGCCGAAAAAGCCGATCGCGACGGGCCAAAACGGTGAATTAGCAAACGTAAAAGTTTGCGGCGTCATTGTGAACCTCCTCTTCTAACAATTCAAGAAACTCATATAGTTCGTAACGTGCCCCAGCCCTGCTTCAGGGCGAGTGAACTTGCCGCAGCAACCTTAAGAAAATCTCGCGTTTATTCGGACCCAGCCCGATCCCTGCATACGCCACCTCGATCACTTGAACATTCTTCCTCTGCGGATCTTGGAAAAAAGGAAACGGACTTGGCGCGCCCACCGCCCAGAAGAAATCCGGCTGAGCACCCTGCATCTCGTCGGGCAAGTTAAAATGGTTCACCGTTGCCAGGTCAAGCGGCGTACGGCCCTGCGCCTCGAACACGTAAAACGTCAGCCCGTTCGCCTCCACTTTTTCCATGGGCGTCAAATAAAACTCCGGATAAATCCCGCTCGCGTGTTCCACTCCATTCGTGAATTGGAACACGACACCCCGGCTCAACTCTCTTGAATAAAAATCCGCCAGCGTGGGTGCGTGTTTGCAGTAGGTACGAATATTGAGGCCGGGCGAAACCGCCTGGTCCCGAAATTCTGCCTGGCTCTTTGCATTCTTGTAAGCTTCCGAACCTCCATCTAAACAATCTCTCGGTGGCGAAAAGAAAAAGTAGAATAAATAATCCGCCAGGCCGCTTCCCGAACCCGCGGCGCTATGCATTTGCACATCCAGTGCGACCTCATCGACGCCCAGGAAAGGATTCGTCGTCGTCGCAATCCGCAACACCGAGTGCATGGTAGGATTTTCCAGAGCGGTATATTCCACGAACGTAACTTGCGGGGCGAACGGCGCTAGCCTCGGCGATGGTGGCAGCGGCATTTGCTCGCGCTCGATCCATTCCGGGGAAACGTCAATCGACGCCCCGCTCGAGAGTGAAAATCGCCGCCACCCCTGCCCTGGCTGTGCTTGCGATGATACTGAACTTCGTTCGGCCGGCTGCGGAGCACCCAATCGCGTTAGTAAAGCCCGGCCCCGTTCAGAAGATCGCGGACTCTGTTGCGGCACCTGCGCCGCCACTCCGAGAATCACGAATCCTAAGAGGATTGTTCCGACCATCCCGCCCAGCTTCAAAAGCATGCCATTCTGCTCCTCCGTCTGGCGAGGCCGTTGGAGAGCTACGATCATCCAGGTCTCAAGCCCAAGTCAGCGCGCAACCTCTCACTCTCAGCTGAGAGTAATACGTAGCTCGCGGCCACTACATCTCCAAGTGCTTGCTGTGGCGAACCGCAATCTCTTCCGTCGGTCGGCTTTCTTAATGAAGTATTGATCCAGTTCGTTCCGCATTTTCGGTCTGGCGTGGAACATCCGCGCCTTTACGGCTGCGACGGAAATGCCCAAGCCTTCTGCGATCTCCTTCATCGAGCGGCCTTCCAATTCATAGAGCTCGAGGACGCGCCGTGCATTTGGCGTAAGCTCGGCAAGTGCTTCCCTCACAATTCGCGATCTCTCTTGGAGCAAACAACCCTGCTCGGGGTTCAGCGCCAAGTCTGTTACGGCATCTCGAAACGACGTCTCATCCGATTCAGAATGTTCGTCAATCGAGATCTCCACTTTTCGCGACTTCTTGCGTTGCTTCATCAGAGCAACATTGATCGCAATGCGCGAGAGCCAGGTGGAGAATCGTGCGCCGCCCCTGAAATCGTGCAGATGAACAAATGCGAGCTGAAAAGCTTCCTGGACAACGTCTTCAGCGTCTTCATGGTTTCGCATGATGCGTTGTGCGAGGTGAAAGATCCTCCGCTTGTAGCGATTGAAGAGCTCGCCAAAGGCAACTGAATGGCCGTTCTTCGCCGCGGCCAAAAGCTGCGCTTCACTGCCCTGCGTGCTTTCCAGCTCGACAGCGGGCTGGTTACTCTGGACGGCAGCTCCATCAAGCATCTGGATTGTCATTACTCTTCGCCTTTCTGCTTTATTCCGGTGGATCGAAACTCGCCCCACAGCTCTAATCAGGTGAACCAGGTGGTTGTAGACTGGCACTCCTTACTAGCTCCAGATATTGGAGTCTTTGAGGACCGTGATCTTTGCTGTTAGGCACTTCCTTTCACGCCATCGGTAAGGGCACCCTTCGTACCAAAACCGATGCGCTTTGAGTCACCGCAAGTAGTTGATTAAGAAGGAAGATCCGAAAAGAGGAGTTCATTCTTGTGTCGGAGTGTCGGAGGCAGAGACACTCTCCTGACACTTTGCTGACACTGTGACGGGGATAATGATGATGATTTTTCGTCAACGTGGGCGTGCGGGGGATCGACCGTGGGTCTCTTATTTTCAGGGAACTACTTTACTTAATGACGGAGTTACCGTTTCCTGAAATCATTACAATCAGATATTCCAGCTAGCCCGACGAACGGCGGCCGTCGCGCTGGTCACGCGCCTTACGTCACTGGCCGCGCAACGTTCCCGGTGGAATACCATGGTGCCGTGCGAGGTCCTCGAGTGCATCGAGTTCACTTTGTATCTCGTCTACCTGCTCCTGCAGGATGTCAGTACCAGCTTCAGGCGTGATGCCGATGTCGCCTTGGTCAAGATTTATGCCGCTCGTCATCGTCTCAAGGTTCCGCACACCTTCGAGTGCCTGACGATAGTGCTGAAGTCTAGCTTCACTGTTCTTTAGCTCAGTCCGCAGCTTCGATGCCTGTTCGGTGTACCACTGGGGATCTTGCGTGCTGGCGTATGGCAAAGGCGCGTCGGCACCCGGCGTGGATTCTTCTGGGACTTGGCCTACCACCGAGAGGAAGCCACGCCCTTTGAGTCGTTCGAGGTCTTCATTGGTCCATACGATGGTCCTCTCGTCCGCACTCCTCGCATGCGGCTTTTTTGCCGCATGCGAGGGACGGACTGCTGGGAAAAGGGCTAACGCTAGTGAAATGGTGAGGTAACGCGTCATCTTGACCATCCTTACTTCGATAGCGCATTCGGCGGGAAGTGCTTGAACATCTTTGTGACACCCTTATTGAGGTTCTTTGTGTTCTTGTCCGCCTTATTGGAGAGCGTATCGCTCGCTGAGCTTCGCCAGATCAATTTCTCTGTTTTTGCATCGAAGAGATCGACCACTAAGGTCCCCACTTTATAGGTTTCGACTGTCGTGGTGGCGTTGCCAAATCCACCGCCGAATCCCCAACGCCGACCTCCTCCGAATCCGTTATAAAACGTGTCCAAGGTTTGTTGATTCTGAGTTGTTTCGATGGCAAAGACCTCAACGTCACCTCCCGATGGAACCAGCTTCCAGCCTTTAGCAGCAAGAGTGCTATTTACCGCATCCTGGATCCGTTGGACCTGGAGAGGGTCTTTCGTTTGGACCTTTTCCCAAGAGTAGGTCTTGTATTGACCAAAGTTTGCACTGTGGTCGTAGTCGGTTTTAACTTGTTGGGCGAATGCAACATTCGCCAAAACTAGCATTAGTCCGATTGATGTTGCGATTCTTGATTGAAGCTTCATAATTCCTCCTTCACTTTCCGATTTTGTTGTTTCTCCGAATTCGTTAATTTCGACCATCCAATATCTTTAAGGCAATTGCCTTGCCAAGGGTCGGTGCTTCCAAATCCTTTCTTTCCAGCGTCTTGTCAATTTTTCTCGTCCTTTAAACGCCGCGATCTTGACACCGCCGTCAGATTCCAGACCGTATGCACGGAGGTGAACCCGCATGAATCATGAATGGCTGATTAGTTCACGATTTCGTAGTCCGGGCGCGAAAGTCCCAGTCTCTTCATCTTGCCCACCAAGGTAGTGCGCTTGAGGCCCAAACGGGCAGCGGCGCCTCTCGGCCCTCCCACCACCCAGCGCGTTTCGCGAAGGATTTTTAGAATGTGACCCGACTCCGCCTGTTTCAGAGTGGTTGCGGCAGGCTCAATCTCAACGGGGGATTTCAGGTCACCAACCGGGGCGAACAGCGTCGATCCAGTGGACAAGATCACCGCTCGTTCGATGAAGTTTTGAAGTTCGCGAATGTTTCCTGGCCAAGAGTATTCGATCAGCTGCTCCATCGTGGATGCCAAGATAGTGTCAATGTGCCTATTCATCTGCCGGGAGAATTCCTGTACGAAGAATTCCGTCAGCAACGGAATGTCTTCCCTGCGTTCCCGCAGCGGAGGGATAACGATGGGAAAGACGTTAAGGCGGAAATAAAGATCGTCGCGAAACTCTTTGTCGGAAACCAATTCCGCGAGATTTCGATTGGTCGCTGCAACGAATCGCACGTTTACTTTTTGAGTTTGCGTGCTGCCTAGTTTTTCGAATTCCTGCTCCTGCAAAACGCGCAGCAGTTTTGCCTGCAGTTCTAGTGGGATATCGCCGACCTCATCGAGAAAGAGGGTTCCCTGGTCCGCCAGCTCGAAACGGCCGATCTTACGAGAGATCGCGCCAGTGAACGCGCCCCGCTCATGACCGAAGAGTTCGCTTTCCAACAGCCCCAGCGGAATCGCCGCACAATTAAACTTCACGAAGTTCCGGGTTTTTCGCTGGCTGAGAGCGTGGACCGCCCGCGAAATCAACTCTTTGCCCGTGCCGGTTTCGCCCTCGAGCAGCACCGTCGAATCCGTTGAGGCTACCGTCTTGACGTGAGCCAGCACGCGCTTCAACGCCTCGCTCGTGCCGATCATCCCTTCAAATACGCGAGGAATGGATTCTTCCGTGGCCGGAGAAACATCTTGCTCCGCGACCACTTCCTCCGAGCGAAGGATTTTACGCGGCGCTCTCTCTTCGAACTTCGTCTCCACAGGCCACCTTGCGGGCCATGAAGATTGGTGACTATAGACAGGTGAAGCCATTTTCATCCTCCTCTTTGCGTACTCGTGCCAGCACCACGAAGGTATAGGATCGCGATTGCGCAATTTTAACGATCCACATATTTATCTTGTTTTCGGTTGCCTACTGCCGAAGCGAGCTCCCGAAGTTGCCAGCAAAATTGTTGAAACGCCTCCATATCAATCTGCGTCCTTTGAGGTTGATTGCCGGGAAGACAGCTTGATCATTCGCCAGCCGGAGAGCCGCGCATCCAGCGAATAGCCGCCGGGACCCAGCAAAGCGAGCGAGCTTGACAGGAAAAAGACGAGAGCGAATAGGAATAACCAAGCATCCATCTCGCCCCCTAACAGGTTTAAGTGATAGCTGCCGTACAGGGCAGCTCCCGCTGTGCAGATGGCGGCAGCACTTCCTGCCAAGGATGTTCGCAGACCGAGGATCAACAGGATCGCGCTGGACATGAGCACCGCGCCAAGAAGCAGCACACTCACGGTTTCTGATGAGGTTCCTACCGGCGTGAAGAGGCGTATCCCTTCCCTAACTAGTCCGAGTCCATCGACCAGCCTCAAGATGAGCAGAGCCAATCCGACGCTGCCACCGGGGAACCTTGAGTAAAGCCTGTCCAACTCTGCCTCCTGCGGCGCGAACCCTTTCGAAGAATTCGCGTCTGAAGCAAAGTTACGCGTCTCGCGGCAGAGCTAAAACGCCAAAGCGAGTGTCTAGCCGATAGCTATTTCGGGTGTATGGACGGGTACTCGGAAGGAGGTTAGAGGTGGATGATGCCGCGACGCAGTGCGATCGTAACTGCTTCTGTACGGTCGGTGACTCGAAGCTTGGAAAGAATATTTCGCACGTGCATCTTAACCGTGTCTTCCGCAATCGATAGTTCGCTGGCGATTTCTTTGTTTCGCTTTCCGGCTGCCACGAGGGACAACACCTCGAGTTCGCGTGGGCTGATCGGCTCGTCAGCCATGTGCTCGGCCAGCTTTTGAGCTACCGCAGCAGGAAGGCGCCGCTTGCCCGCGTGAACGCTGCGGATGATTTCCAGCAATTCGTCGCGAACCATTCCCTTCACAACATATCCCTGTGCTCCTGCTTCCAGGGCGCGTTGTATGTCGACGTCTCCTTCGTGGGAACTCAGAACGATAATGCGGGCGTTTGGAGACTTGTGTTTGATTTTCTTGATTAAATCGAAGCCGCTCATGTCAGGCAACCGCAGATCGACTAGAGCCACGTCTGGGCGTAACTGGAAAAATCGGTCCAGCGCTTCGCTGCCTGTCGCCGCCGCTCCCGCTAGCATCATGTCCGGCTGTAGATTAATAATCGCTGCTATTCCGTCGCGGACGACGGGATGATCGTCCACGCACATCACTCGAATCTTTCCGGCATCTTTCATGAATTTCTTTCATCCCGTTTATCTGTCTGGGAACCCTTTTCCGGAGGGGCACCCTGCGATTCGCTAACCGGCTTTGGCTTTGGAACCCGCAATCTTCCGGTTACGTAATTCCATTTATCTGCCAACCGCGAACCGGAACGGGGCAAGCTCTCCTGATAGATGAGATGCGCGGGAACAGACAAATTAACTTCCGTACCTTTCCCTATACGACTTCTGATGGAAATACTGGTGCCTAGACGTTCGGCCCGCTCCTGCATTCCTGTTATCCCGTAGTGACCGGGGCGCCGCAAATTCAGGGTTTCCTCACTCACGCCGCGACCATTATCCTGAATCCGAATCTGCAATTGTTGCTGGCCATAGCTCAATAGAACATTAATCCGCGTGGCGCGGGCATGCTGAAACGCGTTTGTGATTGCCTGGCGGCCAACTTGCAAAACGTCGTTGCCGGTCAGCGCGTTTAACGGACGCTCGTGGCCCTCCACGATGACATCAACCACGGTCCCCATGTCGCTTGCTAAGTCGTTCGCCAATTGAGAGAAGGATTTGACGAGATCAGCAGCGCTCAATGGGACGGTGCGCAGGTCATTCAGCGCGCGCCTCCCAGCATCCAATGCCGATTTGCACAAATCCACCGCACGCGCGAGCGATTGCTTCGCTGGAAAATTGGAGGGCAACAACTCGTCGGTAACCTCGATTTGCAAACTGATGCCCATGACGTCTTGAATCAAGTTATCGTGGAGCTCCTGTGCGATCCGGGTTCGTTCGTTGAGACGGTCTTCAAAGCGGTCTTGCAAGTGGGTCGTCACTTGCCACACCCGCAAACGATATGCGCTCCAGGCAAAGATGATCAGAACTAATGCGCACAACAGAAGGAACGAGTGCGTTTGATAAAATGCGGGCAGAAGAGTGAAATCCAGACCAGCACCCGACTCGTTCCAAATCCCATCGTTGTTGCAGGCTAGCACCCGGAAGCGGTATGTGCGAGGATGCAGATTCGTATAAAATGCCTGGCGTCTCGCGCCGACATCCCGCCACTCTGAATCAAAGCCTTCAAGCTTATAGCGAAAACGAACGTTGCGTGGTTCTGCGAAACTGAGAGCCGTGTAGTCGATCTCGACGTCCCTCGTCAATGGTCGCAATCGAGCTGGCTGCAACGTATCAGCGACGCCTCCGTCGGCAAGCAAGCGTTCGATGTGAACCGGTGGGCGGACCAGATTCCTCGTCATGTGCTGGGGATCGATGATCGCAACTCCTTCCGAAGTTCTAAACCAGAGGCTGCCATCACTTGCTCGAACTGCCGGTGATTGCCATCGCCGATCGGGGTTGCCTTTCAGGCCATCCGCATCGTCGAGAAATTGAAAAGCGATCCGGTATGAGGAGTCCCGCGCCGCCTTGTCAAGCTCAGAACTGCTTAGGTACGCGACTCCGGTGCTGTAACCAAGCCATGTGCGATCTCCACTGTCCGTGAGAACCCACTGCACGCGGTCTCCTGGAAGACCATTCGCTCTGTTCCAGGTGAGAAATCGCTGACCATCAAACCGGCTCAGCCCACGCTCCGCTCCAATCCAGACAGTAGCCTTATCGTCGACGTACACCACGTTTACGGAACCACCTGCCAAGCCATCGGATTCCGAGTAAGCGTGAAATCGGCTCCCGTCGAATACAACGACGCCTCCTTCATAGAGTCCAAACCACACTCTTCCCGCGGCGTCTGCCTGTGCCGCCAGAATCGACTTACCTTTGAATAGAGGCTCTTCTGAAAAATCAGTAATGCGACCGTTCATCCACCGGTAAAGGCCTTTGCGATCATCAACGAACCAGACGCCATCTTCATCGTCGCCTGTAATCGCCGTAACGGTTGTCAGTTGAGTCTGGGTGGGTATCGGGAGATATTCCCACTTTCCACCTTGCATGCGTGCAACTCCGCGGTTTGTTCCCGCCCAGAGGGTATTTTTTCGATCAACATGCAACCCCAAAATTCCTGTGCCATTGAGGTGCAAATCGCGGTGCTGACCATCAATTCGATGAACTCCCATGGGTGTCGAAGCCCAGATAGTCCCGTCTGGACCAGCACCGAGTGCATCGATGTTGTCGCTCAGCAATCCTTCGCGACGCGTCAGCGTGGTGATCTTCTCGTCACGAAAACGGTTCAAGCCATTTTGCGTTCCAACCCAGATGTTGTGTTCGCGGTCTTCGAGGAAGCACAACACGCGCGCTGCCGACAATCCGTCGAATGGTGAATACTTCTCCATCTTCAGCCCATCGTGGAAACCTGGCCGCAGCCGAGCCAGTCCCTGTCCAAGGGTCCCGATCCAAGTATTCCCATTGGTGTCGCGCAGCACTGTGTATACGTCGAGAGTCTTTATCTCTGTGTCAGGACGGCCCAAAAATTTCCATTCATTTACGGGCCGCGTAGATCCGTCAGATCTTGTAAGCCAAATGTCCGCGTTCGTGTCTTCACTTAGCCAAAACTTGCCTTTCGCTATCTGCAAGGGCGGACGCTGTTCATTGCCGGAGTCAAGACGCAGAACCTGGCTATGGGTGGTTAACCAAATGGAGCCACTTCTATCCTGGAGTGGTCCGGACAAAAAAGTTCCAGGTAGCGTGATTGCAGTGCCAATCTGTTCCTGAGTTGCTGCGCGGAATCGCGATACGTAATTTTCGGTGGTTACCCAAAGTGTCCTATCGTGATCCTCCAATATTGCTTCTACCGGGGCCCCGACGGGAAAGGTCGTTAGGTCATCTTCACGGATGTGGCCAACCAGTCCGGCGGCAGTCCCGATCCAGAGACTTCCATCCCGCGCCGCGCACAGACTACGCACAACACCTAAAAGCTCCGTATGCCCAGTCTTGGGCCGCCAGTGGACAAAGCGGACGCCGTCAAACCGGACAAGTCCGTCCGTAGTGGCCAGCCAAAGATAACCATCCCCAGTCTGTGCGATCGAGTAGATGAATGCAGATGGAATGCCGTCTTTGTGTGTCCAGACTGTATGCGTGTACTCGGTAAGAGGCTTGTTAAAATTGAACGCGTTTGCCGGCGGCGTAAGCAGGACCAAGCACGCACTCTCGCATAAAAACCCTATCAAACTGCCCGTCGGAAAAGATTGCATGCAGACGCCTGTCTGATACTACCAGCGAACACAAAAGCAAAAATGTCAAACTTCAGATAGTGTGTTTGGCTGGAAGTCACCATTTCTTAAAAATCACGAAAACCGCAACCACCATCAATGCGAAACCGACTAGGTAATTCCATTTCAACCCTTCTCCCAAATAAAACACTGAGAAAACAGAAAACACTGTCAGCGTTATAACTTCTTGGATGGTTTTGAGCTGTACAGCGGTGAACTGGTAGGAGCCAATCCGGTTGGCAGGAACCTGAAAGCAATACTCGGCGAAGGCGATGAACCAGCTGATCAGAATAACCTCAAATAGTGGGGCTTCCCGATATTTCAGGTGGCCATACCAGGCAAAGATCATGAAGATGTTTGAAATTGCAAGCAGCAGTATTGTGGTCATAGATCAAAACGTCGCCAGGAATTCAGGGCAAGCAGGGATGCTTGGGATTTGGAACTCACCCACTACAGAGCTTCGCTTCAGCCATGTTCATGATCAATTTTTCTGTCGTGTGCCCAGGCGTCAGCGGCTAAAAGGTTTTCTGGAAGAACTGGGCAACTTTTTGGCCAGCCTTCTCGGTATAGTAAACGGTCACGTGCTCCGACTTCTCCGCCCCTTCGCCGATCCCCTTGGCGGCATCGCGGGATGTTCGATCTGTCAGACGGAACGTCTCCTCAGCGCCATCGGCCGTCTTAACAGTGATGGTTTTAGCGGCTCGGTCAATCGCCTTGACTGTGCCCTTCGTTGCCTTGAGGCCACCCTTGCCGATGTGGTCGATTTCATCAGCCGTTTCTTCGGTTCCGTTTGCTGTGTAATGCACGACCACGTGACTCCCTGCCTTCAAGCCATGAAGCGTATCCTTTGCACCTTTGCCGATCTCTTCTGTCCCATCGATAGAAGTGCGAGCTAGGAAATGAAAGGTGTGCTCGGTGCCATTGGCCGTCTTCACCACGATGGTTTTCGCGGAGTTACTTATATGCGTGACAGTCCCATTGACCGCGCCTGTCACGTCCTCAGCGGCGGAAACAAAGTAGGCAACGAATACCAGACTCAGGACAAAACTTAGATACTTACCCATAACTTCTCCTTTTGCGGTGCAATTCAGAACACAGCTTTCTATCAGGCAACGCACCCACCAAACACGATGACGCGTAAGTGGTTGAATTCGGGCGGGGTTATAGGCCTATTCCTCTAGGCAAGTGTCAGTTTTCTGACGCTTCGTCTCAAAAACCGACGGATCTGGCCTAGCTGTGCGTTCGTTCTTTCCTATTGATCAGTCGAATCCCATATCTTTGGCGGAGTTACGGGCAGTCATGCTGTGTCATCTATATGGTAGTCAGCGTGCCCATTGTCTTTGCAGGTCCGCCCGCGCAGCGAACGCCTAATAGGACTAATCGTGTTTATCGTCGAAGAACGCAGCCGACTGATCCCTTCTGCCGTCCGGCAAATCCCGCTGGAGGGCGTGGCCGTGCACGATGTATTCGAACGGCCCCTGCGCAGCCTGCGCGTGTCGGTGACCGATCGCTGCAATCTGCGCTGCGTCTACTGCATGCCCGAAGAGGAGTATTCCTGGCTGCCGCGGGAGGAATTGCTGAGTTTAGATGAACTAGCGCGTCTAGTAGACGTGTTTACTGAGCTGGGTGTCACTCGCGTACGCATCACCGGGGGAGAGCCGCTGCTGCGGCCCGGTTTGGATGGCTTGGTGCGGGTACTGGCCGCCAATCCGCGGATCGAGGATCTCGCGCTCACAACCAATGGTGTCCTGCTAGCCGAGCAAGCTGAAGGGCTGCGCCGTGCCGGCCTTGACCGAATTACGATTAGCCTGGACACGCTGATTCCAGAGCGCTTCCTTACCATGGCGCGGCGAGACAATCACGCCCGCGTGCTCGCGGGAATTGCCGCCGCGCGTCGTGCCGGATTAAAAGGGACGAAGCTGGATACGGTCGTTATCAGGGGAATGAATGATGATGAACTCGTAAACCTGATAGAATTCGGCCGCTCCAACAGTGTAGAAGTCCGCTTCATTGAGTATATGGATGTGCCCGGTGCAACAAAGTGGGTCACTGAGAAAGTCGTTTCGTGCACTGAGATACTCGCTCGGTTGGAACTGCACTACGGACAAATTGCCGCCATCACAGAAGACACCTCGGCGCCTGCGGCACGCTTCCGACTACCGAATGGCGCTGTCTTTGGTATTATCGCTTCCACGACGATGCCATTCTGCGAGCGATGTGACCGCAGCCGTCTCACCGCTGATGGAATGTGGTATCGGTGCCTGTATGCCACGGCCGGTACGGACTTGCGCCACCTGCTACGCAACGGTGCCCCACATGAAGAAGTCAGCGCCAAGCTCGCGGCTCTTATCCGGGACGGTTGGCAAGGGCGCAAAGACTGCGGTGCCGAGCAACGTAAGGCTGATCGTTTTCGCGGCGCGTTTGTTCCGATCGACGGACTTCGGCGTGACCTGCATTTCGAGATGCATACCCGCGGTGGGTAAGCGAGCTTGCGTATAGGGGGCTTATCTCGTGATCCGGCGCATACCCAGCATAGAGGTTACGGCAGTCACGGAGTGGGAAGATGACGAGGCGAAGCGCGTCCAAGACTACCTTGCGGCTGAGGAGCCCCTCGAGATGCGCGCAGGCAAGCACTCCCTAGGCGTGACGCTGCGGACGCCGGGAGATGACCGAGAGCTAGTGGCCGGTTTTCTCTTTACCGAAGGCATTATCACGCAGCCCGAACAGCTGTTGTCGGTCGACACCGCCGATAATGTAACCGGCAATTCCGATGCCCAAACGAATCTCGTACATGTGACGTTGAGTCACACCGCGCACCTCTCGCCACGGAGGATAGCCCGCAGATTTTCTGCAGGGTCAGCATGCGGCGTCTGCGGAAAGGCCTCGATTGATCAGCTGCGGCGGCGAGGCATCCGACCTCCCGACCGGGCATCACGATTTGATCCCGACATACTCTGCCAGTTGCCCGAGAAGTTGCGCGCAACGCAAGCCATCTTCGGCCGCACGGGTGGTCTGCATGCGGCGGCGCTTTTCAGCAGAGTTGGCGAGATGCTTGTACTGCGCGAAGATATCGGCAGACACAACGCTGTGGACAAGGTCATCGGTTGGGCGGTCCTCGAAGGCCAGCTGCCGCTTTCTGGTCGCATTCTCCTGGTAAGTGGCCGTGGCGGATTTGAAATCGTGCAGAAGGCACTCACAGCGGGTGTTCCTCTCCTTGCATCGGTATCGGCGCCGTCGAGTCTCGCGGTAAAACTGGCCCGTGAACTGGGACTGACACTTGTCGGGTTCTTGCGCGGCAGGCGATTCATCATTTACTCCGGCGAGGAACGGCTCTTGTTTCCCTCTCCTGCGATAGTCGAGGGCACATAGCATGCTTCCGTTCCCGGATAGTCATACCGTGTCCGGCTAGACAATCTTATCGTGCCGCTAAGAGTGGATGGGAAATCTGTGAGGCGAAGTCAGGCGCCATGTGTCGATCATCGATCGTCTCAAACGGTGCGTGCTGCATCAGGTTGGCAAATATGTCAGGAATTTCGAAAATGGCGCGGCATTGGATTTGTGCGACGTTGGATTTTAATTTTTCGAGCTTCGTAGCTTCGATAATCTGTTGCACGCCGTTAACGACATCGCGAAAACTCTTTAGCACGACACCAACACGTTTATCGACGACCCATTGCGCATTGTAGCGCTCCTGCGGCAGCGTCCAAGCGTTGCAAGCCACGAGCACGGGCAGACCGCACACCATCGCTTCGGTGATGCTGCCAGGTCCTGGTTTTCCTATGAAGAAGTGCGAGGCCCGCATGAATTTGTACAACTCGGAAGTATACCCAACTATTTTCACGGGCATTCGCCATTTGGCGACCTTCAATTTTTCAGCCAGCTTTTCGTTGCGCCCACAATTTAATACCAATTGGAGCGGTAAGGCGGCGGTGTCGAGCCGTTCGGTAATGTCATACATCATCTCGGAACCGTACCCCCCGAAACTTACGATCCCGGTGAGGAGGTCGGGGCGCAGCCCAAGTTCCTCCCGAACAACAAGCGGATCCAAGCTAACGTGGTCGTAAAATTCCGGTCGCAGAATCATTCCAGAGGTCCGAAATATATGTTTTTCATCGCGGCCCAACGCCCGTGCTTGTTGGACGGCGCGCTCCGTTCCAACGATTAAGTATTGCTTAGGCAGCGGTTCAATCCAAAAGTGCGGAGGAAAGTCTGCCAGGTCGGTGATGAGGGTGACGAACGGACGGCCCGCATACACTTTGTTCCAACTCTGGCATATCTGGCGGTTGAAGTGCGGTATTACCGAAACCAGCAGGTCGGCGGGTTGCGCACGCCAATACTCCTCTAAGAGCTTGACCAGGGGCTTATGAAAGAGGCGAATCGTCGCTTGTAGAACACGCAACAATTGGGCGCTGCCGAGCGTCCAGCCTTTTCTCAACAGGATGTTGTACTGTTCCTGAATGCGAATGCCGGTAAGTTTACGAAGTACATCCAGCTGATCGGTCAGCTCCTGGAACTGAACCAGCTCCACCTGCCAGGGAAGTTGTTTTTGTTCGATTATTGCTTGGAGAGCGATTGCCGCGTTGCGATGTCCCCCACCGGCATCATGAAAGATGACACGGATGATCTTCTTCATGTCTGGATTGTGACACGAATTTAGCGAAATCTTGATGATGATACTAAAGGTCATGTGGAGAACTCGGGAAGTCTTAACGCTTCAGACACTTCCGTGACCCCATTTACGAATATTTTGCCACCTCTTCACATGCTGTTGATATTTCTGGCCCGAGAATTAGGGTATGCGCTGCGACTTGCACGTACACACCAAGAGTTCGGGAATGTTCGACGTGCCAATACTAGGACGCTTTTAACGGGAATCGTATAACGACCCGGCAGGGCTTTATAACCACCTCAAACGGGCTGGGATGTCATTGGTGACAATCACCGACCACGACTCCATCGATGCGGCAGAATACCTGCGGCATCACGCAGATTTCTTTCTGAGCGAAGAAGTTACTGCCGTAATGCCCAGCGGCACAGAAATGCACCTCGGGGTTTACGGCATCTCGGAAAGGAATCACGCCGAAATCCAGCGCCGCCGCAGCGATCTCGTGTCGCTCTTAGCCTATCTCCAGGAACAGAAGCTTTTCTTTAGCGCCAACCACATCTTTTCCGGGTTGACCGGGCGGCGCGTGCGTGAGGATTTCAGTTTTTTCGCGGCACGCTTGCCAGCGTTTGAAATTCGTAATGGTCAAATGCGTTCGGGCGCCAACCTACGAGCCGAACGCGCCATGCAAAAGTTAAGTAAAACTGGAACGGCCGGCAGCGATTCGCACACGATGGCTGGCCTGGGCCGCACGTATTCTGAAGTTCCCAACGCAGCCACGATCGACGAGTTTCTGCGAGGTCTACGCGCCGGCGGCAGCCAAATTCATGGCGCCCATGGAAGCTATCTGAAAATCACCATGGACGTTTACCGCATCGCATGGTCGGTTTTGTCAGAAAATCCCTGGGTCCTTCCGGCTTTTCCTCTAGCGATGGTCATCCCCATCTTTACCGCATTTCACTGGTTGAATGAAATGCAGTTCTACCACACATGGGCAGGAGCACTGGAAATCGACGAAAAACATCCGGCGACGGTTCGAACGCTGGATTCGAGACTGGATGCTGCGAGCGAGTTAAGCGTTTGAGGTGACTACGATGACCATTGCACGCACCCTCTGGGGGTACATCGATCGCCGCGATAAGCGCTTGATGCAGCGCATGAATCATTGGAACGCCCCGCGCTGGATCCGTTTTTTAATACTCAGCCTTACTCGCATGGGTGACGGTTGGCTGTGGTACGCACTGGGCATAATCCTTGCGGCGTATGGCGGGCCGCAGCGGTTTTCAGCAGTAGGAGCGGCCGGGGTGGCCGCCATCGCAAGTATTTTCGTCTTCAAAATCCTTAAGATGCTAAGCCAACGTCCTCGCCCCTGCCAGCTTGAGCCGCACTGCTGGTCCCAGGTTTTGCCGCCGGACAAGTTCTCCTTTCCGTCCGGCCATACCATGACCGCGTTCTCGATCTCCATTGTGCTTATCTATTTTTATCCATTGCTGAGTGCCCCACTTCTTTTGCTCTCGGTAAGCATTGGCGTCTCGCGCATCGTTCTAGGCATGCACTTTCTCAGTGATGTTTTGGCAGGCGGCATATTGGGAGTGGCCTTGGGCTGCGCTTCCATCACAGCGTTTGCTTCGTTCGGCTTGCTCTCGTGAAAACTGCTGCTCGCGTTGAGATCCAGTCGGTCTTATGCGGCGACGGGGCTCGAGCCGTCGAAGAATACTTGTTACCAGAAACAAGTGGCATTCTCGCGAGACAAATTCTTCACCGCGATCCCACCAACTCGGGAACCTCAGCTAGGGAGTCGTATTCTTCTTCAGATAAGCGCAGGGAAGCAGCCGCAACGTTCTGCTCGAGATGTTCGATCGAGGAAGTTCCTGGAATGGGCAGCATGATAGGAGATCGCCGCAGAAGCCAAGCTAACGCCACCTGCATGGGGCTGGCATCGTGTGTCTGCGCGATTCGGTTCAGCACTTCGCCGGCAACTTTGCCTGCTCCCAATGGGAACCATGGAATAAAGGCAATTCCATTGCGGTCACAAAAGTCCACCAGGTAGTCCCATTCGCGGTCGGCAAAACTATAGCGGTTCTGCACACTGACGATAGGGACAATTTTGCTCGCTCGCTCGATGTGCTCTTGTGTAACGTTGGACAACGCGACCAGCCGGATCTTGCCTTCGTTTCGCATTTGAGCCAGAGTCTCCACCGATGCTTCGAACGAGACAACGGGGTCGGGCATATGAAGTTGATAAACGTCGATGCGGTCCAGGCGCAGTCTCTTGAGGCTTCCCTCAACTGCCTTGCGAAGGTGCGACGGACTCGCATCGTGGGTCCACTGATTCGGTCCGGGACGGTTCCAGCCTCCCTTGGTGGCAATTACAAGGCCAGCCGGGTACGGAAACAACGCTTCCGCGATCAGTTCCTCGTTTACATGTGGGCCGTAGGAATCCGCAGTATCAATGAAATTAATGTCAAGCTCCACGGCTCGGCGAAGAACCGCTAACGCCCCTTTGCGATCTTTGGGTGGACCCCAAATGCCTTCGCCGCTAAGGCGCATCGCCCCGAAGCCGAAACCATGCACAGAAACTTCCCCGCCGAGGGAAACATCTCCAGCCACGCTTGCAGAAAGCTCTTTCTTATTCACAATTGACCTCCAAAATTTCTCTTAATGATGACCTTCTTCCACGCTGATGCCCACGCCTCCAGCCGTTAAACCGTCGGCGGCCGAGGTACTGTCCTCACAAAAGCTTGTTGACGACACAAACAGCAAGCTGGATTCCATTTCGGTCGAGGGATGAAGCAGAAACACATGTTCTGGGAAATGAACAAAATAGAGGAGATATCGGAACTGGATGTTGTGAGCCTGCACCTCGGGTGTCGTCCCTATGCCACTAGTGTCGCTAACACATCGCGATTCAAAGATTTGACTTTCCACTGAACCGCCAAGTTGCTCGCGCGAAAGAACCTAGGGAAACGGTTCACCCAGTGAAGATGGAATTTGCCGTGCACTTCTCTTCGCGCCAGCACTGTTTCCGAAGGCATTTAGAGGTAAGCATGAACTCGTTCGAACGAAGTACCACCAAACTTGCGTTCATAGGCCTTGGCAACATGGGCAGCCGCGTCGCCGCACGATTGTTGGCGGCAGGTTTCGCGGTTTCCGTGTTTGACAGAGACCGGTCGAAGAGAGACAAACTCAAATCGAAAGGGGCCCCGCCGTTCGAAACAGTTGCCGAACTGGCGAGGTCTGTTCACGTCGCCCTTTCTTGTCTCACCGATGATCAAGCGGTTCGGGACATTTATTACGGCCCCATGGGTGTTCTGGCAAACGCCAAAGTAGGATTGGTTGTCCTCGAAATGAGTACAGTCTTGCCTGCTACTTCGCGCGAACTAGGTCACAAAGCTTCCGAGGTCGGTGTGCAGGTGCTGGACGTTGCCATTTCAGGAAGCACGCCCGCCGCAGAACTAGGCACGCTCACGCTGCTTGCCGGAGGAAACCCGGAGGTCTTTCACGCTGCTCTACCAATCTTTCAAGCGATAGCGGGTAAGTATTTTCACCTGGGACCCAGTGGCGCCGGCACAACCATGAAGCTGGTTGTAAACGCCATCCTCGGCATTGGAATGCAGGCAATTGCGGAAGCCACCGCGTTAGGGGAAAAAGCTGGGCTGAGTCGCGGTGTGCTCCTGCAGGTACTATCCCAAACATCGGTCATCGCCCCGGCTCATACAGGCAAACTTTCCAGAGCGGTCCGCGGCGATTACGGCCCTCAATTCCCGATCCCATTGATGAACAAGGACTTTCGACTGATTCTTCAATTGGCAGGAGACGTTCATGCGGTCATGCCCGCAACATCAGCTGCGTTTCAAATCAACTCCGACGCCCGAGACGCGTATGGCGAAGAGGACTTTTCGGTTGTGATGAAATTCATGGAACAACTTTCTGCGGAGAAGCCTTCGGGCCAGTCCATGTCAGGTTGATGCTTCGCGGGAGGAGAGAAGATCATGTCGACGCTTCGACACTGTCGCCAAAATGAAGGCACAGCCATGCGAAAACTGCACTCCTGTGTGCGACAAATACTTGCAGGGAAAAGGCTTACTTCGACAGACCTGACACACTCTCGTGGAATTTAAAATGCTCCCTTGAAAGGCGGGTGGGCCGACCCTTCATGGGTCCAGTTAAACGTGAATGGCATCGATCGTACATTCCATGGCGACCCGAACATGCCTCTTCTCTGGTATCTCCGCGACGTCTCGGGGGGCTCACCGGGACAAAGTTCGGTTGTGGCATGGCCCTCTGTGGCGCCTGCACCGTCCACAAGAATGGTGAAGGAAGCGATTCGCTCTTGCATAACTCCCGTCAGCGCGGTGGTGGATAACAAGATTCGAACGATCGAGGACATCATCCCACGGATCAGGAAATCGATGAGGTCATGGCCGGCAACATTTGCCGGTGCGGAACCTATCAACGGATTCGCGCGGCAATGAAGTTGGCATCGGGAAAAATCCTATGAGTCAAATCGAAAACGTAAGCCGGCGCGGGTTTCTCAAAGGAATTGTGGGGACGGGAGCGCTTATTCTAGCCGTGCGATACATCCCGCCGAAGCTGAAGCATCGAGGGCCAGTGGACGGTCAAAGCGACGTGGACCGGGCAACACTTCATCCAAATGTCTTTGTGGGAATTGAAACGGATGGAACAGTCCACATCGTCGCACATCGTTCGGAGATGGGCACTGCCATTCGCACCTCTCTTCCATTGGTTGCGGCCGATGAGCTCGACGCCGACTGGAAACGCGTGAAAATTGATCAGGCGATCGGTGATAGTAGATACGGAGATCAGAACACCGACGGCTCCCATTCCATCCGCAGTTTTTTTGAAACCATGCGCGAATGTGGAGCATCCGCGCGTTGGATGTTGGTCCAGACTGCCGCAAAACAATGGAATGTACCTGCGTCAGAGTGCTCCACCGAACCTCACACAGTCGTCCACGGGAAAAGCGGCCGCAAATTGGACTACGGCGAGCTCGTTTCAGCTGCCGCAAAACTCGACGTGCCCAAGAAAGATCAACTCCAGCTTAAGAAACCGGCGGACTGGCGATACATCGGCAAGGGTAAGACCAGCTACGACCTTAAGAATCTCTGTACCGGAAGAGCGATCTACGGAATGGATGCGCGTCTCGACGGTATGGTTTACGCCTCCATCGAACACTCGCCTGTCTTCGGCGGAAAAGTAAAGTCCTACAACGATCAGGAAGCCCTAAAAGTTCCGGGCGTGCACCAAACTTTGCTCATCGATCCGTTCAAGCCGCCAGCGGCGTTCCAGCCGCTCGGTGGGATTGCCGTTCTGGCGGACAACACCTGGGCGGCCTTCCAAGGTCGCAAGAGACTGAAAATCGACTGGGAAAATGGCCCGAATGAGTCTTACGACTCCAGCGAATACAAGAGAGAACTCCAGGAAACGGCCCGTAAGCCCGCCAAAGTCATTCGCAGCATCGGCAATGCGAATTCCGCGTTAGCCGATGCGTCCGTCTCCAATGTATTCGAAGCCGAATACTATGTTCCTTTGCTGGCCCATGCGCCCATGGAGCCCGTGGTTGCTCTTGCGGAATTTAAGGAAGGGAAAGTGACCGCTTGGGCGCCAACACAGAATCCTCAGGCCGTGCAGGCAATTATTTCCAGTGAACTGGGCATTCCCAAAGAAAATGTCATCTGCAACGTTACTCTCCTCGGCGGCGGCTTCGGAAGAAAGTCCAAGCCGGATTATGTCGCCGAAGCGGCCGTGCTCTCCAAAAAAGTGGGCCGCCCCGTGAAAGTCGTATGGACTCGTGAAGATGACATCAAGTTCGACTACTACAACGCCGTCGCTGCCATGTATTTCAAAGCCGCTTTAGATGCGAAAGGGAAACCAACTGCGTGGCTCCAGAGATCGGTCTTTCCTCCCATCACGTCTATTTTTAATGTGAACGAGGTCTACGGCGACCCTCCGCACCTCGCCCAGGGCTGGACCGACATGCCGTACGACCTTCCAAACATTAGTATTGAGAACGGGCCGGCCAAGGCACACGTGCGCATCGGTTGGCTGCGCTCCGTCGCGAATATTTATCATGGCTTCGGAGTTCAGAGCTTTACGGATGAACTCGCGCATCGCGCCTATCGCGATCCGCTCGAATACCTGCTGGATCTCATTGGTCAACCGCGCACTCTCGATTTCAAGAATGTCGAGTATCCCAATTACGGCGCTTCCTACGACGCCTACCCTTGGGAAACCGGACGGCTCCGGCACGTCACTGAACTCGTCGCCGAAAAATCCGGCTGGGCAAAGAAGAAGAGCGTAAAAGGCCACGGTCTTGGTATCGCCGCACACCGCAGTTTCTTGACCTATGTGGCGACCGTCGTCGAAGTTGAAGTGAACGACAAGGGAGAAATTCGTATTCCGCGCGTCGATACCGCGCTGGACGCGGGCTTGGTCGTCAATCCCGAAATCACCCGCGCACAGTTCGAAGGCGCTGCTGTCTTCGGGACGAGCATCGTGCGCAGTGGAGAAATTACGGCAAAAAATGGCGTCATTGAACAGTCCAATTTCAACGACTATCCGGTAGCCCGTTTCGACGAGGCTCCACATCATACGAACGTCTACATAGTAGATAGCACTGCTCCACCCGCCGGTGTAGGCGAGCCAGGCGTGCCGCCCTTCGTCGCCGCACTCTGCAATGCAATCTACGCCGCCACAGGCAAACGTATCCGAAATCTCCCACTCTCTTCGAGCGGACTCTTCGGATAAAGACTTTGTGCCCATTAAGGAGCCATCACAGAACAACCGACGAAAAAGGACAAAACGACAACATGCTGGAAATCATCAACATCGACGGCACCATTAAGAGTTCACGAGTCCGCTGGCTACTCGATCAACACGGTGTTGGGATCGCCCATCAAAGAAGTAAGCGGCTGGTCCTTGTCGAAGAGCGACTCCGCCGCAACGGCGCCATTCTTCACGAAAATATTCGCCATCCAGTCGGCCCGGCAAATCCGCCGTGTGGCGTAGTCTTCTGCGCCAAATGGCATTTTCCGGGCTTCCATGGTTTGCTCTAAGAGCGTTCGAGGAAACAAGGAGAAGGTAGTTTTGCTATGAGTATTCGGTATTGGAGTTGTGTTGCCGCTCTTTGTTTCACGGTGAGCGGCGTCGCTGGAGACGGCCAAGTCCCCGTCCCCTCGCCTCCCGACGTCCGGTCGCAGAGTCGCGTCGCTTTTTTTACGCTTCACGCGGCCCTCAGTGCCGATGGCCGGGATGCTTTCTCCTATAACGGCAAGAGTATTGCTCCAGTGATCCGCGTTTTTCCCGGCGATACGCTCAAGATCGATTATGTGAACGACCTGCCCGTTCACTCCACAGGAAGCTGCGCCGTTTCTCCCTGCAGGGACATGACAAATCTCCATTTTCATGGTCTAGAGATTTCACCACAGGCCCCGCAGGACAATGTTATCGACATGATGGCCATGCCAGGCGACACGCTCCACTATGTCGTCCAGATTCCCCCAGATCATCCTCCCGGGCTCTTCTGGTATCACACACATCCGCATGGTGAGAGTCACCGCCAGGCACTCGACGGCATGTCCGGTGCCATTGTCATCGAAGGGATGGACCGCTATGTCCCCGAACTACGCAATTTACGCGAGCAGGTGCTCCTCGTACGTGGCGATTCCATCGAACATGCTCGCGATGCCAGCGTCTTTTTGCGTCGCGTTGAAGCGCAAGCTTCCTCGTGCGGAAACAAGCCTGATGAAACAGATCGAATTTTCAGTGTGAACGCTGAAATTCGTCCGACAATTGGCATTTACCCGGGCGAGCGCCAGTTCTGGCGCATTGTCAACGCCTCCGCCGACCGCTACATCGATCTTCAACTTGATGGCGAGAAATTCGAAGTCGTTGCGCTGGATGGCTTGCCTCTCGCTTACCATGACCCCAAGAATCCCATAAAGATTGTGGAACACGCGTTAGTGCCTCCAGCCGGGCGTCTGGAAGCGGTTGTCACCGGTCCAGCCGCAAATGCCCACGCGACTCTTCGAACACGCTGTGTAAATACTGGGCCAGACGGTGATCCGGACCCAGCTATGGTGCTCGCCGATGTTAGGCCTCCTTCTTCGGCACCACCCGTAAAGCAAAAGATCAATGTCGATCTCAGGCAGCCGGAATATAAGCAGATTGATCTGCGAGCTTTCGAAGCTTCAGAACCCGATTTCGTCATGTCCTTTACTGAAGACAAGAATGGTTTCTATATCAACAATCAAAAGTACGAACCGGAATCCGCTCCCATGACGAGTGCGCGCGTGGGGACCTACCAGCACTGGCGCGTTCTCAACAAAACGGCAGAATTGCATCCCATGCATATCCACCAAGTACATTTCCTCGTTTATGCCGAAAATGGAGTGCCCCTGGAGCACTCCGTATGGTTGGACACCGTAAACGTGCCATTCGGCGGGTCAGTTGACGTCATTATGGACTTTACTAATCCCATCATCAAAGGTATGTCCCTCTTCCACTGCCATATCCTCAATCATGAAGATAAGGGAATGATGGCCAAGATCCTATTCGAATGACTGGACAAATGACATTTCAGCTCAGAATATAATCCGATGAAGTAAGACCAGTATGTTCCGATTGCCGTGACTGACCCTATATAAGTAGAATGTTCCGATGCGATCAGTTGCGACCGGAACTGCTGGTGAGTTTCCCGCAACACTCGGGATGTTGAGGCAGGCTGGAGCTATCCCACCCACCGCCCAAAGCCTGGACAAGCAGCACAGCGTTCACCATACGACGGCCGAGAATATTAACCGCAGTGACCTTATTGGCGAGAGCTGCGCTCTGAGCCGTGATCACTTCCAAATAGCTAGTCACTCCGCCCTTGTAACGTGTCGTAGCAAGTTCCAGGTATTTCTGAGCTGCAATCACAGCCTGATCCTGAGTCTGAGCTTCTTTCTCCAGTATTCGCAGTGCGGCTACATTGTCTTCTACCTGTTGAAAACCAGTAAGTACGGTCTCGCGATACGAAGCCACCGATTGATCGTAGGCAGCGATAGCCTGGTCTGAGTACGCTCGGCGTCGCCCTACATCGAAAAGCGTCACTATTGCGGACGGCCCAACTGACCAGAGAACGCTGGGGCCGGACAGCAACGTCGTGATCGAGCCACTCTCAAAACCTCCAAGAGCTGCCAAGTTAATAAGAGGATAGTAGGCGGACTTGGCCACTCCAACCTGCGCGTTAGCGGCTGCCATGCGTCGCTCAGCACCTGCAATGTCGGGTCGGCGCTCGAGCAGCTCTGAGGGCACGCCGGTTGGAATTGGAGGAGGCGGCGCGGTCAGCGGCAGCGGAGGAAGACTAAAGGAGGATGCAGGTGTGCCGATTAGAGTTGCAACCGCATGCTCGTATTGCGCGCGGAGCACGCCGACGTCGGTGGCTTGCGCACGAGTGGTCTCAAGTTGCGTTTTGGCCTGTTGGACCTCCAACTCGGAAGCGATTCCTCCTTGAAACCTAGTCTCCGTCAAGTCAAAAGCCTGCTGATACTGTGCCACGGTCGAGTTCAGTAGGTGTTCCTCGGCGTCAAGACTGCGAGCCAAGAAGTAATACAAAGCAAGTTGCGCGTGCATAGACAGGTTCACGGTTGCCAGATCGGCTGCGCTGGCTTGGGCCTGCTCGCGATAAGACTCGACTGTACGGCGCACGCGTCCCCAGACGTCGACCTGATACGACAATTCGAAGGGTAATTGAAAATCGTTATAGGTGACGCCACTGGAGAACGGACTGCGGGGCGTGCGATTGGCGGATACCTTGGTGCGGGTTGCGGACCCCAGCGCGTTCACGGTCGGAAAATAATCGGCCCGGTGGTAGCGGAGAAGGGCGCGAGCCTGCGTATATTGGGCCTGCGCCACCTTTAGGTTCTGGTTTGAGACATTTACTTTTTGCTCGAGCGCGTTCAACTCGGGATCCTGAAACATCTCCCACCAGTTTCCACCTAGATTCTGCTCGTTCGGCTGGGCAGGCTTCCAATTCCCAACCTCTTTATAAGTTGGAGGAATTTCAGCGGCCGGGCGCTGATATTTTGGCCCCACGGCACAACCCACAATTGAGAGCGCGCTGGCGAGACCGACGCAGACCTGTGCTCGCTTCCAATGTCGAGTCCCTGAATTGGGGTTTTGAAGTAAACTCACTGCCCCCCTCCTGTGTTATTCCCAGGTGCAGTCTTTGCGATCTGTACTTGTTGTCCGGTGAGAACGGAATCCGGTGGATTCTGAATGACCGATTCATCGCCATTCAGGCCCGTTACGATCTCGATCTGATTCCCGAAATCGTGACCAGGCGTCACTTGTGTGAGCACCACTTTGCCGTCTTTCACAACCGCCACCTGCAGACCTTCCGATCGAAACAACAGAGTGTCTACCGGCAAAAGGTAAGTGGAGGCGAGCCCCGGCAGCTTCAAATGGACTTCGGCATATGAGCCGGAGAGTAACTGGCCAGTAGGATTGTCCACGTCAACTTCCACCTGCAAGGTGCGGGTTGCGTAGTTGATTGCATTGGCGCTACGTATCAGCTTCCCGGCGAAGCGCTGCCCGGGAAACTCAGCGAGTGTCAGCTCTGCCGTCAGCCCTGGCGTGGCAGCTTGTGAATACTCTTGGGGCACATAGACATACACTCGCAATTTCGCGGGCTGCGCGATATGGAAGAGGTCGGTTCTTGTGCCTAGGGCGCTACCGGAATTGATGAGGTCGCCGACATCGATGTTACGCACAGTAACAATGCCGTCGAACGGAGCATAGATTTTCTCGAAGGACTGCAGTGTTTCTAGTTGCCTCACGTTGGCTCGCATCGCTCCAACGGTGGCTTGATTTGCATTGTAAGTTCCCACGGCATTGTCTACATCCTGTTGAGCTACTGCATTGGTCTTCAACAGTCCCTGGTAGCGGTTTTTGGTAATCTCTGCGAGCTTGAGATTGGCCTCGGTTGTGGCCAGATTGCTACGCGACTGTTGCAACTGCTGGTCAACTTCTGGTGTGTCGATCTCAGCGAGAAGCTGGCCCTTCTTCACGCGCGCTCCAATGTCGACATACCACCGCTTCAGATAACCATTGGTACGAGAAAAGATCGGAGCCGTCATGTAGGGTTGTACGTTACCCGGCAACACAAGCTCGTGCGATGGCGCGGAACGCTGGGGAGAAACGACGTTGACCGAGGGCACGGCCATAGCCGCAGTTTCGGCGTTCACGATGGCGCGCGCCCGGACACGCCGAAGAATGCCGGATACCAAAATCCCTCCGACCGCAAGAAAAACTATAGCGGCGACGAGCCAGCGAAGTCTCACGGGATGTTTCCCGCTGAACGCGCTTTGAATTTGCGACCCGTTCGCGACAGCTTCTGTTTCTGTTTTTGACGGCATTGGTATCCTCTTTGCTCCTAAAGAGCTCTATTGTTGAATTCCGGTCTCGGCCGGGCGATGACGGAGGCTATGGATCATACTGAACACCGTTGGAACGAAGAACAGTGTAGACACCGTGGCGAAGAGCAGTCCGCCAATGACGGCGCGGCCTAGCGGTGCATTCTGTTCGCCTCCTTCTCCCATCCCGATCGCCATTGGGAGCATTCCGATGATCATTGCCAGAGCTGTCATTAGTACCGGTCGGAATCGCGCAAATCCTGCCTGCACGGCCGCTTCCGCCGCAGAGTGTCCTGCAGCCAATTGTTCTTTCGCGAAGCTAACTACCAGGATGCTGTTCGCCGTTGCCACTCCGACGCACATAATCGACCCTGTAAGTGCGGGCACGCTGACCGTCGTGCCGGTCACAAACAAGAGCCACACAATTCCCGCAAGTGCTGCTGGAAGCGCCATCAGAATAATGAATGGGTCGAGCCACGATTGAAAATTCACGACAATGAGGAGGTAAACCAGGGCGATGGCAAATGCGAGCCCTGTCAACAAACCCACGAAAGATGACCGCATCGTCTGGATCTGGCCACGTACTATGATCTGCGAGCCGCGGGGAAGCTCTTTCTGGCTACTGTTCAGAATCGAGGAGATATCCCGCGAAACGGCTCCGAGGTCACGGCCCTGAACGGCGCCGAATATATCGATGACCGGAGCAACATTGTAATGAGAAACCACGCTCAACTCGGAATTGCGGCTGAACGAGGAAAGACTCGCAAGTATGGAGGGCGGTGCGGTGCCCGTGCCAGTGACCGGAATGTTCTCCAGATCCTGCAATGATTGAACCCGGTACTGCGGTGTTTGCGTCGCGATCTGATAACTCACGCTATTCTTCGGGTCCAGAAAGAAGGTCGGTGCAGTCTGGAAGCTCCCGCTCAGCGTTATCAAGAGATTGCTCGCAACTTCTCGCTGCGTGAAACCGATTTCTCGGGCCTTCGTCCGATCCACATCAATATGAAACTTCGGCTGGTCAAAGGTTTGCTGAATGCGGAGATCCGATGTCCCCGAAACGTACTTCACCCTCTCCAGGAGCTTGTCCGCGAATTGTCGGTTGGCCTGCAGATTATTTCCGATAACTTGAATATCGATCGGGGCAGGCAAACCAAAGTTCAAGATTTGAGTCACCATATCTGAAGGTAGGAAATAGAAAGTAACTCCAGGAAAATCCCGTGCCAGCTTCAACCTTAAGTCATGCACATAACCTGCTGTTGGTTGATGCTTCGGGGCGAGCGCGACCATGATGTCCGCATCTCCCGTTCCGATTGGCGCCGAACTGCTGTAGGAAAGATTGATTCCGCTATAAGGTAATCCGATGTTGTCGATCACCCCGGCAAACTCGGCAGGTGGTATTTGGTTTCGAATCTCGGCTTCTACGCGGTCACACAAGGCGGCCGTCTCTTCAATGCGCATGCCGGTCGGGGCACGGAGATGCAGTGTGAATTCGCCACTATCCACAGACGGGAAGAAATCTTGTCCCAGCCACGGGTAGAGCCCAAAGGAAAGTGCGCACGCAGCGAGAAAGCAACCGGCAAAAACACGGCGGCGATGGACACAGGCTTCGAGCATTCCGCGATACCCGGCCCGAATCCTCTCAAAGCCGCGTTCAAACCACGCTTGAAACCGCACTAGAGGATTCTTGCTCGGTGCAGATCCGTTTGAGTGTTCTCCAGCATGAGCTTTGAGAAGATATTTGGCCATGGTTGGTACGAGAGTGCGCGACAGGAGGTAAGAAGCCAGCATCGCGAATACGACCGCCTCCGCCAAAGGCACAAAGAGATAACGAGCGACCCCGGTGAGCAAAAACATAGGCACAAAGACGATGCAGATGCTGAGTGTTGAAACCAGCGCTGGCACTGCGATCTGCTCCGCCCCTGCAAGAATCGCTTCTTCCGTCTCCTTGCCTTTAGCAAGAAAGCCGTGAATGTTTTCGATGGTGACCGTCGCATCGTCCACCAGGATGCCGACAGCCAGCGCCAGACCGCCAAGAGTCATGATATTGATGGTCTCTCCCAAAAAGCTGAGAAGAATGATTGAAGTCAAAATTGACAGAGGAATCGAAATAGCGATAATGAGCGTACTGCGCCAACTTCCAAGAAACAGAAGAATCATGACACCCGTAAGGCAGGCCGCGATCAGTGCCTCGCGCAAAACTCCGGAAATAGCGCCGCGGACGAAAATAGATTGATCGCCAAGGGGCCGAATTTGAAGGTCCGGCGGAAGCGTCGCCTTGATGCTTGGCAAGCGCTGCTTGATCGCAGAGATGATGTCCAAAGTAGATGCGTTCCCGATCTTCTGAATCGTCATTAGGGTCGATCGCCGCCCGTCGACGCGAACGATGTTAGTCTGCGGGGGGAATCCATCGCGAACGAAGGCGACGTCGCGAATGTAAATCGTCGTACCTCCGACAGCTTTGATCGGAAGGTCATTCAGCCCTGCGATTGTCGTGGGGCTCCCATTCATGTCCACGTTATATTCGAATTTTCCGATCTTGGCCGTTCCGGACGGGAGAATGAGGTTCTGAGCGCTGATGGCATTCACTACGTCAAGAGGAGACAGGCCTTTCGACTGCAATGCTGCAGTGTTCAAATCTACTTGAACCTGGCGCTGTTTCCCGCCATAGGGATATGGAATAGCCGTGCCCGGCACAGAAGTGAGCTGGGGCCGGAGAAAATTCAGACCAAGGTCATTCAACTGTTGCTCCGAAAGCGTAGGGCCGGAGAGAGCCAACTGGAGAATGGGCACGCTGGAAGCGCTGTACGTGATGATCAGCGGCGGCGTCGTGCCTGCTGGCAACTGCTTGAGTTGCGTTTGGGATTGGCCTGCAATCTGCGCAATCGCCATACTGATATTGACGCCCGGATGGAAAAACACTTTTATGACAGCGACGCCATTTAATGACTGTGACT
Organism: Candidatus Dormiibacterota bacterium; assembly: GCA_035602135.1. GTDB lineage: Bacteria > Acidobacteriota > Terriglobia > Acidiferrales > UBA7541 > Acidiferrum. Next base: position 169,704 of record DATNMX010000044.1, read on the forward strand.
CGAGATGCTCAATATCACTCACGATTGTCGTTAAGTTACGCTCTTGAAGAGTGATGATCCGGTTGGACATCTCTGTTGGTGAGAGCCCTACGTAGTTCCAAATGATGCTCACGACAGGAATGTTAATGTTTGGAAAAATGTCCGTTGGGGTGCGAAAAATCGAGAGCGTTCCTAGGATCAAAATCAGAATAGCTAACACTACGAACGTGTATGGCCGTCTCAGTGCGACTCTAACAATCCACATAATTACCTCGTGCGGTTTTAAATCCTGACAAGATGCCTGGGACCTGATCTGGCTCAAGCAACCAGTTCCGCCGATCCCTGAATGCATGTATCGTTCCACTGCAAGCGGGTGGTGGAGATACTTGAACGTTCGTCGTCGTCGTGGGACGAGGTCTTAACGTGCCCTATTTTCATATACCTATCGAAAGCAAATAGAATCCGAAGGGGTGTGAGACTTTGGCGTTCCGCAAGATGCGCTTAATTAACATGTCTCAAGTGGCGCGTTAATGACTCGCGTCGAAATGGTGACGCAAGATCCGGGGTAACTTCGTAACCACGGCAACGCTGCCCGAGGGATTGTCCCTATATAAACCGCCTGGCGCTGTTTTCAAATCCGCTCACATCGTTTAAGGATTGGCATTCCCCGTGCATTAAGGGCTGCGTCTCGCTCGGGAGGAGCTGGACGCAAGGAACATCGAATGAGAACTGCCGCCAGACAGCAATTGGATCCGACAATCCGCAGCAACGATACACGTGACTTCCACGGTTCCATGCGGGCCAAGATCGTCGGACAGGAAGAAGGAGTTCAGGCGCTGGTAGACCTATATCAGGTCTTTTGCGCCGGACTGAACTCGCAAGGACGGCCAGTCGGCAACCTGTTGTTCTTGGGACCTACCGGATCGGGTAAAACTCGCATTGTCGAAGCAGCCGCGGAAATTCTCTTCGGGAATGCGCGCGCGATAATTAAGGTGGACTGCGCCGAATTTCAGCATTCCCACGAAATTGCCAAGCTGATCGGATCACCTCCGGGCTATTTGGGTCATCGTGAGACACATCCTCTGATCACCCAGGAAGCCCTGGCACAGAGCTACACGAATAAGGTGAAGCTGTCGTTCCTGCTGTTCGACGAGATCGAAAAGGCTTCCGATGCTCTATGGCAGCTTCTATTGGGAATGTTGGACAAAGCGACTTTGACTTTGGGCGACAATCGCTGTGTAGATCTGTCCCGGACAGTTATCTTTCTAACCTCCAACCTGGGTGGGGGCGAAATTACGGAACTCATGAGCGGCGGGATGGGCTTCGTGCAGCCAAACGATATGCAAGTTACAGGATTAGACCTGAAGGTGGAGCGTACAGCCATAGAAGCTGCACGTCGCAAATTTTCGCCAGAATTCATGAACCGCTTGGATAAGGTAGTCGTTTTTCACCCTTTGCGGAGGGATCATTTGGAACAAGTTCTGGAGATCGAGCTGGGCGAAGTCCAGCAGCGAGTATTGGAAACTGCTAAAGAACAATTTCTTTTTCAGGTAACGGATCCGGCGCGGGAATTCTTACTTCATGAAGGTACGGACCAGCGCTATGGTGCGCGGCATCTCAAGCGGGCCATTGATCGCCATGTTGTCCATCCTCTTGCTAATCTCCTTGCCACGGATCAAGTACATCTTGGCGATCTGATCTGCATCGATTGGGATCACAGCCAGGAACGCCTGACGTTCACTCGCGAAGGCGAGGATGTGGCGATACCGACTCGCCGCTTCGACCCGTCCGCAGCGATGCGCTCCGCTCTTGCGAGCACGGGAGAATTTGTAGAAGCACCTGCCATCATGGTCACTTCGGAAGGTTCGCCGCTCATCGCACGATAGACTGGACCGTCCGACGGTGCTGAGAACAAGAGTCTTTGCCATCCCGGGGAAATACGGCATCTGACCCGAGTTTCGGTCCTGACGCACTACTACATTATTCTCCGCAGTGATTCCGAGCGCTGGGACTCTGCGCCGACCAAATCCACATTGTGTTGCCGCACGGGTCGTGAGATTCCCAGCTTCTGCATCTTTGCGATTAGGGTGGTGCGCTTAAGGCCCAGCTTGACGGCCGCACCGTTCGCGCCGCCGATCACCCAACCCACTGCCTCCAGCGTGCGCAGAATCAGATTGCGTTCGGAGTCCCGCAGAGTAGTTTGCAGCGGAGAAACCGTGACTCCCTGTGTCCCTACTGTAAGCAAAGGATTGGGAAGCACTCCATCGTTCGAAAGAATCACAGCACGTTCGATCAGGTTCTGTAGCTCGCGGATGTTTCCGGGCCACTGGTACGAGCTGAGTGCAGACATCGTTTCCGCAGGAATGTGTTCGATTGGCTTACCCATCCGGCGGCCAAAAATCTCAACAAAATGTGCCACCAGGGCCGGAATGTCTTCGCTGCGCGCTCGCAATGGTGGTAGCAGGACAGGGAACACATTCATACGGTAATAGAGATCGCTGCGAAATTCGCTCCGTTTCACCATGCCCGCCAAATCTCGGTGGGTGGCCACTACGAGGCGAACGTCCACCTTGTGAGTCCGAGTGCTGCCCAATCGCTCGAACTCCTGTTCCTGCAGTACACGCAGGAGTTTGGGCTGCAGTGCCAACTGAATATCGCCCACCTCATCCAGGAAGAGCGTCCCTTTGTCGGCCATTTCGAAACGACCGACCTTCTGCGCAATAGCGCCTGTAAAAGCGCCCTTCTCATGGCCAAATAGCTCGCTTTCCAGTAGATCGAACGGAATCGCAGCGCAATTCAGTTTTATGAACGGGCGTCCGCACCGCGAGCTGATGTTGTGGATCGCCCGCGCGATCAGCTCCTTGCCGGTGCCGGTTTCTCCCTGGATAAGAACGGTGGAATCCGTAGACGCGACGCGTTCGACTTGTTCGAGCACCACTTCCAGCGCAGGACTCTTACCTATCACTTGCTCGAATCGGCGCTGATTACGGTCCTGGTCACTGGACCCGAATCTGTCGAAAGTTCCCACCGAGAACCTCCTGGCGCACCAGGATACACGCGTCCGTTACGGGCTCAGCTCGCCAGAGCCGCCCGAACGCTCTCGAGCAGGGCTTCGTCGTCGAACGGTTTTGCCAGAAACTCCACCGCGCCTGCTCTCAAAGCTTGCATCCGCATTTTTACGTCGCCATGTGCCGTGATGAAGATGATCGGAATCCTGCAACGGTCGGCGTTCAGCTGCGCCTGCAGTTCCAAACCGGACATTCCCGGCATACGGATGTCCGCGATCAGACATGCAATCTGGTGCTGTTGACCGGATTGCAGGAATTCCTCGGCCGACGCAAACGCTTGTGCCGGAAGGCCAACTGCTTTCAGCAGGCCCTGCAGTGCGTTGCGCACTAAATCATCATCATCGACGATAGCGACTAATTTCGTCTTTCCCTGAATGACCATAATAGGAACCTAGCAGCGTCGCCAAAGCGGCGCAATTATGCTTTGGTATAGCAGTTCTAATACCGCCGCGACCAGAGACGAAGCTACAACTTTAGAGGGGTACTTGAGAAGGCGTCAGTTATACAGGAGGACTGCCAACTGGCAAACTGTCCCGTAACAATTGTGGCGTTAGACTACTTCTTGGCGGGCGGAAGCTCAAGCTTAGCCGCCATTCTAACCAATTCGGCCAATGATTCAGCCTGCATTTTCCTCATCGCGTGACCGCGATGGATCTTCACCGTGATTTCGCTGGTCCCGAGCTCAGAAGCTATTTGCTTGTTGAGCATGCCCGAAACCACCAGGCTCATGACCTCGCGCTCGCGCGTGGTCAGCGTCTCGTAGCGTTTTCGCAACTCGGCAAGCTCACTCTGCTGTTGGCGCGCCAACCGGTCGCGGTCCAAACCCTGGTGGATCGCATCCAGCAAGTCCTGATCCCGGAAGGGCTTGGTCAGGAACTCGACCGCACCCGATTTCATGGCCTTCACCGTCATCGGAATATCTCCATAACCGGTGATGAAGATGATGGGAATTTGGACCCCCACGTCAGCCAACTCGCGCTGAAAGTCCAGGCCATTGACTCCTGGAAGTCTCACGTCCAGAACAAGGCAACTCGGCCCGTCTGGCCGCTTGCTGCGTAGGAACTCTTGCGGCGTCCCGAAAGACTCGGACCGCAAGCCCACCGACTTCAGCAGTCCTTGGATGGATGCACGCACATCGGCATCGTCATCAACAACGAACACCGTGGGAGCGCTTGCGGACGTCATTTATGTGCCCCGGCGTCGGTGGGTAGAGTAAGACAAAAGCTTGCGCCACGCGGCGAGTCGTCGATAGCCCACAAGCGGCCGCTATGCGATTCAATGATGGAGCGGCTGATGGACAGTCCCATCCCGGTTCCATGAAGCTTGGTGGTAAAGAACGCATTGAAGATTTGGTCCGCCTGCTGCGGGGCTAGTCCGACGCCGGTATCGCTGACGGAGATCAGCAATTTATCATTTTCGGCGCGGCGCGAATTAATAATTAGCTCGCGCGTACCATCCACGTCCTTCATCGCGTCGATGCTCTTGACAACGAGGTTCATCAGCCGCTGCTGCAGTTGCACGCGATCTCCCATGACCTGGGAAAGATCCGCCGCCAGCTCCGTCCGAATTAATATGTTGTATCGCACTGTCTCGCTGCGAGCGAGGACGATCACCTCTCGAATGACGTCAAGGTAGCTGCCCTGGAGCGACAGCAGAACGACAATAATCAGATACAGACACGTAGTCGTACCGAAATCTAGCCGGAGTCGGAAGCAGAGAAAGGTCGGTAATGCGAGAGCAATGCTGCCGGACATACATGGAGTGACTGCGTGCCAGAATCTATAGTTTTGGTTACGCACCATGGAACTCGCCTCCGCAGCATCTGGCGATGGAACTGTAACCGCTTGCGCGGTAGCACGCTCGGATAGGGATACTCCTAATTGGCTCGGTGGGTATGGTGATTCGTGTCCGGCTTAGCCATACTTGCCGCCGTGCTCAAGCATAATTGACCTTAGGGTTGTGAACAATTGACTCCTGCCATGGTCGCTGAACGTCTCGCGGTCTTCTTGGTGAACGGTCCTTCCAGAATGTCGGGACGCGATCGGCCTGCCCGCTGATGAACAAAAACGGGAAACTCAACACATCCGCATCCCAAACTCTCCTCTCAACCAATGCCAACGGACCGAGCGCTGATAGAAGCGGCGGCCGAGGTAGCACGAATCGCTGAACCATTCCAACGTAGCTTCGTGCCTGTGAAAACGGAAGGGATAGCGCCGCGAGATATTCAATCCACGTTAACATTTTCGTAACATACCTCCCTTACGCTTCCTTCATTCCGTGTCAGTTGCCATCAAACATCACCACCAATCGGTGCGAATTAGTAAGGTGTGTGGTTTTAATCCAAAGGAAGCATTTAGATGAACTGGACGCAACTCATAACAGTGGCAGCACTAGGAATCATCTGGGCGGGCTGCGGCAAAGTTGGGTAACAAGTCCACTCCATTCCTTGGTGGAAAGTCTTGTGCAGGGGTAGGCGAGAGAAAGACGTGAAATCGCCTGAGTTGAAAATTCCGAGGAGGAAGTGATGAAAGTGAAATTATTCCGTCTGCTGATGCTGGCGGGTGCTGTGTTTTTGTTGGTAGGAACGCCGGAGGACTCTTTTGCCCAAATGGATCAAGGCCGAATCGTGGGCCAGATTGTGGACACAAAAAGTGCCTCCGTTCCCCACGCTAAGGTGATTGTCCGGAATGAGCGCATCGGCGAGTCACGCACTGTAGAAACCAATGATGAAGGAAATTACCAGCTTCTTGCTCTCAAGCCTTCTTTCTACACGATCAGTATAAATGCCGACGGATTTGCTCCTGCGGAAATGACCAGCGTTCAACTCAGCGTCGGTCAGGAAATTCACCGGAACTTCACTCTGCAATTGGCGTCGGTGAACGAAAGTGTTGAGGTTGTCGTAAACCTGGAAGGGGCCATTGACACCAGCTCCGCGAGCATGGGCGCCAATGTTAACCAACGCGAAATTACCGAGCTTCCCCTGAATGGTCGGCAGGTTTCGCAACTCTTTTTGCAGGCGCCTGGCTCGCAGAATAATGGCACAGGTACCTTTGGCGAGATCCGCCTCAGCGGGCGGTCTTGGGAAGAGAACGCTATTCGTTACGACGGCATCGAGGGAAGCAACGTCATAAGCGGCGCCCCGGGGGTCCTCAATGACGAGCTCAATACTCCCTTCCGCCTTCAAGCCAGCCTCGAGAACATTCAGGAATTCCGTATCGAATCCAACAGTTATCCCGCTGAATATGGCACTGGCTCTGGCGGGCAGATTACTTTGATCACCAAGTCCGGCTCGAATGCTTTCCATGGCTCGGCGTTTGAGTATTTTCGGAATGACAAACTGGATGCCCGCAATTTCTTTGATCCGGTGCAAAAATCGGAGCTCCGCCTCAACCAGTTCGGCGGATCGCTAGGCGGGCCCATCGTGAAGGACAAGCTCTTCTTTTTCGGCTATTACGAAGGCTACCGTCTACGCGCCGGAATCAACAGTATTGAAGCGGTTCCGAAGGCGGCCACGCAGGCGGTTAACGGTCAGACCCCCAGCGAGGTGGATCCTCGCATTCTGCCGTTGCTTCCCGCATTCATCGGCAAGGGCGCGGTCATCATGCCAGGGGCAACCAAGGATCCTAACAGTCCCTTCGACATCTACCGCCTGAATGGCCTCTCGACCGTTGACGAAAACTCCGGTGGCCTCCGCGTGGACTATCGCATAAACCAGCGGCACACTTTGTATGCCCGCATGTTCCGGGATCAAGGCAATTGGATTTCTCCCGAAGGCGTCACCGGGCGCGAGCTCTTCGTGACCCTGAACCCGCAAAATGCCGTCCTCTCTCTTCAGAGCAACCTTAGGAGCACGCTGGTCAACGAAGCCAAGGTCGGTTTCAACGAGGCGCTCTCCCGAATCAATGGTGTGGCGCCAGTGATACCCGGAGTCGATCTCTCTGCCATTGCCGTCAGTATTTCCGGCAACGTGGCCAACTCTGGAATTGTTGGGCAGGGCTCCGATACGGGTGTAGCAACGCCCGGCGGATTGGTTCGTTCGAATAGCGCGTCCAACGGCCAAGCCCAGCCTTACACTCCGTACTCGCTTTCATTTATCGATAGCCTGTCATGGCTAGCCGGCAAGCACAGTCTCAAGTTCGGAGTAGAAGTCCGCGCGCTTCGACTTTACACGGATCGTATCGGAGGGAGCACTTATACCTTCCTAAATCTGAACAATTTCCTTAAAAATACTCTCGCGTCGACCGCCTATCTCAGCCCTGTGAGCAGCCCCACCCCTTATAATACGGGCGCTACAGGTAACCGCCTCCTGAAAGAGGAATACTACATCGGCTACGCGCAGGATGAATTCAGAATCCGCCCACACCTCACGCTAAATTACGGCCTGCGCTACGAATATTTCGCGCCGATGCGTGAAGACCGCAACCTGTACATCGGATTCGACACGAACACCGGAGTAATGAGCAGCCCGAACTTCTGCTACTCGCCCGTGCTTCCGCAGACTGCACCCGGACTATGCCCGGGCGGCGCCAGAGACTGGTACAAGTCCAGCGCGGGAAACTTCGGCCCGCGCGTGGCAATTGCCTGGTCCCCGTTCTCGTCACAACAGGGAACATTTGGAGGTGACCACACTGTTTTGCGCGCTGGATTTGGCATCCTGTTCGGCCCTCCACAGGCCGAAACTTTGCTTCAGCCGGTCGAGAGCGACCGCGTCTGGATGAGCCGTAGTGGAGGGAGTTACTGCGGTACAACCGACCCTACGTGCCCAACTACGCCACAAAACTTGACGGCCTTCTTCACCAATCCGGCGAACATCAACAACCGACAAGCTCAGGTACGCGCCTATGCCCCGGACTTTACGGTTCCCGAGCGTATTTATCAATACACTGCCTCGTGGCAACAACAGTGGGGTTCCAAACTGGTGAGCACAGTCGCGTACGTCGGTAGCCAGGGACGCAATCTGTTCTTGCGTAACATCACCAATAGAATCGTCTCCGTTCGCAACAACACCGTTAACGGTAGCGCCATTGTTGTTCGTCAGTTTGACATTGATAAGGGCGGAAACACTGTTTTGCGTCCCTACACTGAAATCGACTACAAGACCAGCGGCGGCCACGATAGCTACAATTCTCTACAGGCTCAATTGGTTCGCCGCTCCAGTTCCGGCCTGACCCTCAGCGCTCAGTACACCCTGTCAAAGAGCTTTGGAAATTCGGCCGGGTACAAGGAAGCTCTTACCGTCGGCAATCCCTTTGACTTCGAATATGACAATGGCTACAACCTCTTCGATGTGCGGCACTCCGCCAATGTGAGCGCCCTTTACGACTTGCCGTTTGGCAAGGGCAAGCACTATCTCAGCGATGCGAACGGCTTGGCTCAAGCGGTGCTTGGCAATTGGGAACTGGGCACCATCGTCAGCGTGCGCTCCGGTCTACCCATTGACATGCGCATTGTTCGTCCCGATGTGGTCTACTTAAATCGGGCCACTGGCATCATCTCCACCTCGCAAATCAGCGGCTGCACCCCTGGTGTGAATTGCCTCACGGCCATCATCAATACTCCGGGTGGCGGCGCTTCGCGAAATGTTCGTCGGCCCGACCTGATTGCTGGCGTGGATCCGTTCTTGCCGAATGGCTGGCTGAATCCCGCGGCGTTCACCGTCCCCCAGCCTGGGACGTACGGAAACCTGCAGCGCGGCGCGTTGCATGGTCCGGGTTACGTGCAGACCGATTTGACCGTGGCGAAGAGGTTCCCGGTTCGCGAATCGCTGAACCTGGAATTTCGCGCGGAAGTTTACAACCTCTTCAATCACACAAATTTCCAGAATCCGATCGCCACACTCGGCGCTGGTTTAGGCGCCACGACGCAACCTGGTATGCCCTTTACGGTGGAAACGGCGGGCGCTGGAGGGCGCTTCGGGCAATTCAACCAGACTGTTTCCAGGACGGTTGGCACTGGAACCAACCGGCAGATCCAGTTCGCATTGCGCCTGAATTTCTAGGAGCGAGCTGATCATCACTGCCCACGAACCATTCAGCATCATCTCGCTGCGTTCTCGGCGATAAGAGCGGCTGGGAGACGCGGAGTGGGGCGTCATAACGCGTATGTTCGGCGGCCCCTAGAGCGTTTCTGGGGCCGCCGACGTTATTGAACACCATGCGTCGATCGCCGCTCTCAGTTTTAAAACGGGAAGCGCACCGAAAAGATCCAGCGGTGATTGTATGGGTGAAACTGTGTCACCGCGATCTGCACGCCAGCGCCGAAGCCGAAGTGAAGTCTCTCCGCGAGCGGAAACCCGCCTAGGACAAGTCCGGGCGTTAGGAAGACTTGCTTCTTTCCGTCCAAGGCGCCGCCTGACCAAAACGTAGAATTTTGCTCGAGCATGGGCCAGATTTTTCCCTTGATCCGATAATCTACTGCTGTGTTGAAGACGATCGTCCGGCCAAGCAAATTTGCCCCGCTCACGGGAAGGCTCGCAGCAAGCGTACTCTGGATATCCCACGGGCCGATGCCTTTAGCAGCTGCGATAGTCGGGGTCAAGATCGTGTGACCGAGGCCGTTCGGCGGAGTTCCTGTGGGAAACGAGCCACCGAAGAAAAATCCTACGAAGTAGTCGCCGTGGCCTTCAGGTGCTGAAAACGCGCGGTACTTCACTTGGAAGGAAAAATCCCCAAATCCGTCCGGTGTATGCGATTGATGTACGAGGTAGGGCGGTGGCGAGATCCCCACTTCGAGACGCGTCGTCGGAATGATTTCCAGACCTCGCGAGGCGCCGTAGTTAGAGGTTACGGTTCCACCCACCGGGTCTTGCTGCCAGGCCATGTCGTAGCGGTATTGCTGGACAAGTACGACGTGGGTCGTGACGATAGGTGCAGCATAGTGTGGTTGGCTAGCTCGAGCTTGGTCGACAGTTCGCATCCAACGATGCACCCAATCGTTTTGATTTGAGCCCGCGGATGTGCTCGTCGTGCTTTGGCTTTCGCTGCCGCTCGAGAATGTGACCGAGTCTGTATTTGCGTATCCACAGGTTTGCAAGAAGTTGATAGCATTGGATGCGCACAGCGTGTCAGTTGTTTGCGCCATGATCCGCGGTGATAGCGCAAACATTGCTCCACTTGCCAAGAAGAGAATGCTAGCCAGCCGAATTGTCCGTACGGGCTTGCCCATCGTGCAAGTCTCCTTCACCTCTGCTGCCGGTACGCGCAAACGGGGCACCAGACCGTCGCGTCAACGTGGTGTGGCGTAACTATTTGATAAATCCAAGAACTTTCTTCGGCATGCGGGCGACTTCCGCGTTTGAAATTCCAAAATTATCGGCAATTAGCGATGCCGGATTCGCGGACAACCATTTCGATATCGAAATTTCTTCGTATATAGGACTGTTGAATAGAACGACGAGTTTTGTTGGCTCACTTCCCAATTGCTCCACGTAATGCCCAAATCCTTGCTGGATAAAGCAGACTTGCCCTGGGCCAAATTCTTCCGTCCGGGCCCTGCCGTGAGCTCCAAAGATTGTCACCCGTGAGCGGCCGTTGAGGTAAAACTGCCATTCATCCGCGTTCGGATGCCAGTGCAACTCTCGGATCGCTCCCGGATTGATCTCTTGGAGTACCGAGGTGAGCGTATCGTTGATCGGAAATTCCTTTACAGTGACGATCCGATTTCGGCCTCCGGGGAACTCCACCGCCCGTTGTTCACCCAATCTGTACTTATGTGCAGACTGGGATGGTTGCATGGCGCTCGTCCGATACGGCTGAGGGCTCGAAGGGGGTATCTTGCCAGGAAGAATGTAGGCTTCCTTCTTCGGCAAGGTACTGATTACGTCAGCGGAGAGATTCAGATTGCGCTCAGCTACATTCAGCGGCGTGTGCGCCACCCAGTCCGTGATGCTAAATGTCCCGAATTCCGAGAAATGTCCATCATCAAAACCGAGGAGGAAATGCGCGTCATCGTGGCCGATATTTTGAATCGAGTGACCAAAGCCTTTGGGGAAATACCATATGTCCCCAGGCTCAAAGTCATCTGTCGCGGCCGAGTTTTGATCATTGGGATTAATCACGGTGGTGCGCACTGTTCCAGTGATCACGAACGCCCACTCCGCGGCGATTGCGTGCCAGTGCAATTCGCGAATCGCACGGGGTTTAAGTCGCATCGATACTCCTGCGATGCTTTTTGAAACGGGGAACTCCTCAACAGTGACTTCCTTGGCCGACCCGCCTTCCCCTTCCCACCCCTTGGAGTTCTCCAAATCGTACTTGAAATCTTCAAGGGGCTCATGCTTTCCTGGATTTTTCCCTGTTTGATAGGACGGTTGCTGAGGTCTGGCGCTTGACGCGGACATCATGGCCGTCCCGACGGCCGCCAACGAAGCCGTTCCGATCATCTCTCTCCGGGTGAACCCGATCCCATTCTTTGGATTCGAATTCATCATTGCACCCTGTATCAGCCTTTCGTTTCCATTCCAATTGCCTCGTGGTTTTAAGCAGCTGCGTAGCTAAATCGAGTTACACCTGGGGCAATTGTGATTCCAAATTCTTTCGGTGCTTATCATTGCCAACTACATGCATATCTCCGTGACGCGAAAGGGCTTTGCAATCGTCGATCAGTTGTCTGGGTTGATCCGCGCACGCACACAGCCCAAACGAAGTCAGGATTTTGACAGTTGCGTCAGAAGGAGGGCGGCATTGCAACTTATCCCCCGACATCTAGGTCAACGCTGCAAGTTATTCGTGAGTTCATGTTCTGGAACGAAATGCTCCTATGTTCTGACAGCGACGTCAGATTGGTGGCACCGAGCTCGACGAAAAAAGCATGCCAGTCCCGAAAAGAAAGGAGTTAAGAGTCGTGGCTTTTTGGCAGAGCAAGTGCCAGAGGGTTGGGATGTACACGGAGAAGTTAATGGAAAAACAAGCAATAACAGTATACGTGGCCACGCGCGGCGCTACGTGGATTGAGGAGACAGGATCATGATTTTACTGAAACAATTTTCAGCACTGGTCGCTTCCTGTGCACTTTTACTCTCAACAGCGCAAGGCGAATTAAGCGCCGCTCAAATAGATCAGTCCACTTCACAATCCGCAACCCAGCTTCCGCAACAGACTTCTCAAGAGTTGCAGCAGCTGGTTGCGCCGATCGCTTTGTACCCGGACGCTCTCATTGCGCAGGTTCTTGCCGCTTCTACCTATCCAACCCAGATTGTCGAGGCGGAGCGCTGGATGCAAAGTCATTCCGACCTCAAAGATAAAAAGCTTGGCGAAGAAGTCGACAAGCAACCCTGGGACCCGAGCGTAAAGGCCCTCACACAATTTCCCTCGGTTCTTGAAAACATGGATAAGAATCTCTCATGGACTTCATCCCTTGGGGATGCCTATGCCAACCAGCAGCAGGATATGACGGATGCCGTGCAGTCAATGCGCCAGCGGGCCAGGAAGGCTGGCCAGCTGAATAGCAACGAACAAGAGAACGTAACGACTCAAGGCAACACAATCATCATCGAACCGGCCAACCCTGAGGTGGTTTACGTGCCGGCTTATGATCCTTGGCTCGTTTACGGAGAACCTATCGTTGCCTACCCGGGCTGGGTTCCCGTGCCCGGAATCTTTTTTGACGGCCCCGCAATCACCTTCAGTATTGGATTTGGAGTAGGTTACTTCGGAGGATTTGGTTGGGGCTGGCATCACTGGGGATGCGATTGGCGTGGCCATCAGGTGATTTACAACCACAACACCTACATCTCTCATAGCCGAACTATCGTCAACCACAACAACTTCAACCACGCCCGAGGCAATTTCAATCAAGGCCGGGGCAACCTCAACCAAGGCCTTGGCAACTTCAACCACGGCAACGCGTTTCAGGGGAACAGAGCTGGGTGCGGCAATGCAGGACCTTCGGCATCTCGCCCTCAACCAGGAACGCGCTCAGGCGCATTCAGTGGCTTTGATCATGGCGGAAATGTCCGAGGATTTTCCTCCCGCGGGCGGTCGAGCTTTGGAGGTGGTTTCCACGGTGGAGGTGGCTCCCATGGGGGTGGTGGACACCATAGGTGATCGCATCTACCTGCATATGGAACTGGCGAACAAATTCAAGAATTGAATAGAGAGGAAGAGAAACGCCATGCTACAGAGAAGTTCGATTTTAGTTCAACTGGAATGGAAGAGCTTTGTTCGATTTGCTGCGTCTACCCTGTTCGCGCTCTCCTTGGCGCCGTTTGCGCCAACGTTCGCACAGCAGCCGGGACAGCGGACATTTGCCTCTGCCGAAGATGCCGGTCGCGCTTTCTTTGCTGCAATGCAGGCGAAGGCTGAACAAGCTCCCTTGAGCATCCTCGGACCAGCCGGAGAGGATGTCATCTCATCAGGTGACCCAACGGAGGATTCGGATGCTCGCGTTGGCTTCGTCGTCAAATACCGGGAGATGCATCGGTTCGCGACAGAGCCTGACGGAACTGTAACCCTGGTTATCGGCGCTGAAAACTGGCCGTTTCCGATTCCCTTGGTGAATAGCCACGGTGCATGGTATTTCGACACACTCGCGGGCAAAGACGAAATCCTATTCCGGCGCATAGGCAAAAATGAAATTGCCGCCTTGGATGTATGCAGCGACTTGGTCGAAGCGCAAAAACAATATTCTGCGCGCCCTCCTGATGGCCTCCCCACGCAATTTGCACAGAAACTCGTTAGCGACGAAGGTCGACATAATGGCTTGTACTGGCAGGGTGCTTCCGACGAGTTCGATAGTCCGATCAACCCTCTCATCGCCAATGCATACGGAAAGGGACCAAAGGACCAAGTTGGCGATCAAGTTCCGTTCAATGGCTATTTTTTCCGGATCCTCAAAAGCCAAGGACCCCATGCGTCGGGCGGCGCGAAGAGTTACATCGTGAATGGCACTATGACCCGCGGCTTTGCTTTCGTCGCCTATCCGGCCGAATACGGTTCCTCCGGAGTAATGACGTTCATCGTCGGGCAGGACGGAACTATCTATCAGAAGGATCTCGGCACCAAAACCAGTGATCAGGCGGCGGCTATGACGAAGTTCGATCCGGATCGGACTTGGGAAAAAGTGGAACGGAACGAACCAGAAAAGGCGACCCCAGACGACAAGGGTGATTTCGCCAAATGAACATGGCTAGAGTCGTACGCAAGAGGCCAAACTGCGGAAAAGACGGTTGAATCTTGTCTCTCCGACGGCAATGACACTCGATACGCGCGCATGATGTTCGAATTCCGTTGCAGTACGCATCGCACCCAATAGAATCCGCACTCTAAACTAAAGAAGACGACCTCGAGCGCGCCCCACATTACCTGCACCATGGACAGCGCGTGCCCAACGCCGAATACGCTCCAGATTCATCACGGAAATATTGCCCGAACTTCTTGCTAGCTGCGGGTGAACATTCCCGCCAGTGTTTGCTACCACCTTTGTTTCCAGGACATTAGCGCCACAATCTTGACACTACTGCCACGGTACGGTCGCACGGTGGAAAAGCCTCTATTTGCGGAAAATGCGCAACCGAGCTTAAGTCACTGAAATGACGTTGCTTTCCGGGCGGTCGTCTTTGAGGCCGTTTGGTATCGAGAATGCCTTTCTATTTCACGAATTGAATACCGCGACGATATGAACTTTGAAGCGCGGATATCTAGGAAGGGAGATTTAACTATGAACCGCAAAATGTTAGCTGGCATGTTCTGCCTGATGTTGTCGGGAATCTTCTTTGTCCCCAAGGGTCGGGCTGACGAATCGGATAAGAAAACGGTCGTGACTGTCAACGAACCCATTCAGGTTCCGGGGAAAGTGCTTCCCGCGGGCACCTACGTACTCAAGCTGATGGATTCCAACAATCTGACCCTCGTCGCAGTTTACAACGCTGACGAGACACAATTGATTACATCGGTTCAGGGTATTTCGGACTCTAGGATGGAAGCCACAGACAAACCAGTGCTTCAGTTCGAAGAGCGGGCCGCCGGCCAACCAGAAGCCCTTAAGGCTTGGTTCTATCCGGGCGATGAGTCTGGTGTGCAGTTTGTGTATTCAACGCAGAAGTAATCAGTAAGATCTCGGTTCTCGCGCCTGGCGCTGCATTTACGGCGCCAGGCATTCCTCGCTCCCACCCCGATGGACTTGGACTGGGTTCGCCGAATTTAATCGACGGAACTGAGCTATGACAGAAGCAGACGTGATTACAGTAACGACGACAACGGAAAACTCGAGACGGGATTCCCGCGGTATACGTAACACGGAGGCAGCACTCGGAGCGCAGTTGCGGTGGCTGTCTTTACTTCTCGTTTTTGCGGCGACTGCCTTAGTCGCGTACGCAGACCATCTAGCCGAAGCGATCTCGCTCGGTTATCTCTACATTTTGCCTTTATCATTCAGCGCGATTCTATTGCCAAGAAAAATCAACTTTGTATTGATCGCGATCTGTGTGTTTCTTCATGATCTAGTTGGGCCGCCTTATACTTATCTCGGGGTCCGGATTTTTCACAACTTCGAGGCTCTGGTCGCTTTTACCGTCGCAGTTGTCGTGATACAGCACTTTGTTGCTGAGCGGAACCAGCTGGCCGAAAAAGTTCGTCGGCAGCGCGATGATCTGGTGAGGGACCTAAAGCTTGCCGCGCAAGTGCAACGGCTATTTTTGCCGAAGGAAAAACCAACTCTCCCGGGCTTCGATGTCGCGGGAATCTTGATCTCGGCAAGAGGTGTTGGCGGGGACTATTTTGACTTCATTCCTTGGGCCGCCGACGTTCTTGAAGTCGTCGTTGCCGACGTAGCCGGTAAAGGAATGGCAGCTGCCTTGCATATGTCTGCAATCGCCGCCGCAATGCACTTGAAGTCAGATGAGACGCGGGACATTGCAAGCATCGTTGAATCTATCAACGGCGGAGAATACAGTCTGCTGAGCGAGGATCAGTTTGTGACTCTCTTTCTAGGCGAATTGCGCTCAAATCCGCGCACGCTCAAATACGTAAACTGCGGCCACAATCCAGCGATGTTGTTGAAGAGGTCGACTGGCGAGGTGGTGTGGCTTTCCGCTTCTTCGCTGCCCCTTGGAATTTACCCTACCGTCGATTCCACGCCCCGTCGGGTTGACGTGGAGTCAGGTGACATTCTTCTGTGCTATACGGATGGACTCATAGAAGCGGAGGACTCCAAGAACGAGCAGTTCGGAAGTAAGCGTCTCCTTGACGTAGTTCGGACTCATGCAAACAGCACCGCGGAAGAGATTATCAATGTCATTTATGCAGCTGCCGTTCAGTTTAGAGGCAGCGAGTTCTTCGACGATGATCTCACTTTAGTGATTGTCAAGAGCCTGGAGGGCTCGGCTACACGATCTGGCGATCGTGGCAATAGCGACGGCTCGGCTGACAGCCACTCACAGGAACGAATAAGGACCGCACTATGAGCATTCCAAAATCTCTGATCCAACATATCGGAAGAGCGAGTCCCCAAGCGTGGACGCTACGCAACAAACGCAGTCATATCGTCGGGGTTCACGTTTGCCTGACCGTGTATCTCTTATTGTTTGCAACCACGTTGCCAGCTCAGACTCCCAGTAAAGTAACTGCCCTCGATCCGCTACATCAGTTCAATAACTCAGTCGAGGCACTTGTCAAGCGCGTCTCTCCAAGCGTAGTCCAGGTGCTTGCGACGGGCTACGGCGCCGTCGAGGAAAGCAGTCGCAACAACATGGGCCTCGCCGTCGAAAAGCAACGGAGCACCGGCTCCGGTGTCATCGTTGATCCGAACGGGTACATTGTGACTAATGCTCACGTCGTGGCAGGAGCTCAGCGGGTCCAAGTGATTGTTCCTACATTAACCGCGGATCAATCCCCGCTGCGATCGCTTGTCAGTGCTAGAGGGGAGATCGTGGAAGCCCAAATCATCGGAACGGACCGCGAGCTTGACCTGGCGCTCCTCAAAGTCAATCGAGTTGACCTTCCTCCCCTTCCCCTCGCGCATTACAAGAACCTGCGACAGGGTGAATTGGTCTTCTCATTTGGGAGTCCCGCAGGTTTATCCAATTCCGTCACCTCGGGTGTTGTGAGTTCGACAGCGCGCCAGCTCGATCCCGACAGCTTCATGGTTTACGTGCAGACCGATGCGCCCATTAATCCCGGGAACAGCGGAGGCCCGCTGGTAAATGTCGACGGCGAAATCGTTGGCATTAACACCTTCATTCTGACGGAATCTGGTGGAAACCAGGGCTTAGGCTTCGCAATACCCAGCTCTGTAGTGAATGTTGCGTACCAGCAATTCCGGAAGTATGGCCACTTACACCACAGCGGGATCGGAATGGCAGCTCAGGCGATCAATCCGAATTTGGCCGCTGGGCTCGGCCTACCAAGGAATTTCGGATTGGTTGTGTCTGATGTTTTGCCCGGAGGACCGGGTGATGCAGCGGGACTCAAAGTTCAAGATATCATCTTGGCCATCAACGACAAGCAGGTGGATAGTCTACCGCTCCTTGCTTTTGATCTTTTCACGCACGTCGGAGGCGAGCAGATAAAAGTCCGGGTACTCCGCGGCTCTCAGGAATTGTTATTGGATGTTTCAGTCGTAGAGCGTCCACACGAGCTTGATCGCTTGGCCGATTTGGTCAAGCCTGCCAATAACCTGGTCGAGAAGCTAGGCATTCTTGGAATGGATTTAAACGGCCAAATTGCGCAGCTGCTTCCAGACGTTCGACTTTCGTCCGGCGTAATCGTACTTGCCCGAGCCGCCGATTCGCGCGGCGGTCACCCTTCTCTTGTGGCCGGAGACGTAATCCACGCTATGAACGGCACTTCCATCGATAGCCTGAACCGTCTACGCTCCGGTTTGGATCAATTGAAGCCCCGCAGCCCAGTGGTCCTCCAGATCGAGAGGGATGGCAAACTCATGTTCGTTGATTTCCAGCTCGATTGACTGTCACCGGAACCACTGCTTCTCCATCTCAGAGCGCGCCGCAGCTTCAATTGCTCCTGGTGTCTTACGCGTAGGCCAACACGACCGCACCTGTGAAGATCAGTGATCCTCCCACCCAGTGGTGCCAGGTAAGATGCTCGCGCAGAAAAATTGCCGCTAGCGCAATTGCTATTACTACACTTAATTTATCCACTGGGGCAACGCGTGAGGCCTCGCCGAGCTTCAAAGCCCGGAAGTAACACAGCCAAGACAGTCCCGTTGCGATACCAGACAAGATCAAAAAAATCCAAGTTCGTTTTCCAATCATCGAAATCGGCTGGCTCTTGGTAAAAAGAGCGACCGACCACGCGAAGATTAGAATCACTACGGTGCGAATGGCCGTGGCCAGGTTGGAGTCAATTTCTTGAACTCCGACCTTTGCAAGGATCGCGGTAACACCCGCGAAGAACGCGGAGAGCAATGCCCAAACAAACCAATTCATGTTTTCGGCTCCTCAACACTCTAGAAGAATTGATTCGTAACTTACCATAGGATGTTCCCTTCTCTTCGCTGGGTGCGGCGGACGCAGGGGTCGTCCAAGATCCGGCTCCCGTCGAAGGCAATCACAGAGCACCGGATTGTGCGGGGCGAAAACGGTAGCAAGATGACGAATCAGAAGCTTGAAACGCCTACGTAATTTTAGCGACGACAGGTGAATTCTTCGAACTCTAATGCGAAGCGCTTTTTGCGCGCGCCTGCCCCACGATTTCGACTAATTTCTTCGCCGTATCGATGATGTCTTGCGTCTTTCCATCGCGAAGCGCAGCGGCGTTCACCAGGTCCGACCCAACACCCAGAGCAAATGCTCCGGCGGCGATGTACTCCGCGGCATTCAAAAGATTGACTCCGCCGGTAGGGATGAACTCCATGCGGGGAAAGGGTCCTTTCAAAGCTTTGATGTATTTTGTCCCACCCACACTCTCGCAAGGGAAGATCTTGATGACTCTCGCCCCCTGGACTGACGCGGCTATCACTTCCGTAGGTGTAAGCGCACCGGGGATGGCAAGTTTCCCGCGCGCCTGAGCGGCGTGAAGAACGGGCACGGATAAGCCGGGACTGACCAAAAATTCAGCCCCTGCATCCAGACATTGGGCCGCCTGTTCAAAACTCAAGACCGTGCCCGCTCCGGTCAGCACGCTGTCTCCATACTTGCGGACGACTTCTCGAATCACCGCCACCGCATTCGGGACCGTCATAGTGATTTCGACGACGGAGATGCCGCCGGAGCATATGGCGTCGACTGCCTGTCGCGCTTCCTCGAAGCTACTCGCGCGCACGACGGGCACAATGCCTATTTCTCGAATTTTTTGCAGTGCTTGTTCGATGTTCATCGCTTAATCCAGTTTGGTATATGCGCGAATCAAAAATCCTCTAGCGAGCAATCCGCGGCGAATGCCCCTCCATTACCTGCAATACTTCCTTTAGGCCCGCCATACTCGTGTCTCCGGGTGTGGTCATAGCCAGAGCGCCGTGTGCTGCTCCGCATTCAACGGCCCACTGGGCGTCGCGGCCAGTTAGAAAGCCGTAAAATAACCCGGAGGCAAATGAATCTCCGCCACCGACGCGATCGTAGATTTCCAAATTTTCCCGGCGCGGAGCTTCATAGAATTTTCCGTTGAAATAGGCGATTGCTCCCCAGTCGTTCCGTGTAGCGGTGTGGGCATTTCGAAGGGTGGTCGCTACGACCGCCAGAGAAGGGAATTGTTGGGTCACTTTCTCCATCATGCGCTTGAAATGGATGGGATCGAGCTGCGAATGGATTTGGTCCACGCCGTCCACCTGGAAGCCAAGCGCCGCAGTGAAATCTTCTTCGTTACCGACCATCACGTCCACAAGAGGAGCGAGCCCGCGATTTACTTCCTGCGCTTTCGATTTCCCGCCGATGGAGTTCCAGAGTGAGCCGCGGTAGTTCAAGTCATAGGAGATGAGGGTACCTGCACGTTTGGCGACTTCCATCGCCTCGCGTGCCAGTTGGGGTGTTGTTTCGGAGAGTGCGCAAAAGATCCCCCCGGTGTGAAACCACCGCACGCCTTCTTTAAAGAACATTTCCTCCCAATCGATATCACCAGGTTTGAGCTGAGAAACGGCGGTGTGCCCGCGATCCGAACATCCTAGCGCAGCGCGCACCCCAAATCCCCGCTCAGTGAAATTCAGACCGTTGCGAACTGTGCGACCCACGCCGTCGTATTCGACCCAGCGGATGTGACTTTGATCGACGCCGCCCTGAAGCATCAAGTCTTCGATCAATCGTCCCACGGGATTGTCGGAGAGAGCTGTGACGATTGCGGTGTTCATGCCGAAGCAACGCTTCAAGCCGCGCGCCACGTTGTATTCTCCACCGCCTTCCCAAACGTGGAACTGACGCGTTGTGGAAATGCGAGAATCGCCAGGGTCGAGTCGTAGCATCACTTCGCCCAAGCTGACCAGGTCCCACCGGCAGGCGTCTTTCGGCTTAATCTTCATGCGATTCATATCTTTTCTCTATACGAAGTTAATTTGGGTACAGATGCGAGACCCCGCTCGGGTTCGACAAAAAACCAGGCCACCGCCCCGAGCACCGACAACATCGCAGCAACAGAAAAGGAAGTGGTCCAGCCAAATCGAGACGCGATTACAGGCGTCAGGGAAGCAGTAAGGGCTCCTCCGAATTGATTGCCCGTATTCATAAAACCCGAAACGGAGCCTGAAGATGCAGAAGCGATATCGGCGGTAACAGACCAGAACGAGCTTTGCGAGAGATAAAGGGCACCTGCGCCGCCGGCGAGGACCATACTGGCCAGCGGGGCGCTCTGCACTTGCGAACCAAAGGACAGAAAGAAAGCAGCCAGGAGCAGCGCGAAAATTGCGATGCCGCATCGTCCGATACGTTTTCCATACCTCTTCGTGAGGTTGTCACTGATGGCGCCGCCGAGCGGGCTGCAAGTGGCCATCGCCAGAAAGGGAAGCGTCGAGTAAAAAGCGCTACTCTTCAGGTCTAACCCGCGCACTTTGGCGAGATAGATAAAGAACCAGCTGAAGAAAATCCAAGCGACATAGCCAAAGCAAAAATAGCTGAGCGTTAGTGCCCACACTTCCTTGCTTGCCAAGATGGTGCTCCAATGAACCCTGTCGTTTGCCGCGGATCTCGATTTCCGACCGGTCTGAATGTGTGCCAGTTCTGATGCGGAAACAAATGGGTGCTCTTCGGGAGTATCGCGTGCCACGAGATACCACACCGTACCGACGATCAACCCGATGATGGCGCTCATCCAGAAGGACCAGCGCCACCCGTAGTGAACCATGACATAAGTGATCAGAGTTGGCGTAACCCCTGCGCCGACGCCGACGCCAGCGAAAATCAAACCATTGGCGATTCCGCGCTCGGACGATGGAATCCAGCGCGAAACAAATTGATTGGAAGCGGGATAAATGATTGCTTCACCGGCCCCCAGAAGAAATCGCACGGCCACAAAAAAAAGTACGGCAAAGGCAATCTTGGCGGAGACCGCGGCAGTTAGCGCGGTAAAAATTCCCCACCACAAAACTCCTGCCGCGAGCACTCGTCGCGAGCCGAGTCGGTCGGCCAGCCATCCGCCATACGTCTGAAAAAGCCCGTAACCGAGTAGAAAAGCGCTGAATATCCAACCGAGTTGGATATGGCTGAGACGATACTCCGCGGCGATGGAGCTTCCCGCGATGGAGATATTGACGCGGTCGAGATATGCCACGGCACTGAGGACGAATAACCCAAACACTAAAAACCATCGAACGCGGCTCTCCCTAGGGTCAGTCATGAAGACTGCTTTGACGCCAAGATATAAAGGACATGCACTCGCTCCCCAGAATTGGATTTCACCCCACTCGCGAAAAACATGGTCGATTGGTTCACACCGCGTGTGATTTCAAGATTTTTACAAGTTGCTCGGCGATAATCTTTTCTTCTCCGGGTTGCAACATAAACGAATTCATCGACAAGGCCTCGCCCTGCTCGCCGGAAGACAAAACGATTGAGGGGTTTGCGTTGCGCAGGGCCGCGCCGGCTTCGCGTGGGGTGAGCACGATGCGCGCAGCATCCCACGTGATGTTCATGTGAGGGACGTGATTAGCCACATCCGGGACAGAGAAAGAAGTCGTTACGCCAGGGATCTTGGTGATTTGAGCTGAGATAACATCCAGACGCCGCTGCCATTCCTTGTTCAGGGATTCGTGGTCTTCTTTCAAATAAGATTCCAGAGCCTTGACCATCCCTACGATTTCTTCTTTGCCCACTTTTTGACTGCGGCCTAGCGTATCTTCGTGCGGGCTGTTGTTGAGCAGAGCGTTGGCTACGAGATCTTTCTTGCCGATGAGTAGACCCGCGCATTGCGGCCCGCGAATCGCTTTCCCGCCGCTGAAGGCAATGAGATCGTAGCCCATATTTGCGTAATCCCATAAATGCGAGACAGGAGGCGTGTCCGCGGCGGCGTCGATAAACGCAGGAATCTGATTGTCATGTGCCAGCTTGACCCATTCCTCCACCTTGATCTGCCCCTCTGAATTAGCGAAGTTTGAGAAGTGCATCATGGCGGTCTGCGGCGTGATGGCCTTTTTCAGATCGTCTCGCGATTCGATTACAACGAGTTTCACGCCCGTGGCGCGCAGCTGATGATCGAAAGGATTGCGATGGGTTTTTTGAAGGATAACTTCGGATTTCATGCCGGTTAAATCCGGCAGCTGCTCAATGAATTTCAGATTGTTACCGGTGAGGATGCCGGCGAGACCGGATTGCATCGCGGCGGCGGCACCAGAGGTGACGATTGCAGCGTAGCCCTCCGGCAGCTTGAGCATTTGTGCGATACGCTTGCCGGCAGCGACTTCTAGCTCAGCAATACTGACAAAGTGGCGGCCCGCCAAAGCCATCACCGCTTCCACTTCAGGACGCATCAGGGAACCACCCAACACGGTCATGGTTCCTTGCCCGTTGATGACGGTGATTACGCCCAATTCTTCGTAGACGTTTCCCGTGGCCCCGAACCCGGTGAGCGGAGCTGCTGCGCCGCCTGCAGTAGAGGAAAAGGCAAAAGCCTTACGTCCGCTTAAAATCGTTCCTAACAGTGCGCTGATTGTGCCGAGGAAGGTTCTGCGGTTCCAGGTATCTTTGAATGCCATCTGGTTACGCCTCCTTCTTGGCGTCGCGCACAACTGCAGCGATGCAGTTAATTTCGACGAGTGACTCGCCGGGCAAGCCGGCAACCGCCACGGTCGTTCGCGCCGGACCGCCATTCGGGAAGTAAGTCTTGAACACGCTGTTCATACCATCGTAAAAGTCCAGTTTCGCCAGGTACACAGTGAGCTGAAGGATACTGTCCATGGTGCCGCCACCCGTTTCGACGAGACTCTTTACACCTTCCATCACCATGCGGGTGTGCATTTCGATGGTAGGGGTCTTACCAGCGTCGGATTTGTCGCCACGGGAATGGGCGCCCTGCCCAGCGATGTAGATCAACCCGTTGTGAATGATCAGCGGAGTGATGAAACCCTTCCCCGCGGGTTTTCCATCGGCGTCCAGTTTCTGGACGATGCCGGTCTTCTGTGCGGCAGACAGCGGCCTTGCGGCGGCGATGCCAGCAAAGCCGAGACCCGGCAAAAGGGCGGCTAGGCGAGAAGCAAAGGTTCTTCTGGTGCTGAGAGTGAAAAACATTTCGTAATCCTCCTGCAGTTAAACGCGATTTACGATCGTTCGTTCCCTAGGGCAAAGCAAAACTGAAAATATCGCTTCCTGCGGCTATGGCGACGTACTGCTTGCCGGTTACCTCGTAGCTCATTGGCGAGGCATGAATCCCTTGACCGGTGTTGAAGTGCCAAAGAGGCTTACCGGTCTGTGCGTCCACCGCCTCGAAGGACTGCGCGTCGTCGCCGAAAAAGAGAAGGTCGCTGGCAGTGGTCATCACACCACTTGAAGAATGTCCTGAACCCACTTGGGGATACCGCCATGCGGGCTTGTCTCCTTCCAGAGCATAGGCCAACAGAATTTTCTGGCCCTGGTCGCCCGGGCTGTGACGCACTCCGGTCGAGTAATAGGTTTTGCCTTCTGAAAATTCCTCCGGCTTCAGGAAGTAGAGATTGCAGTTTTCTTCGGCTAGGAAATAGAAAAGATGAGTGGAAGGATTATAAGAAGGCGAGTACCAGTTTGTAGCGCCGATGAAACCAGGACAGATGCGCGTTCCTTTTGCGGTTGGTTGCACGCCGGTCCGGATGGGTCGACCTTGCGCGTCGATTCCCTTTGCCCAATTCAGTTTTTCGACGAAAGGGAATGCTGAGAGAAATTTCCCATTGGTGCGGTCAAGCACGTAGAAATAGCCGTTGCGATTTGCTTCAACAAGCAGCTTTCGTGGCTGGCCCTGGTAGGTAGTATCGACCAGAACGGGAGTTTCCGTTGCGTCGTAGTCAAAGAGGTCGTGCGGAGTGAATTGAAAATACCATTTGAGCTTTCCCGTATCGGCATCCAACGCCAAGACGCAGTCAGTATAGAGATCGTCTCCAGGGCGCGGGCCGCCATCGAAATCCGGCGAGGGATTGCTGGTCCCCCAGTAAATTGTATTGAGTTCCGGATCATAGGTTCCTGGCATCCAGGTCGTGCCTCCGCCGTGCTTATAGAGTTCACCTGGCCAGCTCGCCGAGCCAAACTCTCCTGGCGCGGGAATAGTCCAGAAGCGCCACGCGAGTTTTCCTGTCTCAGCGTCATAGGCGGCAACGAATCCACGGACGCCATCGTCACCCCCGGAAGTTCCCACCAGGACTTTGTCTTTTACAACAAGCGGCGCGCTCGTCGCGCCATAATTCCTGTTTCCGTCAGTGTACGGAGCATCCCACAGCAGATGGCCGGACCGCGCATCCAAACAGAGCAGATGGGCGTTGTCTGTTTCCATATAGATGCGCGAGCCCAGAATGCCCACGCCGCGATTGTGATGCTGTGAGGCGTCGTCGATGAGGCCTTCGGTGACAGGTCTGGAGTAATGCCAAATGACTCGACCGGTCTGCGCATCCAGGGCATAGGCATCGTTGGCAGAGGTGACGAACATAAGGCCATTGAAAACCAGCGGGGTCACTTCGAGCGTGTTCGAATCCGACGCGTGGAAGACCCATTGCGCCCGTAGCTGATTGACGTTTTGCGGATGAATCTGATCCAGGCTGCTAAAGCGACGACCACTGTAATCGCCATTGTAGGAGAGCCAATTCGCGCCGACGGGCTGGGCGGCGAGAGCCTCGGAAGACACTTTAATCACAGTGGAGATGGAAACGCTGTTGACTTCTGGTGCCTGCGCCGCTGCGGCCAGGGATCCAAAGAGGCCTGTCATGCAGAGCGCTGCTTGCCCGAACCGCATCTTGCTACGAACTCCTCTCGGTTAGAAAAACCAAAGCTTCGCCGAGTGAACCCTGGTCGTTCCCTTGTTGATCAATCACGTGAAGAGAAACACGCGCAGCCTCTGCCGGAACTTTGACTACCCGGTGCAAATCCACGACGTCTGTGGGACTCACGGCTTGCACAGGGATGCTGGCAATTGTCACCCCATGCTTATCGAAGAGTCGCGCCTCGAGTTTTCCCTGCGTAAACACGCCGAAAACCCCAGAGAGTAGAACGCCGCCGGGTCCAGAGGACGCGGAGAACGACGTACCCACCAGGCCAGCATCTGTGACCGATTGGAATTCCTTGCCCATGCGCGTTGGAAACCAATTCGTGTCCAGTGCATACGTCGCGCCTGGCTGCAGCCGCACGATTGGACTATTCACCTCGGCTTCCATGTAGTGAAGACTGTTTTCCGGACCCGAAGAGTTGATGTACGGAATGCCGCGGTCATCGAGTTCCACAGAAGGGCCATTTTTGTAGAAAATGACCGTGGCTTTACCGGGATACTCCGCCCCTCCGAAATAGTGAAAACGCTCCACCATGGCGTAACCTGCCGAGCCATCCATGACTGCTAGCCAGCTGCCCGGCGAATCCACCCACACCTCACTCTGCAATGAGAGCCAGTGGAGACGGAACAGGCCATCTTTCACGCAAAAGGAAGGATCATCCGATAGCCCAGACCGAACGTGATACTGGTTGAGGTAGGCACTGCGCGGGTTTGCGGGGGTGAAGGCCCTGAACTCATGGTTGAAGTCTCCGGGTTCGTGTACTTGCGAGGTGTCGTATTGCGTTACCGATTGCACCGACCATTGAATAAGATGGTCGGTGATGTTTTTCATCACCGCGTGAAATGAAATTTGCGGAGATTTACCGCCGAGGCTGATTTCTCGAGCATACTGGAGGCCTGTCTTCGGATCGGGTGGCCCCTCGAGCCGAACCTTACATGTCGAATCCTGCGAGAGAATTTTGAACGAGTAATCACCGTCATCAAGAAGGTCGGAAATGGGGCCTGGCCAGTGTTGTTCGTCTTCGGTGCCCTCCGGCAGAGGCCAGATTTTGTCGCCGCCGTAATTAATCCAGCGCTTTTTAGCTTCTTCACTGTTGGGCGGAATATACTGTCCTTTGTATTTTGGATTCACGAACAAATAAGGGTGGTTGGCAAAGGTGACTTGCATCACGCGCCCGCCAAGTTGCGGCACGATGGTGACTTTCACCCACTGATTGCTCATCTCTTGTGCAGCCCAACCCTCAAATTTTTTAGATTCCACGCGGCAAGGCGATGAAGTTGACGTTTGGGCGAACATTTCCTGGGGAACGAAGCCGGAAAAAAGCGCCGCAACAATAAGCGAGAATGTGCGCAGTGGCAGGCGGAGATAAAATGTACTTACCCGGTTGTCGTGTGGTCGATTCATCTGGTCGCTCGTCTGCGTTCCATACTTAGGCGTGCTTGTCGAGGGCTTACAGGAGGCTTGTGAAAACCGAGTCGCGAAGGCTCATAACCTAGCTCCTTCGAAATCCGCAGGCCGGCGTCGCGAATGAGTGGCGCTAGGTGTCGGATGCGCGCGGTGGCCAGGCGAACGGCGGGGCATGTGACGCTGAGACTGGCATTTACCGCGCCGCTGTGATCCCAGATGGGGGCAGCAATGCACCGAATATGCGGCTCATGTTCTTCGAGGTCGCAGGCGTATCCATCTTTTCGCACGCGCCGCAGGTGCGCATACAATTCCTGAATGCTACCGACGGTGTTTTCCGTGAAGCGCCGAAGTTTCAGCTCATTGAGCGTCTTTTCCAGCTCCGTCTCAGGCAGATAAGCGAGCAACACTTTTCCGACCGCTGTGCAATGTAAAGGTACGGCCGCGCCGATCCGCGAGTAGATGCGAAGGGGTTCCGGGGAATCAAGTTTTTCTAGGTAAACAGCAGAGAGCGCGTGACGCACGATTAAATGCACTGTTTCGCGCGTTTTGTGATTGAGTTCTTGAAGGTGAGGCAAACTGAGCCGGCGGATGTCCATTTGGCCCTGGACCGCCTGGCCGAGCGAGACACACGCAACGCCGAGATGATAGGTGCCGGTAGTGTCGCAACTGAGAAAGCCTGCCGATTCGAGGTTTATGAGAAAACGGTGGACCGTGCTGACCGGGAGGCCAGAAAGTTTCGCAACAAGAGTGGCCGGTAGACCCTGTTCCGCCGTGGCGAAAAGATGGAGCAACCGCAAACCGCGCTGCAGGGCCATGATGTTGTAACTGCGCTTGCCCGTCACTTGCATTTACCTCAAGGTTGTTGCGGAACATATTCTTACAAAATGAAAGTTAATTATCGTCAGATGAAAGTCTCTATACTACAGGGCCTCGCCAAAATCTAGACCAATTTCAAAAACGGATTAGACGATCCCTTGAGCTGCTCTAGAGACGGCCAAACTTCTTTACCGCTTCCTCAATGGACTTTAGTTTTTCGATCCAGGCGTACATCGAATGCTCTTTAAAATCCATCTCCTTCGCCAGGGCCAGGACTTGTGGTGCCGTTTCGCGTGGAACAACTACCACGCCATCGGAATCAGCCACCACAATGTCCGCGGCATTCACCGCCACTCCGTCACACACAACCGGAATGTTCGCTCCCCCGAAGCGGTAATGACTGACGGAAGTGGAAGGCACGATACTCAGTGCATAGACAGGAAATCCAATTTTCTGCAGATAAGCAGTATCTCTCACGCCGCCATCGATCACGGCACCGGAAAAAGTGCGCGATGCCATGGCGGTTCCCATGAGGCCACCCATGCCAGCAATGTCGGCGCCGTCCTCGACAACCATGACATATACCGAATCCGCTGACCCATGATCGATCGCTCCGAGCATGCCCTTGAGCGCATCCGGATCGTGATTGCTTTCTTTCTTCAGGAGGACCGTCAAGGCAAATCCGGCAAATCTTGCCGGGAAAATCGGCCGCATGCGATGAGACATGTACATCTTGCGTCCGCTGAGCTGTTCGAGCGCATCTGAAACGGAAGCGACTTCCACGTGGCGGAATCCTTCCAGCAACGAAGCATCGTTACTAGACGGCACGGTTCCCTGGCTGCGTGTTGCCGAAGACGGCCAAGCCCATTCGGTCAGTCCCGCTAACAAAAGCACGGCAGCAAAAAACGCACCGCAGGCCAGAACGCGGCGGGGAAAGAGAAAAAATCTACTCATCACTCCTCCTAAAAAGTAGACTGCAGCGCGGACTCTACCACGGTGTTGCTTGCATGGAACGGCTCAAATATCGAAAGCGGGTAAGAATGCCACTGTGGGCGGAACCTTGCCATTCGGGCGGCCAGGAAACGGGGTTGACACTCCCTGAGCCAATGAGATATCACGGCGCATCGTGGACGTGGAAGTTTTTATTTATTTAGAGTAATTTTCATCTAGCGAAAGCTATGATTGCGCCGTCATCAGAGCGGTCGGTTCATCCCGGGCGTTAACATACAGATCTCAGCGCTTTGCTTCTAAATTCATGACTAAGCCAGTATTCCCTTCGATTTTGTCTAACCGCCTTATTTATGCTACGGCGCCAATGCTGTTTTTCTTAGCCTGGATTTGTGCCGTCCATTCCCAAGCGCAAGAAGACAATCACTCTCGCAAATCAGTACCAGCCAAGAACACTCGGACTGAGGATGGAAGGAGAACTTTCGAATCTGTTTGTGCGAGTTGCCATGGCCTGGATGGGCGAGGTGGCGAGCGTGGTCCCAATATCGCCACGGGCGCGGAAGTTCAGCAACTGTCCGATGAAAAAATTCAGCGCATCCTGCAAACCGGAAACCCAGCTGCGGGGATGCCGGCATTTAAGTCCCTTGGCAAGATGAAGATCACGGCTGTCGTCAACTACTTGCGAATTCTCCAGGGAGAAAGCACGGTTGCTTATCTTCCAGGCGATGTGCAGAGGGGAAAGTCACTTTTCTTCGGCAAGGCAAGTTGTGGTAATTGCCACATGATCAACGGTGCTGGTGGCTTTCTCGGCGCCGATC
This sequence comes from Candidatus Dormiibacterota bacterium, assembly GCA_035602135.1. Taxonomy (GTDB): domain Bacteria; phylum Acidobacteriota; class Terriglobia; order Acidiferrales; family UBA7541; genus Acidiferrum. The sequence goes on from DATNMX010000044.1 coordinate 199,054, forward strand.
TTTCCTCTTACGGCTTGAATGTCTCCGTCGGGGAAATTCGCAGTGCGATCACTGATCCCCATAAGGACCTGGACCCGCGATTGAGAGCCGTGCATGTGACCACCCGGCAAGGCCAGCAATTTAAGGGTATGGCCCGCAACGAAGATAATTTTTCACTGCAATTGCAGTCCGCTGATGGAACCTTTCACCTGTTTGCAAAATCGGACATCGAACACCTCGAGTATCAACAAGGATCACTGATGCCTGCCAATTATGGTTCTGTGCTTACCCGCCAGGAACTAAATGATTTGGTCAGCTATCTTCTCCGCACTGCCCGTACGAAGAAACAATCGCAAGCGCAGGGAATAAAATCGAAGATTCGGTAAACAATGCACGAAAATCTTGTCAAAAACAGAACACGGAGAAACAAGACATAGAGTGCGCCTATACCAATAGCTTTGATAGATAACCCACGAGAATTGTGAAAGTGGTATCTTCTCTTTCGTTCTTCGCCGCCAATGTTCATCAGCAATCGAAAGCTAGTTCCACCGGCGGCTATAACCCACGAAGAGGTCTTCCCATGAATGCATTCCCAAGTTTTAGCCTGACGGGACAAGTAGCCCTGATTACCGGAGCCGCGCGGGGCTTGGGCCGCGCCATCGCTCTCGCCTTCGCAAATGCAGGTGCGGATATCGCCCTTGGATTGCGTGACTTTAACACGGGAACTGACTTGGCACGTGAAATCGAAGCACTCAATCGCAAGGCTCTCCGTTTGCAAATGGACGTTACAAATCTCGAGCAAGTCTCACGCGCCCTCCAGGACGCTGCCCAGCATTTCGGTAGACTCGACGTACTCGTTAACAATGCTGGTGGCGGAGCGAGCGGGTTTGCGCTGGACGTCAGCGAGCAAGACTTCGACGCGACACTCGCACTAAATTTAAAGGGAACCTTTTTTGCCAGTCAGGCAGCTGCAAGACTAATGATGCCCCAGAAGAGTGGACGCATCATTAACATGAGTTCGCAAGCTGGATTCGCCGCCTTGCCCACCGAATCGGTATACTGCGCCAGCAAAGCTGCCGTTTCGCACTTGACGAAGTGTCTCGCCGTCGAATGGGGAGACTACAACATCACCGTGAACGCCGTTGCGCCCACCTTTATCGCTACTCCCGGCACTGACGACGCCCTCTCCAACCCTGCCTTTCGCACCGACGTGATCGAGCGTATCGCAGCGTTGCACCGTATTGGTGAGCCCAAGGACGTCACCGGCGCGGTCATTTTCTTGGCCTCGCCTGCCGCGGCCCTGATCACTGGACACACCATTCTTATCGACGGCGGCTGGACTGCGAGGTAATTCGTCTTCCGACTTCCACGTTGATTACCGAAGCCCGGGATAAATGGCGCCGTGCGATATACCGAGCTAGTTGCGTTGCGTGGCCCTGGAAGGCAAGCTGGTATACACATGACATTCGTCTTTGGGCTCTGGAAAAATGCATAATACTCATACATGCGCTTTTTTGTTGGCTTGGTTATCCTTGCTGTCTTCGGGGCGTTGGCTTCTACCCAACAGGTCCAGATTCCATCCAAACAACCCGTAGCTGGCAAATTTGTCGACTTAACTTCTGCATTCGGGATCCAATTTCAATACAAGTCCTCTCATACTCCGAAACATTACCTGATCGAAACCATGGGCGCCGGCGTCGCATTATTCGATTATGACAATGATGGCCGCCTCGACCTTTTTCTTGTGAACGGAACCGCATTGAGCGATCCCACCCCCAAGGGAACCATCCCTCAAAAAAGTGGGCCGCCCTACTGGAACCGGCTCTACCACCAGAAAAGAGACGGCACTTTCGAAGATGTCACGGAAAAAGCTGGCCTCCAGGGAGCTGGGTACGGCATGGGTGTTGCCATCGGCGATTACGATAATGATGGCTTCGAAGATCTCTACCTCACCGCTTACGGCGGCAACAAGCTTTACCACAATAATGGCGACGGTAGCTTTACCGACGTTACGGAAAGGGCCGGCGTCGCAGGAAGCGGCTGGTCCACCAGCGCTGCGTGGATTGACCTCGATAACGACGGTCTTCTAGACCTTGTGGTGTTGCGCTATCTGCAGTGGGACTTCGACGATATCTGGTGCGGCGAACATCGAGAAGGATACCGCTCCTATTGCCACCCCGATGTATTTCAACCAATGGCACCGTTGGTTTACCACAACGATGGAAATGGTCACTTTACTGAGATTGCAAAGCAAGTGGGCATGTCAAAACCCAGCAAGGGACTCGGCATCGCGCTCGCCGATTTCGATCGCGATGGATACGTCGACATTGCTGTGGCCAACGACTCCATGTTTGAATTTCTTTACCGCAATAAAGGGGATGGAACATTTGAAGAGGTCGCCCTCCTCTCGCAAGTTGCCGTCGATGGCAACGGCCGTACATTTGCCGGCATGGGCGTCGATTTTGCCGACTACAACAATGACGGTTTGCCTGACCTTGTGATCACCAACCTGTCCAATCAAATGTATGCCCTCTATAAAAACACCGGTGATGCCAGTTTTTCTTACGACAGTTTCAGTTCCGGCCTGGGTCGCATGTCGCTTCTTCATTCCGGATGGGGCGTCCGCTTTTTGGATTATGACAATGACGGCTGGAAGGACCTTCTTGTCTCACAGGGGCATGTTCTCGATACCGTCGAGATAAATTATCCCAATTTGCATTATCGCGAATCGCTTCTGCTCGCGCGCAATACCGGCACAGGATTCCTTGATGTCTCCGCGGATTCGGGATATATCTTTCATCTGCCTTTTCTGGGACGTGGCCTCGCCGTCGGCGACATCGACAACGACGGCCGACTCGATGCCGTCGTCACCTCCAACGATGGCCCCATTTATGTTTTACACAACGAAACTCCTACGCAGAATCACTGGCTCACCTTGAAACTCGTGGGCCACAAAAGCAACCGCGACGCCATCGGCGCCGAAGTCAAACTCAGCACCTCGAAAACTTCTCAAATTGCCACCGTAACAACCACCGCCAGTTATCTTTCGTCCAGCGACAAACGCCTGCATTTCGGCCTGGGCACCGATGCCCTCGCCCAAACCATCGAAATTCGCTGGCCCAGCGGTATAACGCAAACGCTTCAACAAGTGCCCGCCGATCAGATTTTGCAAGTGGACGAACCTGCCGCTCCTGTCGCCGACAAGGCGCGCGCCAAATAAGTTTCACGCGTTTCCAAATACACCGCGAGCCCGCCCGCAACGAGTTCGGGGCAACATAGCATGGGTGTGCCGAAACCCATGCCACGACACGCGTGGGCTGAAAATAATACGAAAAGCGCAAATCAACTGATTGAAAAATCAGGAGATGGAATGAGCGACCCGACACATAGGTAACAAATCGTACCGGACACATAGGTTACACTTTCTCTCTTTTTTTGGGAGGGAGTGATGCCGTGGAAGGAGTGTTCGGTAATGGACGAAAGGCTGCAGTTTGTGGCTCGCCGGCGAGGCCATGGCGGAACTCTGCAGGGAGTTCGGGATCTCCGCAAGACCGGCTACAAGATCTTCGATCGCTACCAGGAATGCGGCATTCAAGGGCTGACCGACAGGAGCAGGCGTCCCTATCGCTATGCCCATCAACTTCGCGGGTGGCAAGCAATCAATGACCTCCCGAGTGGGTGCAGGATTTGGCTTCATCTTAACGGAAGTGCATCCCATCTCGCTACGATCCAAAGTGCTGTAAAAAATCCGCTGTCGCAGATCCTTGCCGTGTCGTAGAGCATGGCGAATGGTGATCCCAAGATATCCAGTGTTTGTGTGCACAAAACCCGGACCGCGACGATTTCGTCCGTGGCCGTGTATTAGTATCAGGCTTGTTTCACCCATTTCCCATGCCTGTGGTATGAGTTCGTCGTCAAATCTGCCCCCCGCAACCAATTCCTAGTTGATTTGAAACGGCTCAGAGGATGCTCCCTCTGGGCCGTTTCGCTTTTCCGTCCAACTAGCGTCCAAAAGTCTCCAAACTGCGTTGCTTTGCCAGCGCCCGTCTGTCACTGACGATATAACGCAAATAACGCAAGGAGACCATTGACACAGGTACTACTCTGTTGTAGTATAACACTGTGTTATAGTTCATAGAGTTTCCGGCGTTTACGACGCGCCTAATGGCTCTTGCGAAAGACCGCGCTGATGACGTATTGTTGGAAATTCAGAACGACCTGCTTGAAAACCCGAAGCGCGGTCCCGTGATAGAGGGGACTTCGGGTGTCCGGAAGTCTCGGGCCGCCGACCCTACTAGAGGCAAAGGAAAGAGCGGCGGATTTCGGTATATGTACTACTACATCGAGCGAGATGGGCAGATTTTTCTGTTGATGGTGTTTAACAAGAATGAGCAGGATAACCTGACCGAAAAACAGAAAAAGACACTATCTAATCTCATTCGTGAACTGAGGGAGGAAGGGCAATGAACAACAACCTATTCAACGAAATGATCTCCGGGTTTGTTGAGGCTAAGAAGTATCGTGCAGGGAAAAAAGCGAAAATGCGCGTATCGCGTGTGGCTTTTGAGCCCGTCTCAATGAAACCTGCTGAAATTCGCCGCGTCAGAACTCGTCTGAGATTTAGCCAGCCGGAATTTGCGGAATTCCTTTGTACTCGCGTCGGAACTCTCCGAAGTTGGGAACAAGGCTCCCGCAAACCACAAAGTTCGGCACTCCGACTATTAGCTATTGCGAAAGAAAAACCGGCGTTACTCCTACAAAAACGCGCCTAATAACCGAACTGTCGAGCGTCGATGGCCCAACGCTGTCGGAGCACTTCCGCCCATGTCGCCGGTTCGAAACTAGTTCCTTCTCGCCCGAGTTGCTTCTGTAGATGTTGCTTGCGGTCCGCTGCTGGCATTTGTTAATTCCTTTCTGAAAAACTCCAAAAGCTTTTCAGATTGAAAAAAACCCGCCATACGGGACTTGGTGCCAACTCTGGATAGTTCCTTATTTGCCCTACTGCAGCGATTTACTCGGTTGGTTCTGAGTTCTTTATGAATAAAGAGGAATGGGCGAGAATTCGGCGCAACCGATCGACAAACCATTGCGACCTCCCGGAAACGGCCTCGCGTACCTAAAAGGCAGCTTTTTATCAGCGGAAAGCAAGCGCGCGGGAGTTCCGATGATTAGATGGGTAGACTCGGGGCCTGCACTAAACCCACGATTACGCGCTGGTGGACCGGTAGTATCCAATTGCATCAAAATATCAGGTGGATAAAGATGGGCAGCTTCCGCAAATCTACGGCACCATACCATAATGTGCGCAGCAGTATTCATCAGTTGGTACCAAATTGCGAGCAGCCAAAAAATCCTAATAAATTTATATACACGCACAAAGGCCGGTCATATGGGACCCGTTGGGGTCAAAAAATCCGGCTAGCCTCCACAGCCTTCCTACCGACAAACCTTCATAAAGAAAAAAGTTCGCATGTGCCCACTGAGTGTCTTGCCCAAAAGTTATTTTGGTTTTAGTGTTTCTGTTCCATGTCGAGCAGGCCACTAGGATTGGTCGCGAGGTGGCAAGCAATCAATCGCCATCCGAGTGGGTGCGGATTTGGCTTCAGCTTGTAGCAGCGTCAGAGTTGTTTCACCCATTTCCCACGCCTGTTGTATGAGTTGGTCGAGCACATCACCACAAAGGATCTTTTGGGTGGTTCCGATGGGGCAATTCAACGCGGCGAAATAACCGTGTCGAAGAGCAAGACAGCGGCAGGTACAGGCCGCGTGATTCCGCTCTCCCGTCGCGTGTGCGCTTGTCTTTCGATGTGGCTGGAACGATTCCCGGAGGCCGGCCGAACAGCTTCCTCTTCCCGTACCACAAGATAGGCTTGGCAGGAAACTCGCGCCTTCCCGTACTCTATGACGTCGATCTCATGCGCCCGATGGGTTCATGGCGCAAGGCGTGGCGGATTGCCTCCAAAGCCGCTGGCGTGCGCTATAGGCCCCATGATATGCGGCACACATTCATCTCCCGGCTGGCCGAGAATCCAAACGTGAGCGAGCAGACGATCAAGGCCCTTGCGGGACACGTCAGCCGCCAAATGATCGAACGCTATAGCCACATCCGTTCGCAAGCAAAGCAAGCCGCGATTCAAACGCTCGAACAGCCGCTAATCGAGCCCATTTGGAGGGAGACAGGGCACAAAAATGGGCACAGTGATGTGCAAAGTGTGCCCATCCCAGCTGTTTCATTTCAAGGGTGCAGTCCAGATGAGAGTGCGAAAGCAGAGACTCAAGCTAACTCACTGAAAACAGTTGGTGGGCCCGCCAGGATTTGAACCTGGGACCAACGGATTATGAGTCCGCTGCTCTAACCGCTGAGCTACGGGCCCGGTGCTATCGCAACATCTTACATCGAAAAGAGTTACTCCCGATGGCACTAATCACAAGGGATCCTCCATGCTGCTGGGTATTAGTGCAAGTAGGAGTGGCTAATGCAATGCCTGAACTTCTCAGGCTGCTGATCCTGAATTGACCCGCGAAGCTCATTTTCTTTATCATCAGCCGAATAATTCTCCAATAATCATCGATAATCTGCTTCACGTGCCTGCACGGTGCGGCCACAATGTATGCTCTTTGAAAGGAGTTTGAAGTATGCGAAACGTATGGCGGCGGCTGTCCACTGGGAGGTGTGCTCTGGCTCTGGCCGTTATGACCTGTAGCGTGCTCGCCGCCTCTGAAGCTATTGCGCAAACAACTTATCAACCTACCGCGGAGAACCTCAAGGCACGCCAGGAATTCCAAGATGAAAAGTTTGGGCTGTTCATTCATTGGGGCGTGTACAGCGTGCTGGGCGATGGCGAATGGGTGTTTCACAATCGCAAGTTGACGCTGGATGAATATAATCGCCTGCCCCTATTTTTCGATCCTGAGAAATTCGATGCCAAAGCGTGGGTGGGGCTCGCTAAAGCCGCCGGCATGAAGTACATCACCATCACCTCGCGCCATCATGATGGTTTCGCGATGTTTGATTCGAAAGTTTCGGATTGGAATATCGTGAAACGAACGCCGTATGGAAAAGATCCGTTGAAAATGCTCGCGGACGAGTGCCATCGACAAGGGATTAAACTTTTTTTCTACTATTCGCAATTAGATTGGCACAACCCTGACTACTATCCGCGTGGCCACACCGCAGTGGACCGAGGTCCTTGGAACAATGGCCGACCAGACCGAGGTGACTGGAACAATTACCTTGATAATTACATGGACGGGCAGTTGCAAGAATTGCTCACCAATTACGGACCGATTGGTGGCATCTGGTTTGATGGAATGTGGGACAAGCCCGATGCCGATTGGCACCTTGCGAAGACCTACGCGCTCATTCATCAGCTACAACCTGCAGCACTGATTATCCCCAATCATCATCAGCCCCCTAAACCTGGTGAAGACGTACAGACGTTCGAGCGCGATCTCCCTGGTCAAAACACGGCTGGATTCAACACGAACTACGTCAGCGATCGATTGCCGCTTGAGAGCTGCAATACCCTAAATGGGTCTTGGGGGTTCAACATTGGCGACAGCAAATACAAGAGTCCTGCAGAATTGGAAGAAATGCTGGTGCGCGCCGCGGGCAATAATTCAAATCTGTTGCTGAATATCGGCCCACAGCCGAATGGCGAGATTCAGCAGGAATTTGCCACACGCCTCCTCGCGGTAGGCGATTGGCTGTCAAGATACGGTGACTCAATCTATGGCACTCGCGGAGGCCCGGTGCAACCGGCGGAGTGGGGGGTAACGACGCAGAAAGGCGGCAAGGTCTATGTTCATGTTTTTACCTGGAATGCCCCGCTGCTAGCTCTGCCGCCGCTAGGAAGCCATGTAAAAGAAGCGCATGTGTTACTGGATGGATCTGCTGTTGAATTTACTCAGAATCCGAATGGTGTCGTCTTGAAGATTCCGCCTTCCAAAAAAGACGAAGTAGATCGCGTCGTGGTCCTTACCTTGAGCAGCGAAAACTGAGGCGAGGTAATCGCTGATCACTATAAGCAATAGGTTGCTGCAGCGGGTAAGATAAGAGAAACTTTACTGCATGAAACGAGCACTTATAACAGGCATTACCGGGCAGGACGGCTCTTACCTCGCCGAGCTTTTGCTTTCCAAGGGTTATGAGGTTCACGGCATTATCCGGCGCTCCAGCACGTTTAATACGCAGCGCATCGATCACATTTATCAGGATCCCAACCGTACCGACGCCAAGCTGTTTTTGCATCACGGCGACTTGTCCAGTACGGAATGGATTCTGAGCCTCATCTATAGCCTTGCGCCCGATGAGCTTTATCATCTCGCGGCGCAAAGCCATGTTCGCGTCAGCTTCGACGTGCCGGAATATACCGGAGACATTACCGGACTCGGCACCATGCGCTTATTGGAGGCCGTGCGCCGCAGCGGTTGCAAGACGCGTTTTTACCAGGCATCGAGTTCGGAGATGTTTGGCTCCGCGCCGGCTCCGCAAAGCGAAACTACGGAATTCCAGCCGCGCAGTCCGTATGCCGTGGCGAAAGTTTACGCTTACTGGATGACACGAATTTACCGCGAAGGTTACGCGATGCACGCGGCAAACGGAATCCTGTTCAACCACGAGAGTCCCCGCCGCGGAGAAACTTTCGTCACCCGCAAAATCACGCGCGGAGTGGCGGCCATTTTAGCCGGCCGAGAGGACATCTTATATCTTGGCAATCTGGACGCCCGCCGGGACTGGGGTTATGCGCCGGAATATGTGGAAGCGATGTGGAAGATCGTTCAGCAGGATAACGCTGACGATTACGTTATTGGCACAGGAAAGACGCATTCTGTACAGGAATTCATGGAAGAGGCTTTTACTTACGCCGGCCTGGATTGGCGGAAGCACGTAAAAATATCGGAACGCTATTTCCGGCCTCTGGAAGTGGATGTTTTGATCGCAGACACCGCCAAAGCGCGCAAGAAACTGGAGTGGCAATCGCAAGTGGGATTCCATGACCTTGTGGCCATTATGGTGGACGCTGACGTGGAGGCCGTGGGCTTACAATCAAAAGGCCGCGGCAAGGCCATTCTGGAAGCGAAGATCGGTCCGTGGAACCGCTGGCATAATTCCGTGACACGGATGGCGCAAGCCGTACAAGGACAAGCTTCGCAGCATTAAGGGTTACTGAGGATTGGTGCAATGGGCTTTTGGCAAAATCGGCGTGTCGTAGTCAGCGGTGGCAGCGGCTTTCTGGGATCGTTCGTGGTGGAAAAACTGCGCGCGGCCGACGCGCGGGAGGTGGTGGTGCCGCGCAGCCGGGAACATGATCTTCGGGAGAAGTCCCAAGCTTTGCGCCTGTTCTCAGATTCGCGTCCCGATATTTTCATTCATCTGGCGGCGGTGGTCGGCGGCATTGGGGCTAACCGCGAAAATCCTGGCCGCTTTTTCTATGACAATGCGGCTATGGGTCTAAATACCATCGAAGCCGCGCGCGTCGCGGGCATTGAAAAATTTGTGTGTGCTGGCACGATTTGTTCTTACCCCAAGTTCACTCCCGTGCCATTCCGCGAAGACGATTTCTGGAACGGCTATCCTGAGGAAACCAATGCGCCTTATGGTCTGGCTAAAAAAATGCTCCTTGTGCAGTTGCAGGCATATCGCCAGCAGTATGGGTTGAATGGTATTTACCTTACCCCCGTCAACCTTTATGGGCCACGCGATAATTTCGATCTGCAAAGTTCCCACGTGATTCCCGCGTTGATCCGTAAATGCGCGGAAGCGCAGCAATCCTCGGCTCCGGAGATTGTGGCTTGGGGAACCGGAAACGCCACGCGCGAATTTCTCTACGCCGAGGATGCCGCCGAAGCCATCGTGATCGCGGCGGAAAAATACTCCAAGCCAGAACCTGTAAACCTCGGATCGGGCCAGGAAATCGCTGTTCGCGATTTGCTGGAGATGATCCGCTCCATGGTCGGGTTTACCGGCGCAGTCCGCTGGGATTCTTCGAAGCCGGATGGTCAACCCCGTCGCTGCCTGGACACGTCGCGGGCGCTTGCAGAATTTGGCTGGCGGGCGAAAACTCCCCTGCGAGATGGCTTGCAGAAAACAGTTGCCTGGTATCAACAGCACACTTACAGCGCGACCAGCGCATCCTGAGTACGATCAGCCCCGATCTACCTGTTCGATGAGAACGAGCTTTCTTTCCTGTTGGTTTCCCCTGGCGATTGCTTACACGCAGAGTGTTCCGGGGTTCCTACAAGTAAGCCCTGGTTAGTTGCCTGGCATCTTACTTAGTCTTTCCAGAATCAGTAATCTAAGAAGTTATCCTAAATGGGTATTATTCGCGGACTTTTGCAAGTAACCGCCGCGTCCTCGGTTTGAGAAAGGGTTAGACAGCCACAGAAATGGCTGGGCTGCGAGTACCCGACGTTCCCAAAAGAAGTGGCCATCCCGAACGAAGTGTAAAGAGTTGAAGAGTTATCGAGTCCGAACCATTCGAATTTGCAGCGTTAGCAACTATGGCTGCAACATCGAGCAAGCGGTGGATAGTGCGCTGGCTCAGGATTCCCGCGCGAAAACTTAGAAATTCTCGTCCACGACGGCCCTACTGGCGATACTCCGCTGCGCCTCAAAAATATGGCGATGTCATTCGCTATCTTCGCAAGCCCAGCCGCCGCAGGCTTCGGCATTTAAGTTCTCGTAACGAAGCAGCGATTGGGAAGATATCGTAGACTTGCACGGGGGATCCTACGCGCGCTGCGAACATCAGCTTCGCGGCAAATCTCGTTACACCTAGCACGCGTGTTATAACAAATGGCCAAACCGTTCGTTAGCATACTAATCGACACGTACAACCACGAACGCTTCATCGAACAGGCCATCGTGAGTGCTTTGCAGCAGGATTTTCCCGCTGCAGACCGGGAGATTATCGTAGTGGATGATGGTTCCATTGACGGTACGCCGGACGTGGTGCGCAAGTTTGAACCGCATGTCCGCTTGATACGTAAAACGAACGGGGGACAGGCGTCAGCATTTAATGCCGGGATTCCCGAATGTAAAGGAGAAATCATCGCGTTCCTCGATGGTGACGATTTCTGGAAAGCCAACAAACTGCAACTTGTTGTGTGGGAACTTGAGAAAAACCCCGAACTGGGAACTGTCGGCCACGGCTACTTTGAGGCTTCTCCAGACGGACGTCCCCTCGGTGTTGTCGTCCCCGATAGAAATACTTTGATCCAGCTGCGGGACCTGCCGACTGCTCGCCTCTTCACTCAGTTGCGCGCCTTCCTCGGGACCTCCAGGATGACCATTCGAAAGAAACTTCTCGATCAGATTCTTCCGTTCCCCGAGGAATTAGTCATCGAAGCCGATGAATACATGTTCACGCTTGCTCCTGCGCTTGCTCCCGCGCTGGTGTTGGACAAACCGCTGTTCTATTATCGCCTTCACGAAGGCAATCTCTACCAGTTTTCCGAAACGGACGATAAAAGAACCCGACGCAAACAGAGAGTTCTGGATGTTTTACAACAGTGTTTGCCCCCGCGCCTTCAAGCATTGGGTATTCCCGCCAACATTATTGCCACGGTTATGCAGCCTCTTTGGATCGATGGGAGTCGCTTGCGACTCGTGCTCGACGGCGGGATGCCGTGGGAAACGTTTAACGTGGAGAGGGCCGCGTATCTTTTGGCCTACAAGGACCGGCCAGTCGGCTATCGTTTATTTAAGGCTTTTGTCCTGGGCGCGACTCTCGTCTTGCCTCCGCGAAGCTTTTACAAGGCTCAGCGATGGTATGCGTCCAATGAATTGCAGCGCATCCGAAATGCGATCGGCAAACCGACGGCGGCTGCTCCCATCATCGAACATCGCACAAAAGATAAATGACAAATGTTTTTGCACTTTGCTAACCCCATGGGGTCATGTTCGATTCGTGGGAATCCTAAACTGACTGGACAGCGCTCACTTATTCTGATTTGCTAGTTGAGCAATCAATCTGCGTGAGACAGACTGAGCTGACCATCCCAGAGAGAAATAGCCTTCCGCCAATTTCTGGAGACGCTTCAGTGAGCGCATTCGCGTATGATTTTCAACAGCCTCCGATCTCAGTTAGAAGGACGGAGCGCCTTAGGAGAATGTGCGTGAGACCGACAGAAACAATGCGACGAGATTGGGATGAGCGTGCAAAGAAAAATGCATTCCATTACATCGCATCCTGGCGAGAAAAGTGGGACCTTAACTCTTTTCTAGCCTCCGGCGAGGAGGACTATCAGCGATTTGTTTTGCCGGCACTTGAACGTTGCAAGATCGTTCCGTCCGGTAAAGTCATGGTTGAGCTTGGTTGCGGCGCTGGACGGATGACGTCGAATTTCGCGCTCCATTACACACGCGTCGTAGCATTGGACCTCTCAGTTGAAATGTTGGAGCGTGCCCGTCAAGTTCACTCCATGCAGAGGAACATTCTGTGGTTACGCGGGAGCGGTGCGGATTTGGCGTGTCTCAGAAGCGACTCGGCCGACTTCGTCTTCAGTTACCTGGTGCTGCAGCATCTCCCGAGTGAAGACCTCGTTTTTGCTTATGTCCGCGAGATTCTGCGCGTCCTCCAGCCGGGTGGTGCGTTCCTCTTTCAATTTAACGGCAGCTCTAGTCCAACGATGAACCTGCGAGGGCGAATAGTGTGGGGTGTGATGGACATGCTTTGGTCCGCCAAGCTGACATGGCTCAGGCATGCCGTCGCCTCTCTATTTGGTTTAGATCCCGCTGCAGCGGGCAAGACCTGGCGCGGCGCTGCGATCGTGGCGAGCCGGGTCGCAGATGTTGTTCAATCGAGTAGAGGAGAAATCCGTGAGATGTCCGGAGTGAATACTCCGATGACTTGGTGCTGCGGAGTCAAGGTGGCCCGTGCCTGAGCCGAGATGCTGACTCTGGGAATCAACTATTCACAAATGCACGACTCTTCAGCGTGTATCGTGCGAGATGGTGAATTACTTTTCGCGGTTGCCGAGGAACGCCTAAGCCGACTAAAGCACGATGCCGGTTTTCCGCAGCATGCGATCAAGGCATGTCTTGATTTTGCTCAGGTCAAAGCCACCCAACTGGACGAAGTGTGTTTCGGCTGGCCCGTCCCTGGGCCGCTCTTTCGCCATGACCTTAAGTGCTTTGCGACACGCCGCATGCCATTCAACTATCTGAACGTGCTGAATTCTACACTCTATTTCGCAAGCATGTGGCACCAGCAGTCGGGAGCGAAGCGATTCAAGCAACACTTCGGCCAAGTGAGGGCGCAAATGCGTTTTGTGGACCACCATCTGGCCCATGCAATCAGCGCATACGGATTTTCGGGTTTCGACGATTCCGCAATCGTAATTATGGATGGCCGCGGCGCGTGGGAAGCAACATCTATCTGGCATGGACGCGATGGGCGGATCGAGCACGTGCTAACCATTCCGTTTCCGGATTCCGTGGGATTCTTTTATAGTGAGTTCACCGAATATCTGGGTTTTCAGCGGAATAGTGATGAATGGAAAGTGATGGGGCTGGCGCCTTACGGGCGGCCGGGAGTGGATCTGGGCCCCTTCATCGATCCCGAAGCTGCTCCTTACCATGTTCACACCAAACGGCTCTTCACCAACGGCTCTACACCATTCGACGAGATGACTTCGTTGCTGGGTCCAGCGCGTATCCCGGAAAGCGAAATTGAGGAGCGACATAAAAATATTGCCTATGCCGTGCAGGACGCTTGCGAACTAGCCATGATAAGCGTGGTGCGCATGGCTATGGAGAAAACAAAAAGCCGAAACCTTTGCTTGGCTGGCGGCGTGGCACTGAATTCAAAAGCCAACGGCAAAATCGCGGCGTCCGGTATGGTGGACAAATTCTTTGTGCAACCCGCTGCTTCGGATGACGGCACGGCATTAGGCGCTGCACTGGCGCCCTATCTTGATAACGGGGGGAAACTGCCAAATCGTGCCATGCGCCACGCGTATTTAGGTCCGGCGTTTGATGACCAAGCGATTGAACCGATTTTACGCACGTACAAGCTGCGATATACGCGGCTGCAGAACCCGGCAGGTACAGCGGCAGAGTTGCTGTCCCAAGGGAAAATTCTTGGTTGGTTCCAGGGACGAATGGAATTTGGTCCGCGCGCGCTGGGGAGCCGTTCGATCCTCGCCGATCCACGCGATCCGGAAATGAACACGAAGGTAAATAACGCGGTAAAATTTCGCGAATGGTGGCGGCCCTTTGCACCTTCTTTCAAGAAAGAAGCCGCTGGCGAATATTTGGAGAGCGCGACTGATTCTCCCTTCATGATTCTCACCGCGCAAGTGCGTCCGGAAAAACGCAGCATCATTCCTTCCGTGACGCACGTCGACGGCAGCGCTCGCCCACAAACCGTCGAAAAGGAGATCAATCCGCTGTACTGGCGTTTGATTGATGAATTCGGTAAACGCACGGGCGTGCCAGTAATTATGAACACTTCTTTCAATTTACGTGGTGAAGCAATAGTGCATACGCCTACTGATGCCGTGCGCACTTTCTTCAGTTCTGGAATGGACGCGCTTGTGATCGGCGGGTTCCTAGTAGAGAAATAATTGTCGAGACAATTCACGCTACTGCATGGCCTACAGATGTATGTCGAGAGCGGGAACGCCTGCGGCGGCGTCGAGCTGATGCGCCACCGGCTGAACCGAATCGGGCTCGCTCCTTAGGTCGTCGATATTGCCGAAATCGTAATTTCACAGAGCTCGAAACGGCAGGTCCCGGTGAATTCTTGCGGCACTGCCGCGAAGAGGTTGAAGGAAATCGGGCCGCTAAGCGCACCGATCCAGGAAATCATCCGCGAGGCGCATGCCAGCGGAGCACGTATAGTTTTCATCCTGGTATTGACGCAGGATTCACCACAGTAGGCGTACCATGGCTGGCCGGAATACGTGCTTTTTGTGAAAAGTTTCTCTGGATTTGCTTCGGAGTATCTTTGAAAGCCCTAAGTAAAAATCATTCCTGCGTATCCCACGACTGCGTCTCGATCACCCGTTACATCCCCTGACGTCGCATAACGTACCAACTCCGCCTTCTTCGCTCCCACTGCATGCAATGCCGTTAGCATAGCTACGCCCGGCCCCAGCCCACACATCGAAATATTTTCATTCCGGCAAGTGTCGTACAATCCCTGAGCATCGAGTGCTAGCAACTTCTCAATCGCTTTAGCGTCCTTCACTCGCGTCGTCGCGTCATCTTCGTAATGATTTAAATCCGAGGTGGTCAGCAGCAGTATCTCCTCGTTCGAATCGGCAAGCACCCGCCCAATTGCTTCGCCCACACTGACCAAGTCTTCGAAACGCACGGTTCCTAACGCCACAGGCACAAACCTAAATCCCGTCGCGAGAACTTGCAGGAACGGCAGCTGCACCTCGAGAGAATGCTCCGTGCTATGAGCCACCTCATCTTCCTTCAGGAGCGGGCAGGACGCGCGCAGTGTGGACGCCAGTCCTTCATCAATTGCCACATCGCCCAGCGGCGTCCGCCAAGCGCCGCTCGAAAGAATGGCGGCTGATTCTCCGCGCGGGGCATGCCGCACGCCCAGAATCAAAATCTGTTTTGGCAACCGAATGCACGCTAGCACCGCGCCCGTTACGTGTCCCGAATACAGATATCCCGCATGCGGGACCAGGCAAGCGTTCACCCGCGTCGCTACGGCGCCGGGCTCGGTTTGCGTGTACCGGTTGACCAACGCAGTCAATTCTTTTGGGTTGGAAGGATAAAACCGTCCGGACACGGCAGGCAGGCGAAGCATACAGCGCTCGGCAGATTTACAGGGGTCGCGAGGGTTTGCCTTTGAACTTAACCGCTTTCAAGCTCGTAGGATCGTAGTAGACCGTCACTTTGTCGCCGTATTGATAGCCGCCCTTATCGACAATTCCCTGCATCTTTGTGGCGGCGGCTTCTGACAGCGCAAACGTCTGTATCGCCAGATCGTTGCCCTTGGCGCGCAGCGTAATCTGCGCGGTGTTGGCATTCATTACGAAGCCTTCGAACTTGGTTAGCCCGGACGGCTTTGGCTTCACGGCATTCACAATTATGGGCACAGCCGTATCCGCGATGATCGGAATGATCGGGTCCTGCGCCGCCACTAGTGAACAAAAAATCGAGCTAACCACCAGTAATGGCAATCCAAGGCCTGCAACTTTGCGAAAAATCTTCATTCGAGTTGGTCCGTGGCAATCCGTAATGATTTCAGAAACCGCACGTCTTGCGGCGTCATGACCAACCGCGTCGCTGGCTTCCTATTGCTATCGTTGTCTTCCAAAAATGACTCTTGATCCACCTGAATGCGCAGCGACTCTAGAAAGCGCCGGTCTTGCGTCGTCAACCTGGCGGCTTCTGCCGCGGCTGCGTCGCGCCGGGCCAAGCCAATGGTGGCATCCAGCTTCAGAACGATGTCATAGCCATGCGCGCGCACTCCCGCAATCGCGCCGGTTATTCTATCGGAGTCGGACACCGTGTCATTGATCGCGTGTCCTAATTCACGGAGCAGGTTTTTCAGGTGATCGTCGAGTTGCAAGGCGTTCTCCCACTACTTCTTTGGCCATTTTAGGCCCACGTTCCATTGGATTCAAGTGACCTTCGTACCGTTGTCTCCAATTCGTTCACAGTACGTTTGGACAGGCGCGTCCTGCATCTTTCGTTCCAGCAGCCCTTCCAAACTTGCACGCCTTTCCGGTGTGCATCCCTTTTTGCGTTAAGATGTCGGTATGTCTGGCGTAGTAGGTGTAGCAGCGGTACCGCCTAAACCGCGTGGATTCGGGCGATTCTGGCGCGCGCTCAAGCAGCTATTTCACGAGGTCACTGGCGCAATTTTTGCTCTCCTCGCGGTTAGCTGGCTGAATCTTGCGTTTCGCGCTTGGAGTCGCGACGCCGCGCCTTGGCTCGTCGCCACGGCCGTAGGGCTGGCCATTATCTTTGTGTTTTTTTCGGTGACGTCTTTTCGTCACGCGCGAGGGTTATAACGCAATTGCGTCGATTCTGAACCGGCATCTTAGACGACACGTTTAGCGACTCAACGCGTCAATTTTTTATGTCAGCAGACAAGACCAAAACCGCCTCTCCCGCCGAGCGCAAGAACCACTTCACCACGCTTACAGGCCTTCCGCTTGACCGGCTCTACACCGAAGAAAATCTGTCCAACTGGAATCCTGAGGATGCCCTCGGCTATCCCGGCAAATTTCCCTACACCCGTGGCATTTATCCCACCATGTATCGCGGCCGCTTCTGGACGATGCGCCAGTACGCAGGCTTTGGCAGCGCCGCGCAATCTAACGAGCGCTATCGCTATCTCCTCAGCAAAGGTCAATCTGGTCTGTCCGTCGCTTTTGATCTGCCCACGCAGATCGGCATGGATTCCGATCATCCGCTCGCGCGAGGCGAGGTCGGCAAAGTTGGAGTAACCATTGATTCGCTGGAAGACATGGAGACGCTTTTCGACGGCATCCCCCTCGAAAAAGTTTCCACCTCCATGACCATTAATTCCACCGCCGCTATTCTCCTCTGCCTCTACGTCGCCGTTGCTAAAAAACAGGGTGCCAATCTCGCCAAAATTTCCGGCACCGTGCAAAACGATATCCTCAAAGAATACATCGCTCGTGGAACGTACATCTATCCCGTGCGGCCCGCGATGCGCATCGTTACCGACATTTTCGCTTGGTGCCACGGCCATCTCCCTAAGTGGAACACCATTTCCATCTCCGGCTATCACATCCGCGAAGCCGGCTCCACCGCTGCGCAGGAAGTTGCTTTTACCTTGGCTGACGGAATCGCTTACGTTGAAGCCGCGCTCCACGCGGGCCTCGACGTCGACGACTTCGCGCCGCAACTTTCTTTCTTCTTCAACGCGCACAACGACCTGCTGGAGGAAATCGCCAAGTATCGCGCGGCGCGCCGGTTGTGGGCAAAAATCATGTCCGAACGCTTTGGTGCTAAAGACCCGCGCTCCCTGCTCCTGCGATTTCATGCGCAAACCGCCGGTTCTTCGCTCACCGCGCAGCAACCTGAAAATAACATCGTGCGCGTGGCGATTCAGGCCTTATCCGCTGTGCTGGGTGGCTGCCAATCCCTGCACACCAACTCTCTCGACGAAGCCCTAGCGCTCCCCACGGAAAACGCCGCGCTCATCGCATTGCGCACTCAGCAAATCATTGCTCACGAGACGGGCATTACCAACACCATCGACCCCCTGGCTGGTTCCTACGCCGTCGAAAATCTCACGAATGACATTGAAAGCGGCGCACTCGCTTACCTCAAAAAAATCGATGCCATGGGAAGCCCCTCTGGAGGTCCTACGGATGGTCTTACCGGTGGCCTCACCGGAGGAATGCTGCGCGCGATTGAAACTGGCTTTGTGCAAGGCGAAATCCAAAAAGCCGCCTACGAATTCCAGCGTGCTGTCGAGAAGAAAGAGCAGATTGTCGTTGGCGTCAATGACTTCACGGCTCAAGAGGAACGCAGTGTCCCTACGCTCCGAGTAGACCCCGAAATCGAGCGCTCCCAAGTCATTCGCTTGAGCACTCTTCGCGCTAAACGCGATTCCGCTCGCGTCAAATCCGCGCTCATGGACCTCGAACGCCGCGCCGCAACCACCGAGAATTTACTGCCTACTATTCTCGCTGCCGTCGAAAGTTACGCCACGGTGGGCGAAATTTCTGACGCACTCCGCCGTGTCTTCGGCGAATACCGGGAATCCATTATCATTTAGGTTTCCTCGTTTCTCGCAAGCTCCAGAAGGTCGCTCTGTAGTATTCTGGCCGCGCCTTAATGTCATGAAAATGCCATGAAATTGATCCTCGCGTCCGCTTCTCCCCGGCGCGCAGAAATCCTGCGCGATGCCGGCTTCCATTTCTCGGTATTGTCTTCCGCCGTGGATGAGACTCCGTTCCCAGGAGAATCGCCACAAGAACACGTGGAACGTCTTGCCGCCGCCAAAGCCGAACTCGCTGTTGCACGCACCGTCGGGCCAGCGATCATCATTGCTGCCGATACTGTGGTGGTTCTCGAGGGCAAAGTTATAGGCAAGCCGCGCTCCACCGACGATGCACGCCTTATGTTGGAACAATTATCCGGTCGCACCCACTCCGTAATCACTGGCGTGACTCTCGTCCGTTTACCCGATTCCGAGCGGCGCAGCTTTGTCGAATCCACGCTTGTTCATTTCAGCACGCTCTCTTCGGAAGAAATCCTCCGCTACCTCGCTACCGACGAGCCTTACGACAAAGCCGGGGCTTATGCTATTCAGGGACGCGCAGGCCGCTTCGTCTCGCGCGTCGAAGGCTGCTACTTCAACGTGGTCGGCTTGCCGCTGGCGCACGTCAATACGGCTCTTGCAGATCTCGGCTGGGTCGAGGACTGATATTCCGATTTGCAAGACACAGCAGGCAAATAAAAAGGGCGGCCAGATAGGCCGCCCAACTCGATCGCCGCAAACGATTCTTCCAGCTTTATGCTTACTTTTTCTCTTCTGCTGGCTTTTCTGTCGTGGCTGGCGGTACGGTGGTCTGCGACTGCTGTTGTCCGCCGCCGTGCATCCCTTCCTTGAAGCCCCGGACGCCTTCGCCCATCCCGCGCATTAACTCGGGAATCTTGCGGCCGCCGAAAAGAACCAGCACCACGACTAAAATAATTAGCCAGTGCATCGGAAATTCCATGTAGCCTCCTACCCTTGCCGACTAAACTCTAGCACTACTCGACACCCAGCCGGAAGTGCATATAGCGCAAAAACTAAAGTATAACACGCTCATCCCCGGCCCGGCGCGTAACCCGTTCCCGGTCAAGGTACTCCAGTAAAGGAATGGCGTATTTCCGGGTAACCCTCGCCAAATCTTTGAAAACCAGCACGGAAATCCGGTCGCCCTTCCCCTTCTTATATGCGGCAAGCCGCTCTTTCAGATGGACCAGCGCATCCCGATGAAAAATCAATTCCGGCGTAAGCCGCACTAAACGCTTTTCGCGCAACAGGATCTGCAGTAACTTCTCAGCCCGCTGGGCTTCGACTTCCAGCTTCTCCAAGACTTCATTTGCCGCGGGAACCGTCAATCCCGCTGACGCGAATGCCGCCTCAATTTGTGCCTTTGCTCGAGCCTCTTCCGGCTGCAGCTCAATACCCGAGCCGGCTCGCTTTACCAGTTCGCTTTGCACGTCCAGTCTTTTTTGTGCCGCCAGCTCTTCCAATGCTGCGCGAAACGTTTCGCCATTGACGCGGCGTCCCGCCCGGGCGCGCAAATCTTCCCGCGATATCCCCGGCAACAATGGGTTGTCCTTTTGGAATAGATTCACCGTCTCTACAATTTTTTTGCATATCTCATCGAAGTACTTACTGGCAACGAGCAGGAGCGGCTCAGCGTGAATCACTTTCACGCTGCCCACGCCCGCCACCTTTTCCGCGGTTTTCTGAATTTCTTTTTCCGGCCAACCGGTTCGCGCCACGATTTCGTCGTATCTGGCTCCCAGCGGCGCACGCTCCACCATCGCTGCAAGAATCTTTTCTGGACTTCCGCCTTCCAAGGTTTGCAGAAATTCAATGCGACCCGTATCTCGCAACACCGGGCGTCGCGCCAGCGCATCTAGCACCACACCTCCGCCAATCGTGATCACTGGAGAAAATCGTCTCACGATGAATCTGTCTCCCGGCAGCAGCAATACATCGTCCTGCAGCCGAAGGTGTGCCAGCCCGTTTTGTCCGGGTGAAAGTTCGTTTTCGCCGTATAGAAAAACTTCCGCCATCGTCTCAGCGGTTCCCGCATGCAAATGAACTCTTGCGCGGTGTTTCACTTTAGGCGCTGAAGGCAACAGCGTAAGCCGTGCATCCATCCGGCGTGTCGAGCGAAACTTTCCCGGTGTGCCGAGCGACATTCCACGCTTCACTGTGGTGTGTTCGATCCCAGCGAGATTTACCGCCGTACGCTGCCCGGCGTACGCGCGAGCCTCGGTTTTTCCCGCCGACTGTACTCCGCGGACTCGCAATCGTTCGCCTTTTGGAAACAGCTCCACTTCATCGCCCGCACCTACATTTCCGGAGATCAGCGTCCCCGTCACCACTGTCCCAAAACCCTTTACTGGGAACGCTCTGTCGATGGGCAGCCGAAAATACCGGCCAGCGTCCTTTGCGGCCGCCAGGTTCGCCACTTCTCGCAGCGCTACCTTCAATTCTGCCAGGCCAGCGCCAGTCTTGGCGCTGACCGGAATGATCGGCGCCGATTCCAGAAATGATCCGCGCAAGTAGTCT
Source organism: Candidatus Dormiibacterota bacterium (assembly GCA_035602135.1). GTDB lineage: Bacteria > Acidobacteriota > Terriglobia > Acidiferrales > UBA7541 > Acidiferrum. The sequence goes on from DATNMX010000044.1 coordinate 220,284, forward strand.
TCAACTTCCAACCGAACGATGCCCAACATATCCTCATCGAGCAAGTCGCTCTTCGTCAGCGCCACCAGCCCCCGCCGCACTCCCAGCAATCGGCAGATATCGAAATGTTCCCGCGTTTGTGGCTTAATCGACTCGTCCGCCGCAACCACTAGTAAGACCAGGTCGATTCCCGACGCGCCCGCCAGCATGTTGCTGATGAAACGTTCGTGCCCCGGCACATCTACGAAACCGAACCGCATGCCATTTTCTTCCAGGAACGCAAAGCCCAGATCGATCGTAATGCCGCGCCGCTTCTCTTCTTCGAGCCGGTCCGGATGAGTCCCCGTTAAAGCCTCGACCAACGCCGACTTGCCATGATCAATGTGCCCGGCGGTCCCGACAATAACGCTCTTCGATGTTCCAGACATGTTCGATTGTCCTTCAGGATTGTCGTCTATTCTTGCGAATTGAAGTGTGAAGGAACGGTTGCGCTACTTTGCCGCGGCAATTTCTTCGACAATGGACTGCACCGCTGCGCGCGGATCTGGTGCTGCTGAGATCGGCCGGCCCACCACAATAAAATCTGCTCCCGCGCGGATCGCTTCGCGAGGTGTCGCCGCGCGCGCCTGGTCGTCCGGCTTACCTAAACCAATGTTGTCTTTCGGGCGTACTCCCGGCGTCACGATTAAAAATTCCCGGCCGCAAGCTTTGCGAATCGCACGCGCTTCTTGAACCGAAGCGACTACGCCGTCCACTCCGGCCTTCTGCGACAGTCGAGCAAGCTTCACCACCCGATCCTTCGGCCGGCCACTGATTCCTACTTCGCGCATCGCTTTGTGGTCCATGCTCGTCAGCACAGTCACCGCTAGCAATCGTGGCCGGTCCGCCCCCATCGGCACGCCTGCGCTGATAGCTTGCGTTGCCGCCTCAAGCATGGCCGTCCCGCCCAATGCGTGCACGTTGACGAGCTGTACGCCGGTCATGGCCGCAACGCACAATACTGCGCCTGCAACTGTGTTGGGTATGTCGTGGAATTTTAGGTCTATGAAAATGCCGGCGCCCAGAGCTGAAATTTCCTGAACTGCGGCGGGCCCTGCTGCCGTGAAGAGTTGGCTACCGATCTTGAACATGCCTACGAGATCGGCAATCTGCTTGGCAAATCGAACCGCGGAGGTTAACGAATCAAAGTCGAGGGCTACTATTAGACTACTGCGTGGGTGGGCATCAAAGGTCAACGTTGTCCGCAACCGCAGACAACTTAGCGTCTCTGCGGTACTTGTATCAATTCTAGCCTGACTTGGCTTACGCCCGCATGAATCAAACCAATCTTCTGGGCGACGCGATAGGATACATCAATTTCGCGCCCTTCCTGGTAAGGACCCCGGTCATTAATTCGCACAATCTCGAATTTCCCATTTCTTGGGTTCACCACCCGCACCATCGACCCAAATGGCAGATGGGGATGCGCCGCCGTCAAAGCCTTGGAGTCGAAATGCTCTCCATTGGCCGTCTGGCGCCCGTCGAAACCCGGTCCGTACCAGCTGGCATTGCCAGTCCAAGCCTTAATCGGCTTCGTAGTTTCCGTGAGGTGAGCTACCAAGGGAGCTTCCATGGCGGGAGCAACAAGGAACATTAGCGGAACCCACCGTAATGCAGCCCACACGAAAAATAGTCGATGTCTCATAGTGTGTTTTTTGTGCAACAATTATCCACAAAAGTGTAGCACCCTAACACGATTATGTCAACCACTTTCTTCGACAAATTTATCACGTATTCTACTGACACTAAACATCTTATACCCTATAAGACTCTTCCGTAAACCCCTCGTCAACCTCTCACTGGCCCGCGGGTCTATGAAGCTGGCCGTTCCGACCTGTACCGCCGCAGCTCCCACAGCTAGGTATTCAAGCACGTCTTCCACCGTCTCGATGCCCCCCAGCCCGATAATCGGGATCTTGACGGCCTTCCGTGCCTCCCAGACCAACCGCAAGGTAATAGGCTTTATCGCCGGCCCTGATAAGCCTCCTGTCGGGTTACCCAACCGTGACCTCCCGGATCGGAAATCCACCGCCATAGCCGGATAGGTATTAGCCACCGTCAGCCCGTCTGCCCCTGCTCCCTCCGCTGCCCGGGCGATAAGCCCAATATCTGTAACGAGCGGCGAAAGCTTCACCCAGAGCGGCCGCCTAACCGCCGCTTTGCGGGCCGCTTCCACGACCTGAGCTACCATGGATGAATCGCTACCAAATTGGATGCCGCCCTCCCTAACATTGGGGCAGGAAATATTGAGCTCATAGCCAGCCAATCCGTCGGCGTCTTCCAAAATCCGGATCACCTCAATGTAGTCCTCCTGGCAGTATCCGAAGACGTTGGCAATTACTGTCGTATCGTATTTTCTTAGTACTGGTAGTTTCTCCGCCACGAAGGCGCGGACCCCCACATTCTGGAGCCCCACCGCATTCAGCATGCCGGAGGCGGTTTCGCAAAGCCGGGGCGCGGGAGCTCCCTTGATAGGTTCGCGGGAAAGCCCTTTCGTAACGAATCCGCCGATACGCTTTAGGTCTACCAGATGGGCAAATTCGAGGCCGTAACCAAACGTTCCGCTCGCCGCGAGAATAGGGCTCCGCAGGCGCAACGCGCCAAGCTGTACGCTCAGGTCAACGTCAACAGCGGAAGTCACTTCACGCAGCAGAATATCACGAACCCTTTTACGCGCCCCGCGCAAAATAAAACTTCGCCGGGCCATCAGCGAGAACCGCAAGAGCGCCGGGGAAATAGAAGGTACACGCCGTTACGTTAATGGATCTTGTTCGCCGCGTCCCATTTTCCCGTATCCGCCAAACCTGTCGTCTGCGATTTTCTACGCTTCAGCGCTTGCGCCAACACATGTCCATCGCGCGGCGCCAGCGTGATCCCACACAATGACGCGAACGTCGGCGCAATGTCCGCCGGCGTAATCGCTTCGTAATACTCCCCTGGCTGAATTCCCCAGCCCATAAATATCACAGGCACGCGCTGATCGTAGCCATACGGCGTCCCATGCGTTGTCCCGGTTTGTCGCGGCGTACCCGTCTTCGAATAATCCCACGGCCAGAAGGGCTTCGGCACAATCACCAGATCGCCGCTGCGCGCCATGAGAAAACCTGCCGCCTCCGCCATTCGAATAGGGCTTTTCGTCGCCGGGCGGTCCTCCAACTGTTCCCCGCGATAAACGCGCGCGACTCCCGGCACCTTTTCCATCGCCCCCAGCACCGCGTGCAACGCCGCTGGATCTGCCTTCAATCTGTTATACGTTCCCGGCGTGAAATAAACATCGCTGCCCCCAATTGCCGCCACTACGGGCTTCGCATAGTGAAACGTCTCCAACGTCTTTTCGATCTGCTCTTGCACTTGCGGAATGCTCAGCCATCCGGCATCCACGCCGCTTTTCGCCAAATCATCGGGAATGGGCACGACGCCATGATCCGCGCTTAACGCCACCACGTATTTGCCGCGCCCCACCGCCTTATCCAGCACGGCAAAAAACTCGCCCAGATCGCGGTCCAGCCACGCCAATTCGTCCTGGATCTCCCAGCTCCGCGGCCCAAACGCGTGTCCCACATAATCGACTGACGAAAAACTCACCGCCAGAAAATCCGTGCCGACTCCTTTCCCCAGCCCCAACTTAGTCACCGCGGCTTCGGCCATTTTCGTCAGATGGGTGTCTGCGTACGGACTCATTTCCCACTGATAATTAAACCCTGCATCTGGGCCCTGGCTGTCTGGCTTGCCTCTGAGTGCATGCGGAAACGACGCGTTAAATCCCGGCGGCACCACGGCGCCAACAGCCGTTTCGTCGTACAAATATTCCGAAGCTGGCAGCAATGGCGCCCAGGTCTTGCCGTAATCGCTGGCTGGGGGATGGTCCTTTGCGTATTTCTCCACAAACTGTGCTTTGGGATACGCGCTCGACGTCGTCCAGAGCCCCGTCGCCACGTCGAACCACGTCACGGCATCTCCTTGATGTCCCGCCATCGTCACCGCCGCGCGAGCTTTCAACGAGAGCGCCACTACGCGCGTCTTTCCTCCGGCCTGATACTTCAATTCATCGGCAAACGCCGGCAACAGCATTTTCGCCGCGCTGTCTCCGCCCGCCGCGTTCGCGCTGCCGTACGCCTCATTCTTCACCTTCGGATCGAACGTGCAGGTCGTATTCTTCTGCTGCTCCCGATCCCACCATTCGTTCGCCACCATCCCGTGCATTGCTGGGTATGCACCCGTCGAAATCGTCGCGTGTCCCACGCACGTCTCCGTCGCCGCATACGGATAGGCTGCGTTGCGGAACCACGCGCCCTGTTCCACTAAACGTTTCAGCCCGCCGGACCACTGCCCGCGAAATTTTTCCACATAATCCGCGCGCATCTGGTCCACCACCAACATCACGACCAGCTTCGGCCGCGCCGGCGGCGTGCCCGTTTTCTCCATTGCAGCGCGGCCTGCTACCTGCCCTTGCATGCCTGCTAGCGATACCAGGCTTAAGAGAAATACCGGTGCCCCACGCTGCAAACTAACTTTGCCTCTCACCATCGTTTTCTTGCTCCTTACCGCGCTTTGGCGTCGCGCAGTCTATCACGCCAAGCTGAACACATCGTTAATACGCGCAACCTCGCCTTCGTAGCCCGTTAGCCGCCGCGCTCCCCATTAACCGCCTCGCAGCGGCCATGGTAGGATTACCCGAACATGCATATCCTTGAAAAATCCCAGCTCATGTCGGCCTCTGAAATTGACCGCACGCTTCGCCGCTTGGCCCATGAAATTGTCGAGAAGTCCGGTGGCACCAAGCACCTCGCGCTCATCGGCGTCCGCCGCCGCGGTGTTCCATTGGCGCAACGCATTGCCCAGGCCATGCGCGGCATTGATGGCGTGGACGTCCCCGTCGGCACTCTGGACATCACCCTGTATCGCGACGACCTGTCCAAAGTCGCCTCGCAAGCCGTCCTGCAATCCTCGGACATTCCTTTCGGCGTCGATAATATGGACCTCGTCCTTGTCGACGACGTCCTCTACACCGGCCGCACGATTCGAGCCGCCATGAACGGTCTCTTTGATCTGGGCCGTCCGAAGCGTGTATCGCTCTGCGTGCTGATCGACCGCGGCCACCGCGAAATGCCCATTGAGGCGCAGTATGTTGGCCGCACTGTGCAAACCAGCGACACCGAAATCGTCGAGGTGCGCCTTCGCGAAATCGACAACGAAGAGCGCGTCATGCTGGTCGATCGCGTGGAGCCGTAATTGCTCCTCGTGCCACGCCTCCAGATTTACGCCCGGATTCGCCCATTTATGCAAAACGCAAAACGTGTCATCCTGAGGGCGTGCCATGAGGATACTCGAAGCTCTTCTCCGGCTGCCAAAAGAGTGAAAGTGTGATCCACCGCTTCCGCGACCTTCTAGCTCTTGAGCCGCTCACCGCGGACGAACTTGGCTTTCTTCTCGATCAAAGCAAGCAATTCCAGGAAATTCAGCGTCACCCGTTGAAAAAACTCGCCACCCTCCGCGGCAAAACCGTGGCCCTCGCTTTTTTTGAAAATTCCACGCGCACGCGCATCAGCTTCGGCACCGCCGCCTCGCGCCTCGGCGCGGACACCATGAACCTGCAAGCCGAAGCGTCCAGCCTTAAAAAAGGCGAGTCGCTCCTCGACACCGTGCATGTCCTTGACGCCATGAAACCTGACTGCCTGGTGATGCGTCACGCCGCCTCCGGAGCCCCGGACTTCGTGGCGCGCAATCTCGATATTCCCGTGATTAACGCTGGCGACGGCACGCACGAGCATCCTTCCCAAGGTCTGCTCGACGCTCTCACCATTCGCGACCGCAAAGGCACGATCGAAAATCTCAACGTCACTATTCTCGGCGACATTCAGCATAGCCGCGTGGCTCGTTCCAACATTCATCTCCTCACGAAATTTGGCTGCCGCTTCAACCTTTGCGGCCCCGCGATTTGGGTGCCCCGCGAACTGGAACAAATCGGTCCTGCTGGCGCTTCCATTCGCCGCACCTCGCGCATTGAAGAAGGCCTCGAAGGTGCGGACGTTATTCTCGTCCTGCGCGTTCAGACCGAACGCATGTATGAGCCTTCACTCTCCACCGACGATTACATCCTCTTATACCAACTCAACGCCGAGCGTCTGCGCCGCGCCAAGCCGGAAGCCATTATTCTTCATCCCGGCCCGATGAATCGCGGTGTCGAAATTTCCCCCGAAGTTGCCGATGGCCCGCAATCCTGCGTTCTCGAACAGGTCACCAACGGAATTGCCGTCCGCATGGCTTTGCTCTTTTTGTTGATCTCCGGCGCTACCGATGACGGCAGCCAACTTGCCGAGGAACCGCAACCCGCGCGCACCGAAGCTGCCAATAACAAGGAATCCACGCATGCTTCTCATTAAGAACGGGCGCGTCCTCGATCCGGCAGGCAAGATCGACGCGGCGATGGATATTCTTCTGGACGGCCAGAAAATCTCTACGGTCGCCACGCCCGGAAAAATTCCGCAAAACAAAGATACCGAAATCTTCGACGCTGACGGACTCATCGTTGCTCCCGGCTTCATCGACCTGCATGCTCATCTCCGCGAACCAGGTCAGGAATCTTCGGAAACGATTGAAACCGGCACGCGCGCTGCCGCCCGCGGCGGTTTCACCGCCATCTGCTGCATGCCCAATACCAAGCCGGTGAATGACAACGCGTCCGTCACCCGCTTCATTATGGACCGCGCAAAATCTTCCGCCAGCGTGCGCGTTTGGCCCATCGGTGCCGCGAGCGTCGGTAGCAAGGGAGAGAACCTCGCGGAAATTGCCGCCATGAAGCAAGCCGGCATCGTTGCCGTCTCGGACGATGGAAAACCCATCGCTACTGCAAAACTTGCTCGCCAAGTCATGGAATATTGCCGCTCACTCGACTTACCGGTCTTCGAGCACGCTGAAGATGTTTCGCTCGCTGCTGGCGGAGTCATGCGCGAGGGCGTTACCTCCACTCGTCTCGGCTTGCGTGGAATGCCAGGAGCCGCCGAATCCATCTGCGTTTCCCGCGACGTCCAGATCGTCGAACTCACCGGCGCGCGCCTGCACATCGCGCATCTTTCCGCGAAAGCTTCCTTGCACCAGGTGCGTGGGGCCAAGCAGCGCGGTCTTCCTGTCACCTGCGAAGTTACGCCGCATCATTTCACGCTCATTGATGAGGACGTCGTGTACGATTCGCGTTTTAAAATGAATCCGCCGCTCGCCGCCCGCGAAGATCGCGAGGCGCTCCTCGCCGGCCTCGCCGACGGCACCGTCGATGCCATCGCCACTGACCACGCCCCGCATGAGCCCGCCTTGAAGGATGTGGAATTCGATCGCGCTCCGTTTGGCATTCTCGGCTTCGAAACTGCCCTGGCGCTTGCTCTCGAACAGCTTGTCCACACCGGGCGACTTTCTATCTCTCGCATGGTGGAACTTTTTACCGCCGGTCCGGCTCGCGTCCTCGGTATCGAACGAAAAATTGCCGCTGGCCAACCCGCCGACCTCACCATCTTCTCGGTAGATCGCTCCTGGACCTATAGCGTCACGGAATCGCCCAGCAAATCCCGCAACTCCCCCTTCAGCGGACGCACCTTTATTGGCGGTCCTGTCGCCACCGTCGTCGACGGTCGCTTCGTCCACAAAATGTAGCGTTCTGGCTCGATCCGCTTGTTTACCGGTAGTCCCTGCCTTCTCTTGAAAACCTGTGCAATTCTCTGGTCCGGCCACTAAATGCCTTAACTCCCTCTGGACTTGCAAATAGTTTGGGTGTAACACAAGTGGCATAAGGGCCTTCTTGCCCTGCAGGACTCGGGCCTGGCTAGCTCCACTCCAAGCAAGAATGAGCTATTCCAGGCGGGGGCAAGGCACCGCAGGAGGTGCTGGCCGTGGATCTGCTATTCGACATTTTTAAATTGGAAGGCGATGGATCCTTGCTTTGGCTGGAAGCCGTCGGAAATTTACCCGCAGCTAGGGAGCGATTAGTCTCGCTCCAGGCGACTACTCCGGGCGAGTATCTCGTCTATAGCCTCGGCACTTCTCAATTGGTGGCCAGTAGCAAGACCAGCAGCAAGAGTCAAGGCGCCGCCGCTTAATGCGTCGGGATTCATCCCGACCTAGGAAAGCTCTCTAGAAATTCGGACTCTCTCCCCTGAAGTATTAAATTAAAGACCATCCAAGCGACTGCAAGGCAAGTAAATGCTGCAACGCATCGCTGAGGCTGGGAACAAAGGAGTTTTTCTTCAGCGGACGGCCCTCAGTGGGTCAAAGGCGGGTGTGTAAGCTCGTGTCGGACCCTTAGGCCTTCGGCCAGTTCCCACCCTTCTTTCAACCACCGCAGCGGTTCGGGTCTGTCTTGGGGTTGCAAGGAGGAGGCGCTTGCGTATTGCCTCTCGACACTATGGGAACGACCACCGCCGGCACTACCGCCAGGATTCCCAGCATGATCGCTGTGCCCTTGCTGATGTGATGCGCGTTGGTTACCGCGCCAACGTTTCCGCCCACGTCTGTGTCCTGCGCTGCTGCCACCAGCACATCCAGCGGTGCTTGTACCGGCGTTAGTGGCGCGGAGTTATCTCCGCTGCGCACGCTCGTCATTTGGCCGGCCTTTACTTCCACGCAAACGCCGGCCAGATTACAAACCCGCACTATGCCTTCGAATACCACCACGCTCATGATCGCCGTGGCATATGCCACGTAAAAATCTGTGCCCACTACGCCTGCTACTCCCGCCGGCGTCCGTACTTCAAATTTTCCGTCCGGCTTCGTAACTTTTTGTGCTTGTGCGCGTAATTTTCCATACGTCAGCTCCAGCTCCGTTTGTTGTGCTCCCGCGTCGTGTTTCACCACCTTCATCGATGTATCCGAACCCACGTTCAATACTGAACCATCATCGAGGGCAATGCGGGCGCGTGCGTTGGCCTGCGTGTTCAGCAAATCTTGCCAATCCACCACTGACTTAGTGGATGCCGTTATTGTTTTCGATCCACGCGCAATACTCACCGCTGGAATAATGCGTGAGACTTCCCCCGCCCGTCCCGTGCTTTGTGGAGTGCCTTGTGGCGCCGCCCAGATGCCGCTCGGTATTATCATGCAAGTGGATAGCACCATCGCCAGACCGCCCGCGTATGGGGACTTTGTCTTCATGAGGACTCTCCCTAAGCTGAATATCTTTACGTACAGTTGTTACTGAAGAGTGTTTCCAGTGTCAATTGAAAACGCGACGAAATTTGCGTACTCACTATACGCCCGCGTATCGCCTCGCCGCACGCGTGTTGTACGTGGGTTGTTCGTGAATTGTCGCGCGTGCATCGTCTATTAGTCTGTTGCCTACTCGTACGTGAATAGCGCCGCTGCCATGTCGTCGTGCCGTTCTCTGCTACCGACGAAATCCGCCACTGTCGAAAAAATCCGGCTGAGCAGCTCTTTCGAAGAGAATCCCTTGCGGTCGGCGCAAATCGCTTGTAACCGCTCCACACCGAATTCTTCTCCGTTGGCATTCAGTGCATCCGCGATCCCATCCGTGTAGAAGAGCACCGCATCGCCCGGCTGCAGCGAAAGCACTGAATTCTCGTAGTTTACGCCGACGAACAGCCCGGGTGGAATGTCCGATAGCTCCAGGACACGGCACCCATTTGCCGAAAAATGCATCGGGCCCGGCATTCCCGCGCTGGCGATGCGCATCTCGCTTCTATCGGGATCGAAAACAGCATACTGGATCGCTGCGTGACGCTGCACAATGCCCCGCATCGTCAGTCGCTCATTCAACGTCGCGAGAACCTCATTCGGCAACAGTCCAGTCTTATGCACCCCGCGTAACGTTCCCACCGCTAGCGCGGCATACAGGGTCGCTGGCAATCCCTTACCGGAAACATCACCGAGATACAGCCCGATCTTCCCATCCGCCAGTACGAAGTAGTCCAGGAAGTCGCCGCCCACCATCTCGATCGGCTGAAATTCATGAGAAACAGTCACCGCGCCGGCGCGCAGCGACTCTGCTGGCAGCATTACGCTTTGAATGGAACGCGCTTCTTCCAGTTCCTGTTCGCGTAACTTCTCGAGCGATCGCAATTCCTGGACTGGCGCCATCGTATTCACTTGTTCATCCGAAAAGGGGAACTGCGATACGGAGGTGAATCAGCACGTGAATTTTAACAAAACCTAGCGCCTGCCTTCGAAATAAGTATCCCCGTGTGTCCTTCCGCACCACACGCTACGCCACGCTTGCAACGCGCGCGACATCACGCGAAACTCCACTTATGCGCGTCTTGATAGGCCTTCTGGTTGCCGCGGCGCTCACTTTGGGTGTGTACTACTTCTTCCTTAAGAAAATGCCCGCGTTGGATGAAGGTACTGTTGCAACTCAGGCCATCAGCCTCACCGGTGTGCGTAGCGATTTGCTGCAAATCGCGCAGGCCGAGCGCGGCTACATCGCCCTGAACGGGCACTGCGCTTCGCTGGACGAATTGATCTCTTCGAATTCGTTGACCATGTCCCACCCCGAGCGCGACGGCTATTTCTATGCCTCCGAGTGTTCCGGCAGCGACTTTTCCGTCACTGCGCGCCACGCTCCCGCGCCTGCGGGTTCTGGCATCCGCTATCCAACACTATCCATTGACCAGACCATGCAAATCCGCGAAGTCAATTAGCTCGCCCCTCCGTTTTGAACTCTCGCTTTACGACGTGCGCTTCTGATCCGCCACCAATACACCAGACTCCGCGTAATTCGTCGCTGGCACGTCGTGAAATACCACGTGAATGTTCTCGCGTTTCGCGCGCCCCTCCTCCACTAGCACGCCCGTAATGCGTTCCGCTATTTTTCGTTTTTGCTCTGGCGTGCGCCCTTCCACCCAGGTGATCTGCACGTGTGGCATGTTTTTCTTCTCCTTGAAGTCAATTATCGAAAGTAACTCTACTCAAAATCCACATTTTAGCGGCACCATCCCGCTGGCCGTGCCTTCCCGTGCGTGTGCTAGAATCTATTTATCGATGCATCCGGCGATACCTCACCTGATCGAACTTCAGCGCGTGGATCACCTGATCGCCGTTCTGCGCGGCGAGTTGGATAGTTATCCTAAACGCATTCGTGAAGCGGACGCCAAACTAAATGGCGCTCGCGCGGCCGTGGCCTCGGCCAAGGAAACACTCACCAATGGCCTCAAGGAACGCAAAAAATTCGAACTCGACGTTGATCAGTGGAAAGATCGTGCGCGTAAATATCGCGATCAGAGCGGCGCGGTAAAAACCAACGAAGCATACAAAGCGCTGCAGCACGAAATCACCAACGCTGAAGCCGAAGTCGCCAAAGCCGAGGACCGCCAGCTGGAAGTAATGATGCTTGGCGAGGAATCAGAGCGCCGCGTGCGTCACGCTGAAGCCAATCTCAAGGAAGCGGAACAAAGTATCGCCGTCGAGCGCAAGGAAATTCAATCACAGCAAACCGAAAAGAAAAAACAGCTCGACACTGCGCTCGCGGAGAGAGAACGCGCGCTTGCTCCCGTTTCTGAAGATTTGCGCGAACTCTATTCTCGCATTGCCAAAAGACACAACGGCACCGCCATGGCCGAAGCTCGCAACGAACAGTGTCGCGGCTGCGGTATGCGCGTGCTTCCGCACATAATTCAGGAACTTCGCCAGGAAGCGAACGAAGAAGTCTATCGCTGCGAAACTTGCGGCCTGATTCTGTACACGCTGGAGCCGGTGGTTCCGCCAAATCCAACCTCCGCTTCCGGCAAATCCGCTTCCGGTGGTTCTGCCCCCGGTCACTCATGACGAATCGCCAAACTAATTCATGAAACTTCGTCGCCCCCCAGCTCTTCCTGCGTCGGGACTTTTCGGGGATGCGCAGCCTGCTGCGAAGCCCGCACCAGCCGCCTTCCGCGCTAATATCGACGGGGGCGCGCGCGGAAATCCTGGTCCCTCCGCTTACGGCGTGGTGATTCGCGACGCGGGCGGCAAAATTGTCGCGAAACTAAAAAAATATATCGGCCGCTCGACCAATAATGTCGCGGAGTATTACAGTCTTATCGCCGCGCTCGATTATGCGCAGGCGCACGGAATCCGTGCACTGCAGGTGGAGACCGACTCAGAACTGCTGATGAAACAAATGCGCGGACAGTACAAAGTGAAAAGTCCGGACTTGCGTCCACTTTTCGAGCGCGCGAAAAAAATGTCCCAATCTTTCGATTTCTTCCGCATCGACCACGTTTACCGCGAACAGAATACGGAAGCGGACGCCCTAGTCAACGAAGCTTTGGACGAAACGGCCGGCGACTCCGCGAAATCATCCGCTTCCAAATCGTCCGCATTCCAACAGGACGCGTCCAATCCTTCCTCGACCAAAGCCGCCGCGGCAAAGCCGTCCGCACCGAAGCCAGCCGCAGCAAAAGCGGATGGTGTAAAATCCGGCGCTCCAAGGCTGGATATGCTAAAGTTGGCCGCTGCAAAACTGGACGCGGGGAAACATGCCGCAGCAAAACTGTCTCCAGCGAAACTATCCGCGCCGGGTGAGAAATCGCCGACAGGGACATTACCTGCCGGAACTGTGCCAGAAAGCGGCGTAAAAAACGAACCGCGCTGGGTACGCGCGCGATTTCGCAGCGGCATTCTGTATCCTCTGGAAGACATCGATTTAGAAGATGGCGCGGTGGTAGACGTCACGTTTCGACCCGTCCCCAAACCCAAATAAATTCACCCGCGTCCAACTAAAACAAAATTAGCGAGCGCCCAAAATCAATTCAGTAGCAAAAATAGCTGCAGCCAAACTAAATCACGTCAGTTCAAAATAAATTAGTCGCAGCCAAAACCAAAATAAATTACTGCCACAAATAAATGCCCGTGTGTCCCAAGTCTCGGTAAATTGCCGAGTGCCGAAATTACTTTAACGCGTAGGAGCGGTAGAGCGTGTCGCGTTGGGCGGGAATAAAACCCGCATCGGAGATGATGCGGCGCAATTCGCCTTCGTTGGTGCGGTTTTGTACTCCGGCGGCGAACACCACGTTTTCTTCGATCAAAATGCTGCCGACGTCGTCAGCGCCAAACTGCAAGCCTACCTGGCAAACTTTGATCCCGGGAGTGAGCCAGCTCGACTGGATATGATCGATGTTGTCCAGATAGAGGCGGCTGACCGCGAGGGTCTTGAGATAATCGATAGCCGTGGCTTCCTTCACTTTCTTTCCCAAGGCGGTATTGTCCGCCGCAAACATCCACGGAATAAATGCGGTGAAGCCTCCAGTGTCTTCCTGGATCCGGCGCAATCTTTCCAGATGATTCACACGGTGGCGCAATTCTTCGCCGCATCCGAACATCATGGTGGCGGTGGTGCGTAGACCCAGGGAGTGAGCGATGCGATGCATTTCTTCCCACTCCTCGCTCGTGCATTTGAGACGCGCAATTTTGGAGCGAACTTCGTCATCGAGAATTTCCGCGCCGCCCCCTGGGATGGATTGCAGGCCCGCGTCCATCAGCCGCTGGATAGTTTCCCGCACGCTGATCTCGCTTACCTCCGCGATACACAAAATTTCCGGCGCGGAAAAACAGTGCAAATGAACTTGCGGATAACGATGCTTCAGGGAAGACAGCAAATTTTCGTAATAACCAATCTGCAGATCCGGATGCAAGCCGCCTTGCAGAAGAATTCCGGTTCCGCCAAGTTGCAGCATCTCCTCGATTTTTTCGTAAATGGTTTCAAAGGAGAGAATGTAACCGTCCTTGGCGCCGAGGGGACGGTAGAACGCGCAGAAGGAGCAATACTCAGTGCAAAAATTCGTGTAATTAATGTTGCGGTCAATTTGATAGGTGACCACACGCGGATCGTTCTTCTTAAGGCGCACTTGATGGGCTTCCATGCCGATGCCGACGAGGTCATCGGATTGCAGCATCTCGAGCGCTTGTTCTTTGGTCAGTGCCACGACATTTGCTCCGTAGGGTGCAGCTCCATTGTGACTGACTTCCTCCGAAAGATCGAACGTTACGCGCGGCTCACGGAACTTTGCGTTGGCGAGCGCGTGGTTGAATCGCTAGCAGCAATTCCACTCGTGCTGCTTGTACTACCGATGCCGCGGGCGGGCGGGCCGATCGCGGCGGGGAGCTCTAGGGGTTTCACGCCGCTAAGCAGGCCGATCTGCTGGGCTAGCTCATAGAAAAGTTTGAGACCGCGCAGATTTTCCTCGTCGAGCGAGAAGTCGATATTCTCGCTAAGGTAACGCGCAAGGTGTGCGGCGGGGAGCTGCAACTCCCGCACGGCCTGCTCGCTGATTTCGCGCACGTGACGCAGTCCCAGATCGCGCGAGGTTTGAAAATCATCGATGACTTCCGGCGTGACGACATCCCTGCGCGCTGCCCAAATGGCCAGGACGGCAGGCAATCCCGTCATGCGATGCCACTCTTCGACGACGTCGTAGACATGTACGGTGCCGGCGTGTGGAATTCCTGCGCTGGATCCCGCACATACCAGCTCGCCTGCGGCCCCACGCCGCGCTGCGGAGTCGATGCGCATCGCGAGACGCAGGGCGGGATCGCCGATTAATAAAGCGACGTCGGCTCTTTCGAGCATAGCGGCAGCGTCCGGCGCAGTTTCCAGAAACTTCGGCGCGATTCGCCAATGGCGGTCGCAGAGGATTTTCGTAAGCGCCTGGGTGCTGCGCGAGCCGCTGTCCAGAGCCACGCTGCGCGCGTCTTCGATGGGCGCTTTGGAGATAAGCAGCAGGCTGCGAACCTGCTTTTTTGAGGCAATGGCAAGGTCCGGCAGAATGACCAGGTTTCCCATGCGCTGATATTCGATGGCCGGAATGATGGCGATGTCGGCGGCGCCGGTGCGCAAAGCCTCGGCGCACAGCGAAGGCACGGTGAACGACAAATCGTATTTGCCGCAGAGTGGCCCGTCCGTGAATCCCCAGACGAGGGGCGCGGTGTTCAGGTACTGCACGATGGAGATGCGAAGTTTCGTCACGTTACACGTTTTTGTTGCTTCGTTCGGGCCTTTCGCGTCTTTTGCCGAAGATCGTGTCCTTCGGGTCTTTTTCCAAACAGATGGCCGCAAACCAATGACGCGGAAGATAAAGTATAGCAGGCAGTAGCGGAAGGGAAGCGGAGTACGCCGGGACGTTGGGGCGAGCGGTGAGTTCCACTTTGTGGAGAGATGATGGCGTGATCAACCATGAGCAGTAAGTCCGCGTAAGCGACGATACGCGCAGAACCTCGACTTCGCTTTACAGCAGCGTGTTTCTTAGCTGGATTACCGGGCGCTTGCGCTAATGGTTATCGCCGGAACAGCACGAATCGGAACTTTTAGGGGCGAGTACGTCGCTCTTAGGGGGCGAGTAGGTCCGAAGCTGGTCAACGAATCGGACGTCACCGTATTTGTCGTGGTGGCGAACCCAGGCCATCGTAAACGCCAAGTCATCTTCGTCGCGCCCCTTTGGCGCAAGGTCCAGCCAGTTGTACGTCCCGACCAGCATGTCGAGTCCCCGGCCGTAACTGGAATAGGTGTGGAAAATGCCGCCGTTCCCGTCCTTGTAGAACGCGCTCATGCCGGGCCCTTCCTCCCTCGGGAAATGCTGCATGACGTAGTTGTAGTACATCTGACCGTTCGCCATCTCCTCTTTTGTGAATGACACGTGATGGTCGCGGTTGAAGTCGTTCCCGTACGAGGAGACCCACTTGAATCTCCAGCCCATCCTTTTCCTAAATGCCTCGATCTGCGCAAGCGGCGCTCGCGAAACCACCACCAATGTCACGTCTCTCGCCGCGAGATGCATAAGGCTGCCGTCAATATGGTCCGACAGGAACGAGCAGCTCGGGCAACCTTCCTCCCACCCAGGACTAAACATGAAGTGATACACCATCAGCTGGCTTTTGCCGCCGAAAAGATCGGCCAGCGTCTCCTTGCTGTTCTGACCATCAAACACGTATTCCTTCTCAATTTTCTCCCAAGGAAGCTCCCGCCGCTGCCGGCTCAGTTCATCGCGCAGCCGCGTGAACTCTTTCTCCTTGCTTAGCAGATTCTTTCGCGCGGCAAGCCATTCCGTCTGCGACACAACTTTCGAGCCTTCCATCTTGCTCTTCGCCGTAGCCATGATGACTTCTCCTTTTCCTTCGGTTTTTCGGACCAAATTCTCCCCGCACCACTTTTCGAATGAAGTAGTTTTCCGGCGAGCGCCGTCAGCCCGCCCGCGGACATCACCCCAGCGACCACTGACGCCGTACTCGCAATGCACGCTGGACACATACGTCTTCTCCTGCAGCGGTCGCGCTCACCGCGAAGGCTGCGCTTCGGCAAGCTTGCGAATCCCCTCGTTGATGTGCGTCCAGCCCTTCCCCACTCCCTCTCGATGGTCATCCTGAATCAGTCCAAGTGCCGTGTGGCGGAATTTGATCAGCGTTTCTCCGTTCGCCTCGCTCAGCCGGTACTGCACGTTCGAGACAACCGGATACGACATGAAGAGCGGCCCGGTGATTTCCAGAAGCGTGGGCCGCTTGATGGCCTGCACATGCCCCCAAAAATGACCGTTGCCATCGCCTAAGTCGCGGTACCACCTTCCTCCTGGCCACGGCTCAATCTTCATGGGCATCGGTGTGCCGTCCATGACTTCGTTGCGCGGTCCGAGCTGTTCGAGCAGTGCAGCGAAGGTCACATCGAGTGGCGCATGGATACGGATTTCCTGCGTTACGTTTAGCGTCAAGTCTTCAGTCTTTCGATCCATCTTTGGTGCTGTCGAAGCCATCATTCCTCCTCAACCAGAATTTGTCCTGAACCTCGGCTGAAATCCAAATGCATTCCGCTCACGAATCGCGTTTTCCCTCTGCACGCTCCTTCACGCGATTCAACTGGTGCCGCCAGAAGCGTTCGAACGTACTCGTCCACTCGTGCAGAGGCCTGATCGCCTCGGCGTTCACTTGATACAACATCCTACGGCCGTCGCGGCGTACTTTTACTAGACCAACGTCCAACAACACGCGCAGATGCTTCGACACTGAAGGCTGCTCAAGGCCCAGGCTTGCCACAATGTCCCCGACAGGGCGCTCCTGGAGAGCGAGATAGCTTAGGATTTGCCGGCGACGGAGCTCGGCGACTGCATTGAAGGCGTCCGATGTGGTAGCGGCGCGAGGCATGGGAAGGATATTACATTCCCATATAGGAATATGTCAAGCGGGTTTTTCTTTTGAGCGTTAATTCTCACTGCGGGGATGGGCACCGCATGTCCCTCGAAGGAAAGCCGAGCTCATGGTTTCACCGAGCAGGTCGCCGATGATATGGTTCCCTTTAATCTAGAGACCAAAAGGAATCGAATGAGTAGCAAGATAACGCGCCGTGACGCTCTGCGGCTTACAACAAGTGCAGCAATGTCCGCTGCGGCAACACCGCTGTTATCTGCACCAATCGAAAAAGTGGTGGCTGCCAGCGAGCAAAATCCGGTCCTTGCCTCAGGGGATACAACGCCCAATTCCTCGGATGAGATTTGTTTCATGCGGGCCGTCGACATTCTGGATGCGATCCGCAAGAAGAAGCTCTCTTCGCGGGAAGCGATGCAGGCGCACCTGAAACAAATCAAACGGGTGAATGCGAAAGTGAACGCGATTGTAACCTTGATTCCAGAAGAAAGGTTGATGGCGCAAGCCGCTGCGGCAGACGAGGCGCTGGCAAAAGGCAAATGGCTCGGCCCGCTGCACGGTCTGCCGATTGGCGTCAAGGACCTGCACGAAACGAATGGCATCCGCACCACATTTGGCTCTCCGCTGCACAAAAACTATATACCGGACTTTGATTGCCGAGTTGTCCAGCGGGAGAAAGAGGCTGGAGCGATTGTGATTGGCAAAACTAACGTGCCGGAATTCGGTCTGGGCTCGCAAACCTTCAATCCAGTCTTTGGCGTCACGCGCAATCCTTACGAGTTAACAAAGACGTGCGGCGGGAGTACCGGCGGCGGTGCCGTGGCCCTCGCTTGCGGAATGGTTCCCCTAGCCGATGGCAGCGACATGGGTGGCTCGCTGCGTAACCCTCCGAATTTCTGCAACGTTGTAGGCATCCGGCCGTCGCCCGGACGCGTTTCGAACGTGCCTACACAATTAGGGTGGTTCACACTGTCGGTTCCTGGACCGGTCGCTCGTAATGTTACCGACTGCGCATTTTTCTTGAGTGTGCTCGCAGGGTTCGATCATCACTCACCGATCTCTATCGACCGGCCGGGCAATCAGTTTGCGCAGTCCCTTAGTGACCGATGCTTCAAAGGTGTGCGAGTGGCCATGTTCAAAGACCTAGGGCTGCCTTGGGAGCCTGAGGTAAAAAGCGCGGTGCAAGCGCAGCGCAAAGTTTTTGAAACACTGGGGTGTATTGTTGACGACGCCGAACCCGATTTTAGCGACGCCGATGAATGCTTTGTGGCGTGGCGGCACTGGTCGACGGAACTCGCCTTCGGCGACTTGATAGCGACTCATCGCGACCAGCTCAACGAATACATTCACTGGCACGTGGAGGAAGGCCGGAAGCTCACGGGTCCCTATCTCTCCCGCATCGAAGCGAAGCGCACGGCGTTGTACCAGCGTTTGTGTGGGTTCAAGGAAGAGTACGACTTTTTCATTCTCCCGGTAAATCAGGTGCTTCCCTTTGACGTGAAGACACATTACCCAACCGAGATTGCGGGGGTGAAGATGGAAAACTACATTGCTTGGATGAAGTCCGCCTATTACATCTCGACGGCAGGCAACCCCGCGATGTCCGTTCCCTGCGCATTTTCAGCGAGCGGCTTACCGATTGGAATTCAGATAGTTGGGCGCCACCACGACGACTGGGGCGTTCTGCAACTAGCCTACGCCTTCGAACAAGCCACCAGCGTGGGCAAGCGTCGTCCCGCTATCGTTTAGGTTGCCGGCGGCTCGAAGAACCGGCGGGAACGTGTTAGACATGACCAAAGCGGACGTAAAAGCGGCCAAGATCCCGATGGAGCTTAATGAACCGCGACGGTAACAACGTCGCATAGAACACCGCTCGTGTGTACCTTGTTCCACGACCCGCAACAGCACCGCAGCTATACGCTTTATGGCGGCAAGGATGTGAGATGAGCAGATAGCGGAGCTATACTAAAAAATATGTCGAAATACTGACCAGCAAGATCGTCGAAGTTCCCTGGCCCGACTGCGCCCATCACGACGCAGTGGTTGGGACGACGGTCGATGGTGACGTGGCTAATCCAACTACAGTTGTCACGGTATGGAGGCTCGGAAATCAACGTGGAAAGGCGAAAAGAGAGGCGGTTAGAAGATGATTCCGGTTGCAAAAGAGATAGATTTTCGAGACGATGCCACTGACCGCTGAAGAAACAGTCTCGCGCCTGCGGTGGCTCGGCACTCCGGACTGCCCGTGAACGAAAGCTTCTTCAGCGCGCACGGCGACCAGCCAATTGGCTCCGGGCAGAAGGAGTGGGCAGGTGAAGAAGCTTTATATCGGAAATCTTCCGTTTTCGGCGACGGAAGATCAGTTGAACGAGTGGTTCTCCCAGGTTGGTGTTACTCCCTCAGGCGTAAATCTAATCCGTGACCGCTTTACGGGCCAATCACGCGGTTTTGCTTTCGTAGAAGTTACCAATGACGAAGATGCGGACCGGGCGGTTAATGCCCTAAACGGCCAGAATTTCGGCGGGCGAAACTTGGTGGTAAATGAAGCGCGGCCGCAGGCAGAACGCGGCGGTGGTGGCGGCGGGCGTGGCGGTGGGGGATACGGCGGAGGACGCGGCGGCCATGGGGGCGGAGGTGGTGGACGAGGTGGCGGCGGAGGCGGGCGCGGCGGCGATCGCGGCGGCGGTGGAGATCGCGGGGACCGCGGCAACCGCTGGTAAGCCTGGTATAAGTTACAAGTCGCGGTTTGCGTATCGTCTACGCGCCGCGAGTTCCTTCCTGAAAGACATCCCTGCTGTAGGTCTGTGTAACGTTGAGCTCAGTATCGCCACAGCGATACTCAACGTCTCTTATTCAAGCAACTGCGCCGCCTAGTCCTAGAAGACCTGCTGAAAGCCAACATTAACGACGTCGCGGAACTTAGGAGTTCCCGGAGGCATCTTGCTTAAATCTAGGAAGTCCGTATCGAAAGCGTAGTTTCGAGTTGGAGGCGAGTAAACGGTGCCGCAGCATTTAAAGACGCCAGTTCCATATTGAGAGTAGTACAAGCTGGCCATGGAGCCTCTGTAGTTCAGCGTTTGGCCTCCCCAATTTTCTAGATACCGCAAGAAATTGTGAACGCCACCATCGGTGCCGAAATCCTGCGGAACGCCAGCGGCTCCAACCGTGGAGAAATTGATGTTTTTACCGGTCGCGATCGCCACCCGATAGAAACTTGTCACAGCCGGACGTCCGTTGATGTCTGCTGGACTTTGGAAGCTGACTAAGTCACTCCATTGATTCGAAAGCAGTGTAACCGTATCAGCCAAGACCGCCGAGGAGGCGTGCGGATCGCCGAAACCAGCTGCATTAGCGTTGTAATTCCCCAGAACATAAGCAAGCCCTTCGCTTGCGAGCGTAAAACCTCCCAAATTGTTGTCCGGGCGAACCGGTAGATTACCGAGGCTCCCGTTCACGAGCCGTACGGCATGACGCGGCCCAGAAACCCAATTCACTCTGGCCTTATTCACGCAGCTAACGGTGACATTTGGCAAGCTGCCGGGTTGCGGCACACCGAATCCCAAGCCGAGATAGTTCGCGGCATAAGTATCCAATAGACCGTTGGCATTTACATCTTCGCCGGCTTCGAGAATTCCATTGGGGTTACCTGCTAGATTTCCCAGGTTAATCACGTCTTCGAATCCATATTCACCGGTTTTTACATTGCCTGCTGCCGGGCTGGGGACCGTGCCCCGCCTGTCCGAGACGTAGAGAACGTAACCGTTCTGCGATGTAAATTCGACCTGATTTCCAGTGGCGCCAATATTCCCCGCGAGCCAGCGTTTAAGATTATTAACGTCGATTTCGACAAGATTCAAAACGCCACCTATACTGCAATTGGTAGTGGCGCGCTGGTTTTCGCGGAATTCTCCTTCTCGTGCTTCGTACATATTGATGGGATACCAATTATTACGTGTTGCGGGACCCTTGATCGTGCTGCCCGCGCCGGCGTCAGTGACTAACTCACCTGCGTCGATTGCTCCATTGGCATTGCGGTCGGCTTGCATCTGAAGAATCAGGACGGCATTAGGATGGACTGCATTGGGGACACCAGCGGATGGAGGTGTCAGTCCGCGGGCAAAGCCGAGCTCCAGCCACTCTCTGGTGACCGCCGCGTAGGAACCGTCGGCCCTGCGAATTTCAACGCGCAAATACCCATCGAGGAGATTCCAGGGTTGGGTAGTAGTGATATTCCCTTGGGCATCTGTCGTGGAAGTCGCGGTTAGAAGAGGCGCATTGACGGGAACGAGAGTGGTTTGGCCAACTGGCGGAGTCGATGGAATGCTAGTCCAGTTCGTTTCGCCACCCGGGCCTACGAGCGTTGTAACAGCGCCTTTTGTATCTTTAATTGTCTTTCTCACGCCCTCTGCAAAAAAAGTGTTGCTCGCTCCCGGCACCGGAACACCATTGGTGTAATCCGGAGCGGCGCCGCTGGTCTTCACGTTGGCTAGACGTATATTTTGAGCATCGCCAGCGCCGCCGGGAAGTTCGGCAGAATCATCGCTGAACAGGACGCGAATCTGGGCCTCGTTGTAAAGGCGAGACTCGCCAACGGCTGAAGTAACCGCCTCGCCTACCCGCGGACGACGAATGATTTCAATAGGGCCAACACCTGGCTGGACAAAAGGCAAGGTAAGTTGTTTCGCACCAGTAGTGCCGCTCATGATCATGCGGTTGTAGGTGTTGGCGGAGAGGGAACCCCACGGGGGCGTGTTCGCTGTTCCCGTCCCGCCATATGGCGGAGTGGGACCACCTACCGAGCTGCCTTCATTGGGAGCGACCTGGAGATTTCGACAAGCGGGTTGACCACCATCGCAGCCGCTTGGCGCGGTGGGGATCAAGATATTTCCGGTGCGTCCCTGAGCGAGAGTATTAGCGCCATTGGCCAATTGGTCGCGGACCACGTCACCGGCGGCGCGTATCTTGCTGTGAAAAATCAAAGTGCTGCCGCCGCCCGCTGCTAAAAACAAGTTTCCGTTTGTGTGCACACGACCGCTAAAATCAAAGTTCGGCCCGGGGAAATAACTGAGATCACTTTGTGAAAACACGCCAAACTGAAATACCGGAATCTGCGCGACCTCAACTCTTCGAATCAGGCGAGCTTCTTCTACCGCTTGACGATCGGCGGTAACCTGAAGACTCAGAGGAACGATCTGGGCTTGTAAACCTTCGTTCGGGCCGCTGCTAATCGTCTGATTTGTGCTAGGGAGAGCTCCGCACCCTCCGCCATTTGGAACAGGCACATTGTAAACATACTCGGGATACGTAACGCCGACTATGATTTGACTGGGCACAAAAGCTTGCAAATTGGTGATGTCGCAATTCGTGGGTGCGGCTTTCTGTGCATACAGGCTTGAGAGATCGGCCATCATTTTTTCCATCGCAGCTTCGGCGCCGTAGAAGGCCAGTGTATTGGCCATGTCTGTGCGCTGCAGGTGCTGTTCATGGTTGACCTTATAGACCAAGGCCACGGCAACCCCGGACAGGAGCGTCAACAAGAGCAACACCGCGATGAGGCCGACGCCCTGGTCTGATCGGCACCGACTCGCGCAACGCACGGTGATGTTCATTAAAAAACTCCTCATACAAACTCCTATTGATATCGGTCTCGAAAGCTAAGATTTCGCGGGCCCACAGAAGTGGACAAGTTCACCCGCTGCACCCTGTTATTCTGCCCGGCCCGCAAGCTGCGGCCCGTAATGCTTATATTGATTTTCCGAATCTGGTTAGCCTTTGATGTTGGGGGATTTCCGGAAACAGCGTTCGGTAGGTTGGAAATCAGTGCGCCACTCTCATCAACAATGTCATAGGTCAATTGCAGGTCTTCAATGTGTTCCGCAACTGGCACCGGAGGGTGAGCGCCTACCTGACGCATGAGGCGTGAGTCCGGTCCATCAGGCGTCGCCACGACCTGGATGAAATACGTGATCATGACAAGCCGAGAGACTTTCGTCGCCGGGTAGGTAACGGGATTGGAAGCCGGCGTCGCAATAGCTTTAATGTTTCCTGTTGGCGCGCCGGTCTGGTTGAGATTGAGTGGATCCAAACCGAAATTGATTGTTGAGCCACCCACGCCCGTGGCTACACCCACAGCGGAACCGATGCTGTTCTGCAGAAGGAGCACGTCACCAGCTGTGATTCCAACCGCAGGATCGTTTACGGCCGGAAGCGTTCCAGCCGGCATGGTGAGGCTGCTGCCATTTGCGGCTATGGCGGTAGTCGAAACTGCGCTCCAATCCAAATTGGGATCGACATAGGTAATTTTGATGGCATCGCTGGGTTCCGAAATATTTGCGCCGATGGTATTGCCGGGAGTTACCTGGTACAGAACGCCTTGCGTGAAAGGAATGTTGGCGCCTAGATAACATTGGTTGATATCGCAGGCAAAATTTGGATCTGCTCCGCCGCTCGCTGCGGAAGGTATGGGAACTCCTCCCAGGGGCACTCCGGTGCCGGCTTGTGACAAATCGCGCCCGATCTGGTTGAGCGCAGCTCGCACTTCGGTTTGGACTTCGGAGCGTCGCACCGTCAGGTCCGAGGTGTTCAGAGACTGCTTAAAAAGGTGAACTGCGCCCGCCAAAATGGTTATAGTGACCAACATGGCGACCAGAAGTTCCACCAAAGTGAATCCGTTTCCTGAATTGCTAGATAAGCGGTACATTTCCGGTTTCCTCATTGATATCGCGAGATGTAGCCCGTCACCGTGTAATCGCGGACGCGGCGAGACGAATTCACGCGGACCGTCACAGTGATCTGCCTTAGATCCGCGCTTACACTCCCATCGGGGTTTGTGACCGGCTGAATTAGGATCTGGCGCTGGAGATTAACGAGTGGCACGATGACGTCGTCAGCATTACCTAGAATCCCGTCTGGCCCTGGGGATATTTCGCTATCAAGCGTTCCGGTGTCGCTGGTTGTTCCGACAATACCGTTCGGTCCGGGAAGAAAGAGCGATTGAAATCCATCGTTGAAAATTCCGCCTGCTGAGGCGTTTTGAATTGAGGCAAACCCCACCGACGCATCATTGCGCGCGCTATATACGCCTTCTAATGCTTGCGTAGCCTTTTGTTTGGCGATTAGATCGTCCCGTGTGTATTGAAGAAACGTGAGCGATTGCGCGAAGAGTCCTGCTAAGGCTGTCAAACCAAACACAAGGACTACGGTGGCGATCAGGGCCTCAATGAGTCCAAAGCCTCGTTCGCGTGCCAAATTTTGCCTTCTCGTTTGGCGTCTCATTGCGTCCACCGCACAGATCCATCAGGATTTTTCAACAACCACCATCCTTTGGCGCGGCCAGTGGAACCATAGAGAGAAACTGCCCGGCTAGAAAGTAGTTGATTAGGATCGGCGAGGTACACGACCCCGTTGTTAAGCCTGTTCTGTGCATCTAATGCCCGGCCGTCAGGTTGGAAGTAGATTTGTGTCTGTCCACCGCCATTATCAATATCGAAATCAATTGCTGTAATGCCCGTTCCGAAGCCGTCTGGCACCGCTGCCGCGGCCGTAGGAATCCCCGGGACGGCTGAGAATTGAATGGTTGGTGGCAGAACCAGTGGTACCTGCGCCTGGGCGAATGCTGCCGCGCTACCTGTAATTCTTGCTTGCAAATTCGCCGGCGTGCCGACTTCGAGTTGAATCGTCCGCGGGGGCACAAAAGTGAAACGATATATTCGGCGTTCATCAATGGCGCGTTCGTGTGCGCGACGCATTTCGCCGAGGACCAATTCCTGGGCGGCGTCGGCTTTCGATTTTTTGAGCAGTGGCAAAATATTCATCACCGCTGTGGCAGCGACGGTTAGAATGATGCTTACGACTACAACCATCTCGACCATGGAAAAACCTTGCTCAGTCTGCCGCAGGGGCCTCGGAGACTTCTGGAGAGGAGAATTTTGATTCATTTGCGTGGATCCTCTTAATTCCCTGGTCACGTAAGTCGTGTGGGCCATATCCTATATATGTTTATGGAAAGAGCACATCCGTATCCACAAGCTGCTTCCTACCAAGCTGTTCAAAACAGAAGCGATGTTGTCATGCCTTGTGTTTTCCCCCGCAAGAACACCGCTCTCGAAGTAACAATTTGTAACGGTTCCAGTACTGCCTTCCCAGGCGCGTAGTACTTCACAAGTTGGACCAGAAGAAATTGTAGGCATTTATTTACGAAATCATAATTATATCAATGAGATAATCTACTAGTATATTAAAGCTTGGTAAATGCTTGTTCTTATGCGTGACGGGGCCGAAAGTTACTGACAGTTGGGGCGGGGGCATACGCAGTCGATGCTGCACAATCTTGATATTGGTTTTGACCAATCTGCGCGCACGCGCATGTCGTGGCGTAAAGCATTTCTGGTAAGAATGCCGGGGAGACTCTGTAGTATGCGACGCACACGTTGAAAACTTTTGGCGAAGGTTGGGCAGGACGAGGCGAAGAAGTTCGTTGCGGGCGTCTGAGCAACCAATCCCCCCGTAACGTGTTTGAAACATTAGACAAGGAAATTCACTTGCCGCCCGGATTGTGAAGTATTGTGGCGGCTCAGCACTGCGCCGAGATCAAGCGATCGTGGCTGGCCGCTGAAGAAGGTAGCAGCCGTGTTAGTCGGCAAAAGGTGGGCGAACCTTCTGGGTGGGTCGTGCATCCAACGTTTTGAATGCAGGAAAAGGAAGGCATCGGCTGGAAAAGGGGAGAGAAGTTGCCGACAGTTTCAGCGCCCCGGGCTGTAGAAAGTCTGGTAGAAATTAATGACGACCTGGCACAAACGCGATTGGCAACAATTTTATGAGCTGGCACGCCGTCCTTGGCAGCGCCATCGGCCTCCTCGACCGATTTATCCTACCGGATTGAATCGTGTACTGCCTGCAGCGGGATTCAGTTTATCCGAGCTTAACGATGCAGGTCTTGATCTCGATTTGGCCGAGAGCCTGGGCTTGCCGGTGGATGCCGGGCGCATCGGAGCTTACGGCCCGAACGTTACTGTACTGCGCGATTTCGTGCGCTCCTCGCGGCAACCTCTGTAACTCGCTGTTCGCGTGTGCTGTAAAAGCCGCGCCGTTTAATTATTCCGTTAAAACACGCGTTGGTTGGTCCATTTGGTTGGCCCCGTGTGATTTGAAGTTAAGGCACGAAGCGTGTTTGTGGTGGTAGCGTAATCCGAGTAAGATAACGCGTTCGGATCATTCTCGATGGCCTCACCTTTTCGCATCATTTCGGAATCGCATAACGTGGCACCGCCGCCTGGCATGCATCCACGGCCAGAATGGCTACGCGTGAAATTCTTCGGCGGGAAACGTTACCAGGACATCAAACGCACAATGCGCACGCTGGACCTACATACCGTTTGTGAAAGCGCGCGCTGCCCGAATATGGGGGAATGCTGGGAACACGGGACGGCGACCTTCATGATCCTCGGCGATATCTGCACGCGCGCTTGCGGATTCTGCGCCGTGCCTTCCGGGAAACCGGTGGGTCCGCCGGATGAAGATGAACCTTATCGCGTGGCGGAAGCGGTAGCCAAGATGGGCTTGCGCTACGCGGTAGTGACTTCGGTTAACCGCGATGATCAGCCGGACGGCGGCGCGCACATTTTCGCACGCACCATAGAAGAGATTCGCCGGCGCGTGCCGGGTTGCAAAGTTGAGGTATTGATCCCCGATTTTCGCGGAGACTGGGACGCGCTGAATGTGGTCCTGGCCACGCGGCCGGACGTCTTAAATCACAATACGGAAACAGTACCGCGACTCTACCGCCAGGTGCGCAAAGGGGCGCTCTACGAACGCTCGCTAGAGCTGCTGCGGCGCGCGAAAGACGCGCAGCCGGCAGTTCCGACGAAGACCGGATTGATGCTGGGGCTGGGCGAGGAGAAGGATGAAGTGCTGGCCACGCTGCGGGATCTGGCTGCGCAGGGCACAGATATATTGACGCTCGGCCAATATTTGCAACCGACGCGAGAGCATCTGCCGATCGTGCGCTACTTGCATCCCGATGAGTTCGCCGAATTCAAAATCCGGGGCGAAGCCATGGGCTTCAAGCACGTAGAAGCCGGGCCGCTGGTGCGATCTTCCTACCACGCGTTCGAGCAGACAGAGTCCGCGCACAAGTAAATTCCAATTTTATTTTTTTGCGAAACCCAGCAGACAGAATTTGTATTGGCTGAACGCACCCCGAATACTCGGGGGACGTGTTTTAGATGGTTGTGGAAAAATTACGATTTGCCGGCGGCGGCGGCAGCTTTTTTGGCGGCCTTGGCGGCGGTCGATGCTTTGCGGCGGCGCTTGGTCTTGGGCGGAGTAGCGGGAGCTTCCCCGATCAATTCGGCGGTCATAATGCTGGTGACGAACAACTTGGGGCCGTGATCGTCGAAATCTACCGCGGTGCGTTCCTGGTCCGAGGCCGTCACGATTCCTAGTCCGTATACATCGTGCTTAATGGTCTGGCCTTCCTGCATTGATTGCACAACTGCCTCCTTGAAAAATCACCTAGGCGAAAAAAACCGTTCGAATCACTTGGGGGGAAGTTTCTAAAACACCTAGAAACTCCCAAATCACAGGGTAGAGGGCGTAACGTTTCTCTGCCTGAGGGCCCTAATAATCACTATTCGATAACAGGTAAATATTACCACAAAAAGAGGCGGTTGTCCACGGCTGAAAAGGGCGGCACTTTTAGAGTTAACTCGTTATTTATGAGTAGAATAGGGCGTAGGAATCACGAGAACCTTCGTTGGAAGAAAAACGGAGTTTATTCGAGCGATTCGGGCTGGATCCCGAGATTTTTCTCGCCCTTAGCCTTGCTTTTCCAGTACTTACGCAACCAGGCTTCCCAACTCTTGCCGGCCGCTGTATCGCGTCCCGTGAACGCGAGTGCGGCGATCTCGGTATAGGAGATTTTCAGTCGCTGAGTGGAATCTTTGGGAATCAAGCGGACAAAACTGGTGGCAAGTGAAGCGCCAGCGACTCGATCAAACACGTAGCCCTCAACTTTCGAACCGTCTTTAAGAGTTAAGGTAACGTCGCCGCGGTAATCGAAGGCTTTCTCCAGCGCTTCGCAAATTTCATTTTCGCTGGCAAGCTCAGGAACCCACCCTTGGAGGCCTTGGTGCTGAATTCCTGGCGCGACTTCCAGTTTGTCCGGGTCCAGTGGAGTGAGAGTTGAGGAACCGTGACGTTCCGCGTGAGTAGGAGCGCTCACGCGCGCGTCTCCTCAAGCTGGCTCTTCGCCGAATTGATTTGA
The DNA here is from genome assembly GCA_035602135.1 of Candidatus Dormiibacterota bacterium. Taxonomy (GTDB): domain Bacteria; phylum Acidobacteriota; class Terriglobia; order Acidiferrales; family UBA7541; genus Acidiferrum. Next base: position 248,668 of record DATNMX010000044.1, read on the forward strand.
ACGAGAGGATTGTATGCATGCACCGGGGTCGTCGGCTCGTTGAGCAACGCGAGCGCGTCGGGATCGTCGTACTTGGAGGAGAAGGTCGCTTTCGCGGTAGCCCACAGGCCGCGCAAGCTGCCGAACGTATGATCAACGGCCGAAGCTTCATAGCCGCTATGGACCATGCAGTTAGCGCACTTAGGATTGCCTGATTCGGTGCCATAATTCTGCCATTCCGTGGTGTCCAAAAGTTCCTGGAACGTGTCGACGTAGCCGTCCTGGAGGAGATAGCAAGGCTTCTGCCAGCCAAAGACGTTGTAGGTAGGCATGCCCCAAGGAGTGCAGGCGTAGTTGCGCTTGCCCATGAGAAATTCCAGAAAAAGCGGCGATTGATTGAACTGCCAGCTGGACTTGCGGTTGGCTAGAATGGCGCGGAAAAGCCGACGGGTGCGCGCGCGGCCCAGGAAATGCTTTTGGTCGGGGGCCTTATCGTAGGAATAGCCCGGCGAGAGCATCATGCCCTCGACGCCTAGCTTCATCATCTCGTCAAAAAACTCGCGGACGCTATTGGGATCGGCGCCGTCGAATAGAGTGGTGTTGGTGGTGACGCGAAAGCCTTGTTTCACGGCTGCCCGAATACCTTCCATGGCCAGATCGTAGCCGCCTTCGCGGCACACCGAGAAATCATGGTGTTCGCGCTGGCCATCCATGTGAACGGAAAACGTCAGGTACTTGCTGGGCTTAAAGAGGTGGAGTTTTTCCTTGAGAAGCAGCGCGTTGGTACAGAGGTAGACATACTTCTTGCGCGCGACTATCCCTTCTACAATCTTGTCGATCTGCGAGTGCATCAGGGGTTCGCCGCCAGGAATCGCGACCGTAGGCGTCCCGCACTCATCGACGGCTTTGAAGCACTCTTCGGGGCTCAGTTCCTGTTTGAGGATGTGAGCAGGGTACTGGATTTTACCGCAGCCGGCGCACGCTAGATTGCAACGGAAAAGCGGTTCAAGCATCAAGACAAACGGATAGCGTTTGCGTCTTTTGAGCTTCTGTTTAAGGATGTAGGTTGCAACAGTCCACGCCTGGGAAACTGGTACCGGCATCTTACCTGCTTAAGCTGATTTGATTGGGGCACACTGGAGTACGCCCCAGAAGCCTTATCTTTGAAACAAGACGGCAATTCCCTATTGTACCTGAGATTGCGAGATTCCCGCTGGCGTTTTCCTGAGATGCAGAGGCGTGTTTCGCACTGCTGGACGCGACGCGACCGAGAGCCGACCGCGGCAGCCGAATTATCCCCGCGACGACGAATTCTCTTGGCGAATGATCTGTTCTAGCGTTTCCCGGTTTGCCAGGCCAGGCCAGGCCGGGGAGGATGTGATTTCCTATGATGGTTGTGGGGACCGAAGTGATGCGCGCATTATAGGCGTAGGCGAGTGCCTGCCGGTGCGCCGCATTGTAGCGGCGAGATTCGAGCGCCTTTCGAAATTCCGTGGAGTCCAGGCCGACGTTGCCGGCGATTTGAGTAAGAACGTCGGCGCTTCCAATGTTGAGCCCTTCCTGAAAGAAGGCTTTGAACACCTGGTGATTATATTTGCGGGGTTTACCGCGCTCCTTAGCAAACTGAAACCCTTCGAAGGCCAGATGCGTATATGGTTGAGGCGAAACGCGGGGCAGAACCATTTTCACGCCCATGCGCGCGGCCAGCGGATAAACCGAGCGGGCCCAGACATCCTGCAAATAATCGCCTTCAGGACGCAAAGTAGGGTTGGGGAATGGACGCAGTTCGAATGGCAGCCAATCGATACTTGACGCCGTGGCCTTTGCTGCTTCCTCCAGCGGAGCCTCCGCCAGAAAGCAATACGGTCAGACGTAGTCAGAATAAACTTTGATGGTTAGACTCATACCGCTTACCCTCAAGCATATCTATGATTCCGAATGTAGGTAAATGGGCGCAAGCGGCGGGATAAATTGACCACACGCGTAATCATCGACGAGCAATTGAAGGAGAAGTGTCCGCAAGCAACGCTGGGTTGCGTGACAGCAAAAGTTGTTACAGGGGATTCGCCGGCCGCGCTCCTTCAAGAAATGAAAGCGCGCGAAGACGAAATTCTGCGGCTGCCGGAGCCCCGCACGGTCCTGGAATCGCGACCGATTCTTGCGACGCGCAACGCCTACAAGATCTTAGGAAAAGATCCGGCACGGTATCGCGGCTCGGCAGAAGCGCTGTTGCGGCGTGTAATTGCGGGCAAGCACTTGCCCCAAATCAATGCCGTGGTGGACGTGATCAATCTAGTATCCGTGGAAAGCCACTTGCCCGTGGGATTGTATGATCTGGCGCACGTCAGCGGCGATATCGCGTTTCGCGCTGGCCGAGCGGGAGAGACGTATAAGGGCATCGGGAAGTACGACCTGAATCTGGAAGATTTGCCTTTGTTTGCTGATTCGATCGGACCACACGGCAGCGCGACCAGCGATTCGGAACGCACGATGGTAACCAACGCGACGCAGCAAGTGATCGCGGTCTTCGTAGCATTTGGCGGTCCCGACGGACTGGAGCGCTGGACTCAGCGCATGGTCGACTTATTACGCGGATACGCCGCCGCGGAAGACTGCGAAGTTAACATCGTGCGTTGACTGATAGGCAAGGTCAGTTTGGAGTCTGATCGGTAAGATCAGCTAGAAACAGCCTGTGTGACCGGGCGCTCGTCGGCCAAACGGTGCTTCAGAAACCCGCGTGCCGCCAACAACTCGGCGTTGAGCAGAGCGGCACCTGCGGCACCACGAATCAGGTTGTGCGAAAGCAGCGTAAGTTTGACGTCCAGAAGAGGGCATTCGCGCACGCGCCCCACGACCGCTGCCATACCATTACCGGCATGGACGTCGCGGCGAGGTTGCGGGCGATTCTCTTCGTCAAGAACAATAATTGGATGACGCACCGCGGATGGAAGCGAAGCAAGCTCGGCATCAATGTTGTAAGTTCGCAAGGCTTCCCGGACTTCGTGAAGCGAAGCGATTTTCTTGAGGCCGATGCTGACGCACTCCAGGTGGCCATCGACTACCGGCACGCGATTACAGTGGGCGCTCAGACCAATGCCGGCATCTACAAAGCGGATGCCATCCCACTTCCCGAGCAACTTCTGCGGCTCGGACTCCATTTTTTCTTCTTCGCCGCTTATAAACGGCACCACGTTGCCCTGAATATCCATGGAGGAAACGCCGGGATAGCCCGCGCCGGAAAGCGCTTGCAGCGTTACCACGAAAATCTTTTCAAGGCCGAAGGCTTCCGCGAGGGGTTTTAGAACGAGCACTAGTCCAGCCGTCGAACAGTTTGGATTGGTAACGATGAAGCCGTTTTCATATCCGCGATTTTTCTGCTGCACGGGAATAGCATCGAGGTGAGCGGCGTTGACTTCCGGAATGAGCAGCGGGACATCCACATCCATGCGGTGGTTCTTGGAATTGCTCAGCACGGGATACCCAGCGCGAGCGAAGTCTTCTTCCGCAACTCCGGCCACGGAGGAATCCAAAGCCGAAAAAACAAAGTCGCAATCGAGTGTAGGTTCCAGACCTTTGACGATTAGGCCGCGAGCTGCATCTGGAATTGGCGCATCCAAATGCCAATGGGTTGCTTCGGCGTAGGTCTTCCCGGTGGAGCGCTCCGAGGCAGCGACTTCCGTCAGCGTAAACCAGGGATGATCGGCTAGCAGCTTTACGAGACGCTGACCGACCATGCCAGTGGCGCCAAGAACTCCAGCCCGCCATTTTTTTTCGATTCCTCTTTCGCTCATGCTGCACCCCCCGGTTGCAATTTCGAGGTCCGTGATCCTGGACCAATGCGCGTGCCGCGCGCATGCGGATTGAAAGTGTTTCGGACCCATACGACCATTTGAGTTTCCGCGGCGAGCGGCAGTACTTGGGTATGCAAGACTTTGGCGCCGTTGGCGGCGATGGCCTGCGCTTCATCGTAACTGAGCTCGTGAAGAAGCTGTGCTTCGCGCGATTGCGCGGGATTCACGTTGAAGATCCCATCCACGTCGGTCCAGATGACCAGCTCGTCGGCATCCATCACGTGGGCAATAATGGCGCCCGAAAAATCCGAGCTGTTGCGTCCCAACGTGGTGATTCGCCCATCGGGCGTGGCACCGATAAAGCCGGTAACCACGGGAACGATGCCCTCTTCAAGGAGCGGCAAAAGAATCTGGCGCCCGCGCTGACGGGTCTTCTCGAGGTGAGGCTTGGCGTTGCGGAAATTTTCGCAGGTAAGAACGAAGTCGGAAGAGGTGACAGGAACAGCCGCGACGCCGGACTTTTCCAGAGCCACGGCGAATAAACGCGAACTGAAGCGTTCGCCGAAAGATGCCAGGCGATCGGACAATTCGGCACTTGCCGCAACTTGACCCTGGGCCGGAATTTCGTGAAGCAGGGCGCGACATAAAAGTTGAAACTCGCGCCGCACGCGTAAATTTTCTTCTTCCGCGAGATTCAGGTCCTCGAGGACATGCAGATGCGAATTGACGATGACTTCGGCTTCGCTGCGAGCGTGCGTGAGCTTGCCCGCGGCGAGAGCCTGGGTAATGGACAGAAGATGATCTGTGACGCCCTTCATTGCGGAGACCACGACGATGACCTTGGAGGTTTGCCCAGCCTCCCGCACCAGAGCCGCGGCTTGCAGCATGCGCTGGGAGCCGAGAAGGGAAGTGCCGCCAAACTTGAAGGCGAGTACGCGATCCTTGAGGGCTGGGGAAATCTTGCGGGGTAACGCCGCTGTGGCGTCGCACAACATTTCGTCCGCCCTATTGACCGTAGGAAGGTCAATAGGGCTGCATTCGGCGAGCACTTTATCTTGAACGTTTTCGAGACTCATCACTTTCTGCTCCTCGCTATGTCATCACTTAAATCTGTTGCTACTTCCCGCGGGAGCGACTCTGGAGGGGGTTAAAATAAGAAACCCACCGCCAGTTCGCTTCTGGCGGTGGGTTTCGAAACTTTTTACTCGTTTGCTAGCTGTTTCGCCACTCGCCCGAAGCGCACATAATCGACTTAGTAGTCGTCGTAATCGACGTGGTGGACGTAGTCGTAATTCGCTTCGTAGCGGTGGAGACCATTGCGTTAAAGAAGATACCATATACAGCCCTCAGAACCAAGAGTAAGTGAGGCCGGTCCATAGAGAGGGTCCGTGCCTGAAGGGTTACGCGCGGGAGAAAGGCACGGTGCGGGGTCATGGGGTATCCAGCACGAACAATGATCGCACCCATTTCTTTTCTCCAAGCATCTAGTTTTTAGAGGGTTACCAGGTTTTTTCAGGGTTATAACTACCAGGCTTATAATGGTTACCCAGACTCCAGGATCGGCCTACCCCAGGCTGGCCGGACCTCCCATTCCTGCAATCTCACGAAGAGGAGGAATATGATTTCCAGAGCTAGATATTTGCACAGCACAGCATTTCACACATCAATAGGCGTCTTGCTTGCGATGTTTCTTGTGGCCATAGGCGCCTCCGCGCAAAACAGAATTATGGGAGAAGTTCAATTTTCCGGCGATAGCAAGGTGGAGCGCGATGCCGGTGTGTGGGTGGATGGAGATTATGTTGGCTATTTAAAGGAATTGAGGGGATCCAAGAAAGTGTTGTTGCTGCCGGGAGAACATGAAATCAGCGTGCGGCAATCGGGCTACGACAATTTTGAGCAAAAAATTATTGTTGAGCCGGGGCAAACTCAGATCGTTCGGGTATTGATGCTGAAAAGCCAACGAGCCTATAGTCCCGCCAGTACGGCAACACTAAAACTTACGGTGCAGCCGGACCGTGCGGCTGTTTTCCTCGATGATAAATTTGTCGGCCACGCGGGAGAATTTGGCGGCAAGTTTCACTCCATGTTGATCAGCCCAGGGAAACATCGCATCAAAGTTGAGCTGCCGGGTTACCGCACGTATGAAACGGAGGTGAACTTGTTGGTGGGACAAAAGGCGGAAGTAAAGACGGAGTTGGTGAAAGGCAGCATCCAGCAAGCCGACCCGTTGATCAAGAAACCAGACTAGGCTCTATCTTCAGCGCCCGGGCACGATTGTCGGAAACAGCCGCCGAGTTTTTGGGTGGCCGTTTCCATTTTGCGTAGCGAGCATCGTAGGAACGCCGCCGTGAACACGCTTCTTCAGTTGGCGCTAAATAATCGTCAGTCGGCGTTAAATAGAAGGGACGAGCAAGTCAGCCCGGACTCGGCTTTCTGCAACTCAGAGATATCGAGCGGCGCGATAGTAAAGCCACGGGCTCCCAGAGCGGCGCGGGTACGCGGGAAAGAAGCCGGGAAAATCACCGTGTCGGCGAAGGCTAAGGCATTCGCGGCGTGTGGCTCCTCGGTGGTCACGTCTATCCAGTCATAGCCAACGAGTGGCGCGGAATCGATCCATGCGCGGTTGGCGAGAAGCGTGTTACGGCCGAGATAAGTCACGGCTGATTTAAGGTGCAAACAACTGGTCACAGGAACGCCGATGACTTCGTAGCCGTGCGGCGTAACGAGCTTGGAAAGCTGTCGCAGACCTTCGGCGTTGCTGCGTTTTGAGAGCCCAACAAACAGTTTTCGTCCAATCTTCAGTACGTCGCCGCCTTCCAGCGTACCGGGAAGCCTTACGTAATAAAGCTTGCGAAATTTGGACAGCGCCTCAGCGATAGAAGCGGCCTCTCGTCGGCGAGACTCAGTGCCCAAGGGCAGAATAACCGCCAGCTCATCAAGCACTATAGCGGCGTCCTCGACAAACATGGAATCCGGCAGGTCGGCCTCTGCCGGGAGGACAATAACGCGCGCCCCTAACTTTTCAAGGAGTTGTGCGTAAGCCCGGTGTTGTGCCCTAGCTTTGGTCAGATCAATGGGCTCGCGTGAGACGAAGGTCAGCTCGCAATGGACGATGGACGGGCTAACTTCGCGGGTGATGGCGGTAAGCATTTTGGAGTGGAAGTGTACACGAGAACGGAGACTGATCGAGATTGCTCCGCGCGTAGTCTTCACAGCATTGAACTCTCAGTACTGAAATTGTCCTGCCGCTACGGCTTTTCTACGTTGTTTCCGGTATCGCCTTGGCACCCAGAGTTATTTATAGTCGTGGACGAGGATGGCCACGATGAACTTGCCCAGAACCCTCAGTATCCGAAAGATAATTATTACTTTTATAATAAACATGGCTGGCGCGCTAGTGGCTGTGGCGCAGGCGCCAACTCCGACACCCTCACCAGCGCGAGCTCAAGAGAAGCCGGCTCAACCACAACAACAGCCTGCACCGAAACCGCAGGAAGAGCCATCCGCCAAACCTAACGCACCGGCAGCCGCGGCGACCCCGGCGGTCCAGCCCACAAAAAAACGGAAGCCCGAAGAAAAAGCCTGGGACATTTTGAAAGAAGGTTTTGCCGACGATAAGACCGACAAGCGCGCGAAGGCGGTCAAGGCACTCAGCCTGCTCCCTGGCAACGCTGATGCAGAGAAGATGGCTAAAGATGCGCTGAAGGACGAGAAGCATAGCGTGCGCGTAGCTGCAGCCATGGCCCTCGGCTCGATGCGCGCCGTGGGAGCGAAGACCGAACTGGAAAGCGCGCTGGAGGACAAGGAGCCGGCGGTAGTTTTGGCGGCTGCAAACTCCCTGCTACAGCTGAAGGACAACGCCGGCTACGACGTTTACTACGAAGTGTTGACCGGCAACATGCGCACGAATAAAGGTCTCATCAAAGAACAATTCAGACAGCTACAGGACAAAAGAAAGATGGCGGAGCTGGGCATTGAAGAGGGGCTGGGATTTCTTCCGTTCGTCGGATTCGGCTACACCGTGGCCAAAACGGTGATCAAAGACGACTCCTCTCCGGTGCGCGCGGCGGCAGCGAAGAAACTGGCGACGGATCCGGACCCAATCACCGGCGAAGCTTTAGCAAACGCAGTAAGGGATAAAAGCTGGTTGGTGCGCGCGGCGGCGCTGGAAGCGATTGCACAGCGCGGAAATCGAGCGTTAGTACCAAAGATTCTTGTCGCGATGAACGACCCTAAGGATGAAGTTCGCTATACCGCCGCGGCGTGTGTGGCACATTTGATTAGCACAGGAAAACGCCGGACGCCCAAGCCCGCCACCCCAAGACCCACGGCTGCACCAGCACGATAATTTTTCTCGAGCGCCGCAGCTTTCAGTGACTTGCACCCGTCTGGTTCGCAGTAAGCACGGAAATTTCCACGTTTGACGGAAAACGCTTCGAACGATAAATGCGTTGCGTCGCCTTCTGGTAATCGGATTCTTTTGCCTCAAAAATATTGGGGACGAACTTCTGAGGATTGCGGTCGTATAAAGGAAACCACGTGCTCTGCACTTGCACCATGATGCGGTGGCCTTTCTTGAAAACATGATTGGCCGTATGCAGATCGATAGTGAAGGGCGTGACTTCGTTGGGCTTGATTGCTTCGGGCTTTTCAAACGATTTTCGGAAGCGGCCACGAAAAATCTCGTCGGAGATCATGAGCTCATAACCCGACAGCTTCCAATCTGCGGTATATTTCTCCGGGTAAACGTCAATTAATTTCACAATCCAATCGCTGTCGGTGCCGGTGGTGGAGGCAAAGAGCTGCGCAGTGACTTGGCCTGCTAGGACAATATCCTGGCTCAATTCGCCGGTTTGCCAGGTCAAAACGTCGGGGCGCTGATCTACGAAGCGTTGATCTTGCACAAGCCAGGTGTACCAGCTTCCCGGATGATCCTCGGGATAAGTCATATCGATCGGACGGTGGCGGTAAGGAACCGGATGAGCCGGGTCGCTGACGTAACTGTCCGCAGAATCGGCCAAATCTGTTTGCGGAACATCGAAAGAAAGTTTGCCATCTTCCTGGAAATACAGTTGTCGATTCTGAGCTCCCCGTGGTGGCCAGGCATCAAAGGTTGTCCACGTGTCGCTCCCGGTCTGGAAGAGTATTGCTTCCTTCAACGGCAGCGCGCCTTTATTTTTCAGCCAGTAAGCGAACCAAGGCGCTTCAATTTTCTGCCGGAAATAGGCGCCCGTCTCGCTGCCAAACGGAATCGCTCCTAGCGACTGGCCGGATCCGTGCGCCCAGCCGCCGTGGTTCCATGGACCCACTACGAGATAATTGAGATCTTTCTTATCCGCTTTTTCCAAGCGCTCGTAGGTTGTCATCGGTCCGTAGAAATCTTCCTGGTCCCACCAACCGGCTACGTTCAGGTTCGGAACGGTGGTTTCCTTCAAACCATAAGCGACGGCATGACGCTTCCAGAAATCGTCATAGTTGCTGTGCGCGACGAAATCGTTCCAGGTTTGAATCGCTCCCTTGAAATATTTCGTATTGGCATTGGAAAGCGCGCCGAGACGCAAATAAAACTCGTAAACATCGAAACGGTCGAACGCAAAACTGTAATTCTGCTTGGACGTCTCCAGCAGCGCGCTGTATTCGAAACCGTAACTCAAGCGAAACGCGCCATTGTGAAAAAAATCGTCGCCCAGGAACACATCGCCCATACAGGCTTGCTCGGAAACCGCTTTGAGCGCCGGATGCGGATTCACCAGGCCCATGGTGACAAGGAAGCCGGGATACGAAATGCCATCCATGCCCACTCGCCCGTTGTTATGCGCGACATTTTTCACCAGCCAATCGATCGTGTCATACGCATCCGTGCTTTCGTCTACGCCTTGTGGATCGTTGGAGTCGTGCAGCGGGCGTTGCATCACAAATTTACCTTCCGAGCCGTAGCGTCCCCGGATGTCTTGAAAAACAAATATGTATCCGTCGGGGACCATTTCCGCATAGCGGAAAAGCGAATGGCTTATCCCTTGATCTGGCGCGGAAATGCCATACGGTGTGCGCTCGAGGAGAATGGGCAGAGGTTCGGCAGCATTTTTGGGAACATAAATTTCGGTGTGCAGCTGCACGCCATCGCGCACCGGAATCATCACCTCTTTTTTCTCGAAAATTTTTGCGTAGTTGGGAGATTCATGTTGCTGCGCAAAAATCGCCAGGGGTGGCAGGAGAATTGCCACGCTGACGAAAAATTTTGCGGCGATTGGAGCACGCCTGAAGATCATTTGCGAACCTCCCGGGGAACCAGCAGGCCAACTCCATCGCACGACTACAAGACTTCGCGAGCTTAACATAAGGGCCGAGCTCTGCGAATTCCCGCAGTGCCAAGCGGAAACCAAACGATCTCCCCGCTGGCCGCAGCCGGAAGCCTCTGCTAAACTAATCCTTGCTCGACCGCACCTGAGAGTTAGAGGAGACTGTCCGGGCTGCTGGTTGTTTCAGCAGCTATTTTTGTTTGCAGACGCAGAAATTATGAGACAAGACATTCGTAACATTGCCATTATCGCGCACGTGGACCACGGCAAGACCACGCTTGTGGATGCCATGCTGCGGCAAAGTGGCATTTTCCGCGCCAACGAAGCGCTCGTCGAACGTGTCATGGATTCCAACGATCTGGAGCGCGAGCGCGGTATCACCATCCTCGCAAAAAACACTGCGCTTTTTTTCCATGACACCAAGATCAATATTGTCGATACCCCCGGACACAGCGACTTCGGCGGCGAAGTCGAGCGCGCATTAAGAATGGTGGATGGCGTTTTGCTCCTCGTGGACGCCAGTGAGGGGCCGCTGCCGCAAACTCGCTACGTGTTGCAAAAAGCTCTGGCCGCGAAACTCCCGCCGGTCATCGTCTTGAACAAGATAGACCGCGTCGATGCCCGCGCCAAGGAAGTGCTCGACGAGATTTACGACCTGTTTATCGATCTCGACGCCACCGAAGACCAGCTCGATTTCCCGGTGGTTTATACCAATGCACGCGATGGCGTGGCTTACCGCAAATTGGGAGACTCTTCCAAGGATTTACTCCCTCTGTTTGAAGCCATCGTGAAATCTATTCCCAGTCCGCCGGGCGATCCGCAAGGCGTGCTGCAGATTCAGGTGATGAACCTGGATTACAGCGAATTTTTGGGGCGCATCGCGATCGGGCGCGTCTTTAACGGCACGCTGAGGCGTGGCGAGGAGGTTGGCATCAGCAAGTTGGACGGAAGCTTGCGGCCCACGCGCATCACCAAACTTTACACATTCCGCGGCTTAGATCGAGACGAAGCGGAAAGCGTCGGTGCGGGCGACCTCGTCGCTATTGCTGGGGTTGAAGGCATTCAGATTGGGGAGAGCATTACCGACCTTCTCGCTCCCGCGCCGCTCGAGCCTCTCATCATCGACGAACCTACGCTGGCCATGATCTTTACCGTGAACAGCAGCCCGCTCTCCGGCCGCGATGGCTCTTACCTAACTTCGCGTGACTTGCGTGACCGCCTTCAAAAAGAATTACTGACCAACGTGTCCATCCGCGTCGAAGACACGGATACCCCCGAATCTTTCCGCGTGCTCGGGCGCGGAGAATTGCAACTGGCGATACTCATCGAGACGATGCGCCGCGAAGGTTTCGAACTGATGGTAGGCAAGCCAGAGATTGTCGTACGCGCCGAAAAAGGCCGGAAGATGGAACCCCTCGAGCGGCTCGTCATTGACGTACCTGAAGGCTTCATCGGCATCATTATGGAGACTCTCGGAAGCCGCCGCGGAGAAATGCTTAAGATGAGCAACCATGGGTCGGGACGCGTGCGCATGGACTTTAAGATTCCTTCGCGCGGGCTGATTGGACTGCGCTCCCAGTTGTTGACGGACACGCGCGGTACCGCCTTGATTCACTCCATTTTCGAGGGCTGGACCGAATACGCAGGGGAAATGGCGCTGCGCCCTACGGGTGCGCTGGTGGCGGACCGCAGTGGACCCTCCACAGCATTTGCGTTATGGAATATTCAGGAACGCGGTGAGCTTTTTATTGGCCCAGCCGTCGACGTCTATGAAGGCATGATCGTGGGCGAGAATTCCCGCGAACAAGACATGGACGTCAACGTTACCAAGGAAAAGAAGCAGACCAATATGCGTTCGTCGAGCGCGGATGAAGCCATCCGCCTGATCCCGCACCGCCAGCTAAGCCTTGAGCAGGCCATCGAATTCATCGCCGATGACGAATTCGTGGAAATCACGCCGAAATCGATCCGTTTGCGGAAAAAAGTACTGCAAGCCAATAAACGCCCGCGCCGCTGGCAAGAAATCCGCGCCAGCCAAACCAACTAAAGCGCGCCGCATTGCGTGAGTCATGTTTACTCGCTTAACGAAACAAATATATTTACTGCTCTGTAACAAAATTAAATTGATGCGCTGTCCACCTATAGAATGTTGTAGAGTCTCAGGTCGTGTGCAGCGCACACTCTGAACGCTGCATCTAAAATGTTATCCAGCGTGTGGGCATATCTCGGCGGATTTGTGCGTCGATGAGACGGTGATATCCGTGAGCAGCCAAGAACTCAACGAAGCATCGTCCCACTGCACGATCGCTGCTACGGCGACCGCGGTCCCCCCGCACACCATCACCCGCGACGATGTGAAATATTACATGGGTCGGGTGTTTGACATTCCTGAGCGCAAGCTTGAAGCGATGATGAGCATCGTCGATAACGCCCAGGTTCACAAACGCCATTCGATCTTCCCCATTGAGTACACCGTCGAGCCTCGAGCGCTTTCCAAGACCAATGACGAATATATCGAACACGCGGTGAAACTCGGCCGGGAAGCTGCGGAAAAATGCCTCGAACGCGCGGGCCTGACGCCGCAAGACATCGACCTCATCATTACCGTCTCTTGCACGGGTTTCATGATTCCCTCGCTCGATGCGCACCTCATTAACCTCATGGGCTTTCGTTCGAATGTGCGCCGCATGCCCTTTACAGAGCTGGGCTGTGCGGCAGGAGCGATGGCTCTAGCGCGTGCCGCCGATTATCTTAAGGCTGCGCCCGGCGGCAACGTCCTGATTATTGCCGTGGAGCTGCCCTCGCTCACTTTTCAGCGCCGGGATATTTCGCAAGCCAATCTCATTTCCTCGATCTTGTTTGGTGATGGCGCGGCCGCCGTGGTGGTCACTGGAAAGCCGGCGAGTGGACCAAAAATCCTGGTATCCGAGACCTACACCTTCCCGGATTCGCTCGGCGCCATGGGTTTTGATTTGCGGGACTCCGGATTCCATATTCTGCTGGCCAAGGACGTCCCGGAAATGATCGGCGCAAAAATACGCGGCTTGGTGGATGGCTTCCTCGAACGTTGCGGCAGGAAGCGTGAAGATATCAAGGGCTGGATCCTGCATCCGGGCGGCGCGCGATTGCTCGGCAACGTGGAAGCAGAATTAGGATTGAAGAAGTGTGACACTCAGCCTTCGTGGGACATTCTATCGACGGTTGGAAACCTTTCCAGTGCCACCATCCTTTTTATTTTGCAGGAATGGTTGCAGAAGCGGCCGCTGAAATCCGGTGAATATGCGCTGGCCGCGGCGTTTGGGCCGGGTTTCAGCGCGGAGTTTTTGCTACTGCAATGGACGTAAGCGTCATCGCGTTTCTGTGTTTACTCGTGGCTGTGGCCGCGTTGCGCTTTGCGGAACTGAGCATTTCGCGGCGTCACCAGGTCCGCATGATCGCGCGCGGCGCGGCCAAAGTTCCTGAGCCAAGATTCCGCTGGATGGTGCTGGTACATACCGCTGTGTTGTTAGGCGCGGTGTTGGAAGTGGTATTTCTCCGCCGGCCATTTATTCCTGCACTGGCAATCACCATGTTTGCCCTGTTCCTTGCGGCGAATTTCGTTCGCTGGTGGGTGATCCGCACGCTTGGGGAGCACTGGAACGTGCAGGTCATGGATTCCACAAATTTGGGGGTTGTCACGACTGGACCTTTTCGCCTCGTACGGCATCCTAATTATGCGGCAGTGTTTACCGAGTTATTGGCGCTGCCGCTGATTCACACCGCCTGGATTACCGCGTTAGTAGGCTCGGCCGCGCACCTGGTGGTCTTGGCCCAGCGCCTTTCCACCGAAGAGCGCATACTCTTTGCAAATGCTGACTATCGCGCGGCCATGGAACGTAAACCCAGATTCTTGCCCGGTCTTTTTTGATAAATTAGGTTTGGACGAAACCAGCCAATGCTCTGGCATCTTTGCTTTTCGATTTTGTTACTGCTGTTAGCCCCTACGGCGATCCACGCGCGCCCGTCGGAACTCCAACCCGCGCGCTCGGCCGAAGACAACCCCAGTCCCGCCTTTACCAGCGTGCCGGAACTTCAAGACGGCTTCCATTTGCTTTACATCCAACAATTTGGGGAAGCGCGCAAAACTTTCAACGCTTGGGAATCCCGGAACCCACAAGAACCCTTTGGCCAGGTGGCCATCGCGGCGAGTTATCTCTTCGAAGAGCTCTATCGTCAGGGCGTATTGACGAGTGATTTTTTCCTGAACGAAAAACGATTCTTGAGCGGCATTGAAGGCAAGCCGGATCCCGGCCGTATGAAAAGTTTTGAGGATGCCCTGAATCGCGCGCGCGTCCTTGCGAAACAGCGATTGCAGGACAATCCCAAGGATCCGGAAGCCTATTTCGCACTCACGCTTGCCGCGGGAATGGAATCAGACGCCGATATGATCCTCAAAAAAGTACGCCTGGGAAGCCTGAAGCCTCTCAAACAAGCAAACGAATATGCCAAACTTCTCCTGGCGCAAAAACCGGCTGAAAATGACGCCTATGTGGCTCTGGGAACCGCCAATTACATCATCGGGAGCCTGTCCGGCGGTGCGCGTTTCTTTCTCGTGTTCGACGGAGTTCACGGCGACAAGAAACTCGGCATGCAACAGTTAGAAAAAACGGTCAAAGACGGTCGTTATTTGCAACCCTTCGCTAAAATTCTCCTCGCACTAGCTGCGCGCAGAGAAAAGCAAAACGACTTGGCCCAGAAATTATTGCGCGAGTTGAGCGAGCAGTTTCCTTCCAGCGCGCTGTTTGCGGCTGAGTATGCCAAGTCCATGGGTCGCCCAGTGCCCGCCACCATGGGGCCGTAGGCGTACATTCTCTCTGTCGGCCACACTTTACCTAACGATTGCCCGTTGTATTAGAATCGCGCAGGCGCCGCTCACCGGTAGGCGCGAAATTTTGTTTGCAGCTGAGGCCGCAAGAAATGTTTCAGCAGGATTTGTTGCAAGGACGCGCGATTTTTCTCACTGGCGGAGGCACGGGTCTGGGTCGCTCCATGGCTCTGCACTTCGCCAAACTCGGTGCGCGAATGTTTCTGGTTGGCCGGCGCACCGAGCCCTTAAAAGAAGTCTGCGAGGAAATCCAACGTGGCGGCGGCGCGGCCGCTCTCGCCTCGTGTGACGTGCGCGACTACGCCGCTGTGCAGGCCGTCGCGCAACAGGCCGAAGACCAATTCGGAGAAATCGATACGCTGGTTAACAATGCAGCGGGGAATTTTATGGCGCGCACCGAAAAGCTCACCCCCAACGCCTTTAATTCCGTCGTCGGCATCGTTCTCCACGGCACTTTCAACTGCACACATATTTTCGGCAATCGCTGGATCGCCAAAAAACAACATGGAAATGTTTTGAATATCGTGACCACTTACGCCGCAGCGAATTGCGGTTCGGGATTTGTGGTGCCTTCGGCCTGTGCTAAAGCTGGCGTGCTAGCGATGACTACTTCTCTGGCCGTGGAGTGGGCGAAGTATCGCATCCGCTTGAACGCCATCGCCCCCGGCCCATTCCCCACAGAGGGCGCGTGGTCGCGCCTCGTGCCTTCCAAACAATTCGAAGAACACAACAAAGAAAAACATCCCATGAAGCGCTTTGGCCGCCACGAGGAGTTGACCAATCTTGCCGCATTTCTTTTGAGTGATATGGCCGAATACATCAACGGCGAATGCGTGGTGATTGACGGAGCTCAGTGGCTGCGCGGCGCCGGTGAGTTCAACGATTTGCTCAAGCTGCCCGAAACTGCGTGGGAAGCCCTAGAAGCTGCGCGCCCGAAAAAGTCCTGACCGCCGCTACTGCGGCAACGCGCGTTTGCGCAATGCGACGCGCAGCGTTGCGACCCCTATGGATCTGCCGTTGGCTTCGGCTTGGACGGTTACTTCCTGCGGTTCCGCATTTTTTAGCAAGGCCTCTCCCGAGACAGGCAACGTAACTTCCACGCGCGCTGCGGCCACCTGTTTTGGCCCCACTGTAAATTGTCCCGCTCCGCTTGCTACCGTCCATCCGTCAGGCGCACTTACCGACAGCGTGATTTGTTGCGCCGTGGGAGTTTGGTTGTTTAACCACAACGGAATCACCAGAGTCGTTCCTGCTTGCAACGCGATTTCTGGCGGCTCCGGGTGCGGCAGATGCGTGATGCCGTGCGCGCGGCGAAAATCTGCGTAGTAATTCCACGGACCCGCGAGTTGCGCGGATAGCTCGGGTAGTGGCGGCTCGCTTCCTGCTTCAGGCCGCACAGCCGGAATCGCGCCCGGCGCAATGCCTTCGAAGACATCTCCCGTCACGCTCCCACCGACCAGGGACTTCCCTCGCACAAAATATAATGAGTCCGTCCACACGCCCTCTGAAGTCACCATTTTTTCTATCTGTGCTTCATCCATTTTGCGCAGTGTATCGAAAAATGATTTCGCTTGCGTTTCGTGCGCGCGAAATTCTTCCAATGCCATTCGCCAGTACGGCTGCTTGCTGGACTTGGGAAATTCTTTTACTGAATATTGCGGACCTTGGCCATGAAAAATGTCTTCCTTGGCGGCATCCGCAAAATAATAGATTTTTTTTGTCTGCCAGGGCCGCAGATTATCAAAAAGCGCTTCCAATCGCTTCGTGGGACCCGCCAGCTGCTCTGGAAACACCACTGCATTGCCCGCCAGGTCGAACGCTTCGGTGGCCAAGACGCCGGCCGCTTGGTGGTCTCCATGATCTTCGCCAATAAATGTGCCGGGCAAGAATGTCAGTATCACTTCCGGACGCGTGAGCCGCACCAGACGCACCAGCTGTTGCAGACACACCCCATGGTTCCACGTGGAAAGAGATTGCAGCACATTCTGCGAGGCCGTGTCTTTCCCATCGAGAAACCACACATTGGTAATTCCCAGCGTACTCAGCCCCCGGCGCGCCTCGATCTCGCGCACGGCTCCCAACGCCGCGGCCTGTTCCTCGCCCACTTCGTTTGCGCCGCTGTTTCCCCGCGTGCCGAAAACTACCGCGACGTGTTTGCCTTGAGCCATTGCCCGCGCCAGATACGGCGTGGCCGCGCCCTCGTCGTCCGGATGCGCCACTACTACTAGAATGTCTGTTTTGTAACGCGCGTCGGGTTCCGGCAGGCGCTTACTCTCCTGCGCGGCAATCGCCAAAGGGAGCATCAAAACAAACAAGAAAATACTTCCGAATCGTGGCATGCGTCGTCCTCGAATTGATTTCGCGAGTTTGCCACGTCTTCCGTGGCGCTCCCACCTAAGCAAGTGCCGCACATTGGAAAAGCAATTCTATCTCAGATCCTTCGGTCACCCAAATCCACAATCGATCTAACACTTGTAATACTATCTATCAATCGACTATAATAGCGGACGTACATTCCTAAGTACTTACTGTATAAGGACATACAATGAACACCATCAAAGTTTCCCCAAAGTTCCAGGTCGTAATCCCCAAGAAAGTTCGTCAGGAGCTTCATCTCTGCCCAGGCGAGGAACTCCAGGTTTTTATCCTCAACGACGAAATACGCTTACATCGGCCACGCTCCATCAAGGAATTTAGGGGCATGGCCAAAGGAATGATTTGGAAGGACCAGGACCGTGATCACTCCGAACGGTTCTGACCGCGTCCTTGTGGATTCTTCCGGATGGATAGAATACTTCGGCGAAGGACCGAAAGCGTCGGCCTTCGCCGATTATTTGGAAAATCCCGAATCGCTTTTGCTGCCTTCCATCGTTGTGTACGAAGTCTACAAAAAATTGCTTCACGAACGCCGCAGCAATCTTGCTGAGCGGTTTCTTTCGCAGGCTTTCGGATTCCAGGAGGCCGCAATTTCGTTTGACATTTCCGTAGCCGCACTCGCGGCCAAGGTGAGCCTTGAAATGCAGTTGCCCATGGCGGATGCGATCATTTACGCCACGGCTTCATCCTACGGAGCGCGCCTCGTTACCTCCGACCATCATTTCTCAGGTCTGCCCAACGTTACCGTTCTCTGACCTCGCTCCTGACCCGAAGAATAATCGCTCGTCTTCTCCCCGCATTGCCTTGACCAACCTGCGACGCGCCGATAAGCTTAGATTTCTCCTTCCAGGTGAAAACTTTGGCGGAACAGATTCACGTTACATTACCCGATGGGAAAGTCCAGGAAGTGCCCAAGGGCACTACGCCAGCAGACATCGCGCGAAAAATTTCTCCGCGCCTGGCCGACGCCGCGCTCGTTGCGCGTGTCACCGCCACCAATGGCACGCCGCCTGACGCTTCCTCCGCTGGGGAGTTGATCGACCTGCGGCGGCCTCTGGAGCACGACGTCAAGCTACAAATTCTCACCGACAAAGACGCCGACGCCTTGTTTGTGTTTCGCCATTCAGCCGCTCATTTGCTCGCGGCAGCGGTGATGGAGTTGTATCCCGACGTCAAACTTGGCATCGGCCCGCCCATTGACACCGGCTTCTTCTACGAATTTCTGCGCGATGAGCCTTTCACTCAGGATGACCTCGCCAAAATTGAAAAGAAAATGCGCGAGCTCGCGGCGCAGGATTTGCCGAACGAGCGCAAACTTATCCCCAAGCCCGAAGCTCTTGAGCTGTATAGAAAAAACAATCAGACCTTTAAGTGCGAGCTGGTCGAAGAAAAAGCCAGCGAGCCGCTCGTTTCCTTCTACACCACCGGAAAATTTATCGACTTTTGCCGTGGGCCGCATATCCCGTCCACCAAGCGCATCACCGCATTCAAGCTGATGAATGTGGCCGGCGCGTATTGGAAAGGCCAGGAAGGAAATCCCCAACTCCAGCGCATTTACGCCGCGGCGTTCTACACGCAAAAAGAGTTGGACGAATATCTCCACCGCCTGGAAGAAGCCAAGCGCCGCGATCATCGCAAGCTCGGCACGGAACTTGATCTGTTCAGCATCCAGGAAGAAGCCGGTCCGGGCTTGATTTTCTGGCACCCGCGGGGAGCGCGGATTCGAACAATCGTGGAAGATTGGCTTCGCCAGGAATTGCTGCAACGCGGCTACGACTTGGTGTACACGCCGCACATCATGCGCCTGGATCTGTGGAAGACTAGTGGCCACACCGATTTTTACAGGGAAAATATGTTCGGTGCGGTGGAAGTCGAGAAAGCCGATTACCAGCTCAAGCCCATGAACTGTCCGGGACATATCCTTATTTATAAGTCCCGCATGAAAAGTTATCGCGACTTGCCTGTGCGCCTCGCCGAACTGGGCACCGTTTATCGCTACGAGCGCAGCGGCGTACTGCATGGTCTCTTGCGCGTTCGCGGCTTCACGCAGGACGATGCGCATATTTTCTGCATGCCTTCGCAAATCGAAAACGAAGTCAAAGCTTGCGTCGAGTTTGCTTTTGCCGTCATGAAAACTTTCGGCTTTGACAAATTTGAAGTTGAGCTATCGGATTGGGATCCCGCGCACCCTGAAAATTACGCCGGCAAGCCGGAAGATTGGCACCGCGCCACATCTGCGCTGGCCGATACGCTGGCGCGCATGCACATCCCATTTAAGAAAATGGAAGCCGAAGCCGCGTTTTATGGTCCGAAGATCGATGTGAAGTTGATCGACGCCATCGGCCGCTCCTGGCAGCTCACCACTGTGCAATTCGATTTCAACTTGCCGTCGCGATTCGGGCTGGAATATGTCGGCGAAGACGGCGCCAAGCATCAACCCTTGATGGTGCACCGCGCGCTACTGGGTTCTGTGGAGCGCTTCTTTGGTATCTTGATCGAGCACTATGCGGGAGCTTTTCCGTTGTGGCTGGCGCCGGTGCAGATCGAAATTTGTCCGGTCAGCGAAAAAGTCGCGGACTACGCGAAGCATGTAACCGAAACCTTCAAGCGCCACGGGCTGCGTGTCCACCTCGACGATCGCAACGAAAAGTTGCCCGCCAAAATTCGCGACGCGCAACTCCAAAAAATTCCCTACATGCTGGTCGTCGGCGCCAAAGAAGCGGAAGCCGGCACCGTTTCCGTGCGTCATCGCAGCAAGGGCGACCTGGGTCCAAAGCCTCTCGCCGAAGTTGTCGATGCCCTGCTGAAAGAAGTACAATCCCGGGCCATTCTTTAGTGTTTAACAAGGAGCGGTTCGCATGCCCAAATTCATGATCGAGCGGGAAATTCCTAATGCCGGCGAGCTCAGCTCCGCCGAGCTTCGCGGCATCTCTCAAAAATCCTGCGCGGTGTTGCGGGGCCTTCCGCAAGTGCAGTGGGTAGAGAGCTACGTCACGGACAACAAGGTATATTGCGTTTACATCGCGCCCAATGAAGAGTTGGTTCGCGAGCACGCCAAGCAGGGCGGCTTCCCGGCCAACAACGTTTCCGCCATCCGCCGCATGATCGATCCCACTTCCGCGGAAGCCTGATCTCTTAGCGCTTGCCGCGGGGCGCAGCCCGCGTGCTATACTTTGAAGCCCGTTCCAGCACGATTTTGTGCCATGTAGCGGGGTGGGGTGAACTCAGGGCCCAGCTCCGGTAAGCCGGGGTTTTGTCGGTGCCTTTACTTAGCGTTAGGGGGAAATATCGCAGAACGGAACTTCCGGCAGAGCGACCGCATCCGCGTTAACGAACGGATCCGGGCGCGTGAAATCCGGGTGATTGATGAAGACGGCGGCCAGCTTGGTGTAATGCAGCCGTTTGAAGCCGTAAAAATGGCGCGCGAAAAGGGACTGGATCTGGTGGAGATTTCGCCCACTGCGGACCCGCCGGTTTGTAAGATTACCGATTACGGCAAATTTCTCTATCAGCAAAACAAAAAGGCGCACGAGCAGCGCAAGAGCAGCCGCGGTTCGCAGCTCAAGGAAGTAAAGTTCCGGCCCGCCACCGCGGAGCATGATTATCAGGTTCGCAAAAACCAGATAATCCGCTTCCTCGGCGAAGGCCATAAAGTGCGCGCCATGATTTTCCATCGCGGCCGTGAAATGGCGCATCAGGAGGTTGGCCGTGCCAAGATGAACCGCTTGCTGAATGAGATTGGCGATCACGGGCAAATCGAAACCATGCCTCGCATGGAAGGCAACGTTTTAGTAGCGCTCTTGGCTCCCAAGAAGGGTGTTGCAGTGGCCAAGCCTTCGGCTCAACCAGCCACTAACGCCCAGCAGTCCCAATAGCCGCACATATCACGAGAGGATTTTTGGAAATGCCAAGGAATCGTTCAAAACCGAAGATGAAGCTCAAGACCCACCGCGGCGCGAAGAAGCGCTTCAAGGTGACCGCTACCGGTAAGATTCTCCGCATGCACTCCGGCAAGCGCCATTTGCTCGGCTCGAAAGCTCCCGGCCGAATGCGCAAGCTGAAAAAGCTCACGTTAGTAAGCAAGGCTGACAAGCGGAACGTGAAGTTGTTGCTTCCCTACGCCTAAAGCGTATTGTTTCGACCCACATTTACTCGGCTGTTTTAGAGGTTTTGTTTCAAAGTTTTATTACCAGCGGGACTTGGTCCCGCAAATCGTGCCAGGCAGCGCTTCACGGGTGCCTGCCGGCCGATAAATGTAGCGTCGCCGTTGAGGCATCGCTGCAAAGCATCCAACCGGAGACAAACCCGCTGCGTTCCGCGTATTTTTGCGCGTGGGCGCTTCTTGTTTGTCTTCCATTTACAAGGAGAAACCCAATGGCACGCGTAAAACGCGGCACCAAACGCCGTGCGCGGCGTAAGAAGTATCTCAAGCGCACAAAAGGCTTTTTCCTCACTAAAAGCAAGCTCTACCAATCGGCGCAGGAAGCTGCTAATCGCGCCGATCGTTATGCTTTTCGCGACCGCCGCGTTAAGAAGCGACAGTATCGCCGCTTGTGGATACAGCGCGTCGGAGCAGCGGCACGGCTCAACGGCCTTACCTACGGCCAGTTGATTCATGGATTGAAAACCGCGGGCATCGTGCTGGATCGCAAAGTGTTGGCGGACATCGCCGTGAAAGATCCCGCAGCCTTCACGCAGTTCGCGCTGCTGGCCAAAACCGCCGCGCCGCCGCAGAAAAAGAAGGCGTAGCCTTGTAGCTCATTCGCTATAGGGGTGAGGTTTTTGGCTTCTGTCATTTCGAGCGCTCGTCATCTCGTGTAAAGGCGCGCCACGCTGCGCCCCAAACACCACAACGTATCCGATGACTACTCTTCAAAACAAAGCCGGCAGGAAATTGTCGGACCTCGGTGTTATCCAACCCGAGCAAGTCCCGTCCCTCTTTGCCGAAGTACGCAGCACGTTTGATGCTGAATTCGCCAAGACCTTTGTCGACGCCGCATGGAAAGAATTTCGCGATCGCTGGCTCGGCCGCAAATCAGGAGTGCTCGCGCAGATTACAGACAATTGGCTGAAGCCCGCTGCGCCAGATTTAAAACGCGCTGTCGGCGCCGAGCTCAATGCCTTGCGCGCGCACGTGGAGACGAAAATTGAAGAGCGTCGCGCCGCGATGGAAGCGGGCGCGGAAGAAGCGCAACTCGCCGGCGCGCGCGTGGATCTAACCTTGCCGGGCGTCGTGCGTCCTATCGGTTCGTATCACCTGATTCGCCAAGTGCTTCAGGAAATCGAGGATATTTTCTTCTCCATCGGCTTCTCCGTCGTGGAAGGCCCGGAGATTGAAACTCCCTATTACAATTTCGAAGCCCTCAACATTCCGGAATTTCATCCAGTGCGCGACGATATGGACACGTTTTATCTGCAGTTGCCCAAGGGCGCTCCGGGTCCTTTGCTGCTTCGTACTCACACTTCGCCCGTGCAAATTCGCACCATGGAAAAACAAAAGCCTCCCGTGCGCGTGATCGTTCCGGGCAAAGTTTATCGGCGAGATAATCCCGATGCCACGCACTCCTTTATGTTTCACCAGATTGAAGGTCTCGCCGTCGATACGGATATCACTTTTTGCGATTTTACCGGCACCATCGAATATTTCGTCAAGCAATTCTTCGGCCCGGGCGTGAAAACGCGTTTCCGACCTAGTTATTTTCCGTTTACCGAGCCTTCGGTGGAATTCGATGCCTCCTGCATTTTCTGTGCGGGCCGCGGCACTTCTTCTGGTGGCGGCGTTTGCTCCAAGTGCAAAGGGGCGGGCTGGATCGAACTTTTCGGCGCCGGCATGGTCGATCCGGCGGTCTATCGCTTTGTGGATTACGAGGCTAAAAAGGTTAGTGGTTTTGCGTTCGGGATCGGCATCGACCGCCTGGCTATGCTGAAATATGGGATTGATGATATCCAGGTATTTTTTCAAAATGACGTACGCTTTTTGCGGCAGTTTCCGTGAGCGCGGCATCCCATGTCATGACCATCTCTAACTCCAAGCAGCGCTTTGCGAATCGTGTCGCGGATTATGTTCGTTACCGCGCGGGACATCCGCAAGCGGTTCTTGATCTGTTACGCGCGACGTGTTCGCTGCAGTCGGATCACGAAATCGCTGATGTTGGATCGGGAACCGGTTTGTTGAGCGAGCTTTTTCTTAAGAACGGCAACCGCGTCTTCACTGTTGAGCCCAATGATGCAATGCGTCAAGCGGGCGAAAAATATTTACGCACCTATGACCGTTTCACGAGTGTGAAGGGTTCCGCGGAAGCCACCACGCTGGCGGATGCAACCGTTGATTTCGTAACCGCCGCTCAGGCCTTCCATTGGTTTGATCAGGATGCCGCGCGACGCGAATTTCTGCGCATTCTGCGGCCGGGCGGATGGGTCGTGGTGCTCTGGAACGAACTGCGGACGGACGCCACGCCGTTTCTGCGAGATTACGAATCTTTCCTGCAAGCTTTTGGAACGGATTATCATGCGGTGACCGAAAAATATCCGCGCCTTGCGCAGATGGACAGCTTTTTTGCCGGCGCGCATTATCACCAGCACGCTCTGCCCCACCATCAAGAATTCGATTTTGACGGTTTGGGCGGGCGCGTGCGTAGCAGCTCCTACATGCCCTCGGAAGATCATCCAAAATATCCGGTCATGATGGCGGAACTCCAGCGAATCTTCAGCGCGCGAAATCAAAATGGCCGCGTGCGTCTGGAATACACTACCCACATTTATTTTGGGCAGTTACCTGCTGCAGGCGCCTCGCGGCGCGCGGATCGCCGGGATTTGTCATGAAAATTATTTATCATTGGCTAAAAGATTTCGTGAATGTCTCCGCGTCGGCGGAAGAACTCGCCTCCCGGCTGGCCCTTTCCGGAACAAATATTGGTGGAGTCGAACATGGCCCTTATGGCCCGGTCATCGATGCGGAGGTTAGTTCCAACCGTCCGGATTGCCTCGGACACTATGGTGTGGCCCGAGAAGTCAGTGCCATTTACAAGCTCCTCTTAAAACCCGTAATCCCCAAACCGCTGGAATTTTCCGCACCAGCTAGCGACGCTGTGAAGGTAGAAATCGCCGCCCCGGAACTTTGCGGCCGCTTCACTGCGCGCGTGATTCGCAAGGTCAAAGTGCAACCCTCGCCGGCGTGGCTTAAACAGCGGCTCGAAGCCTCCGGCGTCGCCAGCATCAATAACATTGTGGACGCGAGCAACTACGTGATGCTCGAGCTCGGGCATCCCTTGCACGCATTTGATTACGATACCCTGCGCGATTACCGCATCGTGGTGCGCGCTCCAAATAAGACTGGGCCGGAGAAAATCACCACGCTGGACGGAATTGAGCGCCAGCTTGCTCCCGGTATCTGTGTGGTGTGCGACGGCGATGGCTCGCGCATCGTGGGCATTGGCGGAATCATGGGTGGCGCGCAAACGGAGATCTCCTTTTCTACAAAAAATATTTTGATTGAGTGCGCGTGGTTCGACCCCATCGCCATTCGCCGCGCCACACGCTTTCTGAAGCTCCACACCGAAGCTTCCACACGTTTCGGTCGCGGCGCGGACCCGGAAATGACGGAGCTGGCTTCGCGGCGTTGCGCTGAACTCATTTTGCAAATTGCCGGCGGCGAATTGGCTGCCGGCGTCGTGGATGTTTATCCCGGTAAGCGCGCGCCAAAGAGAATTCGCGTTACGCGCGCGGAAATTCTGCGTGTGATGGGTGCGGACGTGCCAGACAAAGAGATCGAAGCGATTCTCGGCGCGCTGGGTTTCGCGCCGCTGCGCGTGGACGACAATCACGGTGCCGCGGGCTCTTTGCTGGCTGCGTGGGAATGCACGCAGCCTTCCTGGCGCGCGGAAGTCGAACGCGAAATCGATCTCATCGAAGAAATCGCGCGGATCTACGGTCTGGATAAATTTCCTCCTCGTTTGCCCGCTGCACGCCAGGGCGCCGCGCGTTTGCCGCACCATGAAGCGGAAACGCGTTTGCGTGAAAGACTCATTGGACTGGGTTATCGCGAAATTCTGACCATTCCGCACGTTTCGGAAAATGACGACGCTCTGTTTCGTCCCGCGGACGCCACGCCTGCGCGACTCGCGAATCCTCTCTCCGAAGAAGCTGGAGTTCTGCGCTCTACAGGCATGGTGACCTTGGCCGCAGCGCTGGAATGGAATCTCAATCATGGCCAGCACAACGCGCGACTCTTTGAGATTGGCCGTTATTATCGCCTGCATGGAAATGAATCCTTCGAGACGCGCGTGCTGAGCATTGGCGCAACCGGCGAAGCGCGCGAAAAGAATTTGTATGATGGCGCGCGCGAGTTTTCATTTGCTGATCTCAAAGGGGACATCGACGCCATCGGCGAGCTGGTGGGAAGCTTCCGTTGGAAAGAAGGCGGCAGGGATTGCCTGCAAGCTGCGCAACGCGGCCGACTTTTTCTGGGCCAGGACGATATCGGCGTCGCGGGACACCTCGCGCGGCGTGTAGCTGAACGCTTGAAGCTGCGCCAAAATCTTTTCCTAGCGGAACTGAATCTCGATCCGATTTATTCTGCGTATTATCAAGTTAAAAATTCTCGCCGCTACAAACCGTTGCCGCGTTTTCCTGCGGTGGAACGCGATTTTTCCCTGCTCCTTGCCGATGGCACGCGCTTTGCCGACGTGCAAAAAACTATTCAGGGCTTGCAGATTGGCGAAATCACCTCGATCGAAGCGGTCGATTTGTTTCGCGGAAAGAATATTCCCCCTGGGAAATATTCCCTACTGGTGCGTGTCACGTTTCAAAGCACTGAAGCTACTCTTACCGAGTCCCAAATCACGGAATATTCCGGCAAAATTGTTGCAGCTCTCGAAAAGCATCTCGCCGCGCAGCTTCGCGCAAGTTAATTAAAACTAGTTTTTGCCTTCGACTCTTTCCTCCCGACTTTCTCACACTCAACTTTTCTCACCTTCGGCCCTCCCTGCGCTACAATGCCATGTAGCAGCCTTCTCGCAGGAGCGAGCCATGAGCGGACCGGTGAAGGTGCAAATATTCGGGCAGCCGTACACCATACACGGCGAACTGGATGGCACGTACGTCCAGAAGCTGGCGGAATTCGTGGATAAAAAAATGCGCGCGGTGGCCGATGCGACGGCGATCGTGGACACGCAGAAAGTCGCCGTGCTGGCAGCTCTGGCCATCGCCGACGAGTTACACGCCACGCAAAGAGACCGCGGCGAGCGGCAAGAATTGCTGCGCGAGCAAGCCGAGCGGTGCCTTACGTTGGTGGAGCGTGCCCTGAGGCAAACCGCTTAATTTATTTCCTTCCAACACGGCAATCCTACTGGCTCCACTTGGTGTGATTCCGGCGTTTTTGGACTTACGCTGGTGGAGCGCGCATTGAAGGAAACGGCTTAGTTTTTTTTCACCCAACATAGCGATCTTATTGGCTCCACTTGGTGGGCATGCGGTCCCAGCGGTGCTTGCGCAGCTCGGCGAGCAAGTCCGCGGGAAGCGGACCGCGATCGCTAGCGGAGATATTTTGCGCCACGTGGCGGCGCTTGCGCATGCCGGGGATGATGGTGCCAACGTCGAGGTTATTGAGGATAAAACGCAGCGCCATTTCCGGCAGGGTCATGTCTTTGCGGAGAAGGGGTTTCAACGCGTCGGCGCGTTCTACGCTGTTCTTCAGATTCTCCGGAACGAAATAGGTGGAGCGCCAGTCACTCTTAGGCCACGTACTGTTCAGCGTAAGTGTGCCGGTGAGGGAACCTTCGTCAAAAGGGACACGCGCAATTACCGCCACGTCTTTTTCGCGGCATACCGGGAACAATTCGTCTTCAGGATTCTGGTCGAATATATTGTAGATCACCTGTACGGCGTCGAAGATGCCGGCACGGGCGGCGCGAACTCCATTCCACGGCTCCCAGCGATTCATGCTGATGCCCACCGCGCGGACTTTACCGCTGCTGCGAAGTTTTTCAATGACCGGCAATAATCGTTTATCGTCGAGCCAGTTGTCGGACCAAGTGTGAAATTGAATGAGGTCAATTTTTTCGACGCCGAGATTTTTGAGGCTTTTGTGGACGTACTCCTCGATGTAATCGGGAGGATAGCAATCGTCGAGGGTAAATTCGCGGCGGGCAGGCCACTGGCGATTCTTGGGAGGAATTTTGGTGGCGGCATAAAGAGTTTGGTCGCGGTTGGCGCGCAGAATTTTTCCGAGCAGCTGTTCGCTGTGGCCGTCACCATAGGCCCACGCGGTATCAAAGAAGTTGCAGCCTAAGTCCACGGCGTACTGGAGCGACTCGAGCGATTCGGCGTCTTCGGAACCACTCCAGCCAGCCATGCCCCACATTCCGTACCCCATTTCACTTACGTTCCATGCGGTACGGCCAAAGCGGCGGTACTTCATCGAGAAGCTCCTTTCGTCTTGGGCGCTCATTATACTCGTGAGGTGTCCAGGGCCGAATGTCTGGCTGGCTCAGGTAAATGCGTAGGTCGATTATTAAGCCTGTCAATGCCCGACAACCGGCCATTTTTTGGAAGCATTTCATTCCAAGGGAGATACGGCGTTTTGATGCGCAAGTATATGCAAACAAAGGGCAGTTTTTGTGGGTTGCAGGGACAAAAAGTAACAATCCCGAAACTCTTCCTTGTATCAAAACAAACACGTGGAGGCGTATGGGTCGAAGTCTGGATGAAAGCAAGGAGTTTTGAAAGTCCGGATGCCCTGCGGAGGTGCGGATTGATGACTGTTATTGTGCTCTTCACCGTCTGGCAGGGCTGCCTTCATTTGCTAAGAGCTTCTTTTCGATTCGTTCGTATCCCACGAAGTGATTACGTAAAGTAGAAGGGGCTAAAGCTTAGGTGGATTCATTTAAAAACGGCGTAATAGATCACGTAGAACCAGCTGAGAATGCCGTGGATAATCATCCATCCGATGGAATGATGGGCGTTCCAGGAGAGGGTGATGGCTAACATACTTCCGAAGCCCCAAGTGCCCAGTCCGGCGGATTTGTGATACTCCATGCGTTACTCCTCGAGTGGCAGTTCGTTGCATCATACCCTTAAATGTCGCTAGAGTTGCGAATTCCCAAGCCGGTTGGAGGAACGATTCCTTGGTGTTGATCGGTTTAACTTGGAGTTGAGGGTCTGAGAGGCTAACCGTGGACAGGAAAAAAGTTTTGGCACGGGGGTTGGCAAGCGTTGCGGCGGCAGTCTTTGCGGCGTTTGCGCTGGGTTGGCAAGCTAAAGCCAATGCCGTCGATGAAATTGCGCGGCTGGCCGTGTTGATGGAATGGAAAGCAGGGACGATCGTCGCGGACATTGGAGCGGGCGATGGGAAGTACACATTTGCGGCGTCGCGTCGCGTGGGCGATTTGGGAAAAGTCTATGCGACGGAAATCGATACGAAGCTAGTTACGAAGCTACAGGGTGAGGTTGCCAAGCGTCATTTGAAGAACGTGCAGGTGGAGCAGAGCGCCGAGGCGGACACCAATTTGCCAGCGGAATGTTGCGACGCGATTTTCCTGCGGCATGTATACCATCACCTGACGAAACCGGCGGAGTTCGATGCGAAGCTGGTGAGGTCATTGAAACCGGGCGGGCGGCTCGCGATCATTGATTTCCCGGCACGCTCCGGGCTGGACAGGGTGGAGGGAGTCCCCAGCAACCGTGGCGGACACGGAATACCGGAGACGATCGTGATCGAGGAACTGACGGCGGCGGGTCTGCAGGTGGAAAAAGATGTTAAGAATTGGGACGAGGATGATTATTGCGTGTTGTTTGTGAGGAAGTAATGGGGCAGCGGGTGTAAGTCTAGAGGTAGGTAGTGAGCGACAGAAGATGGACCCTTCTTTAGGCATTATTCCAGTTGTGGATTTCGCAATGCAGGAACCTGATCCAAGGACTGTACCGAGACGGCTGAATCTGGTCTTCCATCGAGCGCCGCACGAACAGTTCGTCGCAACTGCTTCACACAAACGAAGGAGAGCCGAAAGGAAGGCGAAATTAGGTGAGGATTATAGCGGACCAGATGCGTCGCCCAGGACCGAAGAGAGAAATAGTTGACGGCGATCTCCGGGCTTGGCGGAGAAACTCAAACCTAATTCCAGATAACTACCACTACTCTTTCCCCAGAAGAGTCCTGGGCCAGTACAATACCCGTCCAGGAAGAACCACCTGACAAACCTATCTCAACAGAACGGCAAGACTAGTGCGACGCATGGCGCGAGTACGACGCACAGCGCCATGCGCAAAGCGGGGCTGCTCTCGTTTGTCTTCGTGATGTACGCGTACACGACGGCGGGACCATTTGGCTTGGAGGACCAAGTGACCAACAGCGGGCCGGGGCTCACGCTGCTGTACCACCTGATATTGCCGTTTTTCTGGTGTATCCCGGTTTCGCTGGTGGCGGCGGAATTGACTACCGCGATTCCGGTCGAAGGGGGATTTTACCGTTGGGTGCGCGCTGGATTTGGCGACTACTGGGGGTTTCTGGCCGGGTGGTGGAACTGGTGCGCTTCGTTTGTGCTGGGGGGGTTGTATGCGGTGCTGTTCAGCGATTATCTGGCTTACTTTTTTCCTGCCATGCGCGGGTGGAAACATTTCGTCGTGTCGCTGATGCTGATCGCGGTGATTGCGTGGATCAACGTGCGCGGCATACAGATGGTAGGCGTAGTCGCCACGCTACTTGAACTTTTTATTTTGCTACCGGTGGCCGCGTTATGCGCGATGGCCGCGATTAAGTGGCAGCACAACCCATTCGTACCGCTGATTCCTCCGCACGTGCCGACGTTTCAAGTATTCGGGGTGGGCTTGGCGCTGGGCTTATGGCTGTATTCGGGGTACGAGCAAATGTCCAGCGTGGCGGAGGAAGTGGAGAATCCGCAGCGAAGTTATCCGCTGGCGCTGGCGTTGGTGGTGCCGCTTTCGATGGCCACCTATTTCTTGCCTACGCTTTTCTCCCTGGCGGCGCTCGGAAATTGGCAGGAATGGCGGACCGGATATTTTGCTGTTGCGGCGAAATTGATTGGCGGGCCGTGGCTCGGGTTCTGGATGACCATGGCGGCGGCGGTGACCAACATCTCGATTTTGAACGCCACGGTGCTAACCGGGACGCGCATGCCTTCTTCAATGGCGGAAGACGGTTATCTGCCTCCGGTGCTGACGAAAAAACACGCGCGATTCGGAACACCGTGGATCGCCATTCTAATTTCGTCGGCGATTTACGGGTTGTTGGCGGTGCTCAACCTGGTTCAGCTGATTAAGGTTTACGCGTGGCTGCGAATAGCGGTGACGATACTGACGGTTTTATCGGCGTGGCGGCTGCGGCGCACGCAGGCGGAGCTGCCGCGGCCATTCCGCATTCCGGGGGGTCGAAAAGGATTGCTGTACGTTGTCGGGGCGCCGCTGGTCATGAGTGTGGTGGCGCTGTTGGGAAGCGACCGATTTTCGTTGCTGTGGGGGCCAGTGGCGCTGGCCCTGGGACCGGCAGCGTATTTCATATTGCACACGCTGCGAGGCGCCGGGCGTACACCGCAAGCAGTGTTGTGAGGTTGTTGTAAGGTGTAACGGCGCGGTCTTAGCCTGCCGTGTTGTTTGTGGCGCAAGTTGCGGCGCCCACTTCTGGGTGCCATAATTTCACCTCACACATGCAGCACCGGCCGCGCGACGACGAGCCGCGAGTCAAGGGTTTCTGAGGGGGCGTTATGGCACTGCGGGATAGTTGGATCGAAAAACGAGAAGCCGCCGCGGCATCCTCAAACGGCAATCGGAACATGTCACAGATGCATCTGGCGCGGCAGGGCCAGGTTACGGAAGAGATGCACTTTGTAGCCAAGCGCGAGAAGCTGGAGCCGGAGCTGATTCGCAGCGAAGTGGCTCGCGGACGCGCGATTATTCCCGCCAACATTAATCATCGCAATTTGGAGCCGATGGCGATTGGCATCGCCACAAAGTGCAAAATCAACGCGAACATCGGCAACTCCGCTACCACATCCAACATTGATGAAGAGTTGAAGAAGCTGCACCACGCAGTGCACTTCGGCGCCGACACGGTGATGGACCTTTCCACCGGCGGCGACATCCCTAAAATTCGCAAAGCGATCATTGAAGCTTCGCCCGTGCCGGTGGGCACCGTGCCGGTTTACGAAGCGATATCACGCGTGCGCCGCCCGGAAGACCTGACCATCGGGCTGATGCTGGAAGTTATCGAAGAGCAAGCGGAACAGGGCGTGGATTACATGACCATTCACGCTGGAGTGTTGCGCGAACATGTGCCCTTCGTGCGCAAGCGCATCACCGGAATTGTGAGCCGCGGCGGATCGCTGATGGCGCACTGGATGGAGCACCACAAGAAACAGAATTTTCTTTACGAGAATATTGAAGAAATATGCAAGATTTTCAGGAAGCACGATGTGAGTTTCTCGTTTGGCGACGGCTTGCGCCCGGGATGTATTGCGGACGCCAGCGACGAAGCCCAATTCGCGGAATTAAAGGTTCTTGGCGAGTTGACCACCAAAGCGTGGCAGCACGATGTGCAGGTGATGATCGAAGGTCCCGGCCACGTGCCAATGGATAAAATTAAGGAGCAGGTCGAAAAGGAAATGGAATGGTGCCATGAGGCGCCGTTCTACACGCTCGGACCGCTGGTGATCGACATCGCGCCGGGCTACGACCATATCACCAGCGCGATTGGCGCGGCCATGATCGGATGGCACGGGGCATCGATGCTTTGCTACGTCACGCCGAAGGAACACCTGGGCTTGCCCAATCCGGAAGACGTGAAGCAAGGCGTAATCGCCTACAAAATTGCAGCGCATGCGGCCGACGTAGCACGTCACCGTCCTGGGGCGCGCGATCGCGACGACGCGCTGAGCTACGCGCGGTTCCTGTTCGATTGGAACAAGCAATTCGATTTGTCGCTTGACCCCCCTACTGCGCGCGCCATGCACGACGAATCGCTTCCCGACGACTTCTACAAAGAAGCCAAGTTCTGTTCGATGTGCGGACCGAAGTTCTGCTCCATGAACATCACGCAGATGGCGGACGCCGAAGGTGGGCACGACCAGGCGGAACGCAAACAGAAATTCGTCGAGTTGCTAGCGAAAGTGAAAAACAGCGGCGTATGATGTTGGCGCAAAGGACAGATCCAAGATAAACGCAAGAAAACACGGGTCTTGTTATTGGGGGCCAGAAGAGGGAGAAAGCTTAGATGGCGTTTGTGCGGGCTGCGAAGACGACGGAGATTACGCCGGGAACCGTTCAAGAAATTGTGGTGGACGGAAAGTCGATGGCGCTGGCGAATGTGGAAGGCAAATTTTACGCGATCAACAACACTTGCGTGCATCGCGGAGGCCCCTTGGGTCAGGGGACGCTGGCGGGGACGGTGCTGACTTGCCCATGGCACGGCTGGGAATACGACGTCGTGACCGGGAAGGCCTGCCAGAACCCTGCGGTGGGAGTGGGCAGTTATACGATTGTTGTTCGCGGGGAAGATATTTTTGTAGACGTTGGTTAGAGCTTACATAACTACTAGAAAACAGGACAGATAAATAGCATTTAATGGGTTTTGGACAAGGGGCGGGCGTTTGCGGCTGGCTGCAAGCATCGAGCTAACCCTCATATTTTGTTTCGCTTTTTAGTCCTCCCCGTGTATATTGCTGCGGACTCACAGTCTCGATGGTAACCCCAACAGCCCAACGACATTACTGGATCTTCAGCGCCGACCCGCATCACTACCATTGGGATACGCTTTTTGTGAAAGGTAAGGAGATGTGGCACGGCGCGGGATCAAAAACCGACGCAATTCGGGCCCTCAAACAGGTGCGCAAGGGCGACCGGGTATTGTGTTACCACGCAGCGCCGGAGCGCTCGCTGTACTCGATCGCGGAGGTTTCTCGGGACCCGTACGCGGATCCACACGACGAAGAGGGCAAAAAACTGGTAGCGGATTTGCGAGCGTTTGACAAACTGCCGCGGCAGGTAACGCTTGCGGAGATGCGCGCGAATCCCGCACTGAGAAAAATGAAACTGCTTAAGAATGTGCGACTGATTGTTTCGTCGATCAGCGACACAGAATACCAGGAAATTCTGCGCATGGCGGGGATTGTCGCAATGCCGGGGATTCCGCTGCCCTGACGAGTGTGGCTCGGCACAAACGGAATCTAACTCCCGCAACGATCCACGCGCCATAATTTTTTTTCTGCCAACTTCGCAACCTGATGACGTGTGGGAAGATATTTGTTCCAGTAAAAGACAGATTTCAGCCAACATTTTCGTTGTCTCGTACGTCTGACAAGATGAGGTTTGCTGACAACGGTGAATTCATGAAAATAAAATGTTTTCGCAGTGCTGCCTTGCTGAGTGTGTGCGCTTTGGTTTTGTGGGTGGGGCCAACGAATGCACAGAATTTTGCGGTATCCACGCGGACGCTAAAGAATGGCATGAAAGTGTTGGTGCAGAGCGACCACAGCATTCCAAACGTGGCGCTCTACATTTTTTACCGCATCGGTTCGCGCAACGAGCGGCCAGGAACGACCGGGCTTTCGCACTTTTTCGAGCACATGATGTTCAACGGCGCGAAAAAATATGGCCCGGGCGAACTGGATAAAGTGATGGAAGCAAACGGAGGATCAAACAACGCGTACACCACGCAGAACGTTACGGTGTACCAAGATTGGTTTCCACGTTCGGCAATGCCGCTAATTTTCGATATCGAGGCTGACCGCATTCAGAATCTCAGCTTCGACCCGCAGAAAATTGAGTCTGAGCGAGGTGTGGTGGCATCGGAGCGGCGCCTGAGGGTGGATAACGATAATGGCGGCTTGCTGGATGAGCAATTGTGGGCGACGGCGTTTATCGCGCATCCGTATCAATGGCCGGTGGTGGGATGGATGAGCGACATCGAGCACTGGACAATCGAGGATTTGAAGCATCACTTTGAAATGGGATATTCGCCGAGCAACGCGACGATGGTGGTGGTGGGAGATGTGACGCCGGAAGAAATATTTCAATTATGCGAAACAACGATTGAGCCTATCCCCCCGCACGCTCCGCCACCGCCGGTAACCACGGAAGAGCCAGCACAGATAGGCGAACGGCGACTCGCAGTGCACAAGCCGGCGGAACTTCCCTTATTGATGATCGGGTACCACGTACCACAATCCAAGCATGCGGATTTTTACGCGACGAATATCTTGCGGACGGTACTCTTTCAAGGAGAAAGCTCGCGGATGTACCAGCGGCTGGTGGACAAGGATCAGATTGCGCTGGATGTTTCTTCATCGGTAGACCCGGCATTCGATCCGACGCTGGCGATCATCGTGGCGCAACCGAAGCAGAGCGTGGATCCACAAGTCTGCGAAAAAGCCATCTACGAGGAACTGGAACTCACAAAATCAGCAACGATCACGGATAAAGAGCTGGAGAAGGCCAAGAACATACGACTGATGGAGTTCTACCAGCAGATGCGCACCATCAGCGGGCGTGCCAACACCATCGGGACGTACGAAGTGTTTTTCGGCGATTACAACAAGCTTTTAGAGACGGCCAAAAATTACGCCGCGGTGACGAAAGAAGACGTACAGAGAGTGGCGAAAACGTATTTCGGGGCAAACAATCGGACGGTGGCGACGTTACTACCTGAGAATGAAGCGAAGGCGAAGCAATGAGAAACCTCAAGAATACTGCGCCGTACTCTGCGTTTTTGATAGCGGTTCTTTTCTTTTCGGAAGCGCTGGCGGCGCAATCCATCCATATCCCTGCGCACGAAAAAGTGGTTTTCACAAATGGGTTGACGGTGTTGTTGATGGAAAAACATGGCGTGCCAATCGTGAGTCTTGCGGCCATTGTGAAAGCGGGCGGCGCCGCGAACCCAGTCCGGCAAGAAGGACTCGCATCGGTAACCGCTGGACTGTTGAGGAAGGGCACGAAAAAGCGCACGGCGCAACAATTCGCAGAGGAACTAGATTACATCGGAGCCTCCTTTGATGCGGGCGTCGGCGCAGATTTCACAAGCGTTTCGAGCGAATTCCTGAACAAGGATTTGTCGCGCGGGCTCGATCTTTTCGCAGACGCGTTGCTGCATCCGGAATTTCCGCAAGGTGAAACCGACAAATTGTTGGCGCAGGACCTTGATGCCGTAAAAGCGGCAAAGGACGAACCGCAGGCCGTGTTGGGAATTTATTACAGCGGATATCTCTACAGCGGACACCCGTACGGACGGCCTGAAGACGGCGACGAGGTTTCGCTAAAGCGTATACGTCGCGATGCGATCGTGAAGTTTTATGAAACGTACTATGCTCCGGGAAACACAATTCTGGCGGTGGCGGGAGAATTCAACGCAGCGGAAATGAAGAAGAA
Source organism: Candidatus Dormiibacterota bacterium (assembly GCA_035602135.1). Classification (GTDB taxonomy): domain Bacteria; phylum Acidobacteriota; class Terriglobia; order Acidiferrales; family UBA7541; genus Acidiferrum. Next base: position 284,346 of record DATNMX010000044.1, read on the forward strand.
ACTGGAGGAAACGCTAGGCGCGTGGCCAGCGAAGGTTGCGCCAGAGGTCACGATTCCTGGGGTAACTCCCGCAAAAGAGAAACGTTTATTGCTGATCGACAAACCAGATGCCACGCAAACTTATTTTGCCATAGGGAATGTGGGAACTTCCGCGGTCGACCCGGATCGGGTAGCGATACGGTTAGTAAATACGGTATTCGGCGGGCGCTTCACCTCACTGCTCAACGAAGCGCTGCGTATCGAATCGGGCTTGAGCTACGGTGCGCGCTCCTCCTTTGATTCGCGAAAGGCGCCCGGACCTTTTGGGATTTATAGTTTTACAAAGACGGAATCCACGACGCAGGCAATCGACCTAGCTTTACAAGTGTTGCAGAAGCTGCACAAAGACGGAATCACTCCCGAGCAACTGGCATCGGCAAAGAGTTATATCAAGGGACAATTTCCACCGACCATCGAGACTTCGATGCAACTGGCGCAGCGCATTGCCGCCAATGACTTTTATGGCCTCGATGACAGCGAAGTGAATGAATTGGAAGCGCGGATCGACGCGGTGACACCTGAGCTTGCGCGGCAAGTGATCCAAAAACATTTCCCATCGGAGAATCTTGTTTTTGTGCTGATCGGAAAGGCCGCTGCCGTAGGTCCGGCGGTGCACAAGTACGCCGCGAAGCAAGACGCCCGGCCGATCAGCGAGCCGGGATTCTGGCCGCCACCAGTACAGAAATAATCACAGAGTCCGCTGTCCGGTGCGCTGCGGAATTAGCGAGCGGACTTGGCGGTAAGAGTTTTTGAGAGCATCCAGTTGATCAATTCCGGCTCGGCGTACGCTTTATCCCAGGAATTGTGGCCCACTCCAGGATATTCAGTGTAATGAACTTCACTGCCCAGGGCCTTCATGGCTTCGTACATGCGCTGCGACTCGGTCACGGGCACGGCTTCATCGGCAGCACCGTGAAAAATCCAAACAGGCGTGGAGCTGCCAATCTTCACGGCTGCTTGGGTGTATGGTGATTTGTCATCGGCAGATTGCGCGCGCGCCTTCTCGGGTGGGAGTACGCCGCCGCAAATCGGGACGAGCGCCGCGAATTTGATTGGATATTTCGCGGCGAGATACCACGTGGCGTAACCGCCCATCGACAAACCGGTGAGGTAAATGCGCTGTGAGTCACCGTGAAATTCCTTTAGGGCTTCGGCGAGCGATTGCATGGCTACGTCGTCCATGGGTGATTCAGACCACCATTTTTCTTTCCGGCACTGCGGGATGACGACAACGGCAGGGAAACGGCTGCGGTCTTTGCGGATGGCGGTGGCGATGCCGACGTCTGTTTGGAGAAGGCCGTCGCCGCCGCGTTCGCCAGCGCCATGAAGAAACAGAATGACCGGCCACTTCTTGCTGGGGGTCCAGTTATCCGGGACGAAGACCTGATATTTATACAGCGCTCCCTGGACGCGGCTGGTGCGATCAAGAAAACCGGTGTCGCGGGTTTTGGCAAAGGATTGTACGGGGAGCAGAGTGAGAAAAAGCGTCGTGAGAATAAATGTTCGGAACGAGGACGTCATTCGGCGAAAACGGAGGTGCATCAAAGTTGCCCCAAGACGGTGCAGTTTATCATGAAGTACTACCAGTAGTGCAAACACGAAGCGCAGAGTGAAATGCAACACGAAGTACTGAGTGTGAATCAAACAAACGCAGACTGAAACGGGAAGAGTTTCGCAGGGCGATTAATGCCACATCCTGGATGGGTGTGTTAATTTGGATAGCAGAATAGTTTCATGCCAGAACTTCCCGAAGTCGAGACAGTAGTTCGCGGCTTGCGCCAATCCATTCTGGGACGGCGCATTTTGTCTGTGAGGCTGGGGAAAACGGATTTCATCGATGATCCCGGGGCGCTGGAAGAGCATTTGCCAGGGCGGCGCATTGAGGCAGTTGAACGGTACGGAAAATTCATGTTGTTGCGGCTGTCGGCACTGGAACACCCCACGGGGGGATGCGCAAATGGGGGTGTCGCGCCGGCTTCGCTGCTTGTGCATTTGGGGATGACTGGACACCTTGAGCCGCTGCGCGCTGCAGAACCTTGCGAGAAACACACGCACGTATGGTTTGAGCTGGATGATGGGCGGGAGTTGCGATATACGGATGCACGACGTTTTGGAAGGATGGCGTATCTCACCGAAGTAATGTTGGCGACGGAATTGGTTGGCTTTGGCGCGGACCCTTTGCACATCAGCAAGGAAGAATTTGTTTCGAGTGTGAGGTTGCGCAGGGCACAGATTAAGGCGCAACTGCTGAACCAAGGCGTGCTTCGCGGGGTGGGGAATATCTACGCGGATGAAAGTTTATGGCGGGCGAAGATTCATCCCGCACGATTGGGCGCGAAGCTAAGCAAGAAACAAGCTGCTACCCTACATCACGCGCTGCAAGAGATTTTGCAGAAGGCGATTGTGATGCGAGGCTCATCGATATCAAATTTTCTCGATGCGACGGGCAAGCCGGGCGAATATCAGCGGCGTCATCGGGCGTACGGACGAGAAGGCAGGGGTTGTTATCGGTGTGGAACGATCATCCGGCGAGCCATTGTGGCTGGGCGAAGCAGCTATTTTTGTCCGAGGTGCCAGCATGCACCGGAGGGCAGCGGCGCGTTGCCGCTTCCCAGACGTGCGTTGAAGGCATCGAGGAATACGGCGAAAAGGCGGCGACGGGCCGACAAAACAAGGAAACGGAACTGACAAGGGACACTCGAGCCGTCGTTTACATTAGCAGTTATTTCAAATGTGATTGATGACTAGGGGAGACAATGATTGGACGTCGAGTGATGGTAGTTGTGTTTTTTGTTCCGCTGGTGCTGGCCGATGTGGGGATTGGGTTTGCAAAGGCGGCTACTGAAGAGAGCGATGCTCTTGCCGAGGCGGACGCGCGTATTTTGAGCGAAATTGGCGAGCATGGCGAAGTGATGCCAAATCTTGAATATTTGTCAGACGAGATCGGCCCGCGGTTGACGGGTTCGCCACAGCTGAAGCGCGCAAACGAGTGGACGGCACAAATGTTCCGGAAGTACGGATTGTCGAACGTGCACCAGGAATCGTGGAGCATCGCACGTTCCTGGACGCGCGGCACGGCACGAGCGCGAATGTTTTTTAAGGATGGCGAAGCCACCAACGCTCTGGTGGTACATCCGCTGACGATTGCAGCGGCCGGATGGTCACCGAGCACGCGAGGCGCGGTGCGCGGACCAGTGGTGTATTTCGACGCAAAGGAGAAAGAAGAATTCGCCAAATTTCGGGGAAAACTGAAAGGCACGGTGGTGATCTATCAGGAACCGACCAGCCTGTCACCTCCAAAGGAGGAAGACATGCAAGCTGAAGTGATTCGGCCGATGCAGGCTCCGCCAGCGATGAAGGGCGAGCCGCCCACACCTTCACCGTACGCCGCGTTGCAAGAAGCGGCGCGAGCGCGAATGGAATTCTTCAAGCAAGAAGGGGTGGCGGTGGTGCTGCGCGACGCTAACAAGCCGCACGGTTTGCTGAACATGACGACCGTGGGCGGAGAAAGATTTGATATCGGAGCGATTCCAACGGCGTTTATCACCGGAGAAGGCTACCGGATGCTATTCCGAATGCTGAAGCGCGGACCAGTCGAAGTTGAAATTGAGATGACAAACTCCTTCAGCGACAAACCGGTAGAGGTGTACAACACGGTGGCGGAAATTCGGGGCAGCGAGAAGCCGGATGAGGTTGTGATGCTCGGCGCGCATCTCGATTCATGGGATTTGGGCACGGGTTCGACGGACAACGGCACAGGTTCAATGGCCGTGCTGGAAGCTGCGCGCGCACTGGCAAAACTGAATCTTAAACCAAAGCGCACGATCCGGTTCGCGTTGTTCACTGGCGAGGAAGAAGGGTTGGTCGGCTCAGGCAAATACGTGGAGACGCACAAGCTTGAATTAGAAAAGATATCGGGAATTTTGGTGCATGACACGGGAACGGGCCGAGTGTTAACGCTGGGATTGCATGATAACTATCAAGATCGCGAGATTATCGACCAGCTGCTGGGACCGTTGCGGGAGCTGAAGCTACTAGAGCCAAGCACGGCACGGACTTTCGGAACGGATCACGCATCGTTCGATGAAGTGGGCGTGCCGGGATTCTTTGTGATTCAAGATGGAGCGGAATATTCGAAGACCCATCACAGCCAGTCCGACACTTTCGACAAAGTTTGGAAAGAGGATTTAACGCAAGGCGCGGAAGTGCTGGCAACGTGGGCTTACAACACGGCGCAATTGCCGATGATGCTGCCACGACGCCCGCTACCGTACCGGCCAGCGGCGACGGGCGCGAAGCCGGATGCCGCAAAGGCAGAGGCGGCACCGCCGGATCCTATTGCAGAGATGGATGCGAAGATTCTGGGCCAGGTGAAAGTGGACGAGGGAGAGTTGAAGACCGATCTGCAATATTTGGCGGATCGCATTGGGCCCCGGCTGACGGGTTCGCAGCAGCTTGAGCAAGCGAGCAATTGGACGCTGGAGCGTTTTAAACAATTGGGTCTAACGAAGGCGCATTTGGAATCGTGGACGATTGCGAATAGCTGGACGCGGGGAGACGCGACGGGACGCATACTGAGGCCGACAAAACAGGCGTTAACGCTGGTTGCAGCTGGATGGTCACCCAATACAAAAGGAACGCTGCACGGATCCGTTATCGGCGTATCGGTAGAAAAACCAGAAGATTTAAAGCGATATAAAGGGAAGATTGCCGGGGCGATCGTCGTTTTAGGAAAACCTGCGGAAATGCAGACACCTAAAAATCCGCTACTGACACCTTGGGGCGATATGACAATTCCGGTGGCGTTGCCGAAGAGCGACAAGCCAATCGACTATCAGGCCTATTTTGCGTTGCGAACCACGGCGATGAATTTTTTTGCGGAAGAAAAGGTTGGCGCCGTACTGCTGGGGTCAGAGAAGATTTACGGTTTGCTTAATATGAGCACCACTAGCAGCGATTATCAGCCTATGGCGGTTCCGACGGCGTACATCACACGAGAAAATTATCTGCTGCTGTGGAGATTGCTGGATGCCGGGCCGGTGGAAGCGGACGTAAACATTGAAGGCAGTTTCAGCGGCAAGGCAGTGCAAGTGTACAACACGGTCGCGGAGATTACGGGAAGCGAGAAGCCGGAGGAAATAGTGATCATTGGTGCGCACTTGGATTCTTGGGACCTGGGAACGGGCGCAACGGATAACGGTACGGGCTCCGCGGCGGTGTTGGAGGCGGCGCGGGCGTTACAGAGATTAGGCGTGAAGCCGAAGCGCACGATCCGATTTGTATTGTTTACGGGGGAAGAGCAGGGGCTGAACGGCTCGAAAGAATACGTAAAAACACACAAAGCAGAACTAGACAAGATTTCTGGAGTGTTGGTACATGACAGCGGGACCGGAAAGGTGCTGACCATCGGGCTAATGGCAAATTACGACGCGCGAGAGAGTATTGACCGCGTGCTGAATCCGCTGGCACGCGCAAAAGAAGTCGGATTGGCGGAGCCCACGTTGCGCGTGGAAGGCGGCAGCGACCATGTACCGTTCGATGAAGCGGGCGTGCCGGCGTTCTGGTGCGTTCAGGACAATGCGGATTATGACAAGACGCACCATTCGCAGGCAGACACGCTTGATCGCGTGAAGTGGGACGACTTGACCGAAGGCGCGCAGGTGCTGGCGGTGTTTGCGTACAACGTCGCGCAGTTGCAGGAACTGCTGCCGAGAAAGACAGCTAAGTAGCGACGGTCGGAGAAGGTAGTTGTGGAGATTTATGAGAGTGGTGCTTCAACGAGTGAGTCATGCGCGAGTTACGGTCGAGGGGCGCGTCACCGGGGAAATTGGCGCGGGGCTGATGATATTGATGGGAGTGGGACGCGAGGATACGTCCGCGACGGTGGCAGCCATGACGGAAAGGATTGTGAACTTAAGAATCTTTGAGGACCATCAGGGAAAGATGAACCGGTCACTGCTGGATGTCAGTGGCAGCGCGCTGGTGGTTTCGCAATTTACGCTATACGGCGATGCACGCGGGCAAAGGCGGCCGAGTTTTCTTGGAGCGGCTCCGCCGGAGCAGGGTAAGCGCTTGTACGAGGAATTTTGCGTGGCGCTGGAGAGCAAAGGCGTGAAGGTAGCGACCGGCATTTTTCAGGCAATGATGTCAGTGGAGCTGGTGAATGAAGGACCCGTTACGATCCTGCTTGATTCCGACAAGACCTTTTAAATTAGGGATACGAGTTACGCAACGGGATTGAAATGGAAGTGGCTGAATATTGTGGCGCGAACCGTATAAACGAATGGCGTCCCCGGCTAGACGAAACGAAGTGAGAATCCGGCGCGCGAAGCACATCGACGCGCCGCGGATTGCGGAGTTGAGCGGGCAACTGGGATATCCGGCAAGCGCCGCGGAGATATTGCGAAGACTGCCACAGCTAAAACCACAGTCGCAGCACGCGGTGTTCGTAGCGGAATCGGACAAAAGTGGTGTAGAGGGCTGGCTGCATGTGAGCTTGCTTCCTGTCCTGGAGGTAGAACTCCGAGCTGAAATACACGGCTTAGTGGTGTCGGAAAAGGCGCGAAATAACGGTACCGGCGGGCGATTGCTCGCGATAGCCGAGGAATGGGCTAAGAAACGCGGGTGCCGGAGCATGTCGGTGCGATCGAACATAATTCGCGATCGCGCCCACCAATTTTACGAGCGTCACGAGTACGAGCATTACAAAACGCAGAAGGCTTTCCGCAAGAAACTGTGATTTGCCCAGCTAATGTAGCGCACATCGGCGCCGAAGAATGAACGTACTAAATAGGCATCTCATTTGAATCGTTAAGAGGAACACTCGCTAGAAGCCGCCGCCGCCACCACCGCCGAAGCCGCCACCCGAGGAACCGCCACCACTGAAGCCGGAGCCGCCGGAGCTGCGCGGGGCTGAAGCCATAACGCTACTGGCGCGACTGGACATCGTATTGAGATCACTCGTAAAGTTCATGGGATAGAAATTTGGCCCATAGGACCCGCGATACCAGTTAGGCGGCTGGGTCATGATGCCCTGAAACGCCTTGCTCCAGTTTTTTTCCACACCAAGTGCCATGGCGAAAGGCAAAAACGTTTCGAACATTTCGGGCGTTTTGATCATGCGATTGAAGCGGTCCGACTCCACGTGATTGAGGAAGTCCTCGAAGCCGAGGATACGTTCCATGGCGCGGGCGCCTTGCTCGGTGTGCGCGGGCATGAACCAGCCGAAGGCGCAGACGACCGCTCCCGTTAGAATTCCCGCTAAAATAAAGGTAAACTGCGGCATACCGTAGCTCTTGCCAATTGCTCCACCAGCCCAGATCACAATCAATCCAACGACAACGCCTATCCCGATGTACGCAGACCGGACGGAGTCTGGACGGCGGCGGTAATAGCCGTGAGTAACGAGGGATTCAAAGATGCGACTCTTCATGTCCGGCAAATTCTTATAGAAACTGTTTTCCAGGCTGCTCATGGGGATTGTTTCGTCCAGAGTGCCAGCGGAGAAGAACCCATTTAAGAGCACTTGCTCGTGGGGCTTCAGTTGTGACCACTCGGAGCGGGCCTTGCGGAGAATAAAATTGTAATCCTTGTCATGCACGAGGCCGAGCATGCGTTCGTGCTGATGCTCTTCGATAACTATGTAACCGCGCACAGCGAGATCGACGATAGAAGCGGTGATGTCGCGCATGTCAGCGGAATTGTCGATCAGTGTGCCGGCTTCGCCAGGGGAGAGTTGATCGGGAGGCTCGTATTGGGCGGCGATTGGCCGGAGGCGCGGATCACGGCCACGCGTCCACCAGACATAGAACATGGTGAAGAAAGCGGCGAGAGGCAGAACTAGAGGCCAATTGCTGCGAAGAAAGAGTGAAGCTTTATCGACGGCGGTAGGTTCGTGGACGAAGCCTTTGTCAAAAGCGACGGCGATGGTGAGGCCTTCGTGATATTGAAGCGGGTTACGCGTGTGGAATTCGACGCCATTGCCAGCGATGCCTACATCCGCGTCTTTCGCGCGGGAACCGTAGCCACCAGTAAATAGGTTGGCGCGGATATTGGTTGTGCCCTCGGGCAGAACGACGCGGGCGATGGCGGATTGAATGGGTACATCCCATTCGTCTCCGGTTACATTCCAATAGAGCTCGTCGTGATCCTCGAAAAAGCGCAGCGCATCAGAAACGGAGTACTGAATGGAAATGGTCTGCGTGGAATTGTCGGCATTGGGGATATAAATTTTGAGCTTTCGATAGTGACGCTCGCGGGTGGTCTCAAATTTTAGGGGATTGCCGTTGCCGTCCGTGACGCGTTGAACATTAAGGAAGAGCGAGTAATTGAAACCCTGCGGGGTTACGTATTCCACGGGAATAGAGCGATAGAGACCATGCCATGGTCCACCGATAAATTGCGCCTGGATGGCTTCCGTTACGTCGATGGATCCGTTGGCGTCGATGTGGATTGTGGCCTCGAATTGCGAGATACGCAGTTCGCGAGCTTGGAGGGCTGAGGCAGAGAAGAAGGGGAGACAAAAAAGAAACGCTGAAAGCATGGACCGACGCGCGGGCTGAGAGCACATCTGAGACTGAAGTACCGTGCTAAAAGCCAAGACAGGTTCCTCGTTGCGCTGGGAATGATAAGGAGTAACGACGTGCCATGTCTGGAGTCGTGGTTAAGCGGTTGGCGCCGACGGCGCGGAAAAACTAACCTTGGGGACTTCGCGCTCCGCCGGGGCGGAAACTTCAAAGAATTCGCGCGGCCTAAAGCCCAGCATGCTCGCGAAAATATTGGTTGGGAATTGCTGGATTTTGGTGTTGAGGTCGCGAACGACAGCATTGTAGTAGCGGCGGGCGTTCTGGACGGTGTCCTCGATCTGGGAAAGCGAATTCTGCAGCGAGGTGAAACTTTCGACCGCGCGGAGCTGCGGATAGGCTTCAGACAGAGCGAATAAACTTTTTAGCGCGCCGGAAAGCATGTTCTCGGCTTGAGCTTTCTCGGCAGGGTTGGTGACAGTCATAGCCCGATTGCGCGCGTTAATTACGGCTTCGAGAGTGCCCTTTTCGTGGGCAGCGTAACCTTTAACGGTTTCGACCAAGTTGGGAATGAGGTCGTAGCGGCGCTTGAGCTGCACGTCGATGTCGGCCCAGGCGTTGTCGCACTGAACTTTGAGTCGCACCAATCCGTTGTACATTCCGATGAGGAAAACAACGAGCAAGACGAGGACGACCAGAAGAATCCAGCCGATCATTTAGCCAACCTTACGATGAAATAGGTACCAAAACACTAAGCGCCAATATACGTGGGCGCGACGCAGGTGTAAAGCAGGCGGGATACGCTTTATGTGATAGCTAAAGAAAGAGTACAGGATATTATCTGATTGGTTTATAGATTGTAGGTTTAGATTTTGGACTTCTTCAGTCGCCAGATACCAATGGGTCAGACGCGTTGTAACACCCATAAAACTATGCTTTTTAAAACGATCAGTGCCTCCATGTATGGCATCGACGCTTACCTCGTAGAAGTTGAGGTGGACGTGGGATCGGCGCGCCTGCAGGATTTCAATGTGGTCGGGGTTCCGGATAACGCGGTGAAGGAGAGCCGCGGGCGAATCAAATCAGCACTGAGGAATTGCCACGGCCTGGGGAAGTTTCGCTGGGACACAATGGCTTACTTTTCCTGGGCCAATCGGCGAAATTTCAGCGGAATGCGCTGGAGGCCAATCTGAGCGAAGCCATACAGTAGCGAACGCGGGACCGTTCGTATTGGGATGAGGAAGCAGGAATAGGAAGCAGGAAACTGACACAGACGAAGAGGAAAAAATTGTCGCCAAGATGCATCGCTCCATTGACTACGTTTCCGTCGCTGTGTTACCCATAGGACGCTCCATACGGCGGTCGTTGGGCAGGATAACGCAAGGACTAATGGGGTCAGACACCAAGCACTTGGAAACGACGCTTAAGACGCAGGTTGAAAGTGTCAACCTGGCCGAGGAAATGTGTCTGAGGGTAGCGGAAGAAGCCGGGTTCGGCGAAGACGACTGCTACCGGATCGGGATGGCGGTACGGGAGGGAGTAATCAATGCCTTCCACTACGGCAACGAGGAACGTCCGGAAAAGAAAATCTATCTTGCGATCGATCTGACTTCGGACAAAATGATCATCCACGTTCTGGATGAGGGTAAAGGGTTTTCGCTTGCGGATGTGCCGGATCCGCTGGCGGAAGAAAATCTGCTAAGTACGTCAGGACGGGGTATCTTCCTCATGCGCGCGTTCATGGATGAGTTTGAGGTAGTGTCCGGGCGCACGGGCGGTGCGGAAATTATCATGTCGAAGAATTTGCCAAGAGCGAGTGGCTCCCAACCGAATGGTCAGGGTGGCCATGGAGCTGCTCCTCAGCAGGAAGCGTAGAAAGGGCCATGTCCACACTGCAAGCCACCCATCGCGATGCGGGACGCGTTACGGTCCTCGATATGAGCGGGAGAATCACGCTTGGCGAGGGAAGCGCATTGTTACGTAATACTGTTCGCGAGCTGCTGGAAGACAAGCGGACGAGCATTCTGATGAATCTCGCAGACGTCAACTACATCGACAGCTCGGGCATCGGCGAGCTAGTTAGCGCGTATACCGCGGTGAAGAGTCGCGGCGGTGAATTGAAGCTGCTTCATCTGACGAAGAAGGTGCACGACCTGCTCCAAATCACAAAGTTGTTTACCGTCTTTGAAGTGTACACGGAAGAGTTCACGGCTCTGCGTAGCTTCAAGTAGAGCGCTCAAAACGCATCGCAGTTGAATCGCCCCCTCCCATTAGACGTGTCGCGACTCGCATGAAACGGCCCGGCTGCGGCACAATCGCTGTGATGCCTGATGCTGCTGATACCACGTGGATCGCCCAGCGTGCCAAAGAACTGGGCTTCGACCTGTGTGGCGTAGTGCGCCCGGAAAAATTTTCGGAGTTAGAACGGAGCTCGGAGTGGGTAGCCCAAGGTTATGCAGGCGAAATGCACTATCTCGCGGACCCGCGGCGAAGCGATCCCGAGCGTGCGATGGCCGGCGTACGTAGCGTGATCGTGTGCGCACTGAACTACAACACGGACCACCCTAATTCGACGGAGCTAACTTTGCGCGGTATAGATGAGCCGCGCGGCTGGATTTCTCGTTATGCCTGGGGACGCGATTACCACGAGATACTGCGTGAGAAACTCGAAGCTCTTGCCGGCGAAGTGAAGGTGAGATTCTCCGATTCCTGTGAAGCGCGCGTATATGCGGATACCGGGCCAATTCACGAGCGCGTCTTTGCTAAATATGCGGGACTTGGCTGGATTGGTAAAAACACACTGTTATTGAATAAGCGATTGGGCTCGTTCTTTTTTCTTGGGGTAATTTTGACGACGCTGCGTTTGCAGCCGACGCTTGGCCCATTAGAAGCGCCGCCGTCTGATTTGTGCGGAAAGTGCCGGAAGTGCATCGACGCTTGTCCCACGGGTGCTTTGATAGACGCGTATGTGATGGACGCTCGGCGATGCATCTCTTATTTAACGATTGAGCTACGAGGACAAATCCCCGAGGAATTTCGTGAGCCGATAGGACGACACGTATTCGGATGCGATATTTGTCAGGATGTATGCCCATGGAATCAACAAGCGCCAGCGACCCTGGCAAAGGAATTTCAGCCGCGAACATTCTCAATTGGAGAAAAAGGCTTTAAAGAATTAGCACAACGCAGGGCAGTAGAGGACCCAGGCCCATCGGAGCATGATGCGTTGTTGACTGATTCTTTATTCCTGCCCAGGTTGGAATGGCTGGTGTCCATGAGCGAGGAGGAATTTCAAGAAGTATTTCGCTGCAGCGCAGTTAAGCGAACCAAGTGGCGCGGTTTGGTGCGGAACGCATGCATCGCGCTGGGCAATTCTCATGTGCCTGATGGAACTGGGGCCTACGCGCGCATGAGAAGAATACTGGAGCGATTGGCGACTCTACCTGAGCCGGTCATCGCGGACTCTGCCACCTGGGCCCTTTCGCGCATCCAACAAGTTCGGCCCTAGGGCGGCTTTCAAGAATTTATTCCTGGAGGCGCCGACAAAACAGGTAAGGCGGTACCGAGAACCGAGGACAAGCGGTATAATCCAGCGTGTAGCTTGCATTTAGCCCACCGCGCTGCTGGAGCTTCCAATGTTTTGCTGCCACATTTCCGGTAAGCACAATATTTCCGTTATCGGATTAGTTGTGGCAGGGCACGTTGTCCGCACCATTTATGGGCCGCGCAGGAAACATTTTAGATACAGAAACAAATCTCAAACTGGAGGACAAACCCGTGGCATTCAGTGTGCCCCCTTTGCCGTATTCATTTGATTCACTCGAACCATATATTGACGCCAAAACCATGGAGATACACCATGACAAGCACCAGGGCGCTTATGTCAACAACCTCAACAAGGCGCTGGAAGGCCATGCCGATTTGCAGGCTAAGTCGATTGACGATTTGTTGAAGAATCTAGATGCGATCCCGGAGAATATTCGCACTGCGGTGCGTAACAACGGCGGTGGGCACTGGAACCACTCGCTATTCTGGCCCTTAATGAAGAAAGGCGGCGGAGGCGAGCCTAAGGGCGATCTCGGCACGGCGATTAATTCAACATTTGGGTCGTTCAGTGGTTTTCAAGAAAAGTTCTCAGCCGCAGGCGTGGGACGGTTTGGATCCGGCTGGGCCTGGCTGTTGATGAAGGACGGAAAGTTAACGATTGATTCGACACCGAATCAGGACACGCCGTATTCGCTTCCCGGACGCCCGCAGACAGTGCTTGGTTTGGATGTGTGGGAGCATGCGTATTATCTGAAATATCAAAATCGGCGCCCGGATTACATCAAGGAATGGTGGAACGTAGTGAATTGGGAAAAAGCCGGACAGCTTTACGATGCGGCAAAAAAATAACTGTTGTGGAAACTTGATATCCAACAAAAAAGCCTGCCTTAAGGGCAGGCCTTTTTGTTGTCACAAGTAGTGGTTGATGCCGTTCTAAGCCATACAGTGCCGTTGGGTGAGCGGGACGACCGTCGGCTTGTGCGTGTTCTCGCTAAACCTATTGGTCACCCCGCGAAATTCCTGCCCTTCACGAGGGGCGCCTGGCATGGTGCCGGTTTGCCGTGCAGCCTCGCGCACCAGTTCCAAGCGGCCGCGAACGCGAAACTTCGCAAGTAGCGAAGAGACATGGAATTTAACGGTACGTTCGGACAAGTTTAGGTTTGCGGCGATCTCTTTGTTGGCTAGACTGCGCATAATTCCGCTTAGCACTTCGTCCTCGCGGCGAGTTAATTTAACGGACGAGCCGACGGAACGTCCCGCCTGGAGCAATTTGTCCGCGCGATCCTTGAGAAGCTCGAGGAAGTCGCTTTCAGCCTGAACCATCACGATGTAATCGCTCGGCGATTGGCCGCGAACCATGCAATGCATGGCCAGCAGGCCTGCGGCCTGTTCTACCGGGAACTCCCCGTCGGGTCCTGCTTCCACATGAAAGTGGGACACGCCGGTATTCTTTTCATAAAAGAAATAAAGCTCGCGAGGGAGACCTGAGCGGACAGGCTGTGGATGTTCACTTCTGCGGATTACTTTCACGTGCATCCTCCGATGCAGCCTCGTGACGCAGTCGAGACCTTTAGGGTTGATTTTTGTGATTGCCTCTGAGCGAGGCCAGCTCTACCGATTCGGTAACCAGTAACGAAGGAAGCCAAGGCCGAGGTCGGATGCGGGGCACCTGCACCGCGCAGCAACACAGCCAACGACTAAGAAACAAACTTCCCGACGGGCTCACCTACAGTCGTTGCACAGAACAGCTGAATCTGTGCAAACTTTTATCCAAACTACTACTGAATTTCAAAATACTCAGAACTTAGACACTTACATGGTTTCTAGTATGAGACCTTAGGCGTTCGCAGGTAGGATTTGCATAGTGTACGAACTTTTTCCCTGCCAGTGTCAGTCGGAAGGACTTTCTTAAAAAATGTAACTCTAAGAAAATTGGCCATTTGGCCTGTGGAAAACTCTCGGAAGTCCGAATATCGAAGTAGTAATAGAACTAGATGGCAGGTCATAGAAACTTTTGCTGGAACCGAGCTTAGAGAGTGGTTATCCGAGTTTGGTCCGGCGTCATGAGTTCATATTGGATGCCGCGCCAGCGAATTTTTCGCGTTACGATGGAGTTCAAGAAATTTAAGAGATAGAGAAATGGAATGAAAATAGTTAGAAAAATGTAGATCCATGCCTGACTCATAATCTGGGCGCGCCAGGCCGGCAGGATTTCTGTAACACCAGCGAGGCGTAATGCGCTGCGAATCGCTGAAAGCAATAAGGGCAACAAAGTGAGCGCTGCGAGATGAAGGGCAGGACGCTGCGCGAAGAACGCGGCGAGAGTTAGAACTATCCCAAAGATAAGCGTGGATGAATAGAATAGGTGCGTGGCTGCAGCTGGCGCCCAAAGCCTCTCGGCGTAGACGCGCGTGATGAGTATTTGGCGGTTGGTGAATTCGAACAGGCCGGAAAAATCCGTCTCAGCAAAGGACGGCATAAGGCATTCAGGGACGAAGAGAATCGGTCGGCGCGCCCTTTCCAGCGCGCTGGTCATTGAATAATCATCACTAACGGAATGTTTCCATTCTTCAAGAGCGCCGATCTGTTCAAAAATTGTTCGGAGAATCGCCGTGCCGCCACCCCAACAGAAGTTCTTGCCTTTCTCGCTGAGCATGGTGACCAGCGGAGCATTCCACGCTGCCAGGAGCAACGTGGCCAGGTTGTTCCGGTTTGGGATGATCCAACGCATCGTTGTGACGGCGCCCACTCGCGAATCGCTTAACGGTGCAACCAGCCGCTGCAGCCAGGATTTTCCGGGCCGGCCGTCAGAATCCACAAAAACCAGCACATCAAACTCAGGCGGCAACTGTTCGATGGCGAAACGAAGATTATTCACCTTCTCTCCGCAGGAGGTGGGCTCGCCCGCGATAATTACGTGAGCTCTGTGCCGGGACTGCGTGGCGATGCGTCTTACGATACTAATTGCAGGGTCAGCTTCCGATGCCAAGATAAAAAACACTTCATAATTTTGGTGGTCGAATTCCGTGAGGGTGACGAGATTGCGTTCCAGGCCTGGCTCGACGCCCTTGCACGGACAGAGTACGGCAACCCGCGGCGCGCGAAAGCCCGGGTCAATGGACATACGACGGCGCGCGTAGCTAAGCCACTGGAGGCCCTGCCAGATGAGGTACACACCAATGCAGATCTGGCTGACCGACAAAAAATAAAAGAGGTTCTCCACGCGTCCTGAGCGTAGCAGAGAAAGATGACTCGCGCACGGTCGCTGGAGCGGATAGAATCGCTCCGGTCAATACCACGCCAGTTCAAAGGCTATTCGAAGGAGAGGAAAGAATGCCAAGAGTAGATATAGGAATGGTGACGTCCGCTCTGGAGCTGCCGGGCTATCGAATCGTGAGGAACTTTGGCATTGTGCGGGGAATTGTAGTGAGGTCACGGAGCGTGATCGGCAATCTTGGTGCTGCGTTACAGACGATTATCGGCGGCAACATAACAATTCTCACCAACCTGTGCGAGAAGACCCGCGAGGACGCTTTTGAATTGATGTTGCAACATGCGGCGGAACATGGAGCAAACGCCGTGGTGAGTATGCGCTATGACGCAACCGAGGTGATGCAGGGCGTGACCGAAGTGTTGGCGTATGGTACGGCTGTGCAGGTGGAGCGTTTGTCCTAACTTACGATTGGGGAGCGGGCTTTGCCGTACCTGTTAATGTTGGGGCGCATCGATTGCTGCAGGCACGACTCGACAACCTGGGTGGCCAATACTTCTAAATCGACCAATGTACGGGTGGCGGCGAGCCGTGCATTGGCCATAAACGAAGAATCCAGCAGGAATGCGCAGCGGTCTACAAAGGGATGGTTTGCCGCCTCAAATGGTTTGCGACTGCGCCGCGTCGATGAACTACGCGCCAGCAATTCCTCGTACATTTGGAAGTCCGTTTGAAAATCGAGCGCGTCGCCGGCAGTCCATTTATGCTGTCGTGTGAGAGCAGCGAGAAATTTGCGGCGAAAGGTTGCGGCATCCTTACGCAACATCGGACGTTGCCTGGATTTGCGGGACTGCTTGGGCTCCGCGGCGACGATCTCGAGAGTGTGCACAGTCAAGGCCAGGAGCGCCTCACGCTGAAGCAGCGTTAATCGATCTCGGTAGAGCGATGCGTGAACCTGCAGAGCATGACGCCCATGCTCAACCACGTAGGAATCCACAAAACGAGGAATAATACGTTCGCGTAAGAGCGCTTCGGACAGTTGCTGCGCCAACTGGGATGGTAAGTCCATTACATTTTGTTGGTCTCGAGACATGAACGAGTGAACATGTTATCAGGAGTTTGTACCGAGGTTACGCGACTCTCAAGAATAGAAAAGGCCCGGCGTGGTGACGCCGGGCCTTTGAATTCTGGTTGCATCGTGTTCCGGTGGGAGCACGATGCGGTTCGCTATCTATATGGTTAGTGGATTGCCCGGGGAATATCCGGTGGTACATTCTTTGGTTTAGGTTGCGGCGGAACGATGGGTGGTGCTACCGGTTCATTGGACAGCGCGTTCTGCAACACTTCGTCGAGCGTCCGAACATAGGTGATCTTAATGTCGCCGAGAATTTCCGGCGTAAGATCCGCGACAGCATTGGGCTCGTTGTCCGCCGGCAACAGAACTTCCTTAATGCCGGCACGCTTAGCGCCAAGAACCTTTTCCTTAACTCCACCGATGGGGAGAACGATACCGGACAGCGTCATCTCCCCGGTCATGGCCAGACGGTCTCGGACCGGCCGTCCGCTGAGCAGGCTGACTAAAGCTGTCACCATCGCTGCACCGGCAGAGGGGCCGTCCTTGGGAACTGCGCCTGACGGTACATGGATGTGGATGTCCTGTCTTCGGAAAAAGTCTGGGTCGATCCCGTAGCGTTCGCCGTTAGCACGGACCCAAGTGAGCGCGGCGGTCATTGATTCCTGCATGACTTCGCCGAGATGGCCAGTCATGGTGAACTGTTTACCTCCCCGCATACGCGTGGCCTCGATGAAGATGATGTCGCCACCCACCGGAGTCCAGACCAATCCGACGGCTACGCCCGGCCTCTTGACGCGTTCTTCGACTTCTTTCTCCGTGCGGAACTTTGGCACGCCGAGATATTCGCGAACGATGTCAGGGGTCACGATCATCTTTTCAGTTTTGCCTTCGGCGATACGCCGCGCTTGCTTGCGCGTCACCGTAGCAATCTCCCGCTCGAGATTGCGGACGCCGGCTTCGCGGGTAAAGCTGTGAATGATTTCGCGAAGCGCATCGTCGCTAAATTCAAGCTGCTCGCCGACCTTCAAGCCGTGTTCGGCAGCCTGCTTGGGGATCAGATACCTGTGAGCTATGTGCAGTTTCTCTTCGCCGGTATAACCGGGCAATTCGATGATCTCCATGCGGTCCCGCAAGGGTTCCGGTATGGGGTCCATCCAGTTTGCGGTGGCGATGAAAAGCACCTTTGAGAGGTCAAACGGCACATCTAGATAGTGATCGCGGAACGCGGAATTCTGTTCGGGATCGAGCACTTCCATTAATGCCGAGGACGGGTCGCCGCGAAAATCGCGGCCGAGCTTATCAACCTCGTCAAGCATGCACACAGGGTCATTGGTCTCCGCGCGCTTCAATCCCTGGATGATTTGTCCGGGAAGCGCTCCTATATAGGTGCGGCGATGACCGCGAATCTCCGCTTCATCATGCATGCCGCCTAGCGCCAACCGGACGAATTTACGTCCTAGTGCGCGGGCAATCGATTTGCCGAGCGAGGTTTTGCCGACTCCTGGAGGTCCAACGAAGCAAAGAATCGGCCCTTTCATACCGGGCTGCAGCTTTTTGACGGCCAGGTAATCAAGAATGCGTTCTTTCACCTTTTCGAGATCGTAATGATCTTCGTCCAGAATTTGGCGTCCTTTGACGATGTCAATTTCTTCGTTGCCCGAAGATTTGGACCAGGGCAGTGAAGTCATCCATTCGAGATACGTGCGCGAGACCATGTACTCCGCGGACGCGGGAGTCATCTTGGCTAAACGCTTGATTTCGCGATCGCACTCCTTCCTGGCTTCCGGGGTCATTCCGGCTTCTTCAACTTTTTTGCGGAGCTCGTCGATCTCCTGCATGGAATCTTCCGAGTCGCCAAGTTCTTTTTGGATTGCTTTCATCTGTTCGCGGAGCAAATATTCCCGTTGGTTCTGGCCAACTTGTTCTTGTACTTGCTCCTGAATCTTGGAGCGCAGCTCCAGAACTTCCAACTCTTTGGAGAGCTCTCGGATTAACATTTCCAGGCGCTTACGCACACTGGGAGTCTCGATCAATTCCTGGCGAAGCATGGTGGAAAGAGATGGCAGAGTGCCGGCGATGAAATCTGCCAACCGCCCCGGATCATCGATATTCATAGCCACCGACTGCAGGTCATCAGAGAGCTGCGGCGAGTGGCTAACAACGTCGCGGAACAAGTCCTGAGCGTTGCGCTGCAGGGCTTCGAGCTCGGCATCCATTTCGCCAGCAAAATCCGGTTGAGCTTCGACGTGAGCCCGCAGGTACGGTCTCAGGCCGATGACATCAAGCACTTGTATGCGCTGCAATCCCTCCAGGAAGATCACTACATTGCCATTGGGCATCTTGACGGTCTTGTGGACTTTGGCCAGTGTACCGACCTTATGGAGGTCAGCAGCCGCAGGGTCTTCAATGCGGGGATCAAGCTGCGCCACGACGCCCAGCAGCTTATCCTCACCCGATAACGCATTTACAAGGGCCAGCGAACTTTCCCGCCCGACCGTTAGCGGCAATACTGCACCGGGAAACAAGACAGTATCGCGAACGGGAAGGATGGGTAGAATGTCAGGCACGACCCAATTTTTCTCAGCCATAAATATCCCCTAATCTGAAGCGCGGAAAGTGAACAGACCACGCTATGAAAATTTAGATGCCAGAGGTGCGAAAAAGATGCGTCACAATATACAGCAGTGAATCAGAAAATCTTAGTCCGTTAGGCTAAGATTATAACATCGGTCCCCTTGGCCTCATATTATATAGATTAAAGCGCTTAATTTCATTAAGATACGACACAGTCAACGCGGTCAAACCCTTAGTTTCCGTGGGTCGACCGAGAGATCTTGCCCTTCTGGTAGGCAAAGTTTTTACTGACATATTCAATGGCTTGCTCTCGGGACGTAATCAAGCTTTCCAGTTGGGCGTCCTCGACAGAGCGCAAGATTTGACTGAAAAGGGGTCCGGGCTTATATCCCAGCTTTTGGAGGTCATCTCCTGTCAGCCAGCGTGCCGGGCGGATCTGCTCCGGGGGAGTTTCTTCCAGAACGCGGCGGACGAAGTCGTAAGCGTCCAGGCCGCCATGGCTGGCGAGACAATCCAGGCGGTGCAATGCCAGGTGTTCCTCAAAGCGCGGAAGCCTTAAAAAGCGTTTCAGGGTAGATGGACGCATTCGCTGGACGTCCATGAAGCGCATGTGATTCGCAATGAGAGCGAGAATCTGTTCCGTGTACCCGTTAGGGAAACGCAAGCGGCGGCAAATCGCTTCGGCGATTCTCACGCCTACATCTACGTGCCCATCAAAACGAATGCGGTCTCCTGTTTCAGATGCTGGTTTAAAGGTTGGTGGTTTACCGACGTCATGAAGCAATACACCCCAACTCTGCGTGGCTGACGAGTTTGCAGGTAGTTTTCCCAGCATCAGCAAGGTGTGATTCCAGACGTCACCTTCGGGATGGAATTGCGGCGGCTGGTCAACACCCTTCATGGCTGCAACCTCTGGCAATATCTGCTGTAAGAGGTCGGTTTCATCGAGAAGCTCGAAGCCGCGGCGGGCGGCCCCTTCACCAAGTAGTTTAGTAAGCTCATCGCGCAGACGTTCCGCTGACACTTGATTCAACTCGCGCGCGTGACGGCGGATTGCCGCAATTGTTTGCGCATCGATCGCGAACCCGAAGCGCGCAGCAAAACGCACAGCACGCATCATACGCAGCTTATCTTCAGTGAAACGGCGATCAGGTTCTCCGATGGCACGAATGATTCCGGCTTTAAGGTCCTGCTGGCCGTTTACGAAATCGAGAACTTCTCGGGTGTTGTGCCGCAGGAGCAGTCCGTTGATAGTGAAATCACGACGCTGGACATCTTCTTGAGGCGAGGAGGAGAAAACCACGCTGTCGGGATGCCGCCCATCGGAATAGCCCACATCCGAGCGAAACGTGGCAACCTCGATTTTTTGACCATCTTTGGGAATGCATACCACTCCAAACTGAGCACCTACAGCGAAAGATTCCGGGAAGAGAGCAGCGACTTGGTCGGGAGTGGCATCGGTAGCGACATCGTAATCTGCGGGTTCCCGGCCAAGCAACAGGTCGCGTACACAACCGCCTACGAAAAACGCTTGATGAGCGTTGCGCTGAAGCGTGTCGCAAATTGAGTTGGCGAAGTCGCGATGGGTCACCGTTACATTATCCGCCACTAGCGCCGGCGAAAGGCAAAAAGTGTCGTATGCACTGTTAACCGTCCGCTACTTACCGCGGCCAACGCCGACACCGAGGTTTTTAAGAATCTTCGTCGTGTCCAGAAAGATCGTGGCGGAGCGATCCACCAAATTGCACTTTGTCGAAGCCGAAGCGGTTTCTTAGATGATCGGTGGCGCGTGTGAGCCTCTCGAGCTTTTCGCGGCGCCCAGGTTCGAGAAGATCGAGCTGTGCTCCGCTGTGAGTAAAGTCGCTGAGACTCACACCGAGTAGGCGAACATTTCTGCGGACGTCTCGATGGATGCGAAAGAGATCTTGAAAAACGCGGCCAATGTCGGCGTCGAGTTGCGTAGGCTCTGGGAGAGTCTTCGCTCGCGTATGCGTGTCGAAGCCAGTGTAGCGAATCGTCAAGCTGAGTTTCCGTGTAGCCAGGCCGGCTTCGCGAAGGCGTTTGCAGGCCATTTGCGAAAGGAGGCTCAACGTTGCTGTGAGGGCTGTAGTATCGCCCGTATCCTCGCCGAAAGTGTGGTTCTGAGAAATGGATTTCGGCTCAGCGTCGATAACAAACTCATAGGAATCCCCACCGTGGGCTTTGCGGTAAAGTGCGATGCCCCACTGGCCGAAAATCCTTTGGAGTTTTTCTTGCGGCATAACCGCGATCTGTTCGACGGTTTCGATTCCGAGCGCGCGTAAAGCTCTTTCCGTGACCGCGCCGATGCCGGGAATTTTGCGAGTTGGAAGGGGGGCCAGAAATTGAGCTTCGCGACCGGGTGCTACCCAGAGCAGTCCAAGTGGTTTGGCCTGGTCCGAGGCGACCTTGGCGACGAGACGCGTAGCGGCCAAACCGCCGGAACAAGGAAGTCCAGTAGTTCGCGAGAGAGTGCGGAGCAGTTTATCAGCAGCGGCAAACGGTGGACCGTGAAGTCGCTCAGTACCGGCCAGGTCAAGGTAGGCTTCGTCGATGGAAACCATTTCGACGATAGGAGAAAACTTCGCCAGGATTGCCGCGACGCGATCACTACATTCCGCGTATTTCGCGTGGTGTGCATCCAGGAAAATAGCGTGTGGACACAGACGCCCGGCGGTGCGTAGCGGCATTGCAGACTGAATGCCGTACTTGCGCGCTTCATAGCTGGCGGCAGTGACGACGCCGCGCTGATCGGGACGTCCGCCGACGACCACCGGTTTGCCGCGCAATTCAGGCCGCTCGAGCAGTTCCACCGATACGAAAAATGCGTCCATATCAATGTGCAGGATCGATGCGGCATCGGTGGAGGCAAGCTCGGCAGAGACATCGTGCTTGGCACGGAAGCGTGCGAGGTGCGGCATTCCCGTAGCCTACCCCGTTAGCACAGGCCCTACAACTTTTCAGCGGCAATGATTCGCGGAATACCTGCGAGGTCGTTGGTTACACCGACGTTCGACCAATTTGCGGCGTCGAGGAGAGGTCGCACAGCGGGGAGGCTATTGTGGCCCAGCTCAAGGACCAGAATTCCGCCGAGCCTGAGACGCGTGGCTGCTTGAGCTATGAGACCGGCATAAATTTCGTAGCCTTCTTCACCTCCATAAAGTGCCGATTCTGGCTCGTGTTCGCGCACTTCGCGTTCGAGTGTTTCGGCTTCACGGCGACCGATATAGGGTGGGTTGCTGACAATGAGATCTAGGGAACGACTATGCGCGAGCGGCTTTTTGCCCGCTCGCAGGAGTGCAGCATGTTTCTGCTCAGCAACTGGACCTTGAACTTGGTCGAGCAAATTGGATTCGATGAAATGAATGCGAGTGCAATTGTGACGTTTTCCATTACGCCGGGCCACGGCAAGCGCGGCGAGTGAGTTATCTGTGGCGTAGATTATTGCGTCAGGAAGTTCCTTCGCGAACGCAACGGCGATGCACCCGGAACCCGTCCCGATATCCGCGATTAATAATCCGTCGCCACTGTTCTTCTGCGGGCGGCCTGCGCGCAACTCACGCAACGCCAAGCGATCAAGTGCAACTTCAATAACGTGTTCGGTTTCCGGCCGCGGGATGAGGACGTCCGGACTGACCTCGAACTCCAAGCCCCAGAACTCCTGTTTACCCGTGAGATGTTGTGTGGGCTCGCCGCTGGCACGCCGCCCGATGAGAGCTAAGAACTGGCCCGCGTGAGCATCGCTGATACTTTCTTCCGGATGGGCGTAGAGCCAGGCGCGATTGCAACCCAAGGAATGTAACAACAGAAGCTCGGCAGAGCGTATGTAAGACGAAGCACCCGCTTCGCGCAAACGCGCGATGCCTTCTTTTAAGGCGGTGCGAACGTTCATGGTCTCAAGCCCCGTTTCAGACGATCGAATGCAGGTCCGTTCCCCTAGGCTCCCGCGAGTTCTTGCTCAAGTCGCTCGGCTTCGTAGTGGGAGACCAGACCATCAACAAGGGGTGCTAGCTTTCCGTCCATGACCTCAGTGAGCTGGTGCAGAGTCAAGCCAATGCGATGATCGGTCACGCGATTCTGCGGGAAGTTATACGTACGAATCTTTTCAGAGCGATCCCCGGTCTTGATCTGCCCGCGGCGTTCCGCAACGATAGCTGCTTGCTGCTTTTCTTGTTCGAGTTCGTAAAGACGAGCGCGGAGAACGCGCATAGCTTTGGCGCGGTTTTTAATCTGGGATTTTTCATCTTGTTGAGAAACCACCAGCCCGCTGGGAATATGCGTGATTCGCACGGCGGAGTAAGTAGTATTGACCGACTGGCCGCCGGGGCCGGAAGAGCAAAAAGTATCGACGCGCAGATCCTTCGCCTCAATCTTGATGTCGATGTCGTCGGCTTCCGGGAGTACGGCAACGGTTGCAGCAGATGTATGAATGCGGCCCTGCTGCTCGGTTGCGGGGACACGTTGCACACGATGCACCCCGCTTTCATATTTCAATTTTGAATAGACTTTGTGGCCCTGAATGGCAGCGACAATTTCCTTCAAGCCTCCGAGCGAGGAAGGCGAGCTTTCCAAAACTTCAACCTTCCAACCCAGGACCTCGGCATAGCGCGAATACATACGAAATAGCTCAGCAGCAAAGAGCGCTGCTTCGTCACCCCCGGTGCCGGCACGAATCTCCAAAATGACGCTCTTTTCGTCATTGGGGTCTTTGGGCAGCAAAAGTAATTTCAGCTCGCGTTCGATGGTTGCTTTGCGCGCGCTAAGTTGCTTCTCTTCTTCATACGCAAGCTGTTTCATCTCAGCATCTTCTGCTTCCCCGATCATTTGGCGGGCGCCGGCCAGGTCCTTTTCAATCTGCTTGAACTCGCGATGCTTCTCGACGATCTGTGCGAGTTCGGAGTGTTGCTTGGCGACCTTCTGAAAACGCGAAGAATCGGAGGCGACGTCGGAGGTCGAGAGTTCCTGTGTTAGCTCGTCGTAACGAGCGACGAGCTGATCTAGCTTTTCAGATAACGTGTGGACGGACATGACTAATCCTCACTAGCAATCGATTGTGGATACAGAATACCGCTCAATCTGGGCAAACTGACGGGAAATGGCCCGACGTGTAGGCTCGAAGGAAGGTTTCGCTAATAAAACGCTTTGATCACGTTCTAAAGTTTATCACGCTTTTCCGATATTTTCTGAGTAAGGGATGGCCCAAGGTTATCAGCGAATTTTCGAAAACGACGCGCGTTGCTACTTGAGTGAGATATGTACTACGATTCGCTGAAAATATGAGCAACCAGGACGAGCGGTATTCCTAATGCGGGAAAACGAAGACGGCGAAGCCACGCGCGAAGCGAGCCTCGGGTTTCTCTGGGATTTTTGGTATCCGGCGTTGCGAAGCACCGAGCTCCGGGGACAGAAGCTTACGAAAGCTATGCTCTTGGAAGTTCCGCTGGTGGTTGGCCGTACGGCTGATGGCCAGGCGTTCGCTATGCGCGACTCGTGTCCGCATCGAGGCATGCCGCTATCCTACGGAAATTTTGACGGAAAGTCTGTGGAATGCAGCTATCACGGTTGGAAATTTGATGCATGTACTGGCGGCTGTTTCGAGATTCCGTCGCTGTCAAGCCATGACAAACTGAAAGTGGAGCGTATCTTTGCAGGGCATTATCCCTGCCAAGAGCGCGATGGATATATCTGGGTGTATATGGCCGCGCCGGCCTCGCGGTTGCCCGAAATTATTCCTCCAATTCCGGAGCTACCTGTTTTCAGTGACAAATATAAAATCACTCAGCTAAGCTGCGTCTTGCCGTCACATATTGATCACGGCATTATCGGCTTGATGGATCCCGCCCACGGTCCATTCGTGCACCAATCGTGGTATTGGCGCAGCCGGCACAGTATTCACGAAAAAGAAAAACACTTTGAGCCGATTCCCAATGGCTTTCGCATGAGTAGGCACGAGCCTTCCTCCAACAGCGCGCCGTATAAATTGCTGCGCTATTTTTCGGGTGAAGAGGCGATGACGATGATAGATTTCGTACTGCCGAACATCCGGTTGGAAGAGATTCGGAGCGGGCATCTGTGGTTTTCCAGCCGCGCTACGGTGACGCCCATTGAACGCAACCTTTGTCGCATTGACTTCGTCGCGGCGTGGAATCTTCTTCGCGCTATGCCGCTGATCGTTCCGATTTTCCGGAGTTTTGCCAAGAGATTTTTGCGGCAGGACCAGGAAACCATGATTAAGCAGGCCGAAGGTCTAAAGCATGACCCGCGGCTCATGCTGATTGATGACGCGGACCGCCCAGCGAAGTGGTATTTCGCTTTGAAAGCGAACCTGCTTGACGCAAGGCGCAACGGAACGCCGATGGTGCATCCCATGCCGGGGCCCGTTACCTTGCATTGGCGCAGCTAGCGTAGATTTCATGAGATTTCTTGCGACTTACCTTGGACTGCGCAAACTAAATGTTCAGCAAAGAGCTGATTCCCAAGGAAACCGGAGTTGAAGGCCGCGCTATCGAAGCTTCTCCAAATCAAACTTGATAACAATGTGCTGGCCATCGGGCGTGAAAACATCGACGTCCGTCTCCGCAGAAGCCACATCTTTAGAATCATATTCAAGCCAGACCTCAGCACCGGTCATCCCGTTGTGTCCATAAACCGGTTCTCCGTTGATCTCAAGCGGTTCAATCCACTTGTCATTCTGCGAAAGTCCGAACTGAAAGTCTTTCCAAAAATCTTCCGAACGAAGGGTGATGTAAGATTCGTCGCGCGAGCCTTTTTGGGATTTGCTGGTTTCCACGCGGTTATATGTCGCGGTGAATTCGATCGTCACGCAAACGCGGATCATATCGCCACGGCGTTGGTAATCCATTTCGGCCTGCTGCGCGCTGTAGTTGGTGTGGAGGCGAGAGAGCTCGACGACCTGCGCAAATGGAGTCAGAAGCTTGATTGTGGAAACGTACGGTCCTGCCTCGGGAAGCGATAGATGTTTTGCGTAGGTATCCAGGAACGCTGCCATTTTTTCGTCGTGACGCTGACCCAGGAAGTAGGCTTCGCGCACGGATTCCGACTGGAGGAGGTTTCCATACGGCACCGTGACCGGACAGAGCAGCAGACCAACTACGGAGGCAGCGACGGATCTGACCGTGTTGTAAGGCATGAGCCACTATACCAGTAAAAGAACTAACTGTTCAGATAGGGCGTTCGATGTTGGGAAAATCGAGCCACACTTTGATGCCGCAGAAGTGCGAGCCTTCTGTGCAAATCGGAGTGGTGATGCCAGCACGCAAATGGCACGGGGGTCCGATGTAACGCGACAGTTCAGGCTGCACTTCGCATAACTGCGCAATTTCGTCCATTGATGCCTGATAAATTTCTTCCTGTGCGTTGAAGCAGGTACGCATGGTCCATTTGTGCAGAAGATGAAGTAGGGTCCCGGATTCAATCAGTCGAATGGATTTTGCATTCGGCAGAAGATATAGCGCGATCTCGGGCGGCACGCCTCGATCAAGAAGCTTATTCTTTGCTTCCCAGGCTTCCATCATGGCGCAGTCATAAATTTCTTTAGCTCGCGCGTTCGCCATCAGAAGTTTTGGCGTTATGTAGTCAGGTGCACGAGTATCCGCGAGCGTGAGCAGAGGGCGCGAGCCCGGGACCATGCGGTGGCGCTGATCCTGGCTATCGGCGGTATGGCTGATTTTTTTCGCGAAAGTATAGTTTGCATGCTGCAGCGCGCGCATCATTGGAGCGTGAACGCTCACATTTAGGGTTTCCAGGCGATAAGGATTCCGCGCGGGATTCAGGAGCCGATCAATTGCTTCGGCATTGCTGCACTGAAGCTCAGTTAGCCCAACAACGGCGCGATAAGCGTCCGCTATGACGCGCAAAGCATTGGGCGAGAAGTCGATGAGCTTGGACGTTTTCCCGGTGAGCTTGCCATCGAATTCGCGAGCAAAGGCATCGCCTGGGAGCTCGCCAGGCGCTGATCCTTGGTTCATGGCGAGCGTCGAAAGGCCAGCCCATTCCGGAAGTTCTTCCAGAGGTTGGGTGCCAAATCGGTCAAAGAATTGGGCGTCGATTTCCTTGACGAGTGACACCATGGCGCCAATAACGACGCGAGCTTCGCTCGGAGTGTCGGAAGCTGCGCACATTCGCCATAAGCGGTGGAGGACAATGCCAGAGACGGTGTGCACCATGGTCGTAAAAGCCGCCACGGGAAGGACGTAACGCGCAATCTCAATGGCGCGTTTCTCGGCGGAGCGCTCAATCTTCTGTGCACGCTTGGGATGGGACATCGGGCCAATGTGCCAGATGTCACTCAGGATGGCGCGTGCATCTCCCAAGAGCAAAGCCGAAAGTTCACCGTAGTAATTCCAAGCACGCGCGATGCACTGTTGGTAAATTTCCTGGCTTTTTTCGTCGAAGAAGAGGGAAAGTGGTGGCACATAAGCTTGCGGCCGATTGAGCCGAACATAGCGTTGGCTTTGCTGTTCAGAATTATAAAAAGGATGCGCGTGAAGAAACGACCAGACAAACTGCCGGCTCACATTTTCCAGACCGAATTCAAAATGGGCATGTTGATAGACGGTGTGGTGACCGCTGTAGAACGTTGCCGCACCGATATTCAATCGTTGTTTTTCGATGATTTCCTCATGACCTATTAGTCGTGGGGCGTAGCAAGTGCGCGCGGCGGCGATCGCGGAGTCAAATGGATGGGCAAAAGCATTGCGCAGAGTAACGCGCGGTGGAGAGGTTTCCACCAGTTCGCCAGGGCGCGAACTTTCGAACATGCGTGATTGATTAGCCACGATGGAACGCTATTCTACACGAGACTAAAAGGACAGGCACACCCGCACGCTAACATTCAGGAGAATAACTCCAGCGGAAGGGACGGCTGATCGTGTGATGTGCTGGGGGCTTATTTCTTGGCTGCTTCTACCTTGGCGGCAGCATCAGCGTACTTCTTCGTGAACCGCTCAACGCGGCCCGCCGTGTCAATAAGCTTCTGTTTACCTGTGAAAAATGGGTGGCAGTTGGAACAAATTTCCACACGCAGCATGTCCCCTTTGATGGTTGAACGGGTTTGAAAATTATGACCACAAGCGCAATGTACCGTTACGGCGTGATAGTCGGGGTGGATACCAGGCTTCATGAAGCTCCATTTCTGTCGCGTCCGGTCTGCACGGCTATCATTTGACTCGATCAGCTACAGCCGCGTCGCTAGGTCGCGAAGCAATTTAATAGCATACGCGAACTGTCAAATCTTGCCAACTGGCGTTGCCAAAAGCTCATAAAAAACGAGTCCGCTACTACCGGGATTATCCAGCGTGTTTCTTCACAAATAGGGGACGCGCCGTGCGTCCATAAAGCTGTATTTGCGCTTGTCACGCGCAAAATCGTAGGGTAGCGTCGCAGCTATGCACATAGAAATCGTGGAAACGATGCGACGGGATTCCACGACACGTCTACCTGATGTTCAGGATGCCGTAATCATTCGCGCACTACAGAGCTTCCATGACACGCTCCGAAGCGATGACTCCATTTTCAGTGTAGATGATCCCGGAATAGTGTCCACGGCTTCGAATCCTGCGGCTGTGGCTCATTATTCCGGCCAATGTGTTGTGACATTTCGAGATGATCAATTAAAGAGCAACCGTGAAATGCACTTTCGTATTGTTGAGAAACTTGTGGAGCTTCTAGAAGAGGCTGGATCTGCAGAAGTCTTATTAGCAAAGCTGTGCCTAATTTCCACAGAGAATAAGCGATTTGGCTTGTGGATATACCTGGAAGCATCAGGCCATTCGTCCCAACAAGCGGCACTTCGCTGGGGACTTGGTCTCGCGCACTTGCAGCAAGCATTACTCTTTTTATCGCGATACTTCCGGCAGCAGGTATTGCCAAAGATCGTTTGAAGGGGGTACGTATCAGGATAAAAGTGCGAATTAGGAAATGAAGGCGCAGCCTATGCGATAGCTGCTTGTTGAGTACTTTTGCGTCCACACTGGTTTTAGATTGACGCGCACCGGAGGAAGAATCGGCACGTGTAAAATTGCGAGCGTGCTTTCGCGGAGCTCCTCGGCCGAATCCACCTCAAGCGCGACGCCTCCAAAGCCCAAGTCAAGTACACGTGCGCGTCGCCCGCCGTGCTCCCCCAAGACTGCGTAGGCGTTCGTACCGCTCATCGAGACCCTCTCAGCCTTGCGCTGCGAGGCATAAATACGGGCCGGGGTCCCGGCCGGAGGTGCCGGGGTGCTCGAAATTCCTTTCGCAGTCGCCGAGGCTGCTGCCGCCATAGTGTCCTCCATCTTCTCGGGCGGGCGTTTTGATTCAATGGAAATTGGTTTAGGGGTAGGAGCGGCGCTTTCTGCGGGTTCGGGAGAGGGAGTTTCGGCTGGAGGTGTCTCGCGCTGCGCACTTGCAGTTCTGCGGTGATTTGTGTGCTTGAACCGGTACAGACGTTCGTCCGCCACGCGGATTAATTGATCGGGTTGCTCACCGTCCTGGGGATAGTTGGCAACGCCATGATCGATACTCACAGCGACGCTGAGCTGCATAGGTTGTAACGTCTCGGCAAACACAGCTTCAATGCGGCGACTCAGCGCCAATGCCTTGGGTGCATCTGTCTGCGGTAAGATTAAAGCGAATTCATCGCCGCCGATACGAAACGCAGAATCCGAAGTGCGTAACGCCTTTTTCAAAGTCACCGCCGCGGCCCGCAAAACATCATCGCCGCGCGGATGTCCATGCTTGTCATTTACTTCCTTGAAGCGATGCATGTCCAGAATCACTAGACCGAGCGGAAGGTCATACCGTTTGGCGCGGTTCAACTCTTTTTCGAATGTTTCGCCGAAAATGCGCCGGTTGTAGAGACCCGTCAGTGGATCGGTCACCGCATTCATCTGCAGTTTTTTTAGTTCGTCGTATTCGATGAGCACCGGGACTCGCAATAGACCTGCGGTTGCGAGCACGTCCACCAGCGCAGTTTTTAGCGAGAATGGGCGCCCCAAAGACTCACTCATCTGGTGGCGGCGAGCAAGCATATCATCCCACAGCTGAATGCACTGATTTTCGCGTAGGTCTAGATGCGTGATGGCGCGTAGGTACTTTTGCAAGAACTGGCCACGCGCAGGCAGATCGAGAGTCTCGAGCGTATCGGTAAGCAGCTCGAGGTAGGAATCTTCAATCGGCAAGCGCAGAGGCGCAGGGGTGCCTGGGCTGGGCATAGCGGGCGTTAACCTGACCTGTGCCTATCCCCGCGGGGTGTGGGGATAGTACATCGCTTTCTCATTAGACTGGAGCATGCCTAAGTCCAATCGCAGTCCGACTCCAAGCGCCAAATCGATCGTCGGATCCAGGGAAAACTCCCAGGTATCTTATTATAAAAAAAGAGTATACGGCAACGGATCTCGTTTGAGCTAGATTTTCACCGTGCACAGGGGTTCCCTACAGGGACTTCTGGATAGCCAGAAAAGGATAGAAATTTACTCTATAGCCCTGACAAATTCTAACCCAAAAAGTCGCATTTCACCCGCGGTGTCTTGGCGTAGGACTTTAGCAATAATGGGCGGGGTCTCACTTGGGACGACGCTGGAGCCAGCGGGCGAAGGGGCCGGGATCGTTAGATTGACGATTTGTTCGGGTCGCAAGAGATGCGCAGAGGTGATACAAGCCCCGGTTGCGCTGATGTTCAGTGTCTTGGTTAACTCTATAAATTCAGCTCCAGATATATCTGTCGCACGCAAAAAGATAGGTATTTGAAGCCGTATACGCGGCGAGCTTCGGCTAGATGATGGGTCCACGCGCTGGCTTTCCTTGAGAAGATCGATATCCACTTAGGCTCTCTTAGTACTGGGGATCTAGTACGGGTACATGCATCTCAGATGCCAGACATGCCCATAATCCACAGTAACAAGTCATTTGTTTGTATTTAGATATGGATTACATCCGCGAGACTCTTTTAATTCGCGAGCCTGCGGGTCTCGTGATATCCAGTTCCTTTCCTCTATTGTGCAAATAGAACGCATTTACCATTGACAGCCATAAACCCCTTTGCCAGTATGGGCTGCCCGGGGACAGGAAAAATTTTACCACTTCGGCGGATAGGTGGTTTGTAGAGATGACCGGACGTGTCGTTACTCCACCGACGACGAATGACCGGAACGTGGCAGCGGTGCCTTTCGGGATTGTAATTGGCTTGCTGGACACCCTAAATGCGCCGTTCATGGTAGCGGATCGTGATGGCCGTCTGCTCGTAATTAATGCTCGCGGACGTGAGCTGATGATATCCCTAGGCCACGATGACCGTGGGCCCGCCCATCTTTTCGAAGACATATTGAAGGTGGATTCGGATCACATTTTCAATGTTCTCAAAGGCGGAGAACACAACGTTGATCTGGATCTTGAACTTGCGCAAACAAAGTATCGCGCTCGCGTGACGTGGATGCCCGAGCCAGATTGGGTAGTCGTCCTATTGGAAACTCCGACCAAGGAGCAACAAGCGGCCGACGCAGCAACGCAGCTTACTGTACAGGAACTGTTGCAGGAACGAGAGATTACCTATCGCAATCTTTTGGCGGCATATCTCAAACTCCAGGAAGTCAACCGGCAGAAGACAGTGTTTCTCGCCTCGGCTGCTCACGAATTGAAAACGCCACTTGCTGTTATCAAGGGATATTACGACCTTCTCCTAACAGGATCTCTGGGGCGATTGTCGGATAAACAACAGGACATCGTCGAAGAATCGAAGGATAGCTGTGAGCGTCTCGTACGGCTCGTTTCTATGTTTCTGAATTATTCCGCTTTGGAGAGCGGAAAACTGGTCCTACAACTCCGCGAGAATGATCTTCGTGATTGCTTGGAGGAGTTGGCAAAGCGCTGGTCCGAAGCATTCCAGCGAAAAGGCGTCAAACTCGAGACAAACTGTGATCCTTCCATCGCGGGGTTCCGGTTTGATTATCAGAAGGTGCAGCAAGCCGCTGCGAACCTGTTGGACAATTCATTGAAACATACACCCGAAGGCGGCAGTGTAATGCTACGAGCGGCTCCTCATTTTTGGGAACGGCGAGTTGCCGGGATTGCTCCGGCGCAAGAACGCCGCCGATTCCGTTTGCCGCGTCCGAACAGTGTGGAAGTTAGCGTAACGGACTCTGGCCCGGGAATCCCAGCGGAACATCATCAGGAAATTTTTGAAGATTTTGTGCGGGTGGATCGTAATACATCCGGAATGGGCTTGGGTTTGGCCATCGCCAAGCGCCTGATACAAGCTCATCGAGGGAAAATCTGGGTGGAGAGCGAACCACGTGGTGGAAGCAAGTTTACGTTTTTACTGCCGATGGACCCAAGCTAACTTGTATCGTTGCGCAGAGCAGAAAGAGGGAGAGTTTATGGCCGTGAAAGAAGCAAAAGAAAAAATTCTGGTCGTCGATGACGAGCCAAGTATCCGAAAGTATTTGCAAACGCTGTTGGAGGTCGATGGCTTTGACGTCGAGACGGTCAGTTCGGGCAAAGAAGCACTGGCGAGGGTGAGCGGGGGGCAGCGACCTGACTTTGTCATCCTGGACGTGCTGATGCCGGAGTTGAATGGCCTCGATACTCTCAAGGAGCTGATGCAAATCGACCGGAATCTTAACGTAATTATGCTTTCGTGTTCGAACGAAGTCGGTACGGTCGTTGAGGCTATCCGCCTCGGCGCGCATGATTACCTCACAAAACCTTTTGAGAAAACAGAGCTTGATGCGGCGATGCTGAAGTCCCGCCAGAAAAAACAACTGGTGACGGAAAATCTGGCCTTGCGTGACTACTGCGATCAAATCACCGAAGATCTCAGTTTCCTAGCAGCCAGCCCGCAGATGGTACGTATCCGGCAGCAAATCCTGCAGATAGCCCCGGTTGACGTCCCGGTTTTTGTGTGTGGTGAAAGCGGCGTTGGAAAAGAAGTCGTTGCGCGGATGATTCATCTGCGCTCCAAGCGTCGCAATCAGCCGTTTGTGAAAGTGAATTGTGCGGCACTACCGGGCGAGCTGCTTGAATCTGAGCTCTTTGGATTCGAACAAGGTGCATTCACAGGAGCGGTGCGAGCGAAACCCGGAAAGTTCGAGATGGCCAATAAGGGGACCATTTTCTTGGATGAAATCGCTGAGATGAGCACCCATCTGCAGGCTAAGTTGCTACACGTTCTGCAGGACCATCAATATTCGCGGCTTGGCGGGCGGCACCTGGTCGATACCGATGTCCGCGTACTGGCCGCCACAAACATTGACGTGCAGGAAGCGATGAAAACGGGTCGGTTCCGTGAAGATCTCTATTATCGATTGAACGTTCTTTCCATTAATGTGCCGCCGCTGCGTGAGCGCACCGCCGAAATTCCGCTTCTGTTTCAACATTTCCTTCAAAAATACAGCGAGAAATTTGGGCGCACGCCATCAGGACCATCGAAGTATCTATTGGATGCGGCAGTGAACTATCCATGGCCAGGCAATCTGCGCGAGCTGGAAAATTTCGTAAAGCGCTACGTCATCCTGGAGGATGACGAAGGCAGCCTGCGCGAGTTGGTGGAAATGTCCTCGGCACGCCAGCGAACCTCTCCCCGCGCGGAGCCGACGATAACGCGCGAACCGCAAGGCCTAAAAGCCTTGGTCCGAGGATTGAAAGACGAAGCTGAGATGGAAGCAATTGCCGATGCGTTGGAAAAGACACGGTGGTGCCGCAAGGATGCCGCGAAGATGCTGGGCATCAGTTATAAGGCACTTCTTTATAAAATGCGTCAGTTCAACTTGGATACCCCACGCACTCGTCGTGCCAGTGCCGGGCCGGTTGCTGTAGAAGCGGAGGAACCGGTGGCGGCATTGGGACCTAGGAACAGTTAGACTCCTGGGGTCAGTGTGCTCTGAGAGAAGAAGGGCTACGTTGGATTCACTAGGTAGGTGGCGAACCCTCAGCATTTCGAGTAACGTCTGACCTTACTAGGGGGCACGGGGAAGCCAGGTGCCGCGAGCATGGAGGACGGGAGGAATGACGGAACGCCGGAGTGCTCGACGATATGATTTATCTCTACCAGTCGTAATTCGGGTGCCAGTCGAGCAGCAGATTGATTCGCAGCAAGGGAGGACGCGTGATATATCTACACGCGGTCTCTATTTTGTTATTGGACAAGACCTCGAAGCCGGATCGGAAGTAGATATCACATTGACGCTGCCTGCGGAAATAACTCATGGCACTGAAGTGCTTGTTCGCGCTATGGGTAAAGTCGTGCGCGTGGAGCCCCGAATGGAAGATGGGAGTTCACGCATGGGTGTGGCGGCGGTCATCGAGCGTTACGACATTATTCGAGGAGAAGCAGCCCGAGCTTAGTCAAATGTAATTGCAATGCTCCTGGTTTATGTCCTCTCTACTTACAGTGTAAATATACCGATGTGCAGTTGCACGCATCTTCAAAACGCTAGATCAGGGACAGCCTTCGCGATCCAGTTGAACTAGTTTTTGAACGGCGTCCGCTCTGCCTTTCTTAGCGGCCGCTGCAAACAGCACTCGCGCCTGATCGCAATTCTTCTCC
Source organism: Candidatus Dormiibacterota bacterium (assembly GCA_035602135.1). GTDB lineage: Bacteria > Acidobacteriota > Terriglobia > Acidiferrales > UBA7541 > Acidiferrum. Next base: position 318,872 of record DATNMX010000044.1, read on the forward strand.
ACCCCTTCCCCGACTAGGTACCGCCTTGCTAGGGTTACTTCCGCTGCGGTATTACCCTGCGAGACCGCCGCCCATAGAGAATGGACTTGGCCTGCCGGATCGTGAGCGCGCGCTTGCGCCTGCGTGTTTTGGTGTGTCTTTTCAGGAAAATTTCTCACTACCTCCCGATCCTGGGGCAGCGGTGCCAGTGTTAAGGGAGTACGCGCATCCGACTTTCCTAGCGCAGAGGCTCGTTTAGTTGCGTCACTCGTCGAGACACCTGTCCCTACCCGCAGCCCGCCTGCTTCTTTGTCCGCAGTACTCTCGGAAGCACGCGGCTCTTTTGGAGCGGGACTCGGTTCTTTCCTCGCATTCACGTCTGAAGGTTGTGAGCCCACGCTCATATTTTTCCCTAGTGAAATCAGCGTGCGCCCTACTTCTTGACGACTATTAAAAAGGAGCACGGCGGCGATTACTAGCACCGCCACTACGCTAGACCACGCAGCGGGGCTCAGCCCGGGAGCGGGGCGTTCTTCCACAGGTGGCGGCATATCCCAGCCCATCAGGCTCGGAACCATATGCGGGTTTAATGGTTGCTTTAAATCGACCCCAGGATTCGCTGTCCGCGAACTGTCTGTGAAGGTGGCAGTCACAGGCTCATCCACGAAAGAGGTCTTCACGTCCCGAGGTTCAGCCGAATTCATGGTGTGGACCGATCGCGGCTTGCTCTCTACTCGCCGTGTTTGTCGGTCAAGTGGCTGAGGCATATCGAGTGGTGCCGCGAGCGGGGGGTTGGGGATTGTCGGCGTTCTAGCAGGTCCGCCCATTCGTGTTAGCCAGTACTGGATGGCGTCGCGAAACTCTCGCGACACATCGGTGAATTCGAGCCCAGCGACTTTCCCGTTCTCCTCGGTCCAGTCTAATCGCCCGTAGCCGTCAAGTCTTCGCGTCCCATCAATCGTAAATGCGAAATAAACATCACTGTTCGACTCTACGGGAGCAATAGCGCGGAAGCTGAGACCTTCTTCGGATATATCCAGTATCATTCCACCGTTACCGCGCTCCAACTCGATATAAACCAATTGATCGAGTCGCTTTCTTGAAGACTGGCGATGTTTAGCGTCGTGTGGCATACATTAGCGCTTTTAGTTCTAGCTGCCCGAAGGAGCTCGGGCCAACACATAGGCCCTACCCCATATAACCAGCTGACTCCATTCTATAACTATTCATTAGGCAAAGTCTGGTACCGCCCTCCCGCACCTGTTCGATAAATCTGTTTGACCGTTTACAAAATGGTGCAGCCTAAAACTTCGCGTACCGTACTTGTTCCAGGAAAATCTCCCTAGGGAATTGCGCCCGAGGCCATCTATTTGAAAGGTGGATTGTAGGCACAGGTTTCCAGCGCTGTGGAGAAAACGGTTCTTAATTCGGGGGAACCTTTTTCCCGTGACATCCGTTCAAAAGTTCAAAAACAGGCATCATAGTACTAGTTCTGCCATCGAATAGAATCGGTATCTTATTGTAATTAAACTTGTTATGGGAGTCGATCCGTTAAACTTAGTATTGACGATGCTCTGTTCATTGGTCAGTCAGATGCAAGCTTCTTAGCGACTACGAATCGCCAAACATGACAGAAAGCTCTACAGGATGGATCTCGGCTCCGGCGTCCGGTACCTTCTTGCCGCCGGATGACGTTTTGTTCGGCCAATCACTAGCAATGGCTGCAGTGCGCGCAAGGGCTGACAAAATTTGCCTCGCGAATATTCCCGTCCTCCTATGCGGCGACGGAGGGACGGGGAAAGAAGCGTTGGCATTCTGGATTCACGCACACTCGGAATACAGCGGGGGTCAATTCGTCAAGGTCAACTGCGCGGCTATTCCAGGCCCTTTGCTCGAGAGTGAGTTGTTTGGTTATGAGAGAGGCGCTTTTACCGGAGCACATGCATCCAAGCCGGGACGCATCGAATTAGCCTGCAATGGCACGCTGTTCCTGGATGAGATCGCAGATCTTGATATGGCACTACAGAGTAAGATTCTGCACTTTCTTCAGGACGGGCATTTTTCGCGGCTCGGAGATGATGTCGAACGCTGCGTGAACACGCGAGTGATTTGTGCCACGAATAAAGATCTGGAGCAAGAAATTGCCGCCGGTAAATTCCGCGCCGATCTATTTTATAGAATTAATGTCGTCCGACTGCGACTACCGCGGCTGCGCGAACGAAAGGAAGATATTCCATCATTGGCCGAGTATTTCCGTGCACAGTACGAGAAGCGCTTCAAGATCGAATCTCAGTCTCTTACTCCTGATATTCTTGAATACTTGCAAAACGCGCAATGGCCCGGGAACATACGGGAACTTTCCAATGGCATGGCGCGCTACGTACTGATTGGGCCAGAGGCGACAATTAGCGAGCATCTAAGCCCCCGCAGGACGGAAATGAAGCCCCGAGTTACTCCCAAAGCGGGTGAAACGCCCCTGAAGCACATCGCCAAGGAAGCTATTCGAGAAATGGAACACGATCTTATTTTGGAATCGCTTCGCGCCCATCAGTGGAACCGTCGAAAAGCGGCCAAAGCGCTGAAGATCAGTTACCGCGCGTTGATCTATAAGACGCGCGATGCGGGGCTAACCGCCAGACGTCCGAGGATGGTAGCCTCGGAGCGCAAATCAGATGAAGCCCTGCCGAATGCTCTCCTAGACTAGCCTGTATCCTTCCCTACATCTTGTGCTGGCAATGCCACCGTACCTCTCGATTCGTCATCTCGCTTAGTTTTGTTGCGGATCGATCTTGCTTCCACATTTACTACTTATAGCTATAAAGGATTGATTCAGTACAGGCTCCCCAATGTTCGTTGGGACAGGCGTGGACTGTCCTAAATTTGAACGTCCCACCAGTAGTCTCAATGATTGCGCGCACCTACTCTTCACCATGGCGAAGGTCGGGGAGGACTAATGGGTATCAAGGGTGCAGTGTCAATTAATCAAAGGGCGGGGTCATTCCGTTCAGTCCTGAATCAAAGGCGGCGCGTGGCGCTGGCATTGGCTGCTGTGGCGCTTGTGCCGCTTCTGGCGATCAGCGGATGCTCGGGTATCATAAGCGCACAAAATCCCAAGCCGGCCGCGCAGACATCGATCCGCATTATACCGTCGACATTAGATTTTGGTAATACGAGAATGGGCGCGAAGGTTTCCCAGGCGGCTACGGTAGTTAACGACGGCAAATCAGCAGTAGTCATTTCGCAAGCCAGCATGGTAGGTGCCCAATTTAGCGTTTCAGACTTAGCTTATCCGTTTACGGTACTTCCCGGACAGTCGACGAAATTTAATGTTTGGTTTCATGGGACTGTGGCGGGCAACGCAAGCGGAATGCTGAGCCTCACTGCGGATAACCGGATCTCTTCTAGTCCGCTAGAGCTTCGAGCCAAGGTGACCGACGCGCAGCCGCAATTAGGGATCGCGCCATCGAGCCTCAACTTCGGAAACGTAACTGCAGGGACGACAGCGACCCGCGTCGTAATACTCAGCAACACGGGCAATGCAAATTTAACTATCACCACGGTAACTGTGACCGGAGCCCCCTTTACAACTACGGGAATCACCACGCCAGCGACAGTGGCGCCTGGCGGCAACGTTGCATTAAACGTTATGTATTCGCCTAAGACGGCGAGCACCGATACGGGGCTGGTCACGATTAGTACCAACGATCCTATAGCATCGACCGCGACGATTTCCCTGAGCGGAGCAGGCACCACGGCAGCGGTAGGACAGTTAACGCTGAATCCCGCTAGTCTGAATTTCGGGAATATTCCGGTAGGGGGGAATGGCACTTTGGCGGCAACGGTGACAAACTCCGGGCAGGCCGCTGTGCACATTACGCAAGTCAGCACCACGGACGCACAATACGCTGTCAGTGGACTCAATGTTCCGACGGCGCTGAATCCCGGACAATCTGCGACACTGCAAGTGAAGTACGCACCTACGACCGCAGTCCCAACGAACGGAAGCGTCTCACTTATCAGCGATATCCAAGGGTCGCCGACCATCCTAATCCTTTCTGGAAAAGGCGCTCAAGCAGCAATCGGAGTCTCACCAGCAAGCCTGAACTTTGGGAATGTGGCGGCGAATGCATCTAAGCTCCAAACGCTTACCATCAGCAACGCGGGCAATGCTTCTCTCACTATCACACAGGCAAATCTCAGCGGCGCCAGTTTTAGCATCAGTGGATTTACAACAGCCGTTACCCTTGCCGCGGGGCAGAGCAGTACGTTAAACGTCACATACTCCCCGCAGTCATCAGGCGCCTCGAGCGGAAGCCTCACTCTTATCAGCAACGCACCGAGCTCACCTACGACGATTGGGCTTAGCGGCAGTGGTAGCGCCGCGACACCTCAACTTACGATCACTCCAGGGGTTATCAGTTTTGGAAATGTGGTCGTGGGAGCCACCAATAGTCAGACCGTGCAGATCAGCAATACCGGAAGTGCTAGTTTGACTATCTCGGCCGCTAGCCTAACAGGCACCGGTTTCACTACTGCTGGCCTCAGCGTTCCTCTAAGCTTGGCACCACAGCAAACAGGGACATTTAACGTGCAGTTTGCTCCGCAGGCCGCGACGAGTGCCGCCGGAAGCCTGACCTTGCTCAGCAACGCTCCCGGTTCACCAACCCCGATCGCTCTGAGCGGAACAGGGGTTAAGGCGACATCCACTTTGTCGGCTAATCCGTCTGCGGTCATTTTTGGTTCCGTAAACACCGGCAGTTCAGCATCGCAGATCGTTACACTCACGAATACGGGTAATTCCAATGTGGCAATCTCGCAGGTGAGTGTAAGCGGAGCCGCATTCGGGATAACTGGTGCTGGTGCGCCGGTGACGCTGTCTCCTACCCAAAGCATCGCGGTAACTGTGTTATTCAACCCGACGGCCGCTGGTGCTGCGAGCGGCAGCTTGATAATCGCCAGCGATGCAACTGGTGCACCATCGTCAATACCGATATCCGGGACCGGCGTGATACCAGCAGTTAAGCATTCGGTCACGCTATCCTGGACAGCGAGCATGTCGGCTGTATCTGGATATTACGTGTACCGAACCGCAGTGAGCGGTGGAGGGTATACGAAGCTGAATGCCTCCCCGAACAGCAGCGTAAGCTATACGGACACCAGCGTGCAGAACAGTCAGACCTATTATTACGTTACCACCGCGGTGAATGCCGCTGGCACCGAGAGCGCGTATTCAAACGAGGTAACAGCTGTTGTTCCATGATTCCGGAAGTCGCGTAGAGATGTGGTTTTTACTCAGGTGGCTCTAGCGCACTCACTCGTATGGCCGATTTCCGGCGCGTCGCGCGTACAGCCAAACGCCGAGCTGTGTAAGCAGAGCGCCAAAAATATCGATCGCCACATCGCGTATCGATGGACCCCGTGTTGGAACAAAGGATTGATGCAGTTCGTCAAGCGAGGCGTAGGCGGCGGCGATTAGCAAAGTAGCGATGGCCCAAGTGAGCTTCCAGCCGGTGCGGCCGCCTCGCAGACCGCGAAAGACCAGAACACTGAAGATTGCGAACTCGGTCAGGTGGGCGAACTTACGAATGCCTGTGTGCATCAGATGAACTGTTCGCGCATTAGCCCAGGGGAACAGCCAGTGCAGAGCCGGGAGAATAACCCAGCCAGTGTGATCTTCGGCGAACGAGCGCGTTGAAAAAGTGGAGATTAAGATTGCAACGATAATCGCGGGGATCCAGTGTTTAAATCGTGAAAACCTATTTGGAGGATCTTGCATTCCGTTGTCTCAGGATAAAATGACGTTCAAGGTTTCGCTCGCAAGCATCAAGGTCCGTGTAAGCGGCGGATAGGACAATCCAGTCCGGATGTTCCTGAGTAACCATTCGGCGCACTCGTCCCAATATCGCGGATGTCCGCATCGCGAGAGGTGGAGGGAATAACTCCATCCGCGGTCCATTCCTGCACAAGGTCTCTTCCCAGAATCCCATGGAATCAGTGATCAAGATCCGCATGGGCTCATTTGTGCTGGGTTTCCCAATCGTAAGCAACCGCGGGGTCGTTGTAGGCAATCCGTAATTCGTCGGCCGGATTGTAGTGGCGGTCTGTGAAATAGAGAAGCTGAATAGGTTCCACTCCCAGTGCTTTGTAGCCGTGGCCAACCCCAGGAGGAATCAGTATCTCCCAGGGGCGGAATTTGCCGACATAGATCGTGTTGATCAGACCAAATGTTTTCGAATTTCGGCGCAGGTCATAAAGAAAGACCTGAACCATTCCGAAAACAGGTACCCAGAGATCGGTTTGCTCTGAGTGGTAATGGATGCCCTTGATGGTTCCCGGATAGGTAAGAGTGAAGGATACCTGAATCCGGCGATCGCCTTCTGGAACCATCTGTGTGGCCAGACCTTTGCCGAGTCGAGCTAGTTCCATGAAGAACCCGCGGTCATCGGGATAGACTTGAAGCGATTCAATCCTCACTCCATCGATAAGGTCGGAGGAGTCGGATGTAGCGATGATCTTTCCGAGAGTTTTTTCGGCACGACGAAGAATAGCCAGCTCGATGCCGTTTTTTGTACCGAGGGGCACGACCGATTGATCCAATTTTTGCGTTACTGACACTTCAACCGCCATCTGAGTGCCTCACTTTTCTGATATTAAAATGTAATGTCGCAAGCCGCGGCCATCGCGAAGCTAGCTCAGGGACTAGAAATGTTGCTCAAGGCCTGGCGGGCCCGGTCCGCGAACGGTGATTTCGGGGCCATATCAATAATCTTGTCGAACTGCGTCCGCGCCTGCACGGTTTCCTTCAGTTTCTGATAGGTCAGCCCTAAGTGATAACGATAGGCTAAGTTGCCGGGGACTCTTTTGACCGCATCTTCAAATAGGGGCGCCGCTATGGAAAAAGCTCCATTGTGATAGTAAGCCCAACCTAAGGTGTCGGCAGAATTGGGAAAATTAGGAAGACCTTTGCGTGCGGTTTGAGCCAGAGTCAGCGCCACGTTAACGCTGCCGCCATGCTCGAGCATCAGGTATGCCAGATTGTTCGAAGCCAGGGCATTCTCTGGCTGAATGGTCAGTGCCTTCTGGTAAGTGGTTTGTGCTTGCTGCCAATTACCGATCGATTCATAGGCACTACCCAGAGCAACATAAAGTCCAACGTCGGTGGGTGACACCGAAATCGCTTGTTGGTAATTCCGAATAGCCTGATCCGCTTGGCCTCTTGCGACTTGGAGCTGCGCCAGAAGAGCAAGAGCGCGGACGTTCTTGTTATCCAACTCAACCGCGCGGGTGAGCGATGACTGCGCTTGATCCGCTTGCTTGGTTTGCAGGAATATTTCAGCTTGCAGCAGGTACAGGCCGGAACTGTTCGGATTTCTGGCAAGCCGGTCACGGACAAATGTCAAGGCGTCAGCTGGTTTGTTCTTAAGGAGAAGAGCTTGAACCAGCCCACGCACGGCTTCGGGGAAATCCGGACTGTGAGTGAGGGCCTGACGAAACAGGTTTTCTGCATCCCCTCGGCGTTGTTGAACCAGCCGCAATTCGCCTAGCTTTGCATAGGGCAACGGGCTATCGGGGGCCAGTTGTTGAACATGGATGAGGTCGGCTTCCGCTCCCAGCGCGTCTCCCTGGTTGACGCGCGCGGTGGCATGATCAAGATAAGCCTCGATCCTATTTGGCGAATGCTTTTTCACCTGATTGCTGATCTCCTCCAGAGTCCGCCAAGCGCCCTGTTTGGTAGCACTTGCACCTAGCGCGAGCCAAGCCTCTACGAGCTCTGGGCGCAAGCGTACGGCCTCGCGCCATTCGCTTTCCGCCTGCAGCAGATTGCCTTTTTCTCTATAGGCCAGACCGAGGTAATAATGACCCAGACCGTTTTCCGGTGCGCTCTTCAGGGCCGACTGCAGGGTCGCAACTGCTTCGTCCGCCTTCTTCTGGCGCAACTGCAGTTGTCCCTTTAGAATTAGCCCTTCAGCGTCTTGAGGCGATTTTTTCAGAACTTCTTCGTTTGCCCTTGCAGCCTCGTCTAGGCGGTCGCTCAGTATAAGAAGCTGGGTATACGTCTTACGAACGGCGAGATCAGTGGGGTGTTCTTCAGAAAGAGCGCCGAATTCATTAAGTGCCTTAGTCAGCTTGCCTTTAGCGAGATAGGAATCGCCGAGCATGCGATACGCGATGGGGTCGTTACGCAACTGCTCCTTGGCATCGGTCAGGACTTGTTCAGCTTGAGAGACCTGGCCCTGAGCGAAATAAAGACGCGCGAGGGCAGCGCGCGGAGCGGAATCCCTGGGAGCCACTTTGATGGCAGCCTGAAATTGTTCTTCCGCTTTAGGCCAACGTTTTTGCTCCTGATAAAAGCCCCCCAAAGCCATGTAGGGGACTAAAGATGTGGGGTCCAGCGATTGCGCCTTTTTGAAATTGCTCTCGGCATCTGGAAGTCTGCCGTCGCGATACTGAATCTGTCCCAAATTGATGTAAACCGCGGGGCGGTCTGGAGCCAAGGAAACTGCGTCGGCTGCTTCTTGAATGGCGTCTTTCAAATTGCCAAGTGCCACATCAGCGTTCGCGAGAAGCATCTGTGCATCCGCGTTGCGCAAATCACTGTGCAGAATCAGACGGGCACGATCTTTGGCCTCTTGCCTTCTGCCACCTGCGAGCTCCAATTGGCCAAGGCTCAACTGGGCTATCCAGTTCTCAGGCTGTAGCTCAACGGTGCGCTGAAATTCCTGGTACGCGGACGTCCAGCTGCTCACTCTCATGCGGGTTTGGGCCAATTTGAAGTGTGCCTCTGCGAAACGAGGATCAATCTGTATAGCTCGTCCGTAGGAAATGGCAGCCACAGAGAACTCGCCTTTTTGGAAAGCTTGGTCCCCTTGAGTAAGAAACCTTTGCTTTCGGACGTTCGGAGAGCACCCAGCCTGGCTCAAGGAAAAAAGCAAAATGCCGATAACAAAGCGGTTTATGTGTAGACGGCAAAGCCTAGTCATGCCCAACCCTTCTAATTAAGATTTCTCAGTAAGGCTAAACAAAGCAATCCTCTGACCCCAATGGACCAGGAGGAAACGCTCCCGTGCACTTTTCCGTATGTGAATGAAACTAAACATATTAATCGTATATCTGGAGACGAAGGACTAGGCAAAGCCAGGGTGCCAGGCTCTCGATCGATATCCTCATTCACTGCTGGGGAGAAACTTAGGGATGAAGTGGGTACTTTTCTTCCAATCCGGCTTGACTGAGGGAGTCGAGGAAAGGGTACGTCGGAAGATTTGTTGTTTTTTGCGATCATAACGTATTGATATTAAGCATCTTAGTGTAAGAGCACGTTTTAATCCTCAATGCGGAAAGATGGAGAGCACCGTGCACCATAGGGATAGTGTGCAATACTAATCTAAATCGGGATAGCTGTGCGAAAGTATAGGCACATCGATTCATAGACCGGGTGAAATGAGGGAATAGCACGATGGCTCGAAATGGCGAAATCTCGTTGACCGACGCTAAGAGGATTCTCCGCAAGTATTGGTGGATTCTGTTGGTGAGCACCCTCCTCCTTGGCGCGCTGGGATTTGTTGCGACTCTTGTCCTGCCCAAGAAGTATACATCTTCGACGAGCGTACTTGTGGAACAGCCGGTGGTGCCCGCGGACTACGTCAAACCGGTGGTGACTATGGACTTAAACCAGCGCTTGGCCTCTATGAAAGCGCAGTTGCTGAGCAGTTCGCGCCTGCAGCCAGTCATCGACAAGTTTAACCTGTTCCCAGACACTCGTGCCAAGGTACCGATGGAAGTGCTCGTAAATAATTTGCAGAAGTCGGTTGAAGTAGAACTGTTGCAACCCATGTCGGGTGCCGTAGACCGCCAGCCACCCGGATTCCGCGTTGCTGTGACCTTTGACAATCCACAGGTGGCGCAGCAGATCTGTCAGGAAATCACCTCGATGTTCATGGAGCAGAACGCCAAAAGGCGCATGGAGCAGGCTACCCACACCACGGATTTCTTGAGCGAACAGCTCGATCAGGCGAAGGTAAAGATGGATGAGCAGGACGCCCGGCTTGCTCAATTCAAGAGACAGTATCTGGGTTCTTTACCGGAAGAAGAGCAGGCCAACCTGCAACTGCTGACAGGTCTGAATACACAGCTGGAAGCGGCGACGCAGGCGCTGAATCGCGCCGCGCAGGACCAGGCGTTTAACGAAACCATGTTGAACCAGCAGGAGGCCAACTGGAAATTGATGCAGAGTGGACAACAGAATCCCGATACACAAGAACAGCAGTTGGCAACTCTGCAGGATCAACTGACAGCGCTCCTCACTCGCTACATGCCTGAGTATCCGGATGTCATCAAGGTCAAAGCGCAGATCGAAGCCCTGAAGAAGCGGATGTCCGAAGAGCCCGTAGTCAGTGCTGCGGTAAACCCATCACGGACGAAAACGCATGAGCCGCCTCAGTTGCAGCAGTTGCGCGCAAAGATCAAGCAGGATGAAGTAAGCATCGCCGATCTGACGAGAAGGCAAACGCAGATTCAAGATCAGATCCGCGTGATTCAGGGCCGCGTGCAATCCAGCCCGATGGTGGAAGAGCAGTTCAAGGAAGTGACGCGAAATTCCCAGGCTGCCACAGACATCTACAACGAGCTTTTGAAGAAACGCGCGAATTCGGCGATGGCCGCTGACCTAGAACACCAGCAACAGAGCGAGACGTTCCGTGTGTTGGATCCGCCGAGCCATCCGTCCAGCCCTTCGTTCCCGAAGGTGCCTATTTTTGTTGGTGGAGGGGTCGGCGTAGGTCTAGTGCTGGCGCTGGGTATTATGTTTGTGCTCGCGATGTTGGATAAGGCCATGTACACGGAGCGAGATGTCGAGAGTTACTTGAAGTTGCCTGTGCTGGTAAGCGTCCCGAGCCTCAGCGTTGCTGCGGCCATTAAGACCAAAGTAAGTGGTCACGGGAAGTCGAGTAATTTTGAAGCTACGGGATTCCTGAAGGCGTAGGGATTCGCAGAGAAAGACCGAAAAGAGCATACCGATGAGCCGGATCCACGAAGCACTGAAAAAAGCTGCACAAGAGCGCAATGCCCAGCTTAAGGACCGTTCCACAACCGACGTGGTCGATCTATCGGCGGAAGGGTTGACGAGCGCGGTTCTTCCTGACAACAGGTCGTCCGATCGCGGTACTCAGGGAGTGTTCTCCGGCGGGCCCAACGCCGAAGTACAGCTCTTCCAGGAGTTCGTAAAGAAATGTTCGCATCCCGGGTGGAAAATTGAACCGCGATTCAGCGTGTTCAGCCCCGAAGCGAATTCATCGGCAGGAGCGGAGCGATTTCGCACGCTGAGGTCGCGACTCTTCCAGGTTGCCGCGAGCCAGACCATCCGGCGTCTGGTGATCACCAGTAGTGTGCCCGAAGAAGGAAAGACGTTCGTCACCGCCAACCTTGCGCAATCGTTTGCGCGCCAGCCCGAATGCCGCGTCCTGCTCATTGACGCGGACCTGCGTACCTCGCGCCTCCATCTTCCCTTCGGGGCGCCGGAACTGCCCGGGCTATCTGACTATTTGCGGGGCGAGGCGGATGAAGCGCAGATTACGCAGGTGGGGCGGGAACGAAATTTGTGCCTGATCCCCGGTGGGCGCAGCGTGCCGAACCCCAGCGAGCTCCTGCATGGTGACCGCATGAAACTTTTGCTGGACAATATGTCACGCATGTTTGACTGGATCCTTCTAGACACGCCGCCAGCTCTCGCCGTGCACGACGCAAGTGTTCTGGCCGATGTGTGCGACGGGGTCCTTTTTGTAGTCCGCGCGGGCAGCACCGATTTTGAAGTTGCGGAAAAGGCCTCGGCCGAGTTTCGCAATAAGAATTTGCTAGGTGTTGTGCTCAACCGCGTCGAAAAGCAAGAGGGCTACGGAGGATACTATTACGGGTATCCTGCGGAAAAAGCAGACCACACGGCAAGCGAGCCAATAAGCTCGGAGCAAGAGTCTACGCGGCTCACCAATGAAACTCTAGATTGAACCTCAACCTGCTGGAGTCAGCGGACTCGTTTGCTTCTCCGTGCCAGGTTCACCGCGCCTAAGGCACCAATACAGGGGAATCAACAAACCCAGGCCGAACAGGAAGAAGACCACGCCTCCCTGGTGGTGCAGACGCCCATACAAAAAGTCGGGATCCACATAATTCGCGAGAAGAGTGAGTGTAGCTATCCGTATGCCGTTCTTGATGAGCATCATCAAGAGGCCAGCGACTACAAAAACGGTCTTCTTCCAAAAAGGTCGAAAAGAAAAATGTGAGATGAGCACGGCCAGGATGATCAGGGCCATGCTCGAGCGTATTCCGCTGCACTCCTGAGCAACTTCGATGCTTATCGTCGGTAGACGAAAGATAAGACCTTCACGCAAGACGGGAGCTCCACTTAAATCAAAAAGGACACCCGCCACTGCAGCCGAGCCTGCTTGTAGTCCGTAGATCAACGGATTAATCAGAACATTGGGCAAAGGAACCGCGAAAAGTAGAAAAGCGAGGGCAAACCAAGTCTTTCTGGCGGTGGTCCGACCTAGAAAGGCAACATACCCAGCGACGAGAAAAAACAAAAACGCGAGCACATTCACGGTCAGGCGTTCACTTGGGTCCGGCAGCGGGCTGTATGTTGCGAAAAGTTTCAGCAGGATTCCAGGGATCTGAAAGATTGCGGCTGCGATGAAATCGTATGCAAGCACTCCCTGGATTTCGTTGCGGTCGAGATAGAGCAGCCATCCTGAAATCAATGGGATAAGGAGAATGTGTGAGGAATCGCCACTGTGCACGGCCAACACAAACAGTGAGCGGAGCGGTTGCCAGAAAAGAAAAATACAGCCCAGAAACCAGCCGAGTCCGGCGAGCCATCGCATTATTTGACCATTTGCACTGGAGCTCAAAACTACCTTCCTAACCGCAAGAAAACGTGGACAGCGCGACCTTCCGCATGGGCACAAACCCCAAGCGTGTTCGAGACGCGACCAGATCGATCATACCTAGAATGTGCCCGATTTTCTTGCCCCCTGCTTCAATAATTTTAGCATCTGAGAGAATGCCGCAGACCACAAGGGATGCTGCCGTAAGATACAGTAAACCCTTGAGATTGCACTAGAAATGGGTACATGAATTTAGCCAGGGTCCGGAAACAGTTTGGAACATTAAGGTATGCGATTTCTCATACCCGTCTCGTCACCCTTCAGTTGAGAATGGTATCACATGCTAAACTATTTAAAATCAATCGAATAGCCACGGATCCCGCCACCGTTCAACCCTCTTTCGGCAGAACCGACTGGCATGGTAATTGCCCTATTAGTAGTGACCGCCGGGTGTGAGTGTAAGGGCGATAGCCTGCCGCGAAAGGTTGTTAATCCTGAGGAGGGGCGAACTCTTGGACGTTCTACTGGGAAGCATGGAAGACGGTTCCTTGACGAAGTTATCTTGGTACGCCCTCCAGGTCCGATCCCGCAAGGAGAACTACGTTGCCTCGCAAATCATTGGACAAGGCTATGAATGCCTTCTACCAAAGTACAAGTGCATCCGGAACTGGTCGGACAGGCGAAAAGAACTGGAACAGCCACTCTTTCCTGGATACTTGTTTTGTCGGTTCGATTTCCAGCAACGGAGGCCGCTAATCTCCACTCCAGGCGTGCTCCAGATTTTGGGAACCGGGCCCATACCAGTCCCTGTATCGGACGATGAGATCCGAGCACTGCAACTGGCCGTGGCCTCGGGGGTACAGAAACAACCGTGGCCTTACCTCGAAGTCGGGGAGCGCGTGCGGGTAACCTATGGGAACCTCAGTGGATTGGAAGGTATCCTGATCAATTTCAAGGGGAACCACCGTGTAGTTCTATCAGTCACATTATTGCAACGCTCGGTGGCTATGGAAGTCGATCTGGCCTGGTTAACACCGTTAACAGAGCGGCAGCAACGAATGGCTGCCAGAGGGATTGCGCATCCCGATGCTTTGCCGGTGGCTACTTAGAATCGGAGACCTGGTATGGCAACTGAGTTCAGGCGAATAGTAATGAGCGTCGTGAAGGCTGATTTGCAGAGTCACTTAAGCCAGACCAATGTTCAAATCAAAGAACAAGTCAAAGAACAAGTCAAAGAACAAGTCAAAGAACAGATCGCTGTCTCAAGTGTAGGCAATGAGCCGGCACGCTCCTTGCTGAGCGAAGACGCCTTCGTCTCAATGCTATACCTGGAACGCCGGCGTGCTGAGCGGGCGCAAAAGCGCTTTGTCCTCATGCTGGTCGATGTAAAGCGAGCTCTCGACGACGGCCAAAAGAATCGCACACTGTCAAAGATTGCTTCAGCCCTGACGAACTCGACAAGGGAAACCGATATCCTTGGTTGGTATCTCGAAAATAACCTAATCGGAGTCATCGCTACGGAATTGGGAGATAGCTCTCCCAAAATAGTGAATGATCGGCTGCTCGCAAAGGTTCGCTCGGCATTTCAACAAATTGTAGGCAAAGAAAAAAGTTCCATGATTTCAGTTTCCTTCCACTTCTATCCTGAAGAATTTGGAGAGGGTGAGAGTAACCCCCCTGTCAACGTCGCCCTGTACCCGGATATTTCTCGTAAAGAAGACTCTAGAAAACTTGAACTTGGTGTCAAGCGGGCGATAGATATTCTGGGGAGCACAGCCGCGCTACTAGTGTTCTCACCTGTTTTATTTATAATTGCGGTAATCATCAAGTTAACATCCAAAGGACCGATAATTTTCCGTCAGGAACGGCTAGGGCAGTATGGTCAGACCTTTACGTTTTTGAAGTTTCGTTCCATGTACACCAATTGCGATCCGCAAATTCATCAGGAGTACGTAAATCAGTTCATCGCTGGCCAAATTGACGGAGCTACCGAGGAAGGCAAGAAGCCGATATTCAAAATTCAAAAAGACCCACGGGTGACACGCGCCGGACGTTTTCTCCGAAAAACCAGTCTTGATGAATTGCCTCAGTTCTGGAACGTACTTTGTGGCGAAATGTCCCTAGTCGGACCGCGCCCTCCAGTCGCCTATGAATTTCGATCTTACGACGTATGGCATCGCCGGCGCGTCCTGGAGATTAAGCCCGGGATAACGGGTTTGTGGCAGGTCAGAGGCCGCAGCCGGACACGTTTTGACGATATGGTGCGCCTTGATCTTAAGTATGCGCGCGGGTGGTCCATATGGCTTGACTTGAAGATACTCGTCCAGACCCCATCAGCGGTTTTTACGGGGGAAGGCGCTCACTAGCATCCGAGGAGTTCCCATCCGGACGTCCCCAACGGCCCGAATTCACCGCTCTCACGACTTCCCTATACAACCCCAGTGGCGCAGGGTTGACACGGTTCCCAGTTCATGCCACGGTCGGATAAATATCGTTCCTGTTCCACATTCTCCGGCCAAGCAGTAAACCAAGGATTTTGAGGAGACGCATGATTCGCATCGGCGTTATTGGTTACGGTTATTGGGGTCCGAACATCGTTCGGAATTTTCAGTCTCATGATTCGTCCGAAGTCGTGCTGGTCTGTGATAAGAATCCCAAGTCTCAAGACCGCCTTCATAAGGTTTACCCGGCGATGCAATTCACCGCGGATGAGCGTGAAGTGTTGAAATCGCCGATCATCGATGTTGTAGCCGTGGTGACCCCTGTCTGGACACACTACGACCTTGCAAAAAAGGCTCTTGAGAATGGCAAACATGTCTTCGTGGAAAAGCCATTCACCTGCAGTGTCGCGCAGGCAGAAGAACTCATCGAGCTTGCTGATCGCAAGAACTTAAAGATCATGGTGGACCATACCTTCCTTTTTACCGGCGCCGTGAAAAAGATCCGGCAGCTCGTTGATGAAGGATCGCTTGGCGATTTATATTATTACGATTCGCTTCGCGTTAATCTCGGATTGTTCCAGCACGATGTCAACGTTATTTGGGACCTTGCACCACATGATCTTTCGATCATGGATCACATAATTCGCGAGAAGCCAGAAGCCGTGGTAGCTACTGGAGAATGTCATCTCAACGGCGTAGAGGATGTCGCGTTTATCACGGTCTACTTCCCAAGAAGAATCATTGCTCATATCAACGTAAACTGGCTGTCCCCGGTGAAAGTTCGTACCACGCTGATAGGCGGTGAGAAGAAAATGTTGATGTGGAACGACCTCGACGCCGACGAAAAGATCAAGGTTTACGATAAGGGTGTAAGCATGTCGAATCCGGGAGGACTGCACGATCTGCTCGTCAGCTACCGCTCAGGTGACATGTGGGCTCCACAAGTTGAACAAGTGGAAGCGTTACGCGCTGAAACAGCGTATTTCCTCCAGTGTATTGAAGAGAACAAGACCCCCTTCAATGATGGTGTCGCTGGGCTCCGCATTGTGCGCATTCTGGAGGCTGCTGACAAGTCTGTCCGTACCCGGGGCGAGACGGTGATGCCGTGAATGATTTCTTGTGCATCGCAGCGGACGTCAAACTCGGGAAAAATGTCAGGCTCTCTAGATTCATCAATATGTATGGGTGTGAAGTGGGAGATGAAACGAAGATTGGAGCGTTCGTCGAAATTCAGAAGAATGCTCGTATTGGACAGCGCTGTAAAGTTTCCAGTCACACTTTTATCTGCGAAGGTGTGGATGTGGAAGATAACGTTTTCATCGGTCACAGCGTAACCTTCATCAATGATTCATATCCAAGGGCAGCGACGCCCGGCGGCGAACTTCAAACCGAAACCGATTGGAAGGTGGAAAAGACACGCGTGCGCCGGGGGGCATCAATAGGTTCGGGTTCAACTATATTGAGCAACGTTACCATCGGTGAAAACGCTATCGTCGGTGCTGGCAGTGTCGTGACTAAAGATGTTCCTGATAATGCCATTGTTGCTGGGAATCCGGCAAAGTTTTTGCGCTTCATTTCAGAGGAGAAAAAAATAACCCGATGACGCCCACGACGAGAGTTCCGTTCCTGGATCTCGTGACACCGCATCAGGAATTAGAGTCCGAGCTATTAGCGGTTGCCAAAAGAGTGTTTAGCACCGCTGGCTTCATCGGCGGCCCGATGGTGGAGGAATTCGAACGTGAATTTGCCCGATTTTGTGATGCACGTTATTGTGTGGGGGTTAACAGCGGCACCGATGCGCTTCGCTTCGCTTTTATGGCTGCAGGAATCGGATCGGGGGACATTATTGTCACCGTGCCCCACACGTTCATCGCAACAACGGAAGCTATTTCACAGTCCGGAGCACAAATCGCATTCGTAGACATAAATGAGTCCACCTATACGATGGATCCGGAGAGACTACGCGAATACTTTGAAATACGCTGCGAATTCGATAGCAAGAATGGGCGGCTAATGGAACGCCAGTCGAAAAAGCGTATCGCCGCTGTTGTTCCGGTACATCTTTACGGACAAACGGCCGACATGGATTCCATCCTGGAGTTGGCATCCAAGTACAACGTCGCCATAATCGAGGACGCTTGTCAGGCGCACGGGGCTGAATATTTTTCGAAAAGAGACGGAGTCTGGAAGAAGGCCGGATCAATGGGCCTTGCCGCAGCTTTCAGCTTCTACCCTGGGAAGAACTTGGGAGCTTGTGGAGAAGCTGGCGCTACTACTACCAACAACGAAGCTATGGGCCGGCGCATGAAGATGATCCGCGACCACGGTCAAGCCAAGAAGTACTATCACGACATCGAGGGTTACAATGGCCGACTCGATTCCATCCAAGCGGGCTGGCTTTCTGTGAAGCTCCGTCGCTTGGCAGAGTGGAATGAATCCCGCCGGGCCCTGGCGCATCGCTACCACGAACTGTTGGCGGAAGCAAAAAGCGCGGTTGTGATTCCGGTGGAAGCAGACTGGACAAAGGGTGTCTATCACCTCTACGTTGTGCGCGTGCAGGATCGCGAAGCGCTCCAAACCTATTTGTCTGAGGCGGGAATCGGCTCCGGCATCCACTATCCTATTCCCCTCCACCTGCAGAAGGCCTACCAGCACCTGAACTACAAAAAGGGTGATTTTCCTATTACCGAGCGCGTTGCGGCAGAAATTGTGTCGCTACCGATGTATCCGCAGCTACAAGAGAAACAACTGAACGAAGTTGCGAGAAAAGTGAAAGAGTTCGCAGCTGCCCGCGTCTCCTAGCTTGCCGTAAACCCCACGCACGTGCGAAGGCCCACACAGCGCAAGTGCACCTGAACAGCTTGTAACCATGCTTGGATTGGATCGCTTCCTTACACTCTATTTGTGTTCACCTCTAACTCAGCTAATGGGGCGGGGTAATCGGGCATGTGTGCCAATTCTCGTGTATCACAGCATCTCTACAAATCTTTTTGGTCTATCGCATCCCTATTATCAGATCAACACAAGCCCGGAGATTTTTTCCACGCAGATGCGTTGGCTCCGAAACGCGGGCTACCATTCGGTAGATCTCCCGGAAATGGTCGATGGACTTTCCAATGCCCAAGACATGAGCAAGAGAGTGGTAATCACCTTCGATGATGGGTATCGGGATGTATTCACCCACGGCCTTCCCATCATGAAACAGTGCGGACTTACGGCGACGATCTTTCTTGCCACGGATCGCATCCATGAGACGCCCATGCGCTTCGAGGGTGTGGACTACCTGACTTGGCAGGACGTTCGCGAACTCCATAAAGAGGGCATGAGTTTCGGGTCGCACACGGTTACTCATCCCGATCTGCGCTCCATGGAACCTGAGCAGATCGACTACGAACTCGGATATTCCAAGGAAGTAATTGAACAAAAACTCGGCGTTGCAGTTGAATCGTTTTCGTATCCATTCCCATTTCCTGAGGAAGACCGCGACTTTGCGCGTTTTCTTGGCGATACGTTGGAAAACCACGGCTTCAAAAATGGTGTTTCCAACATCATCGGAAGAGCGCATCGTGACAGCAATCCCTACTTCCTACCGCGTCTGGGCGTAAACTCCTGGGACAATCTAGAACTTTTGAAAGCAAAACTACTTGGCGGGTACGATTGGATGCACATCCCGCAGTGGTTTCACAAGCTGGTCAATCACAACGTCACGATGATGCAAGGCAGCGGTAGGCAAGCATAATTTGCCCGGCCTTCGGTCACCGAAGCCAGCAGCTTCGACTTTCAAGGGAGCACAGATGATGAATTCGAACGTATCGATAAAACAAGCTTGGTAGCATAGCGCAAGAGTTTATCATTTCCGAAATTTGACGCAGCGAAATTCCAGCCACGAGATGTCTGGACATTCTCTGATTCTTGTTTACACCTATGTAAAGTCAAGATAGTGAAGGAGAGATTAGAATCGGTCATGAGTGAAACGGTTCGACCCGCTGCGAGGAGGGTATCCAAGAAGATTTGGATCGACTTGGACAACTCACCGCATGTTCCGTTCTTTCATCCGATCATTGATGAACTCCGCAACCGAGGCTTTCAGGTGCTGCTGACAGCTCGGAATTCATACCAAGTTTGTGACCTTCTCAAACTCCACCATCTGGACTGTGAAGTTATCGGCAGCCACTGGGGTAAGAATCTCGTGCTTAAAGTCTTGGGAACGTTTGCGCGTGTAGCAAGTCTTCTGCCTACAGTTATTCGAAACAAACCTAATCTGGCGGTTTCACATGGTTCACGTGCTCAGGCGCTGGCGAGTGTTCTACTTGGAATTCCGACCGTAGTGATGTATGACTATGAGTATTCGAACAAGCTGAGCTTTTTCCATACCATCTGGTACGTCACGCCGGAATATCTCGCGGATCGAGTCGAGAATGAAGCAGGCGATCGCCATATGACATATCCCGGTTTGAAAGAAGATGTCTACGTGCCCAGGTTTAGGCCAGATCCAAATTTGCGTTCAGAACTCAGAATTGGTGCTGATGAACTCATGATCACTGTACGACCTCCGGCTACTGAGGCGCACTATCACAATCCCGAGGCTGAGTTGCTATTTGATGCTGCCATGTCTTATTTTATGGAACAGCCAGGAACGCGCGTGGTTCTGCTACCCAGAAACGATCGCCAGGCTCTTGGTCTGCGAAAGAGTTGGGATAAGTGGATTACCAGCCGGAAAATCGTTGTCCCGGATCACGCCATAGACGGACTTAATCTGATCTGGTTTTCGGATCTCGTTGTTAGTGGTGGGGGAACTATGAACCGCGAGGCGGCTGCTCTCGGTGTTCCTGTCTACAGCATATTCAGAGGAAGAATAGGAGCCGTCGATCACTATTTGGCAGAACAAGGCCGCTTGACACTGATCGAAAGCGTTGAGCAGGTTCGAACCAAAATTGCCCTTGTGCGGAGAACCCGCCCTGATGCTCCGGGGAACGCGAAGCAGGCTACCCTGCAAGTGATCATTGAAAACATCGTGAAAATTCTCGAATCGAAAATAGACGCCGCAAAGAACAAAACTATCACCTGAAGGTCGCGCACGTCACGACAGTTCGAGTAAATCTCCGACAGGCAACGGCATTTCCCCATTGTTGATTTCATCCAAGCTGGTCATCAAAGGTGACCGGCTTCCTGTCGTGCTTGCGAACGGCTTTCTGGATTCACGTCAAATAGTTTCGCGAAAAACGACGAAATTTCGATCGTTAGGAGCACAACGTGAAGATTCTGACCGTAGTAGGCGCACGACCTAATTTCATGAAAGTTGCGCCGATCATTTCCGCGATCAACGCGCATAACCGAAAAATCACCGAAGACGCGGCTGCGGATGGTCATGGGACGACAGTACAACTTCAACATGTGCTCGTCCATACGGGACAACACTACGATGAAATCATGTCCGGTTCTTTCTTCAGCGATCTTGCTCTTCCCAAGCCCGATGTTCACCTGGGTATTGGTTCCGGCACACATGCTGCACAAACTGCCGAGATCATGAAGAAATATGAAGAAATTGTGATGACCGAGAAGCCCGACGTTGTGATTGTTGTTGGCGATGTGAACTCCACAGTGGCTTGTGCCTTGGTCACTTCCAAGGTCTCGTTTGATAGTGCTGGTACCCGGCCTTTAATTGCGCATGTGGAAGCGGGATTACGTTCATTTGATCGCACGATGCCAGAGGAGATCAACCGGATTGTGACCGATCACGTCTCTGACCTGTTGTTTGTTACCGAAGAGAGCGGGTTGACAAACCTGAACCGAGAGGGAATTTCGCCGGAAATCATGCACTTTGTCGGCAACACCATGATTGACTCATTGCTTGCCTTGAAAGGCAAAGCAGATTCCTCCACCAAACTGGACGAGTTAGGCCTTAGGTCACAACCAGGACAAAATGGCGAGGGCAAAAAGGTGGCGCGTTATGCCCTTCTCACACTCCACCGGCCAGCCAACGTCGACAATCGAGACTCGCTGCAGAACATTCTTGATGGGCTTCAGGAACTGGGGAAAGAATGCCCCATCATTTTTCCAGTTCATCCGCGCACACGGAAACGCAGCAAGGAATTTGGGATTGATCTGAATGTTGACGTGGACGCCAAAAATGTTACTTGTGCCCGGCAAGAACCCGGTGGGAGCCATGGCGGAATGACTCTGATCGACCCTCTGGGGTACTTGGATTTTCTTTGCTTAATGAAGAATGCATCGATTGTCGTCACGGATTCGGGGGGCATCCAAGAAGAAACCACGTGCCTTGGTATCCCTTGTGTCACAGTCAGGGAGAACACCGAGAGGCCTGTTACCGTGGAGAAGGGCACAAACATCATTGCTGGAACAAGCCGGGAAAGTATTCGAGCTGCGATTCGGACCCAATCTCAGAGAAAAGCGAACGTAAGTGTTCCCATGCATTGGGATGGCAAGGCGGCCACGCGCATCGTGGAAGTGTTGGTGCGAGTTGGGACCAACCAAAAACACTCTTTGCGACCAACTTTGGTTTAACAGCGGGACCTCCTAAGTCACGTCATGGCCAATAAGAAAAGTTCGAATAACGAATACAATGTGTGCGACACGCTCCAGAAGCTTTTGGCGTATTGCCGCCAGAATGATTGGGCTGGTCACGATCCGTACGATGCCTTGAACAGCAAGTTGTTTAATATGTTTCCGGTCCTCGACGCAAAGATCCCGCGAATTGTGATGACCCAGGCGCTCAAGCGGAGCCCGTTGAATGTGCGCGGCCTACTGGGGATTCCCAAGACACAAAATCCCAAGGCGCTGGCGGTATTTCTCTCCTCATTTCTGATGATGTCCTCGGAGCACCTTTCCGACAGGGAAGACCTTATCAAGAAAATGATCAAGTTGATTGCTTCGAAAAGGTCTCCTGACGTCTCTTATTGGTGTTGGGGCTACAGTTTTCCGTGGCAGACCAGGAACGAGGTAGTGCCCACAGGAGCTCCGAATCTGGTATGCACAACCTTCGTCGCTTCGGCATTGATGGATGCGTATGATCAGATCGGCGATTCCATGTGCCTTGAAATGGCAGTAAGCGCGGCAGAGTACATCGTAAATGAACTCTATTGGACCGAGGGAAGCGCAGTTGCCGGTTTCAGCTATCCTCAACCTTCCGTCCGGAGTCGAACCCATAACGCGAATTTCCTTGCCGCTGCTTTCTTGTGCCGCGTGTACAAGCACACGACCGACGAGAAATTCCTGGGACCTGCCCTCCGGGTGACCCGCTGCTCGGTCTCAAAGCAGCGCGCGGATGGCTCGTGGCTCTACGGGGAGGCGCCGTCACAGCAGTGGATTGACAATTTCCACACCGGATACAATCTTCGTGCGCTGCAGTCCTTAGGCCGGTATGGCGAGACAACCGAGTTCGAATCCTCTGTCCGGCGCGGCTACGAATTCTACCGAGCTCGTTTTTTCCGCGAGGACGGTGCAGTCAGATACTTTCATGACCGCGATTATCCTATGGATATTCATTGTGTGGCGGAAAGCATCATAACGCTTCTGGCGTTCAAAGATATTGACCCGGACAATATCGCGCTGGCACGTTCGGTGTTCAAATGGGCTATGAATCACATGTGGGATGATCGGGGCTTTTTCTACTATCGGGTGTTGCGAGTGGGCACGATCCGCACTTCTTATATGAGATGGTCTCAGGCATGGATGCTTCTGGCAATGTCCATGCTCCTGGGCGAAACCAGCGCAGCGAACCGCCCACAACTTCACGGTTCAGCCGCTTTGGCTCCAGCATGCTGACACTGCCTTCTTACGTTCTTATTACCCCCGCACGGAATGAGGCACAGTTCATTGAACTGACCATCAAGTCCGTGGTCGCACAGACGTTCCGACCTGCCAAATGGGTCATCGTCAGCGACGGTTCGACCGACGGTACGGACGACATTGTAACCAAATATTTGGCTGAAAATCCATGGATAGAACTGGTGCGAATGCCAGAACGCCGCGAGCGGCATTTTGCTGGGAAAGTGTATGCATTCAACGCCGGATATGACAAGGTCAAGGGACTCCCTTACGATGTTATTGGCAGCCTTGACAGCGACCTCTCGTTTGACAACGAATACTTTTCCTTCTTGGTTGGGAAGCTCAATGAAAATTCTGCACTCGGATTAGTTGGCACTCCTTTTCAGGACGGCCCCAACAAAACTTACGACTATCGCTTCGTCAGCATCGAACATGTGTCGGGCGCCTGCCAGTTGTTCCGGCGCCAGTGTTTCGAAGATATTGGGGGATACAAGCCAGTGAGGGGCGGTGGCATTGATCACATCGCGGTCCTCACGGCGAGAATGAAAGGGTGGAAGACCCGGACGTTTACTGGGAAAATGTCGTTACATCATCGACCGATGGGGACCGCGGAGCGCGGCACGTTTAAAGTTCGATTTAAGACCGGGTCACTGGACTATGCATTGGGTGGACACCCGCTGTGGGAATTGTTCAGGACCTGCTACCAGATGAGCAAGCGGCCGTTCGTGATTGGTGGACTCACCCTTTTGGCGGGTTATCTTTGGGCGTTCGCTACACGCGCAGAGCGCCCGATTTCTCCTGAGCTCATAAAATTCCGGAGAGGCGAGCAGATGCAGCGAATCCGCAATTTTCTATCAGGCAAGGGAAGTTCGCCGAACTCAGATGCAACTGCGTCTTAGTTTATTTGCGGATTTGGAGTATAGCTTTTGCCATCTAGTTTGAAAGCGCCACACGAAGCCGTTTCAATGTTGCCTGCCTCCTATAACAACGGCGCCGGGACTCGTGCGGGACGACTAATCATCAATGCTGATGATTGGGGATGCAACTTCGAAACGACTCAGCGTATCCGCGAGTGCACTGCGCATGGAACCGTCTCGTCCGTCAGCGCTATGGTCTTCATGGAGGACTCCGCCAGAGCCGCAGAAGTCGCGAAGGAACAGGGAATTGATGCTGGACTGCATCTTAACCTGACAACGAACTTTACCTCCGCGAATTGCCCTGCGGGGCTTGCAGACCAACAACAGCAACTCGTCAGGTACTTGAAAGGGAATCGATTTGCCCGAACAGTTTTCAACCCGCTGCTAAGAGATCAATTCGACTACGCGGTAGCGGCGCAGATTGATGAGTATCGTAAACTTTACGGTGCCGAGCCGGACCGAATCGACGGCCACCATCACATGCATCTCTGCGCCAATGTGCTTCTTGGGCGACTACTCCCGTCTGGAACCCTTGTTCGGCGAAACTTCTCATTTCAACCCGGAGAGAAGAGCCTGGCGAACCGACTCTATCGCAAGGCCGTAGACCACAGGCTGGCTCGGCGGCACCGTATCGTCGACTTTTTGTTCTCCCTGCCACCGCTGGATCCGCCCAGCCGCCTAAAGCGAATATTCTCCCTGGCGAACCAGTTTACGGTCGAAGTGGAGACACATCCCGTGAGCTCTGAAGAATACAGTTTCCTCATGGGTGAAGAGCTTCTCCGGTTGACCGCAAGTACCCGGATTGCGCCTCGTTTCGCTATACCAGAGAAAGGATGCGGAAGGAGAATCGATGCAAGAAGGTCTTGAGAGGACGTGCCTCGGCCACACCGCTCACGTTAGTCTTCGGAATACTGGGAAATTCTACGCCTTAGCGAAGTGTAGACTGGGCGGGCGTCGGAGGGATCGCTATGCAGCAACCTGAATGTTTATCCATTGTGATACCTGCCTACAACGAAGAGAGTACGTTGGAGACCGTGGTGCAGAGAGTCCTGAAGGTTCCGCACCTTCTCGAAGTGGTGATCGTTAACGATTGTTCCAGCGACGCCACAGGCAAAGTTGCCGAAGAACTGGCTCGCCTACATCCGAAGATTAAGGTGCTACACCAGCCAACGAACCGCGGAAAGACGGAAGCCTTGAAAACCGGCTTCGCGAGCACCCGAGGCGACATCGTGATCGTGCAGGATGCCGATTTAGAGTACGACCCGTCGGATATCGGGGAAGTGGTCGCACCCATTCTCGCTGGTGAGGCTGACGTTGTTTACGGATCGCGTTTCCTAGTTCGTAGGACTGCACGGGTGTTGTACTTCTATCACTATCTTGCCAACAAGGGACTGACCTTCCTTTCGAACCTTTTCACGAATGTAAACTTGACCGACGTCGAGACTGGATACAAAGCCTTCAGGGGCGACATCATCCGCGAGATGAGAATCACGAGTAATGGTTTCGGATTCGAGATTGAGGTTACGGCAAAGGTCGCCAAGCTAGGCTGCCGCCTCTACGAAGTACCGATCTCGTACTTTGGCCGGACTTACGAAGAGGGAAAGAAGATCGGCACAAAGGATGGCGTTGCCGCACTTTGGTACATCGTCAAGTTCAATCTATTCTGTAGCCTGAAGAAGTCGTATCTGCTTCTGCCTGCCTTCGGCCCAGCTCTTTTCCCGAGTGTGGACCGCGAGGGTTACAACAGGCCTAGTGGGAAGGGTGTGACGCTTTCGGATTAGAGATAGATGCTCGCGCTGCTGTTTGTATCTGCCGCGAGGCCAACCTGGGGTTTCGCCCGGCAACGCGACTAGCAGGATAAGGAAAAACTCCCGGAAAATCCTCTGAAACAAGTGACTTCATAAATGCTTTGGACAGCAATTAGGCTTGGGAATTCGAAGGAGGACAAGGTGCATGAGCCGAGCGGCTGAACCGACTAGTGTTAACGTGGTACGAGCGCGCACCGCCGATTACCACCGCGCGACAGTTTTGGCATTCATCCTTTGTGGACTTCTTACGCTCTCGGGCCTTCTTGTTCCGCCATCCCTGTCACAGGACCCGAGTCAGGGCACGATGGAATGGCGGACCCTCGTAGCCGGCGGCCCCATCAACAGCATCATTACGCCGGACCCGGCGGACATTTCCCGCGATCGGGCTACGCTTGTAACGTGGTGGAGTCCAGGGCAGTATTTGATGCCGGGCATTTTCACTCTGCTCGGCATTCGGCTGGGCACGGCATTTACGATTACGGTTGGCGTCTCGCTGCTGATTTGTCTCCTGGGCTGGATTCAGGTTGCCAAACACTTCGCGCTCAGTCCGCGAACGGCAACGCTTGCGGTGCTATTTATTGCCACCTTTCGGTACTCGACGCTACCCTTTGGCCTTTATAATGGCGGGGAAATCCTCTTGCAAGGGATTACGCCCTGGCTCATCCTGGCAGGTTGCGCAGTTCCCTCGATGCGCCCTGCTTGGGCCGCAGTGTTGGCGTGCCTTGCAGTTTGGATAGCCTTCTTCACAAAGCTAACCGGAGTGATGGTAGCTAGCGCAGTTCTTCTTGCTGCCGGAGTCGAGGCCCTGGTACGTCTGCGGCGGATCACTGCTGGCATGGTGGGCGGTGCCGTTGGAGCGAGCTTGGCTCTTGGATCGCTCTATGTTGTATGGTTTTCCCGCGGGGCAACCCCGGCAAACGGGACCGGATGGTCATTTCGCTTTGGCGATGTCTTTTTCGCGCTGGCTGCACCTTGGGGTGCCGGGATTTCTTGGGGGGATATTCTGGCGGCGTTACTGCGGCGGTCAGTATTGCATGGCGAAGTCGCTACCTTCGACGCACGCCCGATCACCGGTGGCGACCCCTCCGCGATTGTATGGTTCTTCCTGCCTCCCGTCCTAGTTTTTGCGACGGTAATCCTGAAGGGTTGGCACTTGCGCGCCAATGACGCGAATCTAAGCCGACTTCTAATGATCACAGCCTGCTTCTATACTGTTTGTGCGTTGGCTATGAGCGCGATTTATTTAAAAGGAGGAGACGTAAATTTCGAAGATCGACACCTGCGCGCGGCTGGAACGTTAATCTTTGTATGCGTACTAGCAGTAGTTGGCCGGCTGCCACAGAAGTCCGTTCATCGTTTCACTGTGGGCATTTTAAGTGTATTCATGGCGCTTTACGGCGGTATTTCGCTCGCTTATCGTGCTTGGTCGACGAAGCAAAGAGAAATCGATCGCTATAGCCGCACCCGTCAACCCATCGTCGATAGGCAAGCCATCGAGTTTGCAAAAGTCGCATTTGCACGCGAGGGGCGTGACTCGGTCTTTGTGCTTCCGTCAGCAGAGATTGCCTGCGTGTTCCTGCCGGGCGCCCGGATTCTGTCAAATCTTATCGAGTTCGAGTCGGAAGCAACCGTCTCGGCACGGACGTATCGCGGCAGAGTGCGAGGCCGGCTGTATGTGATCATGCCGACACGGATAGCGCAGTCCGTCAAGGGAACCCTGCTTTTAAAGGAATTTATAGATTATCCCCTCGATGCCTGGGAGAAGCACAGTTTCGGAAGCAGCACAGTGTTTGTTCAAGAGGGAACTGGCGCCCTCAACTAAGATGGGCCGCACGAATGCGCGAATGAATCGGTCCAGCTCTTTTCCCGAGTGTGGACCGCAAGGGTTACAACTGGCCTAGTGAGAATGGTGTGGCGCTTTCGGATTAGAGATAGACGCTCGCGCTCCTGTTTGCTATCTGGCGCGAGGCCAGCCTGGGGTTTCGCCCGGCAACGATTAGAAGGATACCGAAAAACTCCCGGAAAATCCTCTGAAACACCTGACTTCATAAATGCTTTCTAAATTAGGCTTGAATTCGAAGGAGATGTATGGTGAGCCAAATGGCTGAAGCGACAAGCCTTAACGTGGTTCGAGCGCGCCCGGCCGATTACCACCGCGCGACAGTTTTGGCATTCATCCTTTGTGGACTGCTTACGCTCACGGGCTTGCTTGTCCCACCCTCACTGTCGCATGACGCGGGCTGGGGCATGCAGGAGTGGCGGACTCTTGCAGCGGGCGGTCCGATCAACACCATAATCAGCCCGGACCCGGCAGACATTTCTCGCGATCAGGCCAGCCATGTAACCTGGTGGAGTCCGGGGCAGTATTTGATTCCGGGCATTTTGACTCTGCTTGGCGTTCGGCTCGGCACGGCGCTTACCATTACCGCCAGCGCCTCTCTGCTGTGCTGCCTTCTCGGCTGGATTCAGGTTGCCAAACACTTCGCGCTCAGTCCGCGAACGGCAACGCTCGTGGTGGCATTCATTGCCACCTTTCGATATTCGACGCTACCCTTTGGCATCTACAATGGCGGCGAAATCCTGCTGCAAGGTATTACGCCGTGGCTCATCCTGACGGGTTGCTGTGTTCCCTCCATGAGTGTTCTTCGGGCCGCTGGGCTGGCGTGCCTTGCAGTTTGGATAGCCTTCCTCGCAAAGCTAACCGGAGTGATGGTGGCCAGCGCAGCCCTTCTTACTGGCGCTGTCGAGGCTCTCGAACGTCTGCGGCGGATCACCGCTGGTATGGTGGCCGGTGCCGTTGGAGCGAGCTTGGCTTTTGGATCGCTCTACGTTGCATGGTTTTCGCGCGGGACAACCCCGGCAAGCGGGACCGGATGGTCATTTCGCATTGGCGATGTCTTTTTCGCGCTGGCTGCGCCGTGGGGTGCCGGGATTTCGTGGGGAGATATGCTGGCGGCACTACTGCGGCGGTCAGCGTTGGATGATCCTATCGAGGGTCGCCTCCCCGCCGCAATTCTATGGTTCCTCCTACCGCCCATGCTCCTTTTCTTGACGGTAATCCTAAAGGGTTGGCAACAATGGGCTGGTGACGCGAATCTGAGTCGACTCTTGAAGATCACTGCCGGCTTCTATGGTGTCTGTGCATTGGCCATGAGCGCGATTTTCTTGCACGGAGGAGATGTAAGTTTGGAAGAGCGGCACCTGCGTGCGGCTGGAATGCTAATTTTCGTGTGCGTACTAGCAGTAGCCGACCGTCTGCCACGGAACTCAGTGACTCGCTTGGCCGTAGGCGCTCTTTGTGGTTTCATGTCCTTCTACGGTTGTTTTGCGTTTGCCCATCGTGCCTGGTCCACGAAGCAAGGAGAGATCGATCACTACAGCCGAACACATCAAGCCAGCGTCGATGAGAGCACCATCGAGTTTGCCAGAGCCGCATTCGCACGCGAGGGGCGTGATGCTCTTTTTGTCCTTCCCTCACCGGACGTCGCTTGCGCTTTTTCGCCAAGCGCCCGGATTCTGTCAAACCATATCAAGTTTGAATCCGATGCAACCATCTTGGCACGGACGTATCGCGGCAGAGTGCGAGGCCGGCTGTATGTGATCATGCCGACACGGATAGCGCAGTCCGTCAAGGGAACCCTGCTTTTAAAGGAATTTATAGATTATCCCCTCGATGCCTGGGAGAAGCACGGTTTCGGAAGCAGCACAGTGTTTGTCCAAGAGGGAACCGGCGCTCTGAACTAAGATCGGCCGCACGAATGCACGAACGAATCGGCGAGTTGAGAATTTCCGCTCAGAGCTAATAGTAGTTTAGATGGCGAATGTCGCTCTTAAAGGATCCGCGCTCGCAGGTCGAGGTTACGATAAGTGTTGTGGATATCCTGGCACAACATCATTTAACAGCTGGCCGTCCATATCGGTTTCGGGGCAAGCCTCAACGGGAAACTCCGGGTCTCGACATGGCGCCAAGTGTTCCTAAGACGAAGAATATCCTGGAAACCTTTCGCCCAAAAGCGCCGTCCTGTTCGATCTTGGCCAGGACACGATCTGCATGTCCGTGCAGGTATGCGCAGCACCTTTGAGCTGACGAAGGGAATGAACGAAATCTGTCAACAGTCACACGTGCAATTCCTTATCGTGATGATACCGACGAAGGAACAGGTCTTTTCGGATTATCTCGAACGCAATTCCAAGATCTCCTTCAGTGACGTGACTGATAAGCTCCTGGTCAACGAGCGCTCGGCGCTGGCGCAGACGTTCAGTTTCATGGACAACTCGAACATACCTCATGTCGACCTGCTGCGCGCACTGAAAACGGCCGCTGGCAAGGGACTCTAAAAGTCGCCAGCGCAGGCAACATCCCCGTAAAAACGGATTCCAAATGATGGCGAGGCAACGGCGGAGGCCCTGAAGCAGAGTGACAGGAAGAACTAGCTTGCAACCGGGCACAGATCAGGGGCGCAAAGTACAAGCCGTTGTTTTGGTGGGGTTTGCGGAAGCCATGTCAGCTCCGGAAGTGGTGTGGAGCCTCGTGGACGCAGGTTTCCGCGTAGTTGCTTTTGCGCGCAGAGAGCGGGCGTCCGCTTTGCGCTACAGCCGGCATGTCGTATGCCATGAGATCTGCGCACCAGAGTCAAACCTGCAGGAGGCCCTTTCGGACTTGCACTCGCTGTTGAACTTCCTCAGCGCCCAAACTGACGGTGCTCAACTGATACTCTTTCCCCTCGATGACAAAGGGGTCTGGCTATGCAGGAAGATACAGCTTGAGAGTCGCTGGCTGTTGGCCGGACCACTTGGCGCCTGTGCTGACCTAGCTCTGAATAAGAGTTTACAAGTTGAGGCGGCACGCGATGCTGGCTTTAACGTGCCCAAAACCGTGTTAGCTCAAACGGCGAAGGACCTGTTTGATTTTAGTGCGGCGGAATCATATCCCATCATCCTGAAGGCTGCCGACTGTGTCCCCGAATATCAAGGGCGCGTGCGCTCATGTCGGAAATGGATATGCGCAAACCAGGTCGAATTAGAGCGCGCCATTGCAGAATGGGGAGAGCGCGTCCCGCTTCTAGCTCAGACTTTCATCACGGGAGTGGGCGAAGGCGTCTTTGGCCTCGCAGCACCCGACGGAATCAGGGCTTGGAGCGGTCATCACAGAGTGAGGATGATGAATCCTCAGGGCTCGGGATCGAGTGCCTGCGCCTCACAGCCGGTGCCTCAAGATCTAAGATCCAAAGTGGAGGCGTTGATCACGAAAGCGGGATGGCGTGGTTTATTCATGATTGAACTTCTCCGCGACGATTCAGGAAAAGTCTGGTTTGTCGAGCTCAATGGCAGGCCTTGGGGCAGCATGGCGCTCTGCCGCCGCCAGGGGCTTGAGTACCCCGCGTGGCACATCGAGTTGGCAATGGATGAACGGTCGCAGGCTGGTTCGGCAGTACCCTCCGGCCCCGGCATCGTCTGCAGACACGCAGGTCGCGAGTTCATGCACCTGCTCTTCGTACTGAAGGGTGCGAAGTCGAACGCACTCAGCAAGTGGCCGTCGTTTTGGAAAACCATCAGCGATGTTGTCCAGTTTCACCGAAAAGATGGCCTTTACAACTGGCGGCGTGATGATCCGAAAGTGTTCATCACTGATTTCTACTTCACGATTCACGACAACATTTTCAAGTCCAGAAGCTGAGAGCCAATGGAAGTCCTTGCTGCTTGTCATGTGCACTCCAAGTGGTCGTACGACGGAAGCTGGTCGCTTGAAGCGTTGAGCGCCAGGTTCGGAAGCCGTGGCTACCGGATCTTGATGATGACGGAGCACGACCGCGGGTTTACAGTGGCACGGCTCGATCAGTATCGAGAAGCTTGTTCTCAAGCAAGTTCTAGCGAATTCCTAGTGATGCCTGGTATCGAGTACAGTGACGCGGCGAACCGCGTGCATGTTCTCGTGTGGGGACCTGTCCCGTTCCTGGGAGAGGGCCTACCCACCAGCGAGATGTTGGAGGCAGTTAAGGCTGCCAACGGGTTGGCTGTGCTTGCCCATCCATCCAGACGAGATGCGTGGGAGTCTTTCGAGCCATCCTGGGCCGACCGGCTATTGGGCATCGAAGTCTGGAATCGAAAGTATGACGGCTGGGCTCCAAGCCGAACGGCTCCCGCGTTGGTGCAAATGGCCGGTGCAGTCCCATTTGTGGGGTTGGATTTCCATACGCAACAGCAGTCATTTCCGCTGGCCATGGACCTGAACGTTCAAGGAGAGGTCTCCGAAGAAACGGTGCTCGACTCATTGAGATCGCGCCGGTGCAACGCACGAGCATTCCGACTTTCATTGAGCCAGAACATGATTCGCAAGGCATTGCCTGTCCTGAACATGGCCGAGCGGAGTAGAAAGATGGGAGCCTCAATTGCAAAGCGCTCGAGAGGTCGTCGCACAAAGTGACGTGCGCCGGTGCAAGAATTGTTGCAGTACGCTCTCATCTCAGGTGAACTGTGCCGGCCTCGCAAACCCATCATATTAGTGTCTGTATCTGCACTTTCAAGAGGCCGGAGCTCCTAAGGCAACTGTTGGAGCGATTGGACAGCCAGCGGACGGACGGACTATTCACTTACTCCGTGGTTGTGGCCGACAATGACCCTGCGCAGTCTGCGCAGCAGGTGGTGGCCGCAATCTCCTCCACTTCTCCTGTGCACGTGACCTACTGCTGTGAATCGCAACCGAATATCGCGCTGGCGCGGAACAAAGTGTTGCAACACGCCGAGGGCGATTTCATCGCATTCATCGATGACGACGAGTTTCCGAAAGACGATTGGCTCTGGCATCTGTTCAAAACCTGTGTGGCGTACCGAGTAGACGGGGTTCTTGGGCCGGTGAACCCGCATTTTGAGTTTGACCCACCAGGATGGGTGAAGAAGGGTAGATTCTTCGACCGGCCGACCTTTGCCACCGGATATAGAGTGAACTGGGATGAAGCTCGCACGGGCAACGTGCTTTTCAAGAGAGACATGTTGAATGCCGTCGATATCCCGTTCCGATCCGAATTTGCTACCGCCGGAGAAGATGTGGACTTCTTCCGGCGGATGATGGAGAAGGGGCGCACGTTTGTTTGGTGTAACGAAGCCGTCGTCCGTGAAGTGGTTCCAGCTTCGCGCTGCACACGAAGTTATCTGCTGAAGCGTGCCCTGCTCCGTGGCAGCAATTTTCACAAACATCCAACGCACCGCCTCAAGAACGCAACCAAGTCCTTGATCGCTGTGCCCTGCTATACGCTGGCGCTGCCTATTCTTGCTCTTTTCGGGCAACACTTGTTTATCAAGTACTTGATTAAGCTTCTTGACCACAGCAGCCGGCTTCTCGCGTTTGTCGGATTGAGTTCAGTGACGCGACGCCAGACGTGAATTGAAGCGCGCCCCCGTCAGACCGATTTTCTTAAGCTACGAGCTTGTTTGGTGTCACCGCACGGAGGCAAGATGCGTACGTGGACGATTCCCACGAAAAACTGTTTTCAGCGTGCGTGGTCAAATTACGATTGCCAGAAAGTACGGAGCAAAGTGAATGGAAAGCTATCCTATTGAGATAATCGTTAAGAGGAAGTGGGTCAGAGTTCTTGCATTGGACTCTAACGGTAAGACAATCGCCGTTAGGGGAAAATGGATTAAGGTGGCTTACATTCATGATGAGTGGTGGCTGGATACAGAACTTGATGATCCCGAAGCTTGTGTGAAAAAGTTGAAAGAGCAGCGGTCCCCTGGACTGCGCGCTGATATCTTTACTTTCTCGCAGAAGCTACCCGGATCGCTCCCACAATATGGCTATGCACAGGAGTGGGATAGTGTTGCTGCCGTCCGCACTACTAGCTTTAAGGACTGGTGGGAGAAACTACCACAGGAGAGTCGAAAGAACGTACGAAGATCGCAAAAACGAGGCGTAGAGATTAGAATCAAACCCTTTGATGACGACCTGATTAAAGGAATCATCGGAGTGAACAATGATTCCCCGACACGGCAAGGAGGGCCCAACGTCCACTACGGCAAGAGTTTTGATCAGGTAAAAAGGGATTATTCGGCGTTTCTTGATCGAAGCG
The DNA here is from genome assembly GCA_035602135.1 of Candidatus Dormiibacterota bacterium. Classification (GTDB taxonomy): domain Bacteria; phylum Acidobacteriota; class Terriglobia; order Acidiferrales; family UBA7541; genus Acidiferrum. The sequence goes on from DATNMX010000044.1 coordinate 352,743, forward strand.
ACTTCATTTGCGCATCTCTTGGGGGCGAGCTGATTGGGTTTTTGAAGCTAGTCTATAGAGGAGAGGTTGCCGCAATACTGAATTTGACGACAAAGGCAAGTCACAATGATAAGAGGCCAGCCAACTCCTTGATTGCAAAGGCCGTTGAACTCTGCGAAACGAAAGGAGTCTCTTACCTGACGTATGGACTGTTTAACTACGGAAATAAGCGGGATAGTCCTCTGCGGGAATTCAAGAGCCGAAATGGGTTTGAAGAGATATTGACTCCGAGATTCTACGTCCCTTTGACGACATGGGGGATGCTTACCATGAAGGTGAAGCTCCATCGTGGCCTTCTAGGGATCCTTCCTCACCGCGTGATTACGCTGGCGGTCAATGCGCGCACGAAGTGGTATAGTATTAAACACTTTATAAGCCGGTGTAGCTCAGTGCTAGAGCGGCCGAATCGTATTCGGCAGACGGAGCGTTCAACTCCTCCCGCCGGCTCCAAACTCTAGCCCCTGGGCAACCTTTCCAGTATCCTCCCAGTAAGAATTGAGTTTATGCCAGGAATCTTTGGTCTCATCACTAAAATGTCGCGCCAGTGGGCGGAGCCACAGCTGCAACGGATGGTTGAGCCGCTTCGCCACGAGTCTTTCTACGGTGCAGGAACGTCGGTTGATGGACCCTTAGGGGTATACGTCGGATGGACCGTGCGAAAGAAGTCCTTTTCTGACGGCATGCCGCTCTGCAACGAACGAGGCGATGTGTCCCTCATCTTTTCCGGCGAGGAGTTCCCCGAACCGGGAACTGCTCGCCGCCTTAAGGAGAGGGGACACAGTGTGGCGATGGACGGGCCCTCTTATCTCGTCCACCTTTACGAGGAGGATCCTGCCTTCCCGGCAGGTCTGAACGGAAGATTTCATGGGATCCTGACAGACCGGACCCGCGGAACAACGACACTCTTCAATGACCGGTACGGGCTGCAACGTATCTACTATCATGAATCGAAGGATGCCTTTTATTTTGCCGCGGAAGCAAAAGCCATCCTTGCGGTCTGCCCCGAACTTCGGAGTGTAGACTCGCGAGGGATGGGGGAGTTCATCGCATGCGGCTGTGTGATGGAAAACCGAACACTTTTCGAAGGCATCCACGTGCTTCCGCCCGGCTCAGCCTGGGTTTTTCGCAATGGTTCAATCGAACGAAAAGAATCGTACTTCCAGCCGCAGGAGTGGGAGAACCAGCCCCCCCTTGAGCCAGAAGCCTATTATCAAGAGCTCAAGCAGATCTTCTCGCGCAACCTGCCGCGCTACTTCGATAGTCAAGAGCGGATGGGGATGTCCCTGACTGGTGGACTGGACACCCGCATGATCATGGCATGGCACAGGTCGACGGAGAGGTCGCTTCCCTGCTATTCCTTCGGGGGTCCCTACCGCGAGTGTCAGGACGTCACCATAGCGCGAAAAGTGGCCCATGTTGGCGGCCAGTCCCACCATGTGATCCCTTTGGGACAGGAGTTTTTCTCGCGATTCCCGCAATATGCCGAGCGCACCGTCTACCTCAGTGATGGATGCACTGACGTGAATCGCGCCTCCGATCTGTATGTCAATGAGCGCGCCCGGGAACTCGCACCCATGAGGATGACGGGGAATTATGGCAGCGAGGTCCTCCGCCGGACGAGGCCGCTTCGACCGAATGAGCCCACCCCAGCATTCAAGCCGGTTGAGCCGATGCCTGGGTTGTTCCGTCCAGAAGTACTTCCCCACATTCATGCCGCCAGGCAGACCTACGCCAATATGCTTCAGACGAATGCTGCTTCTTTCGCTGTCTTTCGACAGGCCCCTTGGCACCACTTTGGCCTCTTGGCATTGGAGCAAACCCAACTCGGCGTGCGGACCCCGTTTCTCGACAATGATCTGGTTCAGACGGTCTTCCGTGCGCCGCAGTCAGCGCTCGTGAGTAACGACGTTTGCCTACGCCTGATTTCCGATGGCAATGCTGAGCTAGGGCGTATTCGTTCTGATCGCGGCCTGGCTGGTGATCAGGGCAAGATGCTTGCGGCGGTTACCCGTGGCTACCTGGAGTTCACATTCAAGGCCGAATACGCCTACGACTACGGTATGCCTCAGAGGTTGGCTCAGATCGATCACCTTTTCTCGGGCCTTCAATTCGAGCGGTTTTTTCTCGGCAGGCACAAATTCGCCCATTATCGAGTGTGGTACCGCGATGCATTGTCTGGGTACGTTCGGGATATGCTGCTCGACCAGAGAACGCTCTCCCGGCCTTACCTCGACAAGAAAATGGTAGAGATGATAGTGACGGGGCACCTCAGAGGAAACCGGAACTACACCACCGAGATCCATAAGGTGCTGACCCTGGAACTCATACATCGTCTCTTTCTTGATCCAAAATGAAATGTGCTGGCGAGGCCTACACCGTGTCGCCGTGGATGTGCACCCAATTTTTAGGCAAGAAGTTAATCACTAAGGCAAGCTTGTGAGTATCGCGAGGGCAGTTACATCATGATGACAACAGGCAGCAAGGCTCGTCTTATTCGAGAGCTAGATTTTACGAAAGGAACATTGGTCTTGATCATGGTGCCCCAATTAGAAACTACTGCGGCACGTTTTCCTTTATCCCAAATGACTGAAAGTTCTTCATCAATGGCACGCAGGGAAACCAGGTAATGGGTCGCCTGATTGCCACTATCGTCTGTGTCTTACTGATCTGGACGCTTTTCCGACTCAATCGGGAAGAGGAGGTCCGTACCTCAAAGGCGCTTTGGCTTCCCACATTCTGGTTGTTTATTGGCGCATCGCGTAATTTCTCCGAATGGCTCCATTTGGCTCCTTTGGCTTCTGGCGGTGGTTCGGGACGCTATCTCGAAGGAAGCCCTCTAGACCGCGCGGTGCTGTCGGCAGTTCTGGCGCTCGGCGTAATCGCGCTCCTCGGCAGAGCTCGGCGAACCGGGATGCTCTTAAAATCAAATCTTCCGATCCTGCTTTATTTTTTGTACTGCGGTACCAGCGCCATTTGGTCTGATTACCCCGACATCGCATTCAAGCGGTGGTTCAGGGCCTTAGGTGATGTAGTGATGGTCCTAATCGTGCTGACCGATCCTGATTGGGTCGCCGCGCTCAGACGACTTCTCACACGCCTGGGCTATGTGCTCGTGCCTGTTTCCATTCTGTTTAACAGATATTACCCGGAATACGGCCGTGGATTCAGTCACGCCGGGAGTCCCTATTGGACAGGCGTGGCAACGGAAAAGAACGCTCTCGGGGCGCTCAGCTTGATTTTTGGACTGGCATTCCTCTTTTACTTCCTGCGAGCCTACCGGGAGGAGAAGAGCACCCGCAGGAGAGGGCCGCTGATCGCCTACGGTACTATTGTGATGATGGCATTGTACCTACTCGTGGGATCTCACTCTGCCACGGCTTTGGCTAGTTTCTTCCTGGCGGGAGTCCCGATGGTGTTGACCGTTCTGTTTCGATGGGCTCGAAAGCCGGCATTCGTGCACGCCATGGTATTCGGGGCTCTGGGGGTTGCCTGTTCTGTGCTTTTCCTCAACGTCGGCTCGGGGATGTTGGAGGATTTGGGTAGAGATGCAACACTGACCGGTCGGACCGCGATCTGGCACGCTGCCCTCAGCCTAGGCCAGAGTCCTCTCCTCGGAACGGGCTTCGAGAGTTTCTGGGTAGGGCCGCGATATGAGCAAATGGCGGCCCTGGTCGGTATGGACTTGAACCAATCCCACAACGGTTACATTGAGATCTACCTGAATTTGGGATGGATAGGGGTCGCCCTGCTGGCTCTCGTTCTCATCACGGCGTACGGCCGAATCGCTACCGCTGTACGATGGATGAAGCCGGTAGCCAACCTTCGGCTGACATATTTCATAGTCGCGATCGCTCAAAATTTCACCGAGGCAAGTTTCAAGACGATGCATCCGGTATGGATCGTCTTCCTCTTGGCGGCAATGGTGACCCCGAAAGTCTCGCCTCCAGGCGAATTGCCTTCATCCGGCCTCGATCACACTGACGACCCCGTAGAGTCTCAACAAGAACCCACCAGAGTTGTAGTTCCAGTTGGGAGGCGCTTCGCGCACAGTGTCCGCCGCAAAGACCTACTACGGACGCGATAATTATAGTTTCTATGAGCCCAATCCGATGTGACAGACCCGGAGGCAGCGGGGCCGCCGCCTCTGCCTAACAGCACCGATCTAAAAGTTAATTAATGGGCCGCCAAGTCGGGCTCGAACAATAATTTATGCAACAAAGGCCAGTTCGCTCAATCAACAATGACGACGAGATTCGTAGGAGGTTGAGGACGCGGACCCCCCAACGTGGATAGGCCGTAACAGGTCTTCGCGTCGAACGCTAGTACGCTTCCAGTGCCGTCAGGCAGCCCACCCATTGAGAAGTAACAAGCCATTGCCGGATTCGCATAGACGTGCCCACCCCATGCCGGCGTGGTGAGAGATGTGCCTACGCACTGAGCATTGCTAGTTGCCGGAAGTCCTGACTGATGACCTGCGATATTTATTACTCCTGAACATTGCCCTATATTTCCGCCGGTCACGTCCGGCCCAATCGCTGGCCAAGGAATCGAGCCAAACCATGAAGGCTTAGTAGATAAATAGAAGGAGGCTGGCAACGCTGCCTGTCCTGCTCCCGTGTCTCCCTTCGTTGGCACCGAATTTGGATAAGCGGGCGCCCCCGTGGGAACTTCAGACGTACTGGCGCAAGTAGTTGACCATCCGGTGTCGGATGAATTTCCGCACCAACGCACGGCGTTGGTTACGGAGTCCCAGTTTCCCCAGCGCAACATGGTAGAAGCGACTAGTGGGTCAGGGCCTTGGGCCGGAGCGTTGGGATTCCCATTCCCGAGATTGTAGATGTCTCCGAAGGCAAACGCTCCGGTGCTTACGTAGGTTGTGTGATAGCCGGGAGTACCAAGGACGTTGGCAACGTCCGCCGCATAGCGATTGAAAGAAGATTGGATGAGCGCGCTTACAGAAGTGTTCTTCTGCGTGAACGCTCCGCATTGACCGTTGGCGCAAGACTCCCAACCCCAGACGAAGTTGCGGAAGATCGTCGTGTTCAAATGCGTGCCGTGAACGTTGTCGTCCTGAATATCGTTGAAGGCATTTCCTTCGAAAAGCGTGAAGTCATCCCCAGCGCTGTGATGGAAAGCGGCAGAACCCATCAGGTCATTCGAGCCGGCCCCGGTGTATTGGTTCACGGAAAAATTGTAGGCGATCACACTGTCATCATCTGGGCCATCGTTGAAGTAGCATTTGTTGCGTTGCTGGCAAATATTGTTCTGGGTGAGGTTGCCACCGCCCTGCACGTAAAATCCCGCGTTGTCGCCGTAACCCACGGGATTTCCGAATACGTAATTATTCTGATAAAGATTGTGGGCAACTTCCTGCCCCTTCCCACCTGCTATGCCATAGCTACCCGTGTTGGAAATTCTTGTTCCGCTTACCCAGCACTGCCAGCAATGTCCGTAGGAGATTCCGGCAGGACCAGGAGCGCTTGATGTGCCCTCGTTCGCTGAAGCATCAATAGATAAGTTCTCAACACCAATTTGTGGGATGGGCTGAATTGCAAGAGCTTCGGGGGTTTGACCGGAGTTCCAGTTTGGGTGCTCCAGCGGTTGAGAAATCGTGACGCATGTTGCCCCGCAGCCGCCTTGATTGATCGCTACAACTTGAACGATTTCATGCTGATAAGCAAAGCCGCCACCAGGACGCCACGACGGTCCATCCGGTCCCTGATTAGCGATAGCGCAACCAGTCGGCGGGCTAATTACCCAACTTTTAGCGCACTCGAAATAACCCCCATTGTCTACGGCATTCCCAGTCGTACAAGCAGCACCACTAAACCCCGTGTCACATTGGTTCAGCAGCAACAGCGTTTTTCCTGCAATAAGCCCTGCTACGCTGGCTAAAGTGAGCTGTGTCGAACCTTGGGCATACCCGCTCGTCCAGGCGATGAATGAATTCCCTGGGTTCCCACGGTAAGTGCCGTCCGTGCTACTGGCGCAGACGAAGCCACTCTGACCGTTGCAGGCGGCTGGTGCAGACCCGCTGAAATTCAATTGGGTAGCATTTGCTCCTTGTCCCCGCAGGACAATGTGTCCGCTGGATGCCTGCGGGAAACTGATTCCATTAGAAAGCGTGAATGTGCCAGCGCCGAGCGCAACGACCCCGCCAGTAGGATTCGCTGCTTGACAGGCTGATAATGCATTTGTGATTGCTGTACTTGTTCCGGTATACGGCGCGATGGTCTGGCAGACTGGCCAGCTACTATCTGGAAGCCCACCTGGAATGCCGGCGACGCTCCAATCCATGGCGCGGCTTGGACTAATGATCCCAGACCACGCCTGCGCGTGGGCAGCGGCCGGAAATATCAGGAGTATGATGAAGAACAACAGAACCGACTGGCTGCGTTTCATGTTTAGTTAAACTCCCCCACTCATTGAGAAAACACTCTACTTTGATGCAAGGTGCGCCTATGATTGATCCTAAACCATGCCTCGCTGACGTTAACAATAGTAAATCTTGACTTGAGAAAGAGGATACTGTCCCAGCGTACAGATTTGGGCCAGTGACGTCACAAGGGAACCTGTGATGGGACGCGGTTCCATGTACGATTGAAGCTAGTCAGGATGACAAGACAGAAATTCTGGCATTTAGGATACAGAACGCACCAGCCGATAGCATAGGACTGGTGCAATTACCAACTACTATGACGAAAACGATGAGTAGCGATAATCCGTCGGTGCTGAACGGCGAGTTTCTTGAGGAATACAGCACAGAGGATAGTCTCCGCAGATACAGTAAGGAAACAGCGGGGAACGGGATCAGCTATCTATTGGACCACGACTATGGAGAAATCTATTTCAGCGTGATCGAGAACCAGATACCCGAGGTGAGAGTACGGAAGGGAATCCGCCTGTGGGAATTTGGCTGCGGTGCCGGAATGAATCTCCTTCACCTTGTATCGGCGCTGGAGCGGCGGGGGGTACAGGTGGGATACGCCGTCGGTACGGACTTCTCGGAGGCGTTGATCAGCGCCGCTAAACAACAGGCGCAGAGGTATCTTACGCCGGAACAAAACCAGAAGGTGCGATTCTGTGTGGCGAGCCATGAGAATCTTATTGAGGAAGTGACAAAAGGACTCGGAGTCGTTAAAGAAGACCTTCTCGGCTCGTTCGACGTCATGTTGGGCGTCAATACAATACGGTACTGTCATCGATTGATGAAGGAAAATGAAGTCGCAGCAACCATCAGTAGCCTTCTTGCAGACCGCGGGGTTTGCATCGTCATCGACATGAACGATAAGTTTCCTGCGTTTCGCAGCCGCTTTCGCGATCGCCTTGCCAAGGAAGCGAGAGCCTACTACCTCCCTTCTCTTGACGAGTATGCCCGCCCATTCTCATCTGCAGGTTTGCAGATTCTGAAGCGCGAGAACTTCTGTTGGATTCCGCACTCTGCGGGATCCGGGCTTACCAGTGTTATGAGAGCCTTGACGCCGGTGCTCAATACGATTGCCCCAAGCCGCGCAATGCGCTCGCTGGTGATTGCTCAAAGGACCGGAGAGAGCCGTCCGTAGTCCTGTTTGCGCGTCCCAGACCGCTGCAACGCCTAGGAAATCACAAATGTACAAGCGAGAACATTCTCCAAGCACCTCCGGCTACAGCCGAAGTGCCGTTGTGCCACCTCCATCGAGAGCCCTCCTGCTGTGCGATGAGAAGCTCTCCTTGGACGAGCGGAATCTCACGAACCTTCTGGACTTCTTCGGAATACCTTGGAAGGCCGTAAGTCCCGGCGAAATGACCCGCGAAAGCACGAGCGCTGCGAGCGATAGTACCGACAGGTTTTGCATTTTGAGCTCCGCGCCACGCCTGGCTGAAGCCCTGCAAAGTATCGCGGTTTCTGATGCAGCTCTGCCGGCCTGGATGTTGCATGCGAGTTCGGTGTACATCTATGGTTTTCAAGAAACGAGCGTCTGCAGAAAACTGCTGAGGTTCTTGACGAGTGCGACAGAAGGGGACATCCGAAAACCCGCCGCATCAGATGCCCACGTGTTCGTTACCAGCGATTTTCCCGAGATGTGCGGTCCCATGTCAGGATTACAGGTGCCGGTCAAACTGACCGAAAAAGACTTGTTCTTCGATGTGCGCCAGCAAGCCGAGGGATGTCAGAACATAATCTCGGCGAACCGCGGCGAAGTATTTGTCTCGGTCATTCGCAGCGGAGTACGGTTCTTTCTAAACGCATGCTCAGGCACCATCGACGTCAATTGTCCCGCCACGACATATTTTGATGTGAAAGAGCATTTTTGCCGTGCAGTTCCGATAGCGATGTACCTCAGGTGGGCATTTGCCGACATTTGCTGGATCGGCACGGAGACCCGCGGATGCCTGATTGTTGACGATCCTCTCCTGAAGCCTCGTTACGGATTCCTGCGTTTCAGCGACACACTGGAGCTGATGGATTCACACAATTTCACGACGACAATTGCGTTTATTCCCTGGAACTGGCGGCGGACGGATCGTCAGACAGTTCACCAGTTCAAATCACACACCGACAAGCTTTCTCTCTGCGTCCATGGCTGCGATCACTCTGCTGGCGAATTCGCGACGCGATCGACCGCCCTGCTAAACAGGAGAATCAAGACTGCAAGTCAGAGGATGGAGTTATTGTTTCAGAGAACCTCCCTGCAGCACGATAACATCATGGTATTTCCCCAAGGAATGTTCTCGCCTGAAGCGGGGCGTGCTCTCAAGCTGAATGGTTTCGTCGCAGCTGTGAATACGGAAGTGGCCCCATCGGGCAGTGCCCGAAACGATACGAAGATCGCCGACCTTTGGAATGTCGCGATCATGAAGTACGGAACCTTTCCCATCTTTACCAGGCGGTATCTAACGCACGGCGTAGAGAACTTCGCGTTCGATGCGCTTTTGGGCAAACCTTGCCTGATGGTCGCGCACCACGAAGTCTTCAAGGATCGGGGCCGAGAATTAATGGAGTTCATCGGAAGACTTAATTCGTTGAAGTGGAACCTTCGCTGGTGTTCTTTGGGACGCGCGATCAGCCATAGTTTCAAAATTCGTAACTGTGCTGGAGGGACGCGAGCTATCCAGATGTACGCCGAACACTTGGTGATAGAAAACCCATCGGCCGAACCACGAGAAGCTCTTGCATTGAAGGAGGAGAGTGATCCCGACTGCGTGAAGGCGGTCATGATCAATCAGAAGACCATCGACCATACTTACGCGGGCAATCATCTCCAATTCAGGGTGACGATGTCTCCAGGCGAGAGAACCGAGGTTCGCGTCACCTACTTTGACAAGCTGGAACTCGACCCACGCAAGGATGGCATAGCTTACAGCATGAAGATGCAAGTGAGGCGGCATCTTTCGGAGCTTCGGGATAACTATGTTTCCCAAAACGACTTTCTGTATGCGACGGCGGCCAGAGTAAAGAGATTTCTGAACTGAGCTCCCGGTGCGGCTACACTCAAAGGCCGACGGAGACCACGCGTGCGCCGCGATAGTTAGCTGCTCTTAAAAGGCATGTCGCTTGAAACCCCTGAATTCGCTACGTTCTTGGAGAGAGTTTGAAGCCCTTTGATGCAAACGGCAAGTTCCAGCCGACTGAGGTGGGAGGCGGTCTGCGTCGCCTTGCTGTGCGTGGCGCAGGGGTCACAGTGTTCGCCCAGGGCGTGGTATTTTCAGTCCAGCTGATCGCGACCGTTGTCTTGGCTCGACTGCTCATGCCGTCGGATTTTGGCGTGGTAACGATGGTCACGACGTTCAGCTTGGTACTCATGAGCTTCGGGCAGAATGGATATATAGAGGCCATTATCCAGCGAGAGGAGATGGATCATTTCCTGGCCAGTAATCTGTTTTGGATTAACCTGGGCGCGGGCGCTCTCTTGGCAATCGGTTTCGCTGCCGCAGGGCCACTGTTGGCGAGATTGTACGGCGACCCACGCGTGGCGCATATTGCCGCCTTTATATCGTTGACCATATTCGTCAACAGTACGTCGGTTGTGCACCTTGCCCTTCTGAAGCGAGCCCTGCAATTCTCGGTAACATCTAGCATCGACGTTCTCGCCAATGTCATGTCGGTTGTAGTGTCGATCCTCATTGCGTCGGCCGGATGGGGATATTGGGCTCTGGTAGCTGCGGTCATTGCACGGCCAATTGCCCAGTCCGCCGGGGCCTGGTGGCAGTGCAGGTGGTTCCCCAGTCGCCCACGCCGCGTACCCGGCACGGCCTCCATCGTGCGTTTCGCGTTACATGTCTATGGTCGTTTTAGTTTTAACTACACCACACGGAACACCGACAACCTCCTAGTCGGATGGCGCTTTGGTTCAGCTTCTTTAGGATTTTATAAGAAGGCCTATGATTTGTTTCTCCTCCCGGCGAACCAACTCTATATTCCCGTCGCAGACGTAGTGCTCTCCACTTTGAGCAGGTTAGAACGCGGGTCTGCCGAGTACCGTCGGTATTTTCTGAACGGGTTATCTGTCCTGGCATTTGTGAGTATGGGTGCCGGAGCGGTGCTGACCCTCGTGGGGAAAGATCTGATTCGATTGCTGTTGGGGGTAAAGTGGGAGCCGGCGGGTCACATCTTCACATTCTTTGGGCCCGGGATCGGGATCATGCTCGTTTACTTTACCAGCGGCTTGATACACCTTTCTATCGGAAGAGCGGATCGCTGGCTCCGGTGGGTTGTCCTCGAGTTCGCCGTAACGGTTCTGCTTTTTTCCCTCGCGTTGCCATGGGGACCAGCTGGCATTGCCTCGGCCTGGAGTGCTTCTTTTTGGATTCTCTTTATCCCCGCGTTTTGGTACGCAGGGAAGCCGATACGCTTTGGGGTTACCCCAGTGCTCGCCGTCGTCTGGAAGTACGTTTTGGCATCGTTGCTGGCGGGATGCGCGTCGGCCGCGATCATCCACGAAATATCCTTACTAGTAGTAGCGTCAGGTATCCTGGGAGCCCTAGCCCGGATCGTGTCGACCTCCTTGTTGTTCGCCGTTCTGTATCTTGGAGCCGTCACATTCTTGCACGGCGGACCCGACCACCTCTATCGCTTTGCGAGACTTGTGCCCGAGATGCTTCCCTGGGCCAGATCTCGAGAGTCGCTTCCGCTCTCTGAAGCGGCACCTCCTAGCTCCGCGAGTGCGGACACGGACCCCTTGGCTGTGCCCGGAGCTTCAGGCGGTGTCTCGAGGGATTGCAATGAAGTCATCTGACAAGATCGAAATGAGCCAAGCGTGAAATGTTTGCGCGGCCCAGCGTCGAATAGCAGCAGGAGGAGTTAGATGTTATCTCTGAATCCTTGGTCGAGATTACTGGGATATTACCAGCGGAAAGCCGCAAGTCGCGTATGGAAGAAACCGTTATCAATCAACTTACAACGGCCTTTGATCTCGTTCACTTTTGATGATTTTCCGCGTTCGGCCTTGCTGGCCGGCGGTGCCACCCTGAACCGTTTCGGTCTAGCAGGGACGTATTTCGTGTCGTTCGGGCTTGTAGGCAAGGATACATCCAGCGGTCAAATATTTTTCCCGGACGACTTGACGACACTTCTCGAGCAAGGACATGAATTGGGATGTCACACGTTTTCACACTGTGATTCCTGGGAAACAACAACGGAAGCTTTTGAGAACTCGATCCTTCAAAACCGAGCAGCCCTCAATCGGTTTTTCCCTGATGCTGAGTTCAAGACATTTTCCTTCCCAATCAGCCTACCTCGACCACGGACAAAAGCGAGGATCGCTGATTATTTCCTGTGCTGTCGTGGGGGCGGCCAGACTTTCAATGCTGGGAAGGTAGATCTTAATCAGCTAGCGGCCTATTTTCTAGAGAAAAGCCGAGACAACTTTCAGGCGGTCAAGGATCTAATTGATCGTAACCGGCGAGCTTGCGGCTGGCTTATCTTTGCAACTCACGACATTTCCGATAACCATACTCCATTCGGATGCACCCCAGAATTCTTTGAGAATGTAGTGCAATATGCCGTCAGCTCTGGAGCGCAAATTGTTCCAGTTGTCGATGCGTTGGAAGTGCTGAGGGCCCCGGGCTGCGAGACGGCTCGATCCAATCGTCCCCATGTCCGCTCGGAAGTCAGCGTCGCAAGGAAATCAGCCAATGCGAAGTCTTTAGTGTCGATCCTTATTCCTGCTTTCAATGCGCAGGAATGGATCGCTGATACGTTGAGTTCGGCAATTGCGCAAACGTGGCAACCGAAGGAGATCATTGTCGTTGATGACGGTTCGCCTGATCAAACGCTGGCGATTGCACGGCAGTTCGAATCGGACTCCGTCCATGTTATCTCGCAGAGTAACAAAGGTGCTGCCTCGGCTAGAAACACAGCACTCTCTCTCTGCCATGGGGATTACATTCAGTGGCTGGATGCCGATGACATTCTAGCTTCCGACAAGATTGCACGGCAGATGGCGGAGTTGGAACATATCGGAAGCAGGAAAACTCTTCTTTCTTCAGAGTTTGGAAAATTTCTGTACGATTGGCCGCGTGCGCAATTTATCAGGACTGGACTATGGGAAGATCTGTCTCCCGCCGAGTGGCTCCTGCGCAAGATGGGAGAAAACTTTTACATGCAGACTGCCACGTGGCTCGTCAGTCGCGAGTTGAGCGAAGCATCTGGTCCGTGGGACACGCGCATGCTATCCGACGATGACGGCGAATATTTCTGCCGTGTTCTTCTTAAAAGTGATGGCACGCGATTCGTGCCGGGCGCACGAGTATACTATCGGGGTTTTCGATCCAATAGCTTGGCCTATGTAGGTAAGTCGGACACGAAACGCGAAGCACTGTGGCTATCCATGCAGTTGCATATCGGTTATCTTCGGTCTCTAGAAGATACTCCAAGGACTCGAGAAGCCTGTCTCGCATATCTGCAGCGGAATCTAATTAACTTCTATCCAGAACGGGCTGACATTGTCACGCAAGCGGAACAGATCGCGGCAGACCTAGGAGGGGAGCTGCGGCCTCCCCACTTATCCTGGAAGTATTCGTGGATTAAGGCAGCGTTTGGCTGGAAGGCGGCCAAAAACACAGCGCTGCAGATGCGGGAAATCAGGTGGTCTTTGGAGAAGTCGTTGGATAAAGCGATGTCTCGCTTGAAGGACTGAAATGGCCCGTTGGCGATTTCGGAGACACAAATCACACGCACCCCCAGACACAACCGAAGGTGAGATAAACTTAACACAGTCGTCCGGTCGCGTGATCGCAAGAAAATGGTACATGACATTTCTTCGCATGTGGCCGATCGCTATTGGAACACTTATACGATGGACCCCCTCGTCGAACTCATTTCAAAGTAATGATCGAGTAGGTAGTTGAGGAACATATTGACAGGACCAGAAGGTGGTAGCGAATGACAAAGTGTGACGTAGCGGTCATCGGAGCAGGGCCTTATGGATTGTCTATCGCGGCGCATCTCAAGGCGCGCGGCGTCAACTTCCGTATTTTCGGGAATCCGATGCGCTTCTGGCTGACGCACATGCCCAAGGGCATGCGGCTCAAATCCGAGGGCTTTGCGTCCTCCCTTTACGACCCGGATTCCACTTACACCCTTGAGGTCTACTGTAAGGAGAAGGGGATTGCCTACGCCAAGATGGGCCTTCCTGTCCCGCTCGAAGTATTTGCTTCCTACGGCCTGGAGTTCCAGAGGAGATTCGTGCCGGAATTGGAGAATAAGCTCGTGAACTCGCTCCGGCAGTCCACGGACGGCTTCCGAATTCGCCTTGAAGATGGAGAGGTCATTGACGCACGCAGGGTAGTGATGGCGATTGGCTTAACGCACTACAAGTATATTCCGCCCATGCTAGCCACGCTTCCAGAAGAGTTTGTAACGCATAGCTCAAGGCATAATACTGTGGACCAGTTCAATGGGCGTGAAGTCGCTGTAGTGGGAGCTGGAGCATCGGCCCTGGACTTGGCCGCCTTACTGCATCAGGCCGGAGCTCGTGTCCAGGTAATCGCCCGCAAGCCCGTCATTCGTTTCCACGATCCACCGGAGAAACTGGAACCGACGTTTATAGATCGGCTCCGCACTCCGGTGACAGGTATCGGACCCGGTTGGAAGTTGTTCTTGTGTACCAACGCACCGCTTCTTTTCCGCCAAATGCCTCAAAAGTTTCGACTCGATAAGGTGAGGCGGATTCTCGGGCCAGCACCTTGCTGGTTCACCAAAGAACAGGTGGTTGGCAAGATAGCATTAAACGTTGGGGTTACCATCACGGAGGCGAAGGTTCTGAATGGCCGGGTGGGTTTGCAACTCACCGATCGCGCTGGTGCTGAAAGGATGCTGGTGACAGATCACGTCATCGCGGCAACTGGCTACAAGGTTGATCTCCGGCATTTAGCCTTCATGGATTCCGATCTCCAATCAGGAGTCCAGGCTGTTGAACATACGCCTGTTCTGTCTTCGAACTTTGAGTCCTCTTTACCCGGCTTGTATTTCGTTGGTGCCTCTGCGGCGAATACTTTCGGGCCTCTCCTGCGATTTGCCTTTGGAGCCAGATTCACAGCGCGAAGACTCTCAAGACACCTCGCGAAATCGGCGGATCGCAAATCGATATTGAGCGAACCAAAGGCAAACGTCGGAGTCTCTGACCGCGACGAAGTGGCCGTTCACTAACCGTGCACTAAGCCTGAATTCCATGATCCCAAGGTCGATAATAGTTGTCGGCGGCCCATCAAAGACGGCGACCCGGTCGTACTGAGCTCGAGTCCGTGCCACCCACTTTTTGGGTGTGGACGTCGATAATGACAAATCTTTCGCGAATGTTGACTGGAGCCTAACCGCACATGCAGCAAGGCGATTTCGTCCTGGAGAACCGGGGAGCGGTAGTTCCAAAGGTTTTGTTGACGGACACCAATAGGTGGGCCAACCCCGCGCGAATTGCAATCGGGCTCGCGAAGGCGGGTTGCCGTGTTTCGGCCGTTTGCCCGACTCGTGGCCACCCCCTGCTGTCCACGCGCATCGTGCAGGAAACATTTCCTTATAGCAGCCTTCGTCCTCTGGAATCATTGGTAGCTGCAATTGAGGCAACTGAACCCCAAATCATTATTCCGTGCGATGACCGCGGAGTCCAACATCTGCATGAATTGTATGCGCGCGCCCGCAGCCTAAGGACATCTGGAAAAGGGCTAGCGAACTTGATCGAGTACTCGCTAGGATCTGCGGAGAGCTACCCCATAGTTTCTGCCCGCTGCGACCTTCTCAGGATTGCTTGTGAGGAAGGAGTGCGCGTACCCGACACAAAGGCTCTCAAGGCAGCGGACGACCTCAAGTCCTGGCAAGCAGGACATGGTCTTCCCTGGGTGCTAAAGGGTGATGGTACGTTTGGTGGCCGTGGCGTGAGGATCGCACAGACTCCAGTGCAAGCTGAGAAATTCTTCTCGGAGATCACTAGGCTGTTTGGCGCCACGCGAGCTATCAAACGGATGATCGTCAACCGTGACCCATTTTGGCTACGGCCTTGGTGGAACAATCATAGGCCGGCGATCATTGTTCAGTCTTACATCCAGGGCCGTCCCGCGAACTGCGCCTTCGTGTGCTGGAAGGGGGAGGTGCTGGCTGGCATCGGCGTTGAGGTGGTCAGCTCCGAAGGGCTGACAGGTCCGGCCGACATTGTGCGTGTTGTTGACAACCCCGAGATGATGCTTGCTGCAGAACGGATTGCGCGCCGGCTGGGTTTGTCTGGATTCTTCGGTTTAGACTTCATGGTAGAGAACGGGAGCGGTGCAACCTATTTGATCGAAATGAATCCGCGCTGTACTCCGCTTAGCCACTTACAACTCGGGAAGGGGCGTGACATGATCGAAGCGCTTGGGGCACAACTGTCAAGCCGGCCGTTGCACGAGATCCCACCGGTCACTCAAAACAATATGATCGCCTACTTCCCACAAGCCCGGCACTGCAAGAGCGAGTTCCTACAGTCGAGCTTCCAGGATATTCCACAGGGAGAGCCAGATCTAGTCGAAGACCTGCTGCGGCCTTGGCCAGATCGGAGTCTTCTATTTCGCATAGTATCGAAAGTTACCGATTTTGCGACAGCTGTCACGAAACGCAAGTCCTTTTAAGTATGGTGCGTCAAATGCTTGAGCACCGCCCAACTATCCCTTCCGGGTGGCAACCCGCTCGAGAATGCAAGAAACACCAATGAGATGCTATCAAGTTGATCCCACGCAGGACTCTCGATGGGCGGAACTTGCGGAACGGCACCCCGGGGCGTCCGTATTCCATTCGGTAGCTTGGCTGAAGGCTCTCAGGCGTACCTACGGGTATGCGCCGGTGGCCTTCACGACATCACCGCCGACCGGTGAGTTGAAGAATGGGCTAGTGTTCTGCCATGTTAACAGTATGTTCACAGGACATCGCCTGGTATCGCTACCTTTTTCAGATCATTGCGAACCTCTCTTCGACTTAGGCGAAGACGTGAACTTCCTCATTCTTTACTTGCAAGCTATCTTAAAGCGTGAGGGGTGGAAGTATCTGGAGGTTCGTCCAATCAACGTGAATTTCGGCCAAACGGACGGTGGGGTCGGCTTCGTACCCGCGGCGACATACTTCCTACACAAGCTTGACCTGCGTCCAGAGCTAGGCAATGTGTTTCGGAGTCTCGACAAAAATTCTGTTCAGCGCCGGGTTCAGCGGGCTCAGCAGTCCGGCTTAGTTGAAAAACGCGGAACCTCTGATGACCTACTGAAGGAGTTTTACCGTCTGCTCGTGATTACTCGGCGCCGACACCACGTTCCCCCACCACCGTATAGCTGGTTTCGAAACCTAATTCAGTGCCAGGGCGAAGCACTTGAGATCCGTTTGGCGTACCAAAGTGAAACTCCCATCGCTGCCGTCCTCACTTTGCGGTTCAGGGACATCGGCTACTATAAATATGGGTGTTCGGATACACGGTTTAACAAGTTGGGGGCAATACCATGGCTCTTGTGGAATGCTATTGCGGCTGCGAAATTGAATGGAGCGAATGAATTTGACATGGGGCGCACGGAAGAGAACAACGCGGGACTTCTTACGTTCAAGAATCACTGGGTCCCCCACCCGAAACGATTGGTCTATTGGAGATTTCCCGAGAGTGCTCCCTCTTTTGATTCACTGGACGGTTGGAAATCAAAGGTGGCGAAACGCGCTTTCTCTCACATGCCGAGCGGGTTATTGACGATCACTGGAAAATTGCTTTACCGCCACATCGGGTAGAAACCAGATCTTGGAGAGTAAGAATTCGTTTCGAGGGTTGGCCGAGAGTTTGAAAGGCAAGCAGCTCGAAACAACCCCAATCTACTGGGCTTGCAGTCTGAGGATTAGGTCTGACGCGGCTTCAGAAGATTGCAAAATGTTGAAGCCCGTTCTCTCTTTGGCTGAGTTCGCAGAGGCAGAAAAGCGAGGTCGAACCAAACCGTGATTCAAGGTCTCTCAGACTACTATCGCGTTCCGGAAAGCTTGTTCGGCCGCGTCTTAGGCTCAGATTTGTCTAGTGATGTCGGATTTTTTCGATTCGGGCCTAATGCGATTTGTTACGGGCGATGCGCATCGGGTGTCTCGGCAAGAATCGAAAGCTCCCTACTCTACGATGCTTCCTTGAGCGTTCGCCTCAATGAAACGGAGATTCATCTGCCGTTCGATCCTGCTCAAGTGATTAAAAATCTTCGTCACGAGCAGTACATGGAAGGCTTAGTGCCGGGCAGAGAGAGGCTCGTCACTCAGGAATGGATACGAAAAGCGTATTATCTAGTTAGAACGCTTCTACCCGTTTCGGTGCGCCGGCACCTACAGAGAGCTTATTTCAGCGATTGGCAAAGTCGGCCTTTCCCGGCGTGGCCCGTGGATTTCACCGTGGACATTCTCCACGAGGAATTTTTGCGGCTTTCGATGTATGCAGCTGGCGTCCAGCGGGTGCCATTTGTCTGGTTTTGGCCTGATGGCGCGCCAAATTGCCTCATCATGACGCACGACGTGGAAACTCGAGCGGGCCGAGACTTCACGTCCCAATTGATGGACCTCGATGAATCCTACGGGATCAAGGCGTCATTCCAGGTTATTCCAGAGAACCGCTATGACGTGCCTGATGAATATGTCCAGGAGATCCGGAAGCGCGGGTTTGAGTTCAACATCCATGACCTAAATCATGACGGGCGTTTGTACCAGAAGCGTGAGGAGTTCCTCCGCCGTGCGAAAAAAATCAACGCGTACACACATCAATACAAGGCAACGGGTTTTCGTGCGGGCGCCATGTATCACGTGCTGGATTGGTATGACGCGTACGAATTTTCCTACGATATGTCCCTGACAAATGTTGCTCATTTAGAACCGAGACCCGGTGGCTGTTGCACAGTCTTCCCTTTCTTCATCGGCAGGATCCTCGAACTTCCTTTGACCACCGCCCAAGATTATTCAGTTTTCCACATCTTGAACGACTACTCGATTGGTCTCTGGAAGAAGCAACTCAATCTGATCCGACAAAGAAATGGTCTGATGAGTTTCATCACACACCCCGATTACTTGATTAATAATCGCGCGCGGAAAGTATATGAGATGCTGCTCGACTATCTAGGACAAATGGTTAACCGGGAAAAAATCTGGGCAGCATTGCCCGGAGAAGTTGATCATTGGTGGAGAGCCCGTAGCCAGATGAAGTTAGTGCAGAAGGGTAGTGGGTGGGAGGTCGAAGGTCCGGAAGCAGAAAGGGCGCGGATTGCCTTTGCTGTTGTCGAAGGCGATCGCCTTGTTTACGAAGTTGCCGGTGCCCGGGCTCAGAAGGATTACATCCTTAACGTTCCATGAATTTCTCGAATAGAAGTACCGAAATGAGCGGCGTTCGCCTCCGACACGAGGGTGTCGAATCTTCGGGTGTTCAGCCTTCTGCTGGTGTGCCTGCTGCCCGTTGCGCTGAGGGATCCAATAGGTCTATTGTTATAAATGACGGAGAATACGATCCTCCCGCGAAGATATCGTTCGCGAGCACGAGCCTGACGCCGCATGTTGCCGGGAAAGCATTTATTATTTCGCTCTACGGACACAAAGCCATCACCCATATGACGTTTCTTGAAACTAAGATATCGGGATTTTTCGAGATCCGCCCCGAGCTTGTCCCTGACGAACATGGATTCATTGCCCGTTCTTGATGCCAAAAGGAGTTCGCTTCCAATGGGCTAAACTTCCGGCTGGTGCAGTGCAACATTTCTTGCAGCCCACGAAAAGGACGTTGTGCGGCATGCACTATCAAGCGGTACCCTTTGCGGAGACAAAACTAATTCGCTGCACACGCGGCTCGATTGACGTGGTACTCGATCTGCGGCCGCATTCTCCGACACCTAAGCGGTGGGCAGCGGCCGTTTTGACCGCGGGAAATCATCATTTGCTGTGCATTCCCGAGGGATGGGCGCAAGGCAATTTGGCTCGTCGGGTTTCAATCTTGTCGTTGGCTGCCTGATGCTGAGCGCTTGGGGCGCCTTTCCGCTGTATCACAGTTCCGCCGCCAACCCCGGGTTTATACGACCGACTGGCAGGTTCGCTTCGGTTGTTTGCTACGATACTCGACGTTCTGGAAGCGAAACGGATGACTTGGGCATCGATGAACAGATCCACGCTCGCCTGTGGGTCTTGAATTTGTCCGACGGTCAAAATTCCCAGTTGGATATCGCGGATTCGCGCAGAGATGCCATTTGTGATCATCCGAGAAGCCGCGAATTTGCTGTTGTAAGCTGGGCTACTTGCTCTTGTGCCCGAGGTGGCCACCGGAAAATCCAACTCAGGCGAGATAAAACAAGAGAGCGCCACCAAAAACACTCCTGAATATACTGTTTTGATTTGAGCTTGTTAAGTTGAATTCTCGTCCCCATCACTGGAGAGAGCTGCATGCGAATCCTATTGACGGGCCATAAAGGCTATATCGGATCTGTGGCTGGCCCGGTTTTGCGAGCAGGCGGCCATGAAGTGGTCGGACTCGATTCCGATCTCTTCAGCGGTTGCGATTTCGGCGAACTCGGTCTCGGAATTCCCGAACTCCGAAAAGATCTGCGCGACCTGAAGAAAGTGGACCTCGAGGGTTTTGATGGCGTCATCCACTTTGGGGCCTTGTCCAACGATCCGTTGGGCAATCTCGATCCGAACCTGACCTATGACGTGAATCATCTTGCTTCCGTGCGACTAGCCGAGTTGGCAAAGGCTGGAGGCGTGAAGCGGTTCGTCTTTTCATCCTCATGCAGCACGTACGGGGCGGGCGGCGATGCCATGCACGACGAAACGGCCCCGTTGAATCCTGTAACAGCGTATGGCGAATCCAAGGTATTGGCGGAGCGGGACATCGCTCTCCTGGCCGGCGATTCCTTCAGCCCCGTTTTCATGCGGAACGCCACCGCGTACGGCATTTCGCCGAGGCTGCGGCTGGATATCGTTCTGAATGACCTGGTCGCGGCTGCATTTACAAGGGGCGAGGTCTACATCAAAAGCGATGGCACACCTTGGCGACCTATTGTCCATATCCGGGACATTGTCGCGGCGGCCTTGGCTGTTCTGGAAGCACCTAGCGAGGCGGTGCACAACCAGATATTCAATGTAGGGCGTACGGACCAGAACTATAGAATTTCCGAACTGGCAACAATCGTTGCGGAGACCGTACCTGGCTGCCGGATCGAATATGCTCCCGATGGGGGACCAGATAAGCGTTGCTACAGGGTAAGCTGCGAGAAGATCCGAAGACTTGTGTCAAGCTTCCAGCCCAAATGGACAGCGCGACAAGGCGCGCAGGAGCTTTATAATGCCTACAAAGCTATGGGATTGACAAAAAAGGATTTAGACCAAGGAAAGTACATTCGGATGGTGCATATTCAACGCCTGTTGGAAGCTGGGTTCCTAGACAACTCGCTTCGATGGGATGCCACAAGATGGAACTAGTTTACCCAACATGCCCAGTCGATCCCCGCAGCCGAAAGTGGATGTTTTCGTCGTTTCTCTTCCCGGCCGCAAACCATTTATTTTAAATAACTTACATCGTTATCGATTACGGAACTGTGCGATTCAGTTCGAACTTTGGCAGATTAACTGCCGCTTATACTAAAATTGGGGTTCTCTGTCTGTGACCCCAATGGCGGTAGCTTATCTACGGACCCTAAAGTTAGCGCACTTCCCAGAGAATCAGGACCGACGCATAAACTGCAGATCGATGACTTGCGGTTTTTGGGTGACAAGTCTTCAGCGCACCTCGTAGATCTGGGGATGTCTCCACTCTGTGAGACCTACCCGTCCGTGGCTGGAACCTACGAAAATGCTATATGGGTTAGTAAATAAGCTGGAGCGTAACCATGAAATTCAAGGAGACGAAGCTCAAAGGGGCATACATCATCGAATTGGAAAAACTCGAAGATGAGCGGGGTTACTTTGCTCGGTCGTGGTGCCAACAGGAGTTCCTCAAAAATGGGCTCGACGCGGTGTTGGTTCAATGCAACGTTTCATATAACCCCAGGAGAGGAACTTTGCGCGGCATGCACTATCAGGATCCACCCCGCGCGGAGACCAAGCTTGTGCGCTGCACACGCGGGGCCATTTACGATGTCATCGTGGATCTACGCCCAGACTCACCCACTTTCTTGCAGTGGACAGCCTTAGAGTTGACCCCGGACAATGGAAAGATGATGTATGTGCCTAAGGGTTTTGCGCACGGCTTTCAGACCTTGCAAGATCATAGTATGGTGTTCTACCAAGTATCTGATTTTTATGCTCGGGACTATTGTCGGGGAGTGTGCTGGAACGATCCCCAGCTCAACATCAACTGGCCGTGCGACGTAACCGTAATCTCCACACAGGACAAAGGATGGGGAGATATAACCTTAGCCAGGTTATCGTCATTGAGACACCTATCAAGCAAATCTGAGACAACGCATCTTCTGTAGTAGATGAAGTAGATGAAGGAACTCAAGAACAATGACTGAAGAAACGCGCGACTTAACGCTTGAGGTGCTTGAGACTGGTTCTAATATGTATCAGCTGATGGCTGAGCTATATCCAATTTGCCGAAGCATTACAGGCAATGGCCTTCGTGAGTCTCTCCGCATAATTCAAAAGCATATCCCACTGGAACTGCACGAAGTTCCTACTGGAACGCCCGTTTTCGATTGGAACGTCCCGAAAGAGTGGAACATCCGGGATGCGTACGTCAAGGGGCCCAACGGTGACAAGATAATTGATTTTCAGCGCTCCAGCCTCAACGTCGTCAACTACAGTGTTCCCGTTCGCGCAAAAATGCCCCTCGCTAAGTTGAAAGAACACTTGCACTCCCTTCCAGACCATCCCGATTGGGTCCCATACAGGACTTCTTACTATAAGGAAACCTGGGGATTCTGCTTGTCCCAGCGAGCCCTGGAGAGCCTTGAAGAAGGAGAGTATGAAGCGGTTATTGATTCGTCTCTGGAGGAAGGGAATTTAACGTATGGGGAATTCTATCTGAAAGGTGCAACCCAAGACGAGATTCTGATATCGTCTCATTCCTGCCACCCGTCGCTGTGTAACGATAATCTTTCAGGAATGGTGCTTGCAACCTTTCTGGCTAGATATCTGCAGACGTGCAAATTGCGATATTCGTATCGTTTCATATTTGCCCCTGGCACGATTGGGGCCATAACTTGGCTTGCTCAAAACGAGAGCAGAACATCGCGGATCAAGCACGGGCTGGTCGCCGCGTGCGTGGGAGATGAAGGCAAATTCCACTACAAAAAGAGCCGAAGGGGCGATGCAGAGATCGACGCAGCTGTCGTTCACGCCTTGAAGCATTCGGGTGAGGATTATGTAGTGTCGGAATTCACGCCATACGACTATGACGAGCGGCAATATTGTTCCCCGGGTTTCAACCTACCTGTGGGGAGTCTGACTCGGACGCCCCACGATTGCTATAAAGAGAACCACACCTCGGCTGACAATATGGACCTTGTTAGTCCCGAGCAGCTTGCGGGCTCATTTCAAGTGTACTCGAGAGTCTTGAGGATCTTGGAGCAGAACAAGAAGTACCTCAATACGAATCCTATGTGCGAGCCTCGATTGGGGAAGCGGGGATTGTATGGAGCCGTTGGCGGTAAGAGAGACGCCAACACATATGAACTCGCCCTGCAATGGACCTTGAACTATTCAGACGGTCAGCATTCTCTATTGGAAATCGCTAACAAGTCCGGGTTTCGGTTCGAGGTTATCAAGGAAGCGGCATTCAAACTAGTAGAACATAATCTCTTGGTTGAAGCCGGGGCATAGTTGTCCATGTGCCCGGGGCGCAGGAAATGATAAAGAGGGTTTGATACTTGGCCTCCCTTGTGGTCAATTATTCTCACACAGGTGAGGACAGAACCATCGAAAGATCGCCGAAACCTTGCATATCTATCGCAAAACTGTGGATGAGCGCGCCGAGAAATAGCTCATTGGCTAGCCGTTGAAGCTGGCTCTGCGCAAATGCAAGTCGCAATTGAATGAAGGAGGCCCTCGATGAAGGTAGTACTCTTTTGCGGTGGTGCAGGGATGCGACTCAGGGGCTACTCCGAAGATGTTCCCAAGCCCATGGTAACGGTTGGCTCACGGCCGGTGCTGTGGCATATCATGAAGTACTATGCCCACTTCGGCCACAAGGATTTTATTCTCTGCCTGGGCTATAAGTCCAATGTCATCAAGAACTATTTCCTGGAGTACGAGGAATCGGTATCCAACGACTTCGTCTTTTCGCAAGGCGGCCGCAAGCTCGAATTTATGCAGCGCGATATCGACGATTGGAACATCACATTTGTCGACACTGGCTTGCGTGCAACCATTGCCGATCGATTGCGCCTGATCGAACCACACCTCAATGGCGACGACATGTTTCTCGCCAACTATAGCGACGGCCTCACCGACTTCTACCTTCCGAAGATGATTCAGGAGTTTTCACGCCGCGATAGTTATGCTTCCTTCCTCTCCGTGCAGCCGCGCTCCAGTAGCCTCGACACCGTCCAGGCTGGTGAAGATGGCTGCGTCCATGCCATCAAAAGCATGAAAGACTCCAACATTTGGGTGAACGGCGGCTACTTCGTTTTGCGCAAGGAGATCTTCCGCTACATCCAACCCGGCGAAGAACTTGTCTACGAACCTTTCCAGCGTCTGATTTCGGAAGGTAAAGTGTGGTCGCAGCGCTATGAAGGTTTCTGGCAGTGCATGGATACGTTCCGCGACAAGCAATTGCTCGACGAAATGGAAGCTTCCGGCACGCCACCTTGGCATCTGTGGAAGAACGGCCGGTCCGCGGCAGGTGAAGTTGCTTGATTGGTCTGCATCTACCCCAGAGAAGCAAGGATGTCATCCAATTACTGTGCTTGGGCGCGCATTCCGACGATATTGAAATTGGTTGTGGCGGCACGTTGTTGCATCTCAAGCAGGCTTTTCCACGGCTGAAGTTTCACTGGGTCGTTCTCAGTGCCGGCGGGCCTCGCGGCCAGGAAGCCGCAAAGGCTGCGGAATTGTTCACCGCGGGGTGTGAAAAAGAAATCCTTCTGAAAGACTATCGGGACGGCTTTTTTCCCTATAACGGTGCTCAGATGAAAGACTTCTTCGAGGAATTAAAGAGTCGTGTCAATCCGGACCTAATTTTCACGCAATGGAGTGGCGACGCACATCAGGACCACCGCCTCCTTTCCGAACTCACTTGGAACACGTTTCGCAACCACCTGATATTGGAATACGAAATTCCCAAGTACGATGGCGACATGGGCCGTCCAAACTGTTTTGTTCCGTTAGAAGCTCTCCTTTCCGAACAAAAGATTGATCATCTGTTCACAGCGTTCGAATCTCAGCGCATAAAAAAATGGTTTGACCGCGAGACGTTTCGTGGTCTGATGCGCCTTCGTGGGATGGAGTCCAACTCTCCCAGCGGCTACGCGGAGGCGTTTTACGCTCGAAAAGTGATCCTTCATCCAGCAGCTTAAAAGAGACCCGCGATGGCGAATGCTGCAGACGAACTGGCTGGTTCGGCGCTGGAGACGCCCGACCCAATGGATTTTTCGAAATCACGCGCCCTGCAACCCAAGGCTCACCGTCTCATTCCCGGCGGGTCGCACACCTACGCGAAGGGTGATGACCAATATCCTGAACAAGCCCCTGGTTTTGTCGTGCGCGGCAAGGGCTGCCATGTGTGGGATATGGACGGCAACGAGTTCATTGAATATGGCATGGGCCTGCGCGCTGTCACCTTGGGACACGCGTTCGATCCCGTCGTTGAGGCGGCCTACAAACAGATGCAGCTCGGCACGAACTTTAGTCGCCCCGCAAAAATCGAAGTAGATCTCGCCGAAGTCATGCTCGAAATTCTCGACGGCGCCGACATGGTGAAGTTTGCCAAGAATGGTTCCGACGTCACCACCGCCGCCGTAAAATTGGCTCGTGCGTATACTGGGCGAGACCTCATCGCTATCTGCGGCGATCATCCCTTCTTTTCGGTTGACGATTGGTTCATCTGCACCACCGAGGTAAGCGCGGGCATCCCCGAATCTATATCCCGCATGACCTTGAAGTTCCGCTACAACGATCTCGGCAGCTTGCGTCAATTATTCGATCAGTATCCAAACCAGATTGCTTGCGTCGTTCTCGAACCGGAGACCCTTGCGCCTCCCGCTCCCGGCTATCTCGCTCAGGTGAAGCAGGTCTGCGACGAGCGTGGTGCCGTACTTCTCCTGGACGAGACCATCACCGGTTTTCGCTGGCATCTCTCTGGTGCTCAAAAATTTCATGGCGTTGTTCCGCATCTCTCTACGTTCGGTAAGGCCATGGGCAATGGGTTCGCCATCGCTGCACTCGCTGGCAAACGCGAAATCATGCAGCTCGGTGGCCTTGATCACGATCAGCCCCGCGTTTTTCTCCTATCCACCACTCATGGCGCGGAAAGTCATGCTCTTGCGGCTTCGCTTGAAACCATCCGAGTCTATCGCGAACAACATGTGGTCGAGTGCCTCTGGCAGCAGGGCGAGCGTCTCCGCACTCTCGTCAATCAATCCATCGCTGAAAACCATCTGGAAGGTTTCTTCGAAGTTGCCGGACGTCCCTGCAACCTCATTTTTGCCACTCGCGACCAGGATCGTCAGCGCTCGCAGCCTTTCCGCACCTTGTTTATGCAGGAACTCATTCGACGCGGCGTGATTGGCCCCTCGTTTGTCGTAAGCTTTTCCCACAGTGACGCAGACATCGATCGCACTGCCGAAGCTGTTCACGGGGCTCTCCTTGTCTATCGCAAGTCACTCGATGAAGGAGTCGAAAAGTATCTGGAAGGTCGTCCGGTAAAGCCGGTCTACCGCAAGTTCAACTAGCGATCGGAACGCGCTCCAACCTATGAAAGAAGAATTACAAGAGTTGTACAGATATCGAGAGCTTCTATACATGATCACCTACCGCGACATTAAAGTCCGGTACAAGCAGTCGATCATGGGCTTTTTCTGGGCTATCCTCATGCCCATCCTCATCGTCATGTCCGGCATTGTTGTTCGTTACGCCTATGCCATGGTCGCTCATACACCGCTCCAGACGGCGGATATCGCCAGCGTAGCAATTAAGGCTGTTCCGTGGGCGTTCATCGTCTCCAGCATCCGTTTCACCTGCAACAGTCTCACCGGCAATCGTGAACTCGTCGTCAAAATCTATTTTCCCAAGGAAATTTTCCCCATGGCAGCGGTGCTGGCCTGCCTCTTCGATTTCTTCGTCGCGTTTGCCACCTTGTCGATCTTCTTGGTCTTCATGAAGATTGGTTGGAGCATCTACCTCCTTTGGGTTCCCGTTTTGCTCGCCAGCATGGTCCTGTTCTGCGTGGGGATTGGCATGATCGTATCCGCAGCCAGCCTGTTCTTCCGCGATGTCAAGTACATTGTCGAGGTCTTTCTGACCTTCGGCATCTTCTTCACTCCCGTCTTCTACGACGTGCGCATGTTCGGCGATCGCGGGAAGTGGCTGATGCTGAATCCCGTGGCCCCGTTGCTCGACGGGCTCAGTGCCTGCATCGCCCACCGTGAGTCCCCTGATGTTCATTGGTATCTATACAGTCTCATATTCAGTTTGGTTGCTTTCTTGGGTGGGTTCTTTTTGTTTAAGCATCTCGAACCCGCTTTTGCGGAGAGCATTTAATGGAAACCTCTTATGTCTGACATTGCGCTCCGCATGGAGCATATCTACAAAAAATTCCGAAAAGGAGAGATTTACAATTCTCTGCGCGATCTTCTGCCTGCCATGACCGGCAAAATGTTCCGCGGGCAGGAACTCAATGCTAACGATAAGCGCGAATTTTGGGCGCTACAGGACATCTCTTTTGAGGTTAAGCGCGGCGAAGCGCTCGGTCTCATCGGCCGCAACGGCGCAGGAAAAAGCACCGCGCTGAAGATCCTAAGTCGCATCATGAAGCCAACTAAAGGCCGCATGATTGTGAATGGGCGCCTTTCTGCTCTGATTGAGGTCACCGCTGGGTTCCACCCCGACCTCACGGGTATGGAGAATATTTTTCTCCATGGCACAATTTTGGGTATGACCAAGCGCGAGATTCAATCGAAACTCGACCAGATCATCGCTTTCTCGGGAATTGAAGAATTCATCGACACACCCGTAAAGCGCTACTCCTCTGGGATGTACGCCCGCTTGGGTTTTTCTGTTGCAGCGCACGTCGATCCGGAAGTGCTCGTCGTCGATGAAGTGCTTAGTGTGGGTGATTATGTTTTCCAGCAACGCTGTATGGAACGTATTCGCGCGGTCATTAAGGCCGGCACCACTGTACTCTTCGTTTCTCATAATCTCAAATCCGTCACCGAAATCTGTAAACGTACGATGCTGCTCGACCACGGAAAAGTTGTCACCATCGATGAGACCGATGCCGTCATCAGAAAATATCTAAATGCCGGCAACCCCGCTGCAACTCCCGATGAGAAAAAGCCAGTTTACATTTCCAGCGTGAAGGTACGCGATCGCGCGGGGGAGCAATCCACATTTGAGTCCGGACACACGGCTTGGGTTGACATCGAAGTTACCGCTCGGGAAGCTACCGACAAGCTGGCCGTTGTGATCTGGTTCGCGGACGAAACGCAGTACATCATTTTCCACACCTCGACCGAGCGTCTCGGCTTTGCTCCGGTTTCCCTGCAATCGGGTGGCACCTACCGCTGTACCTTTGAACTAAGCCTTAACATCGCCCACGGCACCTTCCATTTGTTCACCGAGATCTATCGCTATGACATTCAGAAAAGCTACGATCGCTACGAGCCGGTCACCACGATCTTCGTCGGCTCCACAACGGCTGTGGGTGGTGCGGTCAATTGTTTTCCACGACTCATCGAGTCAGAAACCGTCGCTCCCTCTCCCCACTCCTGCGAAGTCTAACAGGGAGGATACTGAATATGGAAACACCCATCAGCGAAGCTCAGGTTTGGGACGATTGGAACTCGACATATCGCCTGGGGACGCTGGACGAGGCTTGCCAGCGTCGCGTAAGTGAAATCCTCGCTGCGCTGGCCGAACTCAAAATTCTCGACGCGAAGATTCTGGAAGTCGGTTGTGGCACCGGCCGACTAAGCTCCAAGCTATGCGAATTTGGCAAGGTCACTGCCGTTGACCTCGGCATAAAAATTATCGAAATGGCTCAAACGCGGTACCCCGAAATCGATTTTCGCTCAGGTAACGTTCTCACCCTGGATCTTCCGGTGAATTCCTTTGACGTGGTGGTTACCTTGGAGACTTTGTCCCACGTTCCCGATCAGGCAGTTTTTTTGCGCAGGTTGTCGCAACTTCTCAAGCCAGGTGGATTTTTGCTAATTACCACGCAAAA
This sequence comes from Candidatus Dormiibacterota bacterium, assembly GCA_035602135.1. Classification (GTDB taxonomy): domain Bacteria; phylum Acidobacteriota; class Terriglobia; order Acidiferrales; family UBA7541; genus Acidiferrum. The sequence goes on from DATNMX010000044.1 coordinate 381,590, forward strand.
CAAATCCGTCTTTGAACGCCGCGCGGACATAGGCCCCCCGAAGGGCTGGATCCGGCAGTGGGTTACGATGAAGACGTTGAAGCGTTTGCTTCGACCGGAATTCTACGTGCGGCGCGCCACCACCCTGGAGCCGGAAGGCCATCTCGGCCTTCTCCGCGTCATCAACTCCCGCAGGATTAACAATTATTTTGATGCAACGCTTGGAGCGACACGGATCAAGCGCCTGAAGGAAAGCGCTGGTTTTGGCCAGACTATCTTTGTCGTCGCTGTGAAACGCTAGACACCACGGAATTTCCGTCAGGGAATATCACGACAAGCATGATTTTTGAGGGCTCAGTGATATTTCCTTTGAGCTGAAGTATGGTGAAGCGCTGGGAATCATCGCGCAATTAAGTTTTGCGCAGCATCGATTTTGATCGCGGAGAAATCTGACATTGGTTCACAGATCTGTAAATCGTGAATGGCCCGCGGTACTGCCGCTCCTATTGTTGAGCGCTGTTTTTATCACCGCATTGGCCGTGATCACATATTTGATTCCCAGGTTGAGAACGCAGTCCATGGCTGCGGGCGTGCCTGCCGCGGCAGCTGGTTTTCCAGACAACAAACCCAAGTTGAAGGAAATAGCAGACACTGGACTGATGAAGCGCGGCCAGTTCATGGTTTTCAGTGCGGATAGGACTCACTTGGTAAATACATTCACCAATAAACCCATTTTCATTACTGGAGAATCCGGGTTTTCGCTTGTCGGGCAATTGTCTAATGCGGATATCGAGACCTACTTCTCTGATCGAGAGGCACGCGGTTTTAATCTCATCTGGGTCGGAGTGGTTGACAATACGTACTGCGATCATCCCCCTCAGAACGCCCTGGGGCAGGTTCCTTTTGGTGCGCACCCGTTTCTCAACATGCAGGAACCCTTTTTTGCGCACTTGGACTACGTCTTGCAGCGCGCTGCCGCTCACGACATCACGCTTCTGCTGAACCCGGCATTTTCCGGCTACCCCTGTGTCACGGGTGGTTGGTGCTCTCAAATGGAAGATGCTTCTGAAGCGACTATGACCTCGTTTGGCGTGTATCTCGGAAACCGCTACAAATCCTACCCCAACGTCATGTGGCTCATTGGCGGAGATGCAGACATCACCCATCGCGGCAAGAATCTGCAAAGCAAGTTGAACGCTCTCGCGATAGGTATCCACTCTGTCGATAAAGTTCACTTGATGACGGCACAGAATATACGCAGCGAATCTGCGCTGGATAAGTGGTCTGGAACGCCCTGGCTTAGCGTGAACAGTATCTACAATAGCCCACCAGACTTGCCCGTAACTGCCAATGCGAACTACCGGCGCAGTGACCGTCTGCCGTTCTTTTTGCTCGAGGACTGGTATGAGGGTGAACATGACATGACGCAACTCGACCTCCGCCGGGAAGCCTACTGGTCCGTATTGAGTGGCGCTCATCTTGGCGAGGTCTTCGGCAACAATGCCATTTGGCCGTTTGGCAATGCTCCTCGCAAAACTTGGCAAAGCCAATTGAATTCAGAAGGGTCGATTAGCCGCGAACTGCTAGGCAAGCTCTTCCGCAGCCGTGAGCATTGGAAAATGATTCCTGATATCGATCACAACGTCGTCACCGGTGGATATGGCTCTGGCTGGAATTTGAGCGTTGCTTCACGGACAGGCGACGGCCAGACGATCATCGTCTACGTTCCGAACGGCATTGAGACCACACTTTCGGTCGACATGTCCAAAATCTCGAGTGCCGGCCAAAGGGCAAAAGGCTGGTGGTTCAACCCGAGCCAGGGTTCGGCCCAACTGATTGGCACTTTTCCGAACACGGGAACTCGCCGATTCACACTGCCGGATGCCAACGATTGGGTGCTGGTGCTTGATGACGCGAGTGCAAATCTGGACGCGCCCGGAAAGTCCGATCTGTGAAACGGATCTGCGCCCTCGAATCGCTAGCAGACTTGCCTCATTCGGCACGATTGTTGCCTTGATGCGGCAAGCGCTTCGCACTGTCTTCGTAAAGCAGGCTGTTCGTTCCCGTGCAAATGACGGAATCAAATCAGGCAACCATCAACGAAGTTGCTGGGAATTCCATGCCTTTGGACGGTGACTCCTCTTCTCTTCTGTCGGAGGTAGACCTGGCAAGGAAACCGCGAGTTGTCCTCCTTACCCCTTATACGGGAGGCAATTTCGGCGACGCTGCCATTCAGGATGCGTTGATCGCTAGTTTCCGGTTGCGACTTCCAAACGCGCAGTTTGCTGGCATTTCGCTGCATTGTGGCAATTTTTTGGAGCGTCACGGGATTCAGGCGTTCCCTCTGTGTGCTTCAAACACTCCGTTCTATGGAATGTATGGCGACAAAGCGGGGAGCTTGCCACTGGCTGGGGGATTTTCCGGGCAAACGGTCACGGTGAACGCTCTGAAGTCCTCGGTCAAAGCCATTCTGAAAAGAATTCCGGGGCTGCGCTGGGCCGGAAGAAAACTTCGTGCATGGATGAACGCTTTCAAACGCGAATATCGGCATTGCGTGGAAGGTTATCGCTTCCTCCGTTCTCAGGACCTGTTGATTGTCTCCGGTGGAGGGCAACTGGACGAAGAGTGGGGAGGAGCGTGGGGACATCCTTACGCCCTTTTTAAATGGGCCGCTCTCGCGCGAAAAGCAAGAATTCCATTTGTGATTGCTAGTGTGGGAGCGTGTAAGGTGGACTCGCGGACTTCACGGCTGTTCCTTTCAGCAGCTCTCCGCATGGCTCACTATCGTTCTTATCGAGACAAAAACAGTAGGCAAATTGCTGCGACCCTATTCCATCGTGCGGCAAGCGACGCGGTGGTGCCGGACTTGGCGTTCGGCTTGCCTGCTTCGGAGATACCGTCCCGTGCTGAAATCCGCTCGTATGCAAAAGGGCGTACTGTAATTGCCATCAGTCCAATCTGCTATGGCAGGCCGGAAAACTGGCCGAACGGCGACCGTGCGATCTACGATCGCTATGTGGCTGAGATGGCCGCCCTCGTCTCACAACTCCTGAGACGTGACTATTTCTTAGTTTTCGTCCGGTCTGCCCGGGACGACGAGCTAGTCATCCCCGAGCTCCTGGACCGGCTTGGCCCAGAATCCAAAGCACGTATTCTGCAGCAGGTCTGCGTGCCTGCGCTTACGGACTGGAAGGACCTGGTATCAGTGCTGCTGGATGTCGACGCTCTCGTTGCCAGCCGATTGCATAGTACTATCTTTGGTTTTCTAGCGCACACGCCGACTGTAGCGATTTCATTCGATCCCAAGGTCGATTGGGTGATGCAGGAACTCAAACAAGCGAATTACCTGCTACAGATTCGCCACTTTGTTGCCAGTGACGTGGTCGCGGCCCTGGACCGCATGCAGTCACGCAGGAAGGACATCGTCCAAGAACTTGCTTCGTATCAAGAACAAATTCATCCTATGTTGGCAAGGCAATTCGATGATCTGGCTTCTGTTGCTACTCTCGGCCCTAGGCCCGAAAAATAAAAGGGCAGAGTCGACTACCCCATGAACATCCACGTGGTTTCAAAGATGAAGATGACGCTCCAACCAGGACTTCTTCCGCGGTTTGGTGTTCATCCGTTACAGCATCGACTTTCGTAGGGCCCACCTCGACGATGTTTTGAATCGTGTAGGCGCCCCTAACATCGATTCACATGGACCACGATGAGAGGTTACATTCGGGGAACCGACTTCGCTCATATTCCGGAAGACGCGATCGGACTCTGCAATGATGCCGAGTCAGCGCAGCCTTGATAGATTCGGTTGCTGCTGCCGTCATGCTCGGTGTAACCGCTATGATTCTTAGGCGATTGTCAGGTGGCAGGCAAGTTCAATCGTCTGGGAGACATGGGTAGTGCTCACGGTCTTACTAGCAACGCGGAACCGCAGTCGGCTTCTACCCTCAGTCTTGGAATCCTTCTGCCAACTGCGGTCGCCTGCTTCGGGTTGGAGACTTGTTATCGTGGATAACGGCAGCACCGACCAGACGGGCCAAGTTCTCGCTTCGTTTGCAAACCGCCTTCCGTTGCGCGCACTTGTCGAACCCAAGCCGGGGAAGAATTCGGCGCTAAATTCTGGACTCCAGTTCATCGAGGGTGATCTCGCCGTCTTTACCGACGATGACGTGTTCCCCCAGGCGGACTGGTTGCTGCAATTGCGTAAAGCTGCAGACACTCAAACGGAATATACAATGTTCGGCGGCGTGATCGTCCCACGCTGGGAAGCTCCCCCTCCACGTTGGGTTCAATGGGCGGACCCCGGCCCGATGTTCACACTTACCGATCCGACTCAAAAAGAGGGGCCTCTCTCGCCCTTCCTTGTGTTTGGGCCGAATATGGCTATTCGCACGAGTGTTTTCCTCGCCGGCATCCGGTTTAATCCCGCTGTTGGTCCAAGTGGCTCCAACTATGCCATGGGAAGCGAAACGGAACTAACCTTGAGACTCGGGCGCTTGGGACACAAAGCTTGGCATGTACCGGACGCCACCGTTGAACATTTCATTCGCAAAGCGCAGCTCAAGACCCGCTGGGTCTTGAAACGTTCTTTTCGCTATGGCCGCGGGTTCTATCGTCTGTTCCGATCCCACGAGGTCGACGATATCGAGATCGGAAAGCGCATGGACATTCCAAAACCTTTGATCCACGAGATCATCGATGCTGCCGTCGCTCTCGCAAACGCAGGATTTTCCTTTCACAAAGATGCCATCTTCCGTTCTTTGTATCAGCTCAATTTCTTCCGGGGCCAGGCGGTCGAAGCCCGCTATCTCATGCAGGAACGACGCAAACAATCGCAGTCCGTCCGCCGCCCCGGCAGTTAAGTTGATTGCCGCTATTCGCGGGGATATCGATTGGGTGCGGAGAGTCGAATGAGCCAACCTGTGGTTAGCGTGGTTACCCCGTTTCACAATGTCGCGCCCTATCTGGTCCAGTGCATCGAAAGCGTACTCGCGCAAAGCTTTTCTGATTTCGAGTACATCCTTTCCGACAATTGGAGCACGGATGGGTCGACGGAAATTGCCGAAGCCTACGCTCGCCGAGACCCTCGCATTCGCCTGATCCGGCAGCCCAAACTGCTCTCGCAGGTTGCACATTACAACGCTGCGCTCGCGCAAATTTCCCCTGACAGTGAGTATTGCAAGATCGTCCAAGCAGACGACTCTATTTTTCCAGAGTGTCTGCAGTTGATCGTGAAGGCTTTTGAACAGTCCAGGACGATCGGATTGGTCAGCGCCTACTACCTAAAGGGAAATGTCCTGCGCGGTTCAGGGTTTCCTTATCGCGTCACTTTTCTTCCCGGCAAGGATATGGCACGGCTGTACTTGCGTACGGGCGTATACGTTTTCGGTTCACCCACTGTAGTGAGCTACCGCTCCTCGCTGGTTCGAGCGACTCTGGCCTTCTACGATGAATCCCTCTTGCATGAGGACACGGAGAAGTGTGTCCAGATCCTTGAGAACTGGGATTTTGGATTTGTCCATCAGGTACTCTCTTTCTTGCGCACCGATAACGATTCCATTTCCTCGGCTTGGCGCAATTACCAGCCGGAATCGTTGGATTGGTACATCATCGTTCAGCGTTTCGCGCCGATTTTTCTCGATGCGGCAGAAGCCGCGATTCGTGGAAAAGAATCGAAAAGAGACTACTACCGCACGCTGACCGAGGAAGCTCTGAGGCTCCGGAGCGCGGACTTCTGGCACTACCACTCCGAGGGAATAAAGACACTGGGCGAATCGCTGGACCGCCCTCTTCTCGCGTGGATGATCGTCAAAGAGTTGTTGTGGCTACTCGTTAATCCGGGAATTATGTGGGTTCGCATCAGAGAAATTCTGCAACGTCTGCTATCCCGCTTCGATGCCGGCCACAGTTGATTTTCATCCAGAGCGTCATTCTTGGTACCTGCAATCGCGCTCGGAGGCGACCTGAGTCAGCAGTAAGAGGAAGGTATGAAAGTAACCGTCATTTTGTGTACCTATAGCCGCTGCCAGAGTCTGCTGCAAGCTCTCGAAAGCGTCGCGGCATCACAGATGCCCGATTCCTTCGAATGGCAAGTGCTTATCATCGATAACAACTCCAAGGATCAGACGCGTGAGGTGGCCGAAGCTTTTTGCCGTCGCGATCCTGCCCATTTTCGTTACATGTTTGAGCCGCAACAAGGCAAGTCGAATGCCCTGAACCGGGGGATTCGTGAAGCGCACGGAGAGGTCCTCGCATTCATGGACGATGACGTGACCGTTGAGCCGACTTGGCTCTACAACGTCACGGCGCCTTTGCAGGACGCAAGGTGGGCAGGCGTGGGAGGCCGCATCGTTCCGCCGCTTAACTTCTCCCCACCGTCCTGGCTGGCGCTAGACGGGCCTTACGATTTGGGTGGCATTCTTGCGCTGTTCGACAAAGGCCGGGAGGGTGTGGAGCTCACCGAAGCACCTTTTGGAACCAACATGGCTTTTCGGAGGGAGATTTTCGAAAAGTGCGGCCTTTTCCGCCCGGATCTCGGCCCATGTCCTGGTTCAGAAATCCGTGGTGAGGACACTGAATTTGGGCGTCGCGTGCTAAAGGGTGGAGATCGTCTGTGGTACGAGCCCTCTGCTATCGTTCATCACGCAGTGCCTGAAAACCGAGTCCAAAAAAAATACTTTCTCCGTTTCCTGTATGACCATGGTCGTGCTGTGATCCGCGAAAAAGGGCCTCGGCCTCCAATTTGGTTCTTCCCGCGGTCTTTTTTCAGCATTCCCATCATCGTGGTGTTTCCGCTCCGAAGACGAATTCTTAATTGGCTGTTCGCACTGGATTCGCAGCAGAGATTTCATCACAAATGTCTTGTCTGGATGACGTTTGGTCAGATAGTTGAGATCTTTCATTCGAGTTTGCGGGATTATTTTACTGGCGGCACCCCGCCTCCCGCTATCATGAACAGCAAAGAAAACCGCGCATGAGAGTTTCTGTAATCCTTTGCACATACAATCGCTGCGACAGTTTGTCCTTGGCATTGGAAAGTGTGGTCGCCTCGGAGATGCCGGCGAACGACTGGGAGGTCTTGATTATTGATAACAATTCGAACGACCGGACTCGGGCGGTTGCGGAAGAGTTTTGTCGGCGGGATCGCTCCCGATTCCGCTATTTATTCGAGCGGCGACATGGCAAGTCCTACGCGCTCAATACCGGCATCCGCGAGGCACGCGGCGAAATCCTGGCCTTCATGGATGATGACGTGATCGTGGACGCCAAGTGGCTGCGAAATCTCACCGCTGTTTTTCAGAAGGAAGGATGGGCCGGGGCTGGAGGGCGTATTCTGCCGGAACGCGCCTTCACCCCACCCGCTTGGCTCTCTCTTGAAGGCAAATATGCATTGGCTCCCCTTGCCATCTTCGATCTTGGCGAGCAACCCGGCGAACTTGTCGAAGCTCCTTTCGGCACCAACATGGCTTATCGCAAGGAAGTGTTCGAGAAAGTCGGCGGATTCCGCACGGATTTGGGGCCCCGTCCTGGTTCGGAAACCCGCGGCGAGGACACGGAATTTGGCTTTAGGGCATTAGGCGCAGGCCAGCGTCTTTGGTACGAGCCTTCCGCCATCGTCTATCACTCGCTCCCGGCTCATCGCTTGCAAAAAGAATATTTTCTTGCCTGGTGGCATGACAAAGCTCAAGCGGATATTCGCGCATTTGGCTTGCCGCAGGGAACAAGGGTCCAAATTGCCGGTGTTCCCCTTTATTTCTTCCGCCGGCTTGCCAATTGGACCCTGCAATGGATCTCCGCCGTCAATCCGGCGCGCCGCTTTTCCTGCAAGCTCAAGGTCTGGATAATACTCGGGGATATTGCTGAGTGCCATCGGCTTTCAACACGGGCAAAGCATGAAAGCGAAAATTGCAATGCTTGACGGCAGCTTTTTCCAAACCAGTCCGTGCCTGGTACTGATATGCAATCCAGTCTTTGAGAGAGTTATTCGGTCTGGCTTACGCTAAGACACGAAGTTCATCTAGTGGTACGAAAAATTCGAATAAATGCCAGTTTATCTGAATTTCGTCGCCCGGAGAGTCTTAGCCGGTTTGAGCGGAAAGGGTCCCCTTTCCGCAAAGAGCGGATATTTCCGAGTCTTCGGAACGCTTCTTGCGGGCAATCCAATTTCTACGGGATTGTTGAGGTACTCTAACTAAAAACGACGTCCTGACCATCTAATTAGCTCCGTGCCCAACAGTGTGGCAAGAAATTGCCACAAAATGGAATTATTCACGGAGAGATCGAATAACATCAATGTTCCTCCGATTGAGTTAAGTATCCATAAGTCTAATAAAGATAGGGGTTTAGGCCTCACGGTAGGCGTTTCGCTTTCTTATTTTTCGTGGTAGCGGACTTGCACTTTATCCACAGTCATTATATGTAGATGTGTAATCTGAACCAGGAGCTAAGGTCCTGGTCTTTGCGAAATTTGTTAAACGTATGGATCCGATCGCAAGCTGTGCGACCCAACAACCCGTTATCTCGGGGTTCATCTCCGGGTCCGGGTCTGCAATGCGGACCTTGAATACGATAGCCGCCGAAATTGCCCTTACACACATTCCTGTTTTGATCACTGGTGAATGTGGAACAGGGAAAGATGCCTATGCGCGGCTCGTCCATCGTCTTTCTCAAGAGAAAGAAGCGACACTACATAAGATCAGTTGCGCCGCCCTCGACTCAGAGAACCTTCTCAACCGGCTTTACGAACAGACCAGGGAGCGCCGCCCCGAAGACGCACGGGGAACCATTTATCTGGATTGCGTGCAAGATTTGGATCTGCACTGTCAGCGTGCCTTGCTCTCGTATCTCCCCGACGATGAGGGTGCCGGAAGAAGTCGGGGTTCGCGCGCACGAGTCATTTCCTCCACCAATGGGAGTCTCGAACTGGAAGTTGAGGCCGGTCGATTTCGTCGCGAACTCTATTTCCGGATTAACGGGGCATGTCTTCGCCTGCCGCCCTTACGAGAGCGAAAAGATGACATCCCGATTCTCTTGGAATACTTCTTAAACAAACATGCCAGCGGAAGGAATAAGACGGCCCCTTCATTGGGCAGTAGCACGCTGGAAATGTTGCTAGCTTACTCCTGGCCAGGCAATATCCGCGAACTGGAAAACCTGGCACTTAAGATGGTGGCCTTCGGAGATGTGCATGTGGCGCTCGATGATCTTCAGTCTCGCCGTAGTGTGAACCAGAGCCCCCGGCAGAACATGGGCGTGCCGACCCTAAAAATGGCGGCACGCGCCGCATCAAAGCAAGCCGAACGCGAGCTGATCTTGCAGGCTCTGGAACGGACACGGTGGAACCGAAAACGGGCCGCACAGGAATTGCAGATAAGTTATAAGTCATTCTTATGTAAACTCAAGTCCATCGAGATACCTCACGGGGGACAAGAGAATTGAGGGAAGGGGAGCTCAGAAATGGACACTAAGGTGCCTATATTGTTAGTGGGTTTTCTCCTGTGGTCACCGGCGCATGCTCAGGACACCCAGGCGCAGGCATCAGCCGCGACACCGGGCCAGAAGACTGAACCTAAAGCGAATACCAGCAATCCAGCCACGCCGGCTACTACGGATACAGAATACAAGATTGGACCCCAGGACGTGGTTCAGATCGACGTTTGGAAGGAACCGGAAATTACCCGCACGATCCCAGTCCGTCCAGACGGGAAGATTTCATTGCCTCTTCTGAATGATGTACAGGCCGCGGGTCTCACTGCCATGCAACTCGCCAGCAACATTCGCGAGGGCCTCACCAAGTTCCTCAACAATCCGCAGGTCACCGTCACGGTTACCCAGATCAACAGTCGGAGAGTTTTCGTTACCGGCGAGGTCATTCGCTCCGGCGCTCTCCCTCTTCTTCCGGGCATGACCGTCTTGCAAGCTCTTTCGAGTTCAGGTGGCTTTACTCAATTTGCCAAGGAAAAGGCTATCTACATTCTCCGTAACGAAAACGGAAAACAGGTGAAACATCTTTACAACTACAAGGATGTTCTCAAGGGCAAAACAGAAGATATTCTCCTGGAACCGGGCGACGTAATTGTGGTGCCGTAAGGATTGACCTATGAATTGGCGTACAGCCTTCTTCGGAACTTGCTTTTTGGCTTTTAACCTCTCTCTTGGGGCGTTCGCTTCTCGTGCGCAGGAAGAGCCAATACCTGTGCCCGATGCTCCGCCACAGCCAATGCCAGATGCGCCCCCAAAGTCGGCCGGCCATGCATTTCCTGGGATTGCAATTGGCCAGCAGGAGGGTGAACTGCAACCCGATTTCTCTCCTCTCACGGGGATGCAAAACGCCACTCTGGGCTACCCCGAAATTCGACATAGTTATTGGGTTCCCGGTCTTCAGTTTAGCTCCAATGTACAATCCAATGCCTACAATCAATCCGGCGGCTCCAATTGGTATGCAAATAACTACTTCATCGGGAATCTCAGTTTGCTCGAAGCGTGGAGTCGCGCCACATTAGCTGTTAATTATTCGGGCGGCGGATATGTCTCCACGGACTCCAAGCAAGGAAATGGCTTTTATCAGCAGCTCGCGCTGACTCAGAATTTTCAAACGGAACGTTGGCTCTTTCAGATCATTGATCAATTCTCCTATATTCCGCAGAGTTCCTTCGGTTTTGGCGGTGGCACGAACCTGGGCATTCCCGGTGTCGGTGGCTCGCTCGGCACCACCATTCCGGGTCTTGGTGGTAACTACATTCCTAACCAAAGCATCTATGGTGTCGGAGCCTTCTACAACAACGTCGCCGCGCTGCAGGCTACCTATGCCCTCTCGCGCCGCGGTTCCGTAACGATTTCGGGTTCGTATGGCATTATGAACTTCGTCGAGGCGAGTAACTCCGATTCCAACGCCACGGTGGGGAGCATTGGCTACAACTACGCACTCAGTCGTAACGACACTGTCGGTTTGGTCTATCGCTTCAGTGCCTACCACTTTCCCGGTAGCCCCCAAGCTTACGGTAGTAACGTCATAAGTGTTGCGTATGGCCGCAAAGTTACGGGCCACCTTGCCTTCCGTCTCTTCGTCGGACCGGAGGTTACCAGTTACCGCATTCCTGTTGGCACCGCCTCGAGCAGAACGGGCGTCTCCACCACTGCTAACTTGACTTACGGTTTCCAACGGGCAGGATTGGCTTTCAGTTACCTGCACGGCTTCTCTGGCGGCAGCGGCGTGTTGGTCGGTTCGATCTTGGATCAGGCCACGGCCACTGCATCACGCAATTTGACGCGCGTTTGGACGGGAAACTTGAATTTTGGCTATGCGCATAACAGCTCTGTCGCAGGTACCATACAAATCGGCCGCCCAGTCTACAGCAGCTGGTTTGTAGGTGGCGGTGTAAGTCGCCCCATCGGCAGGAATTTCAACTTTGCCGCCGCTTACAGCGCGAGCATTGGCCAGTATTCTCAATCGGGTTGCACGGGCCTGGGTTGCAACAGCGCCAACACCTATAACACCGTCACCGTCAATTTCCAGTGGCACCCACGCCCGTTCGTTCTGCCCTAGTTTTTCGCCGGGTCTTGCCGGAAGAAACTTTGGGCCGCACAGCGCATCGAAGTCTCATAGGTAAAATAGTAGTTGGGAATCAGGACGAGAGACCGCACATCATGTACAAGAGTTTTTTCGGCCTAAAAGAGAGCCCCTTCAATGTCAATCCCGATCCACGCTTTCTGTTTCTGACGAAGCAGATCGAAGAGACTCTGACAGGATTGATGTATGGAATTCAGACCCGCAAGGGGTTCATCACGCTAACCGGCGAGGTGGGCACAGGAAAGACAACTCTCATCAACAGATTGTTGGAATGGTTGCACCAGCGCAAGGCTCGCACGGCATTTCTCTTTAATTCCCGGATGAATACAAATCAACTGTTTGACTTTATCCTTGCTGAATTCGAGATTGCCTGCGACTCCAAGTCGAAGAGTCAACAGTTGATGAAATTAAACCACTGGCTTCTGGACCGCTATCGGATGGGTGAAACCGTAGTTTTAATCGTGGATGAAGCTCAGAATCTCACTTTTCCCGTGCTGGAAGAAATTCGTCTTTTGACCAACCTCGAAACTTCCACGGAAAAACTTTTGCAAATCGTTCTTTCCGGACAACCCGAACTCGAGGAAAGGTTGAGGCTTCCCGAGTTGCGGCAATTGCGGCAAAGAATCATGCTCCGATGCAAAACCACGCAACTGACAAAGGAAGAGACTCGCGAGTACGTTAACGAACGGTTAAGGATATCTGGGGCAACTGGATCCATCTTCAGCCCCCAGGCGCTAGACACAATTCATCTGTATTCGATGGGGATTCCCCGCGTTATCAATTTGCTCTGCGAACATTCGCTGGTGAACGCGTTTGTGGAAAATCAAGGCCCCATCCAACCGAAGATCATCGAAGACGTTGCCCGGGAGTTCCAGCTGGATGAGGTTGAGCCGCTTGCTCCGGAAGGCGGCTCTAAGCTGGAGACGGATATCTATAATTCCGAGGCCTTCTTACAGAACCTCGGCGAAGCACTCTCCCGATTTCGGCTCAGTCCTTCCACTCCTCCCAACCGCGCCAGAAAGTAACCGTCGCCCCGCTCTTACCGGTTCTACCAGGCCCGAAAAAATCTCTTCCTAGCTGAACCAGAAATGGTGGAACCCTAAGTACCGATGCGAATTCTCAGAATATTCACTCTGGGGTACGGGTCCGCTGTTACGTTAACGGACGACCAGTCCGTGTAGTTCGCTGTCGAAGAAGAAAAACTGAATCGCCTTTAAGATTTTCCTAACGTGCCGCGCCTAGCTCTCGAACGCTGCCTGGAAGACATGTGACTGTAGCTTTCGGGCTTGCGAAGCATCGCTCTGGCGAATTCGAGAGACTCCAGCACCTGAGCGCACCAAAGCTCACCAGCAATCGCTTCAGTTGCTGCGTAGCGATCCGCGCGTGATCCACTTCGACCACCATCTGTGTCGCGCTGCCAGTGCGTATCACACATCCGGCATGGATCGCCCCTCGTTCATGTTACCAGTTCACAGTCCGGCTTGATTGCAAGTTGCGAGGACGGTTCTACCCACGCGCGACGGAACTTGCCGAGTTTCGCCCTCACCGTGATGAACACAAATTGCACCAGCTCAATCGTATGACTCCGGAGAATCTGTCCTTTTAGCGTCGCGATATGCAAAACCACGCTTTTGGACCACTATTCAAATTAATCTATATAGTCATTTAACTAGCCACTTATCTAGAGCTTGGCGGAAAAACCTTCAGAGCTCGTTTCCGATATACAGGCGCTGCTTGCCCTGAGTACAGGCCCCCGCTTGTCCCTAATCTGTTCTTTGGGTCAGTAGCTTTCACCTCGAGCCGAGCCTTAATCTGAATGGGAAGAATGCAGTAATAGAGACAGCAAACGACTTGAACATAATCGGTAAGAACGCAAAATTTCAACTGAAGTTACGGTTCCCGGAGATGCCGACTAGCATGCAGCAAAGAACCCTAGTAGCACTGAAAACAATCGCGCGGCTCGCGTTGTTGTCTTTTCCGCTGGCTGCTCAGGCCCAGACGCCAACGGCCACGATCAACTGGATTGATGTTCGCCAGCAGATAGATGGCTTTGGAGCCGCTGCTGCGTGGACAGCACCGAGTATGACCGATGCCCAAGCTGACCTGTTTTTCTCCCCAACTGCGGGTATCGGTTTGTCACTGGTTCGTGAGCGTATTCCGGTGGATGGGACGGTTGAGGGGTGCGTAACAATGCAGAAGGCCGTCGCACGCGGGGCGAAGGCTTGGGCTACTGCATGGAGTCCACCGGCCTCGATGAAATCCAACGGCAGCGTGAACAATGGCGGCACTCTTTTGGCTGGCTCCTATCAAACATACGCCAACTACCAGAAGGCATATATTCAGAACGTACAGTCCCAATGCGGGGTAACCCTATATGCCATCTCCGTTCAAAACGAGCCGGATTATGCTACGACCTACGAGTCAGCGATCTGGACAGGACAAAACTTTCACGACTACATACTCAATAACTTGGGGCCGACCCTTGCCGCTGCCGGTTTGGCGACGAAGATCATAATGCCGGAGTACAGTTCGTGGAATTGGAGTCTCGCCGATGTGACGATGAAGGACGCGGCAGCCGTTGCCTATGTGCCAATCGTCGCGACGCACGGTTATGGCGGCAGCCCGCAGCCTTACGCTTTGGGGCAGGGTTTGGGAAAACATTTGTGGGAAACCGAAGTCTCGGATTTCGGTAAGCCTGACGCTTCAATTGTAAGCGGCCTTACCTATGCCATCGAGATACATAACACAATGACAATAGCCAATGGTAACGCTTGGCATTATTGGTGGTTGATTGATGGCGCTAACAACCCTGATAACGAGGGACTTACCTTGCAAGACGGCGTCACGGTAACGAAGCGCTTGTATACGATTGGGAACTTCAGCAAGTTCATCCGGCCCGGATGGGTACGTATTGGCGGAACAGCCAATCCAGTGGGTGGAGTGTACGTCTCAGCTTACAAAGATCTTAGCTCTGGCACCTTCGCAATCGTCGCCATCAACCAAAATGGAACCGCCGTTCCTCTGAACTTCGTTCTGAATGGCTTTCCGGCTGCTTCGGTGACGCCTTGGGTCACGTCAGCCAGCCTAGATCTGGCGCAACAGCCAAGCATCTCGGCGGACGGCGGCGCATTCAGCGGCACGCTGCTCGCGTCCAGCGTCACCACCTTTATTAGTAAGTTGTCCTCCGCGGCAGTCGCACCTCCGACGAACCTCAACGCCACAGTTCACTGATCTTCGCCTCTTGCTTCATTCGGGCGGCATCAGTCCGATTCCAGTTAGGGTGAAAGTGGCGCGTTACTACGGGAATGGGACCGCTCACATTCTCTCTTTACCTCGAGCGACTGGCGGCGGCGTTCTAGAATCTGCCCGGCGTTGGCCCAGACTTTGAGCTTGCGGGAAAACCGCAGGGATGGCTCGACGGCAACCATCTATCGCATTGTCCAGACCGCAAGTCTCCTGATCGCGGTCGGCTCGTGTGGTCAGAGTCTGTTCCGCGCCGTCCAACCGGTGTCTAATTTTGCAGCCGAAATTGGGAACGAAGCGGAACTGTTTCGGGCAAGGTCGGACCAGGTTAATCTCTCGGTTTCTCTCAGACTGAATAGAGTGTGGACCGGGAATATCAATCTTGGTTATGCTCAACGGTAATGTTTTCCTCTCTTGCCTTGGCCAATGTCCCCACCTACAACAGTTGGTTCGCCGGGGGCGGGATCGCGCGTCCCATTGCTAGAAATCTGAATATCGCAGCTACTTACACAGCGAGCTTTGGAGGTTCGACCCTACAGGGGTGCGTTAGCTCCTGTACTGCCTACAACACATATCAGACCGTCACTGTCGACGTCCAGTGGCATCTAGTCTTTTATGCAGTTTCGGGAAAGAAATCGGGCCACCCACACGCATCGAAGTCGAATCACAGGTAGAATAGTAGTTGGGAATCAGAGCGAGAGGCCCGCACATCATGTACAAGAATTTTTTCGGCCTAAAAGTGAGCCCCTTCAACGTCAATCCCGATCCACGCTTTCTATTCCTGACGAAGCAGATCGAAGAGGCCTTGACGGGTTTGATGTACGGTATCCAAACCCGCAAAGGGTTCATCACGCTCACCGGGGAAGTCGGCACCGGCAAAACCACTTTGATCAACCGCCTTCTCGACTGGCTCCATCATCGACGCGCTCGTACCGCTTTTCTTTTTAACTCCCGGATGAACACCAGCCAGTTGATTGATTTTATCCTCGCTGAGTTTGAGATTCAGTGTGAGTCCAAGTCCAAAAGTCAGCAGTTAATGAAGCTGAACCAATGGCTTCTGGATCGTTATCGCTCGGGTGAAACCGTCGTCCTGATTATTGACGAAGCGCAGAATCTGACCTATCCCGTGCTGGAAGAAATTCGCCTGCTGACCAACCTCGAAACTTCCACGGAGAAGCTCCTCCAAATCGTGCTCTCCGGACAGCAGGAACTTGAGGACAAGCTCAAGCTCCCTCAACTACGCCAGTTGCGGCAGCGTATCATGCTCCGCTGCAAAACCACTTCTTTGTCCAAGGAACAGACTCACGAGTACATCACCGAACGTTTGACGACAGCTGGTGCAGGACCGGAATCCATCTTCGGCCCGCAAGCCATGGATATGGTTTATCTCTATTCGCTCGGCATCCCGCGTGTCATTAATCTGCTCTGCGAACACTCTCTCGTCAACGCTTTCGTTGAACAGCAGCGTCCCATCCAGCCCAAAATTGTCGAAGAGGTCGCGCGGGAATTCCAGTTGGATGAAGTCGAGCCTATCGCCCCAGATGGTGGCTCCAGGATCGATACTGACGTATATAATTCCGAAGCCTTCCTGCAAAACCTCGGTGAAGCTCTCTCCCGCTTCCGCGTCAGCTCCACCACCACGCGCTACCGCAAGTAGTTCCCTCTTTATTTGCAGATCAACTGGGGCGTCTAGGCAGAGCAGCTGGAACTTATCCGATAGGTCAGATAAGATTCGATCTGCATAAGGTTTAAAGTTCATTTCTCTGCCTCACTTTGCTTTGCAGTCGCTGTGAACAATGAGTCTCAGCGGGATTCGCCCTGGGGCAGTGGATCCCTCGCATGTGGGTTGGAGGCTCGGTTTCCTGGCGAGGCGTCACGCCCGATAGCACAGCGAAACGGAGATAAAACCAAGCGCCCAAGGCGTTCATTCAACTGCTTGCGTCAGACCCATCGACTAACACTGAATATAGTTGGTTGCGGGAGATTGAGGAACAGATGAAAGGCGTTGTACTTGCTGGTGGAACTGGCAGTCGATTGAACCCGCTGACCCGGGTTACAAACAAGCATTTGCTCCCTATTTACGATAAGCCTATGGTTTATTACCCCATCCAAACGCTTGTGAATGCTGGAATCGATGAAATCCTTCTGGTCACAGGCGGCAAGAATGCCGGAGATTTTCTTCGCCTTCTGGGAAACGGTCGGGAATTTGGACTAAAGCATTTGAACTACACCTACCAGGAAGGCGAGGGGGGAATCGCTGAGGCTCTCGGTTTAGCTGAGTTTTTCGCGGCGGGAGAGCCCATCTGTGTAATTCTTGGTGATAATATCATTGAAAATAATATTTTCCAGGCTGTCGAAAACTTCAAAAAACAGAAAGATGGCGCAAAGATTCTGCTGAAACAAGTGACTGATGCACAACGATTTGGTGTCGCGGAACTTCGTGGAGACAAAGTTATCGGAATCGACGAAAAGCCAAAAGCTCCCAAATCTGATTATGCGGTGATCGGAATCTACTTGTACGATGCCTCAGTCTTCGAAAAGATCCGCCGTCTGAAGCCTTCCGGGCGTGGTGAACTCGAAATTACCGACGTCAACAATTTCTATATTGAAGAGAGCAAACTCACGTACGAGGTTCTCGATGGGTGGTGGACGGATGCAGGCACCTTCGAATCGCTGTTGCGTGCCAATGACCTCGTCGCAAGAACTGGAGCAAATAGAATGGACGATCGCGACCAAGCCGGAGGCCGCAAGCCTCAGAAAGTGGCTCGATGAGAATCTTTGTCACAGGTGGCGCAGGTTTTGTAGGCTCGAATTTTATCCGTTACGTCTTGGGACTGGGCAAGGGCTATTCGATCGTTAATTACGACAAACTTACCTACGCCGGGAATCTGGCGAATCTTGCAGCGATCGCCGACGATCCACGATACTGCTTTGTCCGCGGAGATATCTGTGACCTATCGTCCGTCGAAGCGGCGATGCGCGGTTGCGATGCCGTTGTACATTTTGCCGCGGAATCTCACGTCGACCGGAGTATTTACGAGCCAGCACAGGTGATTCAAACTAACATTACGGGTACGTTTATTCTCCTGCAAGTTGCGCGAACCCTTGGTCTGCAGCGCTTCGTCCACGTTTCGACCGATGAGGTCTACGGCGACGTTTATCCTGGAGAGTTTTCTGACGAGCATTCCGAACTCCGCCCGAGCAGTCCGTACTCTGCTTCGAAGGCAAGCTCCGATCTTTTGGTTCTTTCCTATGTCCGGACATACGGTTTCCCGGGACTGATTACACGCTCATCGAACAATTATGGACCTTACCAATTTCCGGAAAAGTTCTTGCCATTAATGATCACCAATGCACTCGACGATAATCCGCTCCCCATCTATGGTGACGGAAAACAACAGCGCGATTGGCTCCATGTCGAGGACAACTGCCGGGGTGTCCTGGCAGTTTTGGAGAGCGGACGCAGTGGCGAGATTTACAATATTGGTGGCCGCGATATCGAAGAGAACCTGAAAGTTGCGAAACAACTTCTTCGTATTATCGGCAAACCGGAGAGCCTCCTCACTTACGTGAAAGACCGTCCCGGGCACGACCGGCGGTATGCCTTAAGCTGCAAAAAGATGGAGGAGGAACTCGGTTGGACTCCGACCATTTCTCTCGCGGAGGGACTCAAACAAACAATCGACTGGTATCGCGCGAGCGCCACTTGGCTGGCTGCTGTTCGCGGTGGTGAGTACCGTTCCTACTACGAGAAGTACTACGAGAACCGCGACTCCTCCCTCCACGCCTTCACTCCGCTACCGCCCAATCCCCACCGCAGTCCGGTGTGATCGTGGATTTGTCCTAGAGCCCATCGCAGTTGAAGTTACCTCTTAGTCAGCAGAATGGATTTCGTGCCTAACCTGGAGCCTGTCTAGTTTGGAGCGCCGAAAACAGGCTCTGTACATCTAGGGGGACGTGCTTGAGGTGAGGGTAACATCGGGGCTGAGACGAGCACACTTCGAAATATGGAGCGCCGTCCATCTCATTCCAGTCGTTTCGAAACAGTCACATTCAAACTGGAAGAGGACACCTCCGTCCGCACAGCTCGACTCGATGGGTCTCTCCTGGCTCTTTGGTTTCTGCGACCGTGGACTGAGATCGCTCCATCCCATAACGGATCTGACCGAAGTGTTTTCTGGCTTGTCAGGAATCCTTCTGTCTCAGAGGGAGAGGTCTGCAGTCTACCCCGCCTTCTATTCCCAACAGAACACTGCCAATATACCTTAGATTATGAAACCTAGGATTCTACTAACTGGGAAGAACGGCCAAATTGGTGCTGAACTGGCAAATCTTCTACCGCGGCTGGGAGACTTGGCGGCCTTCGATCGCCAGCAACTAGATCTTTCCAAGCCGGATCAGATTCGTCGGGTCATCCGGGAGACCCAGCCGAATGTGATTGTCAACGCTGCAGCTTATACTTCCGTGGATCAAGCTGAAAAGGATGAGCGAGAAGCCTATGCCATCAATGCTGGAGGT
Source organism: Candidatus Dormiibacterota bacterium (assembly GCA_035602135.1). Classification (GTDB taxonomy): domain Bacteria; phylum Acidobacteriota; class Terriglobia; order Acidiferrales; family UBA7541; genus Acidiferrum. Next base: position 400,899 of record DATNMX010000044.1, read on the forward strand.
CCCACATTGATGGCCGAGGAGGCCAAGCGGATCGGGGCGATCCTAGTTCACTACTCCACGGACTATGTTTTCGACGGGTTGAAAAACTGCCCCTATGATGAGGGAGACGCAACGAACCCGATCAATGCTTATGGGCGGACGAAACTAGCCGGAGAACTAGCCATTCAAGAGGTTGGGCCTCCTCACCTAATTTTCCGGACGGCTTGGGTCTATGCCCTAACTGGGCGAAATTTCTTGCTCACGGTCTTACGCCTAGCAACAGAGCACGAGGAGTTAAGAATTGTCAGCGATCAGATTGGCGCGCCCACCTGGAGCCGCGAAATCGCACGGGCCACCGCCGCAGTTTTGTCACAGCTGGCAAGTCGCGAGCAGAAGGCATATTCAGATCTCAAAGGTGTTTACCATATGACGGCAGCCGGCCAAGCGAGCTGGTGCGAATTTGCCCAAGCGATTCTCGAAGAGGCCTCTCACGTTCGTCCAGAGGTTTCCTGGTTTGCCAGAATTACTGGTGGGCGTCCGTTAGTCGCGCGTTGTATTATCCCAATCACATCGGCGGAGTACGTGACTCCTGCTCGACGTCCTGCTTCTTCTGTGCTCTCGAATTTCAAATTGCAGGAAGCTTTTGCTGTGCAATTGCCGACATGGCGTACGGAACTACGACAAGCGTTCGCCGGAAACCAAACCCCTGATCTCACGTTCAAGCCTTAACTAACAACTATGCTACGCGTGAACGAGTAGCTTACGTCTGGTCCTCAGATCGTTGAGCGACCTTGGTATAAAGCCGGTTGGCGCACCCAAGAGCGCTGGCATCCGTGTCGAGCGGGACACGTAGAATCCATCTCTATAGGAAGTGAGGTGAATTAGGCGTTGGCGACACCGGCGCGCTCGGGATTGTCAGCGGGACGCAAGGTCCGGGAAAGCGTGCTGCCGGGTGTTTCGTGGCGGGCAGCGAATTCAGAAGTTTTACTTGAGCGCATAGCCACCAAGGCAAATGCATAAGAACCTGCGGCGATGAGGAAGACCAAGGAGAAGCCCACAGCCATGCCGAGAATCATGGCGGCGACAGAACCGATGACGGTAAAAAAGCCGTTGACGGCCCAAGCCCAAGGAACGAGGGCAGGGGCTTCATCGGCGACGAGACGCAAGCCAGTCGAGAAAGGCAAACCGAGAAGTAGCCCCAGCTGGCCGACGAGCAGGAGGGAGAGGGCGATACGGAACAGGAGCGAGAACCCGAGGGTGAAAGAAAGCAGAGGCGGCATGACGAAGGAAGTGAGAAGAATAGAGGTCAGTACGGCGGTGAGGATGACGTAGAGTTTGCGACGCGTGACATTTTGGAGACGCTCTGCCAAACAAGAGCCAACTCCACTGGAAATCAAAAGCCCGGCGAGAACAACGGAGAACGTGTAAATAGGCTCACCTAGGTACAGTTCGAAGCGCTGAATAAAACTGATTTCAATCAAAATGAAGCCAAGGCCCAAAGCCGCGAAGTAAACAAGAAAAGACCAGCGGCCGGGCATGGAGACTCCCGAGGTGTTGGAGCGCGCGAGAGGCAGCAGGATCAGGATGGCGGCGACGCCAATTGCCTGAACGAGAAGGATTAGAAGAGTGATCTGAGCAACAGGGGGAACTTCGATATCGCCCGTGGCACCGAGGGCGAGAACAGATCGTAATGCGCGGAGGTTGAGGCGGGACCAGCGAGCACGTTCGTTAAAGAAGGGACGATCATCGGTAGCGGGGCTAAGCAATTCCGCAGAGGAAGCGTAAATGCGCGCAGGATCCGGAGAGGTAAGAAGGTCCACGAGAAGGGATTGGTAGGAATCGCGCGGAGATTGGAAGGGAGAATAGTAGAGCTCCGGCTTGCCGGTATCGCCCCATTGCTGATGGCTACCAATGCCGAGGCGCTGGGAAAGCTCGCTGACATCCGCGGAATCGAGAGGCGACTTGCGAAGAAGGAAGCCGGTGAGGAATTCGCGATGGCCAAAAGGTTCGACAACGCCGCGGAATGCGAGGACGTGAAAGGTGGGATTGCCATAGGCGTGACGGTCAAACAAAGCGCGAGTAGTGGAGAAGAGTTTGGGCAATTGGTATTGGGGGCGGGAAATGAGCAGGACGCCGTCGGGAGTGAGGTGGTTCCAGTAGTCTTCGAAAGCTTCGAGGGTGAGCACGTAAGTTTCGCTGAGGGTAAGCGCACCGGACGTGAGAGCGGCCCCGCTCATGGTCTGCAGGGAGAGGATGGCGTCGTATTTTTCTTTTGAGCGGCGAACGAAGCTGCGACCATCCTCGGTGACGAGGTGGACTTCGGGTTGTTCGAAGAGACCGCCCCAGTTTTTGGCCATGCGATTGGAGACCACGTCGCTGATTACGGAGTTGATTTCAACGGCGGTGACGGAAGAAGCTCCATAGTAAAGAGCTTCGAGGACTTCACGTCCAGCGCCGGAGCCAATGATCAAAACCTTGGGATGTTGTTTCCCGACGTAGGCCAAGCCAGGCGGGTGGTAGCCGGAGGAGTTGGCTAAATAATTGCGGACGCCGACGCTCAGATCGGGGATGGCAGTGCCGGAAATTCCCGAATCGACGATGATGGAATAACCGGGGTCGGGACGGCCCTTGGAAGGATCGGCGGCGATGGCGAATACATCGACACGCGAGAAGCTGTTCCACTTGGTATAAATGGGTGTCTGGCCGGCAGGAAGAAGAGGATGGATCTTCGCTGGAATGACGATAATCGGGAGCGCGCGTTCCGCGACAAAGGCAAGCACGAGCAAAGCGACGGCGGAGACGATGCCGAAAACGGTCAACCTGGAAGACCGGAAGGAATAGAACGCCAAGGCGGCCATGACACCGAAGAAAGCTCCAATGACGACCGAGCCGGAACCTCCCAACGCTGGAAGAACCAGGCATATCCCCGCGCAGCCGAAACCCGCACCGAGAAGATCGGCGCCGTAAAGGCGGTTGACGTGACGACCTCCCCGGGTGAGGAGCAACGAGATCGCCAGGCCGGAGCAGTAAAAGGGAGCAGCGAGAGTCACATAGTAGAGCGGCATGTAGAGAAGTTGCCAGCGATCGAGTAACAGCTGGAAAGGACGAAACGGAACGCGCTGCATCAGAGCAAAACTGGCCAGAGAGACGAACGCGAATAGCATCGATAGATAGGCAAGAGAGTCATCCAGAGGAAATTCCTCTCGAAGTTTCCGCCAGAGGGAGAGGGTGACGCCAGCGGCGCCGAAGCCGAGCAAGGCGGTGGAAACCACAAGAAAGCCGAAGTGGTACCAATTGGAGACGGAGAGGGTGCGCGTGAGCGCGAGTTCTAGCAGAAGTGTAGCGAGGGATAGAAGAACAATTCCGATGTAATGATGCCAGCGGATTTCCCCCATGTTAATTCCCAAGCAATTGTATCACCACCAGCGACGCAGCCAGATGATGGTACGCGTACTGCCATAAAATGAGCCGTCCCCGCGTAGAATTGTCCGTCTAACGACCTCAGGTTTTCCGCAAGATCCCTCGTCTACAGGGCAGTAAATGCTAGAAAACAAACGGAATTGGCAGACGGGCCTGTAAGTCGTATCCGTGATTGAGATTCGGGACGAAAAACTGTCTACTAGATTGGGCGAGCCGGTTTCACCCTTTAGAAATGGGACGGCAGATTGACGACAGGGGAAGCGAAGCGCCGTTTAACGGAAAGGACAACGACTCGATCATTTAGCTTGAGGCCTCCAATCTTTCCCGCGCCCGTCCTCCTTCTGAAAAGTGCCGCAAGAAACCGAAAAGAGAGATGGCCGTGGCGGCAACCAGCACTGCTCCAAGTGCTGTTAACAGAGTCTTTCGTCTGCCTGATTGGTAGGCGATGGAAGCCGCCAGAACGAGGGGAATGGTTGCCGAAGAAGTGATAAACGCGCGGTTGAGAAATACGGGCGAAGCACCCGGGCATAGATCAATGGACGTAAGGCTCTCCGGCGCAAGATGTGGGTTGAAGGAGTTAACTTGCGGGCGGGGAGCCTTCTTTGTAACAGCTAAAAAAGAGCTTGATGCAGCATCCGGAATAGAAACGCTTATGGTCATGTGGAGGGTAGCTCTCCACAGGCGCCTGAGTTTGAATCCGAGCAAGCAAAAGAGGTTATTATAACGGCCTAACCCACACACATTCAGGGAAAATTACAAAACGAAAAAACTAGCTCAAGTCTTCCAGAGACAAGCTCTTAGCTTCGGCATCAAAAACTAACATGCTCAAACGTCCGTTATTTGCCCACGGTTCGGTAGATGCCTCATTCTCGCCAGGAGACTAAAGCTCGGTCGTGTCGCCCACACTGAAATAGGTGCAGTCGGCGTGATGGAAGACCAGTGCGCTTACGCTTGCTTCAGGATCCATCATCATGCCTTCTGTCAATTCCACGCCTATCTCTTCTGGCCGCAACAGTTTCCATATTCCTGCTTGGTCGTCCAAGTTTGGGCATGCCGGGTAGCCAAAACTGTACCTCTTGCCGCGATATCGCGATGTAAATCTTTGTGCCATCATCATTTCAGGAGGATCGGAGAAGCCCCAGTCTTCCCGAATCCGCCGGTGCAGCCATTCTGCGCAGGCTTCGGCAGATTCGATCGCCAAAGCTTGCAATCCGTGCGATTTGAAATAGTAGCCATCGTTCTTGGCTTTCTCGGAGCGGTCGCGAATCCCTTCTCCGGCGGTGACCACAAACAGCGCAACATGATCGCGCTGCCCATTTTGGGGTGGCAAGATGTAATCGCTGAGGCATAGGCAGTCGCCCTGTCTCTGTCGCGGGAAGCGGAACGTATGTAAAGGTTCGGTGGCGCCAGGCGCAAATAGATGTAGCAAGTTGCCTTGCGACTCACTTTCGAAAAATTGCCACACTGCGCGAACTTTCATGAACTCTGCAGCTTCCTTCTTGACCTCTTCCATGCTTTCGTAGAGCTCGACGGCTTTGGGATCGCGCTCAGCAAAACGATTTTCGAAATCACCGCGGAAGCCTAGGTGCCGGCCGTAAAGCATGAATGGGTTGATGTAACTCCAAATTTCGCGCAGATCTGGAACCAAACGGACTTTTCGCTCTAAAGTTGCCACGCCCGGAATAGGCAGATCTGTTCGAATGCGGTGCGATCGGGAAATAGGCGTAACTTCGGTAACCGCCACGGTCGTCGAGACGGGAATGCCTTTTTCAGAGGCAGTGTGAGCTTCCATTACAATTTCGCGCGTCGCGGGGTCCATCAACTCATTCATCAACCGTAACCCGGTCATCGCATCTTTCGCGTAGCATACAGTCCTGCCATAGCTTGGGGCGATCTTCGTTTGCGTATACTTCGCCGAGAGAGCCGCACCGCCTACCAAGAGTGGGATCTCTATCCCCGCCTCTTTCAAGTCGCTTGCGGTAATCACCATTTGCTGCGCGCTCTTCACCAACAATCCGGAAAGACCGATGGCGTCCGGCTTGTGATCGGCATAGGCTTTGATCAGCACCTCTGGCGGGACCTTAATGCCAAGATTGATTACGTCGTAGCCATTATTCTTAAAAATTATCTCAACGAGGTTTTTTCCGATGTCGTGAACGTCTCCCTTTACCGTTGCCAGCACCACTTTGCCGCGCTTGGCGGTATCCGTTTTTTCCATGAACTGCTCAAGATGACTTACCGCGGCCTTCATTGCTTCGGCAGACTGCAATACCTCTGCTACGATCAGCTCATTCGCGTTAAAAAGACGCCCTACTTCCGCCATCCCCGCCATCAGAGGGCCGTTGACGATGTCTAGAGGTGCAACGCCTTCTCCACGTTTACGTTCCAGGTCATCTATCAAACCATCGCGAGTGCCTTCTACGATGTAATTTGCCAATCGGTCATCCAGCGGCAGGTCCGCCGCGCGCACTTTTTCCTTTTTTGTTGATGTGCGAAAATGCTCTGTAATCGCCGCGATATAGTATTGATTGACCGCTGCACGTTGCTCTTTAGTTTGCTCTCGCCAATCTGATGGAACATTTCGCAGCAACGCCGCATGTGCACTATTAGAAAGCGCCACCGGAAGATCAGTCGGTGGGTGCGAGAACAGCAGGTTCTCCGCCAACCTCCGTTCGTTTTCTGGAATAGACGCAAACCGTTCCAGTTTCTCCGTATTCACAATGGCTAGATCTAATCCTGCTTTCGTGCAGTAATAAAGAAATACCGAATTCACGACTTCACGCGCCCCTGCCGGCAAGCCAAACGACACATTGGAAATTCCCAGAATCGTTCGCACGTTCGGAAGTGCTTGCTTGATTAACCGAATACCTTCTACAGTTTCAACCGCACCGCCGATGTAGTTTTCGTCGCCTGTAGCGCATGGGAAGACGAGTGGATCGAAAACGATGTCCTGCGGCCCGAGCCCGTATTTTTCGGTGAGTAGTCTGTAGCTGCGTTGCGCAATCGCCAGTTTCCTCTCGCGCGTAAAGGCCTGGGCCTGCTGAGGATCTTCGTCGATGCAGCCCACGACTACAGCCGCGCCAAATTGATGCGCAATTGGTACTACACGTTCGAATTTCTCCTCCCCATCCTCGAGATTGATGGAATTAATGATCGCCTTGCCTTGGCAATAGGTTAACGCGAGCTCGATCGCCGTAGGATCGGTGGTATCCACCATTACCGGTGCTTTCACTTTTCGAATCAGCTTTTCGTAGAACGGCGGAATGTCTCTCTTTTCGTCGCGCTCGGTGCTTTGCAAACACACGTCGACGATGTGGGCGCCACCGCGCACCTGCCTCCGCGCGATCTCGCTTGCTTCTTCCCACTTTTCCTCAGCCACGAGATTCTTAAACAAGCGCGATCCGATCACATTGGTTCGTTCACCAACGAGCAGAGGCCGGGTTTCTTCATCTGCCTCGATTGTCTCGATGCCCGAGTAAATCGCGCGATGCGCTTCTTCAGGGCGCAATCGCGGTTTTTTACCCTGCACCATCTCTGCGATCGCCCGGATATGTTGCTCGGTAGTTCCGCAACATCCGCCAATGAAATTCAGCCAGCCATGATCGACAAATTTTTCAAGCTGGGTCGCCAACGTCGTTGGTGTTTCAAGGTACTGACCTTCTTCATCTGGCAAGCCCGCATTCGGATAACAGGAGACATATTCGCCCGTCAACTGACTCAATGTCCGGATATGGTCGGTCATAAATTCGGGTCCGGTCGCGCAATTCATGCCGAACGCCAGAGGTTTGGCATGGCGAAGAGAAGCCCACATAGCCTCAACTGTTTGACCAGCCAGCATGGTGCCCATAGGTTCAATCGTCACGGACACAATGAATGGAACATCGAAGCCAATCTCTTGGGAAAGCTTTCGGATCGCAAGAATTGCTGCTTTGATGTTTCGTGTATCCTGGCAGGTCTCCACCAGCAGTAGGTCTACACCCCCTTCGACCAGGCCTTTCGCCTGGGTGTAGTACGTCCCGCGCAATTCATCGAACGTAACGCCACCCGTAACGGTAATCGCCTTAGTAGTCGGTCCCACCGCTCCCGCTACAAACCGTGGCTTTGCAGAGGTACTGAATTCATCCGCTGCTTGTCGCGCTAACTCAGCTGCTCGCTTGTTCAAGAAATGAGCGTCCGCCGCCAGCCCGTACTCTGCGAGTACAATTGGTGCACCGCCGAAACTATTCGTTTCGACAATGTCTGAACCCGCCTCGAAATATTTCCGGTGGATGTCTAACACGACGTCTGGACGGGAACGAACGAGGTTTTCGTTGCAACCTTCGAGTGAAGAACCGCCGAAGTCCTCTGCCGCAAGGTCCCGCTGTTGCAGCATCGTCCCCATAGCACCATCAAGCACAAAGATTTTCTGCGCGAGCAGCTCGCGTAGGGCTCTCGTCGATTCATTCAGATCGCGCATCCGCTGGAAAGGTCTGCTCCTTTTCGGGGTTCCCTGGTCAGATGGGGGCAACAGCAGAGAAAGCCGGGCTTTAGGTACACCCTCCATTTTACGCAGGTTTCTTGCAGGAATCGAAAGACCTTGCATTGAACTGGTATCTTATTGACGCGAATGGCGTATAGGCACAGTCAACACTGCTCTGGGGCATCGTGTTACTTCACATTCTGTTGACAAAAACTGAACCGGAAACGGGCCGGTGTAGAATCCGCGGCGGGTCTTGGACCTCTGAAAAGCGGCGCAGGCGTCACGTAACAGTTCGACAACATGAACGCCAAAGAACCTTGCCCCTTAGGCCAGTTTTGACTAGGCTGGCAAGTAGGCGAACAGTGTCTACTAAACGTACGGGTTCCAAATTGGCGGTATGTATTCTCTCGCCGCATCCTCTGGTGCTAAGTGAGTTTGAGCGGCTTTTGGCTAAACCACAGTTCAAGGTCATAGCCAAACAGCTGCAATCCACACTTGCACCCGATCTTCGTAGCCTCGAACCACCGCCGGCTGAAGTGTATGTGATTGATGCCCATGCGGCTAAGCCGGCAACCGGGGCCCTGCTAGCCAACCTTCTTGAACGTCATCCAGAAGCCCGGCTGATCGTCGTCGGCGAGCAGCACAATGAAGCTAATAGCTATTCGCTTCTACGACTTGGCGTAAAAGGCTTACTTACCTATGCCGAAGCCCGCGAACAACTTATTCGTGCTTTACCGCTCGTAGCCAGCGGCGGTTTCTGGGTGCCTCGGCAATTGCTTTCCGGCTTTGTTGATTCCATTCTCACCGGCCAGGGACGGCATCTGAAAACCGATACCGTCACCAACCTTAGCCGGCGTGAGCAGGAAGTTCTTGATTCGTTGCTGGAGAATCTTTCCAATAAAGAGATTGCTAGTAGGCTGAACATCGCTGAGCGTACCGTCAAATTTCACGTCTCCAATCTACTCAGTAAATTTGGTGTACGCCGGCGCGCCGACCTTATTCTGCTCACCTTCCAGCGCCGACTAGCGCAGGCTTAGACCCTGTCTCCAGATTATTTAGCGATGCTTGTAGCTTGCCGCTGACTTACCCCGAATATCCTGTTAGTTTTTAATAGCACTATCGCGCGTTAACTGGATCACAAGGAGAACTTCTTTTGAGTATCCTGGTTACGGGAGCCGCTGGGTACATCGGAAGCATATGTTCGGAGGTGCTCATCGGTCGCGGCATGAACGTCATCGCCCTCGATAATCTACAGGAGGGCCATCGTGGCGCCGTTCCCGGTCAGGCTCTGTTTTGCCTGGCGGACCTGGCCGTCCGGCAGCAAATCGAGGAAGTCTTTTCCCAGCAGAAGATTGACGCTGTCATGCACTTTGCCGGCGAGGCTCTCGTGGCAAAATCCGTGCGTGAGCCTAGTACTTTCTACGCAGCCAACATCGGGTGTGGCGTGAATCTTCTCGACGTTATGGTCCGCCACGGCGTAAAAAAACTTATCTTTTCCTCTACCGCTGCCACCTATGGCGAGCCGGAGACCGTTCCGATCCCGGAAAATCACCGAAAAGTACCCATCAACCCTTATGGCAAGACCAAGCTCGTCTTTGAAGAAATCCTTGCGGATTATCGCGCTTATACGGGTCTGCAGTACGTCACGCTGCGATACTTCAACGCTGCAGGCGCTAGCCATGACCGCGGCGAAGCCCATCGAGTGGAGACGCACCTCATCCCTCGCGTTCTCGATGTCGCAAGCGGCATCCTGCCGCAAGTCGATGTCTTCGGCTCGGACTATCCGACGCCGGACGGCACTTGCGTTCGTGATTACATTCACGTCCTGGATATAGCCGATTCGCACGTTCTCGCGCTGGAAGAGATCGACCGCGTCGGTGGTGAAGCTTTCAACGTTGGCAACAGCCGCGGTTATTCCATCTTGGAAGTCATTAATATGGCCGAGCGAATCACCGGCCGGAAAATTCCTCGCAAGCTAGGGCCCCGGCGGTCAGGTGATCCGGCTGTTCTTGTTGCCAGCAAAGACAAGCTGAAACGCATGTTGGGCTGGGAGACTAAACATTCTTCACTGGAAGAAATTGTGTCCAGTGCATGGACTTGGAAGCAGAAGCACCCACATGGCTATGACGACACCGCATCCGCATCTGGTAAGGGAAAAGCCCAAAAATGAAGGTTGCCACAGCAAAAACGCCAAATTATTTGTGAGTCAGAATTCAGTCGGAAAACTTGAAGCGTATAATGCACCAAAGCGCCTGCAAGCCATCTTTCCAGGTAATCTTCTTGCCTTCCTCGTAAGTTCGTCCGGCGTAGCTGATAGGCACCTCGTAAATGCGCCATTTTCTTTTGGCAATTTTTGCTGTGATTTCGGGTTCAAACCCAAAGCGATTCGACTTAAGCTGTATCCCAGATAGCACTTCGCGGCGAAAGACTTTGTAACATGTCTCCATGTCTGTGAGCTTCAAATTGGTAGAAACGTCAGAAAATAGTGTCAGCAGCTTGTTTGCAACATAGTGCCAGAAATAATGCACTCGCTGCGGCCCTCCTAGAAACCTCGAGCCGTACACTACATCCGCTCTACCGTCCAGAATTGGTTCGAGCAACTTTGCGTAATCCCGCGGGTCATATTCTAGGTCCGCATCCTGCACTAGCACGATATCGCCAGTGGACTCCGCAAAGCCGCGTCGCAGTGCGGCGCCTTTACCCTGGTTTTCGGCCTGGAAAAGGAATCGCAGCTCACCCACTTGTACCGGATCACCTCCGTCAAAGGCTGTCACCGTATTCTGATCTTTGCTTTGGTGGGCGGCCATATTTTCCAGAATCTGTCTGGTGCCGTCAGTTGAGCAGTCATCCACGAGGATTACTTCCCTGCGGAGTTTAGTTTCCAAAACTCGGCGAAGTATTTCTTCGACCGTTGATTTTTCGTTATAAACGGGAATAACGATCGAAACCTTAGGATCATCAAGAGCGGAAGTCTGGCGTCGAAGCGCGGTCATCTTGAAGCGAAGATTGTAGCGGCTCACCGTGTGCGAGTAAAGCGAACTTCTCGACGGCCAAATATGCTTCTAGACCTTTTCGCGAGTGGGTAAACCCGTTATCCTACGGACGGCAGGCGACAGGTCTTGGCCAATATCCACGCGGCTTGGCGACCTGTAAAGCGGTCATTTCCGTTCGAATTCCCAGTCTTTGGCTGCGTGATTCTCATTTGCTCTTGACGCGTGATACAGCGACGTAAATGGTGACCTTTTATATTGAGCAATTCGGTTGTCGCGCAACTCAAGCCGACGGTGCAGCCTTGGAACGCCAATTACGCGAACGCGGCTTTACTCCGGTTTCGGAAGCAACTGCCGCCGATGTCGTTGTTGTGAATACCTGCACGGTGACCGCCGCCGCCGACACCCAAGCTCGTGAAGCCATCGGAAAAATTTGCGCACAAAATCGCGCTGCCCGTGTCATCGTCACCGGATGTTACGCTCAGCGGGCGCCGGAGGAACTTGCAGCTCTTCCTGGTGTTGCCTGGGTCGTCGGTAACTCGCATAAGCCCCAAATTCCCCAACTCCTCGAGGCACTTTCCCCAATTGTTTCGCGAGGGACCTCGGATTTTAACGCCAATAGTTTTGTGCTGGCGTCTGCGCTGGAAACTGCCCCGCGATCTTTCATGCAAGAGCCGGCTCAGACCCTCATCGGAAATATCTTTGAACAAAACTCTTTCCTCGCCGCGCCCGTTCTGGGTGGAGAAGCGAATCACACGCGTCCGACTCTCAAAATTCAGGACGGCTGCAATTCTCGCTGTTCCTATTGCGTGATTCCATTTGTAAGAGGGAAGAGCCGGAGTCTTCCACCAGACAGCGTTGTGAAGGAGATTCAGTCCCTAAGTGACTCCGGCTATAGAGAAATCGTTCTCAGTGGCATTAACTTGGGCACTTATGGCCGCGATCTTTCACCTCGTGTGAAATTTGTAGACCTGCTGCGTCGCATCCTCGACGAAACTGCAATCCCGCGCCTGCGCATTAGCTCCATCGAGCCGCTAGATGTTACACGAAATCTCATCGACCTCTTCGGCGAAGATGATCGCCTGGCCCACCACTTCCACATGCCTTTGCAATCCGGTTCCGATCGCATCCTAGCCGCCATGAATCGCTGGTATCGTGCGGAGCATTACGCCCGCCGAGTGGACTTGATCCGCGAGCGTTTGCCGCACGCCAGCATTGGCGCTGATGTAATAACTGGATTTCCTGGGGAAACGGAAGATGATCACGCGGCGACACTCTTGTTCATCGAGCGCCTGGACTTCACCTACCTGCACGTTTTTTCGTTTTCAATAAGGCCCGGTACCAAAGCCGCTGCACGTTCGAATCAAGTTCCCGCTAACGTAATCAAGCGCCGCGCCAGGGAATTGCGTAGCCTCGGCGAACGCAAAGCTGCTGATTTTCGCAACTCACAAGTTGGTCGAATTCTGCACGTCGTCACTCTTCGTTCGGATGGTCAGGGTCTAGCCGTCGACCGCGTACGATCGCCGTCCACCGTGTGCACGCCCGCGCTGTCTAGCAATTATCTTCGGATTCGTGTCTCGGGCGCCTGGGATGCAAATATGTTGCTTCGTGTTCGTGTTCATGCCGGGGAAGGGAATTACCTAACTGGAGAAGCGCAATAACGCGTCAATTTTCAAAAATTACGTGCGCCAGCGCTTGGCTCGCCGTGTGAGTAATGCTCAGCGCAATATTCTTCACACCCAGTCTTTCAGCAATTTTTCCCGCTTCACCACCAAGCGATAGTGTCGGTCGCCCGCTGGTCTGCCGTACTACTTCAAGGTCTACCCAACGAACCCCAGAACGCCAGCCAGTCCCCAGCGCCTTCATGGCCGCTTCCTTTGCCGCAAATCGCCCAGCGTACCGTTCGAACTTATTCTTGAATCGATCGCAGTAGTCTCTCTCCGCCGGTGTATAGATGCGGCGCAGAAATACTTCCCCATGCCGCTGGATTGCCGCCTGAATCCGTTGAACTTCGGCAATATCTACGCCCATTCCAACAATCAAGACGCCTCCTGGGAATTCACCTAAGAGCCAACATTCCGTTTCGTAGCATACCTCCGCGGAACAACCGATGAATTAATTCGCAGCTGCGAATTCCCATACGCACTGCGATTATACTGGTACATCTATGGCCTCGGCTAAACCACCCATCGGCAACAAGTCCCTAGGCCGGACTGCTTCAGGAAGTAACTGGATCGATCGTACCGCGCTGGATATTCACATCTTACAAGTCCCTACCCTCGCTCAGTTTCCGTGGCTCGTTCACGGCTTCAGCACGCGGCCGGGTGGCGTGAGTCCGCTAGGCAGGGAAAAAGTGCTGAATCTAGGCTTCACGGATTGGGACACCCGCGAAAACGTTAACGAAAATCGCCGCCGGTTCCAAACCGTACTGGGAGCAAACGACCTTACACTTGTGCCGCTTAAGCAGCTGCATTCCGACCTCGTCCAGCTATTCAATTCCGCGCCTACGGAAACCTGCCAAGGTGACGCATCCGCCACCAACAGCAACGGCTTGCTGCTGGGAGTGCAAACCGCGGATTGCGTCCCCATTCTCCTTGTCGATAGCAAGAAGCATGCTGTCGCCGCCATACATGCTGGATGGCGCGGTACGTTGCAGCGTATCGTGACCAAGGCCGTAGGCCAAATGCAGATGCACTACGGCACGAACCCACTACATCTATTCGCCGCTCTCGGTCCGGCAATCGGCGGCTGTTGTTATGAAGTCGGCACCGAAGTGGCAACTGCCTTCCATTCGCAGTTCCCGCATGCTAGAGATTATTTCGATGAGCTGCGCACGGGAGACGAACCTAATCCGCTGCAATGGCTAAACATGATGCCGCCAGGTCATCAACCGCCACCGGAAAACGTGCTGCTCGACCTGCGCAAAGCCAATCAGGCGCAACTTCTCGATACAGGCGTACGGATGGAGAATATCTTCATCAGTGATCTCTGTACCCATTGCCGCCCAGAGTTCTTATTCAGTTATCGCAAGGAAGGGATCGAAACCGGTCGGTTGATGGCTGTGGTGGGTGTGCGTCCCGATTGCCCTTGACGGCCATGTTGTGGCAATACCAGATGATCAGATATTCCAAACTAGATCGCTAGTGACGACGTTACCGCGGGTTTCGAGGAGATCTGCAGCAACGCCAGCTGCCCGCAAGCCGCCATCACGTCTCGCCCCCGGGAATACCGCACAAACGCCGGCACACCTTTATCGTTCAAAATTCGTCGAAATTCTTCAATGTCTTCCGCCGAAGGCTCCCGATAAGGCAATTCGCCAGGGTTCCACGGAATCAAGTTCACCTTCACAGAATTAAGCGCTGATAGCAGCCGCACGACCCTTCGCGCATCCTCCGGCGCATCATTCACTCCGCCGAGCATTACATATTCGAAGGTTAAGTGCTCCCAGTTCCTCAGCGGATAGTTCCTGCACGCTTCCAACAAAACGCTCAGCGGATATTTCCGATTAATCGGCATTAACGCGTTGCGTTGCTCATCATTCGATGCATTTAGCGAGATGGCTAACTTAGGTCGCACGGTTTCTCGGCCTAACCGCGCAATCCCTGGAACAATACCACTGGTAGACAACGTCACATGTTTTGCCGAAATGCCTACACCCGCGGAATCCTGCAAGATTCGTACCGCGGCCATCACTCCCTCGAAATTCAACAAAGGCTCGCCTTGCCCCATCAGCACAATATTTGTTTGAGGAGCAAGTTGCGCCTTGTGCTCTTCGAGCGGAAGCAGTACTTGTGCCAGAATCTCTCCGGCCGTTAAATTACGAATCAGCCCGAGTTGTGCTGTTAAACAAAACCGGCAATCCACCGCGCAGCCCGCCTGGGTGGAAATGCAAATCGTCTGCCGCCCTTCGCTCGGCATATACACGGCTTCGACAGACGCCGTTCGCGTCGCTCCTTTTGCGCGTGCGTTTCCCGTCGCCAACTCCCCAAGGGGACTTTCCATCTTCGGTGGCTCCGCGCCAGAGGCCAACGTAAACAAGGACCGTACCGAGCCATCCTGCGATGCAAACCTCTGCTGTATTAAGGGCAGCGTGATGCGCGCTTGTTCAGCCAACCGCGCACGGAACGAAGCTGGCAAATTCGTAATCTGATCTACGGCAGTTTTCCGCTCCGCATATAACGCGTGATAAATCTGGTCGCCGCGATATGCTGGTTGGCCCAGTGTCACGCAAAATTCGCGCAACTCTTCTTTTGATTTCCCCAGGAGTTCCGTTGCCATCAAGCCATTTTAGCACGCAGTTTGTTTGGGCCATGGCGAGCCAACAGGCATAAATGGCGCTATAATTCTTTGGCAATCCTTTCGAAATATGCTCGGCAAACGCAGGGTTGCCCTCCGGAGGTGATCGATGGCAGGTGATGTCGCAACTAAACAACTCACTGTTACCGACTGGGTTGAGGGTCTGGCCGCCATTCCTGATCGCGACTTCACCCTGGAGAGGGTTCAGGATTATATCCGCCGGCACTCCGTTCGGCCGGAGACGCTCGACAAGTATTGCTATTTTTCCAAAGGAAATTATACGCGTAATCTCATCTTCAAGAACAACGTCTTCGAATGTATGACCATTTGTTGGGAAGTTGGCCAGGCTAGTCGCATCCACAATCATCGCGATCAAAATTGTTGGATGTCAGCGCCCATCGGACGGCTGCGCGTCCAAAATTTCCTCGTGGATGAGCGTGATTCATCTCGCGGTACGTGTCATCTCGTCCCCACTGACACTTATGAAATGGACGCGATGCATCCGGTTTACGTAAATCCTTTAGAACCTGTTCATCAGGTTCTCAACCTTCCTGAATTCAACCAACGCGCCGTCAGCATCCACGTATACTCCAAGCCTTTTGACAGTTGCGAAGTCTATCAGCGCGAGAGGGGCACTTACGCGGACGTTCCGCTCCACTATACCAGTGAATATGGCCTCCTGAATTCATCGGAAAAACTCTTGTAAGCTGGGGCCGCGCCTTTAGTACAAATAGTTGCATTCTTTTTAAAGCGATTTCCCGGCTACCTTTTTCGCCCCTTCCCATTCTCGCCTGCTCGCCACATCTAGCTTGGTTGTGTCACAATCTCTTGAACAGCGATGGAAACGCGCGACATTCAAAAGCACGTCTTTTCAAACGGCTTGGTGGTCATCACGGAAACCATGCCCCATGTCCGATCGGTCTCGGTTGGTGTATGGATCCGTACCGGGTCCCGCCGCGAAATTCCTGAAGAAAACGGACTCGCCCACTTTATAGAACACATGGTCTTTAAAGGCACTGAGCGCCGCTCGGCCGAAGAGATTGCTCGTGAGATGGATTCCGTCGGAGGCATGCTTGACGCCTTCACCTCGAAGGAACAAATTTGTTTTAATGCGAAAGTCCTCGATGAGCATTTGCCAATCGCTTTCGATGTCATCGCCGACATCGTCTTGAGGCCGAATTTCGATGCTGAAGATGTCAGAAAAGAACGGCAGGTGGTCCTCGAAGAAATTAAGATGGACTTGGACAATCCTGAGTATCTTCTACACGATATTTTTACCCGCGGCTTCTGGCCGGGCCATTCGCTCGGCCGGCCAATTTTAGGTACCCCAGACACTGTTAAGAAATTTAACCGTGAGGTACTGCGCAGGCGCTTCCAAAACTGGTTCGCCCCCGATCATCTGGTCATCACCGCCGCCGGAAACGTCACCCATCAACAGGTTTTGGAGCTTGTTCAACGCCAATTTGGCAACCTAAAGCCAGCCGGCCCGCATGGGAAGCATGTCGCTCCTGAAGCCCGTGCGCCTATCCATCTCGAAAGCAAGCGCGATCTCGAACAGGTCCATCTCTGCGTTGGCGTGCCATCCGTTCCTTTGGGTCATCATGACCGGTATGGCGTTGCCGTCTTAAACAATCTCCTGGGTGGCGGCATGTCCTCACGACTCTTTCAGAATATTCGTGAGAAGCAAGGCTTGGCTTACGCAGTTTTCAGCGAGCTCACCCCTTACTCCGATGCTGGAATGCTGACGGTCTATGCCGGTACCGCCAAGGAAGCCGTTGGCCAGGTTATCGACCTAGTAGTACAGGAATTTCGCACTATGAAGGAATCGCCGGTTACGGAAGAAGAGCTACTCCGCGCTAAAAACCATCTCAAAGGCTCGCTGATGCTCTCGCTAGAGTCCACCAGCTCCCGCATGTCTAATCTAGCCCGTCAGGAACTCTACTTCGGCCGGTTTTATTCGCTCGATGAAATCCTCGCTTCCATCGAAGCCGTGACCCGCGAGGAGCTGCAATCCCTCGCACAACAATATTTTCGCACTGAACAGGTCGCTGCCACTGTCCTCGGCCCCCTCAATGGATTCACTCTCGACCGCTCCCGCCTAACCTGTTAGTTGACCTCACTGATTCCCATCGGAAGAATACAATTATTCTTTCCGCGTTGACGTCGCGATGCCACTCTGCCATGATGCTCGAAATTTGTTTCGCCGTATGTTTGCCGGGTAGTACGGGAGAATAAAGATCGGCTTGCGGGTATCCATCCTAGCGTCCGGCAGCTCGGGCAACATTACCTTACTCGAGACCGAGCGCACCCGCCTCCTCATTGACGCCGGGCTCGGTAAGCGCGAAACCCTCGCCCGCCTCGCAGCCATCGAAACGACCATTGATCGCCTTGACGGCATCCTCATTACCCACGAACACGGCGACCATTGCAACGGTTTGCCGCAAATGCTGGCACTTTGGAAGGCTCCCCTCTACGTCACCGAGCCGACTATGGACGCACTCCGGCACTGTCTTCCTGAAACTTTTGGCAAGCGCATTCGTGGTGTGGAAACCATCCAGGTAGGTCAGCGCTTTACCGTTGGCGATATTGATGTTCACGCTTTCGCGATTCCCCACGATGCGGCCGATCCCATCGGCTTTACGTTTCGTTGCAACGGCGCCAAAATGGCCCTCGTCACCGATCTTGGCTACCTGCCAGAGCTTGTTAAAGTGCATCTTCGTGATGCTGATTGCTTGCTTCTTGAATCCAATCATGACTTGGACATGTTGAAAGTGGGACCGTACCCGTGGCTCGTCAAGCAGCGCGTGCTGAGCCGCACCGGCCATCTTTCCAATCATGCGGTCAGCGAATATCTTTGCGATCCCGATGGCTTTGACGGGCACGCGCGTTACCTGGTCCTGGCGCACATTTCCCAGGAGAACAACAATCCGGATCTCGTTCACCTCTCCGCTCAAGAAGCTCTCAACCGTCGACCTGCCGAAGTTGCCTTTCTCGGCCAACTCCTCATTGCTTCTCAGCATGTTCCGCTCAAACCGCTCCAACTTTAACTCGCTCTATCCTGCTTGAATCGTCTGACTGCGATGGAACAGAACAGGAGTTTTTATGGGAAGGACGGAGCATATGTACACGATTCAAATTTTAGCGTCGGTAAAACAACTTGATCCTACTTGCGAGTAGGTATTTTCCCCGGCGGTGAACTGTTGGGCGAAGTGGGGGATTTCACGGATTCCGCATTTCGTGCCACTTCCAGAAGTTTCGGTGTTACATGAAATACTAAACGCACTGACTTTGTTTCCCCACGGTCAACCTGCGATACATCCATACTTCTTAGTAGCTCCAGGTAGGCTTCCCGCGTCCTTGTATCAAGTTGCTCCCGCATCTTTGCGCTGTTAAGTCCCGCCTGGGCCACTAGGATTACACCGTTGAGCAGATCCGTAAGCTGCTGCACGATAGATCCGGCATTACATTCGCCTTCAGCGACCATGCGCAATCGGTCATTCTCAGGCTTGCCGGCAACAGTGATCCATTGCAGTTGTTTGACCAAGGCCGAAACCTCCGGAAAACGCATTCCCGCGGTCGCGCGCTCTGCCAGAGAGCGGCTAGTCGATGGTGCAGTTCGCGATACACTTGTTGATGCATCTTGCCGAATCACAGCAAAAATTGGAGTTCCGGCCAATCGTAAGAAACGTGTTTGCCATTCCGCTGTGTCTGAATTCCGTGGATTCTGCCCCGGAAATGCGCTCAGATCTTGAGCATCCGTCAATGCGATGCGATCGTTGCTGAGAAAGACAAAAGATATTCGCCGTGAATAAGAGCCTATAGGAACCGAAAATATTTGCTTCCCGGATCGTTTTTCCATCCTCCCCAGCTTTGACGCATAGGCTTCAATCTTGTTCCGGTCGAATCGCCCTTCTGCTACTGCAAAGTGCTCCGATTCAGCCGCATGTGTTTTTGTCGCGATCGCGAAACGGTCCAGATCTTTTTCATAGTCAAAGTTGGTCTCGCGCAGAAATTGTTTATAGTCCGCGTCTATTCCCAACTGGGGAGCCCAGGCGACGACTTCTGCGAAGAATGGTGCCTGTCGTAGCTCCCGCAGATTGACGAAGACTGCAGCGTTAGCATCCGACGGCATGAGCCCGAGCACGTTGCCAAGGGATGGATTGTTCAGCTCGCACCATTTTTGGAGTCCATAAAAGCTTATGGCCCCTAATATCAGTACACCTGCCGCCGCCGCGCTCAACCTTCGTTTACTCAATAGAGCCACCTTGCCTGGTAGTCTTTCCTTGAGAATTTTGCAAAAAGAACCGTGGGTGTCCCGAAGAAGATTGTGTCATCCCAGCCCGGTCGTGGGTTAAATAATTCGATGGTTGCAGCCCGGGCCCTCCTATCCTTACGTATACTGTGTAACTTACGGGCGATGTCTAGCATCTAAGGAATTGTGCAGATGTGTGTTCAGTAGCGGGTTAACGCTGTAGCTATCGCTTTTCCGGATTATCCACAGCGCTGGCCACGCACGTGCTCGAACCCCTTGCAATTTCCTTGCCTCGTCTGCTATTCTTACTCGGTTTGAGCAGCGCTGGCGTAGCTCAGCTGGTAGAGCATCTGATTTGTAATCAGAGGGTCGGGGGTTCAAATCCCTCCGCCAGCTCCACCAGAAAATTGAGGGGGTTGACCGCTTCGCGGTCACACGTGAAGCGAGCGGAGCAAATCCTGGCACGAAAATTGAACGGGCTGGTGTCTCTTGACACGAGTCCTTTTTGTGTTTTCGTTGGCCGACCGAATCGGAAATCGGCGATCAATTTATGATCGTAACGCTTTTGTTGGCATTGGTTGGCAGAAACTATTCGCGGGACTAATTTCTCGTCGATTGGTTTGCGGGGTGTTTTTACATCCCGGATGATTTTTCCGGGACGGGTGGGTGAGTGGCTAAAACCAGCAGACTGTAAATCTGCCGCTCCTTGCGGGCTACGGAGGTTCGAATCCTCCCCCGTCCACCAGTTACGCGCTTGATCGCTCTGCGGTCGGCATAAGTTGGAAATCGAAGGGCAATCGCATCAAGTGATGTTCAAACGTTAAAGATAATGTTTCGAGGCGGAAGATATGGATATCGGCCGCCGTCAAGAGAAATGCCTTGTGGGTGGGAAAAGAGTTTCGAAAAGGTTTCACGGAATAACTTTTGCTGCTTCCGGCTGCGTGGGTTTGGAGAGGACACGGGTTTGGCCTGGGTAGCTCAGATGGTAGAGCGCGTCCTTGGTAAGGACGAGGTCACCGGTTCAATCCCGGTCCCAGGCTCCAGCATTTGGCGATGCAGCGAGCCTTTGGAGCAGTCGGGCGGGGGTAACTCAACGGTAGAGTCTCACTCTTCCAAGGTGATGGTTGCGGGTTCAAATCCCGTCCCCCGCTCCATAGTTTTTGCAGTTTTATTCGGCTTTTAGGAACGCAGCAGACTCACGCAGAGGGTAAACGGATATGGCGAAGGAGAAATTCGAGCGCAGTAAGCCGCACGTGAATATTGGGACGATCGGTCACATTGACCATGGCAAGACGACGCTGACGGCAGCGATCACGAAAGTATTGAGCAAGCATAACCCGAAGGTACAGTTCCGGGCG
>DATNMX010000045.1:0-4779 GCA_035602135.1 Candidatus Dormiibacterota bacterium
TCATCCAGGATGGACAACGCGGCGCGACTTAATCGGTGATCTCGCCGATGCTTTGGAGGCGCGCGGTATCAGATTCCTCCTTTACATCAACTCTCCGGTATTGACGAAGCTTGGCAACATCGGGCCAACCGGGCTCTACCAATTGACTTTCAGTGAAGAGCAATTTGCGGAAATTCACAGGGATGTTCTGGGTGAAATCGGCGCCCGCTACGGGGAAAAACTCGCTGGGTACTGGTTCGATTCCTGGTATCAATCGCTTGCTGCCTATCCGGAAGTTCCGATTGATGCCGTTTACCGGGCTTGCAAAGTGGGAAATCCCGGCCGGATCACCTGCTTTAACTTCTGGATCTTCCCGGTTCTAACCCCTTACCAGGATTATTGGGCGGGCGAACTCAACAGTCTGCAAAACCCGTTCGCTTCTCGTTACATCCAATGGGGCGCTGGCAAAGGATTTCAGGCGCATGGACTGTTATCTATGCTGGACGCGTGGGTCCACGGTAAACCAGGACCGATTCCCGCGCCTCAGTTTAGCGCGGAGGACCTGATCGCCTATGTCAGGGCCAACATCAAGCATCAGGCTGTCACCACGATCAATATCGGAATATACCAGGATGCCACAGTTGAACAGACCTCTTTGGACATGATGCGCCAGTTGCGGCGGGCAATCAGAGGGAAGTGACCAGCGCAAGCGGTCTCTAGTATTTAGCCACTTTTACTGCCGCTCCGGGGACTTGAAGAACGGGCTTGCGGAGTTGCTTGAGGCACAAAAGTTCGCGTCTCAGGAGGCTGACATTGAGCAGGCAATCTGCATGATCCGAAGCCCGCGCGAAGCCCGATTCTCCCGGGACCAGCGGTAAAGGGCCGCAAGGTTTTAGTCTTCCGGTTGTGAATTTGTTCAGTGAGGAGATACAGAATGTTTCTATTTCAGGTTTGTAGATCGAGCAGGACCGCTATCATTCTGCTGTTGTGTTTTCTAGTTTCCCCCTGTCTGCAGGCGCAGTCCCCTTCGCACTTCGAACCAAGTCTCGAATCACTCGACAAGCATCCACTTCCTCAATGGTATGCCGACGCAAAACTCGGGATATTCATTCACTGGGGTCTTTATTCCGTTCCTGGTTGGGCGCCACTCATTCATCCTGAACATGACTTCACTTCACCGGACTACATCACACACAACCCCTATGCAGAATGGTATTTGAACAGCATGCGGCTCGAGGGAGCACCGACGAAGGCCTACCATCACGAGCATTATGGCGCTGACTACGATTACTATAACTTTGCTCCGGTCTTTAACCGGGAGATTCAAAAGTGGAATCCGGACACCTGGGCTAAAATATTCCACGACGCTGGCGCAAAATATGTCGTGCTCACCACGAAGCATCATGATGGATTTACGCTCTGGCCCAGTTTGACCTCGAACCCTAAACTACCAGCCGAACGGCAGCATGCTACGCGTGATCTCGTTGGTGAGTTGACTGCTGCCGTCGGCAAACAGGGTTTGCGCATGGGGCTCTACTACTCCGGCGGCTACGACTGGACATTTGTCCCTGGTCCTATCCGTGTTCCCGCTGATTATGAAGCGGTGAAGCCGCAAAGCGAGGCTTATGGCAAATACGTTGACGCGCACATGCGGGAGCTCATCGAGCGCTACCATCCAGCGGTGCTTTGGAACGACATCGACTATCCTAAGTCCGGCCATCCTCTACAGATTATGGCGGAGTACTACAACACGGTCCCGGACGGCGTCATCGACGACCGCTTCGGCGTCAAACACTCTGATTTCATATCTCCGGAGTACGTGACCCTGGACAAGATCAGTCCCACCAAGTGGGAGGAGTGCCGTGGCCTCGGGCGCTCTTTCGGCTATAACCGCGCCGAAGGTGAAGCCGAGACCATCGCTCCAGCCGATCTGATCTATCTATTGGTGGACATTGTGAGCAAGAATGGAAACCTTCTGCTCGATGTAGGCCCGGAAGCGGACGGCACCATCCCTCCGGTCCAAATGGATCGTTTGCTTGCACTCGGTGCGTGGCTTCAGATGAATGACGACGCCATCTATGGCACGCATCCGTGGAAACGAGCTGCTGGCGAGACCGCTGAAGGCATCCCCGTCCGTTTCACCGAAAAAGATTCTGCAGTTTATGCGACCCTCCTCGGCCAGCCAAAGACAACGGGCATCACGCTCAAATCTCTCTCCCTAAAGGTCGGCTCGCAGATTTACCTGCTCGGCCAGGCAACTCCACTTAGTTGGTCTCAACAGGGCGACGCCATCAAGGTCAGTTTGCCCGCTACTCTTCCAGGACGCTACGCGAACGTGCTGAAAGTTATAGGACCTTTGTCCTGAGCCATACGGAGGATTGGTGGGAAATGAAGTGTCGTCCCATTGACAACTCGGAGGGGCCTCCGGTGCAAGGGCTATAGGATAGGCGATGAATGATGCGCATTGATGCTCATCAACATTTCTGGGTTTATGACCAACGCGAATACGCTTGGATTGATGATTCAATGGCATCGCTGCGTCGTGATTTCCTTCCGAATGATCTAAAGCCCGAACTAGAGCGCAACGGATTTCAGGGTTCTGTGGTAGTTCAGGCGCGGCAGACGCTGGAAGAGACTCGATGGCTTCTCGAACTGGCCACAGACGCTTCGTTCATTCTTGGTGTGGTCGGATGGGTTGATCTGCGATCCCCCGACGTCCGTTCGCAATTGGAAGCTTTTGCAGGAAACCCCAAGCTGGTTGGGATTCGCCACATCGCGCAGAGCGAACCAAACGATCGATTCCTGCTGCAACCGGAATTCCTCCGGGGCATTTCCTTGCTTGGAGAGTTTGATCTCGCCTACGACATACTCATTTATCCCAAGCATCTTCCTGTGGCGGCGGAGTTCGTGAGACGCTTCCCTCGCCAACGCTTCGTTTTGGATCATCTTGCCAAACCGCTGATCAAGAGCGGAAACCTCCGCCCTTGGGAGCGCGGAATGCGGGAGCTGGGGACATTTCCGAACGTCTTCTGCAAATTATCTGGATTAGTGACGGAAGACGACTGGCAGAACTGGAAGCCTGAGCATATTGCTCCATATATGGATGTCGCCTTCGAATCCTTCGGACCCAGCCGGCTGATGATCGGTTCCGATTGGCCCGTATGCACGTTAGCCGCCTCATATACGCGCGCCATCAATCTGGTGGAGAATTACCTCAGCCAGCACGCAACCGAGGTGCAAGAGGCTATATTGGGTGGAAACGCGCGGCAGTTTTGGAAGTTAGGGACGCGACAAAAGCAAGAATCGCAGCACACATTTGGCAATGGCAAAAACAAACGCGAAGGTGATGCCGCTGACGCTTCACAACGAGGGTGCGCTCGTAGTGAAAAATAGGGTTGAGCTGAAGGGGCAAGAAGACTTCATCCCATGGAAAAGAGGCGTCTCTCTCTGACAAATCAAGACACCCATACGAAGAGTTTTCGACTAGACGGCAAAGTCGCCGTCGTAACCGGTGGCGGTAGCGGCATTGGGCGAGCCATCGCCCTGAGATTCGCGGCGAATGGTGCCACGGTTCGCATTCTGGACCTGAATGAACAAGATGCGACAGCAGCTTGCCAACAAATTACTGCCGAGGGCGGAAACGCGTCGGCACTTTTATGCGATGTAACGAACCAGAAAGAAGTAACTTCTCGATTCGATGAACTCTCCGGCTCACGGCCCATTCACATTCTTGTGAACAACGCAGGTGTTTCGCACATCGGATCGCTGGAAAACACGACGGAAGCGGACTTCGAGCGCATTTTCCGAGTGAACGTGAAGGGATTCTACAATTGCATGATCGCTTCCATTGGGTCCATGAAAGCCAGCGGCGGCGGCGTGATCCTGAATATGGCTTCCATTGCGGGATCCTCTGGTCTTTCCGACCGCTTCGCTTATTCGATGAGCAAAGGCGCCGTAATAGCTATGACGTACTCCGTTGCAAAAGACTATCTGAGTTATAACATTCGTTGTAATTGCATCTCACCGGCCAGGGTCCACACGCCATTTGTTGATGGCTACCTGCGAAATGCTTATCCCGGACGAGAAAAGGAAATGTTCGAGAAACTGTCCAAAGCGCAACCCATCGGGAGAATGGCTGAGCCGGATGAAGTGGCCTCGCTCGCCCTCTTCTTGTGTTCGGATGAAGCATCCTTCATCACCGGCGCGGATTATCCCTTGGACGGCGGTTTTTTAAACTTACGAGGCTAACCCATCGACCTGCAGCTAAAAGATAAAGTCGTGATCGTCACCGGTGGCGCAAAAGGGATCGGTGCTGCTATTACACGTGCCTTGGCGCAGGAACTTGCGGTCCCTGTGATTCTGGACCGCGACACTTCCGCGGCGGAGAATCTGCGCACGGAGTTGAGCCGCCATGGCTCGGTCAGCCACTTTATCGAAATTGATCTTTGCTCCGCGGCCGACTGCGTCGCGGCAATCGAACGCACGCTCAGCGTAGCCAACAGACTCAACGCGTTGGTCAACAATGCCGGCGTCAACGATGGTGTGGGCCTCGAAAAGGGTGGACCCGAAGAGTTTGCTGCGTCGCTCGGGCGCAATCTGCTGCACTACTACAATATGGCGCATTATGCGCTGCCCTCGCTCAAGGCCGCAAAGGGAGCTATCGTCAACATCGCCTCCAAGGTAGCATTCACGGGGCAAGGCGGCACTTCCGGCTACGCCGCATCAAAAGGAGCAATCCTTGCCCTGACCCGGGAATGGGCCGCGGAGTTATTGCCCAGTGGCGTCCGCGTCAACACGATT
>DATNMX010000046.1:0-9677 GCA_035602135.1 Candidatus Dormiibacterota bacterium
TCCACTCCAAGCTTTCAATAAGCCGAACACTCCCAACGATCCGGCGCCAGCCCCTGTTCCGGAGCCGGTTACGGCGCTGTTATTCGGCACAGCACTGTTGATCGGAGGAGCTATTGTCCGGCGACGACGCAATGGGAATCACCGGTAAATTATTCTCGTTAGCAATTCGCGGAAGCCTCGTCTAGCGCAACTCCCCCATAACCTGGAGTGTTCCTTGATCCGTTTCCTGCATGTCTATATCCCGAAACGCATGCTTCTCCTAGGGATTTCAGAAGCCTGCTTGATCTCTTTCGCTCTTGTGGCATCCGCTTTAGCGCGGTTGGGCGCAGGGGAAGCCAGCTTTATGATTACGTATCAGTATGGCTCTCTGAAAATTCTATGCGTATCGGTTGCCTTTATGACTTGCATGTATTATTTCGATCTTTATGATTCCGCGATTGTAGGCAATCGGCGAGAGGTGCCTGTTCGTCTAATCCAAGTGATGGGCGTTGCGTATATCGCTTTGGGTCTCCTCTACTACCTATACCCGCCGGTGAAATTGGGCCGGGGCATTTTTCACATCGGTTTCCTGTTCATCGGGCTGTTGTTGCTGCTGTGGCGGAGGGCGTTTTCGGTCATCAATAGCACGCAGTGGCTCGCTGAACGGGTAGTAATTTTGGGCGAGGGCCCGCTGGCTGAATCCCTCCTACACGAAATCGGCACGCGGCCCGAGCTTGGAATTCGCGTCGCGGGCCGCGCGCAGATGCTCGGAAACGGAAACAATCCTGGCAGTCACGAGCGTAGTGAAATACCGATGGCTCTTTCGCAGACCAGCTTCTGCGAGGACCTCGCAGTCGATCGTCAGGTCCGCGGTATAGACCGCATCGTCGTAGCGATGGAGGAACGTCGCGGAAAGCTGCCGGTTGACTTACTGCTATCGCTGAAGAATCGTGGCGTGCAAGTTCAAGATGGAAATGATGTCTATGAGTCGATCACTGGAAAAGTTCCTATCGAATCCATCCGATTGAGTGACCTGTTATTCTCACCAGGTTGTTATGCCTCACGCCTCTTCTTAGTTTACAAGCGGCTCGCCTCCCTGGGGACTTCGATTATCGGGTTGCTGCTTAGCCTGCCGCTGCTTCCCTTCGTTGTTCTAGCCATCAAGCTAAGCTCGCCGGGGAAGGTTTTATACCGGCAGAGTCGCGTGGGACGCGATGGGGTGGTCTTTCGTTGCTACAAATTTCGTACGATGCACTCCGACGCCGAGGCGGATACAGGACCAACCTGGGCCAAGGACGACGATCCTCGAATCACGCGCGTAGGCAGAGTTCTTCGCAAGACGCGCATGGATGAAATTCCGCAGTTACTGAACGTATTGAGAGGCGACATGAGCCTTGTCGGACCGCGTCCGGAGCGGCCTGAGTTTGTCGCAGCGCTCAATCAGGAGATTCCCTACTACCACTTGCGGCACTCCGTTCGTCCGGGGATTACCGGGTGGGCTCAGATCCTCTATAAGTATGGAAGCTCGGTCGAGGACGCCAAGGAAAAACTCCGTTATGACCTCTATTACACTAAGAACATGTCGGCGGGGCTGGATCTGCTGATTATCTTGAGCACGATCAAGATTATACTTTTGGGACGTGGCGCCAAGTGACGCCTGCTCTCCCTTCACTGCGGTATTCGTTCTCGGTTTCCTCAGGACACGATGTCGCAAGCCTCGCGGTCGGTTTGGCTAGCCTGAACAGACCGATTGAAGTTACCGTGTGAACATGGGATTTGTTCTTACTATACTTTACATTGTAGTTACGATCATCTCACCAGACCAGTTCGGAAAGGAATGGGCCAGTTATCACGCATTGGCGTATCTCGCCGGGATTACTGTTTTAGCTTCTTTGCCCAGCATGTGGACCTACAGTTACTGGAAATCGTCGGTACAGACATTTCTACTGCTCGGGCTGGTTGTCGCAATTACTTTGTCGCAGTTGGCTCGCGGATGGCTCGGCGGGGTCCTCGAAAGCTGGCGTGTATTCCTGCCGAGCGCGGCGGTCTTTTTCTTCATTGTCGTAAACGTGACGACAATTCGAAGGCTGAAGATTTTGACATTGGCCGCGGTGGCATCCTGCCTGGTTGTTGCTGTGGAGGCATTATGCGGGTACTACGCGGGCTATCAAGGTGAGATGTTCATCTTATCGACGAATGTCTACTCTCTGAACGACGAGGTGGTCGGGCAATTGATACGAATACGCGGCGCCGGCTTCTTGAGCGATCCGAATGATCTTGCTCAAATTCTTTTGATGGCTCTTCCGCTCGCCTTTATCGCTTGGCGGCGAGGGCGCGTGGTTACCAACTTCTTTGTCGTGCTTCTGCCCGCTGGCTTGCTGCTGTGGACCACCTATCTGACACATTCCCGCGGCGGATTGATCGCGCTGGCTGCTGTCGCGCTTATGGCAGCTCGGAAGAAACTCGGAACAATCGCGTCCATGGTTCTGGCCACCGTATTCATTTTTGGCATGCTGGCGCTTGACTTCACGGGGGGGCGTGGAATTTCAGCGGCTGACGGTACTGACCGGCTTGAAGCCTGGGCCAACGGACTGGAAATGTTCAAGAGCGCTCCGCTGTTCGGAATCGGATTCAATGGCTTCACGGAGTTCCTTGACATCACTGCGCACAATTCTTTCGTCCTCTGCCTTGCTGAACTTGGATTATTGGGAAGCACGCTGTGGATGGCATTACTTGTCACAACGACGACGGACCTGAACCGTATCATTGGAGGGCAAAAGAAAAGGCGGACGAAGAGATTCTTCGGGCTACTGCGCCTTTTTGAAAAGAGGCGTATCAACAGCGACTGTGCGCTCGATGGAGATGCCGCACCTTCAGAAGAAACCATCGCTTTGAAAGACCCTTGTGCCCGCGATGTGCTGCCCACCACGATCCTCGCCAATCCTACGGAGGCCGAAACAAAGATTGAGCCTGCTCACCCATCGATTGTGCCACAGCACTGGGTTGTGGCGATCCGCCTAGCATTGGTATCGTTTATGACGACCTCCTGGTTCTTATCGCGCAGCTACACGACAACGATGTACTTGGTTCTGGGACTGGCCACCGCTGCAATCGCCCTTCAACGATGCGCCAGCAAATGGCGTGATCGCGGTCACTGGGTATTCTCGACAATGACTGTGGAGGTCACGATGATCATTCTGATTTACGGCCTAGTTCGCCTTCGACACTGATAATCACAAATCGATATTTCACGGCCGCGGCGGCCACGGTTATGCTGATTCTGTTGTAGTTCATTCCGTTAACGGCGCTGGCAATCAAGGTCAATTAGCCTCCTTCAGGATCCAGCGCTGCTCTGGCGCAGTAGCGCGCTGCCAACACAAAGAGGATGAGATGAGTGGTACACATGTTCTTGCGTATGCATTCTGGTCCGCGGCATGCATTATGCTGTACACCTACGCCGGATATCCGTTGTGGATCTACTTACGTAGCCGCCTGCATCCGCGGCCGACGCGGCAAGGACCCATACTTCCGAAGGTAAGCATCATCCTTGCTGTCCACAACGGTGCGGCGCTGTTGCGGCAGAAAGTCGATCACCTGCTGTCGTTGGATTATCCGCGAGATCAAATGGAAATCGTGATTGTGTCCGACGGGTCAACTGACGGCACGGACGATATTCTCAAGGAGTTCGCAGACCCGTGTGTCAGGTCCATCCGATGCTCCGGGCATTGTGGCAAGGCGGTCGCTCTGAACAGAGGAATGCAAAGCGCCACCGGCGAAATCCTACTATTCATCGACATTCGTCCCTGGATTGAAAGCAACGCCCTGCAATTATTGCTCAGTAACTTTGCCGATCCTCAAGTCGGGTGTGTTGCCGGTGAATTAGTGCTGCGCGATGACGGCCACGACGCAGGCGCGAGAGCCGTTGGAGGCCTCTATTGGCGATACGAGCAGTGGGTTCGCAATTGCGAGGCGAAAGTCGATTCGCCGCTGGGAGTGTACGGCGGGTTTTATGCGGTCCGCCGCAAACTGGCCAGAGCACTGCCGGAAGGAACTATTCTTGACGATATGCTGCAGCCTCTTAGTGTCATTCGCCAAGGCTATCGGTCAGTTTTGGACGTGCGTGCGCGTGTTTATGACATCTGGCCCAAGAGTTTGCGCGGAGAATTTCATCGCAAGGTCCGAACGCTAGCGGGTAACTTCCAACTGCTACAACTAGCGCCCTGGTTGCTGTTGCGGCAGAATCGGCTACGGTTCGAGTTGATCTCGCACAAGCTATTGCGTCTGCTTGTGCCAATCCTGCTGGTGATACTGCTAATCAGCAGCACATTGTTGGCAAACCGTTCTCTGCTATACGCGGGGGCGCTTGCGGCGCAGATTGTCCTCTATGCCCTCGCCGTTCTAGGCGCCGGGCGTGGCATTCCTGTCCTGATGCGGATAGCGGCCCCGGCGAGCGCCTTCTGTATGTTGAATGCTGCCGTAGTTGTGGGCTTCTACAAGTTCCTGTTCACACGCGGGCCACTCTGGAAAATCTGGACCTCCGCGGCACCGGCTTCGGTTGCAACCGATGGCAAACAGCGTACGGATTTGAACTCAACATTGGTCAACATGCGCCTACATAATCAACTGCGAGACCGGGGGATAACGCGATGAGGTTGAGGGTGACCGTTGTTACGCCGATTTTCCCCATACCCGCCCAACCATACCGCGGGCACTCAGAATATCAGCTCGTTCTGGCACTCTCAAAACACGCCGACGTAAACGTCATTTGTCCATTTCCGCGCTACCCTAAATGGTTTCAGCCGAGTTTCGATTATCGCCCTCCTGACTTGTCCTATTCTCCGCCCGGTGTGGCTACACGGTACTTCGAGTATCCAGCGTTGCCTGGCTTGACGAGGTCTATAAACGGTTTAGTTTGTGCAAAGTACCTTGAGGCATATTTCCGTGAGTGCATGCCACACGTAGCTTGTAACTTCTGGTTATATCCTGAAGGCTACGCCACTGTTGCAGTGGCGCGCAGGCTTGGCATTCCAGCCGTAGTCGGCTCCATTGGCTCAGACTTGAATCGCATTGCCGACCCAGCTTCCAGATGGTTGACCCGGCTCGCGATGAACCGGGCAGCGTTCGTGGTAACCAAAAGTGAGCACCTGCGGCAAGAAGCTATCCGGATGGGTATCAACGCCCGCAAGGTCCGGACGGTCCGAAATGGCTGCGATCCGAGCGTGTTTCACTTGGCTGACCGGAGCGCAGCCCGCGCGCAGCTAGCCGTAGACGATGAAGCCGAACTAGTGTTATTCGTAGGGCGTTTGGATCCCGCAAAGGGCATCGTGGAATTGCTCGAGGCCTTTGCTTCGCTCGTGAGCCGCCGTCCTAATCTGCGTTTGGTGTATGTCGGAGATGGGCCGGGCGGCGAGCAATTGCGACACAAAGCCAAGGATTTTGCACTGGAAGATCGAATCGTTCTAATTGGTGCCTGTCCTTCAGAGAAAGTCGCCCAGTGGCTCGCGGCCGCCAACGTGCTCGCTCTGCCCAGCTATTCAGAGGGATACCCGAACGTCGTCATCGAAGCCCTCAGCTGCGGACGCCCAGTGATTGCGACGAATGTCGGTGGAATCCTTGAATTGGTTAATGAAAAGTCCGGAATCTTAGTTGCTCCACGGGATTCGCGAGCCCTTGCCGACGCAATTGAAACCGCGATGGAACGGAATTGGGATGAACGCTCAATTTCGGAACAATTTCACCGGGGTTGGGATGAAGCTGCCGGCGAAATGCTTAGTATCTGTGAGTTAGCAGTGCAACTACGAAGAGAGGAATGGCATCCGCCGGCTAAAGCTACTACTGTGATGAGCCGGTAGGTTGATGTCCCTCAAAGTAACCACGTTACCGTGCACCTAATCCGCAATTCGCAAATTTGGGGCCCAAGTTACATCAGGCAGCGGCTTCGGCAGATTTCGCAGCGCGCCACGCGTCCGCTCGAGCGTATATGGGTGACCATCGCGGACCATTATGAACCAAGGTGGCAGCGCGCTGATTTGAGCACCGCGCAGTCGCGCGTCGCTTTATGGCGGTCTGCATGGCCAGCGATTGCGAGGCGATGTAAGCCCGACTCTGTTGGTAACGCGCCTCGATATACATTTTTCTTTCCGGAAGAAGAATATCATCCGACGTTGATTGAACCTCTGGCGGAAATGGTTCGTGAAGGGATAGCGGACGTGGAGGTCCATCTTCATCATGATGGCGAGGGTCGCCAGAACTTTATCGATCGCATAACCAGCTTTTGCAGGGTATTGGACAGCGAGCATGGACTGCTGCGCAGGCGCGATGGGAAGCTGACCTTCGGCTTCATCCACGGTAACTGGGCCCTGGATAATTCGCGGCCGGATGGCCGGTTGTGTGGTCTTAACGATGAAATCCAAGTGCTGCGAGACCTTGGATGTTACGGCGATTTCACTATGCCCTCCGGCGATTCTCCAACCCAAGCTCGTTTGGTGAATACGATCTACTACTGCAACGACGATCCCGATCGACCGAAATCGTATGATGATGGTATGCCTGTTACCCCCGGCGGTGGAGTCGAAGGCGACCTGCTCATCATTTCTGGGCCACTCGGAATGCGCTGGAGAGACCGCTGGCTTCCCCGGCTCGAAACAGGCGAACTTTGCTATGGCAACGTGGCGACACCGTATCGCGTTAGGCGGTGGGTGGAGTTAGCGCCGCGCATTGGAGCCGATACTTTCATCAAGTTATATGCGCATGGAGCCCAAGAGCGGAACTCCTCCGTCTTGTTGCGCGACGTACTGGAATCGGCATTCAACTTGTTAGTGGAAGAAGCGGACCGGCGCAGATGCTCCGTTTATTTTGTCTCTGCCTGGCAGATGTACCTCGCCATTGACGCCATCCGGCAACTTCGCGATCCCGTGATCACGGCGCACGCCGGCCAAATCGAAGGGGTCGGTGCAGGTAGCGGAAGAAAATGATGGTGAAGATTAGCATAGTTGGCTGCGGGAAAATCGGTGACCGCCACATCGAGGGAATTCAAAAGCTCGGCTGTGCCTGTGTGCTGGCGGTTTGCGACCTCGAGCCGATCCCTAGCGGAGCAGATCGCACTTCTCTACTTCGTTCCGCACCGGATGGGATGCGGCTAAAGTGAGAAAACCAGTTCTGCTGACCGTGACGACGAATCCGGGAAAGGACCCAACCGAGGTGTTGCGGTGTACTTCAGAGAGGTTGTGGTAGGTGCTGTGCCGGGCCTGGACTCCAATGGCAGCTTCGATCACCTGCTCGCTGCATTCTCGAATCTCCGCAAGAGTGGCCAACCCGCCAAACTGGTTATCTTTGCCGCACACGATACGCAACAACTCGTCAATAAGGCTGCAATTCAGGAGCTATATCCGGATCTTCAGTGGGTGCCTGATGAATTGAGTACACGTGACTTGCTTAGGGGCGAGAGGCCGTCACTATTCCCAAGCTCATTCGGCAGTAGGCTTGTGATGTGCAGAAATCTTTAGAATCTCCCGATTGTGCTTCTGATGAAACCATTTCTTTGTGCGCAAGCTTCCAGTCGGTCGCATTCGAGGATTGAGGCGTTTGAAAGGATGCCATAAGTAAGATGGCTTCTCCGATGCGAAACGGGAGATCGTCTATGGCGCCATCCCTGGAATGCGTGAGTCGCCGTGGGGCGCTACAGTAATGTTCAAACACTTCTTTGTTGCGCTTCGGCAGTTCGGCTTTGGCAATCAACGCACGGTTCCAAGCCTTGATGGCCTACGAGCGATTTCGATTGCCTTCGTACTCGTCGCCCACCTGCCCGGCACGCGTCATTTCCCCGGAAGCCATTCTCCTCTTGGCAAATTCAATTTGGGAGAGTTCGGCGTTCGAGTATTTTTTGTCATCTCAGGGTATCTGATAACTTCGATTCTGCTCGCAGAGCTGCGGCGGAAGGCCAGCATCTCTCTGCCCCGATTTTATTTTCGGCGTATGCTCCGATTGTTCCCGGCCGCATACTTTTACATTCTGGTGATCGCAGCCCTGGCGGCGAAGCACCTCGTTATCTTGGAGCGTTGGGACCTGACGGCCGCAATTACCTATACGATGAATTATTACGAAGCGAGGCGCTGGTCACTCGGGCATCTGTGGTCGCTCGCGGTTGAGGAGCAGTTCTATCTGTTGTGGCCGTTAATACTCCGAACACTCGGCCAGCTGCGCTCGGTTCGTTTCCTGATTACCCTAGTGGTGGTAGCGCCGTTTCTGCGTCTCGCCTCTCCGTATGTAGGACCCGCGTTTAATTTCCTTGTCTGGTCCGATGCACTGGCGACGGGCTGCCTGCTCGCAATCGTGCGGGAGGATCTCGCCGCCAATCCACGTTACGCCCGCCTCTTGGCCTCGCGATGGTTTTTCCTCGTTCCGGTGGCCGCGCTAGTTGCCAATTACGTCCCGTTCACCAAGGTCTATTGGTTGGTTTCAGAGACGGTCATGAATCTATCAATTGCGGCTTCGCTTGATTGGGCTATGCGGAATCCTGATACCGCGGTCGGCCGCTTCCTAAACTTACCGGCGGTTAGCTTCACTGGTGTTCTCAGCTATTCGCTGTACCTGTGGCAGCAGATCTTCCTTAACCGAGAGTCGGTCAGCCCGTACTGTACGTTTCCCTTAAACATCGTCTTGGCGGTTGCCATGGCCCTCGTCTCATATCTGCTGATTGAGGCGCCTTTTCTGCGATTCCGCACCGCAATCGAGTGCGCCCGCGCTCAATGGCGGGGAACTGGGGAGCGAGACCGCTTACCCGCCCGTTGAAACTTGAGCGCAAACTAGAATAATCTCGTGTTGGCGCGCATCAGACCCAGTGAACTAACCGCTCGTTTCGTAGAACGTCTTGGTAATGGCGCATATCATTAGTTGTGCTCATGTCGAAACTGAACGGTCCAGTTAGGAATGATCAGGGCCTCCCAAACGCGGTTTGCTTCGTTTAGGTTCATCGCGATGCTGAGCCGCTCAGTATGGGGTTCTAATGGCCTGTTGGTATTCTGATAGCTCTAAATTCTAAAATCGATTTGACGACGTTGACCATTCCCTTACCAATGCCGACCCCCCCCAGCAATGCCAAAGTAATCGGGCGTAACTTCATCTTCATGGGCCTGGAAGTGATGATTACGTTCGTTTGCACATTGTCAACGACCGTAGTCATTGCGCGGACCGTCGGGCCGACCCGACTTGGATACTTCAATCTGGTATTCTGGCTGACCACCATCACGTGCTCGGTCGGTTCGCTGGGCATTCCGCTCACAACCTTCAAGTACATGGGCGAATTCCTCGGCAGCGGCCAAAAGGAGCTTGCGCGCGCCGTATTCTTCTACAACCTTTGGGCCCAGACTCTGATTGCATCGGCGTTAACGGCCATCAGCATGATTGCCGTCTTCACCATTGTTGATCCAGAGTATCGTTTCTGCTCGGCTTTGCTAGTTTTGAGCATGGTGCCCAACATGATTACGTTCGTGCCCTCGCAAGCGAACTCTGCCGCCGAGGATTCAGCACTCAATACGCGAGGCTCCTTGGTAGGAGCAATAGTCTATGTGATCGCAGTGGCTGTAAGTCTCCTCCTTGGATGGAACCTGGTCGGCATTGCCGCAGGCGTGTTGCTGTACCGCACTGCGGAGTTGGCCGTAAAGATCGGTCCGGTGCTTAAGTCCATGAAAACCGTACAC
>DATNMX010000047.1:0-3022 GCA_035602135.1 Candidatus Dormiibacterota bacterium
CTAACCTGTTTGAATGTATAAGTCGGGGAGGAGATCCTGGTGATACAGACAGAGCCCAGGTCAGGTGGACCTGGCTCCGATTTCAACCAGGAGGTCCCCCCGTGGACATTATGCATTATGTCGGCTTAGACATTCACAAGAAGACCATCAGTTTCTGCGTGAAGCTGGCGGATGGAACAGTGGTGAGCGAGGGCGTGGTGAAGGCCACGCGCAAGGAACTGGATCGCTGGATGGCGACGCTTCCGAGGCCGTGGATGGCGGCGATGGAAGCAACCATCTTCACCAGTTGGGTGTACGATCACCTGCTGCCGCACGCGGCAGCGGTGAAGGTAGCGCACTCGCTGATGCTGCGGGCCATCACCGCGGCCAAGAGGAAGAATGACCGCATCGATGCAGCCAAGATTGCCGATCTGCTGAGAGTGAATCTGCTGCCGGAGTGCTACATGGCGCCGCAAGAGATTCGAGATCTGAGGCGGTGTCTGCGATACCGCAATCTGCTGGTGCGCCAGAGCACGCAGACTAAGAACAAAGTGAGCGGGCTGCTGATGGAATCCGGCATCGAGTACAGCAAACAGAAACTGCACCAGAAGGCGTATTTCAGCGAGTTACTGAAGCGCCAGGGGGAAGAGCAACTGCCACCTTCGTTGACGCCTCTACTGGAGCTGAGCCGGACCACAATAGAGACCACTAAGAAGATGGAACGGCAGATCCTGCGAGGTCTGGAGCAAGACCCGCTTGTAGCCGAACGCATTCAACGCTTGATGACGATTCCCGGGGTGGGGCAGGTCACGGCGATCACGTGGGCGCTGGAGACCGGCGAGCCGGGCCGCTTCGGCAGCGTGAAGCAGGCCGTGAGCTATTGCGGTCTGTGCGGAGCCGAGGACAGCTCGGCGGGCAAGCAGAAGCGGACCCCGATCTCGAAACAGCGCAACAAGCATCTGCAGAGCGTACTCATCGAAGCGGCCAAACTGGCGCCGTTCCACAACCCGGAGCTGGCCCGGGTGTACCGGCAGGAGAAGGACAAAGGCAATCACAATCGGGCGACTCTGGCCGTGGCGCGGAAGATGGTGGCGTATCTGCTCGCGGTCGATCGGCGCAAGACCGGGTTCGTGATCCCGCCGGCCGAGAAGGCGGCTCCGGCCGAGAAGGTGGCTTAATGTAGAAACATGTTTTTTGAAAAGATGCGGCTGTAGAAGAGCGTAACCTGCCAGGCCTCGCCTGTGGGGCCGAGCGAGGGAACGCAAGTTCCTGAGGCTACCTTTAACCTGTTTCGGGGCTGGCAGGGAATCCAAACTCAATCTTCTGTGAGGGTGGCAACACCCAAGACAGCAAATGGATGTCCGGTCCGGCTCTTCCAGCCGGGACCCCTAGCCGAGAGGCATTAGCGCGTTCGCTTGCAGCTTGCTACGATTTGCCAGGAAAACCTTTTCTAAGAATAGGAAAACCTCTTCTAAGAAAAAGGCGGAGGGCATCTCCGTCTGCCCCTTGACAAAGACTTATCATGGATGCCCCACAGCGCCTTACAATGTATCCAGGTCTGTGCGGACGATTGTTGCAATCCTGTTTGTAGTTCCGGCGCTGGCGCAGACTGTCGATTTACTCGCCAAGCGGTGTGTGGGGTGTCATAGCGGGGTGAATCCGAAGGGCGGGCTCTCGCTGACCAGCCGCGAGGGCATGCTTAAAGCCATTGTGCCGGGGAAGAGTTCCGAGAGCCTGCTTATCAAGCGCGTTACGGGGAAGATTGGCCCTGCCATGCCGCTTCAGGGGCCGAGACTGACGGATGCGGAGATCAAATCGCTTTCCGACTGGATCGACCAGAACGCGCCCTGGACTCCCGAGGCTTGGAATCCTCCGCTGGCGCCTCGCCGTCCCGTGGTGCCGGAATCGAAATACCAGAATCCGATCGATCGGTTCCTCGACGTTTACTTCCAGAGTAAGAACCTGACTTTCGCCGACCCTGTTTCGGATAACTTATTCGCGCGGCGTGCCTGGATGGATTTGTGGGGCGTGGATCCCTCGGTAACCGAAGTGGACGCGTTCCTTAAGGACTCGACCCCGGACAAGCGCGTTAAGCTGATCGACCGGTTGCTGGCGGATTCGACCATGTACACCGGCCACTGGATCAGTTTCTGGAACGATCTGCTTCGCAACGATCAAGGCGTGAATTACGCGGGCACGCGCAAGAGCATCACTCCCTGGCTTGAGTTCGCACTCAAGTCCAATCTGCCTTATGACAAGATGGTCGCGGCGCTTTTAGATCCAGCGAAGGATAAGGGACCCGAGGGCTTCCTGCTCGGCGTGAACTGGCGTGGCGACGTGAATGCCAGCCAGACGCCGTTCATGCAGGCCTCCCAGAACACGGCGCAGGTTTTCCTCGGGGTCAACCTCAAGTGCGCATCTTGCCACGATAGCTTCATTAACAATTACAAGCTGAAGCAGTCCTACGGGATGGCCGCGCTTTTCTCGGATCGGAGCCAACTCGAGCTGGTCCGCTGCGATGTGAAGACGGGGAAATTTACCGGTCCCGAGTTTCTGTTTCCGCAGATTGGGACGGTTCCGGAGAATGCCACTCCGTCGGAGCGCCGCGCGGCTGCTGCAAAGCTCTTCACTTCTCCCGACAATGGACGGCTCGCGCGCACCATTGCGAATCGCCTCTGGGGAAGGTTCTTCGACTACGGACTGGTGGAGCCGGTGGACGAGATGGATAACCGGCCGTGGAATCCCGATTTGCTGGACTGGCTGGCGATGGATTTATCGGATCACGGGTACGATCTAAAGCACCTGATGCGACTGATCATGACGTCGCGTGCGTACCAGCTTCCCTCCATTCCCGGTCAGGATGAAAAAGGCAAGGAATATACGTTCCACGGCCCGCGTCCGCGCCGGTTGACCGCCGAGCAGTTTGTCGACGCCGTCTCATCGCTTACCGGTGAGTGGCGTGTTTTGCAAAACGATCAACGCGCGATGTACGTGCGGGAGTGGGAATTGAAGTCCACGCCGCTCTCTCGCGCACTCGGACGGC
>DATNMX010000048.1:0-3280 GCA_035602135.1 Candidatus Dormiibacterota bacterium
TGGACATTTGAAGTGATGGGCTGTTTTATGAAAAGACTTGCGGTTCCCGTGATATTGGGCCGTACTGGGTTTTTCGACACATTTCAGGTCACTTTTGACCATTCAAAGACCCCGCGCGAATTTGAAATTAACAAGATCGACTTAGTTAATTAGCCCAGTTCTAGACCGAACGTGGCGGGATCAATTTTCAAACGCTCACAAACGCTTCTCACTAAGTGCCAAGTGATGTCTGGATCATCCACAACGATCACATAAGTCAGGGTTTCACCATCGACAGTTCGCTCAATGCACGTGATTGGATATGTCTCACCGTCTGGGCTTCGCAAATGGCCCGCACAGTCAAGGAAAACACACTGTTCTTGTTCAAGTTTACTCTTGAATTCAGAAAAGGTGGGCAGCTTGGCGAGCGGGTACGGCAAGAGGAATGCCCTTCTATTTCGTCCTACGCGTAAACTGCTAAATCTTCGGCCTTCGCATTAACGAAAATGTTTGGAGATGCCTGCGGCACATAGAACAGCATCGGCTCTGCCAACCGCTGAGCTTTCTTAAACTGTTCAAAATACTCGCGAGGTGCTTGTCCTATTCCAGCAAGGGGTTCTTTGCCTTGAGAGGCGTCAAGCAGAACCTGCCCTACGAACGTTCTCTCAAACGCAAGTTTCGCCTCCTCAATGCTCTTGCCCTGCGCCGTGACATCGTACTCTAGACATTGGGCGACCCAATACTCGTGATCCTGCAAGAACAAGATTGTGAGGTTGAGGTTCACCCGTGACTGCTTTATTGTCTGCATAACTTACACTACTCCTATCCAGGGTTAGTCGATCTTAGGAAAAAACAAGGGGATCAACTCTGAGCTTCCCCGCCGGATAAAGGCGAATGAAAACGGACTTCTTGGGCGCGCATTATTACTCGCTCCCCTTTTCGATGTCAACAGAGAATGGGGCGTTGCGCGACGCGCGTCACGCACGCTTGAGGGGCGGGGCTGCCATAGTCAGTATCGCAATGTTTAACTCTCCGCGTCAATTACCGTTTCGTTCCCCCACCTATCAAAGCCCACTGGATTAGTGGTATAAGCCCAGCACGGGCGTTCGGCCGCCCGCGCCCGGTTAATTGACGTTGGGCGGAACACTTGTTCCTCAACGGTGTCGAATAGACTAATGTTCTCGCAGCGCGCCATTCGTTGGGTTCTTTTACCGGCAATTGCGTTCGTTCTCGGCGTCGCCGCTACCGCTTTCTGGGCTCGTCAATCGGCACCCAAACCCAAAACGGTTGCTGTATCGCCGCCTGCCGATTCACCAATCTTGGGTCTCTGCGAATTGCTTGATAATCCAGATAAATACTCCGGACAAACCGTGCGCGTCAGCGCAATTATGTCGGGCTTCATTCATGGGATATTTCTTTACAATCCGAATTGCGTAACGGTCAATACGCAGACCGCTGTTTTCTTTAATCCGGGAAACAAAGAACAAATCCGAGATACGCTAAAACAGGCTCGCGGCTCGGATGATTGGCGAGAAGCTGTGGACATAATCGCGCTCGGTCAATTTCGGAAGGTGACGCCTTCCAATCAAAGCGATACTATCTACGACACCGCTCCGCTTCAGTTTGAAATAATGCGCATCGAGAAAGCGTCTAAGGTTCGTTGAGTTCCTCATATGCACAACTTTACCCCACTACCGGACTATTGAAGTTATGTCACTGCTCAGTGAAAATGTCCGGTGATTGCTCAATAAGAATGTCCGCTGGTCGATGAAGTCCGCGCGCCCTTGACGCATCGGCTGCGACTGTCAGCGCCGACCGGAGGAGGAAAAGCAAAAGCATCCTCCGTTCGTCTAGCCATTCTAGCCGAGGCGTCAAGGGTACGCTGCGCCGCGCTAGGAGGTAGCGGGAGATGATAAAAGCAAAGCCTCCCGAAAGAGGAGAAAGCTGAGATTTGTGCGCTTCAGTAGTTGCCAAAGAGGTAGGCGTTGCGACGGCGGCGGGCCTCAGGGTCTGGTGGTTTAGAAGTTTTAGGTAGGGATGTTGTTTTCTGATTAGTAAGCAACGGCGGATTGGGTGAATGGTCGAGCAACCGATGCGCGAGCTTGGTGTGCTGGTGATAGAGATGGAGGGTGCCCTCAGGCGTGACATGGACCACAACCTTGCAGGCGACCAAGGTGGGCTGATCTTTCTCAGGTAGGATCTGTAGCACTGCACCACGATAAGAGATGGTGTGATCGGCTTTGACCTTACGCTCAACGGCGGTGGAGAAGAGGCGGATTAGATCCAGCTCGCCGGCCAGCGGCCGCCAGGCACTTTGTGGGTCCCGCGGAGCTTTGGCAAAGCGGTGGTTGTAAGCCGGGATAAAAGTTTTGAGGAAGATGTTGGCGGCTTCCATCGAATCAACACCAGCGAGGCGCATCTCCTTGATGAGGCGATCTTGAAAGGTTTGCCAGAGCCGCTCGATGCGTCCCTTGGCTTGGGGTGAGAGCGCTGGAATCGAGGTGATGCCCAGCTGTTCCATGATTCGTTGGATCTGGCTCTGCGGTTGGCGCCCTGCCAGTTCGTCTTCAATGGTAGCTTGTTTGGGAGAGCGCAGAATGGTGTGCCGGTCGTGATAGAGAATGTGCGGCAGACCGTGAGTGAGAGCCACGGTACGCAGCATCAGGAGATAGCCAATCTGGTCTTCGCTCTTGCGAAAGTGAGCATAGACGACCTTGCCAGTGGCGTCGTCGATGGCTCCGAGGAGGTCCATCTTCGGGCCGCGGCCTTCCAGCCAATCGTGCGGCGAAGCGTCGGTTTGCAACATCAGCCCCTCGGCGCTTTTGCGTTCGCGCTGCATGCGCTTGACTGCTGCCTTGGGACGTCGCGGCTGGCGAATGTGGTGCGCAATCAGCAGTCGAGACAAAGTAGAGCGAGGAATCTGGATACCTTCGTCTCGCGCCAGTAGATCAGCCAGATGCGAGACATTGAAATCGTGATACCGGCCAGCGGAACCCGCCAGCTCTTTGAGCCGCTCGATAATGGACGCCGGGCTACGTCGAGATGAGGCTCGCCCGTGGTTGCCGTGAACTACCGTCGCTAATCCATCCGCTTCATACCGCCGGCGAATCCGTCGCACCTGGCGACTGCTCCGACCCAGCAACTCGCCCGCTTCGCTGCTGCTGATCTTGTTGGCCATTAGCCGAGTTATTATCTCGCATCGTCGTCGTTGTTTCTCATTCAAGGTGATTGTCCTCATGCTTTCTAGCATGCGGACATTTTCACTGAGCAGTTAAGCGGACATTTTCACTGAGCAGTAACA
>DATNMX010000049.1:0-2511 GCA_035602135.1 Candidatus Dormiibacterota bacterium
CGCTATCGGAAATGATTGGCACAACGCGCTCCCGAGTCAACTTTTTCATGAACAAATTCAGGAAACTCGGCTTCATTCAATACAACAATGGCGGACTTCAGGTCCACAAGTCCCTCCTCAGTGTTGTCCTGCACGAATAAGTACCAACTTTCGCGCCCATTAAAATCCACCGCACTCCGAATGGCCCGCCCAGAAAGCCGGGGGCGCGGTAGTCTGCGCACCTTTATGCCTTCCCCGTTGCCTTCTCGGACTTCCGATGAGCGTCTTCCGACCATTGCATGGCTCTACACGCATGTTCCAACGCTTGTTTGGAAAGCTCATGTCCGGTCTGGTGATCTTTTTTCCCGTGGTGCGCGGCGGCAGCACGGTGCGCGTGCGCGGCGAGTTCGTGATATTCGGCAGCTTTTTGGTGCGACTCACCTGGCATAATTTTTCCTATCCCAGTACCCGCTTTAGGTTAGAATCTTTCCATTTTCCAAACTGCTCAATTATGAGCACTCGCGCCGAACAGGCCAGTGCCTGGTTAACGCTGCGCAAACCGGACAAGTGCCCATACTTTCCGATTATCCGACTCCACGTCCACTTCACGGGACGATTTAATCGGTTATCTACGATCCTTCCCGGCTCTTCCTTCATTTTTCGTGAGATGCCAAGCGTCACACCAGGAGCATAGATAGGCACGAAGTTCCTTTGGCGCATTTGCGGTTGCGATCTGGTGTAAGGCTGTCGCCAGAGCTTCACCTTCGCTTGCGTACTTCCGCTTCCCGCTGACCGGACATTTTGATTCGTTGTCGACCACGAGCCCTTCGGGAGATTCTTTTTTGCCGTGATCTAGTCATTCGTCTTTGCGACTTTTCCATTCTGTGCGAGGAACCCAATCATCTGGTGATACAAGCCAATCAGGCAAATGACTGATTAACGCTGCAAACCGGACAAATCTTCTTTCCCGTGGTGCGCAGCGGCAGCACGGTGCGCGTGGGCGGCGAGTTCGTGGTATTCGGCAGCTCTTTGGTGCGATTCATTTGGCATAGTGTTTCCCATCCCGGCGCCCGCTCCAACTTACAGAAATTCCCTGCGAGTTTCAGCGACTTACGTTACGGGGTCCTTCTTTTCGACTAGTAAGGGTTGTGA
This sequence comes from Candidatus Dormiibacterota bacterium, assembly GCA_035602135.1. GTDB lineage: Bacteria > Acidobacteriota > Terriglobia > Acidiferrales > UBA7541 > Acidiferrum. Next base: position 1,132 of record DATNMX010000049.1, read on the forward strand.
GCAGCGTGCAGTCGCAGTTCCGTGGTTCAGATCGTCGCGTTGGCAGCACCAGCCTGGTCAAAGATATTCACCGCCTTACTCGCTTCCGCGACCCCGAAAATCAGGAACGTTGCATTGGTTCCAGGCTCGACTCCGCAGTAGCCGTAGTTGATGTTGATTCCTGCTTCGCCGAGACGTGCCGCAGCACGCGCCAGCTCCCCTGAACGATGAATGAGTTTCACCTGTGCGACCTCAATCTCCGTGTAGTCCGCGCGTCGGCCATCGAGGATCGTTCTGGCCGCTGGCGGAAAGTCCAACACGAGGTGGACAGAGCTCTTGCCCTTCTCAAGAGGGAAGGATTGAAACGCGAGAATCTTGACGTTTTGATCGGCGAGAGCCTGGCAGAGCTTTCCAAGCGTTCCAGGCCGGTCTTCTAAGCGGATTGTAAACTCCTTGGTGACTGGCATGGCAGGAACCTCCTTACGATGTACCTCGGGGACGGGCTGGCCGGTTCCTGCAAGATTCAGCGTTACCCAGAATCCTACTCCTGCGAGGCGGGCACATCAAGGCGCGCGTGCTGGGCCGCGTTTCAAAAACATCACCCTTTGGAAAGGCCAGCGGCCAGTTCTGGAAGGCTGGCAACTGTAGAGAAATCAGTCTGCGGCCGCGGTTCGAGAATCCCCATTTCCAGCAATTAGGAACAGTTCTGGGAACCTGTGATCCTCACAGTCTGGGATTCGAAAGCAGACTACATATATTGAGAGTGTATCCAGACGTATACCTCGACGGTAAAAGGAAAGACTGCTCTTGCCGATGATAGGGAGACATTTCGAATACGGATACCGATGAGCAACGCACTAGACGCCCCTGGCCTGCGCCGAATTTTGTCTCGTACGAAGTCTCGATTCAAGCGAATTGAGCAGGAGCGCGAGGGGGCTTTGGTTCTTATCGCAATGTTGGAGAGAGAGCTGGCTGTACTCTTTTCGGCAGGCTCGCAGAAGCAGCGTGCGAACTCGTCGGAGTATGGAACTGCACGCCGGAAGAGAGCATCAATCGAGCGGTTAGTGAGGTGCGTAAGCTATTTGAGGCCATGTCTCCGGCAGAGAGACACCAGTTTTTCGATTTCGTTCGCGCATGGCATGAGACAGATGAGCGTGGACAAGACCCTGGGGATTTGCTTTCTCTTGTCCCTGTAAGCAATATCGAAAAGCCGCGTTAGTCTCCCGTCAAAAGCAGTACATTCTGGCGGATGAAATCGACCTCAATCGGCTGCTGGGAAAACGTGTCAGCATAGTGCAATGAAACACCCAACACAAAACAAGCGCGCTCCGCAGACCCATCCATCTGCGTTGGCAGTACCTTCGTATCATCGCATTCTGGTTAAGCATGGCCTGATTGAAA
>DATNMX010000050.1:0-6313 GCA_035602135.1 Candidatus Dormiibacterota bacterium
CTGCATCAAGCCGCTGAATTTGAAGGCACGGGCATTGGACTGGCCACGGTTCAGCGCATAATACATCGTCACGGAGGCAAGGTCTGGGCTGAGGGTGTCGTTGACAAAGGCGCCACTTTCTATTTTTCAGCTCCGAGACCACAAGGATAACCATGGACACGAACAACAAGCTAGGACGTATCTTGATGGTGGAAGACGACCCCAAGGACGTGGAGCTTACTTTGACGGCCCTTGAGGAATACAACCTCGTTAATGAGGTCGTTGTTACTCGCGATGGCGAACAAGCAGCGAGACAATCACTCCAGCTATCCGCTGGCTGTTTGCCCGAAACAAAGCAGCGCAGCGCTTCGCTTCCTCGTGAGTTTCCACAGCTCCGTGCTTGCTCTCTTCGGGTCCGAGGACAACCACATCCATGCCAACGCTCTGTAGCGTCTTGATCATCTCTTCCCGGCCGGACTTTGCGAGATGATCGGGAAAAAATCCCCTATTCCCGACAATTAGCCCCATCGTCATGTTTTCTGTATGCATGATCCCCTTCGTTCTCCTGAAGCAGCCGACCGCGTCCGCTGCGTCTGACCAAAGAAGCTTGCTCTTGCGCGACTACAATCGTTGCTTCCACGGCGCGAAGCGAAAGCAATGAAGCGTCCCCACTAACAATAGAAAACCGCCCCACCAAATGCTGGCATGCACGTGAAACAGCACCACTGGATTCTGCGGCGGGTGTCCCCATTCGTACAGGCCTGCGGCCACGATTAGCAGGCCGTTCACGAGCAGCGAGATGCCGATGAAAAACCAAATCGAAATCGATTCGCCGGAGCGCATTATCCTCACCAGAAGTAATAATTCAATACCAAAAAAACGACGGTAACTACCACGGCCCAAAAGGAAGGCCGATGGATCAGTGGGATCTGTTTTTCGGACGGTATTCTGGTCGCGCCATACACCAAGCCCTCTAATTCGATCTCGGGTCTTGCCTTCGTGAAAACGCTGACTACCACCGTCGCAGCAACGCATACTATCCACGACCAGAGTGCGCGGTACATATTCTGAGCCATGTCGCTGGCATGCCTCGAAAGCGCCACATATGAAATAGCTCCTGGACTCAACTTCACCCAAGCCCACATGCCGATGGATGAAGCCGTTCCAGCCAGCAAGCCCCAAAAGCCTCCGGCAGGCGTGGCGCCCTTCCAGAGCATGCCCAGAATGACGGTGCCAAACAGGGGCGCAATGAAAAAACTAAATAGAGCCTGCACATAATCCATGATGCTGAGGAAATGCATTACGAAATAAGCGGTGACGATGCTGATGAACACGCCGCCGAGCGTGCTCCAACGGCCCATGCGGACGTACTGCGCATCGTCGGCTCTCTTGTTGAGTAACGCGCCGTAAATGTCGTAGGTCCAGACGGTGGAAAAGGCGCTGACGTTGCCCGCCATCCCGGACATAAACCCAGCCATCAGCGCGGTAATACCCAATCCCAACAATCCCGGGCCGCAGTATCGCGCCAGCATCAAGGGGAGCACTTCATTGTAGCTGTGCCCGCCCGTAGCTATCGCAGCGCTTTCTCCGGTGAGTTTCACCGGCAAAACCGCAATAGCGAGCAAGCCGGGGAGAATGACAATGAAGGGCACGAACATCTTGAAGGCGGCCCCAATGATCGGCGCCATCTTCGCCGCACGCAGATCTTTCGCTGAAAGCACGCGCTGCACCACGAGAAAGTCTGTCGTCCAGTAGCCGAACGAAATCACCATTCCAAGCCCGAAGACAATGCCCGTCCAATGAATCCCCATGGGGTTGTCGCGGAACGAGCCCAGGGTGCTCCATAGGTGCGTGTACTCCGAGGATGCATTGGTTGCGATCCGCGCCTTCAGGTTGCTCCAGCCCCCAGCTTCCACGAGTCCCAGCACCGGGATCAGCAGCGATCCCGCCCATATCAAGATGAATTGAAGCACTTCGTTGAAAATTGCGGAACGCAGCCCGCCCAGTGTGACGTAGATCGCCACGGTGATCGAAGAAATTAGGATGCTGAAGTTAATGTCCCAGCCGAGCACGACTTTCATCACCAGCGCCATCGAGTACATATTGATGCCGCTCATCAGTACGGTCATCATGGCAAAGGAAATCGCCGAAAGCGTACGGCTGGACTCTCCAAAGCGCAGCTTCAAATACCCCGGAACCGAATGGGTTTTGGAAATGTAATAAAACGGCATCATTACGATGCCGAGGAACAGCATAGCCGGGATCGCGCCGATCCAGTACCAGTGGGCGGCCAATATCCCGTACTGATAGGAGGCGCCAGCCCATCCCATGAGCTCGAGCGAACCGAGATTTGCCGAAAGAAAGCTGAGACCCGCGATCCATGCAGTCATCTCGCGACCAGCCATGAAATAATCTTCGCTTGTATTTGCGCGCTGCTTCAGATAAAAGCCAATCGCCAAAACGAGCGCGAAATAGAAAATAATAATGGCCAGGTCAACCGGCGAAAGATGAACGAGCCTCTGGGCGCTCACCGAAGCAAGGGCGGTAATCATGGACGTACTGGTAAGTCTCCTCTCATTGGCTGAGCGTAAACTCCCCCTGCAGTTCGATCTTTTCCGAAGAGCTTCCTACCATGATGGAAAACTTACCCGGTTCCGCCTTCCAGTTGTTTTTTTCAACGTCATAAAAGGAAAAAGCGCGGCGATCCAGGCTGACTGTGACCCGTTGGGTTTCGCCTGAGGATTTGCGCCAGTGCAGTGCCGCCCTCCTGGCGAGGGGCCGCATCAGAAATCCCGCTCCAAACGTCATCAATGACAACATCAACGAGACAAATGGGTTGCCGCTCGGGAAGAACGCTCTGCCGATCGCAGCTGCGTAATAGCCAAAAACCCTGAAGTCGTACATCTCCAGAGAATTTCCGCTGGAGACACGAATCACGGCCCCAATTTTCGAACTCCGATCAGTAGGCGTGATCATAGGGTCTCGTTATTCTCAGAAGTCGCCTCTTTCTCCACTTCAAGACAGGATTGAAAGAAAGATGAAAGAGCCGACGCTCCTTCTCGCCCGCGAGGACCAGCGCCCATGAGTTCCCGCCGTTGGAGCAGGGCGAATTTGATCGTGCGACCGGCTAAGCTGCCCCTGCATCTTAGTTTGCTTGTTCGAAGAGTTTCCCCAGTGTTGGTGTTTTCTGCTTCATCTCATCACGAATCTGCTCCGCGTTCTTCTGGAACTCGGCTTCTTTGCCCTTTTCGTAGTTGAATACGATGCCGACGGCCCCGATGGTTTTGCCGGACTGGTCTTGCATAACTAGCTCAACCTCGAAATGGTCGCCTTTCTTGTTGACCTCAAGGTTGGGTTTGCCCGTCTCGATCACTCGCATATCGTCCTCGTCTGCCTTTTTGCCGATGCGCCCGATATTCGAAGCGATGATCACATTGTCGGTCTTGCCCGGCGGAGTGACGTGCATGGCCATGATCACCACATCCTTGTGCTTCGAGAGCGTTTCGTCCAAGAGTTTCTGGGCGTAAATTTTCTTGCCTTCCTGCCCCAAAGCAAATTGAGCAGAGGCGAATAGGATGGCAAAAGTTGCCAGACAGAGAGTTTTCTTGTGGGCTGTCATTTTATTTTCCTCCGGATCAGATTTAGAGCTCAGATAAAGCGCTCTGATTGAACACAAAAGTCACTCACCAGATGAATTTTAGGGCGAACTGCATCTGGCGCGAAGTGGTTGAGGTGGCGTTCAAGAGTCCTGCGTTGGCATTCACGGCCCCAGTCACCAAGAAAATTTGACGGTTCCCAGGTGGTGGCGGATTGAAGTTTGCATGGTTGGCGATATTGAAGATCTCCCATCGAAATTGCACGTTGAATGACTCGGAAATGCGATGAACCGGGTTGTTTTTGAATAGGGAAAAATCAAGGTCCTTGAGATCGGGCCCACTCACCGTATTGCGGCCCGAATTGCCGAGCAAGCGCGGCAAGGTTGTGTTCGAAGGAAGGTCAGTTGCCGGAAACGTGAAACAGCCCGCATTGATATAGCGCGGGCCATTGGCAGTCGATTTGAAGTTGCCGTTCACGGGATTGCATCCGGCCACCGTGTTCGGGAAAGCAAAAGACTCGGTGCTCGCGGCCTTGAGACCCAGCGGATCGCCTCCGATAAGCGGAGTAAACGGCAGGCCACCGGCGTACATAAAGATCCCACCAACCTGCCAACCGGATGCCGCCCACTTCGGGACGCTGCTCCATGACTGGGGGCTCGGAATCATCCAAAGAGCGTTGATCGCCAGGATATTGCGCACGTCGAAATCGGAAAGCCCACGGCGCAACCTGGGGTCAAACACGGGCGGGCTGGAAACGGAGTTGCCGAAGGTGTCGCCGGCAATTCCCGACGAACTCGTGTCAATACTTTTCGAGAATGTATAAGAGGCCTGGATCTGGAAGCCGTGGCTCAGACGCTTGATGGCTTCCAAGTTCAAACCATGGTAGGTCGAAGAAGTGGACCACATGACCGCGCTGATCTGGCCGGCAGTCGGATTGAGCCGCGTGCCAGTCTTGTTCACGGGCCACGCATAGCCTGCCGAGGTGAGCGTCGGCTGAACAAAGTTCACTTCGTCGGCATGGAACGGCGAATGAACGCCATGGGATCCGATATAGCCCACGGTCAACGTGAAATTTTGGACCAATTCACGTTGGACGTTTAAGGTCCATTGCTCCACGTAGTTGCGATGCGGAGCCGGTTCGACGTAGCCAAAGCGCAGGGCTCCCGGAAGAGTCGTCTGCAAAAACGAGCTCGTTGGAAACTTATCCTGCCCAGTTTTATTGACGGTGTCGTATGAAATGCCTCCTGCTAGCGCGAAGGGCGCAGAAAGTAGCGAAAGGAGTTCGAACTGATAGGGGAGAGGCAACACATCGTAGATGCCAAAGGCCCCACGCATGGATGTTTTGCCAGTCCTAAATGGATCCCAGGCGAAGCCGACACGCGGCTCGAAATTGCGCAAAGTCGGGTTGGAGAAATAGGGAGAGCCGATCTTTGGCGCGGTGTCAGTCAGATTAACCAGTGTGGTCAGTTGGTTAGCAGTTTCCGTCGGCACAGTGGCCATCTCGTATCGAAGTCCGAGATTCAGCGTTAGGTTGGATCTGAATTTGAAATCGTCTTGAACGTAAAGGCCAAATAGAGTCTGGCGGAGATCACGTGGGGTTCGAGTCGAGGGTCTCGCGGCATTGAAAGATGCCGGGTTGTCGGTCAGGAAATCAGTGACGCTGTTAAAAATGAATTGGCCGTTGGGATTGGCGCCCCTGCTGAACTGATTGGACTGAATGCGCTCGACATTGAAACCGAACTTGAGCGAATGCTTGCTCCGCGTCCAGTAGAGATCGTCGTAGACCTGGAATGAATTGTAATGAAAGTCGAATTCGCCGAGTGCTCCGATGCCGCCCGGGAAATTCGTGCCTAGGCCGGTGACATTGATGAGGCCGACCGGCAGGATCGGCTTGCCAGTAGAGTCAGTGACGAATCCGAGTGAAGTGTCGGCCGCGGCGGGATTGATCGCGCCAAGCGTTGTAGGCGCGATCGAGACTGTGCGATTGAAGCCGAACCGCGCCGTGTTCAGCAATGCCGATGTGAAGATATGGGATTCCTCAAGTGCAACCGTGTGACGGCGCGACTGCGTACCGATACTCTTCAGGTCAAACGTGTCAGGACTTGCAGTGCTGCCCTTGTCGAACAGGTAGGTCCCAAACAGGCTGTCCGACGCCGACAATTTATGATCGATCCTCGCGGTAACAAAATCCTCGTTCGTGATCGTGTTGGCAGCAAAAATGAAAGTGCAAGTGTCGTTCGGGCAATTCGCACGCGGATATAGGGCAAGGTACGGCTTAACGAGAGGACTCACAGTGATCATCGACCCGTTTGCCAGTTGGCCATTACGGGCATTATCCGAGGGCGTGGAGATAAGGCTAGTAACGCCCAACCCCTGCCGCAGACCTTCGTAATCTGCAAAGAGGAATGTATGGTCCTTGATAATCGGCCCCGCGGCAGAAGCACCGAACTGATTGCGCTTAAATGAGGGAATCGTCGGCCCCTTGGCAGGATTGGAGTTGTCAAAGAAATTCCGCGCATCAAATACGCTGTTGCGCAGAAATTCGTACGCCGTGCCGTGAAAAGAGTTGGTTCCGGAGCGCGAAACCGCGTTGATTACTCCACCGGAAGTCTTGCCATAATCGGCTGGGGCATTACTCGTCACCACGGAGAACTCCTCGACCGCATCCACGCCGAGAACGGCTCCCTGGATGCTGCCCGGGGCGCCGGAAGTCTGGTCGTTGATGCTGACGCCATCCA
>DATNMX010000051.1:0-3269 GCA_035602135.1 Candidatus Dormiibacterota bacterium
AAATGAACTGTTCCGGATGATTGTTACCTTTCGAGTCATCCTCGAAGACGAGTGCGGCCTCGAAAGGGTTTAGATTAACTTGGTAGAAAAACCACAGAACTGCGTGTTCCCGAGCTTTCATCAGGATGCGGTACTCGCGAGCTTCGTTAACAAAGAAGTGCGCCGCGGCAATGGTCAAAATTAGCAGGGCAAAACATAGGTTTCCGGCTTGTGAAAAATACTTGTCGCGTGCCATCTCAAGAACTCACCGTGGACGATTTGTATGCCATTACAGATCGTATCGTCAACCAGCATCGCCGCCCTGCGGATACCTGTCGTAATCAGGCCATAGCACTCAAAACCGCCAATGAGTGTAACGGCGATAATGAGATGGTCCGCCGCTGAGTAGCCGAGGCCAATCGGAGTGATGATTGGACTTGGCAATAGCCAGACGGAGGATCGCCATGCAAATTAAGTCCATTGGTATCGATTTGGGCAAGACCACCTTCCACCTAGTCGCTCTGGGCGCTCACTCGCAAGTCGTAATCCGCAAGAAGTTTTCTCGACAACAACTGTTGAACGACACGGCGAATCTGCCTTCCTGCCTGATGGGGATGGAAGCCGGTGTGGGATCGCATTTTCTGGGGCGAGCGTTGCGCGAACAAGGGCATGAGGTGAGATTGATTCCGGCGCAGTTTGTGCGGCCGTTCGTGAAGTCGAACAAGAACGACTATTGCGATGCAGAAGCGATTGCCGAGGCGGTAGAGCGTGAGAACATGCGTTTCGTGCCCATCAAGACCGAAGACCAACTCGACCTGCAAGCTCTGCATCGGGTGCGGGAGCGGCTGGTTTCGCGACGCACCAGTGTCATCAATCAGATTCGAGCTTTCCTGTTGGAGCGCGGGATCAGCTTCCGGAAAGGACCAGCCAGCCTGCGCCGGCAAATGCCGGAGATTCTGGAGAACGCCGACGAGAGACTGACGGCTCGGATGCGCCGCCTATTGGATTTTCTTTGGCAGGAGTGGAAACATCTGCAGCAGCAGATCGAGAGCTTAAGTGAAGATCTGGAGAAGATCGCGAACAGCGACGCAGCCTGCGTTCGGCTGCAGCAGATTCCAGGAGTGGGGCCGCTGGTGGCGACAGCCGTGGTATCGGCAATCGGCAACGGATCCGCCTTTCACAAGGGGCGACAGTTTGCGGCCTGGCTGGGGCTGGTGCCCCGGCAATGGTCCACCGGAGGAAAGCCGAAACTGCTGGGGATCAGTAAGCGTGGCAATCCTTATCTGCGCAAGATGTTCATCCACGGAGCCCGAGCTGCGGTGCTGCGCGTCAAACGCGAAGGATCGTGTCTGGGAAAGTGGATGAGCGGCCTGGAAACGAGAGCAGCCCGCAATGTCGTGATCGTGGCGACCGCCAACAAGTTGGCCAGGATCAGTTGGGCAGTGCTGTCGAGCGGGAACGACTATCGGCCGATGCACCCAGCAGTTCGTTGCTCCAGCTAGACGAAGTGACTTGAAAATTCGCTTCTCGGAAGTCTGCAGAGGAAAGGAAGGACGAAAATACAGTCAAACGACGTGCCTGCGAACCTGGGTCGTAACAAGGTCTTTCGTGACCGTGGCGATTATTAAGGACAGGCACGTGCGGATCATCATCATGCGCCCGGAGACCATTCTCCACTAGAGGCCGGATACATTTTCGCAGACTGCTTCTCGTCCAACCCAATTCTTCTTGCATTCGGGCGGCGGACCATACATGTTACGCCAACAAACCTTATGCCCGACTGCCAGCCTCCCGCCTTTCATTAACTTGCCCGTTTCACAGACGTGGCATTCTGCTCTAGTGGTAGGCCAAACATGGAATTATTGGACGGGCAGACGCTTCGGCCTTGGACCAACGGTAAGCCGCTGGAGATCGAAACCGTGTTTGATCCGTCCATCGAAAAATCCAAGTTTGTGCTTGGCTCAACGGGGTTACTTTGCTACCCTTTTCCCCCTAAATCGGGCGCCGAGCGCAGATGGAAGAAGGCGTCAGGCAGTCGCCGTTGCCGAGGAGGCTCACATGGAAACTGCAATCGGAGTATTTGCTTCACGGGATCACGCACAGAAGGCGGTCAAGGAGTTACACGAGCGGCGCGTACCGGAAGAGTCCATCGTTTTTCTAACGCGGTCCGAAAACGAGGCCAACACCATCGCGAAGGAGCTCGGCGCATTTGTGGGAGGCTTCGCTGGGGGAGCCGCCGGGATGACAACCGGGGTCGTGGCTGCGTCGCTGCTTCTTCCTGGGGTCGGGACGGTATTCGCGCTAGGGTTCGGTGCCGCCGCACTGCTCGGGCTTGCGGGCGCGGGTGCGGGCGCCACCGTCGGCTCGGCCGCAGCAAGCGACCCGAACGCACCGAAACCGGCCACGACTGAAACCCGCCCAGAGGACGTCGCGTTCTTCCGGGAAGTGCTCACGGAGGGGCGTTCGCTGATCGTGGTTCGGACACAATCACAGGAACTTGCGACTTCAGCGTGCGAGGTTCTGGACCGGCTGGGGATCGGCATGCAAAACCGGACGCCCGTCAGAATGCAAACGACCACTCGCCAGATAGGCGATATCGCAGTTGTAGATATCAGTGGAAGGATCACGTTGGGTGAGGGTAATGTTATGCTCCGCGAGATTGTTCGCGAGCTGACAGCGAAAGGGAACACGAAGATCGTTCTAAACCTGGGTGAAGTTCAGTATATAGACAGCTCAGGAGTAGGAGAGCTGGTCAGGACTCACACCACCGTTCGGAATCAGGATGGGCAGCTGAGGCTCGTAAACCTGAACAAGCGAGTAAGCGACCTGCTCCAGATGACAAAATTATCCGCTGTGTTTGATATTGACAAGGACGAGGTCAGCGCAATCCGGTCTTTGGGAGGCGGCGCTCCCACGAAGGCTGTGGCCTGAGCCCCAAAATATTGTTTTGAACGTTTTCGCGACAGATGTATCCTCTTTTGCCGCCCGATGTTTTGGGCGGCTTTTCTTTGCGGCAAGCGAAGGGTGGCAGACCGATAGCTGATGTAATCAGGCCATTACACTCTTTGATCTTAGGTTGTGAGTGAAACGGCGATTTTGCGCCACTATGGAAATAGCCCGGAGCGCAGAACACTCAACCATTTTCTTCGCCAGTGCGGCTTGGCTATTAACTAATGCCCTCCCGTTCCGAACCGGGCGGAAGGGCATCACTCTTATAGGCAGCTCTCTCAGGAGAATCCCGCTACTGCTTGTCGTACACCGTGGTGCTTTTGAACTTTTGGCCCTGCGGA
>DATNMX010000052.1:0-3696 GCA_035602135.1 Candidatus Dormiibacterota bacterium
CTGAAATTCATGTGCGACGTCTTCGACGATTTTCGGTGAGATCGGCCGCTGCTGTTCGACGTACGCATTGATCAGTGAGTGTTCGCAAAGCAGATTTATCACACGCGGAATGCCCATTGAATATAAATGGATCGTTTCAACGGTTTTCGGACTGAAGATCAGTTCACCGCTGGCTCCTGCAATCCTTAGCCGTTCGGCGATGTAGTCGTGGGTCTGCTCTTTCGTTAGAGGGGTCGTCTTACAGCGCAGCATGATGCGCTGGCGAAGTTGTCGCAATTGTGGCAGCTTCAGCTTTTCTTCCAACTCTTGCTGTCCGGACAATACGATCTGCAGCAGCTTCTCCGTGGACGTCTCCAGGTTGGTCAACAGCCGAATTTCTTCGAGCACGGGGTAGGTCAGGTTCTGAGCTTCGTCCACAATGAGCACGGTCGTTTCACCGGCGCGGTAACGATCGAGAAGCCATTGATTGAATCGCATCAACTGCTGACTCTTCGTCTGAGACTCGCAGGGGATACCGAACTCCGCCAGAATGAAATCGAACAATTGATTCGTATTCATCCGGGAATTAAATAGAAATGCAGTTCTTACCCGCCGTTGATGCAGCCACTCGACAAGGCGATTTATTAGTGTAGTTTTTCCCGTGCCGACTTCACCCGTAAGCGTGATAAAACCTTTGCGATTCTGGACGCCATACATCAGCCCGCTCAGCGCTTCTTCGATCTCTTTGGTAAGAAAGAGATAGCGCGGATCTGGATTGACGTTGAACGGATTATCTTTCAGCCCGAAATAGTTCTTATACATGGTCTCAGGGTTCTTATCACTTCCTGGTTTTTATACCGCATTCCACTAACTATCATTTATCAGTCCGAATTCTTGCTCGATCTTTGGACCAACTCAATAACAATTGCAGGCCCCAACCCACGCGACCATCGCCTAGTGAAGCACATTGGGCCTCGTGTGCCAGGTGAACCCCAGTGAAATCTGGTGCTGTGTGGAGCTTGTGCTGCACGCACCCGGGGTGCAAACCGTGTGCGTTGTGCCTTGAATGTATGCCGTATAGCCTAAGGTGAATATCGCATCGCGCCCCAGCGGACGGTCTAATCCGCCCCCTGCGAAGTAGGAGTCAAAGCCTACGGAATTCTGTGTTTGATTCTGCTCCACGCTCCGATTCTTCGCATAGCCAAAGTTAATGCTGCCCCGCCATACGCGCCCTAAGCCGCGATTCATAGAGCTCGATATCTGATCTTTGCTTGAACCCACCAGAACTCCGCTGCCGTTGCTTACACCGTGGTTGTAGGTCAAGGACAAACCGCTCCGAGACATCGCATAGATCAGAGTGGCCCCACCGGATGCCGACACTCGCTTCGTCGCGTTAGCGATGGGAATCTGGAAAGTTGTGATGTCAGGCCCCCCAAAGAGTTGCAGCGCGAGACGCCCCGTCACTTTTCGTCCGTAGGCTACATTGACCACGTGATCGTCGATCCTCTGCGGACTGCCGCTGTACTGATACGCAGTGAAGCGATAGAGCACGCCGAGGGTGTCTTTTTTCGTCAGAGTGTAGTTGAAACCCAAATTCGCAATCTCATCATCACTGTTGATGTTTCCGGAGTCGACGAAGCGCATAAAGCCGTAAGAGCCCGCGGCGGTGATCGCGGTCCGCCGACTCAGCGCATAAACCGCCTGTGCGACAAACGAGTTGCTATATCGTGGCCCAATCGACGAGAAAATACTCTGGCTGGGCAAATAGTTGTTCTGCAAACCTGGTACAGTCGGGGCAATGGAACCCCCAACACCCGGAATCGACAGGTTTGTCATCCCGCCGAAACCAAACTGTGACTCAGGAAGATACGAAAACTGGTCGATAAACTGGAGCTTCCACTTCTGCCCCTCAAAGGTTTGCGTCATGTCGAATTGATGCAAGTAATTACGGCCTTGAGTGCTGTCCGTAGAGAAGCCGCCGCCACCAGAATAATTCATCGAGAGCTGTGCATGGCTCCAGGTATCGAGCAGGCTGACATTTCCCGTCAAGTAGCTCGTGGAGTTCCAGCTGGTCAAACCCGGCTTATTGAAGGACGTCGATCGAATCATGTTGGCGTATTGAAAGCCGGGGACCCAATAGCTATGCCTCATCTCTTGCGTGCCCAAGGATGTCTCTTGGACACCGGTCAGCGGTCGATCGTCTGGACGCAGATCCGTAACTGTCTCTCGACTATTTTCCAGGTCTCCGCCGCCTGCAATCAGAGGTGGATACTCTCGAACAGGTGACTTCGGTTCTTGCGCATGAGCCGGTGCCCATCCAAAGAAGGATGTCCAAACCAGCTCTGCTCCTAAGAAAAATAAAGTTGTTGCCCACCGTTTCATGGCCATCCCCTAAGGCACGACGATGACGTCGCCTGGTTTCAGCATCTGGTTCTGCTCGGGCTTCTGACCGTTCAACACTTCTTTGTAGTTGAAGGGAAGCTTTTCCTGCTTTCCGTCTGTTACCCGCAGGACATAAATACTCTTGATTTTCGCGAATTGAGTGAACCCACCCGAGGTAGATAGGGCCTGCATTACCGTCATGTTGGGTAACAGTGGCATCGACCCGGGTCGCGTGACTTCGCCGGTTACGTAGACGCGCCGGCTATTGATCTCCGAGACGCTCACAGTCACCTGCGGGTTGTTTATAAACTTTTTGAGCCCTTCGCTGATCACCCCCGCAAGCTGCATCGCCGTCAGTCCTGCGGCCTGCACGTCGTTCAGTAGCGGTAGGGAAATCTTTCCGTCGGGGCGGACCGGAACCGCGCGCGAAATATCTGGTTCTTTCCAAACATCGATTCGCAATACGTCCTGCGGTCCGATTTTAAATTCTGCATCGTTTTCAGCGGCCTGCGATTGACTCGCGCTCTGACCTTTGTTTGCGACTTCTTGACCAAGGATAGTTGGTATCGCCGGTTTTTGCGCTTCCTGCGGTTGTTGCCCGCTGCCAAATACGAGCCCAGCCGCCATCAGAGTCCAAGTGGAGAGATTCATCATGCCTTCCCTTTATAGTTCGCCGGCTTCGGAGCCCGGCACGCCAATCTGTTTGATCTTGTAAAGCAATGACTTGTAGCTGATCTGGAGCTCTCGAGCAGCACGCTTGCGGTTCCAATGGGTGCGTTCGAGCGCCTTCAGAATTAGCTCCCGTTCTGTGCGCCGGGAAGCTGCCCGTGCCGCTACTTTGAGCGACGATACATGCGAGCCCTCAACGGTTACGGGCGCGCCTGCATGAGTCGCGCGCAGATCGCCAAGAGCCAGCATAGGATCACCAACAGCAACAATCTTTTTCGCAAGATTCTCGAGCTCACGGATATTCCCGGGCCAATCGTACGAAGTCATCAATTCGCGAGCATCGCTGGTCAATTCAGGAGTATCTTTCTTCAATTCATTTGAATGTTTGACGAGAAAGTACCCGAGTAATGCCGGCATGTCTTCCTTCCGCTCGCGCAGCGGCGGTAAGCGCAGAATCACGCCGTTAATTCGAAAATAGAGTTCCCGGCGAAAACGTCCTGCTTCGACTTCTTTTTCCAGGTTGCGCGATGTCGAGGAGATAAATCGCGAGCGCTTCTCCCCATTCCCGGCGCTCGGTTCACCGTCCGGGAGCAACGAAAGCAACGCTCGTTGACATGCGGCGTCTAATTCGTGCACGCCATCCAAGAAAACGGTTCGAGCTGCGCC
>DATNMX010000053.1:0-3045 GCA_035602135.1 Candidatus Dormiibacterota bacterium
GTGCTCTACGCGTGCCAAGATATTGAGTACGATCAGCGCGCAGGGCTTTTTTCAGTGCCTAAGAAATTCGGGATTGCCAACGCCCTGCTGATCGCGCGCGCCATGCACATCGGTGTGATCGCGCTCCTCGGGTGTCTGGCCTTCGGGTTTGGCTTGCCATGGCCCGCGTGGGCGGGCATCGCCGTGGTCGCGTCGCTGCTGGGCTACGAACATTCGCTAGTCAAGGCAGATGACCTCAGCAAGCTGGACGCTGCGTTTTTCACCGTGAACGGTTATATTAGTATGTTGTTCCTGTTGTTCTGGGGCGCTGCGGCAGCGGTTTGGCGCGTTTGAATTTTTCGATGGATTCGAAATGAGCGAACTTACAATCACCGATCAGCGGTTGAAGCCGATTGCGGACAAAGTTTTTGCCGGCGAACGGCTTTCTATCGATGATGGCATCCTGTTGTACCGCTCGCCGGATTTGCTGGCGGTTGGCTGGCTGGCGAATTACGTGCGCGAAAAAAAGCACGGTAACGTGACTTATTTCAACGTCAACCGGCACATCAATCCGACCAACATTTGCGTCGCGCACTGCAAGCTCTGCGCCTTTGGCCGCGATCCCAATGCGCCGGGGGCGTACAACTTCTCCCTGGAAGAAATTTACGCCCGCGCCGAACAGGGCGCGCGCGAAGGCGCACTGGAATTCCACATCGTGGGCGGCCTGCACCCGGATTTGTCGTTCGAATATTTTCTGGAAATGATTCGCGGTCTGAAGCAGCGCTGCCCGGGCGTGCACCTGAAAGCCTTCACGATGGTCGAAGTGGGCTACTTCGCGCGCATCGCCAAGCTATCGACCAAAGAAACGCTGCTCAAACTGAAGGAGGCGGGTGTCGATTCGCTGCCCGGCGGCGGCGCAGAGATTTTTCACCCGCGGGTGCGCAGGATCATCTGCGATCACAAAGTCAGCGGACAGATGTGGCTGAATATCGCGCGGCAGGCGCATGAAATCGGGCTGCACTCCAACGCGACGATGCTTTACGGGCACGTGGAAACGGAAGAAGAGCGCGTCGACCACCTCATCAAGCTGCGCGAACTGCAAGACGAGACGCATGGCTTCGTGGCGTTTATCCCGTTGGCGTTTCATCCGGACAACACTGCGCTCTCGCACATTCCGAAGCCTACGGGCTATGCGGACCTGCGCAACATCGCCGTGTCGCGGTTGCTGCTCGATAATTTCGAGCACATCAAGGCGTACTGGATCATGCTCTCGCCAAGCATCGCGCAGATCGCGCTGCGCTTCGGAGGGAACGACCTCGACGGCACGGTGGTGGAGGAGAAGATTTATCACGACGCCGGCGCGAAAACGTCCGAGTTCACGCCGCGCAGTGAACTGGAACGCCTCATTCGAGCCGCCGGCCGCGTGCCCGTCGAGCGCGATACGCTGTATCATCCGGTCGACCGCTCGAAGCTGCCGCCGCTACCGCCGCCCACGCGGCCGGACCTCGTCTCCCTCACGCTCAACGTGTGAGGCCCGTGGTAGACTTTCTCGAGAGGTAAGTTCGATGCGGCAGGTGATCCTCTATCCCGGTGAGATTGGCTACTGGGTCGCAGAATGTCCGAGTCTTCCCGGATGTGTCAGCCAGGGAAAAACAAAAGAAGAGGCCATTCAAAATATTCGCGAAGCCATAGAGGGTTATATCCTGGCGCTGCAGGAAGATGGGCTCACCGTTCCTCCCGATAATTTTGATGCCGTTCTCGTCGCGGTATGACCAAGCTGCCTCGAATCTCGGGGCGTGACTGCGTTTCAGCACTTCTCAAACTAGGATTTCAAATCAAACGGCAGCACGGCAGCCACATCATTCTTAGACGAGACAATCCTTTTGCTCAGGTAGTCGTTCCAGATCATTCAGAGTTGGACACCGGCACTCTGCGTTCGATCTTGCGGCAATCGGGTCTCAGTGCGGAACAATTGTTGGGATTGTTCTAAGTGCTATCGTTACCTCACGCTGCGGGGCAAATCGTCTCCTACATTGAAATGTGCCAGGCGTGGAGCGTCAGCTTTCAAAAAGGAATGCATTATCACCTGCGACCGAACCTAAGTGTGCTCCTGATGAGCCGGCGCCAAAGTGCGCCCTACAGGGATCGAATTGAGGAAACTGGACGAGTCCTGGTTTACGAAGGTCATGACGTGTCGCGCAGCCAGAGTTGTCCCAAGCCCAAGTCGCTTGACCAACCAAGGGCGACTCCTAGCGGTAAACTGACGCAAAACGGATTATTTGAACAAGCAGCGATCGAGACAAAAAAGGGTAAGAGATCCCCAGAGATTGTAGCCGTCTATGAAAAGATTCATGCGGGGATCTGGGCCTTCAACGGATTTTTTAGGCTCACGGACTGCTGGCGAGAACAAGACGGAACTCGCTCAGTTTTCAAGTTTCAACTCGAACTGGCGGAGGACCTCGACATAGAAGCCGCCCCGCCCGAGACTCTTCCACACACGCGGATGATTCCGTCGTCAGTGAAGCTGGAAGTCTGGCAACGCGACAAAGGACGGTGCGTCATCTGCGGAGAGAACGATAATCTCCACTTCGACCACGATCTCCCCTATTCCAAAGGCGGCACTTCCTTAACGGCAAAAAACATCCGCCTACTTTGTGCGCGTCACAACCTATCGAAAAGCGACAAGATTCAGTGAGTCGCCGCGGCCTTGGCCACGACTTTATCCAGCACGTCAGGGGGCAAAATCGCATAGCCTTTTTCCTGCGCGATCTTTTGGCCGCTGGTGTAGACCCAGTATCGCTGTATGGAGTCCGGCGCTAACCGTTTGACGAAACTGCAACTTCAGTGAATCCTTTCTCATCCTAGGTCTGTATCGCGGCACCTCGCGAGGAGCGTCTTTCCAATGCGAACGGTTCTATTGCTCACCATCTCCAACATCTTCATGACCTTTGCGTGGTATGGCCACCTGAAATTCCGCAGCGAGGCGCTCTGGAAAGTAATCCTCGCGAGCTGGGGGATCGCCTTCTTCGAATACTGTTTCCAGGTGCCCGCGAACCGCATCGGCTC
>DATNMX010000054.1:0-2265 GCA_035602135.1 Candidatus Dormiibacterota bacterium
TGCATGCGGCTAGACATAAGGATCGCGCCGTCGACAAGTAGGATGTACTCGTCGCCGCGACGAATCAGCTTCATGACAGTACCGTCTGGAGAAAGCGTCTGGCCGAGCAACTCGAAAGGCTTCACGAGTGTGATGTTACAGGAGAGGAAAACTTAAGTAAAAATGGGCCGCTCACCAACAGGCGCGATCCAAAGTGATTGCCAGTGCCTATAAGTTGGCTTATCGGGAAAGTGCCGATCACTGACCAACAAAGGGGTTCTGGGAAGTTGAGACAGCGACGGCAGTGCCACTTGGACGTATTACGCGCTAACCGGACACGCGAAATTGCAAACGCGTTGCAACTGATCCGCTAAGCCCCTCTTCTTCAAGCACTAACGCAGCCAAAACCGTTCGAACGGATACTCAAATGGTAAAATAACTTGACAATACACTTATTTGGTGCTACCCTAAGGCGTGAAATCAGCCCTCCAACCCCGCCTTACTATTCGTAAATTCCTCAGATACCAGACATGCGTAACCCCAGACGTCATCTCCTCCGAACCGACACCGCCTTTCGATCCTTGCATGCCTGCCCACCGAGGCCGCCCTTTGTTTTCATATTCTTACGAATTGCTTTTCCTGCAACGCCTTTGTTTTCACAACCATCCGAATTGCCCCGGGGGTGTACGAGTCTGTGTGGCAACTGCGTTGCCGTGGGGAATTTGGGTGAGTTTCATGGTTCATTTGTTTATCCGGAGAAGTTGTGGGCCTTTCCGCGTGGATTTGCTC
Organism: Candidatus Dormiibacterota bacterium; assembly: GCA_035602135.1. Classification (GTDB taxonomy): domain Bacteria; phylum Acidobacteriota; class Terriglobia; order Acidiferrales; family UBA7541; genus Acidiferrum. The sequence goes on from DATNMX010000054.1 coordinate 769, forward strand.
TATGCGGAACGTTTTCCTGGCGGGCTGAGCCGCCACATCCGCGTCAGGTTCAACGCGGTGGTGGCTAGCGCAAACTCCGCGGCTACTTTCCCGAGCCCACGCATCCGGAACCGCCTCATCCCTCGCTGCTCTTTCAAAATTCCCATGACCGGTTCAGCCAACGCTTTCCGCCGTCGGTATAACGCTCGTCCTGTCGTCGAGGCTAACTTGCTGCGCATGCGAAGAAGGGCCGGATGACGCGTAGGTTGTTTCAGTATTCCACCATGATGCAAAACACAAGCCATGTTGCTGTCCGGCACATACGCATCGATTCCGCGTTCTTCCATGACTTCGAGGTTTGGCAGAGAGAAAAAGCCGCTGTCCGCACTCACTTGTCTCGGCTGCTCGCGGCACTCGCGCTGTACCCTGTCCACCATCGGCACCAGCAGCCCGTTGTCGTTCAGTTCCCGACTGATCTGTTGGGCCACGATCAAATGATCGTCGCTTACCGCCAGCGTCGCCGTGTAGCCCAGCGTGAATCCCCGGCGGTCTGGCAGAAAGCGGCTGTCCGCGTCGGTACGAGAAAGTTTCCGCATTCCGGACTTCTTCAGCCGCTGCAGCCGCGCGGGAATTTCGCGAAGCTGTCCCTTGAGCTTTTCCATCGCGGCGCGCGCCACTTCCAGCCCGGCTCCTTCATTCGGATCTTCGCTCTGGCACTGCTGCTGCCATCGTCGAATGTTCTTGCGGATCTTGGCTCGTTCCGCGCGCAGCTTCTCGAGGCTGTCCGTGCAACTGGTCGACGCGTTCGCCGCAATGCGCGTGGAATCGATGGCTACATGCCCCAGCTTCCCAAGTCCCAGCGATCGCGCCAGTTCCACCACCTGCGTGAAGATGTCGTTCATCGCTCGCCCATGCCGCTTGCGAAACTCATTCAGCGCCCAAAAATCCGGCTGCGCTCCTCCCGCCAAATAGCGAAACGCCAAATCTTCCCGGATGCGCTGCTCCAGCCGCCGCGAACTGGTCATCCCCAGCGCGTAGGCATACAGCCAGACTTTCAGCAGCAGCGCCGGGTGATAGGCCGGATGCCCTTCGTCGCTATAGCCAGCTTCAAACTCCTGCAAGTCCAGCTTCTCCACCGCGCCGTGCACGAAAAAGCAAAGATGCCCTTCTCCCAGTACCTCCCTCACTGTCGGTGGCAGCAAATAGGCTTGCTCCGGGTTGTACTCCAGAAAATTGGCCATCCTGCGCTCCTCCTCTCTCGGCAGTATAGGGGCAGCGTCAAGCCTAGTTGCCACACAGACTCGGTACCCCCCGCGTCGATGTCTCGCCGTTCAACCAAACCGGTTTTCTGCTCTTTACGACGTTCAGACCGTCGGGCGGAATCAACCCACCGCCTGCATGGTGGAAACAAGTTCGGGGATATCAATGCGAATAACCGTTCCCTGCCCTGTATGGCTCTCGATTTCCAGGCGGAAGTCCGTGCCGTCCAGCACGCGCAGCCGCTCGCGCACGTTGCTC
>DATNMX010000055.1:0-199980 GCA_035602135.1 Candidatus Dormiibacterota bacterium
GGGATGGGCACGAAGCAAAGGAAGAAACTGGCTGAATCTTTAGCAGCCGTTCCTTGCGATGAACCGCGCGTGATCCTGGCGACCGGAAGTTACCTCGGCGGGGGATTTGACGATCCACGTCTTGATACGCTTCTTCTTGCAATGCCGATTTCGTGGAAAGGTACGTTGCAGCAGTACGTGGGCCGCCTGCGTCGTCTCCACGACAACAAAAGCGAAGTCCACGTCTACGACTATGCGGATGTGATGGTGCCTATGCTGGCTCGCATGTACAAGAAGAGGCTTGCAGGGTACTCTGCGCTCGGCTATACGGTTGGCGAGGTTGTGCGGAACTGATGCCTTTGCCGGAGGATCAATTTTGGGGCCGTGGTGATTCTGATCTTCGCGATGGTCTGGCTGAATGCGTATTCCGCTCTACATGAGAGCGGACGTTATAGGTGGATTTCGGTAGGCACGGTTGCCGTAGCAAGAACGGTGTTGGATTATTCCTTGCGCTGGAAGGCTTATTATCCGGAGTGATGTTGCGGTGGCTCGTGCTGTATCGGCGCTTCATAAGCACTTCTGAAAAAGAGGATGACCGTTGGAGTTCGGGATCTCGCGCTAGACCGGCTACAAGATCTTCGACCGCTACAAGGAGTGTGGAGTTGATTCTCTTTTGGGAGGCTGACAAGTTCCAGGTTTATCTGCGATCTTTCCTCCGCTAAAGAGGTAGATGACGCATTCATCTCCCGGTGCTTTCTGCGCTGGCGTCAAGCCACGTCCGTCTAGCGCATGGACATCAGCCCCGGCTGCTAACAGTGTCTCGATGGCTTCGTAGTTGCGGTACATGACCGCTTCGTGCAGGGCAGTGCCGCCGGTCCATCCTCCTTTGCTGTTGACTCTTGCTCCTTTCTGCAAAAGGTCCTCAATGATCGGTCGTCTGCCTTCTGCCAGCGCTTCGTTTAGTGGCAACGCCCAAAGATGGCTCTTGTAGTTTGGGTCAGCCCCAGCATTGAGTAGAATCCGTGCAATGTCGGGATTGTTCCAGTGGAGAGCCATCAATAGAGGCACGAAGCCATCTGCGTCTGTGCTGTTGGGAGATTCACCCAAGCTCAAAAGCAGTTCTACCATCTTCGGGCGTTTTTCTTTGGCTGCGACGGTCAATGGACCATACCCACCCAAATCAAACAATTGAGTCCTTCGCCGGAAGGGGTAGAGTTCCTGTGCCTTGACGAGGTCTCCTGCTCTCACGGCGCTATAAAAGTCAGTCACCTCCTTTGGACGTCCGGATGAAAGGCCGAACGCAGCAGTATTTTGCTGATCGCAGATGAAGACATAGGCACTAGAGGCGATGATTGCGGTGTTGATACCTATCTGTGTCCAAATAATCTTCCCCGTGCCCCGGTCAATTACAATTGTCTCCCCGTCGTGGAAGAAGTGTGGATAAGAAAACCTCAGTCGACTTCGTCTTGCGAAAAGGAAACGATCTGTAAGGACATGAGGCTCGAAGCCGGAGGGCGTGATGGGAGCGACCTCTGGACGATTGAGCGTTCTTGGCTTGCCACCACTTAAAGCTGAATGAGAATCTTGAGGCGCGCCTTCGCCCTTGGTAGGGCCGTCTGAGAATTCCAGAATATCTCCCGAAACGACATCGAGTGTCCACTGTTCGACGTTGCTTCCGTTACGAGGAAAAAGTAGGACTTTCTGACCATCTAAACGAAGCCCGTTTGTGCAAGCGACTTTCATTGACCACAGCGGCTCAACTTGATCCGACTTTGGCACCACCATAAGGGGAGTTTTCGGACCTTGGCACCCGGCCAGAAATAGGACCCCCACGCAACATATGCCAAGACAGGGCGTCTTCATCTTGTCACCTAGACACCGACTTGCGCACAAAAGTGCCAAGGTTGCCTCCGGATAGCTCTCAGAAGGAGACAACGCCTCAATTTAGGGCCTGTTCACTCCACGAACCAGATCAATTGCGCGTGACGACCCCGCCTGGGTGCGTGTTCAACTCGGCTCCAAAAGGCCCAATTGGAATGGGCGGCGATGCTACGCCGTTTCCACTGAAGGACCTAGTAGTTAGGGATGCAATTTCAATCCCCACTGGCGTGCCAGCCTTCCTATTCACTCATTGAGCTACTTCGACTGTGAGTCTCAGCCCAATAGCCTTGGTGACGGCAACTAGCGTGGACAGGCGGGGGTTGCCGTGCACCGACAAAGCCCGGTAAAGGCTTTCACGCTCGATGCCGGCAGCCTTGGCGACTTTGGCGATGCCCTGGGCTTGAGCGAGGTGGCGCAAGGCAATGAGCAGAACGCGGGGCTCGTCTTCATCTTCCAATGCCGCTTTGAGGTACTCGGCAGCAAAATCCGGGTCTTTCCGGAGCCGTCGAATGATGGTCTCGTCGTGCGAGATGCTGGCTTTGCGTTTCATGAGGTTCCGGTCCTTTCTTTGTAATCTTTGAGGTATTCCAACGCCCGCTCAATGTCTGCGGACTGTTTTCGTTTGTCGCCGCCACAGAGAAGCAACACACAGTCCCTGCCGATCATCCCGTAATAGATACGGTAGCCCGGTCCCCAATCGATCCGTAGCTCGAACAAACCCTGGCGCAGCGACTTGCAGTCGCCAAAATTCCCGGCGGCCAGTCGGTTGATTCGGATCGCAATCTTCGCCTGTGCGCGGGCATCCGCCAGTTGCGTCAACCAATCGTCGAAGACATCTTTTCCGACGCGGTTAACGTAGTGACGAATCTCAATCACGTTCTCAATTGTAACCTATAAATCACAACATGGCAAATCTGTTTCAGTGGGTTTCCGGAGTACTAGGTTTTTTGAGAAGTCGGACAGTTCTCGGACAATTGGCCTTTGTGAGAAAAAGAAAGGGTTGCTCCGGAGCGAGCAACCCTTTTCGTTTCAACTTTCTAAATGGTTGCGGGGGTCAGATTTGAACTGACGACCTTCGGGTTATGAGAACAAGGTCCTACACTAAGTGCTTTCGAATCAATCGCTCCGAAGGCTAAAAAGTGCTCCCGTGACGCATTCTGGCTGCGAAGTGCAAGAGTAAAAGCGAGTTAGACCGATCAAAGTTTGTCAGCTTATCCGCAACGGGCACTTTCGCATGGTCTACATAGAGTCGATGTAAGATTAGTTTCGGCATTGAGGAGAAAATAGCTCTCTGATATCCCCGCTACTCACCCGGCAGGACCGCAAAATCAAATAGTCGGTTTGCGCCGACAGATCCAGGTCCATATGCTCCGACTCCGGACGAGCTAAGGAAACAATACTCGCCAGGCTTCAGCGGCGCGGTTGGAACCACTTTATACACGCCCGGTCTCAACTTCGTTACGGCAAACCCTGTATTAGCCTTCTCATCCGTGCCGGAAGATGCACCAAACGCATTAGCCTGCATCACTACAGTCTCGCGAGAGTCCTTCTTTTCGTCAAATTTCAACAAAGTGAACTCGTTGGGTGTCGTTGTACCAAAAGATGCATGGCTGAGCCCGGCATTCGACTCCTCGAAGTAAAAATAGAAAACCATCTTGCTGTCACTACTTCTCGCATTGGCGTGAGCACCTCGGACAACAGCCTTCCATTTCATTTTTGCAATTCCGTAAGTCATAGCTGACTTGAACACGCCGCCGCTTTTTCCCTGTGAGTAGACTGTAGGTTCGAGGATGACCATATGCAGGCCATTTTTGGTTTCGGCATACATGTAGATACCTGGATCGTGGGGCGAAGTGGGGTCATCAAGATTGGTATTTGTAGAAGGGTTTTGACCTGTAGATAAAGTAGAGTTGGCCGCCGGGGGATGCGGATTAATCATCGCGCGTATAACCGTATCTGACACTTTGGCCTGCTTCAGAGCTCTCAGGCCCACGATTGTCGTGTCGAAATCGGTTGTCCCAGCAGCGTGAATTTTGTCGATGATTACATCGTCGGTCAGACCGAGAGAAACCATCTCGATCACGTCCTGGTTCGTCAGTTTCTTGGCTGACTGTTGACCCAAGCACATCGAAGTGGCGAGTATGCAGACCGATAACATACACGAAAGCCTTGTGACTAGCATTTAAACCTCCTGTAAATAAATTCGACTATGTTCGGACAAAGTGAAACCCCCGTTTTTACTGGATCATCGGAAACACGAGGATATTCTTTCTGTGGAATCCTGCTGTGTTGTTTGATCGAGCGGCTATGCGAGAAGTCTTCAGTTTCGGCTTTTATAGCTGGCTGCGGATGGCAAGTTTGATCTTCACTCACTAGCATAGGCATCGAGTGACGTATCCAGCTGCTATTTCACGTATTTTTGGATCAGTGCGAGCATGGACCTCTCTAACTTTGTGAGGTCAGCGATATCGACGTCATCCATCGGAAAAGCTTTATCAAGGCTCGTAGCACTGATATTCTGCTGCTTGGAATAAACATAGTGCAGCATGTCGTACTTCTTCTCGTGCCCCTTGGAATCGCGCCAGCGAATTTCAAGGACAGGAACACTTGAGCGCGGCGCCTTGGAGTCAGAATCCCAGAATGACCGCGGCATCAACGTAATCTCAGCCTTTACCAAACTCGCGGGATCGACCTCAAAACCATGGTCTGACTTTTGAGGTTTGAATGAGAGCTTGCCGCGCTGGAGCACCAAATCACCGGTGCAATATCCGACTGAATGGTTGTGGGCGATGGGTGCCCTCAGTGGATAACCCATTTCTAAGAGCTTTTCGGAAGTCTCGTCTGCTTCGATAAAATCCCTAAGCATGTACTGTGTCGCTGCCACGCCTTGCAACACTCTTGCGTCATTTGGATTGACTGCAGCGGCTTTGTTGTATTGCTCGAGTGCTTGAGACCAGAATCTATCCTCCATGTATCTGTCCGCTTTCTTGAGAAACTGTTCGAACTGGGAGTTGGAGGAGTTTGGTACGGAAGAATTCAAGGGTGTGGCGGTCCGAATGCCGGCACGCAATGTGCGAGCATAATCAACATCCGCACTTACAAGGTCGTTTGTTTGAGGGCCAACACTCCCATTGGGACTAGGGATAAACCGAGCTTCTGCGTGGTCTGCTTGACTAACATCAGTGACTTCCATCGCGCCGATGTCAATCGGCTTTCGATAAACGATTTTGCCTGCTTTGTCCTTAATGACATTGTCTCGCGTCAATTTGAGGCGGTCACCTTTCTGCAAACCAGTGGCGCTGCCAATGCCACCGACTATCCATAATCCGCCTCCTTCTTCGGCGACGACTTGTCCCTTGGCGTTTGCCAATTTTTCCAAACCTGCGTTTAGTGCCGCACCCGCGCCTCGCTCGCGGACGGTTTCGGAGAGAGCATTCAATTTGCGTACAATATCCTTGATTGCTTGGGTTGTTGCTCTGCCGATCAAACTGGAAGACAGCTCAGCTGTGATTGAGCCTGACGACGTGGAGCGGTACCACGCCGCTATCTCTGAAACCTGACTCGTATTGGTTTTGTGCGCCTCTCCGGGTTCCGAAATCACGGTCTCGCCGGTGCTGACGTCAACGAGGCGGAAATCGACTCGAACGTCGGCCCGCTGCTGATAAACGGTTTCTATAGTATTTGGCCCAAACAAAGTCGATTTTTGCTGCTGTTCCGCCTGCTCGGCGTAGCTGAAATTCGTCACCTTTCCCATCAATACATACTGGGCACCGAGCAAGTTGCCCTTCTGAGAAAAGCTTGAACTCTTGGCGTACTCCGTGTTGCCAAAATTCATCTCTTTCATGAGCTCATCTACATTGGTGCGTTCCATAACGTTGAATTTGCCTGTGTTTTGGAGCTCAGTTGTAAGTATGTCTGTCAACCCATTCCCGATTGTGGAGTGGGAAAAGTTCGCAGGATTCTCAAACGTCTTGATCGCCACCTTTGGCTTGCTGTCCTGCGCTCGTAATACCTGGACAGTCAGCATCGCAACCAGAAACCAGACTGCCCACCACACTAGAACCTTTGTGAGTATCGTGTTAAAGAGGTTTGTCTTGAGCCTTGCCATTGCCGCTCTCGCTTTCTCCAGAAATTGCGCTTCATCAAACTTTCAAAACTTCCATGGTTTGAGCTGTCCGAAAAAGTTCAATTCATTTTATGAGACGGCACTACTGCAGTTGACCCGTGACTCGGCGAACGACGTTATTGTTAGCATCTGCGACGTACAAATTACCGTGAATGTCGATCAAGAGTCCCGTGGGGAAATTCAACTGCGCTCTGGTTGCTGGGCCTCCATCCCCGGAATATCCGGCGAAACCATTGCCCGCAACAGTTTCTATATCCCCAGGCTGGATCGTCACCCCAAGCAAAGTTATCGGGTTCGTAGTTGTGTTCACGACGGGGATGCGCTCGTTCTTTATGTCGCCGATGTAGAGGTTCCCCGCTGCGTCTACAGTCACGCTTAGCGGCCCGTTCAACTGAGCGTTTGTAGCCAAGCCGCCATCGCCGGAAAATCCCGTCGTGCCATTACCGGCCACTGTCGTGATTATGTTGGTCGATGCGTCAACTCTGCGTAGTCGATTGTTTTGGAAATCTGCTATGTACAAATTTCCCTTGCTGTCCAACGCCGGTCGTGAGGGAAAATTCAGTTGGGCATTAGTAGCCAGTCCGCCATCGCCTGCAAATCCAGCTGTTCCATTACCTGCTACCGTCGTTATGACGCCTGTTGTTACGTCCAGTTTCCGGATTCGGTTATTCCGAGCGTCTCCGACATATACGTTTTCCGCGCCATCCAGGCCGATCCCGTCAGGGAAGTTTAGTGCAGCACTCGTGGCTGGCCCACCATCGCCTGAAAAGCCCGCCGTGCCGTTCCCTGCGACTGTCGTAATCACGCCCGTGACCGCGTTCACCCTTCGAATGCGGTTGTTATTGCCATCCGTTATGTAGAGATTCACGGTCCGGTCGAATGCTACGTGAGTTGGTCCGTTCAACTGAGCCCTGCTAGCGAGCCCACCGTCACCAGAGTAACCAGCGGTCCCATTGCCTGCTATCGTCGTGATCACACCCGTTCCCGCATCGACCCTGCGAATCACGTTATTCCTGGAGTCTGCTATGAACATATTTCCACCACCATCAAACGCGATACCTGAGGGAACAAACAACTCAGCGCTAATAGCTGGCCCACCATCCCCCAGATAACCTGGCGTACCGTTGCCTGCCACGGTGATGATCGTTCCCAGCGAATTTGCCACGACGTACACCACAGCGGGGGCACTGGCCGTGGGATCGGCCACGCTTGTGGCTCGTACAGTTATCCAAGGGAATGCGGGTAGAGCGGGGGGCGCTGTATATACACCATTGCTATCGACTATACCGAAGGGCCCAGAACCGCCTGTCACGCCATTCACAGACCAACTCACATTTGTGTTGCTGTTATTAATCACTGCTGCCGCGAAGTTTACAGTGCTCCCCAACAATGAAGTTGATTTCGGCGGGAACACGTTAATCCGAGTTCCAGAAGAGCCAGTTCCGTTGCCAATGCTGGCAACGTCCACAGCATCACAGATCAAACCAATCCCATTGGTGAGACTAGGAGGATTCGGCTCGACACCGATTACATCGACTGCGGCCACATCTCTTTGGTTTTTCAAGAGAGCTTCCGCTAACTTCTTGCCGAGGAAAGCGAAGCAGAGTTCGCTCAGTAGGCCGCTATGCGCCAGGCCGCCTGCGCATATGATTGCGCCCACGCCAGTCGGAGCAAAAACACAGGAGGCGACCGTGACAGTTATCCCAATGCAAGCTAATCCACCGCCGACGTCCAAAGCCGCACAGACTGTATTTGTGATATTGCGAACACTCTTTACAACACCTTGTTTCGAGTAAATGAATTGGCAATTCGTTGGAACTGTCGTAGCGAGATCGACGTTGCTGTAACAGAGATCTGGATTCAGATTAAACGGATTATTAGAACCGGGAGGGCCGCTGACTCCGAACAAGAATGGCGAGTTCAGCGTTGTAGTAGTGGCGGATGAGTCTTGCGCGTGGCGAATGCCTGAAACAGCGGTTGGACTAGAAGGGTTAAAAACAGAAGAAACGAAGGCAATATTAATCGCCGCTGTTTGGCTCCCTGCGGTAGCGCTTACCGCGATAGCCTGGCCTAAGTAGGATGCCGGTGGCGAGACAGAGGCCCCAAAAGTACCAGATGAATCAGTGATCCCCTGACCCGGGCTAACTGTACCAGCGCTCGTATTTAAAGTAACAGCCAAACCGGGTACAGCGGTGCCGCTGGAGTCGACGGCTGCAACCGCGATCTGCCATGACCCATTCCCCTGACTGTTTATAGGAGTAGCCATAATGACAAGCTTTCCAATCTCAGTTACATTTAGTGTCTGCGCGGTCGTGGTACCTCCTCCTGGCAATGGTGACTTCACTGTGATTTGGCTCACGCCTTTGTTAGTCAAACTGCCCGCCGGAATGGTCGCAGTTAACTGACTAGATGAAACGAACGTAGTTACCAGTGCCGTACCGTTCAGACTCACGGTGGACTTCTCAACGAAGTTCGCGCCAGCGACTGTAATTGTTGTGTCGGGAGAACCGGCTGCTAGGACGGAAGGTGAGACGGAGGCCACTGAGGGCTGAGGGTTGTTCACCGTAAAATTGGCAGAGTTGGACTGCCCGCCGCCAGGAGCGGGGTTGCTTACAATAATGGCGTAATTTCCGCCTGTCGCCTGATCGCTTGCGCTAAGCGAAATGTTCAGCTGCATCGAACTCATGAACGTTGGCGTATGCGGCTGGCCGTTGTACGTTACAGTAGAATTGGAAAGAAAATTTGACCCCTGAATTGTGAGTGTTTGTGCCTGGCCTCCCACTGTTGCTGACGAGGGCGAAAGGCTAGCGATGCTGGGAACAGGATTAGATGAGGGAGGAATCGAACCAGGGCTTCCACCGCCGCAGCCACAGGCGAAAGCGATCAGAACAAACAGAGAAATGAACCAGGTCCGGGTAAGCTTCCGGAAGCACCCCTTTGCGTGCAGGTGAACTGGACGATGACGGGCCCTTTGGCTTGACTTCATCAGGGGCCTCACAGAGCGCAATTTGTTGGGGGACGACTAGAAGTCGGCGGAGCATAAACACACTGCTAATTAATTGTCAATAAAATAAACTTCCGCTTGGCTGACGATAAAATCCAGAATCCGAACTACACGCAATCGGAGAGACGACACGAGCTGTTTGAGTCATTCAAAAAGAAACCGCCACGAAAACTGATGGATTCGACGGAAGCCGCAGAGTTACGTTCGTGTCGTTGACTTGCCTCCGACCGCGACCTAAGATGTGCGCCAAATGGCGGATTCCCAATCACTTCTCGGGCAGGCCATCTCGCACTACCGGATCCTCGAAAAACTTGGTGGCGGTGGCATGGGTGTGGTTTACAAGGCCGAGGACACACGGCTTCATCGTTTTGTCGCACTTAAGTTCCTGCCCGAAGAAGTTGCCCGAGACCCTCAATCGCTCGCCCGTTTTCAGCGCGAAGCGCAGGCCGCATCCGCATTGAATCACTCCAACATTTGCACGATCTATGACATTGGCGAGCAGGATGGTCAGGCGTTCATCGCCATGGAGTTCTTGGAAGGCCAGACGCTCAAGCACTGCATCGCCGGCAAGCCTCTGCCGTTAGAGCAAGTCGTCGAACTGGCCATTGAGATCACAGATGCTCTCGAAGCCGCGCACGTAAAGGGCATCGTTCACCGTGACATAAAGCCCGCCAACATATTCGTCACAGAGCGCGGCCACTCCAAGATTCTGGATTTCGGTTTGGCCAAAGTAACTTCGGCGAAGGGTGTGTCTGACAAGGCGGACACACTTGCCACCATGGAAGTGGACAGCGACCACTTGACCAGTCCGGGTGCAACTCTTGGCACCGTGGCCTATATGTCTCCCGAGCAGGTTCGCGCCGAGGATTTGGACGCACGTACGGACATTTTCTCGTTCGGCGCTGTTCTATATCAAATGGCCACCGGCCTCCTACCCTTTCGAGGGGAAAGCTCAGGCGTAATTTTCAACGCGATTCTAGAGCGGGCTCCCGTATCACCAGTGCGATTGAACCCCGACGTCCCGGCACCATTGGAAGACATCATCAGCAAGGCGCTAGAGAAAGACCGCAAGCTTCGCTATCAGAGCGCAGCGGAGATGCGTTCGGACTTGCTCCGCCTGAAACGGGACACGGATACGGGGCATGCTGTGGCGGTAAGGTCCGGTAACGTCTCGGCAGCCCAAGATGCAGCGCCGTCTGGGTCACAGCAAGGGGCGCCAACATCGAGGTCAGTTCCCCCTTTTGCCCTGCCTTCATCAGCTGCTGTGACAGCCGCCGAACTTCGCACAGCTGGCGGCAGAAAGCTCTGGAAGATTCTAATTCCTATAGCCATGCTGGCCATCGCTTTTGCAGGGATATTTGCTTGGTTCAGCCGGCCTCTTCCTCCCCCTAGAGTACTCAACACGGTCCAGATCACTCATGATGGTGTTTCGAAGACCAACCTCCTTACCGACGGTTCCCGGCTATATATCACGGAGAGCACCGGAGCGAAGCAGTTTCTGGTTCAAGCATCGGTCACTGGTGGTGATACGTCGATCATTCCCACGCCGTTTAGCAGCACTGTGATGTTTGACGTTTCTCCCGATCATTCGCAGCTCTTGGTGGCGGATTACGCAATGTTGCAGAAGGACGCGCAGGCTTGGATATTGCCCCTGCCTACAGGAAGCCCCCGTCATCTTTCGAATATTGTCGCTCATGCGGCTGTGTGGTCTCCCGACGGTCGGCAACTCGCGTTTGCCAAGGGGTCTGACATTTTCCTGACTAACGCGGATGGCACGAACGTCCGAAAATTGATAACCGTTTCCGGCTCGGCAGATTCCATTCGCTTCTCTCCCGACGGTACTCGCCTTCGATTCACGCTCGGGACGCCCCAGACCAACTCTCCATCGCTTTGGGAAGTTCATGCTGACGGGACCAATCTTCACTCCTTACTTCCCGCTTGGAACACCCCAACCTCAGAGTGCTGCGGCGTTTGGAGTGCGGATGGCCGCTATTACTTCTTCGTCAGCGGCGGGGAGAACGCAAATCTCTGGGCGTTGCGTGAGCCTGCGGGGCTGTTTCACAGCACTTCCTCAAAGCCGTTGCAGCTGACCAGTGGCCCTATGTCTATTACGTTTGCAGTCCCTAGCCCGGATGGTAGGAAGCTATTCGCGGACGGATACGTGCCGCGGGGTGAACTCGTTGTTTATGACAGTAAGTCCCATCAGTTCCTGCCATTTCTTTCCGGAATTTCGGCAGGTGAACTGGACTTCTCACGAGACGGCAAGTGGATCGTTTACGTGTCTTATCCCGACCGCAGCCTGTGGCGCAGTCGCGCTGATGGTAGTGAACGTGTCCAGCTCACGTTTCCACCAACTTCGGCTATGCTGCCCCACTGGTCTCCCGACGGTACGCAGATCGTATTCAGTAATATACAAGCGGGCCAGCCCTGGAAGCTTTTTCTAATATCGCCACAGGGCGGAACACCACAGGAAATGCTTTCGGAAAAGGATTATCAGGTGGATGCAAACTGGTCTTTAGATGGAACAAAAATCATCTTTGGTCGCGCTCCGTTTGTCCCTGGCGCGGAGAAAGGCGGCATTCAGATTTTCGATCTCGATTCTAAGCAGGTTTTCATGATTTCCGGTTCAGAAAACTTGTATTCTCCACGCTTGTCCCCTGATGGGCAGCGTCTGGCTGCCCTCTCCTCCGATTCCAAGAAACTTTGGCTCTTCGACTTCACCACTCAGAGATGGACAGGTTCGATCAATCAACCCGAGGGCATCTTCTTTCCTGCGTGGTCGCGGGACGGAAATTATGTCTATTACAATGTCGCTGGAAAGAACTCGGCTTATCGCCGGGTCAAAGTCGGACAGACCCGATCTGAATTGTTTGTTGATTCGAAAAATCTGCGCCGCTGGCTACCTCCCTGGAGCGGCCTCACTCCTGACGGTTCGGCTCTCTTCGTCCGCGATGTGAGTAGCGACGAGATCTACTCGCTTGAGCTGGAATTACCCTAGCCTCGACTCCCTGTTCCCCCCCGAGTGCATCCAGAGTCGAAAATTTGCCATCTTCCTTACTCCGTGGAAGGACGACCCGCGCCCCCGAGAACCTTCTCAATGATTTTCGGCAAAACATCTTTCGCCAGATGCTCTGTTTAGATTGCGGCTGATTTCCGTTCATTCACTCGCCGCTGCCACTTAGCCTTCGCCTCTTCGAGCTGAACTACAAAACATTCACCCGGTCATTCTGTTTTAGCTCCCGACAGCTTCTCGATCAACACAGGTAGGACATCGTCTGTCAGATCCATGACTAAACTTTACGACCACGGGTGCGTCCAGAAATTTTAGTATCTTCACCGCTCTCAGCGGAACCTCGTAAGCGTTACCGACGCGGTCGAGCGTTCTTTTGGAGCCGGCGGATTTGGAGCGCAATCTCTGTGACCATTAGCGGTACTGTCCAATTCGCCCAGGTGCTTAAGTCGTTCAGCGCATCTGGGCCGATCCGGCGGCCCAGGAAATCCATGTCGAAGATCACGCGCACGCCCACGAGACCCGCGCATGTAAGAACGTAGGTACGAATCATCCATTCCTTATGCACCTGAACGTTTCCGATGCGGATCGCATAGTAAGCCATGGCGGCGGCGGCCAACCAAAATAGCCCATTGAGAAAAAGGCCAAAGCCGTACACTACGCCGCCGAGCAGAGGATGCAGCCCCATATACAGAACTAAACAGGCGGCCACTGCTCCAGTCAAGAGAAAGACACGGCCAGACCAGCGGTGTAGTGTCATGTAACGCCTGCGGAAGCCCGTCCAAAATTGCAGTGGGCCTAACAAAATCATGACCATCGCGGCGGCTATATGCGTTCGGATGACAAACCGTTCAGGCCAGAATTTCTTGAAACTTTCTGGCGTGTACCGAAAAATGTAATGTAGAGCATCACGACGGACGTAATGCAGAATCAGACCCAACAGCAAGATCCAGCCTGCCGTCTTCCAAGCAAGGCCGAACCAGTTCCGGTCTGACCGGGCCGGGAGTGCAATCGCATCCTTCAGAAGAAACTCACAGAATCAGATTCACAAGACTTGCCGAGGAAGGTACGCCAGCCAACATAACGCCGTCAACCGAATTGAACATATCCCAATCGCTTGGAGGAATTGTTGAAGTTCCAATCCATAGAAAAGCAGCAGGACTCTGTGTCGTTGTTGGAGGCGTTTCGAAGAGCATTGAAATATGAAACGTGCCGCTAGCGTAGCGAAGGAGACCACCGCCAGGTCCAGCGTCATCATCCTTCAGCCCAGTACAAACTGAGTACGGTTACCACCTCTTTACGTCTTGTGATAGCCTTCCCCGATGCCGATTCAATGGGTGACGGTCTTTTTGGGCATATGGGCCGCAGTCGGGCCTCTGGTTGGAATATACATCGGGCATCACCTCTTGCGATCTCAACAAAGAAGGCAATGGCTCGCGGACAACAGGATGCAGGAGTGGCGCGAGATAATAACTACGTTGCAGAAGTCGTTGGTACTGATAACGCAGTTCGATGCAGCGAGAAACTTGAGTACGATTGAAGAGAAGAAGGCTGCGATGCCTGCTGTCCTCGACGCTAGAGCGGCCGCACTCTCCGTACTAAATAATCGGCTTTTCGTCGCGAAGGAAGTGAGGCACCACAAGATGTTCGACAAGTGGAAGAGGGCTGTGGATGAGTTTGATGGGCACCATGACGCGGGGAAATTTGGCACGCTGTTCGGCGAACTGACCGCTTTGATAGAGGTAGAGGCGAGGGCGGAGATAGACAAACTTTAAAGCTTCCCTGCGGCGTCGCCGGACTCGAGTGGATCTTCCTTCGTGACGTTCGGCCGGGCGGGTGTATCTCGCGGGGGTCATTCCGCCTTCTTCTCCGACAGCTTCTCGATCAACACGGGTAAGACATCGTCCGTCAGATGTCTTCTGTATTGATACATCGTATAAAACTTCTTCTGACGGTTCGGACAGCCGGGAACCGTAACAGCCCGGCCCTGCGTGATTGGTTCAACAAATGTGGAGAAGTCATGTCGGAGAATTTCCTTCTGTAACATTTTAAGAAGAACAGATTTCTGCACACTAGACTCCTGGGGTTGAAGTGCAGAGGACGCGGGAAGGTAGCTTACAATAATGCGGACTGTAAAAGGTAGTTCAATAGGAAGCGTGCAGAAACCCCTTGACGCAAGGTACAGCGTCGGAGGAATTCCGAACCATGGGAGCTCAGCGCCGCAATCTGGAGAAGCTGCTCCGTTCGGCCTACGATCTTCAACGACGTCAGCAAACTATCGTCATCGCGCGATCCTTCACCAGTATGGAAGTAAACAACACATCGCAAGACAAGACGGTATGGCAAAAACTGCTCGATTTTTTCGAACACGCTTGGGTCCTCACGTCCCTCGCGACGATTGGCACTCTAGTGGGTTTTTTTTATACACCTGTATTGGTTGCGTGTGGTTCGGCTATTCTACTTGCCTTTCACAGAGTTGGAGTAGTTCGCCGACAAAAAATAGCGGTTCAAATCGCGGCATACCTGATTCTTTTCTTGGTAACTACATTCGGTTTGTATGGGGCGGATCAGGCCGTTAAAAAGAACTGGCCTCACATTCCCAGTGTGCCGGAGATAGTCGACGGAGTGCGGAAATTGATGGCTTCTACTCCCGCACCTACGCCGACGCCTGTAATCGTGCAACCTCCCACGCCCTCGTTCGCAGACATAACAGTTCAATTTCTCGACCCGAAGGATGTCGTCTACGAAATGCTAAACGTCTCAGATCAAGTTGCCAGCGATCCGAAGTACTGGTTCGGGTTGTTTGATTTAGACTTTCCTGAAGAAAGAAAGACGCAGGCTCTTCCAATACCGGCTCGAACCATGACAGGAGACTACCTTCGGCCTCACGATAAATACCTTCCAACGGACGTGCTTTCATACCATCCAGAAGTAAGGGCTATGGTGAAAAAGGGTGACCGAGTATTTGGGTGGATGGGGGTTACATGCCGAAACTGCATCAGAACGCGAGCTTATTGGCTTTATTTCGTTGACGGGCAGGGAGGTTGGTATTCCGAAATGCCAGCAAAATTAGTGAAGGGCGAGGCATTCCCAATAGACATAGATAAATTGAGACATGATACGGAGGCTGGTCTGAACGAATACGCTTCACCCAAAAAGAGAATAAAGATTCCGCCATACCATTAATTATGTATCAAGCCGCAACCACGCCTACACGCATCTAATTTTCTATGTGCCTACCGCAGATGGATGCAGCCAAGCTGACGCGGATCGCCGCACCGTTCGACGGCGACGACTGGCTATTCGAGTTGAAGCACGACGGCTTTCGTGCGCATCTGGAGGAGCTGATTCCAGAAACTCAGCAAACGTACGCAGGGGTTTCTTGGGGCGCACATCCCCAGCAGGTGGAGGGGAGCTTGCACTGACGGGATTATCCATTGCTTCCTGAATACTTCCTGGTCATCGATAACATGAAGACCGCCATCATAATGTATGTACGAATAACTCTCTATTATATTGTTAAGCAATCGGATATGTCACATCGTGAGGCAATGGCGTTATGACCTTCCAGGAAGAAATCGACCAGTCGTCAGTGTTCGGTCAGAGGCTCGAGGATCTTGTCGTTAGCAGAGGTTCAGCCCCTTTAGGTCAGGACGGAGACCGCGACAAGCTCCTCCTTGCCTATTGGGCTCTTGCTCTCGACCTGGACAAGAGCATTCTTGCCCTGCTGCGGAATACATTCTACGGTGGAGCGTTCGCACTTCTTCGCCCTATAGTCGAAGCAGAGGTTCGCGCCCATGTCGTATTGATGGGTTCCGACGACGATGTGGCCAGGATCAAGAACGATACATACACTGTCAACTTCAGAACCATTGGCGCCCAGATCGATACCGCGTTCAACCTTCAAGGTTTCTTTGACAGGTTCCTGAACGGAGCACGTGGTGCTCTCCATAGCTTCACGCATTCAGGTCTTTCCCAACTCGGAAGACGCTTCAGAGGAAACGACCTCGAGGCCCACTACGACGATGATGAAATCATCGAAGTGATTCGCACTTCAAGCAGTGCGGTGTTCATGGTGACGAACCTTGTCACTAAGCACTTCAAATTTGTAGACGAGGGAAAGAGGGTGGAGGAACTCTTTCTAGCGTGGGGCCAGCACTAGTATTTCTATCAGAACGGTGTCTTCGGGGCTAGGGTTGAGGATGCGGAGCAGCGCAGGCTTGTCCGGCGTTCGCGGATTTAGAGTGACAACCCTTTAAAAATATCAGTGCCACAGCAATCCTGAATTCCTTTTCGAAGGATTTCAGCGTGAGATCGGTCTCTCACAATTCTACAAGTTCGGAGTGAAGACGACCACTTCGGTTGCTGGGTTCGTCTGAGTCTCTTGCCCTGAGCGGAAGTAAAACTCTTGTAGATTAGGCCTTGGTCTTCGTCCTCCACTTCAAGGTCCACTGCCTTATCAAAGAGACCGGAGAATGCCCGCTGGCCGACGAAAACATAATGGTCATGTTGGAGGGTGTTACCATCACGAAAGTGAACGTTTTTCAATGCCCGCTCACGGATATCGCTGGATAGCGTAGATAAGTCAGTTTTGGAAGACACTACTTCTTCTATCCGCAAGCATCCGAAAAGATACCAGCCTTTTGTGGTGAAACCTTTCCAGCCTTGTCCGTCAAATTTGAAGAGGACACCCCAGAACAGCAAAATATCGCCTTTGCGGACCTCGGTAAGCTTCCCCGCTCGCGGCTGACTGCATTTATCACCGTAAGTCAGATTCTCCCAGTCTGGGTCGCTGTGCGCCTTCTTTTCTATATCAGGACGACTTGTCGGATTCAGGAAACCTAGACAATCTGGAGGATATTCTCTGACTGGTTTTGAGACGTCAGTAATGAAGAAGGGTACATAGCAGAAATTACGCCCATTCGCTTGCGCGTTTGTGAACAACGGACTTTTTGCTTTGCTAGCTTGCGAGGTATTAACCCCGACATTAAGTAAAAATATGCGCGGTTCAGCGTGGTCTGAGGCGCTCATTTTGTGCTCTGTTCGCAGAGCGTAGCACATCTGTTGTTCCAAATAACTGTGCTATAGATAATCCTGTAATTGGCCAGGGCATAGGAGCGAAGCAATGAGTGACTTCTCGGAGCAGCTCACGCGCTATGAAAGGAAGGGCCGCGAGCATTTAAGCCGTGTGCGCCTATCTCATGTTCTCGCGCTAAAAACACTTCAAGGGGTCAACAGCCTCCTGGACGAAGAGTTAAAGACAGACGAAGAGTTACAGGGTCTCGTGAGTAAGTCTTTCGGCAGCACAACGGCGAATAAGACGAAAATGCGAGGAATTCTTCATGACCTGCACCTTGTATCCCTTAAGGCAAATTTCGAGTTATTTTTAGATCGAATCCTCGTAACCATTTGGAAGTTTCACTTTGATCAGCTTGCGGCGTTTATTCCCCCTGCCGTATCGCTGCGCGCTGAAAAACGGTATCCGCACGATGACTGCAATAGACGAGACTTCATCATTGAGAATGAGGAGGTCGTACCCCCTCATGGGTTGCAGCTATTAGAGGCATTGACGAAGGTAACCAATATTCATTGCAAAGAGGTGCTCTCGAAGAGTTACTGGCCGCAAATCTTCACAGCTTTCCAAGTCCGTCATCTCGTGGAACACTGCGATGGAAAAGTTGACAAAACGTTTCGGATGAAAGTGGACAAATTCTGGCGCGATTCTAGTTGGGGAAGACGTCAAAGTCAAAGTCTTAGCGAGCTGAAAAAGGTAGTGACTGAAAAAGAAGATGTCGATGAGACTTATGCGGCAATGTGGGAATCGACGGAGCTTCTCTCAAAGGAGGTGCTAAAGTGGAGTTCCGATCACGAAAACCTTCGCTAACCGAGGTGACCAGCAAAAACTTAACGTCTCTGTTCACCTTGAGACCGGCATGCCCAGTATCGACCGAATTCGCTGACGGTCACTCATCTCTCGCGGCGAACCACCCGTCCGATCCACCCATTTCGTAAAATCCATCAGCTTCACTTCGTGCTCGACGCGCACGTCCGCGACCGACACCTTAACGATGTTGAGGCCTTGGGCAATTCCAGTAACCCACTCATTGCCTCGGATCGCCGCGAGACCTTGAGCTACGGCCTCATATAATGTTGCGGCCGTGACCTCTACGGTATGCGATACACCGTCCATGTCTTGGATCGTTACGCGGCAAGATCGGACTGGCACAAAGAACTCCTAGGTTTAAGTGCGGAGGAAAGGGGAAGCCAGTCTACAATATTCTCGTGGCCGAGAAAACTAAAGTCACTAAACCGCAATCCGGTGTCTGCCGTTTCTGTCATTGCACTGAAGACAAGCCCTGCCGCTATGTCCCGCGTCCTCATAATCCGATTGGTGGGCAGCCTATATTGACGTGCAAGTGGGCTGATAGATCGAAGACTCTTTGCACCAATCCGCTATGTGTTGAGAAGGCTAAGTCTTCCCTGGAGGAGTAGCTGAGACAGACCAGAACAGCGCAAGTGAACTTCTCCTCTATACCCACGTCTACCGTTGGCGCGGCTTAGAGGTTACATGCCGCTTAACCAATTGGTGGGACTCTAGTCGCACGAGTCGCGTTAATAGAGCTGCAATCTGCTCTTCGTATTGGTTTTGAGATTGTCGATCTGTTGTTGCTGGTCCCCTCGTACTGAGATCTACTCCCGCTGATACGGCGGATGGTAGTTAGGCTTCTGTCAGTTGCCAAGTCGTTCGACGAGCACGTGGCTCGCAGTTGTTACGTACCCAGTCTGTCCCGTGTTCTGAAACAGATTGATCGTGATCTGGTCACCAGCGGCAGCTGGAATTTCATCGTCGCCCGACAGGAACAGATCGGCTCTGCCCGTATTGTTCGGCGCTTGGAAGCCCCCAAGCCCTCCGTAATCAAATCCATTGACGTAGACTTCGACCTGGACGATCTGGCCAGCGCCAATGACACCGTTGGGGTCGTAGCGAACGAACGTCGACACCCGATACCGACCCGCCGTTGGAACCACGTAGCGCCAAGGTCCAAGTTGAATAGCGTGGAGCGTATCGTATTGGACGACATTCCAGTCGATCAGCACACCGCTGCGTGGACCCGCGGACGGAGGAATGGCCGCATTGGCGTTTAGGAAAGAACGCGAGCTTGGAATGTCTGCGGTACCTGCGGGGCCGGTTGGACCCGATGGCCCCTGAGGTCCGGCCGGGCCCGTTGGACCTTGAGGCCCGGGAGGGCCAGGGTTACCCTGTAGTCCTGCGGGTCCTTGAGGTCCAGGAGGACCGGGCAAAGTGATTTGCAATTCTGCCTCGTGGCTGGTCAGTGTGTTTTCCTTGCTATCAAACCGAACGGAGGTGCTCGCCGCGTTAGCGACCAGCGCAACCCCGTTATTCGGAAGCACGCCATTCAACCAGTCTTTTACGAGGGGAGTCACGTCTACCGTAACGAAGGACTGCACAGCGGCTATCGGCACGCCCGTAACCTCTTTGCTGCCCAGCGACGGAGCGGTAGCGTCGGTGATCGTATTCTCAGACCATGTACTCGTTACGCGGATGACATCGATTGAACCTGCTGTAGTCACGTTGTTTACCCACACTCTCAGTGTGGCCTTAGCAACGTTATTTCCAGTGGTCCCAGCCGGAAGTGGGGAAAGATCGAACCTCACAAAACTGCGATCAGTGCCCGCCACGACCGGAAGATTGGCAGTTTTCCCGAAGTTTGTAGTGGGTGCAGATGAGGATACCCGTGCATCGTCGGTAAGCCGGACCTGTTGTGCGAAGCCAACGACAGGAAAACCGATTAAAAATAAAAGACATGTCGATATCGACCACAGTACGACTCGGGAAAATAGTTTCATCTTCATACGAACGGCTCCTTCGCGTTATTTTTTCTCAAATCGCTGGCCGAGAACCGAAGCGATGAGAATTGCTCCCAATGCGACGCGAGCGCGACAGAGAAACCGAAAATTGAAAAGGATAATTCGGCCAGGCACACTTCGCCCCCGTTTGGATAACAGTAAAATTACCGGATAGGGCCGACGCTCAAGTCTTTTCGGCCGGGTTTTACCACTCGCGGGCTTGAGTTGGAACGTCTGATAGCATTCCGCTAATAATTTTGTCAAGTGCTATTTTGTTAAATCACATCCGCGCACAGACAGTCGAAGAGGCGACACGAGTTGGCTATGCACCTCTTGGATAGATCGGTGATCCGATGAACCTTCGCTGTTTAAAAGGCCTGCTTCAAGTATCAGTTCCTACTCTCCCGCAAAAGCTTCATCATTGCTTGCTCTTTGTCCAACTGACGGACAAACGTTAGGCATTGTTCGCACTTTCCTTCGTTAAGATGCTCCACGAATTTCACGATGTTCGCTTTGCGGAATTTCCGACAAGGTTTCAGGTTGGAAGAGCTTCTCAGAACTGCCAGCACTTCTTCAGGCAGACCGTCATTTGATTTCAAAACATATCCCGCAGTAAATCCGCAACCCTAGCGAGAACGGAAGCAATGATCTTCATTTGCTTGCTCCGTGGGGCGGATTAAAGGGACCACCCACAAGTGGGCCTTTTAGCATGACATCAAAATCTTTTTTGCATTCCAAACACTGAATCGCTTCGCTGCTTTCCATTCCCCCACCCAGTCGCACCTCAGAATGGATGATCATCTCCTTGCCGCATTGTGGGCACTTCACGGGGATCACTGTACGTGGGATTTGTGGCGTGGACATGCGGCCGATTCTAAACCAAACCTGAACCTTTTCAATGATCTTCGGTAAAACATCCTTCGCCAGATGCTTTAGGAATTGGTTGTGTGTGGGCCGGCTGGACCGGTGGCTCCCACAGCGACATTGAAATCCGCGAGCGCCCGAAGGCAGCAAGAAACCAGTCTGTTGGCATGTCTAATGACAACCCGTCACGTTTAATGACTACAGTATTTACCTTAAGTAGATACCATAACGACATTATAGACTTTTATTCTTAACCAACTATTTTCTACCTACCGGCTTGGAGCAGCGCGAGTGCGTTACTGGTCAAAGCGACCTCACATTAACCCCTGACAATTTAAGTGTTTGCAACACCGAACGAACGCCGAAGGCTTGCGTACGCCTCGACAAAATCCAATAGGAGGAGACCATGCACGAGCGCAAGTTGTTGGGCGGACTACTTTGGATTCGGCTAGCGATTTTGTCGCTGGCCATTGTGGCGGCGGTCAGCGCGTCACGAATAATACATAGCTTCGATGGTTCAAAATCCTATAGCAAGTTAGCTCACTCCGGCACGATCGTTCCTCGCTCACCATCCGATGCGACTACGAAGATCGCGGTAAGTGAAAGCTATGGCAAGCTGCCCCTCAGCTTTGAAGCGAACGTGGGGCAAACCAGCAGCCAAGTAAAGTTCTTATCGCGGGGGCAGGGCTACACGCTGTTTCTAACCCCTAGCGGCGAAGCCGTACTGGCCTTGCGCAAGTCCGTGCCTAAGCGCGATCCGCTAAAGCCAACCGCCTTGGTATCCATGCCGGCCCCACCGATTCCCGATGCGACCGGGCCACTAGCCATCGTGCGAATGAAGCTGGTTGGCGCGAACGCAAAGCCACGAGTGGAAGCCCTCGACGAGTTGCCGGGTAAAGCCAACTACCTCATCGGCAACGACCCGAAAAAGTGGCGCACGAACGTTCCCCTCTACGCCAAGGTGCGCTATCGCGAAGTGTACCCCGGTGTGGATCTGGTTTACTACGGCAACCAGCGGCAATTGGAACATGACTTCATCGTGGCTCCGGGCGCCGATCCGCGGTCCATCACGCTCAACCTGGCTGGAGCGGAAAAATTGTCTCTCGACCCGCAAGGCGCTCTTGTGCTCGCAGTGAAAGACGGCGAGCTTCGCATGGACAAACCACGCATCTACCAGGAGGTGGATGGGGCGCGGCGAGAAATCTCGGGAGGGTATGTCCTCAAGAGTGCATATCAAGTCGGCTTTCAGATAGCTGCGTATGACGCCACGAGGCTGTTGATTATCGACCCGACCCTCTTTTATTCCACCTACCTCGGTGGGAATAGCACAGACGTTGGCCAAGGCATTGCCGTGGACGCCGCGGGCAACGCCTACGTCACCGGCTACACCACTTCGATCAACTTCCCGACGACAGTAGGCACATTTCAGACAGCCAATGGGGGTTCCTACGACGCCTTCGTGACCAAGTTGAACCCCACCGGCACCGCACCACTTGTCTACTCCACCTACCTCGGTGGGAGTAACTTTGACCTCGGCTACGGCATCGCCGTGGACAACTTGGGCAACGCCTACGTCACCGGCTACACTTGTTCAAGCAACTTCCCGACGACCCCCTTGGCGTTCCAAACTGCCCTCCAAAGCTTCTGCGACGCCTTCGTGACCAAGCTGAATCCCGCCGGCTCTGCGCCGCTCTACTCCACCTATCTTGGTGGGAATAGCGCAGACTTTGGCCAAGGCATCGCCGTGGACTCGACAGGCAGCGCCTACGTAACCGGTTACACCTATTCCAGCAACTTCCCGACCACCCCGGGTGCCTTCCAGACCACATTTGCCGGGGGCTACCACGCCTTCGTGACCAAGCTGAACCCCACTGGCACCGCACCACTTGTCTACTCCACCTATCTTGGTGGGAATAGCACGGACGTCGGGCAGGGCATCGCCGTGGACGCCGCGGGCAACGCCTACGTCACCGGCGTCACCTGTTCAACCAACTTCCCGACCACCCCGGGTGCCTTCCAGACTGCTAACGCCAGCGGGGGATGCACCGACGCCTTCGTGACCAAGTTAAATCCCGTGGGCTCTGCCCCACTTGTCTACTCCACCTACCTCGGCGGCTTTAGCGCAGACTATGGCCAGGGCATCGTTGTGGACTCGACAGGCAGCGCCTACGTAACCGGTTACACCAATTCCAGCAACTTCCCGACGACCTTAGGCGCGTTTCAGGCTGCCAATCAGGGCGGCTTCGACGCCTTCGTGACAGCGCTAAATCCCCTCGGGACAGCACCACTTGTTTACTCCACCTACCTCGGTGGCAGCAACCTTGACTACGGCCAGGGCATCGCCGTGGACTCGACAGGCAGCGCCTACGTAACCGGTTACACCGATTCCAGCAACTTCCCGACGACCCCGGGTGCCTTCCAGACTGCCAACGCCAGCGGGGGATGCTGTGACGCCTTCGTGGCAAAAATCACCGGATTTCCCGCGACACAGACGGAGCAATGTCCTCCCAGCGGTGAAGGTAACTGCGAACAGACAGCGGGCGGCGGGGACGTTAATGACAATCAAAATAACAATGACCAGCACGGGCAATTTAGCTTCCTCGTGCGGCGGCCGTCCACGACGCAGCACATCAGCGGAGGTTTGCAGTACGTGAGCTCGGCGAGCGGCACGAAATTGCAAAGCGTGACGCTCACTTCACTCGTGATTACCGGCAATACCGCCACCTTCGCGGGCACCTGCACCAACAACGGCGCGCCTTGCGTATTCGTCGCAAATGTAACCGATAGCGGCCCGCTCGGCTCCGCGGACCTGTTCACCATTTCCATCTCGGGTGGACCGACGAGGGGCGGCACCCTGCGCAGCGGCAAGATTCAGATCCGGCCGCGCTAGGTGGTTTCGACGGGGCCTGCTGCATTTGCGAAAGGACCCTGATTAAACGGGACAAAAGAACTGAATGTGTCAGTCTCGTCTAGGCTGTTTCATTCTTGAGCTGTTCAAAAAGGGCCGCAAGGCGGTCATCTCTCAGCCGGTTTCGCTCTGAGTCCATGCCTTCCGTAGCCTCATCGAGCCGCAAAGTCTTCATCGTGAGAGTGGAAATTAGCACAGCCAAATCCGAACTCCAATTGAAGCCCAAAGAACATGTGTGGAAATACCATGGCTCGGGCGCATGCCTTAAGATGGCGATCCCTGATCCGTGAACCAACCAGTTGAGGCGACGTATTTCCGACTCGTGGAACGCAGCTAAAGACATGCCGAGCTCAGCAGGGATACGGATCGGCTCAAGCTTATCGGCTGCCTGGCAATCGGAAAGTAACTGGCAGTTCGTCCATCTTTGGGGATGCTTGCCGCCCCAGTACTTGGAGCGCAGCGAGGGAATTGATGATTTGTTAGCTTCGTAAAAGAATTTCAGTGGTTCATGCTGTTCGGGAACAGATTCGTTCCTGGCGTTGTAGAACTTCACCAATTCCTGGCTCATCGCGAACTTCGCTGATAACGCCCAGTCAGACATTTTGATACTCAATTTTCCGTCGTCGTCATGGTTAATCAACACAAGATCAACGCATGCCTCAAGCAAGAATCGGGTTCCTGTTGACACCGCCTGGAAGTCCTGTACGTGGTCTAGACGGGCTAAAGTTTCCATCCAGCACAACGACCGTAGGAATATTCCCGTGGCAAGGATCTCGCGGTATGTCGGGCTAAGGACACCGTCGAGTCGAGGCCGGACTTTTTCCCTCATGTACTTCGCCACTGATCGAGCTTCCTCCAACATACCCGCACAGAGGGATTCCTTCGTGTATGAATCCGCCATCGATAGACTCCCTCCCTGTCGGAATTCTTCCATAGACAAAGCAGACGCGATACACTGGCGTCCACGCTTCTCCTACCAAGATTCCAACCTAACTGAGGAGCTCGCCCACGGACGAGGCATGGCATGCACAATTCATAAGTTTTAGCGGGGTTGAAAGACCGCAACAGCAACCGCTGGTTTGCGGGTGTTAAACACTAGTCTCACTGGCGAGGCTGCCTTGACTGTTCTGGATTGCGAGTCCTTCGAGTCTTCGCTAAAAAGCATCTGTGATCTCTACGAGGTGAATGTTGCTCATGTCACCGAATTTCTTCAGGCCGTAGATTTGGACAAAGAGTACGAGAAGAGAACCGCTTCTGTGAGTTCCTCGGATCTTCTGTCAGACCTCTTCCAGTCGCGATTCGGATTGCCGACCCGGGCCTTTCAACAAGTTTGCTGGTTTCATCTAACAAGAGTTCCACTTGGCACAAACTTCTCCGAAGGAATCCTTCCTTTGCATCTGGCTCTTGAAAAAATCTGGCAGACGATAGTGTCCATTGTGCCGGACACCAGGACGAAGGAAAATCTTCGCACACTTCAGACGATGGGCGTTCCCGACAATCTTTATGCACTGAAAACACAAAGCCTTATTCATTCCGGCCCGCACGCAATGCTCGTCCGAGAGTCGGCTTTCCACGCCAAGTCCATGGGAAACCACGACTATCTTGCATTTCCCGAGATAATCGAGGATATCTGCAACGGATACGAAAAGGTGTTTGGAGAACACATCCACGAAGAAGTATCCACAGGTTTAAAACCATGCATCGTCAAATTTGAAGTTGCAGAGGAAGACGGAAATCAACTAATAACACCCGTACTGTTCTATTGTTGGTACGAGGTCCACAATCAGGAGCTTAGCTTGGCGGCAAATACTTGCTATGTCAGCGAAGGCATAACAATCCCGAAAGGCGCAATCCGGAAAATTGAATTTCTGTAAGAAATGGGACCGAGCGGGCAGGCCGCGGCATGATGTGAACGGGTATAAAGCCTCGGCGAAACATTTCCCGGCCTACCTAGACGAAATGTGCTTTCGATTCAACAATCGAAAGAATCCTTTCCTTTTTCGCGATACGATACAAAAACTAAACGATTCGCCAAACGTCGAGCACAAAGAACTAACTGAAACAGTTGCAGGCACGGCAGCGTAAGTGCGGAACAATAGAGTTTAGCGGTCCCCTAGATAGCTCAGACCATGAAACGCATAGAAGCCAAACCGACTCCCGCAGTGCTTGTATGGGCCAGAAGGACTGCTGGGATGTCACTAGAACTCGCGGCCCGCAAAGCTGCTATCAAGCTCGACCAACTTTCCGCATGGGAAGCCGGAGCTTCCCGACCGAGCATCCCTCAATTGCGAAAATTGGCGGCAGTCTATCGTCGTCCACTTGCCGCCTTCTATTTGTCCGAAGCTCCTGTGCGCTTTCAAGTGATGCACGACTTCCGGAGGCTCTCAAACGTTGACGCTTCCTATGAAAATTCTCCCAAACTAGCCTACGAAGTACGGCGGGCTTTTGATAGAAGAGAATGGGCTTTAGAGTTATTGCAGGGTCTCGATGAGTCTCCGCCCCCGTTCACGGCAAGGGCGAGACTTGGCGAGAACGTAGAGCAAGTGGCGACACGACTGCGGTCCGCCATCGCAGTCACAGTCGAGCGTCAGGCGGATTGGCGATTCGATACCGTCGCGTTCAAAAATTGGCGCTCTCTCGTCGAACAAGCTGGAATCCTTACACTCCAAGCTACCGGCATTCAGCTCGATGAAGCTCGCGGCTTCTCAATCAGCATGAATCCGTTGCCAGTCGTCGTGGTGAATATCAAAGATGCTCCTCGCGGGCGCATTTTCACGCTACTCCATGAAGTCGCGCACATCATGTTGAGCGTTGGAGGCATCTGCGACCTGCATGATTCGGATGAAGAGGCGTTCTGCAATCAGGTCGCCGGAGCAGTCTTATTCCCGAAAGAAGCCCTGCTGAGCAGCAATACCGTTCGCCAACACCGAAAAGGTGACCCTGCTTGGACCGATTACGAACTACGGGAGTTGTCACGTCAATTCGGTGGAAGCAGAGAGGCTGCACTTGTTCGTCTACTGGAGCTCAGACTCACGACGCAAGCCTTCTACAATCAGATGAAGAACGAATTTTTGAGAATATATAAGGAGCTACAAGAGAAGCGGCAGCAAACAGAGGGTTTCGCCCCTCCTCATGTGCTCGCGATTTCGAGCGCGGGCCCGCTTTTCACGAGCCTCGTCGTCGAGAACTTTAATAAGGACAGGATTACGGCCAGCGACGTAAGTGACTACCTGCAGATTCGGCTGAAGCACCTCAAAGACTTGCAGGGCGAGTTTTCGAGGGAGGCTTAGGAAGCTAACGTGGCCTTTTGCTTCGACACCAGCGCCATCTTGGATGCATGGGTTCGCCACTACCCGCCCGACGTCTTTCCGACTATTTGGGTACGAATGGACCAAGCAGTCACGTTGGGCCAGATATTTGTCATTGACGAGGTTGTAGTAGAACTCAAACGGAAAGACGACGGCATCCATAAATGGGTAGGCGACCGTGATTCTATGATCGTTTCTATCGATGATGATGTCCAAACCAAGTTGGTCCAAATTATGGCAACATTTCCAAGATTGGTGGATACGAAGAAGAACAGATCTGGTTGTGACCCGTGGGTGATTGCGTTAGCTCAGGCCCGCGGTTTTTCCGTTGTGACCGCTGAAAAAGCTTCTGGAAGCTTGGCCAAACCGAAGATCCCAGACATATGTAGCGAGTTGGCAGTGCCTTGCCTTGATGTCGTGGAATTCTTCCGCAAACAAGGATGGCGTGTGTAAAGCACAAATTGCATCGAGTGGACGATGCGGTGATTGCGCGAGCAAGTCATTCAACCTGTATAATCAGGAACTCAGAAGGGATAAGGCGTTCACGAGATTCTTTCTATTTCCAGCACGTCGCCAACACCCTTCGTTTCGCTAGACTGTATGGGCTCCATCGCTCAAACGTTCTGCCTCGCTCCTCGCCGATCTCTCCCAACCAATACGCTCTGGTTTCGTCTCTCGCGTCGTGTCCAGGCGCACGGAGGTATAGCAGGTACATGGCACGGATGGTGATTAGTTCGGGCTTGGTGCTTATTTATAGATGTCGATCGCAACACGAAAATACCCACCTTCCTTAAATGTACAGAGTATCGTTAAATCAAATCCCAACTTCGGGAATCGGAAGAGTCGAAGCATCGATCCTACGCTCTCGACTCTAGAGTTGCGGCTAATCTGCAAATAAGGATATAGACGATTCTGTTTATACAGCTTCATCAGGTTTCTTTTGCTCTTTTAAGATGTGCTCTAACAGTTCGACCAGGTGCTTCGTTTTCCTCACTCTGTCGGCTTCACGTGCCGCGTCGTTGATCTTGGAAAAGCGCAGTAATGACTCTGCTAGGCTAGGAAACTTCCTCTGCTCCTTCTCTTCCTCATTCGTCATCGCTATCCTTTCAGTAGACCGAATCAAGGTCATAAAACAAAAATGCCCTCCATTCAGGAGGGCGTTCTAGACTAGCTTTCAAGGCTTAGCTTGCACATCGAGCGGTTTTCTCTCCGCTCAGGGCACCGTGGCGTCAGCTCGGTTGCCGGGTCCGGTGGTTTACCGGACCACTCCTGATGCTACCAACGACTATAAGATATTTCCGAGATGGGACCAATAGTACGAAAGTTACAAAAGTTGAGCACGAATAAGATCAACCTCCACAGCGGCATATCTTTATAACTACGTAAGATCCCAGGAGACATTGGCGGCATAGATAGGGCCTGATATTCTCGGTGATCATAGCAACTGGCTGATGAGGTCTCAAAGCGAGGGGCGCGTAGCACAGGACAATTATGCTCACTGGAGAATTGCGGAACCAAATCGACCGAATCTGGGATGCCTTTTGGTCAGGCGGCATCTCCAATCCCCTAGAAGTCATCGAGCAAATCACGTACCTCCTCTTTCTACGTCGCCTGGACGAACTTCAGACGCTTCAAGAGTTAAAGGCCGAACGTCTAAAAAAGCCGATAGAGCGACAGGTTTTCCCGAAGGGTAAGGATTCAAAGGGACGTCCGTACAAGGATTTTCGATGGGCAAATTTCAAGAATCTTGAGCCTCGCAAAATGTACACGGTCGTTAGCGAGCACGTCTTTCCCTTCTTGCGCACGTTGGGCGGAGATGAATCCACTTACGCCCATCACATGAAGGATGCACGTTTCACCATTCCTACGCCGGTCTTACTCGCTAAAGTTGTCGACCTGCTCGATCACGTTCCAATGGAGGAGCGCGATACAAAGGGCGATTTATACGAATATATGCTCGGCAAGATTGCCTCCGCAGGTCAGAACGGCCAGTTCCGGACTCCACGGCACATCATTCGTCTCATGGTGGAGATGGTTCAGCCCAAGCCAACAGATATCGTCTGCGACCCTGCCTGCGGTACCTGTGGCTTTCTGGTTGCAGTCGGGGAATACCTGCGGCAGCGACACCCGGAATCGCTAAGCGATCCCAAACTTCGCAAGCATTTTCATCACGAGCTGTTCCACGGCTTCGACTTCGATAACACCATGCTACGTATTGGCAGCATGAACATGCTGCTCCATGGAATAGAAAATCCGGACGTCATCTACCGCGACTCTTTGGCGCAAGACCACTCTGGCGAGGAAGAGAAGTACACGTTGGTGCTTGCCAATCCGCCCTTTGCTGGATCGCTTGATTATGAAAACACCGCCAAGGATTTGCAGCAAGTCGTCAAGACAAAAAAGACGGAGCTGCTCTTCCTCGCGCTGTTCCTTCGGCTGCTCAAGCCCGGAGGTCGAGCCGCTGTCATCGTTCCCGACGGCGTGCTTTTCGGTTCCAGTAATGCGCACAAGACTCTGCGCCGCATGCTAATCGAAGAGCAGAAGCTTGACGCCGTGATTTCACTGCCGGGCGGGGTGTTCAAGCCTTACGCCGGAGTCTCCACCGCTATACTGCTGTTCACCAAGACCAACTCTGGCGGCACCGACCAGGTATGGTTCTACGATTGTGATGCCGATGGTTGGTCGCTCGACGACAAGCGCATCGCGCTGCTGCCTGAGGAGAAGCTTGGTTCTGTTCCGAAGACCGCGCTGGGTGCCGACGAGCACGCCAAAAACAACCTGCCTGACATTCTCAGCCGATGGCACCAGCGCGACGGAAAGGAGCGCAAGCGCCCACGCACCGCTCAGAGCTTCTGCGTTCCCAAGGTCGACCTCATGAACCATGACTACGACCTATCGCTCAATCGATACAAGGAAGTTGTTCACGCAGAGGTAAACCACCGCACGTCGCGCGAAATACTGGTAGACCTTGCAAAGTTGGAAGCGGAAATTGAACAGGGGATGAAAGAGTTGGAAGGTCTGCTGAAGTGAGTGCGTCGAATAAAGTTCGGCTGGATGACTGCTGCGAGATCGTCTCCGGTGCCACGCCAAGTACTTCTGTTAATAGCTATTGGGAGGGGGACATTTGTTGGGCAACTCCGAAGGATTTGAGTAACCTCGATGGGGCTTTTATTTCGGAAACCCCACGCAAAATTACGCGAGCTGGGTTGGATGCTTGCGCGGCATCGATTCTACCTGTCGATTCCGTCTTGTTCAGTTCACGTGCCCCAATCGGCCATGTCGCGATTAACACGGTACCTATGGCAACGAATCAGGGTTTCAAAAGCTTCGTGCCAAAGCAAGGCCGACTTGATGCAAAGTTCCTCTACTGGTGGCTTCGTGCGAATCGTCCGTATCTCGAAAGTCTAGGGAACGGTGCAACGTTCAAAGAGGTCTCGAAGACGGTCGTCTCACGCATAGAAATATTCCTTCCCCGTTTGGCGGAGCAGCGGCGAATCGTGGAGGTGCTAGACCAAGCAGAGGCGTTGCGGGCCAAGCGTCGCGCCGCCCTCGCCCAACTTAACATTCTCACCCAAGCCATCTTCCTCGACCTCTTCGGCGACGCAACGACATATTCAAACGGAATCAAACGCGTCCATCTGTCCGAAGTAACTACGCGGATCACCGACGGGACTCACCTGACGCCTCGGTTTATCGACGAGGGTGTACCGTTCATCTTCGTCAAAAACATCAAGAATGGCGACATCGATTTCCAAACCGACAAATTCATTCGGGAAGATGAACACGCAGCACTCTATATGCGGTGCCCGGTTGAGTCAGGGGATGTGCTCTACACCACGGTCGGCGCGACGTACGGGCAAGCCGCCCCAGTTGGCACATTCACGAAGTTCGCTTTCCAACGTCACATCGCCCATCTGAAACCAGATGCCAGCAAAGTTCTCCCGGAGTTTTTCGGGATCGTGATGCAACTCCCATTCGTGAAGAACCAAGCCGACCGCTGGGCACGGGGTGCTGCTCAGCCGACAATCAACTTAAAGGAACTACGAGAGTTTGAAATTCCGCTTCCAACACTTACCCTGCAACGGGATTTCGCTCGCCGCGCCGCTGCTGTGGAAAAGCTGAAAGCCTCGCACCAAGCCTCGCTGACCCGGATGGACGCGCTCTTCGCCGCCCTCGAGCACTGCGCCTTCCGGGGAGAACTTTAGAATGACCAACTTCGCATTCCTGCGGCCCGAATGGCCTGAGCTCTTTGAGTCGGCGACCAAGGCGGAGGCACTGGTCTATCCAGACGCGCGAGGCGCTTGTTTTTATTCGCGTCGTGCGCTCGAGTTAGCTGTGGCGTGGCTGTACACGCACGACGGCACTCTTAAGTTGCCCTATCAAGACAATCTCAGCGCACTAATTTACGAGCCTACTTTTAAGAACATCGTTGGAGCAGCCATACATGCGAAAGCCCGGGTCATTAAAGATCTGGGCAATCTAGCCGTCCATACAACGAAGCCAGTCCGACCATTCGACGCTCTGGCTTCGCTCCGAGAGTTATTCCATGTCTGCTTCTGGCTTGCACGAAATTACGCACGCACCATCAAGCCTCCGGACGGGTTAGCATTCGACGCAAACCAACTGCCAAAGTCTTCTCCCGTACCGCCGCAAACGCTCGCGCAGCTGCAACAGTTATCCGCGCAGTTAGCCGAGAAGGACGCGAAGGTCGAGCAGTTGATCACCGATAGACTGGCCTTGGACGTGGAACTTGAGCGGCTCCGTGCGGAAATTGCCGAGGTCAAACGCAAGAATGCGGCAACACCGGACCAGCATAACTATTCCGAGGCTGAAACCCGAGACTACTTCATCGACCTGCTCCTGAAGGAGGCTGGTTGGGCTCTGGATAAGCCGCAAGATCAGGAGTTTCGGGTCACCGGGATGCCGAATACCAGGGACGAAGGCTTTGTCGATTACGTCTTGTGGGGTGACAACGGCAAACCTCTCGGCCTGGTCGAGGCCAAGCGCACCAAGCGCGATGCTCGAGTCGGCCAGCAGCAAGCGAAGCTCTATGCCGATTGCCTCGAAAAACAATTCGCCCAGCGCCCCGTCATTTTCTATAGCAATGGCTACGAGCATTGGATCTGGGACGACCACAACTATCCACCGCGCCAAGTCCAAGGATTTTACAAAAAACCGGAGCTTGAACTGCTCGTTCAACGCCGGGAGACTCGACTGGCCCTTGCTAAAGCAGAGATCGACACCAAAATCGTCGAGCGATTCTACCAGTCGCGGGCGATCCGCCGGATCGGTGAGGCGTTTGAGAAGGACCACGACCGAAAAGCTTTAATCGTCATGGCGACAGGAGCCGGTAAAACGCGTACCGTGGTCGCGCTGTGCGACTTGCTTATACGCTGCAACTGGGTAAAGCGCGTACTGTTCTTGGCGGACCGCGTGGCACTCGTGAAGCAGGCAGTTAATGCGTTCAAGGGCCATTTGCCAACATCCTCTCCGGTGAACCTCGTGACTGAGAAAGAGGTGGAAGGACGCGTGTATGTCTCAACCTATCCGACCATGATGCACTTGATTGACGACACCATTGACGGACAGCGGCGCTTCGGGGTGGGACATTTCGACCTGGTCGTCATCGACGAAGCGCATCGTTCCGTGTACCAGAAATATCGGACCATTTTCGAATATTTTGATTCCTTCCTAGTCGGCCTGACGGCAACGCCCAAGGATGAAGTCGACCGCAATACATACAACCTGTTCGAGCTGGAAACCGGCGTACCTACAGATGTCTATGGCTTGGATGAGGCCGTAAAAGATGGCTTCCTGGTGCCTGCCAAATCTGTCTCTGTACCGCTAAAGTTCCAGCGCGAGGGTATCCGCTACGACCACCTGTCGGATGAAGAAAAAGAAGATTGGGACGCGCTCGAGTGGAATGAAGAGGGCGAAATACCCGACCGGGTGGAAGCAGCCGCCATTAACAAATGGCTCTTCAATAAGGACACAGTAGACAAGGTTTTGGAACACCTCATGACGCGCGGAGCAACAGTAGCGAACGGTGATCGCCTGGGTAAAACCATCGTCTTCGCTAAGAACCACGATCATGCCGTTTTTATAGCTGACCGGTTCAATGCGAACTATCCTCAGTTCAAAGGCGCATTTGCGCGAGTTATTGATTTCCAAGTGGAATATGCCCAGAGCTTGATAGATGACTTTTCCATTCCTGCCAAAGCTCCGCATATCGCGATCTCCGTCGACATGCTTGATACGGGAATCGATATTCCAGAGATATTGAACCTGGTTTTCTTCAAACTCGTTCGCTCCAAAACCAAGTTCTGGCAGATGGTGGGGCGCGGCACTAGATTGAGACCCGACCTGTTCGGACCGGGCAGGGACAAGCAGTTCTTTTACATCTTCGACTATTGCCAAAACCTCGAGTTCTTCAGCCAGAACCCAGAAACAACGGATGGCGCCGTCGGCGAGTCATTGGGGAAGCGGCTCTTCAAAGCCAGAGTTGAACTGATCGCTGCTTTGGACAAAGATGTGAACGCCGACAACAAAGAAGAAGAAAAGGTCGAATTGAGGCAGGATACGGCCGAGTTCCTACGAAGCCAGGTCGCCGCCATGAACATAAACAATTTTATTGTGCGACCGAAGCGCAAGCTCGTTGAGCGGTACTCCGAGGCAAAGGCCTGGGAAAAGTTAGGAATGGAGCAGCAAATTGAATTGGCGAACGATGTTGCTAGCCTACCCACCGAATTTACCGATGATGATCAGGAAGCCAAACAGTTCGACCTCCTAATGCTCCGCTTGCAGTTGGCCGTTCTACAACACGAGCCTTCGTTCGAGCGTTTACGAAAACAGGTAATTGAAATCGGTTACCTGCTGGAAGAGGCTTCGACCATTCCTATGATTCAGCATCAGCTTGAACTGATTCAGGAAATTCAGTCCGAGGAGTTTTGGCAGGACGTCACGACGCCGATGTTGGAGAACGTTCGCAAGGAATTGCGTTCCCTCATCAAGCTGATCGAAAAGGGCAAAAGGATAACGGTCTACACCGATTTTCGTGACACCCTCGGCGACGAGGAAACACACGAACTCCCAGGCTTTGGCGCGGGGGCCGATTTCGAGAGGTTCCGAGTAAAAGCTCGGCATTTCTTGCAGACTCACAACAGTCACGGCGCGATTCACCGCCTCCGTTTCAATGAACCGCTAACTCAAGCAGATATCGATGATTTAGAGAGAATGTTGGTTGAGGCAGGTGCCGGCACTCCGGATGACCTCAGCCGCGCGAAGCAAGAAAGCTACCGGCTCGGTCTCTTCTTCCGCTCCCTCGTGGGACTCGACCGAGGGGCGGCGAAGGAGGCTTTTGCAGGGTTCCTGATGGGCAAAAACCTAACTGCGAACCAGATTGAGTTCGTCAATCTCACCGTCGACCACCTAACGCAGCGTGGCTGGATGGAACCATCGCTTCTGTACGAATCTCCATTCACGGATTTTAGCCCTCGCGGTGTCGAAGGAGTTTTTGGCTCTGAGGAAGTCACGCAGTTGTTGTCAATCCTCACTAGCATTCGCCAACACGCGGCAGTTTAACGTAGGAACCGAAATGCGTTTTACGATCCGCTGGTAACAAATCCGATCGCCGCTCGCGAGAAACGACCCGCCACAAGGTAGGCACACGATTGCGAACAAGTTTTTTCCCAAAACAAGTCACGCGCGAGGAAGGAAATTAGGACCTTTAAACGCTCTCGTTTCGAACTTAGGATGGTCGTTGGAGGCACGTGACATGCCAGCCCGCAAAACCGTGACACAATCGAAGACTTCTCCCTTGATGATCAACGTCTTTGACGGGACCCGCCAACCGTTTCCAGTAGGCACGGACATTCTCTACCGCGTGATCGACGGCAACCAGAAACAGATCTACTTACAGGATCAGAAGAAGTCCTCGCTCTACTTCAAGGGCCTGCCCTTCTACGACAACTTTGGCGACAACTACACCGTCATCGTTTCATCGGACGGCTACCGGCAAGCAGGGTTCACTCCTATCAAGCTCTCCTCGGCGATTTCCAGCAGGGCCGACCTCATGCTGATTCCCGATGACGGACAATTCAACTTCTCCACGGCCAAGTGGGATTGGATCAAACCGAACCTGCCTTTCCTCGCCAACGGAGTCGATGACGCGGCCGGACGCGCTCGCTACGAAGATCTGATGGAGAAGAAGCCGGCGAGCCTAGCTGCTCTTCTCAACATCACCACCGCTTTGCGGCAAGTCAACCTGCCGCAAGCTACCCCACTCGACTATCTCAAACAGATCCTCTGGGATGCTAGTCTTGCTCAGGATCGGTTTTTCGCCTACTGCGACTTAGAGCTCATGAACCAAGTACGGATCTCCGCGGCCCAGGGTGAATTCGCGCCTGAGATTGGTCCCGGTTTTTTCCATCCTGGCGCAACCGCGAGTTGGAAGCAGATTCAGTTCGGCGAAGCCAATGTCCAACTCACATTCCACGAAGACGAAAAAGCCACCATCGGTGGCGTGCCCTGCATTGTCGTCGAGCCCGACATCGACTACTACAAAGACCCCGCCGCGCACACTTTGCTAGAGGTCATTCCCAACGCGCTGACCGGCGGCCTGACCAGTCCGCAAGAAGTCTACGTCTTGCGCTGGATCGCCGGACGTCACGCAGGTGTACCCGAGTTCAATCCTCCCTACACCATCGTCAAATAACGTCCGCGCCCCGCGGCCTTTTTTTCTGGTTTTGCAAATCCCATCCCCCGTCGAGGCACAACCTTCTACAAATTCTGTAACGCTTCCCTGATGACTGGATTATTGGAGGCAGCAATCTCTTTCACTTCCCGGATGTAATGCTCAGAGACTCCCTGCTCGCGAAGTCCCTGCACGATGCGCGAAACATACTCCGCGTTCGTCTTCAACCCCTGCTGTCGAAACTCATCGCGAACGACAAATGTGACCGCATCGTGCTCCTTCCCATTCGGAAGGCGAACCCTCACCACGGCTTCGCAATACCTCTTCCACTCGATCTGTTCTAGAGTCCTTTTGCCATCCTCCCGACGGCCGCGAACGAAATCATCGGGAATATCATAAAGAACACCCCAGACCTTTCCTCTGGGAGCTCTGACCATGTCGGAAGCCGCACAATCGTTCCCGTCGCTCCAGACATCGAACACAAGCGTGTAATCGTCTACGGTTTGAGCAATTCCCACGACTCGGGCAACACCATTCAGGCGGGGTTCCACGCATTCCGGCACTTCAACGCTTCACTTCTCGATTCACTCCGAGTGCCGCTCAAGACGATTCAGGAACGGTTGGGTCATGCATTGAGCGGTTCGCTGACGCTCGATGTGTACACGCATGCCGAGATGCCTGAGAATGTCGAGGCAGCACAGTGGGCGGGAGAAGCGATAGAAAAATCAGTGGATTCTGTCAGCTTAACTGCAATTCAAGAAAAAGGGCCTCTTGGTGGAGTCCAAGAAGCCCTTGCAGCTTAACAACTTAGTTGGTTGCGGGGGTCAGATTTGAACTGACGACCTTCGGGTTATGAGCCCGACGAGCTACCAGGCTGCTCCACCCCGCATCCTGACTATAGCGGAGGGGCACAGTTCCGTCAAATGACCAGGAAGCCACCGCAAATCAAAAATGTTCTTTCAACAATCCCACCTACCAATCCTTATAAGGTGTGCCATCGAATGGAGACACTCGTTCTGAGTTCGAATGCACATCCACCATCCCCGTGCCCGTCTGTTCGGGGCTTAACACCAAGTCTGCGTATTGAGGTTGCCAGTCTTTCGCATTCGTCATGGGATCCACAGGGATAATGCGCAGATAACCCGCTTGCTGAAGTTCCTCTAGTGATTGCGGTGCCGTCTGTTTGTCCAGCGTGTAATTGTCAATCGCTTGGCGCATTACCTGTAAGTCTTGCTTTAAACTGGCCTCGCGCGCGCGATGCACGGACTTAGTGTAATTTCCCGCCGCCATACCTAACAAAATAAAAATGATCGTAATAACGATCATCAGCTCGATTAGCGTGAATCCCGCCAGCAGTGCTCGGCCGCTGCGCTGCCGTACTCGCATGCCTCGTCTTTGAATTTGTCGCGTCATGGTCAAGTTCATTCTGCTTCTCGAAGACTACCAGTCCGAATATCTTCTTCCATCCATGCCCGTGCCGTACGACTTAGAATATACGTCGAAAACATTTTTTCCACCCCAATTCCTGGAGTCGGGGTCATCTTGAATGGCGCGCAAACCCCAGTCATTTCGTCCCGTCATTGGGTCTGTGGGAATCTTGCGCAGGAATCGAATCGTCACGTCACTGCCACCGCCCAGCGGCACACCGCTTACCAGCGTTTCCAAGTTCGGCGGATAGCCCTCGCTCCCCACTTCCATCCGAATCTTATTGCGGTCCGCTGCGTCTTTGTATCTGTCAATCGCGTCGCGCATTTCTTGCAGATCACGCCGCAGTTCGCGTTCTTTGTTTCGAATGACCGTGTATCGCGCGATCGGCAGCGCCGCGGAAGACAGAATTAACAGAATCGCGCACGTCAGGACCAGTTCGATAAGCGTCATTCCTGTTTCCCGCGACGTGCGTCCGCTCTGAACACGTCCGTGAAAAACACGTTTGCGCAACATCGGCATTCTCAATTCGATTGTGGCTGGACCTGTAGCGTTGCTTCGCTGGTTATCAGCGGTATGGGTTTCTGTTGCGAGTCCTTGGCGTTTACTTGCACCACTGACAAGTTCGAAGTGCCCGGAGCAAGCGCCTTGATTACCACGCCCATCAACGTGCCGCTTCCGCTTACCCCAGGAGTGTTCGGTTGCCGCGTGGCGGACACAATGGCTTGTCCGCGTTCCTTGTCAACACGCGACACGATAGCAATCTCCTGCGTGCCCCCAGACAGGAAGCCGCCATGCTGCACTTCTTCCACGCTCATCACCGCAGGGTTGTATTGCAACAGCAGAGGAATGGAATAAAGATCGTTAATATTTTCGACCACAATTCCCACTGTAGCCGTTTGCCCGGGCTTCAAGGTAAGCGTCTGCGGTTGGAATCCAATTCTCGCGGCCTGCTGTCCCTGCGCCGGATTCGGATTTGCTGGCGTCGGCGCCGGTTGCGGCTGTGATGTCTGTGGGACTTGGGAAGTTTGTGGCGGTCCTGCTTGTCCCGTTGCCGAAGGCGGCTCTGCCACGGGCGTGCGAACCGCGCTCTCTCGTCTCACCTGCACGATGGACTCAGAGCCTGAATAGAGTGGCCGCAAACTCGCTTTCGTCCACTCCGGAATCCTCACAATCCGCGGAGTGAGCACGATCAGCACTTCATTTTCCTGATGGTCAGTCTTATCGTCCGAGAAGAAATAACGCAGGAAAGGGATCTTCGCAAGACCCGGCCAGCCATTCAGCGTTCGTGTGTCCGTCTTCTCAAACAACCCGCCCAGCACATTCACTTCGCCTTCTTTCAGTCGGATTTCATGTTCGATCTTGCGCTGGCTGATAATTGGTTGTTGAATGCCTCCAATCGTTGAAGTGCCTGTGACCGAAGACACCTCAATCATTACCTTCATGCTGACTTCATGATTGGGGTGCACCCGTGGAGTAATATCCACGTTGACCCCAACATCGAGGTACTGAAACTGCGTGTTCACCAGTGGATTCACGAATCCCGCGCCACCGGTTGAACCCACGCCCACGCCCGCTTGGAAACTCCCTGTCGCCACCGGCACTCTGTCTCCCACGCGCAGTTTAGCCTGTTGTCCATCGACAGAGCGGATCTCCGGATTCTGAATGATCTTGGTGTAGGTATCGGTAAGCACTGCGTTCGCCGTGAAACTAGGAATAGTGACGCTGTAATCGCTGCCCGTCAGGTGTCTTAACTTATTCAGCGTAATTGCGGGTGGAGGCGTGGTCGTCCCACTCCCCGTCGTGGCAGGTGTGGTGGTCGCTGGATTTACGCTGATGGTGGCAGACTGTCCGG
This sequence comes from Candidatus Dormiibacterota bacterium, assembly GCA_035602135.1. GTDB lineage: Bacteria > Acidobacteriota > Terriglobia > Acidiferrales > UBA7541 > Acidiferrum. The sequence continues at coordinate 38,922 of DATNMX010000055.1, forward strand.
GAAGAATGCCCAGCTCGCGCAGGCGATCGGTCCTTGCTTGCAGCACCTCTACCTGCACTACCACTTCTGGCTTGGCCTTATCGATGTCGCGGATCATCTTTTCCGCGAGCAGTAGCTTGTCCGGCGTATCGCGCACGATGATGGCGTTCTGGGAATTCACCTGCTGGATGCGCTTCAGGTCCAGCAGTTGTCTCAGCCCCGTGACTATTTCAGTCAGGTCCTGCGGCTGTACGTTATTTGCCACGTAGAACGTCTTCACCACTTGCTCTTCGTAATCCCGGCGTTTTTGTGCCTGATCCGGAGCGATGAAAATAATATTCTCGGTCACCGGCTTCCAGAAAGCCTTGCTCTCCAGCGAAACGATATCCAACGCCTGTTCCAAAGTCACATTGTTGAGTTCAGTCGTGATTCTTCGTCCTGTAAAATCGGGATCAAAGATCACTGTCAACCCCGCCAGTTTCCCGATCGTTTCGAATACGATCTTCGCGTCGTTGGACATCTTGATATTAATCGGCGCGCGCGACAACGGCTTGATTTCCGGTGGCATCGAAGCCAGCGGTTGATCGTGCGGGTCTGTTGGAGGCTCCGCCGCGGCATCGTGCTCGCGGTTCTTTTCCGCAATCATCGCCACCGTCTTGCGTAGTTCTTGCTCCGCAATCGGGCTAGCCGGGTCGATTAGTTGCGCGCGCTGAAATTCCGCTGCGGCGCCCTGCAGGTCGCCCTTTTTTCGCATCTCGAGGCCCTGTTTTATGTGGAATTCGCCAGCCTCGAAGCGGATCTGGTTTACCTTGATCTTAAAATTGGCGTTATTTGGTTCGGCCTTCAGCGCATTCTGGTAGTACGTCAGGGCGGCGTCATAATCCCCAAGCGTTTCGGCCTTTCGGCCTTGGTTAAAGGTGGTTTTTCCCTTCGGGCAGCCCGTTGCGAACACTCCCAAAGATAGACAAAGAACGACTTTCCCCCAGCGTTCCATGGACTCTCCGAATCTGGCTGAATAATTTAAAGTCTAACACCCGGCTTAGAGGCCGGGCAAGGTGAGGAAGGTTGGCTGTCTTTCATTTAGCAACACCCGGTCACCATCATGGACCCGTCCCCATGGCGTCTATTTAACTCTCCAGCTATGATGGATTGTTGTGGCCAAGCCCGTCAAAAAATCCGAGAAGTCTGAGAAACTTAAGGAGCAGATCGTCGCGCAAAACCGCGCGGCCTCTTATAATTATCACATCCTCGATAAATTCGAGGCCGGGCTGGTGCTTCATGGCACGGAAGTCAAAGCCCTGCGCGAGGGCAAAGCGAATATTCGCGACGCCTACGTAGATTTCAAAGCCAACGGTGCGTGGCTCGTTAACGCGCACATTGCGCAGTACTTGCCGGGAGGACCCTGGAACCATGAGCCTCTCGGCTCGCGCAAATTGCTCCTTCACAAGAACGAGATCTTCAAATTGGCTGGACGCACCGAATCCAAAGGTTTAACCGTTATTCCCCTGCGGATTTACTTCCGCGACGGCATCGCCAAGTGCGAAATCGCTCTGGCGCAAGGCAAAAAGTCTTGGGACCGCCGCCAGGACGAACGTACCAAGGAAGCTCGGAAGGAAGCGGAAGACGCAATGTATCGCAACCGGAGGCGATAACCCCCTTTATGCAAACGACGCAGATGACGCAAACGAGAATCTCGTTGACTACCATCCCCTATTCAGGAGTCGAGACCGACGCCTTGGTTTCCTATGTCTTTGAAGACGTCGACCCCATTCAGGGACGCATCGCGGAGCTCGACCAGGCCACAGGCGGTCTCCTCCGCAAGCTGGCCACAAGCGGGGAATTAACCGGTAAGACACTCGAATCCACGCTCGTCCACGCCCCAACTGGACTCAAGGCCGCCCGCCTCTTATTGATCGGCGCCGGAAAACCAGACCAGTTCACCAGCGCTACGCTGCGAAAGTTGGGGGGTGCGGCTCTACGCCAATTGAAGGCCCGCTCCGTCAAACAACTAGCCTTTCTCGTCCGCGAGAATCATGCCACTGAAGAATACGCTCAAGCCATTGCCGAAGGCCTGTTAGCCGCCAATTTCGAATCGGACAAGTACAAGACCGAAAAGAAGAACGACAAATCCATGGACCTGCTTGTCCTCGCAGGCTACACCGAAGCCGAAAAATCCTCCGCTGAAAAGGGTCTGGCTCGCGGCCGCATAATCGCTGACGCCCAGAATTTCACCCGTGACCTGGTCAACGAGCCTTCCAATAAACTTACCCCCCGGATCCTCGCTGAGAAAGCCGAAGCCATGGCCCAGGAAGCCGGCTTGGCCGTCGAAATCCTCGATGAACGCAAAATCGCCAACCTCAAGATGGGCGCGTTGCTCAGCGTAGCGCAGGGCAGCGCTGAACCGCCCCGCGTCATGGTGCTCACCTACACGCCTGCGAATTCCAAGCCTGGCGCTCCCGTGATCGGCCTGGTTGGCAAAGCCGTGACCTTCGATACCGGCGGCATCTCCATCAAGCCCGCTGACGGCATGGAAAAAATGAAGTACGACATGGCTGGCGGTGCCACCATGCTCGGAGTCATGCGCGCGCTCGCGGCTTTGCAGCCTGCAGTGAAAGTAATCTGCGTCGTGCCCTCCACGGAAAATATGCCCGGCAGCAAAGCCCAGAAGCCAGGCGACATTCAAACTTCTATGTCCGGCAAGACCATCGAAGTTCTGAATACCGACGCCGAAGGCCGCCTCATCTTGGCCGACGGCATCACCTACGCCAAGCAGCTCGGTGCCACGCACCTGATTGACGCCGCCACTCTCACCGGCGCTATCGTCGTCGCACTCGCCAACGTAAACGTTGGCGTCTTCGGCTCCGATCAGCCCTTTACAGACAAACTTCTCTCTAGTTCGAAAGCCGTGGGCGAAAAAATGTGGCAGATGCCCATCGACGAAGACTATCGCGAGTTCATTAAGGGCAGCGTAGCTGACATCCAGAATATTGGCAGCGGTAAGGGCGGCGGAGCCATCACGGGAGCCATGTTCATCAAGGAATTTACCGGCGACACACCGTGGATCCATCTCGATATCGCCGGAACCGCCTGGAACGATGACCAAAAGCCCTGGTTGGCCAAAGGCGCAAGCGGCACTGGCGTCCGCACCCTCGTTCACCTGGTTATGTCTTATTGATTTGAATCTCCGGCTTGCGTCCACAGGCGCAGCGATCGCTACATCTTTTCGGGCGCTTCCATCCCCAACAAATCCAGCGCGTGCACCAGCTGCGCCTCCACCAACTCAGTCAACCGCAGCAAAAATGCCCGCTTCTCCTCGTCTGCTTCTGACAAAATATGATGCTTGTGGTAAAAAAGGTTAAACGCCTGCGCCAGTTGAAACGCAAACTTCGCTACAAACGCCGGCTCCTGCCCGCCAATCGCTGCATCGACCGCGTAATCCAGCGACCCAGCCAGCACCACCAGTTCCCACAATCCATTTCCTTCCGGACCGCTCAATAACGCCGCAACTTTCTCCCGCGTCACGTTGGCTCGCGTCGCGCCTTCCTCCGCTCCCTTGCGCCGGATGCCGCGAATGCGCACCACCGCATACTGACAGTACGGGCCCGTTTCTCCTTCAAAGCTCAACGCATCGTTGAAATCAAACGCAATCACCGCATTGCGCGTAAATTTCAGAAGGAAAAATCGTAAGGCTCCTGCTGCAATAGCGTGCGCCGTTTGTTTTTGTACCTCCGGTGGCATCTCGGCATGGCGCTGTTGCACTTGTGCTAGTGTTGCTCCCTCCAACTTGTCCAACAGATCGTCCGCTTTCACGCCGAAGCCTTTGCGCCCGCTCACCTCCACGTACGGCTTCTTGGCCTCTTCCGGCGAAAGTGCATAACCCATTTCCGCTGCGCATCGCGGCGTCAGCGCCACAATCTCATACGCAAAATGGATCGATTGCTCCGCTTCCTTGGTGTGCCCGAGCCTCCGCAATCCTTCCGCGACAACCTCCTGCAAGTACGCCTGCCGCGAATCGATCACGTTGTATACTCGCGATGCGGGCGCACCAAAGTTTGGCGCTGCTGGGTCGCTTGGTCCGCTTGTCGTGGTCCACAGCGTGCGACCCCGGGGCGCGTGCGGCCACTTCGCGTAATGAAAATCCTTGCCCAGCAGCCCAAATTTCCATAGCTGGTAAGCAATATCCTTGCCCACGTAAGTCACTGTTCCGTTCGAACGCACAATAATCTTGTCTTGCATGTTGGCGTCGTTTTGCGTGCTAGGGTCGTCCTGCCTGTTCGGGTCTTCCTCGTCCGACGGACTCTCGCCATCTGGACCCGCTTCTTTCTTTTCTTCCCCTCGCTCCTTCCACGGCATGATCCAGCAGCCCGCCATCTTTCCGCTGGTCACGTATTGAATTGCCCCAGAAGCCTTTAATTTTTCGAACGCCGCATCCCAGAACTTCAGGTGCAAAATTTCGCTCTCTCGCGCCAGCAAGTCATAACTAATGTCCAGCCGCGCCATGGTGCGCAAATGGAATCCCACGATTGCATCGGCGATCGTCGTGCCGGCCTCCGCCGCTTCGCCGCGCCCTTCTTCAATCGCTTTCAGCGTTTCTCCGCGCAGCGCCGCCGCGCGTGCCTTATCCTCTTCAAAGTAGTGCGTCACGTGCGCATACAAGTCCCAGCACAGGTAATCGAACTTGGGCTGCCCCGCCAGCGCCCGTACCTCCGCCGCGCTCTTCTTCTCCATGTGCAGAAAGCCCACCACCACGTCCGCCACCTGTACGCCGGTATTATCAATGTAGTTCTGGACCTGTATCGCGTAACCCGCGTGCCGCAGCACGCGCGCCATCGAGTCGCCCAGCGCCGCATTTCGCACGTGGCCGATATGGGCCGCCTTATTGGGATTAATACTGGTGTGCTCCACGATTATCTTTTCCGGTTTGTGCTTCGCCACGCTACCGGCGGCTTCCTGTTGCGCGTTCACCCAGAACGCTCCGCGATCGAAGTACACATTCAAATATCCAGCGCCCGCCACCTCTACGCGCGCAATTCCTTCCACCGGCCCGAGACTGTTCGCTATTTCCTGGGCAATTTGTCGTGGCGCGCGCTTCAGCCTCTTCGCCAGCTCAAAACTTACAGGAGAAGCCGCCTCGCCCATTTCAATCTTCGGCGGCCGCTCTAGCGCCACGCGCAACTCCACGCCATATTTTTCCCGGATGTGTCGCGCCAGCGCTTCGCGCAGACGATTCGTCAGCGTTTGATACACGTCGCCTCAGTCCTCTCCTGCATCCATGGCAAAGCCCATCAGTATAGAGACCCCGCCAAGCTTGGTCAAAGACTCGCGGGAGTGAACAACAATACCGTTCTAAAGTCGACCCACCCTTGCTCGGAGTAGACATTCCACTTGTATGCGATTTAGCGCCTTAAATTTGTCCACGTGAGTAGGCTTGACTGTACTTTATTAAGAAAAGTACTTGACAAGAAGAAGCTGCGATGTCTCTTAGCGCTATCAGCCGCGCATAGAAGATGGGAGTCCCCTCCTATGGAAACCGCATATCCAACTCAATCACATGGTTTTGGCAAATCACCTTCTGGCCCGTTTCGAGGGCTCCTCGCCGATGCGATCCGATTTTGGGAGCCACGTCGCCTGGTCTATAACTTTGTCCTGACGGCGGTCGCTGTTGTCTGGCGTGTGGCGACTTGGCCGCATTTCCGCGCGGCATTGACACTACCTTCGCTTCTGATCCTTGCCGTCCTTGCGTTACTAGCCAATGTTTGTTACTGCGCCGCTTACCTCGTGGACATTCCAATGCAGCACTCATCTCTTCGCACTGTCTGGAGCCGTCGACGCTGGGAACTATGGTTAATCGGAACGCTCTTTGCAATTGTTGTGGAAAATTATTGGATCGCCGACGAGATCTATCCATCCGTCCGCTGATGCAAAGAGGAGACCAGTGGTGCCCGATAAGATCGGGTTACCGGAGTCTTCGTCACAGTTCCGAGAATGGGTCCAGGCCATAGTCGAGTGATATCCTCATGTTCAGTCCTAACAACCCCGCCCGGTGTGTTGGAACAGATTACATGAGCCCCATCTCACCGCAACGCAAGCTTCTCGCCATCGACTCGCCTCCGGAAATCGACGTCGCCAAAACGTGCGACAATTTCGTCTTCGATTTAAGCCGCGGCGAATATGCCAAAAGAATTCCTAGTAGTGTCGCCGCAAAGGACTCCTCATCAGCAAGGAGAACTCAACGCTCCTGTTGCTCCCCGCTCGCACTATCGACGAGCCCGTAGGAAAGCAAGGTCTGGACATTCTCGAGGACTCGACGTAGCCCGGTGAAAATAGCGGCATTCTCAACGTGAATATCGCGAATAGAATTCGTTTGAGAAAACCTCGACGGGATCGTATCGCCTTTTTGCGGTGAAGAATTCACTTATCATTGGGTACGAGCGCAAAAGTCGAGACTTGTCATAGTCGAGTACATAAGGAAGGTAAAAGGTACCCTCATATCGAAGTGCCAAATCGATGATTTCTCGCGTCATTCTTGAGGAATCCGCTAGACCCGAGTCCGAAGTCTTGACATTCATATAGAGCACCACAGCAAGCGCCTGCCGAGGTGAATAGTTTAAAAACGCGTCGTGGTTGGGTTCAATGTAGCGCACGGTTGCGTCCAATAGGTTGACCTGCCGTTTTTCGACAATCGTACGCAAGCCGTTAATAAATGAGGCGAAGTTCTCTGGCGGGATGAAGTATTCTTGCAACACGTCTGTGTCTTTTGGCGAGTAGTGCCGAATGCGCTCAAGCGGCGAGCGAAAAATGTTGTTTCGTGTGCGTACAACATCCAAGGTGGGGTATTCCAATCGCTTCTGTAGAACCCATCGTAACCTCTTACCCCAGCTATACTGGCGCGATAAATCGAAAAAATATCCGTCCCGAAACGTGTGTTGCTCGTCTTGCAGTGAATCAGTCCGTCTGGCATTCCCCCCTTGTTTTTTGTAGGCCAGCGTAACAGCCTCGCGCAATAATGACTCCGGAGAAATCGAAAGATCAGCCTCCCCCAACTCCACTTCCGCGCTGGAATGAATTTGGCTCTCGAAATAGGCCGGGAGTTGTGAGAAATCCACCTCCGAAACTGCCGCAACGTATGCCGAATTGTCAGTCACACGTAGTCCTACATCGAGAATTACGCCGAACAAACCGTATCCCCCTAAGACGAGGTGAAACAGCTCGGGGTTCTGCTCGCGGCTGCAACGCCGGATCGAGCCGTCTGCGAGCAGGATGCGAAACCACTGCACAGACGCGGCAACAGGTCCATGACGCATGTCCCAGCCATGCGCATTCACGCTCATGGAACCTCCGACGGTAAAGACATTTGGGCCCTGCATGGCAAGTACGGCCAGCCCGTGAGGATTGAGGAACCGCTGTATGTCGCTCCAGGTTGCTCCGCTCTGTACTGTGAGGATCTTGTTTGTTTCGTCCAGTGAAAGAATTTTGTTGAATTGCAACATGTCTAAAGCAACCGCACCTGGGTAAAGAGTTTGGCCGCCCATGCTGTGCCGCTTGCCTGCGATCGAGACCTTCACTCCAATTGTAGCCGCTCCCAAGACTGCGTTGCGAATTTGGTCTTCGTTTCTCGGGTGAATCACCTCACGAACTTGCGTCCGATTCAGTCTTGCGACGTCATTCACGACATTCAGAGGTTCAAGTGACGGCCTGGGATGATACACAGGAATAAGAAGAACAAAAGCAGTGCAGCAGATCGCAAGGACCAAGATCCCAATGCAAGCACGCTTCAGAACGCTCATCGAGCGCATTGATCCATCATGCTTTCGAGGCTCAGAATAATGACTTTCTGACTGCAATCTCAGGAAAGACTATCCTCTGTACGCAAAGTCTAAATTTCTATTTTGGGTTCCCCGACCAGCGAACATTCTACACTTGAACCATCCTGCCGGATTCCGGGTCGTCACGCACGCCTATCGCAGGGAAGCTGCCGAATGTCATAGCGGTTTTCTGCGATTGCCAATAATTTATTTGATCGGCCATCCGATATCATGACCTAACTCCGGAATCCAGCTTCCCGTTGTTATCGAGAGCGATCATCCGCAATTCAAGTTTAGGTAATGTTGTTGCGAAAATCGCCCCCTTCCTCATTCGAAATACTCGCTTCCACTCGCGTTTGATTCATCGCGTACATCAGTTCCTCGATTTTCTCTTGGCTCATTCCTACTCCCCCAATAGCATGTCCTCCCAGAACAAAAGACAGGAGTACTCTGCGCAATACACCTCTCCAAGACATGAATCCTCCGGCCACACATGCGGCTAGCCGCAGCGCTTGCGCGTAATTCGAATTGCGCCATAAGTGGAAGATGTGGATTTATGCCGTCCTGGGACGGCCTTTGGTGAGCGAGGAATTACTGAATCGGAGGGGGTCGAGGCGAGAAAATCGGCAAACAGGGAAACGCTAGAGCGCGGAAGGTTTCCCGCGGACGCGGTATCGGAGCGCTAACAACTGCCGCAAAGAAGAGCCAGATCGGAATAAGGAAGGCAAAAACGAAACCTAACACTGGCTGCGCTACCGCGACCACCACTGCGATCGCCAGCACTACGAAGACAATCAGCCGCCGCACACAATCACCGACTTTCATCTCTCTTATCCTACGCCCAATCCTAAAAATCCACAGTCTGCGACTCGCGTACTGACCTACCGTCCCCACCCAGGCGGCAAACCCGCGTGCCGAAGCTCCTCTTCCAGATCGTCTATGGCCTTTCGTGCCAGACGCAATTCATCCGTTTCCACAAACTCTCGCACCCCCGTCTGCACGGCAATCGCCGATTCACTGATCCGGCCCATAAAGCCTCCCCCCCAACGAACACCGTCGTGATGCGCGTTTGCCAGGCATCTTGTTCAGCTTTGTGCAAACTCGCTCGCGCCTCCGCAAACCGTTTTCTCCACTGGCGCTCCAATTCTGCTTCGTCAACTTTCGCCGGCGCTGCCGGCTGCTCTTTGCTGTTAGCAGCGGGCAGAGGCGAGCTGGGGACTGGCACGGCGGCGGGTGCGACGCTCGGGAAGTCGTCGTTCGTGTAGACCTTCTTCGGCTTCTTGGCGGCCAGCTCGCAGCGTTGCTGAGCTCGTCGCGCTACTTCGCCTAACGACTGCGGCCTAGCGAACACTGCCATCGACAACACGCACATCAACGCGCACGCGCTACACGTTTCGCAATAGAGGGCTCGCTTCATGACAGCATTCCTCACCCTAGCTTCCGAGAAGTCTCCCGCTGGCGCAAGTCGTCGTTCCTAATTCTAAATCTTTTGCAATCCGTATTTACAAAGCTTGATTTTCGGGGCAAAAACGCAATTGTAACTCTTTTAGAAACATACACTTCCAAATGCCCCGCCCGTCTCCGGCCGCGTAAATTCTTTTGAATCCTCACTTACGCAAGCCTAGGCCGCAACCTCTTTGGAATCTGCACTTACAAAAAACAGGGGCTGGGGGGGTATGGTATGTTTCCTACCTGGCTGGGTTTGACACTTTCCTACCCCGCCGATACTATCGTCCTGCCTCCGGCCGACACATTTTTCGCGCATGCGTTTTTTTTCGGCGCTCCGCCGGGCGGCCGACTCCCATGAAACTTGCTTATTTTGACTGTTTTTCGGGCATCAGCGGCGACATGACTTTAGGCGCGCTGATCGACGCCGGCTGCGACGTGGAATTTCTTCGCGCGGAATTGCGCGGCTTGCAGGTACTCGGGTGGGAATTGTCCGCCGAAAAAGTTTGGAAAAATGGTCTCGCTGCCACTTACGTTCGCGTAAAAACGGAAGATCAGCAAAAGCACCGCTCGCTCAGCGCCATCTTGGAAATTTTGAAGAATTCACGATTGGCGCCGCAAGTGCGCGAGCGCGCCGCGGCAATTTTCCAAAAGCTCGGCGAAGCCGAAGCTCGCGTCCACGACGTGGCCGTAGATAAAATTCATTTCCATGAAGTCGGCGCGGTGGACGCCATCGTTGATATTGTTGGAGCCTGTATCGGTTTTCACGCCTTGCATATCGAACGCTTCGCGTGCTCGTCGCTAAACGTTGGCGGAGGCACGGCAAAAATGGCACACGGAGTTCTTCCCGTACCCGCTCCCGCCACCGCGAATTTGTTGCAAGGCAAGCCGACCTATTCGAGTGGCGTGCAGCGCGAATTGGTGACGCCGACGGGCGCCGCAATCGTCGCAACAGTTTGCGATTCTTTCGGCCCGCAGCCGCCGATAAGTGTTTCTGCAATCGGTTACGGAGCGGGCACCGCCGATCTTGAGGGCCAGCCGAATGTTTTGCGCATCATGATTGGGGAAACGGCGGAAAAAGCAGTGCCCGGCTTCGACGAAGAAATCGCCGTGATCGAAGCGAATCTTGACGACATGAATCCGCAAATCTACGGTTATTTCCAGGAAAAAGCGCTGGCCGCGGGCGCCCTCGACGTTTACACCACGCCGGTGCAAATGAAAAAAAACCGGCCGGGTACGCTGCTAACAGTGCTGTGCCGTCCTGCGGAAACCAACAATTTAATGGCGTTGCTTTTTTCGGAGACCACCACTTTTGGCGCGCGTACTTACCGCGCGCAACGCCGCACCTTGCCTCGCGAATTCTTGCAGGTGAGTACCGGTTTCGGCGATGTGCGCATGAAAATTTCACAGGTGAATGGACGCATTCTGCATGTTGCGCCGGAATACGAAGACTGCCGCAAGCTAGCCGTAGAAAAAAATGTGCCGCTGCAACAAGTCATCAACGAAGCGTTGCGCAGCTACGAGGCCAGCAAGTTTCTAAGATAAGCTAATAGGTGCGGGCTCCGGCTTGCGCGTGACGCGCCGCGCAACGTTCCGGCGACGTGAGCTTTTGTTCTGTTTCCGCCAGCGCTAGGCGTTGAATCATCGGTACACTAAATGTTTCGCAATTGTTGCGTAGAGGTTTCGGACAGACTGGAAAAAATCGAAGATGCCAGGCACTAAGCCAAAGTATTACATCACTACACCGATCTATTACGTGAATGCGCGCCCGCATCTGGGCCACACCTACACCACGATCGCCGCGGACGCTATCGCGCGTTACAAACAGATGCGCGATTACGACGTCCTTTTTCTTACCGGCACCGATGAACACGGCCAAAAAGTGGAGCGTTCCGCAAAAAAGAATGATGAATCACCGATCGAATTTGTGGATCGCGTGGCCGCCGAATACCGCGAACTTTGGAAAGAACTCGGCTTGCGCGTGGACCGCTTTATTCGCACCACGGAAACGCGGCACGCGCATGCCGTCCAGCATCTCTTTCGCGAAATCCAGAAAAACGGCTATGTGCACAAAGGCCACTACGAAGGCAATTACTGTGTGTACGACGAAATGTACATCGAGGATACGACTCCTGGCGCGAATTGCTCGGAGTGTGGCCGACCGACGGAGCGCGTGAAAGAAGAGAATTATTTTTTCCAGCTTTCAAAATTTGAAAAGCCTTTGTTGAATTATTACGAGCAGCATCCGGAATTCATCCAGCCGGAAGCGCGACGCAACGAAGTAATTTCCTTCGTGCGCGGCGGCCTGCGCGACTTATCCATCAGCCGCACCACGCTGAAGTGGGGCATCCCATGGCCGGGCGATGAAAAGCACGTGTTTTACGTGTGGTCGGACGCGCTCACCAATTACATCACCGCGGTGGGTTATCCGATTAAGAAAGAAGAATTCAACCGCTACTGGCCTGCCGACGTTCACTTGGTGGGCAAGGAAATTATTCGTTTTCACGCTGTATACTGGCCGGCATTTCTGATGGCCGCGGGCCTGGACCTGCCCAAGAAGGTTTTTGCGCACGGCCATATTCTTTTTCAGGATGAGAAAATGTCCAAATCGCGCGGCAATATTCAGTCCGCACAACCGATTGTCGGCGTTTTGGGTGTGGACGCGCTGCGCTATTTTCTGTTGCGCGAAATTGTTTTCGGGCAGGACGGAAGTTTCAGCCGCGAAGCACTTATCGCGCGCTACAACAGCGACCTCGCCAACGGTCTCGGCAATCTGGCCAGCCGCACCGTCACCATGGTGGAGAAATATTGCGGCGGCGTAGTTCCCAAGCCAGCGACGGATACGGGCAGTCAGGTATTGTTGCGCAGCGAAACGCTCGCGGCATTTCGACGCGAACGTATCACCGAAATCTGCAATCTTTACGATCAGTTTGCTTTTTCGCGCGTGCTGGAAGCGATCTGGGAGTTGACCGCGGCGGTCGATAAATTTTTGGTCGTTAATAAGCCGTGGTCGCTGGCGGAGGATGCGTCAAAGACCGGCCAGGTAGAAGATATTTTATATACTGCCGCGGAAGGTTTGAGGATTATTACTGCTCTCGTCCATCCGGTGCTGCCGGACGCTTCGCGCAAGATTTGGAAGCAACTCGGCCAGGTTGGAGATTTAGGCCAATTCAATCTGGGCGGGCTGCAATGGGGAGAATTGCGACCGGGCACGCAATTAGGGAAACCGGCAGGGGTATTCCCGCGAGTTGAAAAAACAGAAGCAATAGAGAGGATTGAATCCATGGAAAACGAGCTACAAAAACAAGCAACGCCGGTTGCGTCCAGCACCCCCGCTGCGAGCACGCCAATCGCGTCGTCTTCAGGCGGTGCTTCGGCGGGTGCGTCGGGCGGTGCGGGAGTTGGGGCAGGTGCTGGGGCTGCCGCATCGGCAGCGGCGCCGGAAAAAATCGGCATCGACGATTTTACGAAAGTGGAGATGCGCGTTGGCCAGATTAAGACCGCCGAGCGCATCGCCGGCGCAGACAAGCTCCTGAAGCTCACCGTGGATATCGGAACGGAAATCCGCCAGATTTGCGCTGGCATTGCGCAATACTACGAACCGGAAGCGCTCATCGGGCGCAAAGTCGCCGTGGTAGTGAACCTTGCGCCACGCAAACTCCGCGGTGTCGAATCCAATGGCATGATCGTGGCGGCGAGCGCCGGACCGGAAGGGCGTCCCGTTCTCGCAGGCTTCCAGGAAGACGTCGAAGTCGGCGCCCGATTGAAGTAACCATCTTCAAGCCTGCAGCACGCTGCTTTCGGCATCGAAAAACAGCTCGCGGATATTCTCTTCTATGGATCTGATCGATTCACACGCGCACATTGACTTCCCGCAATTCGCCGAAGACCGCGAAGCCATGCTGGAGCGAGCGCGCGCCGCGGGAGTAACCGCGCTGCTCGCCATTGGCACCGGGCCGGGTCCCGAAAAACTGGATGCGGCGCTGCCATTTGCCGAGCAATACGAATGGATTTACGCTACTGTCGGGATCCACCCGCACGAAGCGCAGCAAGTTACGGCGCAACATTTGGATCAGCTTGCGACACTCGCGAAACATCCTAAAGTGATTGGCTGGGGAGAAATCGGCCTGGACTATTTTTACGATCATTCGCCGCGCGAAGCGCAACATCGCATCTTTCGCGAACAAATGGAACTGGCGCAGCGCGCCAAACTGCCGATAATTATTCATTGCCGCGACGCGTGGCCCGATTGTCTGAAGGCACTCGAAGAATTCTGGCGCCCCACTGGGCTGGGCGGCATTCTTCATTGTTTCACCGGAACGCTGGACGAAGCGCGCCGCGGAATGGACATGGGATTTATGATTTCCTTCGCAGGAAATTCTACTTATCCTAAAACGCAAAGCATTCGCGATGTCGCTCGCGATATTCCGCTCGAGCGAATGCTGATTGAAACCGATTCACCGTATCTCGCGCCGCAGTCTTACCGCGGCAAGCGCAATGAGCCCGCTTACGTAGGGGAAGTGGCGCGCACGCTCGCGAATGTGAGAAACTTGTCGCCGGAAGATGTCGCCGAAACCACCACAGCTAACTTCCGGCGTTTTTTCCGTCTCGCCCGGCCGGCTGTTTTCACGGCGGCTGAGCCCCAATAAGAATTGCATGCCTGGAGGAAGGTTATCGCGCTGCTCACAGCTAAAGAGATTTTCGATCTTGTTCGCGACGATCTCCTTCTGGTCGAGCAGGAACTCTCGCGACAATCCGCGGCGGCCTTTCCACCGGTTTCCGAGATAACCGGCTATCTGCTTGGCGGGGGCGGCAAGCGCCTGCGGCCTGCGCTGCTGCTTCTATGCAATAGGTATACGGGCAACGCCACTCCCGGCGCGATCCGCTTGGCTGCCGTGGTGGAATTGTTGCACAGCGCGACGCTCATTCACGACGACGTTATCGACAGCGCAGACACGCGCCGCGGCCGCCCATCGGCAAATTCACGCTGGGGCAATCATCGCAGCGTTCTCACTGGCGACTGGCTTTACATGCAGTCTTTTCAGATGGCTTTAGAAGAACGCAATTTTCGCATTCTTGATGTGCTTATCGACCTGACGCAGAAAATGGTGGAAGGCGAACTCATTCAACTGGAAAAAATCGGACGAATCGACGTTACCGAAGAAGATGCGTTGCGTTTGGCAACCTACAAGACGGCATGCCTCTTCAGCGGGTGCGCGCGATTGGGCGCCGTGCTGGGCGGCCTGGAAGGCGCTGAAGAGGATGCGCTCGCCGAATACGGGCGTTATGCGGGGTTGGCGTTTCAATTGATCGATGACTTGCTGGACTTTACTGCCTCGGCGGAGCAGCTGGGCAAGCCGGTGCTCAGCGATCTGAAAGAAGGCAAAGTCACTTTGCCTCTGATTTACGCGATGGAAAACGGGCATCGCGAAGCGCGCGCGCTTATTGCGCAAGTGCTGGCGGAAAAAGAATTTCACTCGGTTCGCGCGGAAACCATCGTTTCGCTGGTACAGGATTCCGGGGCGCTCGATCGCGCGCGCAAACTCGCGCATGAGTATGCTCGGCGGGCTAAAGAGTGCCTCGACGGCCGCACCGCTACCGAATACGGGCGCGCGCTTTACACCTTGCCGGACTTCATCCTGGCACGCGAAAATTAATCGCACGGCTCGCCATGCTGCCTTTTAAACTGGTTTATCACCCACGTTACGATTTGCATCTCGGCATGCACGTGTTCCCATCGCAGAAATTTCGCTGGCTTGCCCAGATGCTGCTGAGAGAGGAAATCGCCACTCAAGATGACTTTTTGCAGCCCGAACCCGCGTCAGATGCGGACTTGCTGCGTGTACATACCGCAGAGTGGGTGCACAAACTGAAAACCGGAACGCTCACCGCGAGCGACATAATGAAATTAGAGGTGCCGTATTCGCCGGAGCTTGCCGAAGCGGTGTGGCTGGCCGCTGGCGGCAGCATCCTGGCGGCGCAATACGCCCTTCGCGAGGGATTCGGTTCAAATCTGAGCGGAGGCTTTCATCACGCGTATCCGGGGCATGGCGAAGGTTTCTGTGCGATCCACGACGTAGCCGTGGCGATACGCCGCTTGCAAGCGGACGGCGACATAAGGAAAGCCATGGTTATCGATACCGACGTGCATCACGGCAACGGCACCGCCGCGATCTTTCGCAACGACGCTTCTGTGTTCACCATTTCGATTCACCAGGAAAATAATTATCCGGCGCACAAACCACCTTCCAGTATTGATCTCGATATGGAAGATGGCGTTGGAGATGAGGAATATCTTGGCGCGCTTATTCCCGCGGTGCAGAAGTCACTGGATAATTTCCGTCCGGATATGGTCTTTTACGTGGGAGGCGCGGACCCATATTGCGAAGATCAGCTAGGCGGGCTGGCGCTTTCGAAAGAGGGGTTGAAAAAACGCGATCGGCTGGTGTTTGAAGAGGCGCGGAGACGAGACATTCCGGTTGTGACGGCTCTTGCCGGGGGTTACGCGCGTCGTGTGGAAGACACGGTGCGAATTCACATGAACACGATTATCGCCGCGCGCGATGCTGCCGCGAAGTTTCCCGCCAAGTCAGCAAAGGGCGCTTAATGTGAAGAAGTTACGTTTGCTGCGGGCGCATTCTCGAGAGCTTGACGGACGGCAGCAGTTAATTCTCTTTCGAAGGAGTCGTCGCTATAGCCGGTGGCGCGGTAAACAATTTTTCCAGCGCGGTCGATAACCACGACGGTAGGGAAGGAATCAACGGAGAAGAGGCGGTCGAGACCATCGGCGAAAACAGTCGTGACGCGGAGTTTCTCTTCTTCGAGGTACGGTTTCACGAGAGTTTCGTCCTCGTCACAATTGGCGGCAAGAAAAGTAACGTCGGCGTTGCGGAGAAATTGCGACGCTACGCGTTCAAATTGGGGTTCGAGAGCACGGCAGGGACCACACCAGGTGGCCCAGAAATTGACTACCAGGATTTTTCCTTTGGTGTTCGCGAGAGGGAACTGGGTGCCTTCAGGCGCTTTGCGCAAGTTGAATTCGAAAGGTTCGCGAGCAGTGGTATTTTTTGACGTTTTCAGGCTGTCGGTGGCTTGCGCGACTTCGTCATAATTACGGAGCAAATAGCTTCCGAGGCCTTCTTCCGAGCCGTGAACCAGCCGCCATACATTGCCTAACTTTTGACGAATTTCCCGCCGGCTTACGCTGCCTTTTGCACCCTCGGCGAGCGCGAACGCGCGCGCGTATTCGGGGATGGCCAGCGCGGGTTGTTTGTTCAACTCCGCAATTTCTCCAAGTTTTTCAGCGGCCGCGGCGTTTGGCAGGAGGGAATAGCTGTTTTCCAGATCTTTCCGGGCCGCCACGTTGTCTTGTAACTTCGTGTACAGGCGTCCGCGAAGCAGCAAAATCGACATGCGATCGCGTTTTCTTTCCATCTGCCACTCTTCGTTAGAAATCCGCGGAGATTTATCTTCGAGAGAACCGCGATCCACGAATTCGAGTACGCGTGTGGAGTAGCTGACGGCGCGACGCAAGGCAGGCTCATCGCCATTGCGCTCGAGAAGCTGGATAGCGAGCAAGGTGATGGACATATCTTCGGGCGTTAGCGAGACCAGACGCTCGGCGTAACTGGCGGCGCGTGTGGAGTCGCGGATTTGCAGGCAGGCTTCCACCAGCGCGCGGTAGATTTGTGGGCGCTGCGGGGAGTCTGGATATTTCTTGAGAAAAGCTTCGAGGTTGCGAACCAACGCCGCGCGATCATTCCCCGCGTCAGCGATGGCTTGTTGAAGTTCGTCCGCTGGGGAGGGCGGCTTGTTGGGCGGTGATAGTTTCGCAGAACCGGACTTAGAGACGCCAGGTTGCCCAGTTTGCGTTTTCTCTTGCTGCGCGGTGGCTCGGCCGCAAATTACACCCAACCATAAAGAGATGCACAGAAGGGTTATGGAACTGGCGAAGCCGCGCATGCCTTTTATTTTACGCTGGTAAGGGCATAGCAAGGAAATTGACGGAAGCTGGAGGAAGCGCGGCGCGCTTGAGGGGCACCAAGTTGAAATTTAATTTGCGCCGCCGATGCGAATCTCCCCAGACACGGTATGTACCTCGACGCGGCCCCCGCCGTTTCCGAGATGAGCGCGCAAGGAATGTTTACCCTGCTCTTCGATAACGATGGGAATATCGGTACGAATATCGCCAGTGACAGCTTCTGCGGTAAGACGAAAACTCGCCTGGAGCGGAACGTTTAATTGTACGCCGCCGGAAACGGTGCGCAGATCCCAATAATTGTTGGCAGCGGGATTTCCCTGAACGGCCACACGGCCGGAGATCGCGTGGGCTTTCACGTCGCCATTGGCGTCGCGCAAATCGACGGAGCCGCTAACCGAGTCGGCTTGGACACGTCCGCCCGGTTTGGTGACATCGATGGAACCGGCTATCGCATTGACCCGGACGTCGCCCTTGACGTTGGCAAGGTGGACGCTTCCCGAAGCACTAGAAACGCGAACGTCGTCGGCCAGGTTGCCGGCTTCGATCGAACCGCTAACCGTGGTTAGTTGTACTTCGCGGTCAATTTTGTCGGCGCGAATCGTTCCGGATGCGGTCTGAGCTTTTAGCGGGCCACGCACGCCGATAATGGTTTGCGCGCCAGAGGCGAGGGTCGTGCTGATTTCGATGTCATGGGGCACTTGGATTCTGTAAGAAATGGTGAGATTGCGAATGTGCGACATTTCCTTGCCGATGCGGATAGTGTTACCACGCTGCTCGATGGGCGGGTCAGCAATAGTATCGTCGAGGCGCTTCTGCGGGTTATCAAAGCCCATGCCGGATGAGCGGACTTCCGCGTGGACATGAACTTTGCCATCGGCGCTGCCGATGGTTTCCGCCGTGCCGACAATTTCCACATCGCCCGAAGCATTGGCGAGTTCGAGCCGCGCCGGCGTGGTGACGGAATAGGTGCGATCAAAACTGCCGGTGACGCCGGGGCCCATGTTGCAACCGGCGAGGGTTAAGGCCGAAAAAAGAATCCAGCCCCGTGCGGTGAAGTTGCATTGAAGTGCCATTCATCCTCCAGCGCGGGCAAAAATTGGGCCCTGCAGGGGCGCAGAAAACTTGCCGGACAATATCACGCAGCCGCGGAATTTCACCACGTCATAGTTACGCACCGGGCGGGTATTATGTTCCCGATGCCGATTTCGTGGCAGGGTGCGGAATCCGGGAAAGCGTTTCGTTGAGAGATCCTTGGCGGTAGCCCTCGAGGTCCACGGCAACGTAGGCGAAACCCACGGACTTCAAACGCTGGGAAATTGTGGCAGCCATTTCGGGCACCAAGGCACGCGGCATTTCCTCCAGGGAAATTTCTATGCGCGCCAGTTGGTCGTGCAAGCGCACGCGAAATTGTCGAAAGCCGAGTTCGCGAAGGGCGGCTTCACCGCGCTCGACGAGCGCGAGGCGCTCCGCTGTGACTTCTGTGCCGTAGGGGAGGCGCGATGCGAGACATGCGGAGGCAGGACGGTCCCAGGTGGGGAGTCCCGCGCGTTCAGAGAGGCGGCGAATCTCTGCCTTAGCGAGCTGAGCATCCAACAATGGAGCGAGCACGCGATGCTGCGTCGCGGCGCGATGCCCGGGACGAAAATCCAAAGTGTCATCCGCATTGACGCCGTAAGCAACGGCGGCGAATTGACGGTCGCTGGCGATGGCGTCGAGAACAGAGAAAAGTTCGTCTTTGCAGAAGTAGCAGCGGTCAGAGGTGTTGGCGCGATAAGCAGGATTATCCAGTTCGTGCGTTTCGACGAATTCATGGCGGATGCCAAGCTTGGCAACAAACTGCTGGACGGTGGCGCGATCGTGGGCGGAAAAACTGGGCGAGAGCGCGGTAACCGACAAAGCGCGTTGGCCGAGGGATTGTTGTGAAGCCCAAGCAAGATAGGCGGAATCCGCTCCGCCAGAGAGCGCAACGATCAGCGATGGAATTTCGGCGAGATGCGCGAGCAGAAGCTGCTCTTTTTCTTCCGCAGTGTGAGCCGCGCGGCTGTTGTTATAAATGCGAATCAGAGTATCCATCCTAGGAATGAGTATATCCCAGAGTGGGAAACGTGGCGGCTTGGCAGGCGCGGATTCAGGGATTATTTGAAGTCGAGAAGGATGTCGACGGTCAGATTAGTTGCATCCGTCTGCAGCCAGTGTCCCACTTGATCGAAATGCACAGGAAGCTCGCCGAAAACGCGCTGGGGATGGGTTTGCAAATTTGTGAGAAGTTCCTCGAACTTTATTTTGTCGAAAATTTCGCCGGGCGCAATGGGCCAAGCGGTGCGGACACGGCGCTCCGCAACAGGCGAAAGGCCGGTGAGGATCATCTTTCCGAACTTGTACGGCTGGCCTTCGTGAACGTTCACCGTGTAGGCGACGGTGTGCGCTTGTTCATCGAAAGCCGCAACCGGATCAAGCTTCACTTCGAGGTAACCATGGCGGGCATACTCTTCGCGCACGCGGTCCCAGCCAGCTTCGATTCCCATGCCATCAGCAATGTTACCCGGCTTCGCTTTAAGCAAGTCATTTATCGTGAAATTGGACAAAAGAGTGTTGCCGGACCATTGCACATCTTTCCAGTGATAAACGGGACCGGGCGTAACCGGCACAAAGACGGGGATCTGATCGGAGAGCTTCTCATTCGGATTGCCTGTGAGGCGAACCTCCGGTGGCCCCAACTTGACGCGCAGATATCCTCTTTGAAGATAAAGGGGCTTTACTTGTTCGGAAAGAAAAAGGTCGATGGTCATGCGCGAATAGGCCTTGCCCAATATTTCCGGAAGATGTTGCTGGATTATTTTGGAGGAAGCAAGGGCGGGATCGCTGAATTCGAGCTTGGCGATTTGCATAGCAGCGCCCTGGACGCGAAATGCTTGCACGTTGCCGTTGCCGAGCGGATTAGCGATGACCTCATGCTCGACGCTGGCGGGCATTCCGCGCGAGGTCAGCAATGCGTTGATGGCGTCGGCGGCTTGGTCCACAACGGTTCCTGCTTCGGGAAGGGCACCGTCGTAAAACGGAAGTTTCTTGCGAATGGCGTCCGCTATTTCGGTATCCGCAAACCAAGGCACATTGTCGAAGTAGGCTGGAATGCGTAGGCCTTCCTCGACGTTGAAGGTTAACGCTAGGCCATCAGCGCGCGTCTGAAAGCTATAGTTTACTTTGGAGAAGAGACCGGTTTGCACCAAGCGGTCGGCCGCGGCTTGCAAATCTTTGCGGCCGATTGGCGCGCCGGGCTCCAGGCCCGCCAGCGCGACGAGTTGCGGCTCGGTGAGAAGCTTTTGGCCTTCCGCGCGGACCGCTTTTAAGGGTGCGGTGGCGTTCTCCGGCGACTGCGAAATCGCGAGGAACGCACTAAGCAGCAGAAGAAAAGTCCAGGCGACACTAGCCCGCAGGAATCGAAGCATGATTATATTTTAGCGGAAAACAGCGCGGGTTACTCTACGGTGACGGACTTGGCGAGGTTGCGCGGTTGGTCGACGTCGCAGCCACGGCGGACGGCGATGTGATAGGCCAAAAGCTGCAGCGGAATGATCTCCAGGAGCGGCACCAGCAGTTCTGGAGCGGGTGGCAGTTCTATGATGTGGTCGGAAGCCTCGCACGCCAGATGGTCTCCGGCGGTGACAATGGAAATCACAATGCCGTCGCGGGCTTTGACTTCCTTGATGTTGGATACGCTTTTTTCATAGCGAGTCATGGCCTCAGGATCGGACTCATCGCGGGTGGCCAACACCACGACTGGCAGGTTTTCGTCGATCAATGCGTTCGGCCCGTGCTTCATTTCTCCGGCGGGGTAGCCTTCGGCATGAATGTAGGAGATTTCTTTGAGTTTTAGGGCGCCTTCGAGAGCGATAGGATAATGAATGCCGCGGCCCAGGTACAAAAAGTCAGTAAAGCGGAAAAATTGCCTGGCTAGATTCTCATAAAATCCACTCTCATCCGTTTGCAGCACCATTTCCATCTTGTGGGGGATACGGGTGAATTCCTGAAGCAGGTTTTTTGCCGCTTCGCCGGTGAGTTTTCCGCGCACATTTCCCAGGTGTACGGCCAACAAAAGCAAGGCGGTGAGTTGCGCGGTGAAAGCTTTGGTGGAAGCTACGCCAATTTCCGGTCCGGCGTGCGTGGGTATGGTTCCGGCGGCCTCGCGAGTGATCATCGAGCCGATAACGTTGCAAATTGCGAGGGTTGGCGAACCCTTGAGCTTGGCTTCGCGCTGAGCGGCCAGCGTATCGGCTGTTTCGCCGGACTGGCTAATGCAAACGGTGAGGGTATTTGAATCGAGGATAGGATCCCGATATCGAAACTCGCTGCCGTAATCGACCTCTACAGGCAAACGGGCGAGACGCTCAATCATAAATTTGCCGGCGAGTGCGGCGTGCCAGCTGGTGCCACACGCGACGATGCGCACTTGTTGAAAATCACGGAACTGCTGCTCCGTGAGGTGGATGTCGCCGAGGAAGATTTTTCCGGTGTCTTGAGAAATGCGGCCGAGCAAAGTGTCGCGCACGGCGCGGGGCTGCTCAAAGATTTCTTTTTGCATGAAATGCTTGTAGCCACCTTTTTCGACCATGATGGGGTCCCAGGCGACATGTTGAGCTGGCCGCTGCACGGGATTACCGTCGTGGTCCATCACGCGCACGCCTTGAGGGGTGAGCACGGCGATATCGCCATCGGCAAGGAAGAAAATCTCTCGCGTGTGTTCCAGCAAGGCGGGAATGTCGCTAGCGACGAAATATTCACCCTGGCCAAGTCCAATTACAGAAGGGGGGCCCAAGCGTGCCGCAATAATTTTCTGAGGATCTCTCGCGGATAAGAAAACTAACGCATAGATGCCGCGTAATTCCTTGAGTGAACGTCGTACAGATTCTTCCAGCGGTAGACCGCCCTGAGAGTGCTTTTCCACGAGGTGGGCGACGATTTCGGTGTCCGTCTCGGTAACGAATTTGTGGCCTTCGCGCTGCAGCTTTTCCTTTAACTCCAGATAATTTTCGATGATTCCGTTGTGCACAACGACGATTTGTCCGCTGCAGTCGCGATGAGGGTGCGCGTTTTCCTCTGTTGGGCGGCCGTGCGTCGCCCAGCGTGTGTGTCCGATGCCGTACGTGCCATCTATCGGAGATGCGGCAATCACTTCTTCGAGCTTGCGAAGTTTTCCCGACGCGCGGCGAATCTCCAGTTTGCCGTCGTTGGTAACCACCGCGATGCCCGCGGAATCGTAGCCGCGATATTCCAGCTTCCTTAGACCTTCAATAATCACCGGCACAACTTTTTTGGGACCGATGTAGCCGACAATTCCGCACATGCGAGATGCTCCCTAAGAGGACTCTCTAAAAGCGTAGCATGCATGGTAGTTTTTGTTTGCAAATCGAGCCGTGGTGGTTGCGAATCGGGTTATGGGTGTGGACGCGGCATGTTGTTGGCCAGGAATTGGCAGGCGTGCGCGATCCCATTGCTCGCGCCGCTTAATGGTCAGCTTGGTTCAGTCAATAATTTCGAAGCGGTATTCTTCGATGACGGGGTTGGTCAAAACTTCCTTGGAAATGCGTTCCACCTGTTTTTGGGCTTCTTCGCGGCTCCAGCCTTCGATCTGAAGAACAAAGAATTTCCCCTGCCGCACATCTTTAACGGCGGTATAACCCAATCCAGAAAGAGCGTGCCGGATGGTTTGTCCTTGAGGATCGAGAACGGTGCGCTTAGGCATTACCCAGACGTGTGCTTTCATGCGTGCAGTATAACATTTCGGATTTGGGAGGCACGGGCACAGATGGGCACAGCTAGGGAAATCCGTAAAGGCGTCGGACCGATCAATTTGCCAGTTCAGCTAAGAGTGCGGTCTTGAGAAGCGTGCTGTTCTGCGAGAGGAAAGAAAGCGTGTTCGAAGGCCATCTTGACGATGCGAAGTAACTCGTCTTCGCGGAGTCCCATTTTCGCCGCGTTCTCGTATTCCGCGAGCAAAGTGGTATGGAACATGGCTGGATCATCGGTGGAAAGCACGACTGGGATTCCATGACGAAATAGACGCGGCAAAGGGTGTTGGCCGATGCCGGCCACATCGGTTCCTAATTGCCGCGCCAGCGCGCCGGTCCGGAGGTTACTTTCGGGACAAATCTCCAAGGGGATGCGGCGGTGAGCCAGCAGATCCATAAGAGCAGGATCGTGGATGGCGGCAATGCCATGCCCGATGCGTTCCGCTCCGAGCAATTCGATTGCTTCGCGAATTTTATCCGCGCCGCCCAATTCGCCGGCATGCATTAGACGGTGGAGGCCGATTTCGGCGGCTTTTTCATAGGCTGGCTGAAACTCCCGGGCAGCGACGCTAAGCTCATCGCCGCCAATGCCAAAAGCCACGATGGATTTCGACGCACAGCGCTCGGCTGCATCAACCACGCGCATGGCTTGTTCAGGGCCGAATTGCCGCACCGCGTCAAACACCCAGCTTATGCGGAGGCCACGATTGAGAAAAGGTTCGGTGGCGCGCAGGATGGCTTCGAAATTTGCTTCGGGCCGTTGTTTTCGCAGCAACATCACGCCGACGGAGAGTGTTATTTCCGCATATGCGACACCTTGGGTAAGCAGATGCTCGGCGAGGTCCTGCGCGATCAACGCATAGTCGTCAGGCTCAAGGAGAAGAGAAGTTACCCACTTAAAGGCTTCGATGAAGGCCGTGAAATCACGGCAGGCATAGCGTTGCTGCACTTCGTCTGAAGTAATGCGGAGCCCTTGGCGCGCCGCCAGAGCACATGCCGTCGCCGCCTGGATGCTGCCCTCGAGATGCAGGTGCAGTTCGGCTTTCGGCAGGAAAGCGATGCGGCTAGAAAGAAGTTCCGGCGTCATCCGGGATGGAATCAATGCGGCAATTGCGGGCGTCCCGCGTTGACCCACGCGGTGAGCCAGTAAGAACCGACATCAGTGGCGGCACTGGAAAGCTGGCGGATCAAAATAACCGCGGACTGGTTGTAAAAGCGATCGTAGTATTCGTCAGTATAGGATTTTTCTCCATGGCGGGAGTTGCGATCGGCCAGAAGGATCATTTCCAAAGAACTGTGCGAGGTGAGGCACGCTTCAAAAGCAAAATCCGTAGGGTCGCTGATGAAGGTGGCATCAGTGGGCCGCATGGGAAAGAAAGAGGAATAACGGTCAACAAGGGTGGTGCCGAAGCGGTCATTGATTCCCAATTGGCCACTCAAATGGCCGTCAAAATCGTCAGTGGTGTTAAAGGGATCGTGAGTCTCCGCGACGTAGTCAGCGAGGATGGCGGCGTCCAGCTTTGCTTCGTCCCAGCGCCCGGCCTTAAGAGCTTCGGTCAGCTTTTGGCTGTAGACGCCAACCTGCCAGGGCAGCAGTCCGTTGGCAGCGATTTTGGTTTTGCCAAACTTGGCAACCGCCGCTTTGTAACTTCGGGGCAACGCGTCGAACGGGAAGCGGCCATATTTGTCCAGATAGAGAAAGTGGTTATGGCGCTCAGCAGGCGTTTTGGACATGGCGTCCAACGGGTCAGTGACGTGCTGCAACAAAAATGCGCGGTTTGCTTCGAAAAAATCGCGAATATCAGGCGGCAAGGTTTCGATTGCTTTATTAAGGACCAGCTTGTTTCCATTGCGGCCCCAGGCGCGCGCGTATTGCGGGAAGAGGACACATACCGTAACGACGGCAAGCAGGATGGCTGCGCGCTTCTGGGATTCTTTGGCGATCATGGCCCTCATTCGTACAAAACACTAGGCCCCGGTGGATGTCCGCAAGGTACTGCGCTTGCGGCTATAGAAAAAGTAAATCACAAGTCCGATGGCCAGCCATAAGAAAAAGCGTATCCAGTTTTCGAGCGTCAGGCTAGCCATAAGCACCAGACAGCACAAGATCGAGAGGATGGGAATCAGGGGAACCAGCGGGACGCGAAATCCGCGCGGCCGATCGGGTTGCGATTTGCGCAAGACGAGTACTGCAATCGCTACCAGCACGAAGGCAAATAGCGTACCGATGTTGGAAAGGTCGGCGAGCGTACCGATGTCGAAAATCCCGGCGGGTACACCCACGAAGATGCCAGCCACGAACGTGGCGATATGCGGAGTGCGAAAACGCTTATGCACTTTGCAGAACGCTCCCGGAAGCAACCCGTCGCGCGACATCGCAAACCACACGCGAGCTTGGCCGTACTGGTAAACGAGTAAGGAAGAGATCATGCCCATCAACGCTCCGATGGTGACCCAACGCTGGAGACTATCGAGGCCGATGTTGTGCAAGGCAGTGGCAACGGGCGCCGCATCGCCGCGAAAGATGTGATAAGGCTGGATGCCGGTTAATACGATGGCCACCCCAACGTAGAGCAGCGCACAAATGAATAGGGAAGCCATGATTCCGAGCGGCAAATCGCGCTTCGGATTCTTGCATTCCTCGGCAGCGGTGGATACGGAGTCAAACCCGATGTAACTGAAGAAGACAATGGCACCACCGGTCAATACGCCTTGAAAACCGTTGGGCATGAAGGGGTGCCAATTGGCCGGCTGAATGTATTTTGATGCAAAAACAATGAAGACAAAAATCGCGACAAGTTTGATTCCTACCATGACACTGTTCGTTTCGGCGGACTCGCGGATTCCTATTACCAGAAGTATGGTGAGAAGCATGACGATCAAAAACCCAACGATGTTGAAGTGCAAGGTCCAGCCTGCCGCTGGGGTATATGCGGGGGTACTGAGGTAAGGCGGCAGATGAATGCCGAAGCCATCCAGAAGACTATTGATATATGCCGAGAAACCCACGGCAACGGCCATGTTGGAAACCGCGTATTCGAGGATCAGGTCCCAGCCGATGATCCACGCCACCATTTCGCCCATCGTCGCGTAAGTATAAGTGTAGGCGCTGCCGGCAATCGGAATCATGGAAGCAAGTTCGGCGTAACACAGCCCAGCAAACCCGCACACAATGGCCACCAAGAAGAACGACAGCGCGATCGCCGGACCGGCCCCGGGTCTGCCAGAAATGCCGGTGGCGTGCATGCCGTGAAAAAGGACATCCAGAACAGGCGCCTTGAGCAGGGAGGGAACTTCCACTTGCTCACCGGCCGCCGCAGTGCCGGTGAGAACGAAGATGCCCGTACCGATGATGGCGCCAATACCAAGAGCGGTTAGGCTGATCCAACCAAGGGTTTTCTTGAGACGTTTTTCGGGGTGTTCAGAATCCGAGACGAGCTGGTCAATGTCTTTGCAGCGTAGGAGTTGTGATCCCACCCAAGCTCTCCGATCCCTAACCAGTGTCCGGCGGATTGCATGCCCCGCTTGTCCGGATGGGAATGATGGCGCGCCTCAATGTACCTTGCGGCGAATCATTGCGCAACATAGGGAAATTAGACGGGCTCTAGCTGAGCGTAGCGTTCAATAAATTTCTTGGTTCCGCGCCCGGTGAAGCTCACGGAGACGCGGCGGTCCTCATCGTCACCCTCCACGCCGACGATAGTACCCACGCCGTAAGTGGGATGCCGCACTTTTCGGCCGAGCATGGGATCGGCATGCGCGCCGCGTTTTAACGGCGGGCGCACAAAATTATTTTGGCTGGTTTGACGACGCGATGCCGCGTCCGCTTGTCTCTGCGGTCCACGCACACGCCGCAAAAATTCTTCGGGCGAATAGGAATATTCCGGATCGGGTTCGTAACGCCGCTTCTCTCCGATTTCCGCCATAGAGCCGTGCACGGTCTCCACCAATTCAGAAGGAATTTCCGCCAAGAAACGCGAAGAGGTGGAAGCACGCATTTGCTGCTCGTTGCCAAAAATTCGGCGGTAGATCGCGCGTGTTAAGGTGAGGGACGTGCGTGCCCTGGTCATCCCAACGTAGCACAGCCGGCGTTCTTCCTCGATCCCTTTTTCCTCATTAAGGGAGCGGCTATGAGGGCAAATACCTTCTTCCATGCCAGTTAGAAAAACGTGATCGAATTCCAGTCCTTTCGTACTGTGCAAAGTAATCAGCGTAACGCCAGGTTGGTCTTCGAAGGAATCGGCGTCGCTTACCAGGGCCGCGGCGTCCAGGAAGTCCGTGAAGGTCTCACCGGCCTCGACGCTCTCGGCAACCGCGCTGCTTAATTCCTCGAGATTTTCGAGGCGCGCCACATCGTCCGGCGTGTTGCGGTCCTTCAACATGTCCATATAACCGGTTTCTTCCAGCACGGTGTGCAAAAATTCCGCCGGTTCATTTTGCGCGAAGGCTTCCTGCAGCTTGATGATAAGAGCGTGAAAGGCTTTCAGCGGCGCAACCGCGCGTCCTGCAGCAGCGCCAGAGACGAATTTTTCGATGGCTTGCCACAAAGACGTACCGTCCAGTCTGGCCGTCTCCCGCAAGGCGTCCAGCGTGGTCTTGCCGATTCCGCGCGGCGGGACATTGAGCACACGGTGAAGCGCAATGTCGTCCTCCGCATGCATCGCCAAGCGAACGTACGCCAGCGCGTCCTTGACTTCCGCACGTTCGTAGAAGCTGAAACCGCCAACCAGTTTGTAGCGAATACCGCGCCGCCGGAAAGCCTCTTCGAAAGCGCGCGATTGGAAGTTTGTACGATATTCGACGGCACAAGTCTGGGAGGTGTCGTCGTTAAGAATCCGCTCGAGCTCCGTGGCGACAAATTCGGCTTCGCCCTGAGCATCACGAGTCTCGAAATAGCGGAGATTGCCGCCCGCCCCTTTTTCCGCTTGTAGCGATTTTCCCAGACGCTCCGGGTTGTTGGATACGACGGCGCCGGCGGCGTCCAGAATATTCTGGGTGGAGCGGTAGTTGCGCTCCAGCTTTATAACTTGGGCGTTGGGAAAGTCGCGCGAAAAACTGAGTAGGATGGAGACATCAGCACCACGCCACCGATAGATGGACTGATCTTCGTCACCCACCACGCACACATTTTGTTTGGGACTAGTCAGCAAACGTAAGAGCTCATATTGAACACGATTAGTATCCTGATATTCATCGACGTGAATGTATTGGAAGCGCGCCTGCCACTTTTCCCGCACGGCAGCTGATTCGCGCAGCAATTTTGCCGAGCGAAGCAGCAGATCGTCGAAATCGAGAGCACTGCTCTGGTGAAGCTGTTTTTCGTAAGCGACGTAAATGTCCGCGACGCGACGCGCAGTTGGTTCGTGGGCTTCAGCGCGAAGCGTCTCGGGAGTTTTGCCATGATTTTTTGCGTGGCTGATTCGACTCAACACGATGCGGGGTGTCACGGCATCGTCTTCGATTTGCAGAGCGCTCATCACGAGTTTCACCGCTGTCAGTTGGTCATCGTCGTCGAAAATCGCAAAATCGCGCGGGAGTGCGGCGCTGGCAGCTTCTCTCCGCAATAAACGCGCGCACAGCGAATGAAATGTGGAGAGCCAGGGTTGAGCGGAAGGCACGCCAGCGCGAATAAGAATGTTCGAAACACGATTGCGCATTTCTTCCGCAGCTTTATTGGTGAAAGTGACCGCCAGGATGGCGTCCGCGGGTATGCCGCTGGCGATCAGATTGGCCATGCGATAGGTTATCGCGCGTGTTTTGCCGGTTCCCGCGCCGGCCAGAACCAGTACGGGGCCTTCGGTGGTTTCGGCGGCGCGGCGTTGTTCAGGGTTTAGCTCGTCGAGGAGAGTCAATACTTGTCCGCGGCCGCGAAATTCAGAAATATTTTGCACAGCTCATGGTAGCCGAGCGCACCGCACGGCGCAAACCGGCGAAATGTTATTGAGTCTTTCGAATATTTTGATCGGGAGGAAACACTCAGTTAGTTGAAGACCGGCTCAGGTCGATGTCGAAATAAGTTAGCGACCGATTCTGTTTCATCACCGCAATGTCTGGGACATAGAGGTGTGCGGAGCTTAACAGCTCGAATTGTCCTTGCAGGTCAAAGTACAGGAGTCCTTGAACGGTGCTATGCGGGGCCACGATGCGAGTGGGGAGCCCAGCTTCTTCAGCCTGGCGCTGAACTTCCGTCCAGTGTTTATCCTTGCGACCCTTGGGCGCACCAGTGGGGAATGGCAGTTTCTTGCGCGTGGCGGTGGGGTCTTTACCACTTGGCTTGAATATGCCGTCTGCCACTTCATCCGCACTCAGCGGCTCCAACTGCTGCCGATTGTCCTCATCAACGCGCAGCGACAAACGTATGCGATCCACGCCAATTCTGACCGCTTCGTCCGCATCGTTACGAAAGGCCACGTGTACTGCTAAAATCCCGGCGGAGTATGGAGACTTTTGAGGAAATCGCTCTTTGTACTGCGCCGGATCCGCCCAAGCCTGAACGGAAATTGTCAGTCCCTCGTGGGACTCCAGCGAGGCACTCTTCACGACGGTCTGCGGCAAAGACAGACCGCGCCCGTCCGCTGATAAAGCAGCCGCAAGGAAAGCAACTACGAAGGTTAGGTTAGGCATCGAGTTATAATAGAATTTTGTGATCACGTCGCCTTCGATTCCTTAGGTAACGGCAGGGTTGCCCTGCCAGCACGCTATCTTAGCTCGCGGCGGAGCGGAACAGACCGGAGCCACGTTTGGTGTATTTCGTTTACAGCCTTTTGATGGGTGTCGCGGCAGTGATGCTCCTGCCGTACTGGGTGGTGCAAGGAACTCGGCACGGCAAATATTTTTCCAATCTCCGGGAGCGCCTGGGGCTTTCCTTTCCTTCGTTGAACAAACGCGCCGCGGACCGCCCGGAAGCTATTTGGATCCATGCGGTTTCCGTGGGCGAAGTTCTTTCGGGCGTGACGTTGGCGCGCCGCTTGAAGGAGGCTCATCCCCGACGTCGGCTGGTAGTCTCTACGACTACTATCACAGGTCAAGCGCTCGCACGCGAACGCATGCCGTTCGCTGACGTGGTGCTTTCTTTTCCGCTGGATTGGGCTTTCTGTGTTCGCCGTGCGCTCGATGCTGTTCGGCCCGCGGTGGTCATCATTCTGGAAACTGAAATTTGGCCGAATTTTCTTCATGAAGCGCGACGCCGCAAAGTCCCTGTGCTGTTTGTCAGCGGCCGCATTTCCGATCGATCCTTCACGCGGTACCGTCGTTGCCTCAATGCTTTCGGATTTTTTCTGCGCCCGTTTCTGCGGCGCGTTCTTGGCGACGCCACTGCTTTCCTGATGCAGACGGAAAGAGACGCCGAACGCCTGCGTGCTCTGGGCGCAGCCGGCGAGCGCGTTTGCGTCAGTGGGAACCTAAAATACGATCTGGAGCTTGCCGCGCCGACAGCGATTTCGCAATGGCTGGAAACGGAAGCCCGACGCCAGGGACGCTCCCCCGTTATCGTTGCCGGCAGCGTGGTGGCCAGCGAGGAGCCACTCGCGCTCATCGCCTTTGGCACTTTGCAAGGCGAATATCGGAACGCGCTCCTGGTCCTCGCCCCGCGCAAACCGGAACGCTTTGAAGCCGCGGCCGACTTTATCCATGAATCGCGCCGCAAATTTCTACGCCGCTCGGAGTTGACGCCTACCGATGTTGCCGAGAAATCTCGAAGTTCCGTCGACGGGCGACTCCCCGGAGATGTCACGGTAATTCTCCTCGACAGCATTGGCGAGCTTGCCTCACTGTATCGTGTTGCGGACGGGGTTTTCATTGGCGGCTCGCTTGTTCCCGCCGGCGGACATAATATTTTGGAGCCAGCGGCCTTCGGCAAAATTCCTGTCTTTGGCCCATCGATGGAGAATTTTGCCGAAATGGCTGCGCGCTTCGTTTCTGCAGGCGCAGCCGTTCAGGTGGAAAGTCCGGAGGATGCGGGCGTCGCGTGGATTGAACTTCTGCGCAATCCGGAGCGCATGCGCAAGATGGGTGAGACCGCGCGTCAGTTGGTTGAATATAGCCGC
Source organism: Candidatus Dormiibacterota bacterium (assembly GCA_035602135.1). Lineage (GTDB taxonomy): Bacteria > Acidobacteriota > Terriglobia > Acidiferrales > UBA7541 > Acidiferrum. Next base: position 69,964 of record DATNMX010000055.1, read on the forward strand.
GGGGCCACGGACCGCGCCCTGGCGGAAATCGCCAAGCAGTTGAACGACGCAGCGGTGTCACATCGAGACGATCGATGAACATTTCTCCGCTAGCTCGCACCCTGCTGTGGCCATTTTCACTACTGTACGGATGGCATGTCCATCTCCGTGCGTGGCTGTACGCGCATGGTTGGCTGAGCCAGAAGCGCCTGGCGGCCACGGTGGTCAGTGTAGGTAATCTCACAGTGGGTGGAACCGGTAAAACGCCCATGGTGCTTTGGCTGGCCAAAAAGTTTCTCGACGAAGGGAAACGCGTGGCCATCCTTAGCCGAGGATATCGCGGCGCTGATGGCACCAGCGACGAAGTGGAAGTCATGAAGCATCGCTTGCAAACGCGCGTCGCCTTCGGCGTCGGTAAGAATCGTTTTGCCGAAGGCCAGCGCATAATGACCCAACAGCCCATCGACGTCTTCCTGCTCGACGACGGCTTCCAACACTTACAACTTGCTCGCGACTTGGACATCGTCCTGATTGACGCTTCGCGTCAACTCGGACACCAGCTCTTGCTGCCTGCGGGGACGATGAGAGAACGCCTCACCGCATTGGACCGAGCTGATTTAGTGATATTCACGCGCACCGAGAGTGCGGCAGGTGCTCAGGAAGCGCTCCAAAAGCTGTGTAAGTTTCCGCTTTTTGCCGCCACTACTAGACTATTGGGATTCAAGTTACTTGGCGGAGACGAATCGCTTCACTGCCTCGGCGCAATCGGCTCCGAGCCGTTTTTTGCTTTTTGCGGAATTGGGAATCCTGAGGCATTTTTTAGCGATTTGCGCGATTGGGGTGTTCCGATTGCTGGTCACATGGCTTTTGCAGATCATCATCGCTACACTCCGGCCGAGGCGAGATCGCTTGAGCAGGTCGCCGACCAATGCGGGGCCAAGGCGTTTGTTACCACGGAGAAGGATTTGTACAACCTCGCAGAGGTGCGGCCGCAAAAATTGCCCGTCTACATCGCGGTCATCGATTTCGTACTCAGGCGCGAAGACGAATTGATGGCCGCCATCAAGGGCACGTTGCAATCGACTCGGGGAGCCGCCGCATGAAGATTCTGATCCGCGCCACGAATTGGGTGGGCGACGCCATTATGGGCCTCCCCGCACTGCGTGCCGTGCGTAGCCGGTTCAACGATGCGCAAATTTCGATTGTTGCCCACCCTTACGTCGCCGACCTTTATCGTCAGCAAAATATCGCCGACCAATTAATTTCTTACGACCCTCGTGGCGCGCATGCTGGAATATCGGGTCGTGAGCGCCTGGCCGCCGAGCTTCGCGCCCACAAATTCGATGTCGCTCTCCTTCTGCAAAACGCCTTCGACGCAGCATGGCTGGCGTGGCGGGCAGAAATCCCAGAGCGTATCGGCTACGCTCGCGACGCACGCAGCTTCTTGTTGACAAAGGCCGTTGCAGTTCCCAAACGCGGGGAAATTCCTGCGCATGAAAAGTATTATTATTTGGAGCTGCTTCGACGCGCAGGTTGGCTGGATTCACTCTCCGAGGAGCCGTCGATCAGTCTTCGCGTGCCAGAAGAAAATCAGCGGCGCGCTGCACAAATTCTCACCGACGCGGGAGCGCGACCGCACTCCATCCGCATCGCCGTCGGCCCTGGCGCATCTTACGGATCCGCGAAATGCTGGCTACCCTCGCGCTTCGCGGAGTTAGCGAACCGCATACAATCTCAGAACGACACGGATGTCATCCTTTTTGGCACGGCCGCCGAAGCAAGTGTGTCCGCAGCCATTGCTGCCCAAATGCGCGGATCACCCATTGACCTGACCGGGAAAACGACCATCGCTGATCTTCCGGCACTACTGTCGAAATGCCATCTCTTCATTGGGAACGATTCGGGGGCCATGCACGTGGCCGCGGCGGTGGGACTTCCCACGGTGGCTATCTTTGGGCCGACTGATCCAAATGGCACTGCGCCGGTTACACCGCGGTGCACGATCGTCCAGGAAAAACCATATTGCAGCCCCTGCTTCCTTCGCCGATGCCCGACTGACCATCGTTGTATGACACGCATCACCACCGACATGGCGGAAACGGCCGTGAAAAGGTGGCTACCATCCATTGAGGTGCAACGTGCCTGAACGCTCGCTGCGTTCGGCGGTCTTCCTTGACCGCGACGGGACAATGTCCGAGGAAGTTGGTTACTTGAATCATGCCTCCCGTTTTCGTATGTTTCCATTTGCGACGGCTGCCATTCGACGTTTCAATCAAGCTGGCGTGCCAGTGATTGTCGTTACCAACCAATCTGGAGTGGGCCGGGGCTACTTCCCGGAATCGCTGGTGCAAGCGGTACATGAGGTCATGACGCAACAACTGGCTGCCGGCGACGCGCGCGTCGATGCGATCTACTACTGCCCGCACATCGCTACAGATCAATGCAGTTGCCGTAAGCCGCTGATCGGTATGCTCCAACGCGCGGCGGAAAAACATGCGCTCGATCTTGAGCGATCTTTCGTGGTCGGCGATCGTTATGTCGACCTGCAACTTGCTGCAGCCGCAGGTGCGCGCGGCATTTTGGTGCGCACGGGCTACGGCGCTGGGGAACTTCTTTGGCACGGCGCAACGTGGACCGTAAAGCCTGACTTTATCGCGGAGGACCTCACCGAGGCCACCGACTGGATTTTGAGGCAAAGTAAATGAAGCGTTCGCCAATGAGAGGAGAGCTTGCTCAGAAGAGTTTGTCGCCATCAGTAGATCTTCTCGCTCTCGCCGAGTGTGTCGAGCGATTCTCGTCGAAAACGATCGTGGTGCTTGGAGATTTCGTCGCCGATGAATTTCAATTCGGCGAGATTTCCCGGGTTTCGCGCGAAGCCCCCGTGCTGATCCTGCGGCATCGCGAAACGCAACTTGTTCCCGGAGGTGGTGCGAACGCCGCCAATAATCTCGCCGCGCTGGGAGCACGCGTTCTTCCCGTTACTGCTGTAGGTGACGACGCAGCGGGAGAGGCGCTAATCGGGTACTTTCGTGAACGCGACGTCGATGTTTCCAGCATCCTGCGAGTTAAGGGCTGGACCACGCCAACCAAGACACGCTTCCTTGCCGGCTGGCCGCACACCACCGCGCAGCAGGTCCTGCGCGTTGATCGCGAGCCGCAGTCGCCGCTTCCGCAGAGCGCAACCAAAAAGTTACGGCAAGCGCTGCGCGCCAAATTGCGTGCTGCTGACGCACTTGCCGTGTCTGATTACGGTTTCGGCATTTCCACGCCGGAGCTGATTCGCGAAGCTTCCTCCCAGCGCAAGGGAGTGCTCCCGATCACTCTGGACGCGCGTTATCAGCTGCAGGAATATGCAAACGCGGGACTCACTTCGGCTACGCCAAATGAAGCGGAGCTCGAAGCGATGCACCACCGGAGCATTGGTCAGGATCTCGCCGAGCTTGCTAGCTGTGGTCACGCTACCCTCTCCAAAATGAAGCTCGAAGCGCTTCTCGTAACGCGGGGACGCCACGGCGTCGCGCTCTTCGAACGCGGCAAACGCATTACGCATATTCCTGTTCATGGCAGCGACCAAGCCGTCGATGTTACCGGGGCCGGCGACACCGTCCTCGCCGCCTACACGTTGGCGTGGGCCTGCGGTGCTACGCCCCTGGAGGCGGCGCATGTCGCCAATATTGCCGGCGGTCTTGTGGTGATGAAGCGCAGCACGGCCACGGTATCTCGCGCGGAACTGCTCGGCGCTTTCCGTCGAGAAGTTGAGGGCGTGGCGCCCTGATCCATGCGGCCAGCCCTATCCAAGATCGTTGCCCTGAAAGATCTACGGCCTCTTCTGACAGAAGAAAAGCGCCGCGGCCACCGCGTCGTTCTTGCCAACGGCTGCTTTGACACTCTGCATGTGGGGCATGTGCGCTATCTGCAAGATGCGCGCCAACAGGGAGACTTGCTCGTGGTGGGCGTGAATGCCGACGGCAGCGTGACTCGGCTGAAAGGCCCGGGCCGCCCCATCCTCGACGAACAATCCCGCGCGCAGCTTGTGGCTGCCCTACGGTGCGTCGATTACGTGGTTCTCTTTAACGAACCCAACGTCGAAGGTCTTCTGGAGGACCTGCGTCCTGAGGTGCACGCCAAAGGCACCGACTACACTCTCGATACCGTGCCAGAACGCCATACGGCCGCGCGCCTCGGGATCCGCGTTGCCATTGTTGGCGACCTGAAGAATCATTCCACCCGCGATCTTTTGGAGACTATCCGCAGAGCGCCGAATGCCTGAGCCTCGCTTTCTTGTGGTGCGCCTAAGTTCGCTGGGTGACATTGTGCACACGTTTCCCGCCGTCGCTGGTCTCCGCGAATCCTTTCCAGCCTCTGAAATTATTTGGCTCACGCATCCGCGTTGGAAGGTTCTTGTGGAATGCAGTTCGCTTGCTTCGCAGGTTTGGACCACGGAGACGCGCTCACTTGCGGCGCTGCGCGCAACTATTCGCCGCGTTCGTGAATCAGAATTCCACGCAGCGATCGATTATCAGGGATTGTGGAAGTCCGCCACACTTCCATTTTTCGGTGGAGTCAAGCGCAGGGTCGGCTTCTCTTCAAGCACTGTTCGCGAATTTGGCGTGCCTATTCTTTATACCGATCGGGTGCATTGTGCCGCAACGCACATTGCCGATCAAAATGGCGAATTATCCGTGCGGGCCGGTGCGCGCAAAGGAGTAGCAAATTACATGCTGCGCATCCCGTCGCAAGCGGAGGCGGTAAGTGGCAGCCCGTTACCGGCCCCGGGCTTCGACGGCTATATTGTTCTTAGTCCCGGGGGTGGCTGGCGCTCGAAGTGCTGGCCGGCCGAGCGCTTTGGCGCACTTTGCCGCATGATCCGCAACTCGCTCGACATTCGCTGCGTCGTGAATTACGGTCCAGGCGAAGAACAATTGGCTGGGCGTGTCCGCGACGCGAGTGGCGACGCCGCTCCGCTTCTCTATAATGGGGACCTCCGCTCTCTAATGATCCTGTTGCGCAATGCGCGATGCATTGTTGGTGGTGATACCGGTCCGCTTCATCTCGCTATTGCACTAGGCGCACCCGTTGTTGCACTCTTCGGGCCCACCGATCCCGCGCGGAATGGCCCATATAGAATCACGGACCAGCAAGACGGCAGCACAACACATCCGGTTGAGGAAATTGCGGCACGCGATATCGTTCTTCGCGCACCCCACGCGATTACCACGCATCGCCGCAGTGATCAAACGGACCCAGCGATGCTGGCAATTCAAGTGGAAGAAGTGTTGGATGCGGTGCACCGCAGGATCGGAGCACCAGAGTGAGCACTGCTGGCGCGTTCTTCGTTCGCTGGCGCGTTCGACTCGGCTATCCACTGGCAATCGCGGTGCTGTGGTTCTCCCAGCCTTTGCCGAGCAGCATTCTTTGTGGTGGGTTGGTGGGCTTCATTGGCTTATCGCTTCGTGCCTATGCCGCAGGCTATCTCCATAAACAGCAAGTCCTGACAGTCACTGGTCCTTACGCCTATACGCGCAATCCTCTTTATCTTGGCAGCGCCATGCTGGCTCTGGGTGCTGCGATCGCAACGCGCTCAGCAGTTTCTGCCCTGGCACTTCTTGGCTATTTTGCGCTTTTCTACTCCATCGTGATGCGTCGCGAGGAGCAGGAGCTGCGTGTGCGCCATGGCGAGCCGTTCGAGCAATATGCTCGCAGTGTGCCATTATTTTTTCCGCAACTTGTGCCTCGACGCGCCACGTTCCCGAGCTCAGACAAATTTTCGTTTGCGCAGTACAAGAAAAATCACGAATGGCAAGCTGCGGTGGGATTCTTACTATTGTTGGCGGTTTTGGTTTTGATCTGGCGCTTGCGTATGACCTGAAGCCTCTAACGTAGTCGTAGGAAACAGAAAACGAAAAGGACTCGCGAGTCGGTATGGTGCGCAATGCGTGGTGAAAGGCCGAAAGCGATGTCAGCGGCAAAACATCTGCTCATCGCTACGACCGGCAGTCTCATAAGACTTTTCGCAACCTCACAAGCGTTTCAATGTGGAAAGTCTGAGGAAATAAATCAAACAAGTGCATCTCTGAAATTTCGTAGCGCGCTCCAGTCGTAGCGCCATGGCCCGCGTTCTTTGCTGAACCCGTCAGCACAGCCAAATCTCGCGCCAAAGTCGACGGGTCGCAGGAAAGGTACGCCATTTCTGCGGCGCCCAATGCCGCAAGTTTTGCAGCTGCCTCCGCTCCCAGCCCCGCTCGGGGTGGATCGAGCACCACAAATTGCGGCTTTTCTGTCGTCTTTTTCAGATAATCTTCCGCATGTTCATTGTGCGAAGTGATCGTCACGCCGGCAGCCGCCGCGTTGGCAGACAAATCGCGTGTCGCTGCCAGGTTGGCATCCACACTCACCACTTTTTGGAAGTTTCGCGCCAGCGGCAAGGTAAAAAAGCCGACGCCCGCGTATAAATCTAATGCCACGTCGCCCTTCGCTCCGGCCGTCACGGTCTTCTGTAAGTCCTCAATTAGAAAGCGGTTGACCTGGAAAAAAGACAGGTGACTCACTTGGAAGAGGTACCCGCCTGCATCGTGCATTAAAAATCCCGGACCTGTCAGATCAAAGCGGTTTGTTTTCTTGTCGAGCTGCAACAGGCTTTCGATCCGCGATACGGAGCCACGCAGCGCGGCCGCCAGTTCCGCGGGTGGCTTTGAAAACTTCTCGAAGGCCACATTCAGCGCAATCTTTTCGTCGGCCGAGTCGGTGAACGCCTCGATTTCCAAAATTCCTGCAGGCAAGTTCCCAGAACGAGCCATCTCCTGCAATTCGCTAAACGCTCGAGCTAAGCCCGGCGAGAGCACAGGGCATGCGTCGATGGGTAAAATTACGGAGCTCTCCGGCAGAAAATATCCGAGCGCACGCGGCATGCCGCTACGGACAGCCCACTGGGCGCGGTTGCGGTAACCATATGGCTCACCCGTGTGCTCAATGATGTCTTGCGTCCATTGAACCCTGCCTAGGCGCGATAATGTTTCGCGCAATATTTCCTTCTTCAGGCGCACCTGTTCAGCTGCCTGAATATGCTGGTAGTGGCATCCGCCGCAAGTTTGGAAGTGCGGGCACGACGCTTTCACGCGCGCCTTGGAAGGCGAGGTTACCTCCAACAGTTCCGCCCAAATCAAATTCTTTTTCTTGGACTTTGTTGCCGCGCGGACCATTTCTTCCGGCAGCACGTAAGGTACAAATACGGTATTTCCATTGGCGTGCGCCAAGCCGTCCCCGCCGTAGACAAGCTTCTCAATCGATAATATTAACTCTTCAGGCATATAAGTGTTCCCTATTCTGCTTTGTTTCGCATGAAAATAAAAGGCGGATGTTTTATAAACGGTCGATCCAGAGCAAGCCATTAGGAAAAGTAATAAAGACTCAACCGCGGCAATCCATACTCCTCGAGTAATCGCTTTTGCATATACTGTTTCTCAACCAAGGCCAATTGCTCGGCCTTCATCTTGCGGCGGTAGGCTGCCAATTGTCGATCCACTTCCCGCCGGATTTTCAACATCAATTCTTCGCTGGCATGGCTCATAAGGACAGCATGCAGTTTCTCATCGAGAATCGTCAGACGCCGCTCCAAATCTTCCAGGTCCAACGCGCCAGGGGTATCCAGCAATGTCTGACTTGCTTCGATCGAACGCGCTATTTCCTTCAGCCGTGAAGCCAACTCGGGTTGTTGCGAATGATGCTTTTCCGCCACTGCAACCAGGCTTGCGGAATTTGCGGTGAAGTACGCGCGAAGCTCGCCACGTGCGAACGGCTCCCTTGTTATAGCACCTCCATTCTTTTGCGTGCTTCCCGCTGCTGCTTCCTGCTGTTCTTCCGCCGCTTCCAAAACCGCGTCTGTACAGTAGGCGAGGCTTTTGAGCGCCTTACCTGCCCCGCGCCGCGATCTCTGGTAACTTTCGTAAGCGCGGTCAATCCCTTTGAGCGCGGCTTCCAAAGGGACTCCGGCCTTTTGCCAGGTCTCCATGATGGCCCAATCCAGAGGCGACACCAGTAGATGTGCCCCGCGCTTCTTCCAGAAATATTCTTCTATTTCTGTAAAGTAGTTGAAGTAGTTCCAGCTATCCATGTTCATGGGGTAACCGCAATCGTTGCGTTCTGCGCGGCGGTCTATCGTTGAACCTTTTTCTCCGTTACGGCGCTCTGGTTTTCTCGGTCGCCAGCAGCGGATTTTCCAGCCTCAGCCGGCTGATTCTTCTCCCAGATCAGGCGCAGGCCAGTGAGGGTGAGGAATTCGTCCGTATGCTGAATGTGTTTTGAGCCGCGCGCCACCAGGCTCGCTTGCCCGCCTGTGGCCACAACGGTTACTTCGCGACCCAGCTCTGCTTTCATGCGCGTCAGCATCCCGTCGACCATGTCCACCGCGCCGTAATAGAGCCCCGCTTGCATGTGCGTCACGGTATTCGTTCCGATCACTCTTCCCGGATCCTTGATTTCCACGCGCGGCAATCTCGCCGCGCGCGCAAACAGCGCTTCCGACGAGATTCCTAGCCCTGGCGCGATGGCACCGCCCAGATATTCTCCGCGTGCGGAAATCACGTCAAACGTAATGGCCGTACCGAAATCCACGACGATGCACGGCCCACCAAATTTATGAAACGCCGCGACTCCATTAACGATGCGATCCGCGCCGACTTCCGCAGGATTATCCACGAGTACAGCCATCCCAGTCTTGACGCCAAGCTCTACGAACAACGCTTTCTTTCCCAGATATATCCGCGCCATCTCCGCTAGCGTCCAATTCACTGGCGGAACGACCGAGCTAATAATTACTCCGCCAATCGCAGCGCGGTCCAACCCGGCCAGCGTAAACAAATTGCGGGTGAGCACCCCGTATTCATCAATCGTCTGAGCACGCGCCGTGGTCAGTCGCCAGTTGGCAATCAGTTCGGTGCCACGGAAAACGCCCAGGACCGTGTTGGTGTTTCCCACGTCCATCGTCAGCAGCATCTAACGTGCCTCCGTAACGTCGCCAGCGATCACTGTGACCACCTTCCCATCATCCCGCTCCACCTGCAACAAGCCTTCCGGGCCCAGCCCGGCCGTGGTGCCCAGGAAACTTTCTCCATCGTTCGTGATCCGTACACGCTTGCCATGCGCATAACTCGATACCGTCTCGAATCGCTTCACCACGCTCGCCACACCTTCGTGCAAAAATCGATCGTAGTCCTTCTCAAATTCTCGCAGTAATCGCACCAGCAATTCGAGCCGTGATTGCGCTCTTCCAGTCTCCGCTCGCAGCGACGTGGCCACTCCGCCCAACTCGCCCGGAAACTTATCCTGATTCACGTTGATACCTATTCCCACGATCACAAACCGTACCTGGCTGGGCTCCGCGTACATCTCCGTCAAAATTCCGCCGGCTTTCTTTCCTCCGATCAGCAAATCATTTGGCCACTTCAAGTCGACGCTCACTCCGGTAATCGCTTGCACTGCGGCATGCGCGGAGAGGCCTGCCATCATCGTCAGCAGCGGCGCTTGTACGGGAGCCAGCCGCGGACGCAACAGCAATGTTACGTAAATCCCCGTGCCGCGTTCGGAATGCCACGCGCGTCCCGCTCTCCCGCGTCCCGCCGTCTGTTCCTCTGCCAATATTACGGCGCCTTCTGGTTCGCCCGCATGTCCCAATTCCATCGCCACACGATTTGTCGAATCCGTCTTGAAAAAGTGATAGATACGCCGTCCGAATATGTTGCCCTTCAATCGTTGCCGCAGCATATCCGGCGTCACAATATCCGGAACCTTTTCCAGAAAGTAGCCTGTGCGTGGCTGGCCCTTGACCTGGACACCCAGACCGCGCAATCGCGTAACCCATCGCCACACGGTTGAGCGTGACACTCCGATTTCTCTGGCTATCCGCGCGCCACTGATCACAATCGTGGCATTTTCTACCAGCAGCGTAAGCAGCGCAGCCAGCCGCCGATCGGTTGTTCCGGGAAGGGATTCTTGGGTCATCCGCGTATGCCGCATTGTCGCCGCGCCTTACACTATCGCAAAAGCTGGTCAGCACCTTGCGAAGGATGCGTCTCTGTTTCCCGATAGGAGCTATGCCGTCTTTTCTAACTGAACTAGCCGCGCGCTCATCTTCTGCATCTCGATTCGCTGTTCCGCGAGCGTCGCTTCCAGGCCCTGGACAATTTTTGCGGGCGCGCGGCTGCGAAAAGTTTCATCGGCCAATTGTCTTTCCTTTGCGGCCACTGCCTTCTTCAGCCCCTCGATCTCCTTACGCAGCCGCGTGAATTCCGCCACAGCATCCAGGGGCTCGGAATAATCGATGCGCAAGTCGAACTGCGCGGTAGAGCGCACGGCGCCTCCACTGTCTGGCAGGCGCCCTGCCGAAACTTTCAAATCCGAGAGCATCCCTAGGCGCAGAATTGCATCTCGATTCGTCTCCATCAAAACGCGCGTAGCCGCATCACTGCTGGAAAGCTCCGCAGCGACTTTCTTCTTGGGGTCCAGCTTCATCTCGGAGCGAATATTTCGCAGCGCAGTGATTACCTCCTGAATGAGCTGGAACTTTTCGAGCGCGCTTGCATCTTTCCATTCCGTTTGCGCTTCGGGATATTTGTCCAGCGCAATGGATTTCGCGCTCGCCGGTTGCGGAAGCCGGTGCCACAGCTCCTCTGTGAGGAAGGGCATAAACGGATGCAGCATCCGCAACGCCGCGTCGAATGCCGCAAACAAATTTCGCCAGGCCACGGCGGACCGTCCCCGGTCCGCCCCTTGCAAGTCCGGTTTCACCCATTCGATATACCAGTCGCAGAAATCGCCCCAAAAGAATTGGTAAACCTCTTGCGCCGCCTCATGAAAGCGATAATTGGTCAGTGCGTCATTGACCACTGCCAGCGCACTCGCGAGGCGCGAGAATAGCCATGCGTCAACCAGTGGAACACCGCCATCCGCCGCATACGGTGCTTTCGCGCGTATTTCCGGCGCCGCCAACTCTTCCAGAGAAGTGCCGCCTTGCTCGAACTTGTCCAAATTCACGAAAAGAAAACGCGCGGCGTTCCAGATTTTGTTCGCGAAATTCCTCGCGCCGCTTAGCCGGTCTTCCGACAAAACAATGTCTGTGCCCGGCGCCGCCATGGACGCCAAGCAAAAGCGTACCGCATCGGTTCCGTACTGCTGGTTCAGGGCCACCGGATCGAGGCCGGTACCCTTTGATTTAGACATTTTTTCGCCGCTCGACGTACGCACCAGCGAATGCAGATAAACGGCGCGGAACGGGACGTTCTCCGTAAAGTGGATTCCCAGCATGATCATCCGCGCTACCCAGAAAAATAAAATGTCGTACCCGGTGATCAGCAAGCTTGTCGGATAATATTTCTCAAAATCTGCCGTCTTCTCTGGCCATCCCAGCGTGGAAAAAGGCCACAGTCCCGAGCTGAACCAGGTGTCCAAAACGTCAGGGTCTTGAATCAGATGTTTAGAGCCGCAAGTGGCGCACTTCGCCGGCGTTTCCCGCGCTACCGTGACGTGCGCATGCTCCCGGCAATGCCACGCAGGAATGCGGTGTCCCCACCACAGCTGCCGCGAAAGCGTCCAGTCGCGGATATTTCTCATCCAGTGGAAATATTCCTCACGCCGGTTGTTTGGAACAATCCGCACCTCTCCGCGTTCCACTGCCGCAATCGCCGGCTCGGCTAACGGCTGCATCTTGCAGAACCATTGCGTCGACACGCGCGGCTCAACAATCGTCTTGCTCCGCTCGCACCGTCCGACGGCATGCACATGCTCGGTGACCTTAGCAATCAGTCCTTCTTGCTTCAAATCCTCCACGATCTTCTTCCGCGCCGCGAAGCGATCCAGACCCGCGTACCGGCCGGCGTTGGCGTTCATGTGACCGCCATCGGTCATCACGTCAATCTCCGGCAATCCATGTCGCCGGCCAACTTCAAAATCGTTTGCATCGTGCGCTGGCGTTATCTTCACCACGCCCGTGCCAAACTCCCGGTCTACAATTTCGTCCGCAATGATCGGAATCTCGCGATTCATCAATGGCAGCACAACTCTTTTTCCGATCAAATGTTTATAGCGTTCGTCTTCAGGGTGCACAGCGACCGCGGTGTCGCCCAGCATCGTCTCCGGCCGCGTCGTTGCCACCACCACAAAATTCGTTGATTGCCCGGCGGTTGTCAGTGCACTGCTCCCCGCGATGGGATACTTGATATGCCACAAATGTCCCTGGCGTTCTTCATGAACTACTTCCAGGTCGCTTAGCACGGTCAGACAATCCGGGCACCAATTCACCAATCGTTTTTCGCGATAGATCAGGCTCTCTTCATACAGCCGTACGAATGCTTCTCGCACCACGCGAGACAATTCCGGCGAAAGGGTGAACTTTTCTCGCGACCAGTCGCAACTGTCGCCGATCTGCTTCATCTGCTGCGTAATCTTCCCGCCGCTTTCTTCCTTCCACCGCCACACGCGCTTTTCAAACTCTTCGCGCCCCAGCGAGCGATAATCGATTCCTTGCTCCGCCAGTTGCCGAGCCACCACGCGTTGCGTCGAAATTCCAGCGTGATCTGTTCCCGGGAGGAAAAGCGTGTTGTACCCGCGCATGCGATGCCAGCGCGTTAGGATGTCGATTTCCGTGTGGTCCAGCATGTGCCCGATGTGTAGGGAACCGGTTACGTTTGGCGGCGGAATCACGATGGAGAATACCGTTCCGGGTGCACTCGGGTCCGCACGGAATAGGGCTTCTTTCACCCAGAATTCCGCCCAGCGGGGTTCGATTTGTTGCGGTTCGTAAGCCTTGGCGAGTTCGCGAGCCATCCGGCGTGCATCTCCCAAAGACATGCTTCGGCGACACACTCACGCTTCCGCCGTTCATGTTTAGAGCAATGATTGACTATACGGGGAGAAAAGCGGTGTCGTCAATTTAGCGGAAGCGGCGCCACGATGCAGATCACGCAGAAAACACTCTTGCTGAAACTACTGAGAAGGAGATCACTCCTTCGGTTTGAGTTCGTCCTTGAGCATTGCCGCCACAACTGGCTTCAGTATTTCTCGCGTTACGGCTTGCAGCATATCCGGGCTCATCTTGGACAGTACTTTTGCCACTAGCTCATCCATATTCGCCGCGTCTGCTGCAGACGAACTCTCTGCGGAAGCGCTGACTGCGCCCTGCTCGGGCGTGCGTTCCGCTACCGGTTGATTTGATGTCTCCTCGTTCATGCTAGACGCAGCTAGTGGAGTTGGTTCTACGGGAACGTATTTATTTCCCTCTATCGCCGCGGGTTTCTGCGCGACAGGTTCAGCTTTCACCGCACTCTGTTCGCCTGCCGGCGCACTCATCTGGTGGTCCACCAAGGTGAGAGATTCGTCTGTCGTTGGTGCACTGTCCCAAGTCGAAGTAAGCTGCTTAACTTTGCGGAGTCCAGCATCCCAGGGATTTGGCAATGACGAAAACCAAGATTTTCCCTTGCTTTTGGTGGCGGTTTCTTCCTCAGCGCTCCCCGAAGTCGTAGTCACTTTGGTCGGAACAAACCCCGTCTCTTCGCCGGCCGCCGTCACCGTCTCACGAGTCGCACTCTCGGCATGTACTGCGGGCCCTGTTGGTACTGCTTCCGGATGCTGCGCTGTCCACGATTTTTCTACCGGGCTAGTCGCATTGCCCGCCGCCCGTCGATCTCCCGACGACGGTATCGCTGGCTGAGCAACCTCTGGTTTCGCTGATCCGACTTCAACTTCCTCCACTGCGCTCGCGTTCCAATCTTGCAAGCTGTTGGCGATAGTGGTGTCTGGTCTCCAGGGTACCGGCTCCGTTTCTTTTTCTTCCTGGACACTCGCGGGTTCCAGCCACTGTGGATTGGTTACGGGCACGGTCACAGGCGGGGTGTAGATTTCTTCTTCTTCCGTTTCTGTGCCCAGCAAACTGCCAAAAGCCAGCGGCTGCTTCCCAGAATCAATCTTCATCGGCTCCGGGCGCTTGGGTATGTCTTCCGCAAAACTTTCATCTTCTTCTGGCTCGTCGGTCGATTCCGCGAATGTTGGCGGCGCAACCGCTGGACGCTTGGACGTCTTTGCCCGGCTTGCACCGAAGGGGGGGACTCCGGCGCGCGCCAGCGATGATTTAACCATCGCGATCAGCGGATCAGGAGGCACGAACGGCTTCTTCAACACGCCATCGGCGCCCACTCGTTGCGCTTCTTGTTCATCAAGAGGATCGAACGCCCCCACCAGCAAAATCACTGGGATGTGCTTGAGCGTGGGATCTTCTTTAACGTATTGACATACTTCGTACCCGTTGCGAACGGGCATAAACACGTCAGCCAGAACCAAATCAGGATGAATCTCGGAAATTTTGCGCACCGCCGCTTCGCCATTGCCCACAGCAGTGACTTCGATGCCCTGATCTTTCAAGGCCAGTCCTACCATCCGCTGGATGTTGCTGTTGTCGTCCGCAACCAGGATCTTGGCCACCGAACGTCCTCCGAAGAAACCCCACCCGTGCCTCGCACGGAGACTCTAAGTTATTGGAGCACCCCGAGTGTTGTGCGTCAACGTATACAGCTGCGCTGTGTGTCGGAAATGGATACCACAAAAACGGTCAAGTCATTGGGCAATTTAAGGGTTTTGTTATGGCAAAAAGGAAGGGCGGCCAATTCGCCGCCCTTTAAGCTCCATGCTTCCTTTTAGGGACTTACCAAGGGATGATTTTTCGCACGCCTTTCTTCTTTTTGCTGCTGGATTCTTTCTTGCCCTTCTGGGGGTCCTGCTGTGCACCTTCCGTCTTCGTCGCGTCTGCGCTCCGGGCGCCGTCCGTCTTCACCGCACCAGCCGCTGGATCGGTCCCAGGTGTAGCTACCGCATCGGCTCCAGCCTCCGCCTCGTTCGCTGTCTTGGCTGCGGCATCCGGATTTGCATCTGTTGCGGGGGGCGCAGCACCTTCGCCATTCGGTGCGCTAGCGTCGGATCCCGGCGTTGAACTTTCTGTCCCCGCCGGGGTCTCCGCGCTGCCTCCCGGCGTCACGGTGGCCACGATCCCGGTGCTCGGTCCGCCGCCGATCCGCGATTGATTGCCTCCCGTAAGAACATCCGTAGCCGAAGTGTTATCGACCTCCGGTTGCATGGTTGGTTCGCCCACTTGCGCCGCCGCGTGCAGTTCGCCCTCAGGTCCCGTTTTGAATAATCCGGTGGACTTCTTGAGTATGCCGCTGCGCGGCCGCGGCGCATTCTGGTCTGCGGTCATCCGCGCAACTGCCTTCGGATCGGGCTGTGGAACGGGGACGTTCATCGCCATGAGCTTCTCTTTCGCTCCCGACGCGTACCCAGACAACGGATAATTTTTTACGATCTGTGAATAATAAACCGTGGCAATCTCTTTCTTCTCGCTCTTCTCGAATATGTCTCCCAACATCCACAATGCCCGGTCGGCTCGGCTGAATAGCGGGTAACGTCGCGTCACGGAGATCAGCCGCGCCGCAGCCGCTCGCCGATCGCCTTTTACGAAGTAATATCGCCCGACCCGGTAATCGCCTTCCGCCAAAACTTCCTGCACTTCTCTCAACCGCTGCATCGCTTTTGGCGCCAGTGGATCATTCGGATACTTCTGCAAAAATGTCTGAAACTCGTCTTCCGCTTCATGCGCCTGCGTTCGGTCCCGGTCCGGCTTTTCCATTTGTCGGAAATGCGCCGTGGCCACCTGCAATTGCGCGTAAGACGCTTCCGGCAGGAAAGGGAAGAACACGATGAAATCTTTATAACCGGAGATGGCTTGCGTCATGTTGGCCGTGCCGCCTTCTTTGAAGTACGAATCGGCAATCGACAGCTTCGCTTTGGCCAAAAATTCGCTATCCGGGTACGTATTGATTAGCGTTTGCAGGTTCAGCCGCCCAGTTTCGTGGCGCCCCCGCCGAATGTCCTCCAGTGCCCGGTCGTACAGCACCTTGTCCGGCTGTACGCTGTTGTCTTCACCGATGGACTTATTTATCTTTTTCTTTTTGTGGAAAATTTGCGCGTTGGACTGCGAAGCGCTAAGTACCAAGAATCCCATCAAGATCGCCAAAGCCAGCCGCACGGCGCTGCCCAGTCTCAACTGCTTCGCGGCTGTGCGAAGTACCGTAGGAAGTAGAGTACGGTGCAAACATCACCTCTCTCGAATTTCAGGTTCCTCGCCTCGGGCTGCTGGAAGGCCTCGCAAGACGATGCAGGGTTGTACGGAGTCCCAGCTTGGCGCAACGATTATAGCCTGAACGAGAGGACAGGCTGAACAGGAACTTTCCCCTCCGGCCCCCCATCTTGGTCTCCGCCTTTCTCTCAGATCCTCTTTACTTGGTCGTGGGTTGCCTTCGCAAGCCGCAAATTCACCCTGCACCAGTGTGCTAAGCCCTAAAGCCACGGATGGCGTTGGCCCTCGCTAGCGAATATAATGTGGTCTGCCGTTATCGAGGCCGTGTTCGGGAGGACTTCCCTGTGAATCGCCTATTATCTGCTGCTGCCGTTTTGACCTTGTCTTTCGCTATGCCCATCGGCCCGCTCGAAGCACAAAAGCCTGAACTTGCCAAAATCTCTTTGAAAGTCGGCGACCCCGCCCCGGACTTCAATCTTCTCAGTGACCAGTGGAAACCCGTGAAACTCAGCGATTATCGCGGCAAGAAAAACGTTTTACTGGCCGTCTACGTTCTTGCTTTCACCGGAGGTTGAACAAAGCAGCTTCAGGCGGTCCAGGCTGGACTCGCCTCAGGAAAGATCTACCCCACCGATACGGAAGTTTTCGGCGTAAGCATGGATAGTCCGGCCGCCAACGCCGCCTTCGCCAAACAGATTGGCATCAAGTTTCCGCTGCTCAGCGATATGAGCCACAAGATGCTCACCGCCTACGGCATTCTGAAGGGTTACGACGTCGAAAAAGAGACCTATCAATGGGCGCAGCGCGCCAACATCGTGATCGACAAGCAGGGCATTATTCAACACATAGAGGAAGGCGACAGCGCCGTGGATCCCAATAGCGCGCTTACGGTTTGCACCAACTTGCACAACAAACAATCTTCCAAGTAATAGTCTGGCCCCATCTGGCCAACGGGTGTGCTTACCGCGCAAAGTATCCCGTCTTCGCGCGCACCTGCAGCCCTTCTCGTTTCGTGCGAATCACAATTTTACGAAAAGTGTCGTCCCTCTGCGTGTTGCTCGGGTAATACGCCGCCTCATACGACGTCCGCAATTCTTCGGCGATCTCGCGGAAATACGTGTGGGGATCCGTTATTTCCGCGTCAATGTGTGCTCCGCCCGTTTCTTTCGCGATGCGGTCCATTACGCTGATCCCGTACTTGTTCCTGGCCGTCAACTTCCCGTGTTCCTTTTCCGTGTAGCGGATGGTGTAGACCAATACGTTCGCGTTTTGCGCCGCTTCGATGGTGCTCATCATATCGTGCGAGCTGGAGTTGTCTTCTCCGTCGCTGAACACCAGCAGGCCTTGTCTGCCAGTCCCGCCCGCCAGCTTTTCGTTCGCCGAGTAATAAATCGAGTCGTAAAACGCCGTACCCAGGTCGCGGTTTTCGGTCGGCCCCAGTTCGGGGAAGCGCTCTTTGTCGTGCTCAAAGCGCTTCAATCGCTCTAGGGTTTCCCTGGGCGATTGCGAAAGATCACTGACCAACCGGATATGATTCCCGAAACACACCAGGAAAACTCTGTCTTTGGGTCCCAGGACTTCCCTCAGGAAAACTTCCAGGTCGTGTTCATGCTTCTTCGAGAAGTGCTTCTGACTTCCGCTCACGTCCACAATCAGGCCCAGCGTCAGCGGTACATCCGCGCTGCGGGCAAAGAAGGCGATTTTCTGCTCCACCGCGTCTTCGAATATTTGCACGTCGCCTTGCGTAAGATTGTCGACTAGTGCTCCGCGCGCATCGCGTACCGTGAATCCCGCATTCACGATATTCACAGCCACGCGGATCGGTTCCTGTGCCCGAACGGGAAGTCCGCTGGTCAGAAACAGCAATAGGCTACACCATGGCCTGTTCATCGCGGATTACCCTCTCGATGGATGGAAGTACGCGAGCGCGCCGAGGGAAGTTCCATGAGTCTCTGGGTTGGTAGGTGGCGTAGGGTGGAGGGGATCGAAATGCCCCCTAATTGGCGATCGTTAGTTCGATCGTCGAAGAAGCGGGAATCCGTGTGCCGCTTTGCGGCGTTTGGTCAATGACCGCGCCATGCGGCCACTGTGGAGCCGTGACGTAAATGGCCTTGCGTCGCAGCCCCGCCTCATCCAAGCGGTGCTGGGCATCGGCCTCATTCAATCCAATTAAGTGCGGCATGAGGTACGCCGTTTCGCGCGCTGGCTGCGAAATCAGCATATCCACCCTTGGCGTCGCCGCACCCCTGCCGGGCTTTGGGTTTTGAATTACCACGCTATCCACCGGCTCATCTGGAAGCGTCGCGCCAGACACTTCTCCTACCTGCAATCCCGCACGCAGGAGTTCGATTCGCGCGACTCGCAACGTAACTCCTTCCAAGGAAGGAATGGTGAGCTGCCGCTGCCCCAGGCTCACCACCACATGCGCCTGCTGCGAAACTTTCATCAGCAAACCTGCCGTGGGTGTTTGTCGAACCACCACGTTAAGAGGAAGGTCGCTATAGACGCGGTCTGCCACGCGCAGCACGAGCCCGCGTGTCTTCAAAAGCTGATTCGCCTCCGTTATATTCTTGCCAATCAGATTGGGCATCGTAACTTCGCGGCCGTGAATCGCGATGCGCATTGCGGTGATCGCGCTTAGAAATGCCGTGGAACCCAGAATGAACACCAGCAGCGCCATTCGGCTCAGCCACTGTAATCTTTCTCGCAGAGTCATAAGCAAGACTACTTTTGTGTCAACGGAGGTGCCGGATACTCGGGCAGCTTGTCCTTGCTGGTGTCGGCGCGCTTCACTTCCAGCTCTCCAAAAAGCAGGGACGGACTGATCACCGTAATCGGCGTCCCGCCGGCTCGGTTGCTTACCAGCGGATCGTTGCCTGCCGCAAGCAGATCATTTCGTAAAGCGCGAATGTCCAGCTCGTTGAATACCGCTCCGCGCACCAGCTCTTCATGCCCATCCTTGGCGTATACACGGTAGAGGAGGCGCGGGGAATTTCCAGGTCCCAGCGTTTCTACGCGATACGCGTACGGCTGCCCCTGCTCCTTTACCATCTGTAGGACACGCTGTTTCAAGGATTCCAGCGTCTGCGCCTCCGAACTCTGCATCCACAGCACGCCCAGGCTCGGCATTGGAAATCCACCCGGCGCGGAACGCCCGTGTCCATTCGAGGTGACGAAATCGCGGATCGGCTGGCGTCCCACCAGGAAATTCGTAAGCACGCCATTTTCGACGACCTTTACCGCTTGCGACTTCACTCCTTCGCTGTCCACGTCGTAATGGCCCACCACGCTTTTTCCCTTAAAATCTTTTAGCGTGGGGTCATCCACCACGCTCGCGAAGTTCGGAAGAACGCGCGTCTTGTAACTGGAGGCAAATGCACCCGTGGTGCGATTGGGTTTCCCCAATTGCGGCTTGCGCCCCAGTATGTTCTGCCCGATCAGTGAGGCCACAATGTCGTCTGCGGCGTCCGGCGAAAACAAAACCGGTCCGCGATAATCTTCTTCAACGATGGGCGCCTCTCGCAGCGCCTTTAGCGTGTCCAACATTTTCTTGGATTCTCCGAGCAATGCCTCCCGCGTTGGCAATTCCTCGGTCCGTGCAACCGTCCACGCCGGGCTGCGCCCCAGCCGCATTCCATCCTCAGCCTGAGCAGAGCTGCTCAGTTGCACCGTATAGGTTGCTTTTCCGTCCCGGGTAACCGCGCCCTCGGAGTTCACAAAGTATTCGTTAACCGCGGTGAAACGCGCCGACGCCGTCAGCGACTGCACGTCCGGATACTGTTTATACAAACCGGTGACCTCCTGCAGCGTCTCCCTCCACGCCGTGTCATCCACCTTCATCGTCACTACCGGTTCGACGGCGATCAGCGCTGGCGCCTTAGCAAAATCATCAACTGCAGTCGGGTCTGCGCTAAATTGTTTCAGCGTCGCCTGCTTCTCCGCGTAGGCCGCGCCGGCGGCTTTGTACGCTTCATCTGTAGCCAGCCAGATTTGATGACGCAAGGCGATGGGGTCGTCGTCCAGCGGCAGTACGCTGGTTTCCCCGATACCTTGCCCAAAATAACTATCCTGTTTGTAGTCCCCGATTCGTACGACCACGCGAATGACGCGTACGCGTACTCGTTGGCTTTCCCGCAACGCTCCAAACGCCGCCTCCGCGCCGAAGTCATCGACATCGTTTACACGGTATTCGATGTAGTAAGGCGCCAATACCTGATCCATCTTCAAGTGTAATTTCGAGCGCTCCAGCTCCGTCAGCAGCGCATCTAGTAAGCCATCGTTTTTGGCCGCGGCATGTGCTGCGTCCATCGCACGACCCGCTTCGGCCGCTGCTTTCGCGTGTACGGAAGTGTCGGACGAAGTTTTTGACGAAGTATCGGTCGAAGTTCTCGCGGAACTATCCAGCGAACTCATCAGCCATGAAGCGCGCGCCGCACCGACGCTCATCGCCAACGTCCCGGCAACCGCCAGCCCGGCAATCTTTGTGACGGGAAAACGTAACCTGTGGAAGGTCTTCACGGCTTCACTCCCGCTTTGGCTTGCACATCTGCCCGAGCCGCAGGATCTTCAAATCCGGGTGGCGGCAAAATGGGCGGACGCTCATGTGCGTGCGCGCGTTTTTGAACTTCCATTTCAGAGAAAATGATGGCTGGGGCCACCGCGGCTACGGGCACGCTGCCGCTCTCTGCGCCGCACACGCCGTTAAAGACATGCGGTACATCACCGGTCGTTACAATCCGCGTCAACGCCGCGAGTGGTGTCCCTACGATGTCCACGCCGCGCACCAATTCGTCCGGCCGCCCATCTACGTAAACCTTGTACACAATAACCGGCAGGACCTGGAATGCTTGCGGCAGCGCTCGCGTGGTTAACGTGAAGCCTCCCTGGATATCATCGAAGTACAGACCGTAGGGCTTTCCTTGTTTCTTTACTTCATCCATCAATTTCTGGCGAAGTTGCGCTTCCGGAATACTCTGTGAAGACGTCACGATCAAATTGCCCTGGCGGCCCGTAGGCATCAGACCGGGCTGATTGCGTCCGTGTCCGTTCGACTGGCTGAAATTCGTGATGGGCATGCGCGACATCAGAAAATTCTTCAACACGCCATTTTGAATAACTTCAACCCGACGCGATGGCGTGCCTTCATTGTCAAACGCATACGTTCCCGCCAGTTTAACTCCGGCAATTTCCTTCGCGGTGGGGTCGTCCGCTACGCTCAAGAATTTTGGCAGCACTACCTGGCCGACCTTTTTAGTGAACGTCTGTCCTTCTTCTTGGTCTCTTTGCCGATGTCCTTCGAGCCGGTGCCCCAGAACTTCATGAAAGAACACCGCCGCCGCCCGTCCGCTTAACAACGCTGGGCCGTCGTATGGCTCCGCAATCGGAGCAGCGCGCAGAGCCTTCAAATCGGCAGCCATCTTCTCGATCTTGGCGTTCAGTTCCGCCTCGGGCGGCAAGGCATCTGCCGATGGCGCTTGAAAAGTCTCGACGCGCAGAAGCTCCATGCCGTCCTCGGCGCGGGTCTGCGCTTCCATAACAAGCCGGGTAATGGCGCTAGGCGTGACGATAGCGCTGCCTTCGCTCGTTACCATGCGTGCGTTGGAGTTCTGCACCTGCAACACCACGCTCGCGAAGTACACTTCCGGATATTTCCGGAACGCCCCGGACAGCCGCTTGATTTCTCCTTCCCAGACGTGGCGGTCGAATGGAGCAGGTGTGAGCGCTTCCCCGATGTGGATTTCCGGCTTTTCCTTGGAAAAGTCTGGAGATTTATCTTCTTCCTCGGCACGCACCGCGGTGTTCGTCCGCACGTTCATCAGGGAGGGTACCGCTCGCTTGTACTCCCGGTCGGTGAGCTCCCACAAAAGGCGTCCGGTGGCGTCCTGGTCATCTCCGAGAGGCAGCACGCCAGAGGTTATCCCGCTCGCGCGGCTCTGCCCGTGCGTGTTGTCCAGCGCCGGCGTGCCGACGCGCATAGTAACGTCCGCTTGCCGGCGCTTTACGGCAGTGTCCGTCACCAAACTCCCGTAGGCGCCCACGAGCACCACAAAATCCTGATCGTACACTGTATAGCTGAGGTAATAGGGTGCCTGCTCGGTCTTACCCAATTCCTTGGACGCGCGCGCAAGCTCGGTTTGCATCGTTTTTAGCACTGCGTCGCTGGAAAGCTTTTTCCCATCCACCGGCGAATTGCCTTCGGCCGCCGCCATCGGCAACCCAATAAGCTGGAGGGCTAGCCCCCAACACGCTGCCGCGCGCAAAATATTCATTCCGGAGGGGCGCGCCTTCTGGCGGTTTCTTCGAAGTTCAAAATTAATCATGAAAAGTTAGCTCCCCATATTTTCATGCCCGAACTTGTAGCATCGCAGCATCCCTTTGCTACTCCTAGGATAAAGCTGCATACCTACGATCATTCCGGGGTCCCGATGTCGAAAAATTGCACGAATGAGGCAAAAACTGAGTATGCCCGACGGTTCTGCGTTGCGCAAATCACCGTTGACTAAAGAGTTCACCGATTTTCAATTGGGCGCCGTTAGCAAATGCTCTCGCTGAAACTTGCTTTCGCCCTTCCTGTTTGACGGCTGTTACACGCAAAACGGTTGCGCCGCCACACGCCACGCGCAATTCATTTCCGTTCCAAAGCATCGTCCCGGGCGGTTGGTCCGTCTTTTCATTGGACACCGCCTCGCCCCAAAGATGGCAGCTCTGTGTCCGAAAAGTGGTGAACGCGCCGGGCCACGGAGTAAACGCGCGCATGCGGTTGGCGATTTCCTGCGAGCACCGCGTCCAGTCGATCCGTCCGTCTTCTTTTTTCAGCAGCGGGGCGGTCGTTGCCGCCGCATCATTCTGCGGCTGTGGAGTGATCGTTCCCGCCGCCAACCTGCGCAGAGTTTCCGCCATCAGGGGTGCGCCTGCTTCCGCCAAGCGCGCAGTAAGTTCCGGCGCAGTTTCGCTTGCAGCGATTTCCATTTCGTGCTGCAACAGCATCTCGCCGGTATCCATGCCTGCGTCGATGCGCATCGTGGTAATACCGGTTTTCGTTTCGCCATTCGCGATAGCCCAGTTGATCGGTGCCGCGCCGCGATATTTGGGGAGCAGGGAAGCGTGCAGGTTAATCCAACCATGTTTTGCCAGGGACAGCAGTCGCGCCGGAATAATCTGTCCGTACGCGATGATCACCACGCAATCGGGTGCGAGCTTCTCGAGAAACTCCTGAGCTTGCGGCGCGCGGATTTTTTCCGGCTGGTACACCGGGATATTCGCCGCCAGAGCCGCTTCTTTAATCGGTGAGAACGACACTTGCTGACCGCGTCCGCGCGGCCGGTCGGGTTGCGTGACCACCGCAAGAACCTCCACACCTTGCAGCACAAGAAGATGTTTCAGCGAAGGAACCGCGAAAGATGGCGTGCCGCAGAATACGATGCGCATCGCGTTTCCTCTTGAGGTGCCGCCGGAATTCCGCCCGGCGCCGGCAATTACCACTCGCCCAGTTTTCTCAGTTTCTTGATTTTGCGCCTGATGAGGTCGCGCTTGAGCATGCTGAGGTGCTGTATGAACAGAATGCCATTTAGGTGATCGATTTCGTGGCAAAACGCCCGCGCCAGCAAATCTTCCCCGCGAATCTCAAACGTTTCGCCCTTCGCGTTTTGCGCTTTTACCGTGACGAATTGCGGTCGAATGACGTATCCGCGGAAGCCCGGAATCGACAGGCAGCCTTCCTCTTCGCGCTTTTCGCCCTCCGCGTGAACGACCTCCGGATTGATCAGCACGATTTTTGCTTCCGGATTTTTTCCTCCGGTCACATCCACCACCGCCAGCCGAATACCTTTTCCAATCTGCGGCGCGGCCAATCCTACGCCCTGTGCCGCATACATGGACGCGAACATGTCTTCGGTAAGCTCTTCAAGCTCGGTATCGAATTTGGTTATAAGGGAGCTTGGTTTTTCCAAAATCGCATCGCCATATTTGACGACCGCATAGATTTTTCGTCCCGCACCCGGACCCGCACTAGGCGCCGCACCTGGAGTCGCACTCGGCACGACTGATGCAGTCCCCGCACCAGGCACTACTGATCCGGGCTGCGCATGGGGAGCCACATGGGGCGTCACTTTGTCCTTCGCTGCTGCGGTCACCCGCTCAGAACGCGTCGATTTGTCGGGCATAGTTGTCGAAATTACGTCGCATCTCGGCGAGCGAATCTCCTCCAAATTTTTGCAGAAAAGCATCCGCCAACACAAGTGCCACCATGGCTTCTCCGGCCACGCCCGCCGCAGGCACCACGCACCAGTCTGAACGTTCGTACGCCGCCTGCACCGGCTCCTTGGTAATCATGTCGGCGGTGCCCAGCGCGCGCCGCAAGGTGGAAATCGGCTTCAGGTATCCGCGCACCACAACATCTTCGCCATTCGTGATGCCGCCTTCGAGGCCCCCCGCGCGATTCGACGAACGCCGGAACCGCCGCGCGCTTTTGTCATACGAAATTTCGTCCTGTACTTCGCTCCCAAACGATCCCGCCGCCGTAACGCCTGCTCCAATCTCCACACCTTTCACCGCCTGAATACTCATCACCGCTTGCGCCAACCGGCCATCGAGTTTTTCATCCCATTGCGCGTGGCTTCCCAAGCCCACGGGGATGTTGTGCGCCACAACTTCAAACACACCTCCCACCGTGTCGCCCGCTTTCAGCACCGCATCCACTTCTGCTTTCATTTTGTCTTGCAGCGCGGCATCTACGCACCGCAATGGCGATTCCAGGTCCGCGCTCACCGCTCTAATTTCTTCCCAGGACACCTGGCGCCCCAGCCGATGGTGCCCCACTTGAATCGTGTGGCTCGCAATCTCAGCGCCCAGCTCGCGCAGCAGCAGCTTCGCAAACGCCCCAGCGGCCACTCGCGCGGCGGTTTCCCGCGCTGACGCTCGCTCCAGCACATATCTCGCATCGTGAAAATTAAATTTCTGCGAGCCCGCCAAGTCCGCGTGCCCGGGTCGCGGCGCCACCAGCTTTTTCTCTTTGCCTGCAAATTCTGGCGAGTCCTCCACCGGCAGGACATTTTCCCAGTTCGCCCAGTCGCGATTCTCGATGCGCAACGCTACCGGCGCGCCAATCGTCTTTCCATGCCGTACGCCCGCAAAAATATCCGCGCGGTCTTTTTCAATTTTCTGGCGCCCGCCGCGCCCATAGCCCAGTTGTCGCCGGTGCAAGTCGTGATTGATGAACTCCACATCGATGGGTAGCGACGCAGGCAGTCCGGAAATAAACGCCAATAGTGCCTGTCCGTGCGATTCTCCTGCGGTGTAAAACCGAATCATAACGGCTTACCGTCTCCCTGTGTTTTCACTGCCATGCGAGGAATTAGGAGTGTAGCGGTCACGATGCTTTGCGTCCAGTCAAACGCCGCCTGGGACATTACCTCCTCGCCGCCGTGTCCCGCTGATTTATAATCCCCTCGACCGTACCCTTTCTAATAGGATGCCATCCATGTATATCCACATGTTTGCATTTCGATTTAAGCCCACCGTCACCGCCGAGCAGAAGCAACATATCCTCGCTGAAATTCGCAAGCTACAAGGCCAAATTCCCGGCTTGCTGGAAACGTGGGTCGGCCAGAATACTTCTCCGCGCGGCCAAGGTTACGAACTTGGCGGCGCGATGAAATTCGCCGACCAAGCATCGTTCCTTGCTTATGGGCCTCATCCAGTTCATCAAAAATTAGTAGCCTGGTTGATGCCCTTGATTGAACCCATGGAAGTGGACTTTGCCGCCTAAACCACTTGCTTGACGCCTTGCGGCTGCGCAGTTACGCTTCCGTCTCAGGATTCGGTCGGCAAATCGTCGCTTACGCCATCATCAACTGAAGGGACCCGTGGCAGACACTCCGCTCCACATCACCGGTGGTCAAACCGACGAGGAAGTCACGCCCTCGGTTACCGAGGTTTTGACCGATTCCGTGAAGCGTTGGGTGGCCGGAGTTCAGGATTATTCCCTGCTCTCAGCCCGCGCCATTGCAAATATCGCCACGGGCCCGCGCTATTTCCAGGACACGCTCGATCAAATGGACGATATCGGCGTCGGTTCGCTGCCCATTGTGATGCTCTCGGGTTTCTTTATCGGCGCGGTGATGGTGTTGCAGACCGGCTCACAATTCACGCGTTTCGGGCAAACCGCGCTCACCGGTGACATCGTATCCATCGCTCTCGTGCGCGAATTGGGCCCGACGCTTACCGGATTGTTGGTGGCCGGACGCAGCGCCTCCGGCATCGCCTCCGAGCTCGGCTCCATGCTTGTCACCGAACAGGTCGACGCCATGCGCGCGATGGGTACCGATCCCAGCCGCAAACTCGTCACGCCGCGCGTAGTGGCCACGATTCTCGTCATGCCTTTGCTCACCGCGCTGTACGATTTTATTGGTTTGCTGGGCGGCTGTGTCGCTTCGGTTTTTTCCCTGCGCCTGGGCGCCGTCGAATTCTGGACGCGTGCAATCAACGCGCTGGATTTTGCCGACTTGATGCAGGGGTTCACCAAGCCCCTCGTCTATGGCTTCATTCTGGCCACCGTCGGATGTTTCAAAGGACTCACCGCGCGAGGTGGCACCCAGGGCGTGGGCCGCGCCACAACGCAGGCCGTAGTGGTGGCCTCGGTCTTGATCATTGCCTCGGATGTATTCCTCACCAAACTTGCTCTGTATCTCGGGGGCAAACTCTTTTAACACTTCCGACGCCAGCGGGTGTGTACGCGGCAAACACGCGGGCACAACGTCTGATTTATCGCTATAATCCTGAGACACGATTAATGAACTCCGCCGCCTCACCCGCTTCTCATTCCGCTCCGGCTGTTACCTTCAACGATGTGCATATTGGATTTGACGAAAATGAGATTTTGAGCGGCGTTTCCTTTTCCGTGCCCGAACGCGACACCTTGGTCCTGCTCGGCGAAACGGGCACCGGCAAAACTCTTACCCTGAAACTCGCCGCGGGCTTGCTGAAACCCACTCGCGGAACAATCCATGTGCTGGGTGAAGAAGTGTCCGGCAAGAGTGAGCTTGAGTTACTGGCCTTTCGCCAGCAACTCGGTTTTGTGTTTCAAGAAGGCGCCCTTTTCGATTCCATGACCGTGGCGGACAACGTCGCCTATATGCTGCGCGAAGTACATATGAGCGAAGAAGAAATCGAGCCGCGCGTACTGGAAATTTTGAAATTTGTCGAACTGGAACACACTCTCGATCAGTTGCCTGCTGAATTATCCGGAGGTATGCGGCGTCGCGTGGCCATCGCACGCGCGCTCGTAAATCGCCCACAAGTTGTGCTTTACGATTCGCCGACCGCGGGACTCGATCCCATCACTTCGCAAACCATCATCACCTTGATTCTGCGGTTGCGCGATGAGTATGGCGTTACCGCGCTCCTGGCCACGCATCGCCTGCAAGACGGCTTCGCCTTGGCGAATTTTCGCTTCGATGAAACCACCCAAAAAGTGGTGCGTATCAAGCCGCACGACGGCCATGCAGACGAACCAAAGGCTACCCGTTTTCTCGTTTATCGCGAGGGCAGCATCTATTTCGATGGGGATCCCGAAGAAATCGCGGCTTCCCAGGATCCGTATCTGAAGCGCTTTCTGGTTTGATTTTGCGGTAGTCTGTTGGCCAACGACTCAGGAGGGGAGTGGCAATGGCGCTGAGGAAACAACTCACCTGGACTGAACTGCGCGTGGGACTTTTCGTGCTGGTTGGCTTGTTTATACTGGCCGCTGGGATTTTTTATGTCACCGGTTCGAACCTCATTGGACCCAAGTACCGGCTGAAGACTTATTTGCCGGACGTGTCAGGACTTGCTGCCGGCGCGCCTGTGAAGGTGGATGGCGTGGGAGTAGGGAATGTGGAATCCATCAAGCTCGTGCCGCGAACACAATTAAAAGTCCCGGACAAGAACAGGAACATCGAGGTCGTCATGCGTCTAGAGCGCAGATACCAGGGCGATATCCTGACCGATTCCGTGGCCAGCTTGGTTACCGAAGGCTTGCTGGGAAATCGCTATGTGAACATTTCTCGCGGGTTTACCGGCGTGCCCCTCAAGGAAGGCCAGGAAGTTCCCGGCGTCGAAGAGAAAGCCATGAAAGAAGTTGTAGAGCGCAGCGCGGAATTGCTGGGAAACCTGCAGGCCTTGTCTACCGACGTGCGCGACCTGATCGCCGGCGTTAAAGAAGGACGCGGCTCCTTGGGCAAGCTGCTGACGGACGATTCGGCATATACCAACCTCAACAGCACACTGGCAAAAACCAACTCATTAGTCAGCGATATTCAAGCAGGCCGCGGCACGCTCGGCAAAGTCGTGGCCTCCGATGAAATGTACAAGAAAGTGGACACCGGACTCGACAATATCAATCTCATTCTGGCGGATGTGCGATCCCAGAAAGGCACCATCGGAAAATTGCTCAGCGATCCAGCTCTTCACAACCAGGCTCAAAAGACGTTGGACAATGCCAACGCCATGATCGAGGACGTGCGCTCCGGAAAAGGCAGCCTCGGTAAATTGGCTACTGACGATGCTCTCTATAATAAGTTGCGCGACACCTCCGCAAATCTGGCGGCCGCGTCCGCCAAACTAAATGAAAACACAACCACCGCCGGAAAATTGTTTTCCGATCCGCAGTTGTACGACAACCTGGCTGGCTTAACCGGCGATCTACGCCTGCTCATTGGCGATTTTCGCCAGAATCCGAAGAAGTTCTTGCGAATTCGCTTTTCTCTTTTCTAAGCCCGGTTGCCGCTTTGCCGCTCACTTTGCGGCAAGCACCGCGGCTGTGGTGTAATGTTTTTGTAACAATTCAGGGCTAATGTCATCGCTAGTGGATCTCCTATCTCACGCCGCCTTGCCTTGGTTCGGCTTCGCTTACCACGGTGCGAAAGAGGGCGGCCACACACGGCGCGATTAGAGAGCGGCTAGGCCTCATGGAAAATCAGGACGCATCACAGAAGCGCTCGGAGCCGGGTAAGTCCACGCTCCCCCAGCCGGGACGTCCCGTACCCAGCCGCGCCTATCCTGGTGCGCTCATCGTGGTGGAGGGAACGGACGGCTCGGGCAAGAGCACGCAACTCTATTTGCTGAAGCGTTGGCTCGAGATCGGCGGATACCGCCTGCATTTCACCGAATGGAATTCCTCTCCGCTCGTTAGATCCGCGACGCGACGCGGTAAGCAGCGCCGTTTGCTTACCCCCACAACTTTTTCTCTCTTGCACGCTGCCGATTTCGCGGACCGTTGCGAGCGTCAGATCATGCCCTTGCTGCAAGGCGATTATCTCGTCCTGGCCGACCGTTATATTTACACCGCCTTCGCGCGCGACGCCTCGCGCGGATGTCCGCCGCGCTGGCTGCGCAATCTTTATCGCTTCGCGCCCATTCCAGATATCACCTTTTACTTTCGCGCCCCGCTCGACGTTGCTGTGAATCGTATCTTGAGCGGCCGTCCTAAGCTGAAATATTACGAAGCGGGAATGGATTTGGGTATGTCCTACGACCGCGCAGAGAGCTTTCGCTTATTTCAAGCGCGCATTCTGGAGGAGTACGACAAAATGGTCGAATCGGACAATTTCGTGGTGCTGGACGGAACTCTGCCGGTCAATAAATTGCAAAAGCAGATGCGCGACATTGTGGCCTCCAAGATCGATCTGAAACGTTTTGGCCCTCGCCTTCAGGAAGCGGAGTAATTATGCCGGAGCACGAAAAAGACAAATCGGACGGGTCTACGCCGTCGCACCCGGAAGCCCCTCCAGCGGTGCCGCCAGCCAAGCCCGGCACTCCCGCTGAGGGCGATCCTTCGCATTATTTCTTTGGCGAGCCGCTCGTCGGTTTTGACCCCAGCGAAATCACCGGGTCTCTCGTGGTCATCGAGGGTATGGACGGCTCGGGGCGTTCCACGCAGATTACTTTGTTGCAGGAATGGCTGGAATCCGAAGGCTTTGCCGTGCAGACCAGCGGCCTGCGGCGTTCCAATCTCGTGGGTCGCGACATCGATCAGTTGTTGGCCAAGAATGCTGTGACCCGTTTGACCCTCGCGCTGATGTATGCCACGGATTTTTTCGATCAGGTAGAACATCGAATTTTGCCCGCGCTGCGTGCGGGTACCGTGGTGCTCGCGGACCGCTTTATTTTTACCCTCATTGCTCGGGGCGTAGTGCGCGGCATCAATCGCGACTATATGAGCGGCTTGTATGCCATGGCGCTGCGACCGCACCTCACGTTCTGGCTCAACGTTCGCCCGGAAACCGCCTTTGGACGCGAATTCAAAAAAGCCCAGGCCATCAGTTACTGGGAAGCGGGACGCGACATGTCCCTCTCCCACGATCTCTTCTGGTCGTTCATCCGCTACCAGACCATGATTAAGCGCGAGTTCGAGGTCATG
Organism: Candidatus Dormiibacterota bacterium; assembly: GCA_035602135.1. Taxonomy (GTDB): domain Bacteria; phylum Acidobacteriota; class Terriglobia; order Acidiferrales; family UBA7541; genus Acidiferrum. The sequence continues at coordinate 100,452 of DATNMX010000055.1, forward strand.
GCCAAGCGTCACAATTTTATCGAGTTGGACGGCGAGGCCAGTGTATCTAGCGTGAACAAACAACTCCGCCAGCGCATCGCGGAACAGTTGGGCATTCGCGCTACGAAATACACGCCTTCCGCGGCGCTCGCTCACCTCTGGCGGTAATTCCGAGAATGTCCGAACCAGTTCACATCGCCGCCATCGATGCCGGCTCCAACGCCGTGCGCCTTTCTGTGGCCCGCGCCTATTCCGCCCTCGATATCGAGCCGCTTCACCACGAGCGCTACTCGCTGCGCTTGGGAGAAGGTGTGTTTCTGCGGCATCGCTTCAGCGAAGAAATTTTTAAGAAGGGTGTAAAGGCGTTTGTTCACTTCAGAGAGCTGATGGATGAATTTGGCGTAACCAAATACCGCGCCGTCACCACCAGTGCCTCGCGCGAGGCTCGTAATCGCAACGCCTTCGTCCGCCGCATCAAGCAGAAATCCGGTATTTCTCTGGAAGTGATCAGTTCTGCCGAAGAATCCCGCCTGGGTCGCGAAGCCGTGCTCGCGGCCCTTGGTCCGGAGACCCTCCCGCGCTGCATTCTTGATCTCGGCGGAGGTAGCCTGGAAGTTAGCATTCTGCGGGACCATGCCGTCGAGCATAGTGCGCATATGCCCCTCGGCACAGTGCGCCTCATGACTACTCTGAATATTCCCGGTGCGATTCGGCCCTCGCAAGCCGAGCAAGTGCGCCTCTATGTTCGCGCCCTGCTCGAATCACGATTGCCATCGCGTCCGAATCTGGGAGAGCAGATTGCCGTGGCTCTGGGAGGAAACGCCGAAACACTGGCCGGCGTGGCGCCCGGTCCGCGCCAGCACGGTTTGCAAACACTTCAACTTTCGCTGTTGCGAGAGCGATTGCCGGATATTTTAAAGCGTAATGTGCGCGAGCGAATGAAGACCTATGGCGTTCGCCGGGACCGCGCCGACGTGATGGGCATCGCCGCGATCACCTTCATCACCCTGGGTCGCTACCTCAATTTGCGATCTTTCACGATTCCCAGCGTCGGCGTGCGCGAAGGAGTTTTGCAGGAAATTGCCCGCGACGCCTTCTCGCGCAAAGAACCGCATCGCTATAATGCCGCGGCGCGCCAGCTGATCGTCGGTACTCGCAACTTCGCCCGTCGCCTTGAATATGATCAACCGCACGCCGAGCATGTGCGCGAGCTGTGTGTCCTGCTTTTTGATCACTTGCAACCGGTACATCATTTGCCCGCGCAATCGCGCGTATTGTTGGAAGCCGGCGCGCTCCTGCACGACGTGGGACACCGTGTGAGCCATCGCGGACATCATAAGCACGGAGAATATTTGGCGCTCAACGGCGATATTCCAGGGCTCGAAGGTCGTGACCGCGCAATTGTTGCCGCTCTGGTGCGCTACCACAACCGCAAGTCCGAGCCGGCGAGTCATCACGTCGCGTATTCTTCGCTGAACAACACCGATAAGCGCATCACCCGGCGGCTCGCTGGTATTTTGCGCGTCGCGGAAGCGCTGGATCATTCGCACCGCCAGCGCGTAACCAATCTGCGCGCTTCCTTCCAGCAAGGCGCAGTGGGATTGCAAGTTCACGCGCGCGGCGATGCCGCCGAAGATTTGCACGACGCGCAGCGCAGCGCGGAGCTTTTTGAAAAAGAATTTCACGTACGCTTGTATTTCCGGCAGTCCGCGCCCTAAGCGCGAAGCGTTCTGTGCTTGTATTGCGGGCACACCGCGCAGTAAGCGAAATTAGTTGACCTGGTGCCGCTGGATAATTTAGCGTTTCGCTCATTTTGGTTGTGCGAGATGTTTGATCGGAAACCTTTGTTGCGCAAGACGTTTGAGTGCAAACTTTTGCGCATGAAATGTTTGGCGCAAAACCGTTACTTTGCGAAATGTTTGCGGAGGAAAAAAGATGCAACTGTATATCGTGCGTCACGGAATCGCCATCGATCGCGAGGATCCGAAATGTCCCCCCGATCCGGAGCGCTACCTCACGCCGGAAGGTATCGAGAAAACCAAGCGAGTAGCAAAAGCCATCGCCGAGCTGGGAGTTATGGCTGACCGTTTGATTTCGAGTCCATACGTGCGCGCCAAGCAAACCGCGGAGATTTTTGCCAGCGCGCTGGATTTTTCAAAGCAGAAAATCCGTGAAACGGATTTTCTGTTGCCCGGCGCCGAGCCATCCCTGCTCTTCCGCGAACTCGCAAAAGACAAACATGCCTCCGCGGTATTTTTGTTCGGGCATGCGCCGCAGCTTGACGATTTGATCGCCACCGCGTTGGGTTCCAAGCATCACGTCACCGCGCTAAAAAAAGCCGGCGTTGCTTTCCTGGACCTGAAGCGTGTGTCGCCGCCCAGCGCGCAGCTGGTGTTGCTCGCAACGCCACAACTTCTGCGTCGAAAAGGTAAGTAGCGAAATAACGGTAGAACAATAGCGTTAACAAAATCATCTCCTCGGCGATGAGCTGCGCCGCCAAAGCCGTCAGCAACTTCTGCGGCGCCCGCCAAATATGCTCGCGGCTGCATAAAATTGCGCGAGTTGTAGCGAGAATTAGGCGGTAGTCACGAGAAAGCGTCGCGTGAATCTCGACCGGATCCGAATTAGTCTGAAGCGGCTACGGAAAATTGCGTGAGTTCTTCTTGTTTGGCAGGTAGTGTCACCAGATTCGGTGATTGCGGCGCGGGTTTCACCAGAAGCGGTTTTTGCAGCTCGGTTTCGAGAAGATGTTTGCCCGCCGCCAGCCGCGCGGCGATTTCCTCCGAATCTGTAAGCCCGGGCAGGTGCAAAATAATGGCCTCAGCGGTTTCCTCCATGCGGAAACCTGTGGGGCTCTGGATCCCGGCCTTGCGCAAAGCGCGCGCCAAGCGCAGCACGCCAGCCAGCGCGCAAATGTTGTGTTGCTGTTCTTCCGTAAGTCTTGAAAACGCGCCACTCGACGTTTTTGGCTCGGAACCTCGGTGGTAGCGCACGATCCAAGCAAGCAACTCCCACTGATCGCGAGTCCATCCCGGCGGAACGGGAAGGCTCAGCAGAAATTGTCGCGCGGCTTTCTGGTGTTTTTTCGTTTGTTTCGGCGTAGCTTCGTGCAGCCGCGCAGCAGCTTCCAAGATCACGCGATTTTTCGGTTCGCTGAACACAATTTTCGCCATTTTTGCCGCCGCTGCCGCATCGGCCGCTCTCACCGCGTAGCCCACTCTCGGGTCGCACACTTTTCCCACACCGCTCATTCCTACCGCGCCGGACGCTCCTACCACTTTTGTAAAGTGCGCCCGCTTTGCCGCTGTGCCAGCATGGGCGAGTTTTGCCATCGGCGCTGCATGCGCGATTCTTGCAGAACGGGGCATGTCGGTCGCACCGAACGCGTTGGCTCGACTCGTTGCTTTCATCGCCACACGCCGCAACAAATCGAACACACGCAGCGCCAATCGCGCTACCTGCGCGGTCCGACGCGGATGGGGGTCAGAAGCACGCGCCGTGGCGCGCAGCCGCGCCATCGCTGCCGCTTCCAATCGATCGTTGTGCGGCAGCGCCAGCCGCCATTCATTCCACAAACCGGTCTTGCCCAGCGTCAAATGGCGATAGGTTTGGATACGCTCGTGGCGTTCTTTCTGGATTTTTTCTTTCAGCACTTTGCTGAAAGCGTGTGTGTCGGCAGTTTCCGCATCTTTTATCGTTTCCGTCAGCACATCCAAATCGTGAATGTCGCCCAACAAATCCTGCACACGCTTCAGATTTTTATGCCACGCGGCGTAGTGTTCCGGCAACAGTCCTTCCACGGTATAGCGAAATCGCTTTAAACCGATGCGCAGAGCGTGCCACGTTTTCGATCTTTCCGTGCGCAGGGCACACGCGTGAAGTTCCTTAGCTTCCTGGAAGCGCTCTAAGGCCAGGCATTCCGCTGCCAGGCTTCCGGCCGGCACCAGCGAGGAACGCTGGCGCAAGCGTCGCGCAAGGCGTTTCCAGGATTTCTCGTCAAATCTTTCCGCCACCCGAACGACGGCATCGTGCAGCTTGGGTTCTTCTGCTTTAAACGAGTCATGTAACTGTTCCCGCAGCGGGTTGCCTTCCGGGCCGAGTTTAGCTATCCATTCATCCAGCACTTGCCCATCGCGCAAGTCGCCAAGTTTGCGGAAAAGCTTGTGACCCACCTTGCGCATTTCCGGCCAGGCCGGATCGGGATCCACTTCGGCCATGACCGCAGCCAGGGATCGGCATCGCCGAATGGCTACGCGCAGATCGTGCACGAGATCCGGTTCCGAAGAGCTGCGAATCTCTTTTGCTTGCTTCAGGACGCGGTTCATCCAAAAGATCAGACCCCGGTGCTCGGAGCGAGCTCGGGAGGGAATGGTAGTAACGTCGGCCATACAAATCTTCTGAAATCCCCGCGCGAGCGAAATTCCCTGATGCCCGGTACGTGGAATTGCTCTCCAGCAGACTGCGGCGGGACACAACGAAATCAGCCAAGCGGAGAAGCGTATAGGGTAACGCGAGGGAGGTGCTGAGTCCAGTCGGGTTGTAGCCAGGCTGGCCGAAAAACGATAACGAGAGCGCTAGCCTGCGTGTCAGTTGGAGGTGTCCAAGCGTCCCCACCATTTGTGCGCATCTATGTACCCTTCCTTCCGGGTGATTGTCTCAAAGGGAACAGACGGAGAGCAGCGAATGAGCCACTGTCACGGGGGTGGGCGCAAGAGAATCCTCCGGGCTATTCGGGAAGCTCATCGGCTGATTCTCTAAGGAAAGAATCACTCCATTAGGTCTAAGCATATGTACACATCGCCCCTAGCGATTCTGTTAGTCGCGGTCACCCAGTGTGCGTTTTGGTCACGTTTTCATTGCCGTGGTGGAAAACCACAATTACGTCGACGACTGCGCTAGTCCGTCGATGCCCTACCTGAACAGCCTCGCCAACCACTACGGCCGCGCGGCAAACTCGATTAACGGGCAAAGTGGACATTGGGGCCGAGGTTCTTGGTTTGGCAAGAGAAATTGATGAGACCAGAATCCTATCGCGTTAGGAAAGCACCCGGCGGGACCGGCGAAGCCTTGCTCACTTTTGGTCATCGCGTCATCGCCCGTCATGCGATTTTCTCCTTGGCGGTTATCCTGGTGTATCTCCTTCTCAATCGGCCGGAAGTCATAATGGTGTCTCATTTTGGATTTACTGTCTGGTATCCGGCCACAGGACTGATCCTAGCGGTGATGCTCGGTATCAGTCCTTGGTATTTCCCGCTAACTGTGTTTGCCAGCGCGCTCGCCGGAGCCGTGATTTATCACCAGCCGGTTCTGTCTTGGAGCGGGATGGTTGCTCCAGTTCTCGGCTCAGGGTGTTATGCGATCGCCGCCTCATTGCTGCGCGGCCCCCTGAAAATCGACCCGGCGCTGCGACAAAGACAGGATGTGGTGCGGTACGTTTCGGTAACGTTGGCAGCCGCGGTTTTCGCAACCGCCACAGGGGTCGCCTGCCTGGCAGCAGACCGCACGATCTCCTGGAGCCAGTACTGGAATTCGGCCCTGGGATGGTATGTCGGTGACGTGGTCGGTTTAGTTGGTTTTGCCCCGTTCCTGCTTATCCACGTGTTGCCATGGGTGAGGTGGATGCTCTCGCCTCATCCCGAGAAGAACCCTCGTCGAGAAGACTGGAGCGAAACCAGAACAGAGCAGATAACACTGGGAGATATGCTGCAGTTGCTGGGGCAAGTGGCGAGCATTGTCTTGGTGCTCTGGATCATGTTTGGGCGAGCCCTGGGATACAGACAACTCTATTATTTGGCGTTCGTCCCGATCGTCTGGATTGCCATGCGTCACGGGATCCGGCACGTCGTGAGTGGTCTTCTGGTCTTTAATTTCGGCATTGTTATCGCACTGAAGCTTTACCCGGTGACACCGGATTCGCTAACCAAAGTTGGTTTGTTGATGCTGACCGTGTCCGGGACAGGATTGATCGTCGGAGCGGCAGTTAGCGAGAGACATCGCATGGCGAAGCAACTGAGCGAACGAACAGACTTTCTGAACTCACTCATCGAAAACAATCCTTTGGGCATCGTCGTTCACGATCGAGAAGGCCGCGTGCAACTCTGCAACGAAGCTTTCGCAAACCTCTTTCTTTATAGCCGCGAAGAGATGGTCGGACATTTCCTAGATCCCTTGATTTCACAGCCTGACGATGCCGGTGAAGCCAGTGCATTGAGGGCGCGCGCTACCTCGGGAAATTCGGTGCACGAGACCGTAAGCAGGAGGCGTAAAGATGGAAAGATGCTGGATTTAGACTTGCACGCCGTAACGATCTCCCTGGATGGCCGGACCGACGGCGCGTATGCAATCTACAAAGATATATCTGAACAGGTGAAGGCGGCTGCGCAGGCCCGGGACCATTCGGAGTCGCTCAATCGCTTGGTGAATGAACTCCAACTCCATACGACGCAGATGACGCTGCTTAATGAAATGGGCGATTTGCTGCAGTGTTCGGCGACCAGCGCGGAGGCCCATGCAGTTGTCGGACAGGTTGCGAGAAGGCTCTTTCTAACCTCCACAGGGGGCGCGCTCTTCGTATTCAAGTCATCGAGGAACTTGCTTGAAGCAGTGGCTAGCTGGGGGAAGAACGAAGTTTCGGACAAGTCATTCGCACCCGATGCATGTTGGGGACTCCGCCGAGGACAACCATGCTGGAGCGAGCATCCAGGTGGGGTGGTGATCTGTGCGCATTTGAAGAACCCGGTCCCCGCAAGCTACCTGTGCGTTCCCTTGGTGGCTCAAGGCGATACCTTGGGTGTGCTACATATCCAATACGACTTAAGCGATAGCAACAAAGCAACGAAAGCTTTTGAAACTTTACAGGAATCCCAGCGGCGGCTGGCCGTCGCCGTGGGTGGCCGCGTTGCGCTTTCTCTAGCTGGCTTGCTCCTGCGCGAGATCCTCCGCGATCAGTCTATCCGTGATTCTCTAACGGGGTTGTTCAACCGCCGGTTCATGGAGGACGCCCTGGCCCGCGAGTTGCAACGGGCCAAGCGCAAGCGGCACCCTCTCGTAGTCGTCTTCCTTGATCTCGATCACTTCAAGCAATACAACGATATCCACGGCCACGATGCGGGAGATGCCGTGCTGCGCTCTATGGCCGGACTCTTCCAGCAACACTTCCGTGGGGAGGATGTAGTCTGCCGCTATGGTGGGGAGGAATTTGCGTTCATTCTGCCTGAATCATCGACCAAAAACGCGGCCAAGCGCGTGGAGGAGCTTCGCCAGGTCGCCAAAAGACATAAGATCACTTATAAGGAACAAGTGCTGGACGCCGTTACGTTTTCCGTTGGGATTGCAGCCTATCCAGAAAATGGATTGACCGGCGAAGAACTCTTGCAGACCGCCGACACGTGCTTGTACGAATCGAAAGCAAATGGGCGGGATTGCGTGACCATTGCCACTTCTCATAAGTCATTGGTTTCTCGTCTGTAGGAGCCTCAACCTTCTCGACGCCTGCCCAGCGTAAAGCCACGAGAGTGCAATTCTTCGGGGCTGAAGCACGTTCTAAATGGGGTCGCTTTCTTTTGGTCAGCGTTCCCGTGCGCGGAAGTAATCAACCAATGCCCGCCGCTAATGCTTAGTCGGCACCGCCGGAACGCTCGCAGCCTGATCTAAGTAAGCGACATAAGCGGCCAGCAGGCGATAGGTCTGGTAGTAATCGTCGAGCCGGATGGCTGAAAACTGGTCCTTCGACGTGTGCAGGATCTGGGCATTCCACGTCGCCTGGGTCAATGAGTGAATCGTGATACGGGGGATCTTGCGCGCGGCAAATTGCTCTGCGTCAGTACTGCCAACCTGCTCCACATCAACACGTGTAACGGGTAGTTTCAGCTGCTTCGCAATGTAAACGAGGGCTGCAGTCAAGCGTTTGTCCGCATGGCTGGCCCAGATCTCGGTGGGCGCCAAACCCAGCGTGTCTAGGTTGACCATGGCATCGGTTGCAGCGACCTGCTCCTTCGTCATTTGCCGGGCATAGAAGCGCGACCCGACCAGGCCCTGCTCTTCGTCAGTGAACCCAATAAAGATGAAGGTGTGCTGGCGCGGCTCAATTTTTACCGATTCGTACAGCGACGGCAGCAGCGACGCACCGCTCCAGTTGTCGACGACTCCATCACCCCAGGGCACGCGATCGAAGTGCGCTCCAACCATGATGACCTTGTCAGAGCTGCCTGGCAGGAGGCAAATGACGTTGGGCTGCTTCGATGCCTTCACGGGCTGTTCGGAAAGGTGTTGGTCGTCGCAACCAGCTTCAGCAAACATTTGTTTGAGCGTCGCCTCACGCTGCTTGTTGTTGCCAGTGTATCTTCCCAGCCGGGCTTCGACGATCTCGCGCGCAACCGGTTTGTACCGGAAGATCTCAGCCGTGGCACCGATCCAGGCATACGAGAGCCATACGACGGCCGCAGTAGCGCAGAATCTCGATCGCGAAGTCGATTTGTGCATGTGGCTAGAATACTGCCCTTGGCTCGACAGTCAAAAGACAGTCATGCGCGTCTTGGGCACAAACGCCAACGTGCCAGACTGTTGCTTACACCCGGCTTCGTCAAACACCAACTTAGCGACGACAAAGCGTTGCGGTTGGGCGATAATTTTAGCGGCGCGCAGGGAGAGGCTCATGAGCAAGAAGAGAAAAATATCACGTCGCAGGTTCCTGACGAACGTCGCAACAACCGGCGCGGCGTTGGCGATCGTGCCGCGCCATGTACTCGGGCGTGGATTTGTTCCGCCCAGCGACACGCTGAACATCGCGGGCATTGGAGTCGGCGGCATGGGCCGCGCCAATCTGATTAATCTGGCTAGCCAGAACATCGTGGCACTGTGCGATGTGGACTGGGACTATGCCGGTAAAGCGTTTGATCGGCTCGACACGGACATCCAGAACCTGCGGACACGCATCGATCAGCCGCCCACGCCGCAGCCGGGCGAGCTGCCCGTGCAGTTCGATCGCGTGAAGGCGAAGGCCAGGCTGGAGGGCATGATCCGGCTGAAGACCGAGCATTGGATGAAAGCGAAACGCTATCAGGATTATCGCGAAATGTTGGAGCGTCAGAAGGACATCGACGCCGTCGTGGTAGCCACGCCTGACCACATGCACGCGCCGATTGCCCTGGCAGCAATGGATCTGGACAAACACGTATACGTGCAGAAGCCGCTTACGTGGTCCATCGCGGAAGCGCGCAGGCTGGCGCGCCGGGCGAAAGAGACCAAGGTTGCCACACAAATGGGCAACCAGGGACATTCGCTGAATGATGCGCGGGCCGCGGTGGAATACATATGGGCCGGCGCGATCGGCCAGGTGCGCGAGGTGCATATCTGGACGAACCGGCCCCTCGGGTTTTGGCCGCAAGGCGTGCCCCGTCCGGAGCCGCTTAAGCACCCCGCGGGCACTCTCGGTTGGAATGGCCAGGCGGTGAACGAGAGAATTGCCGCCGCTCTTGCCGACACCTACCCGGTGCCTGAAACGTTCGCTTGGGATCTTTTTCTGGGGGTAGGGCCCCAGGTGGACTACCACCCGATCTATCACCCGTTCAACTGGCGCGGATGGGTGGACTGGGGCGTCGGCGCAATTGGCGATATGGGTGCGCACTTAATCGATCACTCTTTGTGGGCTCTCAACCTGGGACTGCCCACGAGCGTAGAGACGGTATCGACACCTTTCAATGGCGCGTCGTATCCATTGGCGACACAAACTTTTTATGCGTTTCCGGCGCGTGGCGCAATGCCGCCGGTGAAACTCACTTGGTACGACGGAGGCCTTCTTCCCAGCAAGCCGGACGAGCTCGGCGATGAAGAGCTAAATAAAGGAGGCGGTGCCTTGCTCATCGGCGCCAAGGGCAAGTTGCTCCATGATACCTACGGTATGAACCCTCGCCTGCTGCCCAAAACTCTTCACGACTCGCTCGGAAAGCCACCGCGAAAACTGCCGCGCATCGCTGGCGAAGACCACGAGATGAATTGGGTGGAGGCGGCCAAGAGGAAGGTGGAAGCTTCTTGTCCGTTCGAGTACGCGGCGCGTCTCACGGAGATCATGCTCTTGGGCGTTGTGGCACTGCGCGCCGGAAGAAAGATACAATACGACGGCGCCAACATGCGCATCACCAACGTGCCGCAAGCCAACGACTACTTGCAGCGGGAGTACCGGCAGGGATGGTAGCTCTGGCGACACCGTTGACGGGAGACTAGAAACATCCGTGGATAGCACGCGTCCGCCATGCCTCGTTCAAATGATAAACGTAGAGTCATCGAGCATTACGACCTGGTCAGTCCTTACTATCGCTCCCTGTGGGGAGAGCATCTGCATCACGGTTATTGGATTCGTGGGGATGAGTCAAAAGAAAGGGCGCAGCTGCAGCTCATCGAGCATCTCGCTGAACTCACAAAGCTAAAGCCTAGCTCAGAGATTCTCGACGTTGGCTGTGGCTTCGGCGGCAGCAGTCTTTACTTGGCGAAGAAATATAATGCGGCGGTCACCGGCATCACCAATTCCCCAGTACAAGTGGAAATGGCGATCAAGTCGGCAACAAGGGAGCAAGTCAGTGCGAAGTTCCTCCTGATGGACGCCGAAGCAATGGACTTCCAGAAACAATTCGACATTCTCTGGTCTGTAGAATCCATCTCCCACTATCAGCGCCGCGAAAGGTTCTTTGCGTCTGGCGCTAAACTCCTGAAGCCAGGCGGCCACTTCGCGATCACCGACTGGTTCAAAAAAGAGCATCTCACGCTCGCGGCGACCAAGAAATTTATCGAGCCCATTGAGAAAGGCATGCTGGTGGAACTGCAGATCATGGATGACTACGAGCATTCCCTGACTTCGAACGGACTGCAAATCACGCACCGCGAAATTCTGAACAAAAATTGCGCCAAAACATGGGACCTGTGCCTCGACATCATCAGCGACAAAGCATTGTGGGCGCTCGCTGCGAAATACGGCACCGAATTTGTCGCCTATCTAAAGGCGTTCCAGGCAATGCGCGCCGGTTTCGCTTCCGGAAACTTCGTCTACGGCCTCTTTGTTGCGCGCGCCGGGTCTACGCCCCCTGCAACTTAAAGGCCTGATTTACACCGCGGACATCATCCGTTTGGACGTGCTTAGCTCTCATCACAACACCTTCAGGCATACCATCGGACAGCAGCAGGAGGAGAAGACATGTACGCAAGGGGAAGTCTGTGGGCGGCGGGATTGCTACTGGCGGCGGGCGCGAGCATGTACGCTCAGCCAGCGAGTCAGACACCCGCCCAAGCGCAGGCGCCAGACGTTCCGGCGGAGTACAAAGAAGTGCTGCAGTACTTGGCGCGGAAGGGTGATTTTGCGGCGAACGTCTTGAAGGTGAATGTGCCGCGGAGCGATGTGCCGGTGAGCGTAGCGGGGGTAGTGACACCGACGCCGTTTGGTTTTGGCGGATGGGTGGCCATGACGAAGGCCGACGGAGGAAACGAAGTTTTGATGGGCGATTTGGTGCTGCTGCAGGAGGAAGTGAATGCGGTGATGTCGGCGCTGCTGGAGAACGGGATCGATGTGACGGCGCTGCACAATCATTTTTTCTGGGACGAACCACGGGTTTTCTTCATGCACGTGCATGGATACGGAAAAGCTATGGATTTGGCGCATCATCTGAAGCCTGGCCTGGACTTGATTGGCCATGTAGGGAAGATTCCGGCTGGAAATTCCGCGGCTGCGGCGATCGAAGGGAAACTGGACGCGGAGAAGATTGCGTCGATTGTGGGGCACCAGGGCGAACAGACGGGTGCGGTGTACAAGATCACCGTAGGACGGAGCGATTTGGAGGTTAAAGAACATGGCGCAACCATCAACGCTCGGATGGGATTGAATACCTGGGCAGCGTTTTACGGGTCGAATGAGAATGCGGTGGTAGCGGGCGATGTGGCGATGCTGGAAAGGGAAGTGGTGCCGGTGCTCAAGGCGCTAAGAAAGAACGGAATGGAGGTAGTGGCGATTCACCATCACATGATTGAGACGCGGCCGACAATCATTTTTCTACACTATTGGGGTAAAGGCCCAGCGGAGAAACTAGCGTCGGAATTCAAGGCGGCCCTGGACGAGTTAGGAGCCGCGCCGCGTACAAATTGAACGGAAATAATTGTCAAGGCTTCAAGTCTAGCATCGCTTTGCCGCTGTCGAGATCGGCCGGCACCGATATGTGGTCATGTATTGCTAGCCACCGGCCATTAGTCTTGCGGTAGCATTCCGTAAAGCGCAACCACACGTCGAATTTCTGTCCGCTCGTCAATGTTCCGCTTATCCGCTCCAAGCCGCGGCTAAATGCCACTCTGTCGCCCGCCAGGATGCTTAGGTCGCGAAATTCGACATCAATTGCACCCTGAAACTGGGCGAGAAGTTCCTGATAGTCCTTCTTGTACGCTTCGAACCCAGTGTATTGCAACGGCGGCACGATGTCATACGACACCAGTGCTTGCCCCGGCTCGTAAATGGCCATGATTCCGTCGAGGTCCTTCGCGCGGAAGGCCTTTGCCCACTGGTCCAACAGCTGCCGGATTGCGGCTTCATCGTTGGCCGCAGTACGTGCCCCTGGAATCCACAGAAGCGAGACGCATGCAAGCGTCAGAATAGAAAATACAAACAGCTTCTTCATTGTCGATACTCCTTTCACGTCGGGTGATAAAGCGGATAACTCGCTCCAGACAGCTACGACTATGCCCGGAGGATGCACAGAAACGAACGCGATTATTGGGTGGAGAGTCGGCAGAGTCAAGCCGGCTGCGTGTAACGCGCTTATCTCGAACCACGCCGGTGTATTTCAAGAGCTAACGCGCTGTAGAGAACTCGAAACCATGCGATTAATAAGGAGAGAAAGGAGCCCAGTACTACGTGTCGTCATGGTTCCCTCCGCGTCGCTGGATTGGGTAGCGACTAAATAAAGTACGACAGCTTCGGCAACTGGACCGAGCAGACCGTCCGCTCCCGGTCGAGCACGAATGAACCCTTCAAAATTTCGACCGTCTATCAACGAACGATTTCGTATTACTGACGGTTTCCGACGGACAAGTTTCCTGGCTGCGGCTGGGTCGAGTTCTTATCTGGCCGATCCACCCGCCGCAACGGGAGCGGCGGACCTCAGCCACTGCTCCATCTGGCCGTGGTTTACAAGGCCCGCCTGCTGCGTTACCACGCGGCCTCCCAAGAGGACGACGAAGTTGGGTATGCCACGAACGTTGAAGCGGCCAGCAAGTTGCGGGTATTTTTCCGTATCGACTTTTAGTACTACAGCTTTGCCCGCCATGTCAGCAGCAGTTCGCGCCACTTCAGGAGCAGCGGCACGGCACGGCCCGCACCACTCCGCCCAGAAGTCCACAAGTACGGGAACCGGGGCATTTTGAACTACTTCATCGAATAACGCATCATCGACCACGAGAGGTTCAGCGACCGGCGGCAATGGAGATTTACATTTTCCGCAACGGCCGGTGCTGGCTAGATATTTGGCTAGAACGCGGTTCTTCTGTCCGCAGTTGCTGCAGGCACGGATGACAGGCATGTAACACCTCCGTGATTTTTGAGTCGACCTGACCATAGGATGCACGGGATTAGGCCAAAGTGTCTATGAACTCGAACTTTCTTAGGCTCTCGGATGGTCGCAAAAACTTGTTGCCCTCGAAACACTCTTGCTGGCAGAGGCCTTGATTTATGGAAAGGCCGTTAATATTAATCCGCGATGACAAGGCGTCTCTGTGCCCTCGGCCTGCTTGCACTGAGTGGTCTTGTGCCTGCGAGCGCTCAACAAATCAACCAGCCCAATGCAGGCAGCGCCATCCGAGTAAGCGTTGACCGCATCAACGTAGGTGTCACGGTGACGGACTCTCATGGGCGGTCCGTGCAGGGACTTCGCCGCGAAGACTTTCACGTCTTCGATAATGGAGTGGAGCAACCTATAAGCGGCTTTGTTCGGAGCGAAGAACCCGCTCAACTTGTCTTCCTAATTGAGAATAGTACCGCCGATTATTTCCTCGCGAAGCTTGGCAAGAGCCCTTTCGCTGGAGCGGACAATCTCTTGAACAACATATCTGCCATCGACCAAGTTGCGATTGTCACTTATTCACAAGGCGCGCAACTGCTGCTCGATTTCACTCCTGATAAAGCTGCGGTCGGCGTGGCCCTGCAGAGCGCGAGCACCGAGAGCGGCTCGGGCTGGGTGAATCTCTCATCGAGCCTTGCTGCTACCATCGACTGGCTCGCATCTGTTCCCGGAACAAAAATCATTCTGATACTTTCCACCGGTCTCGATACTTCTCCCCCCGAAAGTTGGCAGCTTGTTCAACAAAAATTGAAAACGTCCGACGTTCGCATCCTGGCGGTATCGCTGTTCGGTGATTTTCGACAACTTCCCCGGAACAAAAAGTTATCCCCTGACGAGCGTGAAAGTCGGCTAGTCGTTAATCAAGGCGTGACAGAATCCGACGTCTTGCTGCGGCAGTTGTCCGCAGCCACCGGTGGCCACGCCTATTTCCCCAAGAACCCCAAAGATTTCGATCGTGCTTACGGCGAAATCGCGCAACTCGTCCGCGGCCAGTACACGCTCGAATTTGTTCCACCGGCCTTCGATGGTCAGGTTCATTCCCTGAAAATTAAAACTAAGCATTTCTGGTATCATGCGGACCACCGGCCAGCCTACATCGCCCCGGCTAGACCTTCACTTTAGTCACCACTAAACTGAGGAGACGGGAAGATGACAGGTCGATTTGTAGTTTGCGCATTCCGGTCGGATGAGCGCGTGCTGGGACCTAGTACGGAAATACACTCCATTGTTTCAAACAGTAGTTCCTCTACGGTGGAAAGAAAGTAGGTGGTGCCCATGACACTGCTTCTTCTTTGCTTACTTCTCGGCTGCGTCGCGGGCCTGCGTTCTCTGACGGCTCCGGCAGTCGTCTGCTGGGCTGCGCATCTTGGCTGGCTGCATTTTGCGGGAACCAAGTTCGCGTTCATAGATCAGCGGGCCACGCTGACTGTTTTTACGCTGCTGGCCCTTGCGGAGCTGATCACGGATAAACTGCCGAAAACTCCGGCTCGTACTTCGGGTCCCGGGCTGATCGCGCGCATTGTTCTTGGCGCAGCCTGTGGCACGGCACTGGCGATCAGCGCTGGCGGCAGTCTTCTGTTTGCTACAATCGCCGGTGTGATCGGCGCCCTGGTCGGAACATTTGCTGGGTACAATGTCCGTCGTGCCCTGGTCACGCGAGCGCATCTGCCGGACTTCGTTGTGGCTCTCGCTGAGGACCTCCTCGCGATCGCGGGCGGCTTTCTGATCGTCTCCCGCCTGTAAAAGCGTTCGTCTTCGCGAATGCTCGATTTTGTCGCGGTGCAAAAACAGAAAGCTCACGTTCGCATCAACCAGAGATTGACGCCGCCCTATGGTTTCGCGTAGACATAGCATTAAGATCGAACATTCCGGGCCACAAGTAAGCGCAAGCGAACAAGTCATCGAAGTGGAGGTGACCCGCTCGTTCGTTCAAAAGTGTCCCGTCAGAAATGTGCTGGAGCCGAATTTTCCGAAAGTGCAAGAGAACACCCCGCAGGCTGGGCCGAGTGCGAAAGGAGAATTCCAAATGAGGAGACATAGTGCCACGCTGGTATCTGTTTTGATTTTTGTGGGGGCCGCGCTGGTAGCTTCGTGCGCAAAATCCTACCACGAGGAAAACGAACGCTACGTGTTCGTGGCAACCAATATTAATCTGCCGTATTGGCAGGAGGCGCAAGCGGGTTTTGCGGACGCGGCCAAAGGGCTGGGGGTAAAGAGTGAGCTGAGCGGTCCGACAACCTACGACCCGCACGCGGAGGTCGGGATGTTCCGCGAGATTGTGGACCAGCACCCCGCCGGAATCTGCCTTTCGGCGGCGCGGCCGGAAATTTTCCAGGCGGAGATCGACAAGGCAATCGCGCTGGGCATCCCGGTGATCTGCGTGGATTCCGATGTGCCTGACTCGAAGCGCTTGATGTACATCGGCACGGATAACTTCAAGGCCGGCAGAGAAAGCCTTAGGCGGATGGCGGCGCTCGTTCCGGGTAGAGGGAACATCGCGGTGGTCACCATTCCCGGACAACACAACCTCGAGGACCGAGTCGCTGGCGTGGCTGATGCCCTGAAAAATTTTCCTGCCATCAAGCTGACCAAGATCCTGGACGACAAGGGCGACGCGCGAAATGCGTATGACCAAGTCTCCGACTTGCTGCAGAAAAAAGAAAAGATCGATGGAATCATTTGCCTCGAGGCGACCGGGGGTTCCGGTGCCGCCGAAGCTCTTCACCGCTTAAGCTTGGAAGGGAAGCTCCCGATCGTAGCCTTCGACAACGATCCGGAAACGCTGGATTGGATCGATCGCGGCGCAATTACGGCGACGATCACGCAAAAGCCGTACGTCATGAGTTACTACGGGCTAAAGTTCCTCGATGACCTGCACCACAATGCAGTACACCAGTTCAATGACTGGCGCACCGCTATAGCGCCGCCGACGCCTACGTTCGTGGATACCGGCACGGTGGTTGTGGACAAGAGAAATCTCAAGATTTATCGCGAAGCTTTGGTCGCGCACCCCAAGCCGCTGTAGACAAAAGATTGCCTGATGCGCGAGCTGTTCTTCAGCGTGCGCAAATCGCCGCCGAACCCTTACACTACAGTGCCCAGTTTTCTACTTTCAGTCCGCGCAGGCGCCGGAATTCTCGTTCGTGGTAACCCGCTCAAGCACAAAACTCATCTGGCTTTTCCGCGCTTAAAAGATTATATAGGCGCTAGAGTTGGCAAGTGTTGATGGCGGTTTCTCGCCGGTACGCAGCGGGACCCACCCACGAGCCGTCGTCGGCCAGCTCAACCCCCGGAATGAATGCGATGGAGGATAAAACGATGAAGAAATTATCTCTATTTGGCTTGTTGGTGCTGCTGCTGACCCCCGTTCTGGCCAGGGCACAAACCGCGTTTGACGGCACGTGGAAGGCTGATATGAGCAAAGCACAATTCCCAAAGAAGCCTGATGTTTTCGAGTTGAAAGATGGCGAGTATCACTGTAAGACCTGTGTCCCCCCAATTAACGTTAAGGCAGACGGCCAAGACCACCAAGTCACAGGGCATCCCTATTACGACACCGTCGCCATCAAAATTGTGGATGATCACACCATAGAGGAAACCGAAAAGAAAGATGGCAAGGTCGTCATAATTTCCAAGACGACAGTTTCGCCCGATGGCAAGACGGCCAAATTCGAATTTAACGATAGCAGTGCCACCAACGCCGATCCGGTCACTGGCAAAGGAGAATCCACTCTTGTGGCTAAAGGACCCGCTGGATCGCACCCCATTTCGGGCTCCTGGCGCGCCACAAAGATGGAGAGCATCTCGGATAACGGAATTACGGTCACTTTTAAACTTGATGGAGATACCTTGACCATGACCACGCCGACCGGACAATCCTATACGGCGAAACTGGATGGAACGGAAGCGCCGTATAAAGGCGATCCGGGCACTACCAGCGTGGCGGTCAAGCGCCTAGACAAGAACACCATCGAGGAAACGGATAAACGCGATGGGAAGGTGATCAGCGTTGCGCGCATGACAGTAGCTCCCGACGGCAAGACTATAACCATGGTGGTCAAGGACGTGTTGCATGGAACCACCAGCCAGTTTGTGTTTCAAAAACAAGCCTAATCACGTCTTTGCGATATCTTCGCAAAGACTGCATGAAACGAGCCAAGTTCTTTCCTGCATGCCCCATCCTTGCGCCCTGGTAACGAAATGAGGATGCAAGGATGGGGATTTCTCTGTTTCTTGCGGATGTGAGCGAAAAGTTAAACTCAGTCCGAGCTTCCACTATTTCAAACGAGCAGACGCATGACCCCAGACGAACGAACGCGTTCTGATCGAACTACTCCGCGGCAAGGGAGCGCATCGGACAGATCGTCATGCTCCGCCGCGCTCTGGGAAGTTGGCCACCGCGCCGCGGCGGCTCGCGCCTGGTGAGCCAGCAAGAATAAAGTTTGGCGGGAACAGGGCGACACGGCTCAGTAGCCGAGTGCGAGTCGTCCGTGACGAAATCATATTCTTTGAGCCTCCATCTTATTGACGCGCTCTAGCTAGAGAACTAACATCAGCCGCATCACCGCGGGGCATACGGCATGATTGGGACAACGGTAGGCCACTACAGCATCCTGGAGAAGCTGGGGGCTGGCGGGATGGGCGTAGTTTACCGGGCGCGGGACCTCACACTCGGTCGCGTTGTTGCCCTGAAATTCTTGCCTGAAAATTTGGCGCGTGATGCCCAAGCTCTCGAGCGATTCCGCCGCGAAGCTCGCCTCGCCTCCGCCCTGAACCACCCCAATATCTGCACCATATACGAAATCGGTGAGCAGGGCGAACAGTACTTCATCGCGATGGAGTTCTTGCAGGGCCAAACGTTATCTTCCCTGATTCAAAACAAGCCACTGAACACCAATACCGTGCTGGAACTTGGGATTCAGGTTACGGACGCCCTGGATGCCGCTCATTCGGCCGGAATCATCCATCGCGACTTGAAGCCCGCCAATATTTTCGTAACCGCTAAGGGCCAGGCCAAAGTGCTTGATTTCGGACTGGCTATCTCCGCGCAACGAATGCACGACTTCAGCGCGCGGGCGAACGACCCTGCGAGTGTCGGATCGGCCGACACTCGCCTGACTATTCAAGGTACAACCATTGGAACGGTGGCCTACATGTCGCCGGAACAATCTCTCGGCGAAGAACTTGATGCGCGCACCGACCTTTTCTCTCTCGGCGTCGTGCTGTACGAGATGGTAACCGGAGAGCTCCCCTTCAAAGGTGCGACTCCGGCTGCGATCTTTAACGCTATCCTTAATCGATCTCCGGTGACGCCGAGCAAACTGAATCCAACCGTCCCTCTCAAGTTGGAAGAAATCATCAACAATGCTTTAGAAAAGAAGCGGGGATTGCGGTGTCAAAGCGCCGCTGAAGTGAATGCCAATCTAAAACGCTTGAAGCATGAGCTCGAACCAGACACTGATACCAGAACAACTTCGCCACGCCGGCGCTGGGTTCCTTGGTGGGCGGTCGTCTTGGTCGTGGCAGTCCTGGTAGCCGGTTATTTTCTGCGCAGCCAGTTCGCCAGAAACTCAGAACGTTTGCTGGCCACGGTCAAACTCGTACAGCTCACGACTACCGAGGGCCTGCATGAGTTCGCCGCTTGGGCCCCCGACGAAAAGCACATCGCTTACAGCAAAGATGTAAACGGATTCAAAAAAATATTTATCAAGCCGTTGCAAGGCGAACCACAGCAGTTGTCCTTCGGACAAGCGGATGACATCCAGCCAAGCTGGACGCCCGATGGTCAAGGAATTCTATTCGTTCGCTCCAATCAGCCTTCCGGAAAGCTGGAGCCGGGCGATGTATTCGGTCGATACGAAGGTGGGGATGTCTGGAGAAAGGACATGGCCTCCGGAAAGGAAGAGAAGATTCTGGATAATGCCTTCAATCCAGCATTCTCTTCAGACGGAAAAATGATTTCGGTGGATACTTCCTGGGCAGGTCCTCGCCGAATATGGGTGGTTGATGCACAGGGACACAATCCACAACAGATTACGTCCGACAGTTCGGAAGCCGTGGACCACCTGGAACCGAACTGGTCTCCGGACGGAAAGAATATCGTTTTTCAGAATCTCGAGCGGACAAAATTCAGCATCAAGGTCGTAAATGTGGCGACCCACGCCATAACTGCCCTCACGGAAGGCCGATTCCACGATCTTAATCCGATCTGGTCTCGATCGGGAAAATACATCTATTTCACATCGGACCGCGGCGGCGGGCTGAACATCTGGCGGATTAAGGTCTCCGGCACAGGACAAGGCGCCGGCACGCCTCAGCAGGTGACCATGGGCTCCGGCCAGGATTTGCAACTCGCGATGACCGCCAGCGGCAAGCAGTTGGCGTTTTCCATTTTGCGGCAGAACGCCGACCTCTGGCGCTTACCTGTCTCCCCACAAACAGGATTACCTACCGGCAACCCAGAGGAAGTTCTAGCCAGTACGCGCGAAGACAGCCGCGGTGCGTGGTCACCCGACGGCACGCAAATCGCATTCAATTCAGATCGCTCTGGCGACATGAATATCTATGTCCATTCGCTGGTAGACAACTCGAATCGCCAAATTACGCGCGGGCCGGGTGGTGACTTCCAGCCGCAATGGTCGCCGGACGGCGCACGACTTGTGTTTTTCTCTTCGCGCGCGGGGAACGCGGATATTTGGTTGGTCAACTTAACAGCGAACTCACCAAGACGTCTGACGTCAGATTCAGCGCTCGACATCAATCCATTTTTTTCTCCGGACGGCGCTTACATTGCTTTTCAGTCCGATCGCACGGGAAGATTGGAAGTCTGGCTAATGAATTCTGACGGTAGCAATCAGCGTCAATTGACCAAGACCGGAGTCTCCGGACATTTCCTGCGCTGGTCGCGCGATGGCGAAAATATCGTCTTCCGGTGCCCTTGTGGGGGTAAGCCACAGACCTACCAAGTTTCCATCAAGGGTGGCGATCCTGTGCCACTGAACGGCGAAATTACCGGCGGCTCGCACATGTCTTTTTCTCCAAACTATTCGCTCATCATGGATGTCGTTGGGCATAGAACGCTTTGGGTGTCGCCAACTCTTACAGGTAAGCCAGCGAAGGTTTACGAATTCCCGGATGGCGAAAGTAGAATCGACTATCCGGTGTGGTCTCCGGACGGGAAATGGGTACTCTTTGATCGTTTCCGGCCGCAAGGCGGGGACATTTGGGCGATTGAGAACTTCGAGTAGCGCCGTGTTGCTTAACGCCAGGGACCAACGCTTTTTCCACAACCCATTCGAATACCACCCGGGTAGCGGGTATTCCATCCAAAACGCCCGTGTCTGCAAAGCACCACGCGCCAACTATGTGGCGCGCCCTTCCATTACGCGCTACAATTAAGGTTCTTTGCTTACCGTAAACAACATCACCATGCGTTTCGGCCCCCGAGTCCTCTTCGAGGACGTCACCACCACCTTTATGGCTGGGCGCAGGTATGCCATCAGCGGACCGAACGGCGCCGGGAAGTCCACTCTTATGAAGATCTTAACGGGTGAATTGGAGCCTACCACCGGCTCCATCACCCGGCCTAAGAAACTTGGAGTGCTGCGCCAGGACCAGTTTGCCTTCGACAATTTTCGCGTTATCGACACGGTTATCATGGGCAATGCTCCGCTCTGGACAGCCCTTGAGGAGCGCGACGCGCTCTATGCCAAGCCGCATGAGTCCCTTACCGACGACGACGGCATGCGTTTGGGTGAACTGGAAGGAATTGTTGGGGAAGAGGGCGGCTACACCGCGGAGGCGGATGCTGCCGTGCTCCTGGATGGATTGGGAGTAGAAGCTGCCTTGCATGAACGCAAGATGGGCGAATTGCAGGGTGGACAGAAGGTCCGTGTGCTGTTAGCGCAGGCCTTATTCGGGAGTCCGCCGGCGTTGCTCCTAGACGAGCCTACCAACAACTTGGACCTCGATTCAGTCCATTGGTTGCAAGAATATCTTTGCGAATATGAAGGCGTGCTCATCGTCATCTCGCACGACCGTCACTTCCTAAATAGTGTTTGCACGCACACCGCCGATATCGACTACCAAACCGTGATTATGTACAACGGCGGATATGACGAAATGGTGCTCGCCAAGACACAGATTCGCGCGCGCCTGGAAGCGGATAACGCCAACCGCGAAAAGAAAATCGCGCAGTTGAATGAATTTATCGCGCGCTTTTCCGCCGGCACGCGGTCCGCACAAGCCACCTCGCGAAAGAAAGAAGTGGAACGGCTGCAAACTTCCGAACTGGCGCGCTCTAACATCCAGCGCCCTTATATACGATTTGATTTGAAGCGCGCTTCGGGTAGGCATCCGCTGGAGATCAAGAGCCTGGCGAAGTCTTACGACGACCTGAAAGTGATCAAGCCTTTCACCGCGAGCGTCACGCGCGGAGAAAAGATCGCTTTAACTGGCCGCAACGGTTCCGGCAAAACGACGCTGCTCAAATCACTCATTCGCAGCGCCACCGGTTTCATCGACGATACCGAGCGGGAATTTACCATCGATGGCGGATCCGTAAAATGGGGCCACGAAGTCACCGTAGGTTACTTCGCCCAGGATCATACCGAATCCATCGTGAAGGGAACTACCGCCATCGAATGGCTCTGGCAGTTTGACCCGCAAGCTTCGCAGGAAGAATTGCGCGGTCTCCTGGGACAAATGTTATTTAGCGGGGAAGACGCACTGAAGCCCACCCGAGCCCTTTCCGGCGGTGAGTCTGCGCGGCTGATCTTCTGCCGGTTGATGCTGCAAAAGCCGAACTTCCTGGTGCTGGACGAACCCACCAATCACTTGGATCTCGAATCCATCAACGCTCTCAATATCGCGTTGCAGCGGTATGACGGCACCGTTCTCTTGGTGACCCACGACGAGGACGTCATCGATGAGGTGGCCACGCGCATCTGGCACTTTAAGGGCGGGAAGATCGAAGACTTCAAGGGTCCGTACGTTGACTATCTCGCTTACGCGCAAGAAAAGGCTTCGTAGGATCCCAAAATTTTTTGCAGAGCCTAGGGAGTCGGAATTCTCGCGGCACTCGACTGGGAAAACCCACTTTCTACGCCTAGATAGTCCACCGCGGTCACCACGTAGTAGTACGTAGCCCCAGCCTGCACGCCAATATCGACGAAATCCAATGAAGCCACGAGAGCGGGCGTGAGCCTGGCAAAAGATGCGCCGGGGATTTGGCTGCGATAAACGTGATAACCCGCCGCTGGACTGGTGCTCGCCTGCCAAGTGAGATGGACCGAGTGTCCAGCAGCTGCGTAGCCCGCCAACGGCGCCTTCAGCAACCCGATCGAGCTGCTAACGGTGAGCGTGCCGCTTGCCGCGCCTTTGGTTTTTGCGTCGAAGGAAACCGTAAACGGGAGCTGTTGCCGAGGCGAAAGTTTCACTCCGGACGGGAATTTACTTAAACCGAAAAGTGAGCCGCTGATGGCCGCGCTGCTGACCACGACATCGACATTACCGGTGTTGGTGAGCGTCACGGTTTGGCCGGTGGTGCCCCCCACTGCAACGTTTCCGAAATTAATAGAAGGCGGATTCAGCTGTAACTGTCCAGCGGACTTCACGCCGGTACCCTGCACCGGTATTTGTACAGCTATGCCATCATTGGTCCGAACAATAATTGCGCCGTGGAAAGTTCCGGCCCCCGCTGGAGTGAACGCCAAGGTAAAAGGAAGCTTGCCGCCCCGGCGAAGAAAAGCTGGAAATGCAGGGGTGTTTACCACAAAGCCCGCGCCAACCACTTGGATACTCCTAATCTGCACGTAGGAAGCTTTGAGGTTAGCAATTTGCATTGATTGCGTATTCTTCTGGCCAACCACAACGGTTTGGAAATTGACCGGATCAGGGATGACAGAGATTCGCGATGCAGCGCTTTTCCCGGCGTGCGCGGAGGCTAGCAGGACGAAGAGCAAAGTAAAGCTGGCAAGGAGCCGACTCCGACGCTGCAACTGGCGGCTCGCGGCAAAACTTGTTTTCGGGTTGAGGAGTTCCATGCGTCACACGTTAACGGTGTCTGACAGAACGGGCAATTCGGCCGGAGGTACAGTTATAGGGCAGCCCGAATACCTGTCCTGGAGGTCTGAAGAGAGATTGCGTGGCGCAAAGCCCTAAGCCACCTCAGAATCAACGCCGAAACAAGAGGGCTGTCACGCGGTCCTCGAACGGAGCGAGCCGATCCCTAAAAGTCGCATTGAACCAGTAAGCACAGCGTTTCGTATCACCCCTCAGACGGTGCGTCGGATGACCCGGCGGACAGCGTTTTTACGATCAAACCATTTCGTTGTCGCGGAGTCTAAAGACGTAAAAGGAGCCGAGTAGGCTCTCTCATCCGACCGCCAATTCATTTGCGCATCACAAGCGGTACTCGAAAGGCGAGTGGCAGTGGCCAAGTGGGCGAGAATCAGACGGTTGGGGCTAGGCCTGCTGTGCTCTTGTGCCCTAGCTTCTCTGAGCTTGGCACAGACGCCGGAAACAATCCAGACCCCGGAACCTGCGAAGACACCAGAAGGCGGGAAAACGCCGTCGCGCACGGCCCCAACCTCCGTCACTACGCTGCACATTCCCCGCTTAGCACAACGCCCAACCATCCAGGATTTTTTGGCGATGAAGCCTTCGGCTGCCTGGGAAGGCAAAATGTTAAAGATCGAGGGTCTGATACAGCGGGAGCCAACCGACGGCGGACCGGTCTCTCAAAAGACGGAAATTTATCTCGGCTATACGGACAAAAATCTCTACGTGATGTGCGTTTGTTTCGACTCGGAACGCGGCAAGATCAGGGCGCATATGACCCACCGGGAAGCCATCAACAGCGATGACGAGTTTGGCTTCGTCCTGGATACATTCCACGATAAGAAATACGGACTTTTTTTCTACATGAATCCTTTGGGCGTCCAGCAGGACGGTATCTGGGATGAAAGCAAGCAACCCGATTTTTCCTATGACATGCTGTGGTATTCAGAAGCCAAGCTAACGCCGGAAGGATATGTAGCGTGGTTCGAGATACCGTTCCGGTCCCTCCGTTTTTCGCCCCGCAGCGATCAGAAGTGGGGCGTGTTTTTCGAGCGGGACATTCCCCGCAACAACGAGTACGCCTTCTACCCGCGAATTAACAGAAACGTCCAGGGTTTCTTGAGCCAAGAAACCGACATGGAGGGCATCGCCGACATTTCTCCCGGCCGAAACTTGCAATTTATTCCCTACGCTGCGGTGCGCAGCTTCCGGAATCTGGATGATCGCGATCCCAACCATCCTTTTTTCACGGGGAAGCATATCGAGCCGCGAATCGGGCTGGATTCCAAAATTGTGCTCAAAGATTCATTGGTGTTGGATGCCACCATCAATCCGGATTTCGCGCAGGTGGAATCCGATGAGCCGCAGATCACCGTTAATCAGCGGTTCGAGGTGTTCTTTCCGGAAAAGCGGCCATTCTTTCTCGAAAATGCAGGGTATTTCGGTACCCCTGTCAATCTGTTGTTCACGCGGCGCATTGTGGATCCGGAATACGGAGTGCGGCTCACCGGGAAAATCGGGCGCTGGGCACTGGGTGCGCTTTTCGCGGATGACCGGTTTCCTGGCAGATCGGTGCCACGCTACGACTCGTTAGCGGGCGCGAAAGCGTACTTCGGCGTGGGCCGCGTAAGCTACAGTTTTGGCAAGGAATCTTTCATCGGAGCCATGTATACAGACCGCGAAATGCGGACAGTGCCGGTGACGCTGTGTACTGCAAATCCTTGCATCATCGGCACCAATCGCGTGGGAGGCATCGACGCCAAGCTCAAACTGTCATCGCAGTGGCTTCTGTACGGCCAGGCGCTCAGCAGCTTTACGAGATTTAATGACGGCACGCACAAGGGAGGTCCGTCGTACGAAGTCAACGCGGAATACAGCTCAAGCCGTCTGAGATATGAAGGGTACTACGGCGACACGGCAGAAGATTTTCAGACGGAAACGGGATTTTTCCGGCGGCCGGACATCCGCGAATATCGGCAATTCTTGCTCTACCTTTGGCGGCGCGAAGGCGAAAGATTGCAGCGGCATGGGCCCGGACTCTTCACGATCAACAGCTGGGATCATCGGAACACGCGACTCGAATGGTTCACCAACTTAAATTACCGGTGGATTTTGCAAAACCAAGTTTTCTTTGGGGTATTTGCAAACGCAGGACACGAAAGATTGCGTCCCAAGGATTTCAGCACGCTGGCCTTCGATCGAGATTATACGCACCATCATCAGGGTTTTTTCTTCGATTTTGGATACTTCAAGAGCCTGTATCTAGGGGGTGAATTGGGTTGGGGCACGGACACCAACTTCAATCCGGCGAGCGGACCGCCCGTACTGACACGATCTAATTACGCGCAAGTCTTCGCGACGATTCACCCGTTTACCGGGATGACGATAGAGAATTCTTATCTCCTGGATAGGTTGCGTGACGAGATGACCGGTGGTTCAGTCTTCAACAATCACATCCTTCGTTCCAAATGGAATTATCAATTTAATCGCGAACTTTCCTTGCGCTTTATCAGTCAGTATTCGACGGTGCTGGTCAACCCGGCGCGCACTTCGCTGCCGAGGACCAAGAACTTCAACGTGGATTTTCTGTTTACGTATCTGCTTCATCCGGGCACGGCGCTGTACGTGGGTTACAACAGCAATCTTCAGAATCGGGATCCGACGCTGGGCCATGATTCGGCGGGGAATTTGTTGCACACCCCAGGCCGGTATATTAACGATGGGCGGCAGTTGTTTGTAAAAGTTTCGTACTTGTTCCGCTTTTAGCATGCTGGGCGTAATGTCGATTCCGGTGCCGCAACCTAAAGCCGCATGCGCAAGTTTTGCGCGGGAAGTTAAGTTGCTGGAAACTTCCAAGGCGGCTAAAATACGAGCACGCCGGAGTGGCGGAACTGGCAGACGCGCCGGACTCAAAATCCGGTGACCGCAAGGTCGTGAAGGTTCGACTCCTTTCTCCGGCACTCTTCTCTGAAAATTCCAACAACGGGAGGCACGCTCGTTTCGATTACCAGCATACGTTTGCCTTCGTTATAGACCTCGTGCATGGCGCTGACAAACACCCCCCGGAAGCGGTTGGCCTTCTTCATCCATGATTCGTCCGGCGATCACCGCCGAAGGGATCAGGCGCAAGAGGCGATCTCTTATCTTAGCCCGGCAATAACGTCGGCATCGCGCCCGGGTCATCGGGGGTCAGTAAGTCCAAGACATCGGCGTGACCACCGGCTCTAGAAACCAAATCACTAAAGACAAAAGAGAGACGTTAAAACGGTTTAATATGGCGAAGAACGTTTGCTATCATGGGCTGATTGGTGTGAACAATTTCTTGGATTAAGGAGTTGTGAATGCCGCGTGCTCTCCAGCTGGGTTACGTCACAGTAGTGCGCGTTAGGAAGGCGCTTGTTGTGCTAGCGCTCGTTACGCTAGGCGGCTTGCCTAGCCTCGCCGCGGAAGAGACAGCGCAAAGCGGCGCAAAGACATTTCTGCATAAGCAATGGCAGATTCAATCGTCGTGCGAGAAAGCCGGCACGGGAGAACGTATTTCGACGTCGGGGTTTGAAGCCAAGGGCTGGCACAAGACGGACATTCCGGCGACGGTGGTGGGAGTGCTGGTGACGGACAAGACGTATCCCGATCCGAATTATGGAACGAACCTGAAATCGTTTCCGGGGATGCATGAATCAAACAAGACATTCTTTGCGAATTTCGATATGCCGGCAGGAAGCCCGTTCCACTGTTCGTGGTGGTATCGCACGGAGTTCGAGATACCGGCTGGAGGTGACAAAAAAACCAGCTGGCTGAATTTTATGGGCATTAATTACCGGGCGAATATCTGGCTCAACGGCAAGAAGATCGCAGATGCCAAGCAAGTGGCCGGAACTTATCGTACCTACGAATTCAACGTGACGAAATATTTGCACGGCGGAAAGGCCAACGCGCTGGCGGTGGAAGTGTTTGCCCCGCAGAAAAACGATTTGGGCATCACCTGGGTCGATTGGAACCCGACGCCTCCGGACAAGAACATGGGCATTTGGAAGGAGGTGTTCCTTACACAAAGTGCAGACGTGTCGCTACGCAATCCGTTTGTGGCGTCCAAGCTGGACGCGGGGTACCAGACAGCAGAGCTAAACATCAGCGTTGATTTGCAAAATGCCTCGAAGCAGGGGGTTGATGGAGTTCTGCGAGCGGAGATAGGCGACGTTAAAGTCAGCCAACCGGTTCGGCTGGCTGGCGGCGAGGCGAAGACACTGCATTTCACGCCCGAAAAATTTGCGGAATTGAAATTCGCGCATCCGCGACTTTGGTGGCCGTACACCATGGGCGAACCAAATTTATATACCGCCAGGCTGTCGTTCGAAATCGGCAACCAGGTGAGCGACTCGGCCAACGTGGCATTTGGAATTCGCGAGGTGACTTCAGAACTGACAGCCAGAGGCCACCGGTTGTTCAAGATCAACGGACGAAATGTTTTGATTCGCGGGGCGGCGTGGGCGCCGGACCTTCTTTTTCGCTGGTCGCCAAGCCGACTGGACGCGGACCTGGCTTACGTGAAAGACATGGGACTGAATACTATCCGGCTGGAAGGGCGGCTGGATCGCGAGGAGTTCTACGAGAAAACAGACCGGCTGGGAATTTTGGTGATGCCGGGATGGACGTGCTGCGATGCGTGGGAGTTGTGGGAAAATTGGAAGTCCGAGCAGCACGCGATCGCCGCGGCATCCCTAAAAAGCCAAATCAGGATTTTGCGAAAGCATCCAAGTGTATTCGTGTGGCTCAACGGAAGTGATGGTCCGCCGCCCGCGGCTGTGGAGAAAACGTATTTGGCGATTTTGAAGGAACTGGAGTGGCCGAATCCTTCGGTGTCTTCCGCAGCCGCTACAGCGACGACGGTAACCGGGGATTCGGGCGTGAAGATGACGGGTCCTTACGAATACGTGCCGCCGGTTTATTGGCTAATGGACACGGAAGCTGGCGGCGCTTATGGCTACAACACGGAAACCAGCCCGGGCCCAGCGATTCCGACGCGGCAATCGCTCGCGCGATTTATTCCGAAAGAACATTTGTGGCCGATCGATGATGTCTGGAACTATCACGCTGGCGGCGAACGGTTTACGACGGTAAATGTGTTCACCGACGGTTTGAACCGCAGGTACGGGCAGGCTACCTCGCTGGACGATTACGAACGCAAAGCGCAGGCGGTAACTTACGATGGGCAGCGCGCGATGTTCGAAGCGTATGCGCGGAATAAGTACACCTCGACGGGCGTGATTCAATGGATGCTAAATAACGCGTGGCCATCCCTGATCTGGCATTTGTACGACTATTATTTGGTGCCCGCGGGGGGGTATTTCGGCACAAAGAAAGCTTGCCAGCCGATTCACGTGCAATATTCGTATGATGATCACTCGGTTGCGGTGGTCAACAGCACGTACGAGGCGCTGAAAGGAATTAGGGTAAGCGCGAAAATCTACAACTTGGATGCCAAGGAAAAAGGCGCCAAGGAAGCCACGCTCGATTTCACGCCGGACAGCAGCACGAAAGCTTTCGATCTGCCAAGGCTGGACGACTTGACGAAAACCTATTTTCTGCGGTTAGAGTTGCATGATCGCGTGGGTCGTCTGGTGAGCGATAATTTCTACTGGCTTTCAACCAAAGCCGATGTACTCGATTGGAAAGCAAAACAGGACACGGTATACACACCTCAAGCGGAATTCGGCGATTTGACCGGGTTAAGCGCACTTCCGCAAGTTAAATTGGAAAGCAGCGCATCAGGAGCGCGCAACGCGGAGGAGGGAAAGACGCGGGTGTCGGTTAAAAATCCCGGTACGAGCGTGGCGTTTATGGTTCATCTACGGCTTACGCGAGGCGCAGGCGGCGTGGATGTGGTACCGGTCCTTTGGGAAGACAACTATTTTTCACTGCTACCCGGCGAACAGCGCGAAGTTGCGGTGAGCTATGCGCTGTCCGCGCTGGGGGACCATGAAGCGGTGGTTGAAGTGGAAGGATTTAACGTGACGCCGAGCCGTGCTGCCTTTGGGCAGG
This sequence comes from Candidatus Dormiibacterota bacterium, assembly GCA_035602135.1. Lineage (GTDB taxonomy): Bacteria > Acidobacteriota > Terriglobia > Acidiferrales > UBA7541 > Acidiferrum. The sequence continues at coordinate 130,118 of DATNMX010000055.1, forward strand.
GGCCGGCGGGTAAATAGCGACCGGCATCTATAAAAAATGAGGGGCGACTTCGCGCCAATGGCTTCCATTCTTAGTGTTAGCCGCAGGATTCCTTTTCGTTTGATTCTTACAACTCTATGCGGCTTCGGTTTTGCTCTTGCGTGCACGGCTTTTGGGCAGGAACCAAAGCTAGCGTCGGCCATTCCCAAGATTCAGGAGTATATCCAGAACAGCGGCGCCGACGTGGCAGTCGCCTTCCGGACGCGGGATGGCAAATCCGAATGGTTCTTTCGCGCTGACGAACCTTTCCATGCTGCCAGTACGATGAAAATCCCGGTTTTGATAGAACTGTTTCATCAAGCGCGGGAAGGGAAGCTGCGACTCGATCAACCCATTGCGGTGCATAACGAGTTTCACAGTATCGTGGACGGATCGAGCTATGCGCTGGACCCGGGCGAGGATTCCGACGCCGGTCTGTACAAATTTGAGGGGCAGACGCGGACCGCAGCCGAACTCAGCGAGCTGATGATTACCGTGAGCAGCAACCTCGCTACCAATCTGCTCATTGAGAAACTGGGGATAGAAAATATCCGCGCGATGGTGCATAGCCTGAACGCCGACGGGATGAAAGTTTTGCGGGGCGTCGAGGACAACAAAGCGTACGATCTCGGGTTGAACAATACAACGACGGCACGCGGGCTGCTGCAATTGCTGGAGGCGGTAGCTCGCGGCAAGGCTGTCGATGAAGAAGCGTCGCGGCAGATGGTGGCAATTCTCGAGCGACAGAAATTCCGCGAGGGCATTCCCGCAGGCCTGCCGGCCGGAACACGTGTGGCTCACAAGACCGGCGAAATCACGAAGATTCATCACGACGCGGCCATCGTGTACGCGCCGCGGCCGTTCGTTCTGGTGGTGCTGGTGCGGGGGCTGGCGGAGTCAAAGGAAAGCGCGGAGGTGATCGCCAATGTCACGCGGAAGCTGTATCGAGCGACACAATAGCATAATTACTTTGAAATAGGACACAACCTCCGGGGCGATCCTGACATCGGATGCGGTAGAATCGGTTGCTGCCAATAGGCGGCGAGGGAACAGTTCAAATAGTGCGGTCTGCGAGTTTTTTTAATTTGGGAGGTCCCGAATGATGAATAAAGTTGGACGAATTCTCATTACCAGCGCGCTGGGAGTGCTCTTTGCCGGCGTGGCATTTGGCGATACCTTGGAATTGAAGGATGGCCGGGTGCTGCAAGGTAAGTTTCTAGGTGGCACGCAGGCGCTGGTGCGGTTTGAAGTTGGCCAGGACGTGCGCACGTTCAAGGTAAACGAGGTTGTGGCGCTCACGTTTACCGGTACCGGGAATGCGGACAGTCCCAGCAGTTACGCCCCCTCGGAGACCAGACCGGAGGCCGTTCCGGCCAGAAGCGTTACCAACACACCGCGTGCGGCGCATGAACGTGACAATGGCGCTCCAAATACCGTAACGATTCCTGCAGGGCAAACCCTTCTTGTACGCATGATCGATGGTGTGGACTCCAAGAAAAATAATGTCGGGGATACTTTCCACGCATCCCTCGAAACAGATTTGCGAGTGGATGACACGTTGGTCGCTCGCAAAGGAACGGATGTTTACGGGCGGCTGGCGACAGCGCACGAAGCTGGTCACATGTCGGGCAGCTCGGAGCTGCAACTGGAGCTCACGCGCATCATTATCGATGGGAGAGAATATTTTCTGACCAGCAGCGATTACACGCTCAAAGGGAAGGGTCGCGGCGGGGATACGGCTAAGAAGGTTGGCGTAGGAGCCATCGGTGGCGCCATCATCGGGGCGATTGCCGGCGGCGGAACCGGCGCGGCAATTGGCGCTGGTGTAGGGTCCGCAGCGGGCGCTGGCGTGCAAGTGTTCACTCGCGGCCAAGAAGTCAGAGTGCCGAGCGAAACTGTGCTGGAGTTCAGAATGCAAAACCCGGTTACGGTGTCGCCGACGCGGCGATAAGTTAGTCACTAGCGACGGGATCGCGCAGAGGATCTGCGCGATCCCGCCCCATCCTGGATGCCCCCTGTTTAATGGTTCAAAAAGCTCGACGACCGGTATAAGATCAGTGTTGTTAACCGCCGGTATACCCCGTTATCAAGTTGGAAGCATGCCTGGCAGAATCCCTCTTGCCCCTCCTACTGTTAGTGACTAAGATACCCCCTCAAGGTTGGGAGAGACACTGTGCCTAAAGAAAAGCCACGGGTAAATATCGGAGAAGTGATCAAGACTTATCGGAGCCAGCGAGGTTTGTCGCAAGGCGACATAGAACGCCGAACGGGGTTGTTGCGCTGCTACCTATCTCGAGTGGAGAACGGCCACACCGTTCCGTCGCTGGAAACGCTGGCAAAGATTGCGGAAGCCATGGAAATCTCGCTGTCTGATTTTTTCCCGGGCACCGAGACTCCGCGCGATAAGGAAACGCAGAAGATGCTCGGGGAGTTATCGCAAGACGAGATCCGTTTTCTGGCGGAGATCAAGAAATACAGCACTACGTTGTCAGAGGGTGACAAACGCCTGGTGCTAGCGATGATCCGCAAGATGGCCACGTTGCTACCACTGGCGGCAGCGAGGAAACCGCCGCTGGCTCGCCGACCGACAGTATAAAAACTCGCGGTCTAAGTCATCGAACAGTGCGCGATCCACGGGTCGCGCATTTTTTTTTGGTGGCGGGCAATGGCTTGCAACTTAGCCGGCAGTTCGGTCGCGGATAAGACGAATGGCGTCAGGCAAGTCGGCGTCGGGTCGGCCGTTGGAAGGTAGAGGCGAGCTAGATTCCGTGTCTTCGGTATCGGCGCCTCCTTCGCCGGGAGCCAGAAAGAGATTGGCTTCTACGGCATGTTGCCTCGTGTAGAGGTCAAAATAGCGGCCGCCGGCGGCGTAGAGCGAGTCGTGGGTGCCGCGTTCGATGATGCGGCCTTCTTCGACAACGAGGATTTGATCGGCGCGGCGGATGGTGGAGAGCCGGTGAGCGATGACAAAGGTTGTCCGGCCGCGCATCAAGTAACGCAGACCTTCCTGAATCAGCGCTTCGGATTCGGAGTCGAGGCTGGAAGTCGCTTCGTCCAGAATAAGAATGCGCGGGTCGGCAAGGATAGCGCGAGCAATGGAAACGCGCTGCTTCTGGCCGCCGGAGAGCTTTACGCCACGTTCGCCGACGATGGTGTCGTATTTGTGTTCGAAAGATTCAGTGAATTCGTCCACGCGGGCGATATGGCAGGCCGCGAGAATTTCTGCTTCCGTGGCTGCGGGCCGCGCGAACGCCACGTTCTCGCGGATGGTGCCATCAAAAAGAAAAGTCTCTTGCAAAACTACGCCCAACTGCGTGCGGTAGGAATCAAGTTTGATGGAAGAAAGATCGACACTGTCTACAACAACGCGTCCGCTCAATGGTACATAGAACGCCGCGAGCAATCCGATGATTGTGGATTTGCCGGCGCCTGAGGGGCCAACGAAGGCGGTTACTGTCCCCGGCTCCGCTTGAAAACTAATATTGTGAAGCACGGCTTTGCGAGAGTCGTACGCGAAGCTCACATTTTCCAAAGCGACCTGACCCTGGATGCGCGGGAGAGTAAGGATGCGGCCGGGAACTTCGTCTTCAGGTTTTTCGTCGAGGATTTCGCGCGTGCGCTCGAGGCCGGTAATCGCTTCGGTGATTTGCGTACCTATGGCGACGATCTGGAATACTGGCGCGACGAGGAGGCCCAGGAAAATAGTGTAGGTGAGAAAAGTGCCAAGGGTCATCGACCCGGCAAGAATCTGGCGGGCACCGAGGAACATAACCATGGCGCTAACCAGGCCCATCAAGGCCGCAGCCGACAGGCTCATGAGCGACGTTGCGGTGAGCGTCTTGAGCACGTTGTCCAGAAGCCGCTGGACGCCGCCGGCAAAGGTTTTCTCTTCGCGTGCTTCGGCGTGATAACCCTTCACCACGCGCACACCGCTTAAGGATTCCGTCAATCGACCAGTGACTTCAGCGGTAATCTTCGGCCGGGCGCGGAAAATAGGACGGATAGTCGCGAAGGCTTTCTTCAATCCGAAACCGAAGACCAAGAGCACGGAAAAGGCAATCAGGGTCATGGAAGGACTGATGCGTAACAGGACTATTAACGCGAGAATGCCAGTCATCAGACCGCCGACAAACTCCACCAGTCCTGTTCCGATCAGATTTCGCACACCTTCAACGTCACTCATAATGCGCGATACCAGGACGCCGGTCTTATTCGCGTCGTAAAACGCGACCGGCAACCGGCCAACGTGCGCCTGCACCTGGCGGCGCAGGTCGGCAATCATCTTTTGTGCGGATTTCGAGAGTAACTGAGTAAGCGTAAAGGAAGTGAGACCCTGTATCACGGTGGCGGCAAGAACCATAAGAACAATGGGCGTCAACAAGCGGATTTGACGCTTGCCGATTACGTCGTCCACCAGATATTTGGTGGATGCCGGCAGAACCAGGCCAGACACACGATTGATGGCCATGAGACCCAAACCCAGCATGAGCAGGCCGGTGCGGGGCTTGATGAGCGCCCAAACGTCCGGCAAATGTTTCCAGGCGTTTTTGCGCTTCTTTCCCGTGGACAGGTTAGCTTCTTTTTCCATTGCTGTGACTGACGGATGACAAGATCAGTTACGTTTGGATGCTTAAGGAAGCTGAAAAGCTATATGTGACGAAGGATACCGCAACGGGCGAGTTTACGAGCGCGAAATCTGGAAATGGAATATAGAGAACGACATCAATCTGCCGCTACATCGCCACGCGAAGGAGCCGGGCGATCCAGGTTCAATACGCTGGCGATGAATTCGCTGACGGTAAACCCCAGATGGCCCCACAGTCGCCGTTTCAGGCTGGTGTAATCCTGCGTGCCGCTGAATAAGTCGCCTACTAACTGGCGGAAGACCGGGCTGCGACGCATGAATTGAACCATGCGCGTGGTCACGGCGGATCCCAGAAATGAGCCACGATAGAAACGGCGCACAATGCGAGATGCGAATTCGAGTTCGCTGGAAAACGCCGCTTTCACCCACGCGGTATATTTTTCCGGACAGCCTTCCGCGAGCGAGCGGCCCAACAATTCGCCTGAGCGCAGGGCGTAGAACAAGCCTTCGCCAGTCAGCGGATCTACCCACGCTGCGGCATCGCCGATTAGCGCCCAATTCTTGCCGAGCACGGTTCGCTTCGACAGCGTGTGCTCCTGAGGAGACGGCAGCACGTGACTATAGAATTTTGCTTCCTGAGTAGGAATTTTATGCTTCTCGATAAAGGTGGAAAGATGACTTCTCAGCTCGCTGCTGGTGTGGGTTTCCATGCTGCCGCAAATCCCTACGGATAAATGATCGCAGCGTGGAAAAGACCAGATATAGCCTTCGAAGTGCGGCAGGAATTTTATGGTGATGGCGTCCGCTGTTTGCGGGACGAAAAAGCCCTGAGTCATTTCCAGTTCATTGCGTTGGAGCGCCCGCGTCTCCGGGACCAGCTGATTTCGAGCGCCACCGGCGAGCACCAGGAAATCGGCGTCGTACCACTCTCCTTCAACACAATAGCGAGGTTTCCTAGCAGCAGTGTCTACGCTGATCACATGGGAGCGCTGCACGGTGCATCCGGCGGCCTTCGCGCGATCCAGAAGCATGCCGTTCAGCACAGTGCGTGAATAGATCAGGATGGGATGCGTCAACTCAAGTGCCGCGTGTTGCTCGTCACTGCTGATCAAATCAATCGAACGAACCAGTTTTTTCGGGTAGGGGTTGTCCAGAAGAAAAGGAAAGCACTCGACGGCTTTGTGGGTTAATCCGCCGCCGCATGGCTTTTCCCACGCTAGATGCTCATCAAAAATGTTTACCTTGTGTCCCGCGCGAGCGAGCTGTTCGCCGCACATCGCGCCCGAGGGTCCACCACCGACGATCGCTATTTCAGCCATGATTGTGTCTCGCTACGAGCCTCGAATTCCTTGTCCGAGTTGCGGGAAGGTGGGCTCTTGCAATACCCGGCTAGGCGATGGGGAAGATCACCAGGCAAAGACCTGCCAGAAGTATAGCACCGAAAATGGCTGAGGCCGCTGCCGAGCCAGTGGCTTTTCGAACAACGTCCATGCCGCGCCGTTGCAAAACACTAAAAAGCGCCATGTACGGCACCAATAGCAGTAACAAAATCTCTCCACTGTGCAAAAATACGATTCCGCCGACGAGTGCCATCCACATCAGCAGCCGGAACGATAACGCGATGGTCAGACGCCGCCAAGAGGCGCGCGCACCTGTCGAGCCGAGCCAAGTTTCCTCCAGGATGTGAAAGGGAAGCAGCGCTACAAATAGCAGGGGAAAGCGCGCCCATCGCGCCGCCGTGATCCACACTTCGCTGAATGTCAAATCGAACCAGGCGGTGAACAGCAAGAGTAATACTAACGCCGCGCAAGCGGCCTGAAGCAGTGGAGCCAGTTTCGCATTAAGCGCTGGCACTAGAGCTTTCCAATGTACGAGCAGGAGCGCAACTCCGACGAAGAGCACGAAACTCGCCAGATAGTCACCTTCGAAGAGGTGTAGAACGCGAAGAGGAATCCACAATTGCAGAACGACCACGCTGGCGATAGAAGCGATCGCAATCTCGCATAAAAACCATCCCAATCCCACGGCCAATGTGACATTTGTGGGTCGCGTGATTTTTGACTTGCCCGTCACTTCGCACAGAAATGGGCTGGCCATCAGTAAGAGCCCGCAAAAGCCCATGAAAAAACCGAGCAGCATGCGCCGCGAAGGCGGAGCAACATCGCCGTGTAGATTCAGCGTGCGGGCGACCCATTCCTGGCAGACGCGGACGGCGGCGCGGTTGAACAGCAGGGTGACGTGAGTAGCCCAAGGAATGACCACATGCTTTGCGGGTCCAGCCCCTTGCCAGGACAGCAATTCCTGTGCATTGGAACGTATGGCCTCGGGTTCAAGCCGGCCGCTGAGGATTAAGGTATTTGGCGGCAATGCCGGCGGCATCGTGTAGAGCAACGCCTCCGGCGGTACTCCGTGCGATGGGCGCATGGGTGCGGGAGAAATCATAATCACCCCGGCGAGCGGAGTGTGCGACGCCAAGTGCACCGCGAGTGTGCCTCCCATGGAGTGGCCTGCGAGGATGGTGCGGTTTGGCAAGATCAATCCGCGGACGAGAAGCTCGCGAAGAAGTGCTTCGCTGCATTGTTCGGCGCGCGCTGGAGAAAACGGGCCGTCAGTGCGCCCATGTCCGGGGAGGTCAGGGGCATAAACGCGCAAATTCCACTCAGCAAAACCGCGTCCTATATAGGCCATGAGCTTTTTGTTTGCGGAAAGGCCATGAAATAACACTACGGCTGCCAGCGGCTCCGTATTGGGTTTCTGGAGGATGGATGTTTCCAGCCGGCAGCCTGCGGCATCAAATACTGCAGTAGTTTGGCGATAGGGATTGGGCAGCGCCAGCCACGCACCCGCAACACACAAAGAAACGGCAGCGATGGCGCGAATTGCGGTGCGGGACTTCACAGGAAGACGCCTGCAGTTAGGCGTCGAGCCTCTCGCGCGTGATAAACTAGCTCTTTAAGCGAGTTGTCGCTCGCTGCTTTCTTCGCCTGCAATGGAGAATCCTTTGAATCCGGCGATACTTATTTTGGAGGAAGCGATTCTGCGGTTTGGACGCGATAAACGCAATGGCCGCCGTGTCGTTTTCACGAACGGCTGCTTTGATCTGCTCCATCCCGGGCACATCCGTAGCCTCGAGGAGGCGCGTGCGCTTGGAGAAGCGCTGGTGGTGGGATTGAACAGCGATCGCAGCGTACGCCAATTGAAGGGCGCCGGCCGGCCGGTCCTTCCAGAACAAGAACGCGCGGAGATTCTTGCGGCGCTGGAATGTGTCGATGGGGTGGTAATTTTCGACGCTCCAACGCCCCGCGAAATAATTGCCAAGCTACTTCCTGACGTGTTAGTGAAAGGTGGCGACTGGCCAGGCAATCAGATCGTGGGTCGCGAGGAAGTGGAAGCCGCAGGAGGACAAGTAGTGTCCATTGCGGTGGTCGCTGGCCATTCCACGACCGCCATCCTTCAGAAAATCCGCGGAGAGATGAGCGTGAACCGCGGCACGGGTACGGAATCCTGATCACTTCTGCATGATACTTCCCGCGGTCCGAGAACGATTAGATGGGGTGCTTCGCCATCCGGCGATGGAAAGCGCGCTGGCTGCACTGCGCGAAGGTGCCAGCCATATCTCGCTTTCCGGATTACACGACGTCGCTAAAGCGCTGGTGGTTGCGTATCTTACTCACGAGTTACGCCGTCCGGCATTTTTTGTGACGAATTCGAATCGGCGAGCCGAGGCGCTTGCCGAGACAATTCGATTTTTCTCCCATATTTTTCCTGGCGATTCCGGCGGAGTAGCGACGCTTCCGGCATTCGATACGCTGCCATGGGAATCGCAAAGTCCGCACCCGGATATTCTCGAGCGCCGAGCCGGCACTTTATTTCGGCTCGCGGACGGACAAATCTCGCTGGTGATCGCGCCAGTCAATGCGGCACTGTGGCGCTATAGCGATCCCTACATTTATTTATCGCTGGCGCAATCGCTAACCAAAGATGCTGAGTTTCCCCATGAAGCATTGCTCACGCACCTCGCTGCGGTGGGCTACACGCGTACGGAAATGGTGGAACTACCGGGACAATTTACGGTGCGGGGCGGGATTGTCGATGTCTTTTCGCCGGAAGCGCCGCGTCCAGTGCGCATTGAGCTGCTCGGCGATACGGTGGAATCGCTACGTGAATTCGATCCACGGACGCAGCGGTCAATAGCGCCGGTAGGCCGTACAACGCTGCTGCCGATGACGGAATGGGCTGTCGCCACACCGCAGAGTAATGACGGTCAAGCGGTATCGTGGGAGACGCCCGCGTTTTTCGGGCCGTCCGGCGAGGCCCGACAGAGTTCGTTGTTCGAACTTGCGGAGAGCTCGCTGCGACCACTCGTATTTCTGGATGAGCCGCAGTCTCTCGCCGAGGCAGCGAAGAAACATCTCGCTGCAGCAACGGAAAACTACGAACGCCACGGACAAGCCAACGCACCCGCTCCGGGGCATTTTTTCTGGACGCAGGAAGAATTCGCCACGGCTCTTGCCAAGGCTTCACAAGTCCACGTGGAACAGCTGGCACTGAGCATTGGTTCCACGAAGCAGTTCGAACTTTCTTCGCGACCCAGTGCGCGTTTTCATGGCGATGTGGTGGCCTGCATGGCTGAAGTCAAGTCGCAGCTAACCGCTGGAGGAACAGTTTTTATGGCCGCCGCGAGTACTGGTGAACTCGAACGCCTCGCGGACATCTCCCGCGAGTATGAGGTACCGTACGTACTCGGTGAATCGGAGAGCGCAGCGGCGGGATTTACGGCAGAAGCGGCGCAGGAATCAGCGGCGTTATTGCTGATTCGCGCGCCATTCTCGGAAGGCGTCGCGTTTCCCGAAGCTGGTCTTACTCTTTACGGGCATGCGGATCTGTTTGACGTTACACCGACGGTCGAGCGACCTACCCGAAAGATTCGCACATCTGGCTTTTTCAGTGATTTCGCGGAACTGAAGCCTGGCGATTTCGTAGTGCATGTCGATCATGGCATCGGACAATTTGAGGGTCTGCGACAGATCGAGTCCGATGGGCGCCGTGGCGAGTTCATGCTTTTGAAATATGCGGACGATGCGCGGCTTTACGTGCCGCTGGAGCGGATGGATTTAGTACAGAATTATCGCGTTGTCGAGGGTGCGCACCCGCCGCTGGACAAACTCGGTGGAACGGCTTGGAACACCCGCAAGAAACGCGCGCGCAAGTCCGTTGAGGATATGGCCGAGCAACTGCTCACCCTTTATGCGCAACGCAAGACCGCTCCGGGATTTGCCTTCTCGCCGGAAGGCAATTTTCAAGGCGAATTCGAGGACGCGTTCGAGTTCGAGGAGACCACCGATCAAATCACCGCGCTTGCTGACATCAAACGTGACATGGAACGCGCCGCACCCATGGATCGGCTGTTGTGCGGCGATGTAGGTTATGGAAAGACCGAAGTAGCGATGCGTGCCGCGTTCAAAGCCGTGGTGGACAGCAAACAAGTCGCGGTACTCGCGCCGACTACCGTGCTGGCCTTCCAGCATTTCGAAACGTTCAAGCACCGGTTCGCCGCGTTTCCTGTGCGCATTGAGATGTTGAGCAGGTTCCGTACCGCTGCGGAGCAGAAGAAAGTTCTTGCCGACTTGGAGGCTGGAAAGGTCGACGTGGTTATTGGGACGCATCGCCTGTTCTCTAAGGACGTGAAATTTCAGGATCTCGGGCTGCTTGTGGTGGATGAAGAGCAGCGCTTCGGCGTGGCGCACAAAGAGCGGCTGAAGGAAATGAGCAAGAATATAGACGCGTTGTCACTGTCCGCAACGCCGATTCCGCGCACGCTGCACATGTCGCTGGTGGGACTTCGCGATATGTCGCTGATCGAGACGCCGCCGCGCGACCGGCTGGCCATTCAGACAATGGTCGCGCCGTTTCAGGAGGAGTTGGTGCAACGCGCCATCGAGACGGAACTTGCGCGCGAGGGGCAAGTGTATTTCATCCACAACCGCGTGCAGTCCATCTATTCGCTGGCCGCTCTGGTAACGAAGTTGGTGCCGAAGGCGCGGGTGGTCGTCGCGCACGGCCAGATGGGTGAAAAAGATCTGGAAGCGGTGATGCTGAAATTCATTCGAGATGAAGCCGATGTACTGGTGGCGACGACCATCGTTGAGAATGGCCTGGATATCCCCCGCGCCAACACGATCCTGATCAATCGCGCGGACCGTTTGGGACTGGCGGAATTGTATCAGCTGCGAGGCCGCGTGGGACGTTCCAGCCAGCGCGCCTACGCTTATCTCCTCGTGCCGCCCGAGGAAACGCTCTCCGATATTGCGCGCAAGCGGCTGTCCGCCATGAAGGAATTCAGCGAACTGGGCGCGGGATTCCGCATCGCCGCGCTCGACCTGGAATTGCGCGGTGCGGGCAACATGCTCGGCCGCCAGCAGCACGGCCACATCGAGGCCATCGGCTTCGATATGTATTGCCAGATGCTGGAGCGCGCCGTTTCTAAATTGAAAGGTGAAGAAGCCGCGCCTGACGTGCGTACTACACTCAGCCTGGGCTTTGATGTACGCATACCGCAGGAGTACATTCCCAGCGAAAACCTGAGACTCCGTACTTACAAGCGAATTTCCTCGATTGCTACGGAAGAAGACAAGCAGGATGTTCGCCGCGAGCTGGAAGACCGTTTCGGTTCCGTGCCGCAATCCGTGGAAAACCTTTTGCAGTACGCGGTGATCAAATCCATGTGTGAACGTCTGCGGATTTCGGCGATAGAGCGCCAGGGGAGCCGCATCGCCATGCGTTTCCATCCGGACACGACGCTCGATCCCGCGACGCTAGTGACGGTAGTGCGATCCAGGAAAGGAATCAAACTGGACCCGAACGGGGTGCTGTGGGTAGAAGTGAGTCGCGGGGAATCTGTACCCGGAACGGTGAGAAACGTATTGCTCGGCCTTCAGCGGCAGGGCTAAACTTCGTAAGTGAGGGAAGGAATGCTTAAACTATCAATATTCGCGGCGCTTTGCTTCGCGCTGCCACTGGCTGCACAAGATAAGCCGGCCCCGACGCCAGCCAAACCGGCGGCGAAATCCCAGAAGCCCAGTACAGCACCCGTGCTGGAGAAACCGGGAACCGCACCTGCCGTGAAAGCGCCGAGTGCTAACGGTGGCCAAGTGGTCGAAGAAATTTTGGCGCGCGTCAACAATGAGATTATCACGCGCTCGGAATACGAGAAGGCCCGGGCCACCGCGGAAGAAGAAGCTAAGCAGGAATGCCAGGGGCGTTGCACACCCGAGCAATTACAATTGGCGATCGAAGACCGTCAGAAGAATGCCCTGCGGGACCTGATTGACCAATCGCTTCTCGTGCAGCGCGGGAAGGACATGTCGGTCAGCGTGGAACCCGAACTGATCAAGAGGTTGGACAGCATCCGCATCCAGAACAATTTAACCAGCATGGAAGATCTCGAGAAGGCGGTTTCCAGTCAGGGAGTGAACTGGGAAGATTTCAAGAACCGCATGCGCAACGGCTTATTGACGCAGCGTGTGATCGGCAGCGAAGTCGGATCGCATATCAAGGTAAGTAAGGAAGAAGTCCAAGCTTATTACGAAGCGCATAAGGCTGAATTCGTCCGGCCCGAACAAGTGGAGCTTCGCGCTATCGAAGTCAAGACGGAAGGGAAAAAGCCGGAGGAAATTCCCGACTTGAAGAAGAAGGCTGAAACCACGCTCCAACGTGTTAAGGATGGCGACGATTTCGGAGAGATGGCCAAACGCTTTTCCGATGGAAGCACGGCGAAGCAAGGGGGTTACCTTGGAAACTACAAACGTAAAGAACTGGCCAAGGAACTTGAGGACGTAGTCTTCAAGATGAAGAAGAATGAATTGACAGGCGTGATGGATACGAAGCAAGGCTTTTTGATCTTGCAAGTCATAGAACACTTCGACGAAGGCCAGCAGCCGCAGGCTAAGGTCGAGAACGAAATCATGGAGAGACTTTACAGCGAACGTATGGAACCTGCGCTTCGCGAATACTTGAAGAAGTTGCGCGAACAAAGCTACGTTGTGATCAAGCCCGGCTTCCAGGATATTTCAGGTGGCGGAAATTCGGAAATTCAAGAAGTAAGCGCCGTGGCGGAATCCACAAAAGCAAAAAAAGCTCATAAAAAATTCGGTCTGTTTGGGAAGAAGCCGGCGGCCAGCTGATGAAAGCGCCGTTTGTCATAGATCTGGGTTCGGAACAAACGATCACCACTTTTTTCCTGGTCCACGAAAAGGAAATTCGCAATACGCGCGAGGGCAAGTCGTATCTTCGCCTGGAGCTAGGCGACCGCAGCGGCACTATCGAAGCCCGCATGTGGGATCTCTTCGAGACGATCGCTAAGGATATCAGTCGCGATGATTTCGTAAAGGTTCAGGCGCGCGTCGAAATTTATCGCAACAAACCTCAGTTGTCGCTGCAGCAGGTCCGGCGTGCCAAGCCGGAAGAGATCGACCTGGCCGACTTCCTGCCCCATACCCAAGAAGACGTCGAGAAGCTGTATGCAAAGCTGCTGGAATTCGCGGCATCAATCAGAAATCCGTGGCTGAACAGGCTGGTCTCGCAGATCATCTCCGACCCCAAAATTGCCGACCGCTACAAACGGGCTCCGGCCGCGAAAGTTATGCACCACGCCTATTTAGGTGGTTTGCTGGAGCACGTCGTCGGACTCTGCGGGCTCGCGACTCGTCTGGCAGAGCATTATCCGGAGCTGGATGTCGATTTGCTATTGACCGCGGCGATGCTGCACGATGTGGGCAAGCTGGATGAACTTTGCTACGAACGCTCGATTGGTTACACGACGGAAGGCCAGCTGCTCGGCCATATTGTGATGGAACTGGAAACAGTTTCCCGCGCCATCGATGCAATAGCGGATTTCCCGCTGGCTCTCAAGACCGTGGTGCAGCATCTGTTGATCAGCCACCACGGGGAATACGAATTTGGCTCCCCGAAGTTGCCGATGATCCGCGAAGCCATGGTGTTTCATTACATGGACAATTTGGATTCCAAGCTGGCGGCGGTGCGCGCCGCGATGGCTAGTGGCCTGGCTGACGACCCCTGGTCGGCATACAGCGCAGCGCTAGGAAGAAAATTTTTGAGAGTTGAGGATTTCTTGAAGCAGCCGAATATCGATACTGAAGAGTGCCAATAGACCATGATTCCTGCGGCTTTTCAAATTCGTGATCTGACTATCTGTCCAGCCACAGTACTAGCGCCCATGGCCGGTTTGACGGATACCCTTTTCCGGAGGGTGATTCGAGGCCTCGGCGGCTGCGGTCTGCTGATGACGGAATTTACGAGTTCGGAAGGCATTACTCGTAGCGCGAAGAAAACACTTCGCTATTTATATTTTCAGGAAGATGAGCACCCTATTACCGCGCAGCTTTTTGGTGCCAATCCTCTGGTAATGGCGGAAGCGGCGAAGATGGTCGAAGACTTGGGTTACGACGCCGTAGACATTAATCTTGGCTGTCCCGCAAAAAAAGTCGTCAAGTGCGGCGGTTCGGGACTTCTGCGCGATCTCTTGTTGCTTGAAGACATTTTTCGGTCGGTCCGCGCGGCAGTCCGCATTCCGCTGACCATCAAGTTGCGCGCTGGCTGGGACGACAAGTCGATCGTGGCCGTGGAAGTCGCAAAAATGGCGGAGCGTGTGGGCGTAGAAGGGATAGCCGTGCACCCACGCACGCGCGCACAAGGTTATACCGGACGCGCCGATTGGGGACTTATTGCGGCGGTAAAACAGGCAGTGCGAATTCCGGTTACTGGCAATGGCGATATTAATTCTCCACAAGATGCCGCGCGTATGGTGATCGAGACCGGATGCGATGCCGTGATGATCGGCCGTGCGGCCGCCACCAATCCGTGGATTTTTTTACAAATGCAGCAATACGCGGCAACCGGCCGATACGACATACCAACGGACGAGGATCGCCATCGTTTACTTTCTGAATACTACGGGCAAATAACGTCTGCCAATCTCCCTGATGCTGTGGGCAAAATGAAGTTGTTCGCATGCTGGTTCACTCATGGCGTTGGGGGTGGCAGCGAACTGCGCCGGGTGGTACATGCGGCGCAAACGCCCAGCGAGGTTCTCGAATGTGTAGAGCGTTTTTTCGAGGGCCGCGCCGCCGCGGGGGAGGACCTAGCCCATGGTCTCGCAAAGCCCGTCCATATCGAAGCAGCGCTCGGAGCGTAGAGTTGCAGTGCGTTTACCGCTGACCGTCAGCGGACGCGACCGCCGGGGCATGATCTTCGAGGAAGAAACTTCCAGTGAAAATGTTTGTCGCAACGGTGCCGCATTTATAACGCGATTTGACGTGGCGCTCGGCTCCGACCTCGAAATTCATATTCCCTATCATTCCTATAACGTGCGTCGCACTGACGCGGATTTTTCCACACAAGGTCGAGTCGTGCACATTAGAGATTCGGAGCCGCAAGGCGAGCGCGTAATCGGCGTGCAGTTTACAGGCCCAAGATTCCAACGTATGTTTCGTCCGGAGACTGCCGCCTAGCGCTCTTCAACCCTCTTCATTTTTGCCGCGTGCATCGAGTAGTTCATCGTACGCCGCGCGCCGCGTTAACCCTCTTTCCTTGGCAGCCAATTTCAGGGCTTCTTTGCGGTCGAGCTTGGCCTGGCGGATGAGTTCTTCTACGCGATCGGAAAGGCTTTGCGTGGAGTCGAGATGATTGCCGGCTTCCGCACCATCTTGCGGACCAATGAGCAAAGTGATTTCACCTCGCGCGGGACGTTCCTTCAGCGAGATCATCAGCTCGGAAAGTTTTCCGTGACGAAACTCCTCGTGGAGTTTAGTGACTTCGCGAGCCAAGCAAGCAGGGCGATCGCCAAGAATTTCACGCGCATCTGAGATACATTCCACGACACGATGCGGCGCCTCGTAAAAAATGATGGTGCGATCTTCGATGCGGAGCCGCTCCAGGGCGCGCCGCCTTTCACCGCTCCGAGCCGGCAGAAATCCCACGAACAGAAATTCCTCATTGGGAAGCCCGGAGGCAGAAAGTGCGGCGAGCAGCGCTGAAGGCCCTGGAATTGGCACCACAGGAATTTTGTGGCGCAGGCACAACGTCACAAGTCGATGGCCTGGGTCGGAAACCAAAGGCATGCCCGCGTCGCTGACGAGCGCGATTTTGGCGCCGTGCTCCAGCGCTAGAACCAATTCCGGCGCGCGCGTCATTTCGTTATGCTCGTGATAACTGACCAGCGGCTTCTGGATTTCATAATGGTTGAGAAGCTTGAGAGTGTGCCGTGTGTCTTCGCATGCAATCCGATCCACTTCTTTCAAAATACGCAGCGCGCGCAGCGTGATGTCCTCGAGGTTGCCGATAGGTGTTCCTACCAGGTACAAACAGCCTCCCAAAGCAATTGTGGATTCAACTGTTTGTTCAGATGATGCTTTCATCGATTGGTGGCTGCCCATGCTCTTGAGTCTAGCATGCGATCCAGGGCCCGTAGTTGCGCATGCTATACTCTAAAATTTGAGTGCGCTTGAGGAGGTCGGTCTGTGCCCCTGTACGAGTACAAATGCCTGAAATGCGGCCGACATACGGAAAAAATCGAGCCCGTTGCCGGACCGCATTTGAAAAAGTGTCCTCACTGCGCAGGCAAGTTGGAGTCTGTCATTACGGCGCCCGCGATTAAGTTCAAGGGGTCGGGCTGGTATATCAATGACTATGCAAGCAAATCAAACACCGGCGACAGCCAGAAAGCCGACACTCCCGCGGCAGATTCCAAAGAAGCAAAAGAAACAACCGCGAAAGATGCTGGCTCAAAAGACTCCGGTTCCAAGGATTCCAACTCCAAAGACGCGGGACGCAAAGAGTCCGCTAAAGAATCCGGCGCGAAAGATTCGAAGGAAAGGAAAACTGCCAAGAAATAATTGGCGGGGACGCCGCCATCTACTTTGTAGATGTTTCGCTGTTAAACTCTTTCCGGTTTACAGCTTCAGCGTTTTCAAGTAGCTACGGAAGTCCGCACCCAGCTCCTCATTCTCCAGAGCAAGCTCCACAGTAGCCTTCAGAAATCCCAGCTTGTCTCCCGCATCGTGCGAAACGCCTTCATAAATGTACGCCCACAGGCCATGCTCCTGCGCCAGAATGCGCAGAGCGTCGGTCAGCTGGATCTCATTCCCGGCGCCCGGCTTGGTTCGCGCCAAGCAATCGAAAATCGCGGGTGGCAGCACGTATCGCCCGGTAATAGCAAGATTCGACGGCGCGGTCTCCGCCTTGGGCTTTTCCACCAGATCCTTAACCCGTAGTAATCGCGCCCCAAAAGGCGCCTGCGGCGCGGGTTCCGCGTCCACGATCCCGTAGAGATGCGTCCGATTTTTGGGCACTTCCTCGACGGCAATAGCGCCGACACCGGTAGCTTCATAGACGGCCACCAGTTGTTTCGTCGCGGGATTAGGGCCGGGGATGAGTACGTCGCCGAGAAGCACCGCGAAAGGTTCATCGCCCACCAGATCGCGCGCAACCAGTACAGCGTGCCCCAGGCCAAGTGGTTCTTTTTGGCGCGTATAGCTGACCTGCGCCATATCACTGATGCGCCGAACCATGTCCGCTTGATCTTTCTTACCGCGTTCTTCGAGGAAACGCTCCAGCATGGGCGCGTTGTCGAAGTGGTCTTCAATAGAGTTTTTGCCTTTACCGGTAACGATGATGATGTGTTCGATCCCCGCAGCAACACATTCTTCCACCACGTATTGGATTTGCGGTTTGTCGACGACGGTGAGCATTTCTTTTGGCTGCGCCTTGGTTGCTGGCAGAAACCGAGTGCCTAAACCCGCCGCCGGCAGCACAGCTTTGCGAACGCGCTGGCGTCTCGCGGGTGCACCGCTCCCGGTCTGCGTGCCGGCGCTGGCCACGCCTACAGGTCCAGGGTCGCGCGACAATTTAGCAGGATCATTCGTCATAGGTTTGGAGGAATTACACCGAGATTGGTTCTCATCGCGTCGTCACAGTAGCGGCCGCATCACTGCATTGTCAATCCAACACTCCCTGTAGAATACCGTGAGACCTCTCCTGGAGGTAGCCCGCTGCAGGATAATTTGTCGTATAAGTTGCGCTGTGTCCGCGTCACTTTGCGCGGGTTCGGGTGCTCCATCAGCCACCCGCAAGCCGTGTGTTAGCATGATAAAGGAATGTGTCTTTTCGACCATCGAATGCTATGAGCACAAGAATTTTGGGCATCGAATCCTCTTGCGATGAAACTGCCGCCGCCGTGGTGGCCGACGGTCGTGAAATATTATCCAACGTAGTGGCCTCGCAAATTGATGTACATCGAAAATATGGCGGTGTTGTGCCGGAGCTGGCATCGCGTGAACACTTGCGGCAGATTGTTCCGGTGGTTCGTGAAGCCCTGCTCCGAGCCGGAATGAAGCTGAGCGATCTGGATGCCATCGGTGTCACGCAAGGGCCAGGACTCGTCGGCGCTCTGCTCGTCGGCATTACTTACGGCAAGACCCTGGCGGCCGCTCTCGGCAAGCCGCTCGTTCCCGTGAATCATCTGGAAGGGCATGTCCACGCGGTGTTTTTGGAGGCCCACCGTGCTGGTCTGCAGCCGCGGCTTCCCGCCGTGTGTTTAATTGTTTCAGGGGGCCACACTGTTCTGTATGAAGTCACGCTTGCCGGATCGGATTCCCTGCATAAAGATGGACTGTTGCGGTACCGCAAGCTTGGCCAGACTCGCGACGACGCCGCGGGCGAGGCCTACGATAAAGTTGCCAAGCTATTGGGTTTGGGCTACCCGGGTGGACCAATTTTGGATCGCTTAGCGTCCGCCGCGCCAGCGGCCCCGCCACCCGTAAAATTCGGGCCCACCAAAATGAAAAATAATTCATGGGATTTCAGCTTCAGCGGCTTAAAAACGGCCGTTCTATATCACCTTCGCGAGCATCCGGAATACGCGGCCGATATCAAGCGGCGCGAGGAGGCCATTGCGCGCGGAGACAGAGGCTTTGAACAATTGCTCCCACTCTGCGATTCGCAGATCTTGGGCTTAATTCGCGAATTCCAGAACGCCGTAGTGCGCGATTTAGTCGAGCGCACGATGATTGCGACGCAAGAGCTGTCTGCGGAAACCGTATTGGTTTCCGGCGGCGTTGCTGCCAATAGTCAGTTGCGGGAAACTTTCGAACATCGCGCCGCCTCAGCGGAGGTCAAAGTTTTCTTTCCGAGCCGTGCGCTCTCCACCGACAATGCCGCCATGATTGCCGCCGCCGCTTATTCGCGCTTTCGCGCGGGCGTGATTGCCGACGCAAGCCTCAATGCCGACCCT
Source organism: Candidatus Dormiibacterota bacterium (assembly GCA_035602135.1). GTDB lineage: Bacteria > Acidobacteriota > Terriglobia > Acidiferrales > UBA7541 > Acidiferrum. Next base: position 149,029 of record DATNMX010000055.1, read on the forward strand.
AGCCTTGCTCTGGCCTAGCGCCCAAGTGCAAAACGCAGAAAGACTGTCCCACGCCGATCGTGGTGCAAGGTAAAATCCTCAACTCATGCGCATCGCTATTGACACCGGCGGCACGTTCACCGACTGCCTGTTCGTGAGCGCCGGAAAACTGCACATTATCAAGGTGGCCTCCCAGCCACAAAAGCCTGCCGAAGCAATCGCCGAAGCTCTCCGCCAAGTCTTTAGCCTAACCACCCACGCTGCCGATGCGCCCGCCTCTGCTACGCCCCATGCCGCGCTTGACCTGGTGTGCGGCACCACCGTTGGCACCAACGCGATATTAGAGCGCCGTGGCGGACGCGTCGCACTAGTCACCACTGCGGGGTTCGAAGATGTACTGGAGATTGGCCGCCAAGCCCGGCCGAAGCTTTATGACTTTTTCGTCGAGAAGCCGCCGCCGCTCGTGCCGCGGGATCGCCGTATGGGAACGATGGAACGCCTCGCCGCCTCTGGAGCAGTTGTCAACGCCTTGACCGAACGCGAAGTTGCACGCGTGGTCCGAGTCGTGAAGCGCGCGCAGCCCGACGCTGTGGCGGTTTGTTTTCTCTTCTCCTTCCGAAACCCCAACCACGAAAAGCGAATCGCCAAGGCTCTTCGCGCAGCTGGCTGTCTGACTTCCGTTTCGCACGAGATCTTGCCTGAATTTCGCGAATACGAACGCACTGCCACGACCGTGATCAACGCTTATTTGGCACCCGTGATGAGCGGCTATTTACGCGCTGCGCAGCTACGTGCCACCGAGATCGCCGACCAACAAATTCCGGCGGTATGTGCTGCGGCTTCGCGAAGCAAACCAAAACAAATTCATCAACGAACAACTTCCCCGCATCAAGTACGCATCATGCAGTCCAACGGCGGAATCATTTCTGCCGAGCAAGCCGCCCGGGAACCTGTGCGGACCATTCTCTCCGGCCCGGCCGGTGGACTAATCGGTGCGCAATATGCCGCGAAGCTGGCTGGCCTCGGTAAGATAATTACGTTTGACATGGGCGGAACTTCCACCGATGTCGCCTTGCTCTCCGGCTCGTTACGCACAACGAGTGAATCCACGGTGGCGGGCCTGCCAGTGGCCGTGCCGATGCTTGAAATTCACACCGTCGGTGCCGGTGGCGGATCGATCGCGCGATTCGATCGCGGCGGTTCCTTACGCGTTGGGCCCGAGAGTGCTGGCGCTGCTCCCGGGCCAATTTGCTATGGGCTGGGCGAGCAACCCACCGTGACGGATGCGCATGCCGTGCTTGGTCATCTGGGGCAGCAAGGATTGTTGGGCGGGTCGTTCCAACTCGACATTCCCCGCGCGCGTAAGCGCATGGAAAAATTGCGAGGCCGCTTCCGCAGCGTCGAAACTTTCGCCGAAGGCATCCTCGCAGTGGCCAATGCGCTGATGGAAAAAGCCATTCGCGTAATTTCTATCCAGCGCGGTCATGACCCCCGGGAATATTCGCTGGTGGCCTTCGGTGGAGCAGGCGGATTGCATGCGTGTGATCTTGCTACGGCGCTTGAAATGCCCAGTGTACTGTTGCCGGTGTTTCCTGGCGGGCTTTCCGCACTCGGAATATTGCGGGCCGATGTCGTAAAGGATTTTTCACGCACCGTGCTGCTATCGGTTGAAAACTCAGGTCAGGCGGCTGCCCGTCTAAGCACATTGTGGGCAACCCTGGAAGCAGACGCAGCGCGAACTCTTCGCAAAGAAGGATTTCCAGCCGCCAAGATTCGCCTGGAGCGCCGTCTGGATATGCGCTATATGGGACAGGCCTATGAACTCAGCGTTCCTGCGACGGGCGATTTTGTGGCAGCCTTTCATCGCGCGCATGAGCAATCTTACGGATACCACGACGCTCAACGCCCCGTGGAAATCGTGAACCTACGTTGCCGGGCGACCGGAGTAACTGCAAAACCGGAAATTACCTGCATCCCTTGCGCGGCGCCCGGCGAACCCGTGCCCGCAAACACTGTGCTGCCCTGCAGCTTCCGCGGAACTCTGAAGAGAACGCGTTTCTTCTCCCGCGAGCATTTACGCGCCGGACACGTTTTAGAGAGTCCCGCGGTGATTACGGAATACAGCGCCACAACGCTTGTGCCGACTGGATGGAACGCTTACGTGGACGCCTACGGGCAGATATTGCTTACGCCGCCAAAGATTGCGAGGCTCCGTGCGCCGCGCTCGTAAAATCGGCGTCGCCGCAGTCGCGGATCCCACCCAACTGGAGATTTTTAAGAATTTATTCCACTCGGTCGCAGAGGAAATGGGCGCAGCCCTCCGTCGCTCGGCATTTTCGCCCAACATAAAGGAGCGACGTGATTATTCCTGCGCGGTCTATAACGCGAACGGGGAAGTCCTGGCTATGGGGGACCACATGCCCGTACATCTGGGATCTATGCCCGCGTCCGTACACGCGGTGCGCTCGGCATTGTCGCTCGAGCCGGGGGATATGGCTTTGTTGAACGATCCTTTTGCCGGCGGTACCCATTTGCCGGACTTGACTCTGGTCATGCCAGTTTATCTGCGCGACAAGAAGCAGGCGTCCTTTTATGTTGCGAACCGCGCACATCACGCGGACATCGGTGGCGCGCTTGCGGGCTCGATGGGTCCGGCACGAGAAATTTTTGAGGAGGGATTGCGAATTCCGCCGGTGAAACTTTTTGTTCACGGCGCGTTGAATCGCGATTTGATGTCGATGCTCCTGGCAAATGTCCGCACGCCCGCGGAGCGTGCCGGGGACCTGGCCGCGCAAATCGCAGCTTGTAGAATTGGAGACCGCCGCCTTAGAGCAATTGCCGGTAAATACGGCGAGCGCGAAGTACAAACGTACGGGCGGCACCTGCTCGATTATTCCCACCGGATGATGACTGCCGCCCTCGCCGATTTGAAGCCGGGGACTTACGCCGCGGAAGATTTGCTGGACAACGATGGCATTACAGATAAACCGCTTCGCATTCGAGTGCGCGTAAAAATTGACAACCGCAAGGCGCAAGTGGATTTCGCGGGCTCCGCGCCCCAGTGTGCCGGTAACGTCAACGCGGTCGAGGCCATTGCCGTGTCCGCCGTGTATTACGTCTTTCGTTGTTTATTGACGGACGATGTACCGGCTACGTCCGGCTTAATGCGCCCGATTCGTGTGTTGGCACCGCAGGGAAGCATTGTGAATGCGCAACCTCCAGCAGCCGTGGCCGGAGGAAACGTGGAAACTTCGCAGCGCATGGTCGATACACTCTTGCGAGCACTCGCCAAGGCCGCACCTGCCCGTATTCCCGCGGCCAGCCAGGGCACCATGAACAATCTCACCCTGGGTGGCCTCGATCCCAGGCACAACGACGCACCTTTCGCTTATTACGAAACCATTGCCGGGGGCACGGGCGCGCTTTCCAATTTTGCGGGCGCTTCGGCGGTGCACTCGCACATGACAAATTCTTGGAATACGCCTGTCGAGGTTTTCGAGCAAAGCTATCCCGTCCGAGTTCAGCAATACCGCGTCCGCCACGGATCTGGCGGAGCAGGACGCTATCGCGGCGGCGATGGCATCGTGCGAGAAATTGAGCTGCTAGCGCGCATGCAGATCGGGCTGCTATCGGATCGCCGGCTTCGTGGACCCTACGGACTCGCGGGTGGACACGAAGGGAAGAAGGGTAGAAATCAGCTGATTCGAAACGGACAAGCGGTGGAGTTGCCGGGGAAATGTGCGTTCTTCGCCGAAGCTGGAACGCTCCTGCGGATCGAAACTCCGGGAGGCGGAGGTTGGGGTGCTCCGGCCAAAATGACAAAGAACAAATAAAAAGCGGGCAACATTTATCTATCGTTGCCCGCTGAAAATATGGCTGGAAAGTTAAATTATTCGAATTTTTCGGTTAACACCGGAAATTGTAGTTTTGCTTTCGCCAGAGACTTCACTACCGTGGCTTCGGCATTTTCCGCACTGGTGTTGCGAGCAGTCGCCATCTCGCTTACTAGGAGATACTTGGCGCGCTCTAACATTTTCTTTTCGCGGAAGGAGAGGGGTTTGCTGCAGCTGAGGGATACCAAGCTCTTGAGGACCACCGCTACTTCTAGGAGAGCTCCCGTGCGCATGCGCTCGGAATTCTCTTTGAAGCGGTGTTTCCAATCGTGATGCGAGTTGAGTTTTCCCTTTTCGAGAAAGCCAAGCACTTTCATGGATTCCGTCGAACGAATTACAGAACGCAGTCCGACGCTCATGGCATTGGATTGCGGAACCATAACTCGCAAACCGCTGGAAACAATACGAATCATGAAGTAACGCTCGGTTCTACCATTCAGGACACCGTAACTAATTTGTTCGACAACACCAACGCCATGGTTCGGATATACAACCTTGTCGCCGATTTTGTAGTCCATAAGATTCGATCGCCCCCTGGAGGTACTGGAAAAACTGTACGCTTATGTGTCGCAAGAGTCAAGCTATATCCTCTGTAATGAGGCAGTTAGAGAAATTAAAGTACCAAGTTGGCAGTAAAATTGCTGTGCGCCCGGTGCTTGCGCGAACCTGTTTCTGTCGATGGTCCCGGCGTTCCACTAACGTAACCGTCCACGCACCGCCAAATTACGATAGAATCTCCGTGCTAGGTCGGATTCCCAAAAAGCTCTTTGCAGAGGCGATGTGCTTGTATTAGCGATAGATACGTGTGACTCCCGAGGTAGTGTTTCGCTGCTCCGCCAGGGGAAGGTGGTTGGCACGGTTGCCCATGAGGGTGCGGAGGATTACTCGAGTTGGCTGCTACCTGCCGTGGAGCGGGCATTGACTGCAGAGAGTATCACCATGCCGGACGTGGGGTTGTACGCGATAGCTGCCGGGCCTGGGTCGTTCACCGGAGTACGCGTGGGCTTAACCACCGTAAAAGCTTGGAGTGAGGTTTACGCCCGCCCGATCGCTGCCGTCTCCCGCCTGGAGGCGCTGGCGATACAAACACCGCCCGGCGCATCTTGGGTCGCCGCTTTCACGGATGCCCGGCGCGGGCAGGTCTTCGGCGCCTTGTATCGGAAGAACGGTACGCACTTGAAGCTTCAAAACCAGGAGATGGTGGCTCCGCCCGGCAAGTTTGCGGACTGGGTCAGCGATCAAGCCGGCAAGCAATATGTCACCTGGGTTTCCACTGATCCCACCGTGATTGCCTCTGAACCGGCCTGGGCCTTGCGCCAAGCAGGCGGAGAAACAATACAGGTCGTTAGCGGCGTTTTGGCGCCCATGATTGGGCAATTGGGATTACAGCATGCCAAGACCGGTAGTTTGATCGACGCGCTGACCCTGGAAGCGAATTATGTCCGTCGTTCCGATGCCGAGATTTTCTGGAAACGTTAAACCCAACGGAAACAATGTGATGAGCGGCTTATCACCGGCCGGCAATTGCTTAATACGAAAATTTCAGCCGCAAGATGCCGCTGCCCTTCGTGAGATCGCAGAGCAATCTCCGCAGGCTGCCCAATGGTCGCAGCAGAGTTATGAGCAGCTCCACAATTCAGGAAGTGCGACAGGAGTTGGGTCGGCGGTTGCTGCGCCCGATGGCCCGCCAGTTGGGCCGAAAGTCGACCCGGGAATCGCTCCCTACAGTACTTCACCCATTACTTCCCATGTACTGATCTGGGTGGTGGAGTCCGCCGGTCGCTTATGTGCTTTTCTCGTGGTCCGAATCATTGCCGATGAAGCTGAGATTCTCAATTTGGCGGTTAAACCGGTCAACAGACGCCAGGGAATCGCCACACGCCTTCTACAGACTGCGATTCGGGATTGCATTGCAGCCGGAGCCGGGCGCTTGTTCCTGGAGGTCCGCGAATCGAACGCGGGCGCCATAATCTTTTATGAGCAGGTCGGGTTTGCCAAATCGGGACGAAGGAACCGGTACTACGGCGACCCACAGGAGGCGGCCGTTATCATGGAAACGAAACTCACAGGCTAGGACTAATGTACAAGTGGTTCTCTCTTGACGTTAATGTCCAGAGTGCTATCTTGCATTCTGTAGTTCCAATTTCGTTGCACGCAGTGGTAAGGAGGAACGCATGGCAAGTATGGCGCGGCAACCTCGGGACATACTCCTGGAATCAGACGCCGAGTATCAGCGTCTGGCAGAACAGCATTCGAAATACGAAGCGGAACTCCACAGAATATCCACTTCATCGTACCTCAGCTCGGAAGACCTCCTGGAAGAAATCAGATTGAAGAAGTTAAAGCTCCACATCAAGGATGAGATGGAATTGCTCGCCGCGCGTATTCACCATACGCGCGCGCAGCGGACCCAATAACGGCAAGTTTAAGTAGCGCCAAACTGTCGTAGAATGGCCGTGCGTACCTAGATTCAGTACTTGCGGCAGCGCATACAGGTGTATCTCGTCCAGCATGGTCAAAGAAGGCTACTATTTCGGGGTGCCACCGCTCGTTTTAGGCGTTAGCGCGGCATTCCTTAAGTGGAACGTTGCGGCTGGTCTCTTGGTGTTCCTGGCGGCTTTTATTTTCTATTTTTTCCGCGATCCTGAGCGCCGTATTCCATCCGAACCCGGGGCCATCGTGTCTCCAGGAGATGGCCGGGTGGTAGTAGTCAGGGTAGAGGAGTACGGGGGGCGCCCCGGTAAACGCGTAAGTATCTTTCTGGCGGTCTGGAACGTGCACGTGAATCGCGCCCCGGCCACTGGTACCATCACTAAATTGGAATATCGCCGCGGCAAATTTATCGCCGCGATGCGCGAATCGGCTTCAACGGAAAATGAACAAAACATTTTTACGCTTTCCACTGACGCTGGCGAAATGATATTCAAGCAGATTGCCGGGTTGATCGCGCGGCGGGTCGTAAGCTGGAAAAAACCCGGAGACCGCGTGCAACGAGGGGAACGCATTGGTTTAGTCAGGTTCGGATCGCGGGTCGATGTGTGGGTACCCCAGGAAGCCGAGCTCCTGGTGAGTGTAGGAGACCATGTCAAGGGCGGCTCCAGTATTTTGGCTAATTGGACAGTCCGGTCCACGCCGCGAAGGGAAGAAGAACGCGCCACCACCACCATTCAAGCTAAACTGACGACAGCACAAACACAGAGTTAATGATGACGGACACCGTACAGCACGAAATACAATCTCTGCCTCCGCACCGCCGGATCAAGAATCCGAAGTTCCGCCGCGGTATATTTCTGCTACCCAGCATGCTTACGGCCGCCAATTTGCTTTGCGGCTACTATGCCGTCGTCGCCACTTTATCCGGTGGTCCGGACGATTTTGACCACGCCGCCAAAGCGATAGGCTTCGCCATTCTTTTCGATTCCCTGGATGGACGGATTGCACGCATGACGGGAACGAACACGGAGTTTGGCGTGCAGTTCGATTCGCTTGCCGATGTCGTGAGTTTCGGGATTGCCCCGGCGATTTTAGCGTATGCCTGGGGCGTCAAAGGGTTACCGTTGCTGACGGACACCAACGGGGGCCATCAACTCGCCGAGTTCGGATGGATTTGCTGCCTGGTTTTTCTCGTGTGCTGTGCCTGGCGGCTGGCGCGATTTAACGTCCAGGGCATGGCGCCCGGTGGATCAAAGTTTTTTGTAGGAATGCCGACCCCCGCTGCCGCCGGCGTAATTGCTTCCCTGGTGCACCGCTTCAAGTTCCCGATCGAGGACTGGCGATGGTCGGTAGCTTGGTTGGTGTTGGCTGCGTGCTTGGGAGCGTTGATGACCAGTACGATTCGTTATTACAGTTTCAAAGATCTACCGTGGTCGCGTAAGCAGCCTTCCGTTGGGATTATTTTGATGCTTCTCATATTTGGAGTGACTTGGCGATATTCCGAGTACGCATTGATGATCATCGCCTGTTCGTACGCGGCGGTCGGCTTGGCCCTGCATGTCACACGCCTGTTGCGGCATCGCTTGGTCTCGCGCACAGCGTGATGCATGCCTTCTCTTGAACGGGATTCCCAACGAATCGTTATTGCCGGTGCCTCTTCGCTGTTGGGCACGGAACTCCGCTCTGTCTTGGAGGACGGTCGCTTCGCGGGTGCGGATCTCCGATTACTTGATGAACCATCGGCCGCTGGCACATTGACCGCAGCTGGCGGCGAGCCTACGGTAATCCAGCCGGTGGAAGAGGAAAGCTTTACTAAGGCGCGCTTCGTGTTTTTTACCGGCTCTGCGGAATTTACCTTACAGAATGTTGCGAGCGCGCTACGTGCCGGAGCCAAAGTAATCGATTTGTCCGGCGGTACGGCATCGCGGGAGGAAACAGTTCCCTGGTTTCCCAAACTTGATGCGTTGCGTGGCCGCGAATTTCCCAAAGATGCGCCGAGTTTTATGATTCCGTCTGCTGCGGCTACTGCGGCGGCCGCTCTGACCTTTGCATTATCCAAAATCGGGTTGCGACGAGTAATGGCGGTTTGTTTTCACTCTGCATCCGAGGCCGGCCGCCTCGGGATCGAGGAATTGGAAAGCCAGACGGGGCAGTTGCTTTCCTTTCAGGGCGTTGGGCAGCCGATATTCGATACGCAGGTAGCGTTTAATATGCTGGACCGGTTTGGACCGGCGAGTTCGCAAAAGCTCAGCGCTATTCGCGAACGTGTGCGTACAGAAACCGACGCTTGTCTCAAGGACAAGTGCATCATGCCGGCAATTCAGTTGGTACATACCCCGGTCTTTTACGGAACTGCATTCTCCATCTACGGTGAGCTGGATACGAATGCGGATGTCGACCAAATTTTGAAGGCTTGTTACGAATCGGGGTTTGTGATTCCCCAGGACGGTGAAGCGGGCCCCAGCAATGTCGGTGTGGCGGGTGAAAAAGAAATGCAGCTGGCCAAACCAGAGGCCGATCCATCGCACCCCAGAGTTTGGTGGTTCTGGGGAGCCGCGGATAATATGCGTTTGCCCGCAACCAACGCGGTGAAGCTCGCGACCATGCTTTCATGAAAAACAAAAACATTTTGTGCCAGGTGCTGGCTGCGGGAATAACGTTTAGCGGTTGTGGCTACCATGTGGCGCAGCGCAATGATGGATTACCCAAAAGCGTTCATGTGATCGCGATCCCGGCCATAGAAAACAAGACGAACAGCTACCGAATCGAGCAAAAGCTGACGGCCGCGACGGTACGCGAGTTTCTGGCTAACACGCGATACAAGGTGGTTTCCAATCCCGCCGCTGGGGACGCGGTGTTGCGAGGGAAAGTGCTCAGCGTGGAAGCCTCGCCGTTGGTATTTGATACCGCTACAGGGCGTGCGACCACCATGCTTGTCACGGTGAGATGCGAGGTCAGTTTGACGGAGGCAGCTACGCAGAAGGTGCTGTATCACAGCGAAGATTTCTTGCTACGCAACGAATACGAAATCTCGACAGACATCAACAGTTTTTTTGAAGAGCAGGATCCGGCATTGGATCGGCTGGCGCACGATTTTGCGGCACGTTTGGTAGCGGCAGTGGTGGAAAATTACTGAGCGACGTTAGTAAGTAAATTGTAGACGGGGAATCATCGTAGATGGCTCGGGTTTCGCCGCAAGAACTATTGACACGACTGGAAAAGGGAAAGTCCATTCCCGCGTTGCTGCTGCTGGGCGAGGAAGCCTACCTTCGCAACGCCTGCCGGGCGCGCTTGATCGACAAATTCGTGCCAGAAGCTTCGCGAACGTGGGCGGTATCGCGCTATTCCGCGGAACGCGGGGAAACGCAAGCGGCACTCGCGCAAGCCCAGACGCTGCCCATGCTGTCACCGCAACAAGTTGTTTTCCTGGAAAACCTGGAAGCAATCGAAAAGCTTGGCGAAAAGAATCGCGAAGCAGCAGTCGCAGAACTGGAAATATATTTCGAGAATCCCGCTCCATTCACGGTACTGGTTCTGGAAGCCACCAGCCTCGATCAGAGGATGAAGCTAGGGAAGCTCGTTGCAGAGAAGGCGCTGGTGGTGGAAGTGGGTCTGGGCGAAAACGCGGATGCCCGCCAGGCGGCTGCTGTTGCGCAAGCTCACGCTATCGCGGCAGAACTCCGCGTGGAATTTGAAAAAGGGGCAGCGGAGGATCTGGCGGAGTTTGTGGCTGCCGATTTGATGCGGTTGCAGACAGAAATTGAAAAACTTTCCACCTTTGCCGGCGAGCGAAAGTTGATTCGCCGCCAAGACGTAAGCTCCATGGTGATTTCAGAAAAAGCGGTAACCGTTTGGGAGCTGTCGGATCTCCTGGCCTCGCGCCAGCCCAAAAAAGCCTTGGAGTTTTTGGACTGCCTGCTGCGTGATGGAGAGGAGCCGTTGTCGATGCTCGGCGCCATGACCTGGATGTATCGCAAGCTGATCGAGGCCAGCGAAATACGAAGCAGCATGAACGGCTGGCAAGCGGCTCGCGCGCTAGGAATGCGTCCCGAGCAGGCGGAGCTCGCATTGCGAAATGCCAACAAAATTTCGAAGCCGCGTCTGTTAGATGGATTGCGGGTGCTGCGCAACGCCGACGATCGACTGAAAGGTGGCGCCGAGGATGCGCGCACGGTAATGGAATTCATGATCGTGCAGCTGGCGGGGAGCTAAAAGCCTGTTTCCGAGGGTTGTTATGTCGGGGTCGGAGCCGGCACGCTAAACAACGGCTAAAAATTAGGTTACTTGGCGGCTTTTGCTTTTAGGCCGTTGTGCGCGAGGGAAAGGCGCGATTTGTAACGGTTGCCGGTGTTCTCGTGCAGGACGCCTTTGCTGATGGCGCGATCAATTGCAGAAAGTGTGGGATGAAGAAGATTGCCCGCGGCGGTGGAGTCACCAGCGATAATCGCGGTGCGCAGGCGCTTCATCAACGTGCGCACACGGGTGCGGTTCGCACGATTAACCTCAGCGCGCTGAATGGATTGCGCTGCCCGCTTTAGAACCGACTTTTTCTTCTTCTTTATTTTAGTGCCCTGCGCCATCTATTGCTCCTTTTGGGTACCACTCAAACATTCAACGTTAGACGAGCCTATAGTCTTTGTCAAACGAGCCCGGAGTTTGGTATTGGGTTAGTTGATAGTGTGGACTTGAAGTCGTGCGTGTAAGACGATAAGGTGCCGGTTTCGTTGGCCAACAACGTTCGGCGTGCGAGGTCACAAATCCTATGATTCATAGACTTGTACTAGCTTGCTGCATCAGTGGCAGCGCGTTATTAAGCGCGGGTGCGGCTAGGGCCCAGGTGCAAGAGCCACTTTCGAAGCCGACAGCCCCGCAAGTGCAAGAGCCGCCGACCAAGCGGGCAACGGATTGTCCAGGACTGGCAGAGGCACAAACCAAGCTGGAGTCCTGCGTGAACCGCGCGCGCGACTGGGCAAATCTAGCGCGGTATCGCGAAGCCAACGAAAAAATACTGCCGCCAGCAAAAGACGAGCAGCGCGTGGTGTTCATGGGCGATTCGATCACTGATATGTGGGTCGAACCGGCCTCTGGGGGATTTTTTCCAGGGAAGCCGTATATCGATCGCGGCATCAGCGGCCAAACAACTCCGCAAATGCTCGTGCGCATGCGTCCAGACGTGATTGCGCTGCGGCCGAGAGTGGTGGTGATTCTGGCGGGGACGAACGATCTTGCCGGGAATACCGGTCCAATGACGCTGGGGGAGACGGAGGGGAATCTAGCGTCGATGGCGGAATTAGCGGGTGCCAACGGAATTCGTGTGGTGCTGGCGTCCGTTCTGCCGGTCAGCAATTACGGGCACGACGGCAACGGCAATCCTGTCGACATGCGCATCAACCGTCCGCCGGAAACAATTCTTCAATTAAATAGCTGGATCAAGAATTATGCAGTAGATAAAAAGCATGTCTACCTCGATTATTTCTCCGCCATGGTAGATGAGCAGGGGCTTTTGAGGAAGGAATTGAGTGGCGATGGGTTGCATCCGAATGCCGCAGGGTACGCGCTGATGTCGCCATTGGCAGAACAAGCCATTCTTGCGGCGTTGAAAAAGGGAAAGTGAATTGGAGACAGCCGCGGGGGCGTTTTCTGCAGACTGCGTCTTGACGAAGCCCACCGTCGCTCGTCATTCACCATCTCAATAGTCACTAGCCAGCGCAATGCTAAATGGTGCAACTTGACCCCAGGGAGGCGCTGCGATAGGGTGGAAGGAGTTTCTCCTAGAGTTGACCGCCAGCGGTCACGCACCGTAAGGGGGAATCCCATCGGCCACCCGGTTTCTGTAGGTAAAAGACCTGCCCATTGGATGCGACGCACGGTCCACATCTCCGGACAAATTGAACCCTTTTTTGGCACGCTGGATGATAACGTGCGTCTGCTCGAGGAGGTGCTGCACGTGCGCACGCACCTACACGATACGAGATTAACGATCGAAGGCGAGCAAGAGAACGTAGATCAAGCGGTGAAGATCGTCGAAGAGTACAACCACCTTACGCGGCACGGGCGGGCGCTCAGCAGCGCAGAAGTGAAGTCGCTGATGCGCGTGGCCACCGAGGAACCGCATGGATCGCCGCGCGGGATGTTTGAGCCGGCGCGCGCGCGCTCGTTCGGAAAAAAACAAGTTACGCCGAAGAATGCCAGCCAGCGCCGGTACATGGAGGAAATCGAAAAGCACGACATGATGTTCGGCATCGGTCCTGGCGGCACGGGAAAAACGTACATTGCAGTAGCCATGGCGGTGAGCGCGCTGCTAACCAAGCAGGTGAACCGCATCATCCTGGCACGTCCGGCGGTAGAAGCTGGCGAGCGGCTGGGCTTTTTGCCCGGGACGTTGCAGCAAAAGATCGACCCATACATGCGGCCTTTGTATGACGCGCTGTATGACATGCTGGATGCGGACAAACTGGAGCGTTTCCTCGAGAAAGGAATTATAGAGGTGGCACCGCTGGCTTTCATGCGCGGGCGCACGCTGAACGATTCCTTCGTGATTTTGGACGAAGCGCAAAATACCACCAGCGAGCAGATGAAGATGTTCTTAACTCGCTTGGGATTCAATTCCAAGGCGGTGATCACGGGGGACGTGACGCAGATCGACCTGCCCGCGGGGAAGAAGTCCGGTTTGATCGAGGCGTTGGAAGTTTGCGGAAAAATCGAAGGAATTGGCACGATTCAATTTGGCGAAAAAGACGTGGTGCGTCACAACCTGGTGCAGCAGATTATTCGCGCATACGAGGAGTATGATGTAACTCATCCGCAACGCGGCGGCAACTCCAACTCATCCAACGGCAAGAATGACGTGCGCACAAAAGAGCCCGGAAAAGAACCAGTCCACGAGCAAGGCCAAGAAACTCAGCAAGGATGATTCTGAATCGCCAGCGAGCGGTGCGCCTGTCAAGGCGTCCGCTGGAATTATTTTTGCGACGCCTGCAAGACGAATTGGGACTGGGAGAAGCGCAGATTACGATTTGTCTGGTGAGCGATCGGGAGATGGCGCGGATGAATGCAGCCTACCGTAAGAAAATGGGAACGACGGATGTCTTGTCGTTTCCTGCGGTGGCACGGCGAAAGCCGGCGCGCACAGGCAGGGGAATTTCAGGATCGCGGCGAGATATGCCGCTCGGAGATATCGCTATCGCACCAGCTACGGCACGACGCAACGCCAAGATGTACGGGCGCCCGCTGGCGAGTGAACTCCGCATCGTAATTCTTCACGGTGTATTGCACCTTTTAGGTTACGACCACGAAACCGACGAAGGCAAAATGCAGCGCATTGAAAACAGATTGCGTAAACGGTTAAGGCTGGCGTGAATATGTCCAGTTGGTTATACGCGCTTAGTGTTTTTGTATTGGCGGCGAGTCTACCGATCTTTTCTTATCTTACACTGATTTATCGTGAGCTCGGAAGAATGACTACCGGCCGGGTTCACGAACATCTCGATATTTTTGAAGCGGAAATCGAGCCAAAGCTGCGGATTAACCGGCGCAGCGGGGGCCGTACGTTCCGCATCCTTGGGCATTTTTGGCTAGCCTTCCTGGTGCTGGAGACCACACGCGGTGTGGTCTACTTCGTTCCCGGAAGATGGGAATCGTTCCTCGAGTTTTTCGTTTTTCTGACGCTGGAAGTAGTCATCTTGATGCACTTCCTGCCAGACATGCTGTTATACCGCACCACCGGACGTTGGCTGCTCCCGCTGATACCAGTGATTCGCGGGTTCATGTATTTGGTTTGGCCGGTGCGCATATTTTTGGAAGGCGCGGAGTCCATCGCGCGCATTGCCGAACACGAGCCGGAGAAAACCGAAGAGCAGCGCACCGAAGAAGGTATTGAAGCGCTGGTGGAGGCGGCCGAAGAAGAAGGCATTATCGAGCCAGAGCAAGCTGATCTGATCGAGCAAGTGGTGGAATTCAGCGACAAGCGCGTGCGCGAGGTCATGACGCCACGACCGGATATTGTGGCGGTGGCAGCCGACGCGACACTCGAAGAGCTGCACGCAAAATTCGTGGAGAAGAAATTCTCGAAGATGCCAGTTTACGAGAAATCGCTGGACGAAATAGTCGGCGTGGTGGACGCCAAGGACCTTTTACACATCGCGGATCAAGATCTTCCAAAGCGGAAAGTTCGCGAGCTGACTCGACCGGTGCTGTTCATGCCGGAGACAAAAGCGGGATCGGACCTGTTACGAGAAATGCGGAAAAAAGGCCAGCCATTCGCCGTGATTATTGATGAGCACGGTTTAGTGGCAGGAATTGCGACAGTCGAAGATCTCTTGGAAGAGATCGTTGGTGAGAGCGGCTACGACGCGAAGCAACCGGCACCGGACGTGGTGCGCGAAGCGGATGGCGGTCTGGTTATGCGAGGCAGCATGACCATCGGGGACGTGGAGGATTTATTGGGCGTGCAGTTTGGAAATAAATCTCACGAAGCGGTTACCACGGTGGCGGGATTACTCAGCCACGTTTCCGGGAAAGTGCCGACGCCTGGAGATCGAATCGACTTGGAAGGATACGGATTCGAGGTGTTGGAAGCGAATCAGAGGAAAGTGTTACGGGTGCGAATTCGCAAGCAAGAATTGCCCGCCTTAAACAAAAAAGCCCAAAGAATGTGACGGTAGCGCGATCAGAAGCAGGGGTTGTGACTGCTGCAAGATAAATAAATTATGAAAGAAGCAAAAAAAGAGTTTAAGGCTGGATTTGTGGCCATCCTAGGCCGGCCGAACGCGGGGAAATCGACGTTGGTGAACCGTTTGGTGGGGCAGAAGATCGCCATCGTGACGTCCAAACCGCAAACTACACGGAACCGCATTCAGGGTATCGTGACGAAGCCTGAGGGACAGATCGTATTTATCGATACCCCCGGATTGCATGAAGCCGATTCCGCGCTGGGACGTCAGATGATGCACGAGGTTGCCGCGGCGCTCGAAGGCATCGATCTCTTATTGCTGATGGCGGATGCGAGCCGGACCGGCGAGCACATCGATGCCCAGTTACTGCAAAAAGCGGAGCGCTTTCGCGGCAAAACAATTTTGGCGTTGAACAAAGTAGATCTACTGCCCAAGACGGCGCTTTTGCCGCTGATTGACGCTTTCCAGAGAGCGTTCGCCTTTACCGCCATCGTGCCGATTTCAGCGAAGAAAGGCTCGGGTTGCGAAGACCTGCAAAAAGTAATTCTGCGAGAATTGCCTGTGGGCCAGCCCTATTTCCCGGAAGATCAGGTAACTGACCAGCCGGAAAGGTTTTTGGCGGCGGAGATCATACGAGAAAAAGCCATTCGGGCCATGCATCATGAATTGCCTTACGCGGTAGCAGTGTTCGTCGAAAAATTCGAGGAAACACCTAAACTTGTGCGCATTGAAGCGATTATGAATGTAGAACGGGATTCGCAAAAGAAAATCCTGATTGGCCACAAGGGCGAAATGCTGAAGAAGATTGGTACGGAAGCGCGCAAAGAACTAGAAACGCTGCTGGGAGCGAAGGTTTACCTGGGATTGTTCGTCAAGGTGGCGCCGAACTGGCGGGAGAATCCGCAAAGAGTTCGTGAGTTGGACTGGCATTTTCAACTGCAAGGATTGAGTGCAGAGATGGGTGGCGAAGGGCCTGACGAGTAAAGGCCCAGCTGAGTTCGCTCAGCGAAGCCTGAAGATTTGTGGCTGCTCAGAAAGGCGCGCTGGCGTGCCCGAACCCTCCAAAGGTCCAGCGCACGCCAAAGGTTGCGTACAAACCATACGGCCCAGTGGAATGCAGATCGGCGGGACCGGCCTCGCGGCGATAGTGCCCCAGGAAATTGACTTGATGTTGCGTAGCACGCAACTGGAAATGCTTGGGGAGTTCGATGCCAACTCCGACGGAACGATCAAAGGCGATAGGCTGCATGGAGTAGGTATATCTTAGTTGCGGAATGTTGCTGCCAAAGGTCATCTTCGGTTCGAGAAACAGGAAAATATGCCGAGCGAAGGTGGTGGCCAGCGGCTGCAATTCCACGTAACCGCTGAAGAGATATCTGGCGTAAGCAGTGCAAGTCGAAGCGGCACCACCCGACGTGTCAGGCTGCGGATAGGCGCAGCGGCCCAGGTCCGGCTCGTTGTGCGAGGGCGCAACGGCGAAGTCAACGTATCCTCGAATCCAATTTTTCGGGAAAAGCGTGCCCGATTGGGGAGACAACGGGGACACCCGTCCAGCTTGCAGAGCGTTAACCTGCGAACGACCGGAAGGCGTGAAAACAAATAATAATGTGCATGCGAGGATAATTTTCTTCACGTGCGTCCCCCTTTTTCTACTGAGCTTTTCGACGAATTCGAGGCCTGGTAAACGGCCAAGAGAATGCAAGAGTGGTCAGGGAAGGGGCCACAACGCTTAGCACATCGAGCCATCACAGACCATTTGCCGTGCCGTGCAGCAATCCTCTGGTTGGTCGAATTGTACATGAGTTAACGGATTTGTATACAGAGATTTCGATCGCTGCAGAGCGGGCTTTTAATCTGGAGCGGCAATGCCGAGAGATTTCATTTTGCGGTACAGATGGCTGCGCTCCAAGCCGAGAGACGCAGCGGTTTGCGTCATATTCCAGCGATGTTCCTGTAATTTCCTGAGGATGAATTCGCGCTCGTAAGCGCTGCGCGCCTCATGCAAAGTGGAATAAGGGTGCAGCGGACTATCGGCAACTCCACGAAACAGTTCTGGCGGAAGATGATGGGGTTCGATGCGCGATTGTGGGCAGACAATAACCAGGCGTTCGATGAGGTTACGCAGTTCGCGCACGTTGCCAGGCCAAGGATAGCGCAGAAGAATATCGATGGCCGTAGGGCTGAGTTCGCGGGTTTTCTTGCCGTACGCGGCGCTGAACTCGTCGAGAAAATAGCGGGACAACGTGGGGATATCCTGCACACGGTCGCGGAGCGGCGGAACAAAGAAAGGGATGACGTTGAGGCGATAAAAGAGATCCTGGCGAAATGCGCCGCGGCTGATTTCCTGCTCGAGGTTTTTGTTTGTAGCGGCGATAACGCGCACATCCACGGTGAGGGTTTCGTTGGAGCCCACCGGTTCGAAATGCTGCTCTTCCAGGACGCGCAGCACCTTGGACTGCGTCCGCAAACTCATATCTCCAATTTCATCCAAAAACAAAGTGCCGCTGTTGGCTTTCTCAAATTTCCCAATTTTGTCATCGCTAGCGCCGGTGAAACTGCCTTTGACGTGGCCGAATAGTTCGGACTCGATGAGTTCTTCCGGAATGGCGGCGCAATTGACCTCCACAAAGGGGCCTTTATTGCGGAGACTTGCGAAGTGTAGCGCGCGCGCCACTAGTTCTTTCCCGGTGCCGCTCTCTCCGTAGATCAGTACGCGTCCATTGGTTGGCGCGGTCACGCCGATCTGCTGACGGAGTGCCTTCATGGGAATGCTGTCGCCGATGACCTGGTATCTGCGCCCGAGCTCAGTACGAAGCAATTGATTTTCATCCTGGAGGCGCCGTTGTTGGATGGCGTTGCGGACCAGGACGATGATCTTTTCGAGAGAAAGAGGTTTCTCGAGGAAGTCGAAGGCGCCAAGTTTAGTGGCGCGGACAGCGGTTTCAATTGTGCCGTGACCGGAAATCATAATGACCGCCGGCGGGCGGGGCAGCGCTTGTATGCGGCCTAGGGCCTGCAGCCCATCCATCCCTGGGAGCCAAACGTCGAGAAGAATAACCTCGAGATCGCCGTCCACCACACGTTCGAGGGCTTCTTCGGCCGAGGCCACCGCTTCGACGTGGTAACCCTCGTCCTTAAGAATGGAGGAAAGCGATTCGCGGATGCCGGCTTCGTCGTCGACGACCAAGAGATGCGATTTGGAAATCATCGAAGCGATTCCGATCCGTTCAGATCGGTGATATTTGCGGATATAAGTTCAGAGACCGGCAGCTCCACAAGAAAGCGTGAGCCAGCGGGGTAATTGTCTTCAACATGCAGGCTACCGCCGTGTTCTTCTACAATGCGCGCGGCGATGGCTAGTCCCAAGCCGGTGCCGCGGTCTTTGGTGGAGAAGTGCGGCAGAAAAAGTTTGTCTTTGTCCTCCGGAGAGATACCGTGACCGGTGTCGGCAACCGCAATCTCGACAATTTCCGCGTCGACGCGCAAGCAAGTCGATACCCGAATTTCGCGAAAAGTAGAATTTTCCAGAGCTTCGGCAGCGTTGTCGATCAAGTTCACGACGACGCTGCGGAGGAGTCCGGCATCGGCGCGGACGGAAGGAAGGTTTTCGGCAAGTGTTGTTTTCACGGCGATGCCATCCAAGCGTCCGGAAAAAATCTCAAGAGCCTCATTGACGATGGTGTTGGCACTGGTGGGCACCAGTTTGGCGGTAGGGAAGCGCACAAACTGCGAAAACTCATTGACCAGGGCGGCGAGCGTGGAAACTTCACGCTCGATCAGCGTCGAGCATTCCACGACAAGATTTGTGAGTTCAGGATCGCGAGAAGCGGCAACATCCGGTTCGTTGCGGCGCTCGAGAAATCGTGAGAGACGCTGGGACGACAATTGAATGGGTGTGAGAGGGTTCTTGATCTCGTGAGCGATACGTCGCGCGACTTCCTGCCAAGCCGCAGATTTTTGCGCTCGGAGCATTTCGGTAAGGTCGTCCAGGACAAGTACGTAACCGCTGTTGGCACGGCGAGGACCCAGAGAACTGACGGTCACTGCCAGATGCAGAACGCGGCCGCCGACCGTCGTCTCAATTTCCCGGGAAACCATGCCCATGCGAAGTGAGCGGCGCATTAAGTATTGCACAGTGCGAGAAATGTCCCCGCCGAGAAGCTCTTCGAGAGAATGATGATCTCGGGGATGGGTGCCCAACATGCGGGTCACACTCGTGTTGACTCGCAGGATTTTCCCGTCGGCATCCAGAGAGATGACGCCGGTGGGGATATTTTCCAGGACCGTTTCCATAAGTTGACGTCGGCGCTCAAGTTCCTGGACGGCTTGTTGGAGGTTGTGAGTGAAGCGATCGATTTGCGAGCGATTGTCCCGCAGCTGGGTGGTCATGCTATTGAAGGAGCGGACTAGCACGCCCAATTCATCTTGTGCTTGTTCCGGGACCTGGTAACCAAGGTTGCCAGCGGAAATTTCGCGGGTGCCTTCCGCCAAAGCTTGAATAGGCACGGTGACCTGCTTGGAAAGGAAAAGCGCCACCCACATCACGGCAAAAAGCAGCAGCACCGTGAAGAAAAGTAGAATGAGCAACATCTGTCGCTTCAGGGCACGCAGGTTTTGCTTTTGTTCGTAATACTGCGTTGTTTGCTTCTGAATTTCGGTGATGCGACTAAGAAAGTCCGGACTGGTGCGAAAGCCGGTAACCAGGTAACCAGTAGGATGCGATGGCGCGCCGACCGGAATGCGCGATGCGGAGTAAGTCTGTCCGGCCGCCTCCCAAAGTTCGATACCGCTTTCCAAGATACGAATCTGTCTACCAAACACGTTGGGGCGAGAACACACGCGTCTGCTGCGATCTTCCGGTGGATTGTCGCAGATTACTCCGCCGCTCAGCACGTTCCCATCTTTGTCAAGGATCCACGCGGCATCGGCGCCAGCTAGAAAGGCGCGCTGCAAAAACTCATCTAGCGGCTGAGAAGCAAACGGTTGAATTTGATGTCCCAAGGTATGGAGTCGGGGAACCTGCGTGTGACCGAGGCTGTTGAGCAGCAACTGAGTTTGTTCCGAAGCGATTTCCAGTGGACCCGGGAACCAGCGCCCCAGCGTACGGTTCAAGAGCGAATAGCTCACAAAGAACATAAACAGCACAGGAAGAAGCGAAATGGCCATCGCCCCTACAACCATCTTCGTCTTGAATCGTGCCCCGAGCTGTTCTTTGCTGCGCTCTGCCCAGAGTCGCAAGATGCTGCGGACCAGGATAAGACCAAAAACGAGCAGCGCAGCGGTGATAAAACTGGAGACGGCATACAGGGTAAGCGCGTCGCGCCAATTTTTCGGTTCGAAGGGAACATCTAGAGAGCCAAATGTGAATACCGCGGCCAGCAGCAAAGTAAGGCAAATGCCGCCAAGGGCTATACGCCAACGCTGCTTGGAATCGAGATGGCTCATAATGCGGCTACCAACCGAATGTTCGACGCCAATAAGTCAAGAAATGTTAACCAGCCCTGCCTCGCACTATGCAAGCCTGTGCAGCATACCGATGTGACGGCGAAGGTCATAGGAATGGCTCGTCCGGGTCTCTTTTTGAGATGCGAACACCAGCTCGAAGCGCGCGCAGACATCTCTTGGAAAGATATCCACCACCTGGAAGCAAGTCAACAATAGTACTTCGCCCGTGTTGGCCTACCTGAACTTCCGGTCAGGTATTAGCCATTTCAGAACTATCCCTGAAATTCTGCCTGCCGCCAGCGACTTGATTTGCTAATGTGAGCAAAGACGCAAACTGGCAGGAGTGCTGGGGATGTCTGTCCGCTTAGGCGAGATATTACTCAAAGAAAGCCTGATCACGCAGGAGCAGCTCCAGAAAGCGCTAGAATTCCAGCGCTCGAATGGGGGCAAGCTGGGAAGCTGCCTGACGAAGATGGGTTATATAACGGATGACGATATCACCGGTGTTCTCTCGCGCCAGTATGGCGTCCCCTCCATTAATTTAAAGTTTTACGAAATCGATCCCGTGGTTATCAAGTTGATCCCGCAAGACACCGCTCTTCGCTACCAGGTCATCCCGCTATCCAGAGTTGGCTCCGTACTCACCATCGCGATGACGGACCCCACCAACGTCTTCGCCATGGATGACATTAAGTTCATGACCGGGTTCAACGTGGAGCCGGTGGTGGCCTCAGAGTCGGCCATTGGGGAAGCGATTTCACGCTTTTACGGTGGATCATCCAACAATCACGAAGAGCTAAGCAATCTCATGAAGAACCTGGTCGATGAGGACCAGGAACTCGAGCTGGCCGCCGAAGAAGCAGAAACCGATATCGCTACGCTAGAGCGAGCCGCCGAAGAAGCTCCGATCATCAAGCTCGTGAATTTGATCTTGACCGATTCCGTGAAGCGGGGTGCGAGTGACATCCATGTGGAGCCGTACGAGACGGAAATGCGCGTCAGATTCCGCGTGGACGGGCAATTGCAAACGGTGATGAGCCCACCGTTGCGGCTGAAGGACGCCATCACCAGCCGTCTGAAAATTATGGCCAAGCTGGACATTGCGGAGAAGCGCCTGCCGCAAGACGGCCGCATCATGATCAAGTACCGGGCCGACGGGAAGAAAAAAGAACTCGACTTTCGTGTATCCACAGTGCCGACGTTATATGGCGAAAAGATCGTCCTCCGCCTGTTAGACAAAGAAAACCTCCGCCTGGACATGACCAAGCTGGGTTTTGAACAGCAATCGCTGACGAAGTTCGAGAGAAATATTTTAAAGCCTTACGGCATGGTGCTGGTCACGGGTCCAACTGGTTCAGGAAAGACCAACACCCTTTATTCCTCGGTGGCGACGTTGAACAAAGTTGACACCAACATCATGACCGCAGAAGACCCTGTTGAATTTCAGCTGGCGGGTATAAATCAGGTCCAGATGAAAGAGCAGATCGGCTTGAACTTCGCCGCTGCATTGCGTGCTTTCCTCCGCCAAGACCCCAATATTATTCTGGTCGGTGAGATCCGCGACTTTGAAACCGCAGAGATTGCCGTCAAAGCGGCGTTAACGGGTCACATGGTGCTCTCGACCCTGCACACCAATGACGCTCCGTCGACTATCAGCCGACTCATGAACATGGGCATCGAGCCGTTCTTAGTGGCCACTTCGGTAAACCTGATTTGCGCCCAGCGCCTGGTACGGCGAGTTTGCGTCAATTGCAAAGAAGAGCTGGAAGTTCCGCAGCAAGCCTTAATCGATGCGGGATATACGCCCGAGGAAGCCAAGACCACCAAGATTTACCATGGCAAGGGCTGCACCACCTGCAATAAGGGTGGATACAAAGGCCGCACCGGTCTGTACGAAGTGATGGAAATTAATGACGAACTCCGCGAACTGATTTTGGTAGGCGCTTCTGCATTGGAACTGAAAAAGAAGGCGATTGACCAAGGAATGATTACCCTGCGGCGAAGCGGTTTGACGAAAGTGGCATTAGGCCAAACAACGATGGAAGAAGTACTGCGCGAAACGGTTCTATAAAGGAAAGACAGTTATGGCGGGAATGACGCTTAGTGAGTTGTTGAAGAAGATGATCGAATTGGGAGGTAGCGACCTCCACATCACGACCAACAGCCCGCCACGCGTGCGCGTGCATGGTCGTTTAAAACCTCTGGATATGCCCACGCTGACGGCGGCGGACACCAAATCATTGGCTTACAGCGTTCTCACCGATGCGCAAAAGCATCGTTTTGAAGAAAATCTTGAGCTGGACTTCTCATTCGGTCTGAAGAACCTGGCGCGGTTTCGCGGCAATGTTTTCAATCAACGCGGCGCGGTCGGAGCGGTTTTCCGCACCATCCCGTGGGAGATTAAAGGTTTCGACGCGCTGGGTTTGCCCAGTGTAGTAAGGGGCATGTGCGATAAGCCGCGCGGCTTGGTGCTGGTCACTGGACCGACGGGATCCGGCAAGTCCACCACTCTCGCTGCAATGCTCGACAAAATAAACGCTGAGCGCGACGAGCACATGATCACGGTAGAAGACCCCATCGAGTTTCTCCACAATCACAAAAAGTGCCTCGTAAACCAGCGCGAAGTGCACGCCGACACCCACTCTTTTGCGAACTCGCTGCGCGCCGCTCTGCGCGAAGATCCGGACATCGTGCTGATCGGGGAAATGCGCGACCTGGAAACCATCGAATCCGCTCTGCGTATCGCCGAAACCGGCCACTTAACTTTTGCTACGCTGCACACTAATTCCGCGTCTTCTACCATCAACCGCATTATCGATGTCTTTCCGTCGCACCAGCAACCGCAGATTCGCGCGCAGCTTTCGATGGTTCTGGAAGGAATCTTGTGCCAAGCGCTGCTGCCGAGGGCGGATGGTCGTGGCCGGGCCATGATTATGGAAGTGCTGGTGCCCACACCGGCAATCCGCAACCTGATTCGTGAAGATAAGATCCATCAGATTTATTCGGCGATGCAAACAGGAACAGGACAGACGGGCATGCAGACGTTTAACCAGGCCCTTTGCAATGCTTATTTAGCGAAATTAATCACACTAGACATCGCTCTTTCTCGTTCCTCCAATGCCGATGAACTGCAGGACATGATAAATCGCGGTGTGGTATCGACTCCCTCCAGTGGATCGAAACCTCACGCAGTGAGTAAGCGTTGAGTATAAGGACCATGCGATTCGACAGAACTTTGCGGAATACCAGATCGAGGAGGGAAATACATGCCGGCCTATAAATATCAAGGAACAAGCCGCTCCGGTTCCAGCGTAACTGGCGTGATGACCGCCGGTAGCAAAGCGGAGCTACAAACACTTCTCAGGCGACAGCAAATTACTGCCACGAAGATGACCGAGAAGGGCAAGGAATTCAATATTCCGACCTTCGGCGGCGGAGTAAAACCCAAAGAGCTGGCGATTTTCACGAGGCAATTTTCGGTAATGATTGATGCTGGTTTGCCGCTCGTGCAATGTCTCGAAATTCTTGCCACCCAACAGGATAATAAAACTTTTCAAAAGGTTTTGACCAATACGCGCGGGTTGGTCGAGGGTGGCGCGACACTTTCGGCTGCCATGCGCAGCTCTCCAAAAGTATTCGATTCACTCTACGTAAACATGGTGGAAGCCGGCGAGACGGGCGGTATTCTTGACACTATTCTGCAGCGTCTGTCGACCTACATTGAAAAAAGCGTTAAGTTGCAACGCGCGGTAAAGTCCGCATTGGTGTACCCGGTCGGTGTCTTGACAGTGGCTGGAGGTGTCATCACATTGTTGCTGTGGAAGGTTGTACCGATTTTCGCCACATTGTTTGCAGGTCTCGGGGTTACACTGCCGCTGCCTACGAAAATCGTGATCGCCATGAGCAACTTTGTAGGGAGCTATTTTGGCTTGCTCATTCTTGTGGCCCTCGTTGCCGCTATCTTGGGACTTAAGTTTTGGTACAAAACGCCCCAAGGGCGATACGTTGTGGACGCCACTATTCTGAAATTGCCTGTGCTGGGCATCCTGATGAGAAAAATTGCCGTTGCGCGGTTCACGCGCACCCTCGGCACGCTTATCACCAGCGGTGTGCCCATTCTCGAAGGCCTGGATATCACGGCCAAAACATCAGGCAACGCCGTTGTCGAAAAAGCCCTTCAAAAGGTGAGGAAGGCGCTAGAAGAAGGAAAGTCGTTGACCGAGCCATTGAAAGAATCGGCGGTATTTCCGGGCATGGTTACGCAGATGATTGCGGTGGGCGAACAGACCGGTGCCATGGACGCGATGTTGCAGAAAATCGCGGACTTCTACGAAGAAGAAGTGGACGCGGCGGTTAAAGACTTGCTCACGGCGCTCGAACCCATCATGATTGTTTTCCTCGGTATAGTCGTCGGGGGCGTGGTTATTTCCATGTACTTGCCGCTGTTCTCTCTGATCGGAGAGCTATCCAAGCACTGATTGCGGCGCTGCTCGCGGAGCGTTGACCCATTAGCCGGGCAGGACCCGCAATCTCCTGCTCGGCATTTTTTCTTTTGGATGATTTTGGGACTGGGACGCGGATGGAACAAAGCTTCACTACAAGAGAATGGTTAGACTGGCTGACGCGCGTGCGTCTCTTGATGATCACGCTGATCTTGGGAGTCGGCGTCCTGTGGCCCCAGTACGTGCTGGTATCTACCGGTAACCATTATTTCCTGCCTCTGATCATCTTCTGGATCACCCTGGGCGTCTTGCATCTCATCCTTTTGAGGTCCATGCCCGGTGCCCGCTGGCACGGAGCGATGCAAATCGCCAACGATGTCCTGATGATTTCCGCGCTAGTCTACGTGACGGGTCTGCAGGAAAGCTATTTCATTTCCCTTTACCTCCTGGTGATTATCGTTGCCAGCATTTTTTTTTCGCGCCGCGTCGCTTTCGCCACCGCTGCGATTTGCCTATGCTTATTGGGAGGCATGGCGGCACTAGCGTTCACCGGAAGAATTCCGCGCACCTTTTCCAGTATCGCAACCGCGGACAGCCTGCGCATCTGGTTCCTCAGCAATCTATTCGGCTTTCTGGCTGTTGCCTATCTGGCCAGCCTCCTTGCCCAGTCACTTCGTCGAAAAGGTTTGGAACTCGAGGAAAAGCGCGAAGAACTGCTCGATCTCCAGGATTTCACCGAAGACATTATCCACTCCATGCGCGGCGGATTGCTTACTACCGATCTGGAGGGAAGGATTTTGCTTTTGAATCGCACTGGCGAGGAAATTCTTGGTTATAGTTTCGCTGCGCTACGCGGTCGCCTGGTGCAAGAGATCAATCCAGAGTTCTGGCTACCTGCCTACCACGGTGATAATCAAAAACTCTCGCTGCGCAAGGAAATCGAAATTCGAACCCAGGACGGACTCCACCGTTACGTCGGCATAAGTATTTCTCCGCTACGTTCTCGCGATATTCGGCGTAGTGGTTACGTTTTCAATTTTCAAGACCTTACTGAACTCCGGCATTTGGAACAGGAAGTTGCGACAAAGGAACGCATGGCCGCCCTGGGGCGTCTTTCCGCTGCGATTGCGCACGAAATCCGCCAGCCGCTAACGGCCATGGCGGGAGCGGTGACAGAGCTCGCGCGGCTGGTTCCCCTGGAAGAAGACGAGAAGCATTTAGTGCACATTGTGAGCCGCGAATCCGAGCGCTTGAACCACATCATTACGGATTTTTTGAAATATTCGCGCGAGAAAACCTACGAATTCCAAGATGCGGACGTGAGCTGGTTATTGGATGAGACGCTGGTGCTTCTTGAGAAAAAACCGGAGCTAGGAGGGAAGTACCGCATCGTTCGGTCTTTTAATGGTCACGAACTACGCGCGCGGGTGGACTCTAGCAAGATCAAGCAAGTCTTTTGGAATCTCTGCGACAACGCCCTGCGCGCCATGCCCGAAGGCGGCACGCTCACGGTTAAGATGGAGGAACGGCCTTTCTGGGTGCGTATCGCCTTCCATGACACGGGCGTGGGTCTGGATGCCAAACAGCGTGCCAAAATTTTCGAGCCGTTGCAGCCCGGCTTCGAAGGTGGTACGGGATTGGGTCTGTCCATCGTGTATCAGATTGTGCAAGCACACAGCGGAAGAATCAGTGTGATCTCCGAGAAAGATCGCGGCGCCGAGTTCATTGTGGAGTTGCCGCGGGTGGCGTGAGGATTTATGCAAGCTGCGAAAACAGCCGCTAAAGATCCCATCAGAGAAATGGCGCACATCCTCGTCGTAGATGATGAGAAGTCTATCTGCGAGCTGCTGGAAATTACTTTCCGCAAGGAGGGCCATCGAGTCGAAATAGCCCACAACGTAGACGAAGCCAAGCGCAAGCTGGAATCGCAAATTTTCGACATCATTATCTCCGATATCCGCATGCCAGGGGCGGGCGGCGTCGACCTTCTGAAATTCACCAAGGAAATTGCGCCCAACTCCTTCTTTCTGCTGATTACAGGTGTACCGACCGTTGAAACAGCCATCGCCGCCATTAATTCTGGCGCCGACCGCTACGTAATCAAGGACCATGAACTTGTTGACCAGTTGCGCCGCGCGGTGCGCGGAGTAGCCGAAAGCTTGAAATGGAAAAAGGAAGCCGGCTACCTCCGCCGCGAATTGCGCCGCCTCACTGGGCTGGACAACATCATCGGACAGAGCCCGAAAATGCGGGCGATCTTTGACATGATCCAAACGGTTGCTCCGCAGTCCAGCCGCATGTTGATTACCGGCGAAAGCGGCACGGGAAAGGAACTGGTAGCTCGCGCTATTCATGAGAACAGCCAGCGCGCCCAGGCGCCTTTCATTACCATCAACTGCGGCGCGTTCCCTGAAACACTGCTGGAATCAGAACTTTTTGGTTATATGAAGGGCGCCTTCACGGGCGCCAACGAGAACCGCCAAGGACTATTTCAGGCGGCCCACGGTGGCACGCTCTTCATGGACGAGATTGGCAACATGAGTCTGACCATGCAGGTGAAACTCTACCGAGTTTTGCAGGAAGGCAAAGTCAGGCCAATAGGAAGCACCGATGAGATTGATGTGGACGTGCGCATCATCGCTGCTACCAACAAGGACTTTGAGAAAGAAATCGCCGAAGGGCGATTTCGCGAAGATTTATACTATAGACTCAGCGTGATCCCCATTCAGCTGCCTCCGCTGCGCGAACGCCGCGAAGATATTCCGCTGCTGGCGCGACACTTCCTCGAGCGCTTTAGGAAAAGCATGGAAAAACCCGTTCAGGGGATTTCTCCGGAAGCCGTGAGCAAACTCGAGTCCTATGATTGGCCCGGCAATGTGCGCGAACTGGAAAACACTATGGAACGAGCCGTCGCGCTGGAAACGGGGCCGGAGATTTCCGTGCGCGTACTGCCAGAGCGTATCGCAGCGCCCTCCGCGGCGGCGGCTGTTGCGCTCGGTGATGGCAACGCGCCATCGTTTCCCTCGCAAGGTCTCGATTTCGAAAAAGAGGTAGCCAACGCAGAACGCCGCTATATTCAGGCAGCGTTGGAAAAATCCGACGGCGTGCGTACGCGGGCAGCCGAGCTTCTGAAAATTAGCTACCGCTCGTTCCGCCACTATGCAAAGAAGCATAATCTGTAAAACGCCGTCCTGGCGGCGAAACGGTTGTTTCTAGCCTCCGGTAAGTAAAGATAGATTTGGCCGGATTACGTCGTTCCGGCGTGACAAAATATGTCAGTTCGAACCCCTGGCATCAGCAAAATCCAGCCGTGGTACCTGGTTACGCCGCCATCCTCGTTCTAAGCGGCTTTGTTTGTGTTAGATAAGGGCCTTTACTCTTAGAGCCCACATCTGGTGTAAATGGCCCCAGCCGTGCCTTACTTGTATGCGTGCTCTGGCACTAGACCCACTCTCAATCGATCTTATAAGGAGATTCTTAGTCATGAAGAAGCAGAAGGGCTTTTCACTTATCGAACTCTTGATCGTCGTGGCGATCATTTTGATTATCGCGGCGATTGCAATTCCAAACTTGCTGCGCTCGCGCATGGCAGCTAACGAGGCTTCGGCTGTTGGTTCCCTCCGCACGATCAATACAGCCCAGGTAACCTACTCTTCAACATTTGGCGTTGGCTACACGAACTTGGCCAGCCTATCTACTCCTGCTGCTGGCTGCCCGGGTACCGGCGGTACTGCGGCGGCAGCTTGCTTGGTCGACACAGTTCTCGGAGCCGGAACCAAGAGCGGCTACAAAATCACGTCTGTGGCTACAGGTGGAGCGGGCACAGTTCTTAGCCCATTTGTTGCTTTCACCTCGACCGCAATACCCGTGTCCGTTGGGCAATCTGGACAGCGCTCTTTCTGCTCAGACGAATCGGGAGTGATCCGTTATGATCCGACCGGTGCAGCGCCAGCGCCGCCTTGCGGGACGACTGGCCTGAACCCTCTGCAATAAGCTCGTAGGGTCTAGGTCACAGGTTCAAACATCAAAGTGGGAACGCGAAGAGCACGGGATGTTAAAGTCCCGTGCTCTTCGATTTTTAAGTTGCAGTTCTCCAGGTAAAAGTACGGTTGGTAGCATCGTTGGGCTTGGAATGGCCCTCGGAATGCACCGATAAGTATATGGAAAACCGAGCGCAAGCAGGGTTCGCGGAATCAGAACCTTCCGAGCTGTGCGGGAGCTAGGCGTGAAACGGAAACCAAATGGCTTCTCGCTGATCGAGTTACTAATCGTCGTGGCAATCATATTGATCATCGCTGCCATTGCCATCCCGGGCTATTTAAACTCTCGCATGGTGGCCAACGAAGCTTCGGCCGTCTCCAGCGTGCGAACCATTACGACCGCAGAAACAACCTATTCGAGCGTGTATCCCACCATCGGCTACTCAGCATTACTAAACGATCTTGGCGGAGGCGCCGGGGGGGTGGCATGCGTTGCTACGCCCGCTAATGCTTGTTTGATTGACAGCGTCCTGGCAGGTGGCACCAAGTCTGGTTACCGCTTCATCTACGTGCAGGATAATTCCAGTACACCCGCAATAGGCTACAGAATTAACGGCGATCCGATTATACGTGGCTCATCGGGTCGGCGAAGCTTCTTTACAGATCAACCTGGTGTAATTCGCTACAATCTTACAGCTGCGGCAACTGGAACTGATCCTCCCCTCTGATCCTTAATAATCTAAAAATCTAAACGCGAATCCGATTTTTGATTAATCACCAGATCTTTTATGTGGATCGTGCCCATCTTGCTAGACTAAAGGCATGTTCCTGCAAACTCTCGGTTTCCTGCTGCTCACTCCCATGAGTGGCTCTCCCGATGCTCAGGCTGTCGTCAAATTACTAGAAGCCAGATATCACCCTGCGCAAACGTTAAAAGCTACGTTTCTCGAGCGTTACTTGGAAAATGGCCGGTTAGCTCGTGTGGAAGCGGGTGTTGCTTTTTTCCGGCGGCCCGGGAAGATGCGCTGGGAATATGAGTCGCCAGAAAAGAATCTGTTTCTTGTGGATGGCAAGACGGCTTGGTTTTACGTTCCTGCTGACCACACGGTTACCCGCGTTCCAGTTAAAGAAAGCACAGACTGGCGGACTCCTCTCGCGCTGCTGACACGCGAAATGAAGATCTCTCGCGTCTGCGCGCGAGTCACGCTCACTTCTCTGGAAAAGCCAGCCAACCCAGAGAACGTCCTGTTGTCCTGCGAGCTTCGCGCCGAACAGCCCAAAGGCCACCCGTCACAAGGTGGCTCACGCGCCCAGGAATCGCAAACCAGCACCCGGCTCCTGCTCGAGGTGGGCCCTAATACAGGTAGTCTTGACCGGGTGCTGCTTCGTGATCGCGGCGGAGTCGAAGTTGAGTTTCGGTTCACGAACTGGCAAATCAATCCCTCGCTCCCGGAATCGCTGTTTCACTTTGACGCGCCTAGGGGGGTTGCCGTCGTGAACGGGGACCTCTCAGCGCAAACCCCCAAGAATTAGTCGATTACCCTATATTCCTTGGCCTCTTTTCTGATAGGAACAGCCAACCCGCCCTTCCCAACCCGCATACAATAGAGTTGAGGTAAACTGAGGGTCTATGGGGGAGTTTGTTTGCCGCGTTGCGGATGCCAACGGACGTGTCTTTTCTCACGTCGAGGCCGCCAGCACATTGGATGAAGCACGCCAGAAGCTGGCGGACCGGGGTTTGTATGTCTATTCCGTCGAGAGTCGCAACAGCCTGCTCGCCAGTCTTCTCAATCGCCGAAAGGGCCGTCAGATTGGTGGCTCTGAATTCCTGATCCTTAACCAGCAATTCAACACTCTGATTAAAGCCGGACTGCCGATCCTCCGGGCATTAGACCTGCTCGCCACCCGTGCTACCTCTCCGAAGCTGCGGCCGGTGGTCGCCCAGATACGCGACCGGGTCCGCGAGGGTAAGTCGCTCTCGGAGGCAGTAGCAGAGGCCGGGGTCTTTTCGAAAGTTTATTCCACCGCGATTTTGGCTGGTGAGAAAAGCGGCAACCTTTCCGGCGTACTGGATTATTACATCGCGTATCAGCGTGTGAGCACGGGAGTCCGGAAAAAGATTCTGGCCACGCTGGTCTACCCGGTGTTGTTGATTACGGTAGCCGCTATTATTGTCACGTATCTCGTAACCGTAGTGATCCCGAAATTCGCGGTACTATACCGAGATCTCGGCGTGCAGTTGCCTTATGCAACCAGGGTGCTGATTGCCTTGACGGTAGATTACCGGTTTGTGGTGCTAGGTACGATCGCCGCCGTGGCGTTAGCGGCTATTCTCATTTATCTGTGGTCCAGAACGGAAGAAGGTGGCACGGCCTTCGACCGCCTTAAGTTTCGTTTGCCGCTCATTGGCAACACTTTATTGAAGTTTCAAGTTGCGCAGTTCTCGCGCACGCTGGCCACCCTCCTGACAGGTGGTACGCCGCTGGTCGCCGCCCTGCAGACGGCCTCGGATGCGTTGACCAGCAAGCTCTTGCGGGCCACCGTTTCGCGCGCCACGCAGATGGTGCGCGAAGGCGAATCGCTCCATGGTGCGCTGTCTTTCAGCGGAGTAATGCCGGAACTCGCGTTGGATATGATCGAGGTCGGCGAGTCGAGCGGCGCGCTGGCGCCTATGCTGACCAGCGTGGCGGAGTTTTACGAGGAAGAAGTCAGTCTGCGGCTCTCCGCTTTAGTTTCCATCATTGAGCCTGTTATTCTCGTATTCATGGGATTGTTAGTAGCTTTTATTCTGATTTCACTATATCTGCCGATCTTCTCATTCTCCTTGACGGGGACGGCAGGGTAAGAACATGGCCACCACCGAACAACACACCAATGTAATTGCTGACCTGGCGTCCACTGCTGATGAACAGCACGAGCGCGACCACGCGCGTAAGCTCGCAGAACGGTATCGCTGCCCCTTTATTGATTTGCGCGAGCAGCGCATCGATCCCGAACTTTTCCGTACGATTCCCGCGGACCTGATGTTCCGTTACAACTTTGTGCCGCTGGAGGTGCTGAATAACGCGCTGTCTATTGCGGTGGCCGACCCCAGCCAGGTCTTGCTTAGCGACGAATTGCCGTTGCTGCTGGGCAAGAAGCTGGCCATTAAAGTCGCCACTGCGCGCCAGATCGGCGATCTGCTTAAACGCACCGAGCAATCGCAGCGCGTGCTGGAGCAAGCTACCGAAGCTTTTACGCTCCAGGTTTCGAAGGAAGAAGAAGAGACCGAGGAAACAATTTCGGGCGATCGCCTGACGCGCGATACCACCGTTAGCCCGGTAGTGCGGCTGGTCGAAACCGTTATCTTTACCGCGCTCGAACGCCGTGCTAGCGATATTCACATCGAAGCCCGCGATACCGAGGTGGCCGTCAAATACCGCATAGACGGCGTCCTGCAGCACGCCATGCAACCCATCGCAAAAGAGTGGCATTCCACGGTTATTTCCCGCATCAAGGTCCTCAGTGATTTGGACATCGCTGAACGACGCGTCCCGCAGGACGGGCGTTTCCGGGTGAAGTACAAAGGACGATTTATCGACTTGCGTGTGTCCATCATGCCGGCAAGCCACGGCGAAGACGCGGTGTTGCGTGTTCTTGATAAGGAAACGCTGTCAGAGAAATTCCACAGTCTAAGCCTCGATGTCGTGGGATTTTCACCTGACGAAATGCGTCGTTTTCGCCGCTACATCCGCGAGCCGTATGGCATGGTGCTGGTGACCGGACCTACCGGCTCGGGCAAGACGACAACACTCTACGCAGCTATTAACGAAATCAAGTCCGACGAAGACAAGATCATCACCATTGAGGATCCGGTCGAATATCAACTGCGCGGAATAACCCAGATTCCCGTGAATGAAAAGAAGGGGCTGACCTTCGCGCGCGGCTTGCGCTCTATTCTGCGCCATGACCCCGACAAAATTATGGTGGGCGAAATCCGCGATCAGGAAACCGCTCAAATCGCCATCCAATCGGCGCTCACCGGCCACTTGGTTTTCACCACCGTACACGCCAATAACGTTACAGACGTCATTGGACGTTTCATCAACATGGGTGTGGAGCCGTATAATTTCGTCTCTGCCCTCAATTGCATCATGGCCCAGCGGCTAGTTCGCGTCATTTGTTCAAATTGCAAAAGGCCAAAGCACTTTTCAAGCCAAGAGCTGAAGGAAGCCGGCCTGGATCCGGCGGCTTGGACCGGCGTGACCCTGGTGGAAGGCGCCGGTTGTCTGGAATGCTCTGGCACTGGATATCACGGCCGTACGGCAATTTGTGAACTGCTCGACCTCACCGACCGCATCCGGGAAATGATCGTTGACCGCCGGCCGACCTCGGAAATCAAGCGCATCGCACGCGAAGAGGGAATGATCACATTGCGAGAAAGCGGCCTGGCAAAAATTCGCGCGGGAATCACCAGCGTGAAAGAAATCAATAAGGTGACCTTCGTTGAGTAGCAGCGTTGCATTCCGCCAGGGCATTTACAAAAGTGAGCTGGTGCGCCGCGTTACCAGGTGGCTGGATGCCACGCCGCATCCGCATCTGGCGATTGAAGTCTCTCCCGATCGCATCGCCGGCGCCCGGTGGACTAGAACGGGTGCGCTTGATGGCTTTGCCGTCGAGCTGCTTCCGCCAGGCGCGATCGTACCTTCTGCCGTGGAATCCAATATTGGCAACCCAGCAGCTGTCAAGCTCGCAGTGAACAACGTCTGTCTCCGCTTGCGCGCCAAGGATGAAGACGTTGCCATGATCCTTCCAGACCCGGTCATTCGCGTTTTCGTGCAGCATTTCGATCAATTTCCGCGTTCCGCGCACGAGGCGGAGCCCATGCTGAAATGGAAATTGAAGAAGAGCGTGCCCTTCGAAGTGGATGAAACTCTTATTTCTTACATGCGGCAGTCGCCACGCGAAGACGGTGTAGACATTGTCACCGCGTTGGCGCGTCTGCGCATCGTGCGAGAGTACGAAGCGCTGGCTGAGGGTGCGAATCTGCGTCCCGGCGTTGTACTCAGTTCCTCGCTCGCTGCGATAGGGTTGCTCGACGATCAAAATCCTACATTACTGGCGCGTATCTCCGGATCCTCACTAACCACGGCGATTGTCCGCGAAGGGGTGCTGTGTGGCTACCGATGTACGGAACTTCCTGCGTACGGGGTGGCCCTCACTCCGCAGATGCTCTTGGAAGAGATTTTTCCGGTTGCCGCATATTATCAGGACACCTGGCGTGAAGGCATCCAGTCAGTATCCCTGGCCGGTCTCGGCAAACGCCTGCCTGAATTTATTCGTCCGCTGGCAGAAGAATTTCATTGCCAGGTACGTTCCCTCTTTCAGTCTGCTGAAACCGGCGGACGTCTGCAGCCCGATGCGCAGCCGTTGGCAGAGCGCGAACTAGAAGGCCTGGTGGGTTGGATGATGCATCGAGGCTAGGACCACGGAAGAGCTCGAAGCCAAGGAATACCAATGAGAGTTCGCCTCAATTTAGCTACTCAAGCGCAACAATCGCACCGGCGCTTTCTTCTGGCCGCCGGCTCGATCGGCGCTGTTGCGAGTATTGTGTTTTTAAGCCTGGCCTGGCATGTCTACGCCATTCAAAATGTCGATGCTCGCTTTCGTGCCCAGTCGGAGGATGTTCGCCGCAAGATGACTGAACTTCAGAGACAGCGTGCGGAACTTGAGCAGTTTTTCAGTCAATCGGAAAATGCCAGGTTGCACGACCGGGCGGCGTTTCTAAATTCGCTGATCGATGCGCGCAGCTTCAACTGGACCCAGATGTTCATGGACCTGGAACGCATACTTCCTGGTGGCGTTCGCGTCGTAAGCATTGAGCCCAGACAAAACAAGGGTCGCGTGGAAGTGAAATTGACGGTCGCGGCTACCGGCGACGAAGCAAAACTCAAGTTCCTTCACGCGCTTGAAGAATCCAAACAATTCACAAGCATTGCGTTGGATAGCGAGCGCACACCGAATAAAGAGCAAGGTGGCGACCAAAAGATCGTGGAGCTCACCGCGGTATATTCGAGGATCTGATGACGTCCAATTTCAAATTGCAAAAACGTCTCATCATCGGGGCTCTCCTGGTCCTGGTCTTCGCCGACATTGCACTGGCTGCTTACAGCTGGCGGCTATCTTCAGTTCCGCGAAACCCCCAGCAGGAGCTTGCTCTGCAGACCAAACAGTTCGAGCTGCTCCGGGCGGACATCAAGCGCGCCATCGCCATTCGCGGGCTCATGCCAGCAATCCAAAAAGACTGCGAGCAGTTTGAACGCGCGCTTCAGCCGGTGGCCACTGGATATTCGTCGGTTTCTGCCGAAATGGATGCCATTGCCAAAAAGGCCGGAGTCAAAATTGACGACCGTACTTTCCGGAGGAAGGAGATCGCCAACCGCGGGCTCGAAGAAGTCGTCATCGACGCTACCGTTAACGGCGATTACATCAGTGTGGTGCGCTTTCTCAATGGCCTGCAACGCTCGCACAATTTGTACGTGGTGGACGGACTCTCCTTGGCCGGTGATACGCAGAATCAGAGTGCTAATGGACCGATCCGGGTGGCCGTTCACATGAAGACTTATTTCCGGGTTTCTTAATGAGACAAAAAACTCAGATGGCAATTCTCGGCGGCCTTATTCTCTTGGCGACTTTGGTCTGGTATATGAATTCCACCAAACCGGCGCCCACAGCAGCCACCACGTCCGCCTTTCAAAACTATCCGTTGTTAGCCGTGGAAAATCCGCAACTCCATCGCAGTCTTATGGAAACGGCACAGAAGACGGAATACCACAGCTTGGGCAGAAATCCTTTTAGTGCCGTGGCAGCTCCGCTTCCTGAGACTCGCTCTAACGTCGCTAAGGTTCACGCGCCGATTGGGCCAGTTGTGCCCCCGCCACCTCCTCCGCCAATGCTTCCGGGGAATATGAAATTTTTTGGTTATGGCACGGTGCCGAATGGCACCGTGCGCCTCGCGTTCCTTTCCGATGGGGAAGAGGTGTATATCGTGCCGGAAGGGGACACTCTGCTGGGCCGCTACCGCGTTCTAAAGGTGAATAACACCACTCTTGAATTCGAAGAGATCGCCACCGGGCAGCGCAATACAGTGGCGTTAGTTCCGGATGAACAGGGAGTTGCGCCATCCTGATGAAACATCAGCTTTCCAGGACGCGAGCGTCGCGCCGCCAGCGTGGCTACGCGTTAATGATGCTTATCTTTTTTACCGCCATCATCCTGATCATGACCATGTCGGCCGCGCCCAGTATCCTTACCCAAGGCAAACGCGAAAAAGAAGAAGAAATGATCTGGCGCGGCAAACAATACGTCCGCGGCGTCAAACTTTACTACCGCAAGATGGGGAAGTTTCCCACTTCGCTCGACGATCTCACCATGCCGAAAACGGGCTCTGTCCGTTTTATGCGCCAAGCCTATAAGGACCCGATGAATAAGGGCGACGGTTCCTGGCGATTAATCTACATAGCACCTTCTGGGCAACTCATCGGCAGTTTAAAGCCGTCGCAAAGGCTGCAGTTTCCGACCACCGGGGGACTTGGCACACCAGCATCGGCCATGGCCGGCGCTCTAAATACCCCTCCCGGTGGCCTTGGATCGCTTCCTCAGGGCCTGAGCGGCGGTACTCCCAACCTTGCCTCGCAGCCCCAAGCCGGTGGGGCCCCCGCCTCCTCGTCTCAAAATCCGGACAGCACCACGCCTGGTACGGGCGAATCTGTGCCTAATCCTCAGTCTCCCGATCCTTCAGCGGCACCCACCATCATTGGCGGGAACATCATCGGCGTCGGCAGCAAGATTAAGACGCCCTCGCTAGTCATATACGAAAAGGCAAAAAATTATCTTTTGTTCGAATTTGTTTGGGACCCGTCTAAAGAAGCTGGTATGGGTCAACCCGGCATGCCAACGGGCACCGGACTAGGGCAAAATCCGGCCGCGCAGAATCCCGCGCAGAAGCCCACACAGAACCCAAGCATCCAACCCGCCACGACTCCCGCAGGTCCCCTCGCTCAACCTGGCGCTGACCAACCACCACTTTCGCCAGACCAGCCGCCACCGCAGGAATAACCCCAGGATTAAAGCGAAGCATTTAACCCCCTAATCGATCCCACTAATGCATAAAAGTCGCGACCGTTCAACGACGGTTATGCAATTGGAGTTGGCTGGGAAAACCGGAAGTGAGGAACCGGCTAGACTGGCGCGTTCAGCTTTACCGGCGTGTTTGATTTGCGCTGCTCGTAGCCGCGCTTTACGCGACGCACGTAGGAAAGCGTCTCCGCGTAAGGAGGCACCCGGCCGTATTGTTGCACTCGCTCCGGGCCGGCGTTGTAAGCAGCGAGCGCCAGCGCCAGGTTATTGTTGTAGCGATTCAGCAAATCACCAAGGTAACGCGTCCCCGCATCTATATTTTCTCGGGGATCGAAAACGTTTCGTACGCCCAGCCGGGAGGCCGTCCCCGGGATTAACTGCATGAGCCCGCGCGCATTGCGCCGCGACACCGCTTTCGGATTGAAATTGGATTCTGCCGCGATCACGCTATTTATCAGCTCGGCATCAACCTTGTATCGGGCCGAAGCGGCGGCCACCAGTTCGCCATAGGGACCCGGCGCAGCGTGTTTCGCGGGTGCTTTCGCGAATACTTCTTCGGGTTCAATGGCCGTCACGTCCCCCACCGCTACTTCCACAAAGCCTCCGCCCATCTGCAGGCGGTATTTATCGCCAAGCAATTGATAACCAGTAACATGGAGCCGCTGACCAGTGCGCAATACGATAAATTCAGCGCGTAGCGAGGCCGCAGTACTGAAGAACACCGTGCATACTGCGATGATGCGGATCACGCGCACGAAGCGGCCTGCCGCAGAGCAAAATGCTCGATGGCCGCGGCTACGCCATCTTCATCGTTGCTGGTAGTTTCGTGCCAGCCAAACTCTTTTAATTCCGCCACGCCATTTCCCATCACCACCGGTATCCCCGCAAACGACAGCATCTCCAGATCATTGTGGTTATCGCCAATCGCCAACACATCCTCACGAGGAATTCCCCGCAGTCTCGCCCACTCGGCCAGTGACGAACCTTTCGAACAGCCCGCGTTGATCACATCAATCATGGCAAAATCCTTACCCGCGTAAACGGTGATCGCCACCGCGTATTCCCCGGAGAAACTCGCCGTGCGCAAAGCATTTTCGGCTGCGCGCATCGGCTCGATGTGCCCGGAAAGCATCACCTGGATCGGATCCTCCGTCAGGCAGCTCCCAAGCGGCGTGGCAAGGCCGATAAACTCTTTGTTCCTGGAATAATACGGGTAGCGCAGCGTGTCATTGGGATTCAGGACTTCCAGCATTACCTGTTCGGCGCTTGGGCGGTCGAAGACGACAGCCGTGCCATCCCGCCAGGGACTCGTCAGGTTCAGCACTCCCTGTGCCGTGGCCCTCGGCAGCAAACGCCGCATGTGGGTTCGCCCTTCTTTCGAACGGACCAGCGCGCCATTATTGACGATCATCGTAAGTGGGGAATCGATCTGGCGCGCCACCGGCAACGCAAAATCAAACCGCCGGCCCGTGACCAAGGCGACCTCCATGCCTCGACGCGCCGCCTCGGCTATCGCCACGCGGTTGGCCTCAGGAAGCTGCCAGCGGCTGTCCAGCAGGGTGCCATCTATATCTAGCGCAATTAGACGTACCGGCATCTTTCCATTATACGTGTATTGGAACGCTCTCTTCACGGCAGCAACTCATATAGACCTGGAAAGTAACTGTAAGACTGGCCAGGCCAGTGGAGAATGGAAGTCCCCGAGGTGCATTTTTCAAAAATGGTGCAGGTCCTCTAGAATCTGGTGGACGAGAGGGGATTCGAACCCCCGGCCTCCTCGTTGCGAACGAGGCGCTCTCCCAGCTGAGCTACTCGCCCACGAGCAGCTCACAAATTTTAGCAGACGCTTACTACGTTGCCAACGTCAGGGAATTTCCTTGGCGCACACAACCGCAACAATTTAAAGCCACGTTAAGCCGAAGAGTTTTGCTGTAGACGCGCAAACCAGCTCCGACCATTAGAGACGCTGGTTTGCTCGAAGTTAGGGTTGTAGCGGGGCTGTGTTGTAGTATGTGCTGCTTCCGGAGCGCTGCGCCACGATCTTTCGTGCGTTCTGATACAAGGCGCGCGCTTGCGGAATCGCGTCTATAGCTTTCTGTGCTTGCGGATCGGCTTCCAACAAAACCTTAAAGCCTTCCTGCTGGCCAAACGCGGACATAAAAATTTCCTGCTTCATCTTGCGTTTGATCCAGTCTTGATTCTCGGCGATATCTGGCTCGGTATAGTGCACATTATGCTTGCTCAAATAATCCCGGAACGTCCGCATCATTGCGTCATTCACCACAAAATCTTTATTGATCGTGGGTCTGGTGCCCAGGTAATAGCGCGTAAAACCTCCCACGCCCGTCTCGGCAGGGAAGAAAACGTCGCCCCGGAACAGCGCCTCCTCAAACTTGGTGAGTTTCGGTGCCATCACCATGATGTCCGGAGTTATGCCGCCCCCGCCGGTTACCTGGCGCCCGCTATCGGTCAGCTTCACCTCTGTCGGATGTTGCGGCACTTTGCGCTCGTAGTGATATTCGTAAAGCGAAATGGATTTGTAATCGCGCTGGATCAAGCGGCCACTCGGCGTGTAGTAGCGGGCCGTTGTCAATGCCAATCCCGTGTTCTCGCTAAGCGGCGTAACGGTTTGCACCAAGCCTTTGCCGAACGTCGTCTCGCCCACCACAAGCCCGCGATCATGATCCTGCACCGCTCCAGAAACAATCTCCGTGGCCGACGCGGAATTGTTATTCACCAGAATCACCAGCGGCACCGTCACACCTTGATTGCCACGCACCGCATAGTAGCGGCGGTCGGGCGATGTCCGGCCGTGATGCGAGACGATCAGCTGATTCTTGTCGAGGAACATATCCCCCACAGCGACAGCCTCGTTCAGCAACCCGCCGGGATTGCCGCGCATATCCAGAATTAGCCCGTCTAGCGAAGCGGCATTCAGTTGTTTCAAGGATTCCGCGATTTCTCGGTCGGTCGTTTCATTGAAGCCCGAAAGCCGGACGTAACCTATTCCCGGCTTCAGCATGAAGGAGATATCTACCGAATGTCGTGGAATCTCATCGCGTGTAACCGTGAATATCAGTGGCTCCGTGTAACCTTCCCGCGAAACCGTAATCTTTACGACCGTGCCCTTTGGCCCCTTTAGCAGGTCAGCAACCTCGCCCGTGCTCAGCCCCTCGGTCGATTTTTCATCCACCTTCATAATCACGTCGCCGGGGCGCAATCCCGCGTTATAGGCAGGCGCTCCTACGTATGGCGCCATCACCACGGTGTGATTTTCCCGCGGCGCCACCACCATGCCGACACCGTAGTACTTGCCCCGCTGATCTTCTCGCAGCAGCGCGAACTGCTTGGCATCGAAGAAGTTAGAATGGGGATCGAGCATACGCAGCATGCCGGGGATTGCCCCTTGGTATACCGCTTTGTCCACGTTGACGGGGTCGGCGTAATTATTCTGGACAACATCCAGGACTCGCGTGAAGTCCCGCACCGCGGCTTTATAATCGTCAGACGAGGATGTAGTGGCTTTGACGCCAGGGCCGTAAATGCCCCCAAGAATTGCAGATAACAGCAATACAGCAACAACCAGCAGCAGTCCGCGACGCTCTGATTTCATTCGAACCTCACGTGCTTCAATCTAAAACAATTATAGCATAGCGTATTCTGTAGTTTGACAGTGCCAAACGCCGTTCTCTATGATGCCAATAGGCCATAAAACGCTTACTTGGCGCCATGCTTAGTGTTCCTCACATGATCGTCGTTTTTATCATCGTCCTGGTGGTCTTCGGACCCCAGAAGCTGCCGGAGCTTGCTCGCAGCCTGGGTAAACTTCTGGCCGAATTCCGCAAAGCTTCCGCCGATTTCCGGGGCGCTTTTGAAGAGGAAATGCGAGATCTGGAGCGCCAAGCCCGCGAAGTCGAGCGCAAGAAAGCCGCGGACACCGCGGCAGCAGCCGCCACGCCAAGTTTGGATCAGCCCACGACACAGGGCACTCCAGCAGGTGCCGAGACACAATCGGCCGCAACCGATGCGGATTCGATAGCTGGTGCCGGCCTCACCGAAGCTCCCGTCACCCGGCCCGTGGCGGAATCCGTGCCACGCTCGGACACTGCTTCCGACGCCCCTCTGACAAACCACCAGGTCAGCCTCCCCACGGAAACGCCGGCTTCCACCAGCGCGCACGACGCACCCCATGACCGACAACCCGCCTGAGTCCACCGTAGCCACGACAGCCACGAGCTCCGTCGAGGATCCCGGCGGGCAGATGACTTTTTTTGAACACCTCGTCGAGCTGCGCAAGAGAATCATTCATTCCTTGATCGCCATAGGCGCAGGCGCCCTGGTCGGATGGTACGTGGCGCCCCATTTTGTTTCCTGGATTACCAAGCCCATGCTGAAAGCCTTGGGTGGCGCCCATCTCGATCAAAA
The DNA here is from genome assembly GCA_035602135.1 of Candidatus Dormiibacterota bacterium. Classification (GTDB taxonomy): domain Bacteria; phylum Acidobacteriota; class Terriglobia; order Acidiferrales; family UBA7541; genus Acidiferrum. Next base: position 190,416 of record DATNMX010000055.1, read on the forward strand.
ACTGGTGTACACGAATCCGACCGGCTATTTGAGTCTGCTCATTACTTTGAGCGTCTATCTGGGCATCGTCCTGGCCTCGCCTGTGGTGCTCTATCAGTTCTGGCTTTTCGTGGCGCCTGCTTTGTATAAACACGAACGCAGCGCCATCACCGGATTTCTTTTCTCCACCGTGTTTCTCTTTCTGTCCGGAATTGCTTTCGGATATTTCATCATGTTGCCATCCGTCCTGAAGTTCCTAATCAGCTTTCAAGGGCCGGTCGTTCCACTCATCAGCATTAACGAATATTTTGACCTGACCCTTATGGTGTTGTTAGGAGTCGGCCTGGTTTTCGAATTACCGATCCTGATATTTTTTCTGTCGCTGTTCGGCGTGGTGACGCCAAAATTCTTGTGGAAAAATTCCAAGTACGCCATTCTGGTGATCACCGTCGTGGCCGCGTTCATCACGCCGACTCCCGACGCCCTGACCATGCTGATTTTCATGGCTCCTATGGTTGTTCTTTATTTTGCTGGAATTGGTGTTTCCGCCCTGGTGGTAGGGCGGCGCAACAAGCGGCTCGCGGCTGCCGCCACAGGGACAACCTAGAGGATGAGACCTTGCGCCTAACAATTCGGCGGTTTTCGCTCTTTACTCTTTTACTCAGCACATGCCTGGTCCTCGCGGCGGTTACCGGTTGCAAGGCCAATGGCGACGAGGCGCACTCTAAGCCTTCCATTACAACTTCGGCTGAAGGCCTCGCGCCAAACACTTCAGAAGATGTTCCGGCGCCGCAAACTACCGGAGGCTTTGACGGTAAGCGCTCATTTGCGCACGTTGCAAAGCAAGTGGGATTCGGTCCGCGTCCTTCCGGCTCACCGGCTATTGAAAAACTCCAGGAATACATCCAGTCAGAATTGACCAGCTACGGTTGCACCCTTGAAACGGACGCCTTCACCGCCGATACCCCTGTCGGGCGCTTGCCCATGAAAAATATCCTCGTCAAAATTCCAGGTGATAAGCCTGAAGTCATTCTTCTCGGCACGCACTACGATACTTTGCGCATGGCTGATTTTGTCGGCGCCAATGACGCCGGTTCGTCTACCGCAGTCATGCTGGAATTGGCTCGCCTCCTATGCCCCCAGCACGGCCGTCGCGCGGTATGGATTGCTTTCTTTGACGGCGAGGAAGCCATGAAGTCCTGGAGCGAAATGGACAGCCGCTACGGCAGCCGAGAAATGGCCGCGCGCTTCGCAAACAGCGGCGATATCTCGAAGATCAAGGCATTTCTGCTTGCCGACATCGTCGGCGGCCACCCTCTGCACTTCAGGCGGGACTCCACATCGACAAAAGCCCTAGTCGATGTGGTATGGGATACTGCCGCCAAGCTCGTTTATGCGGATATTTTCCTGAACGAATCACAGTCCGTTGAGGACGATCATGATCCCTTCCTCAAGCGAAAAGTTCCCTCCGTGGATGTGATCGATCTCGATCGAGAACACGATGTTCCTTACTGGCACACGCCCCAAGACACGCTCGACAAAATCAGCGCTAAGAGCCTCGCCATCACTGGCCACGTTTTTCTGGAAAGCGTGAAGAAGCTGCAAGCAAACTAGGAACCTTCTCAGCCGCAGGCAAGCGCTGTGTTACATTCAGGGCATCCGTTTACGCTTCTTCGACGAATGAAAACCAAGCGAATTTCTGTTAAATCTTCCGCCGGTGCTTATGCCGTTGTCTACGGCGCTAATATTCTTCGCCGCGCGTCGCGAGAGATTGCTGTTCTTGGCAACTTTTCCAGCGTTCAGGTCTTGTCATCCCGCAACGTTTGGCGCGCGGCCGGAAAGAAAGTAAGCCCAAGCCTGGGTCCGCACGGTGCGCGCACGCTGCATCTTTTCGACGACGCGGAAATACACAAGAATCTTCGAACCGTTGATTCCTTGTGCCGCGCGTTGAGCCGTTCTGGCGTCGATCGTAAAGCCTTGCTGATCGCTGTGGGCGGCGGTGTGGTAGGAGATGTGGCCGGCTACGTTGCGGCAAGCTACCTTCGCGGTGTCGCGCTGGTACACCTCCCGACAACCCTGGTCGCGCAAGTGGACAGCGCCATCGGCGGCAAGACCGGCGTCAATCTTCCCGAAGGGAAGAATCTGGTCGGCGCTTTTTTCCCGCCGCGCCTGGTTCTGGTTGATCCTCATGTTCTGCGTACTTTGCCGGAACGTGAGTTTCGCGGCGGCTTGGCGGAAGTGATCAAGTACGGCGTGATCGCCGACGCAAAATTGTTCGCCTATTTAGAACAAAACATGGACAAAGTCCTGCGACGCGATCGCGCGGCTTTGGATTACATCATTCCGCGTTGCGCGGAAATCAAAGCTTCCGTCGTCAGTCGCGACGAGCGCGAGTCGAGCCTCCGCGAAATTCTAAATTTTGGCCACACCTTTGCCCATGCGCTTGAAAGTGTTACCAAATACCGCCGTTTCCAGCATGGCGAAGCGGTGGCCTGGGGCATGATGGTCGCTGCATTGCTCGGCTACGAAGTTGGCATAACCCGCGCGGCCGACGCTTCGCGCATCGTCTCTCTGGTGCAGCGCCTCGGTACTTTGCCTCCCTGGCCGCGTGTCTCCGTCAAACTCCTTAGCGACGCCATGCGCGCCGATAAAAAAACACAACGCGGCAAATTGCGTTTCATCCTTGCGCCACGCATCGGTAAGGCCCGGTCGTTTGACGCCGTGCCTCTCGACACCGTCAAGCACGTCTTGCATTTTGCTCCGCAACTTCTCACCGCAGCCGGGAAGCTCCATGGCTGAAGCCGTATCTCCCGTTAAGGGCACGCGTCCCGAAGGCTCCCAAACTGAAGCAGACGCGTCGAAAAAGGTCCGCGAAATGTTCACGCAGATCGCTCCTCGTTATGATCTGCTGAATCATTTGCTCTCTTTGCAGCTTGACCGCGTATGGCGCGCCCGCGTCGCTCGCCGCCTTCAGCACATTCTCGAGCGGCCGGACGCACTGGTCCTCGATCTTTGTTGTGGAACTGGGGATCTCGCCTTCTCTTTGGCCCGCGCCGGACAGGCGCATATCGTGGGCGCGGATTTCGCGCATACCATGCTCGTTCGCGCCAAGGACAAGAGCGCCGCGGCCGCTTCCCACGGCGACGCCTCCCGCCCGATCCCGTTTCTTGAAGCCGACGCTCTCCGCCTTCCGTTTGCGAATGCTTCCTTCGATCTAGTGACCGCTGCCTTTGGTTTTCGCAATTTGGCGAACTACCAGGCGGGACTTCAGGAAATTCAGCGTGTGCTGAAACCCGGAGGCACCGTAGCTATTCTTGAATTTACCGAGCCTCCAGCCGGCTTGCTCGGTAACGTCTATCGTTGGTATTTTCGTTCTGTGCTGCCGCGAATCGGGGGTTTTCTTTCCGGTGACCGCGCCGCTTACACTTACCTACCAAAATCGGTCTCGCGTTTCTTTCGGCCGCCAGAATTGGCTTCCTTGATGACGGCCGTCGGATTCCAGTCCGTGGAATTTCGCGTTTGGACTTTCGGCACCGTCGCTCTTCACACCGGCCTCCACCCGTAGCCTACTATTCCTTTCCGCGTCACTCGCTCGCCACCCGCGAACGACTATTCTTTTCTTTCCTCGCCACTCGGCACTCGCCAATTCTTGCTATTCCAGCCCGGCGCTTCGCAACTTGGCGAGCAGCGTCTTAGGCGAAACGCCCAGCTTCTCCGCGGCGCGCGTTTTGTTCCAGGTAGTTTCGCGCAGTGTATTTTCTAAGAGAATTTTCTCTACAAGATTAGCCGCGCGCCCCGTTACGTCTTCCCACGAGCCTTCCCAACTAAAATTTGCCGGCAATAGGCCCGCTGGTAAACGGTCTCCGTCGGGCCGGGATGCTGGCAGCTGCAGATTTTCTACTCCGATGTTCGACCCGTCTGCCAAAATCACCGCGCGTTCCAGCGTGTTCTGCAATTCCCGCACATTGCCGGGCCAACGATACTGCGCGAGCCGGTCGCGCGCTCCCTCCGAAAGTATCAGCCCTGGCTTTCCGAATTCGCGGCTGAACTTCTCCAAGAAATGCTTCGCTAGAAGATGCACGTCGTTTCCACGCTCGCGCAACGGCGGAATTGTGAGTGGCACCGCGGAAATGCGGAAGTACAAATCCTCGCGGAAAAGTTTTTCTTCAGCCAATTTCTGTAAATTGCGGTTCGTGGCCACCACGATCCGCACATCGACATCAATCGATTGTGTCCCGCCCACCCGTTCGAACTGTCGCTCCTCCAAAACCCTCAGCAGCTTGGCCTGAATCGACATCGGCAACTCGCCAATCTCATCCAGAAAAAGCGTGCCGCGGTGCGCCAGGTCCATCTTTCCGACCTTCCGCGCTCCCGCCCCGGTGAACGCTCCGCGTTCATGGCCAAAAAGTTCGTTCTCCACCAAGCCTTCCGGAATCGCCGCGCAATTTAGCGCCACAAACGGCTGCTCGCGCCGCGGCGAAAGATGGTGGATGGCGCGGGCAAATAATTCCTTTCCCGTGCCGCTTTCACCCAGCAGCAACACCGTCGAATCCGTGGCCGACACGCGCTGTATCTGCTGGCTGACTTCTCGAATCGACGCGTGCTCGCCGAGGATGCGCGGAAATCCATACCGTGTCGAGTACTCCTCGCGTAGGATAAGATTTTCGCGCATGAGCTCTTGCTGCTGCGCGGCCCGCTGCACCAGCAGCTTCAAGTGGTCCAAGTCCACCGGCTTTTGCAGGAAATCAAACGCGCCTTCTTTCATCGCGGTCACTGCTTCGTCCACGGAACCGAACGCCGTGAGCAACAGTACCGGAATCGTAGCGTCCGCTTGTTTGGTCTCGCGCAACACATCCAGTCCAGAAGCGCCCGGCATTTTTAGGTCGGTGATGACCAGCAGGTAGCGACGCGCGCGTATCTTTTGGATTGCCGCAGCACCGTCCGCGGCTTCGTCCACAACATAACCGGCTCGCTCCAGCGCTTTGCGTAGCATTGCCCGAAGCTCGGTCTTATCCTCGACAAGGAGAAGGGGTTCCATCTCTTTTGGTTTTATCACGAATCCAGCCGGGCCTTGCAGCGGGCCGTCAGCAGTGTGCGAAGAAGGGCAGTAGGAGTTACGACGCCAGATCTATTCGCGCGCCCATCCAGGATCGCCGCCGGCTTTGCGAAGCTCGTCTTCCAGGTCGCTCAAGCGCTGTTGCAATTTCGCGATTTCCTGCTTCTTCCCCACAATCTTGGCATCTTTATCGAGGATGTCTTTGCGCGTGTACTGCTCCACCATGGTTTTCTGCGGGTCCGGATAATATTGAATCTCCGCTTTTTGCGTTTCCCGTTGCAGAACGTCCAGCTCTTTCTGACTCTGCGCGATCTTCTCGTGTATCGCCTTAAAACGCTTGCGCCACGTAGCTTCATCGTTTTTTTCCTTAGTGGCGTCTTTACTAGCGTCGTCCGGCACACCCGCCGCTTTTTCCGTGGTCGTTGTTGCCGCGTCTGCTGGTTGCTCCGCCGGCTTTTGCTGCTTAGCTGTGTCTTCAGCAACGATTGGTGCGTTGGCCGAAGAATTCTTGTTTTTGCTCACGTCGTCGTCGGTGTAAACCCTCTTGGGCTTCACCGCATTTTTCTTTTCTTCGCGTGCTTTTCGCGCGGCATCCGCAACGGGATCCCCGGTCGATTGCTGACCCGCATCTTGCGGCTGCGCCATTACCATCACCGGTAGCGCCGCGGCCCACAACACCGCCATCCCCGCGCCAAGCTTCCACCATCGTGTAACACGCATATGGACCTGCTTTCTCGCCGCTCCTGCCAAATCCGATCAATACTCTTAGACGACGTTCTGCTCCGATTCTACTGCTTCAGCGACCTGCTGGCACGCCGGTAGCGTAACTATAAACGCCGCGCCGCCTTCCGGACGGTTGTGCGCTTCCACCCGCCCGCCATGTTGCACCACGATCTTTTGCACCACCGCCAGCCCCAGTCCGGTCCCCTTCGCCTTGGTCGTAAAAAATGGCCGGAACAATTTCGCCTCTGTCGCCGCACTAATCCCCGGGCCATTATCAAACACCGTGATTCGCTGCTGCCCAACGTTTTCTCCCCGCCCCATCTCGCCGCGCAGCAATACCCGTCCTCCGTTAGGCGCTTCGCTACAGGCTTCAGCCGCGTTGCGCGCCAGATTCAGCAACGCCTGCCGCAGCAGCCCTTCATCGCCCGCCACGTTTTCAAAGCGTCCCTCGCAGCGAATGCGAATCAGTGGTGCGGAGTCCGCCACTTCGGACACCACCCGCTCCACGATAGGTTGCAGTGCCACGCGTTCGTTGGATATTTCCAGCGGCCGTGCGTACTTCAAAAATTCGGTCACCACGTGCGAAATGTTGCGCGCCTGCTCCAGGATGCGCCGCGCATAGTCCTTGGCTTCCTCGCCAGACACGTCCGGAATCATCTGCGCATAACCGGAAATGGTCGCCAGCGCATTTTTAAATTCGTGCGCGATGCCTGCGGAAAGTTCCCCTAGCGCCGCAAGATTCTCCTTCAGTTGTACCTGCTGCTGCAGCGTAGCCATGTCCGTAAGGTCGGTCAGCAGGCAGATCGCCCCGGTGATCTTTCCTTCGCCCCGCCGAATCGGCGATATGGTTACGCCCAGATGTCGGCTCTCTCCTCCCGGTACTGCGTACTTCACTTGCTCGCGCCGAAAAATCTTGCCTCCCGCCAAACACTCGCCGATAAGTCTCGTGAGATCCGAAGTCTCGCCCAATACTTCGCTGTATCGCCGAAAACCAAGCCCGCGGACTCCCAACGCCTGCTCCGCTGCAGGATTGGCGCTCGAAACAATTCCCGCGTTGTTAACCACCACCAATCCCGCCGGCATATTACGCGTCACTTCTTCGCTCAACCGCTCCGTCTGTTCCGCACGTTCCTTTTCCGCCTGATGCAGTCGCTCCAGTTCCTTTTCCTGGTCGCGGAGTTTTTGAATGACTCCTTGCATTGACGCGGCCATGAAAGCCGACGCGTTTTCCGTGTCCGGCCTGCTCGCTAGGGCTTGTGCCTGGTGTAGTTCCCGCGTGTTGCGAAAGAACCGTCGCACGAAAAATAACAGAGACCCGCAAACCACCAGCAGGCCAATTGCCGTGCCCGCCGCCAACTGCCATACGTGTGCGTTTTCCTCTGGCCGGGCCACCATCATCGTGATTGTCATCTCATTCATTTCGTCTTCAGTGCATCCCCGGCAGCAAATCCATCATCGGACCGTGAAACACGAATACCACCAGCAGTGCGCCAACCGCCAGAAACGTTCCTAGCGGCAATTGATACTGGCTTGCGATCGCCCAGCGCAGCGCATTTACCTTTGCCAATCCCCGCCTGCTTGCGCGTTCTGCAACGCGCCGCTTCCATCCTGAAACGTACAGCACCACGATAACTGTCAATCCCAGCATGCTCCCCAGCAAAGTGCCCAACAGAATGGTCAGAAACGATCCGCGCAATCCTAGAAACGCGCCCACCATGGCCATCATTTTTACGTCGCCAAAACCCATGCCTTCTTTTCCACGCACCGCCTTATAGAGTGCAGCCGCGCCCCATAGCAGCAAACTCCCGAACGCTGCTCCGAGCAGCGCATCCAGAACGCCGACCGCCCATTCTGGCAGCGCGCCGTGAAAAAGCCGCAGGTTCAACCGCATGGCGGCCCCGTCGCCCGGCGGCACGAACGCTGCGAAAATCAGTCCAGCGACGAACCCCGGCCCGTTCACCGCATCGGGCAGCATGCGCACGCGCAGATCCGCTATCGCCAAAACAATGATCATGCAGATAAACAACAGCCACTTAATTGTTGCAGCGGTCAGTCCAAAGCTCAAATAGCACGCTACGAACAGCAAGCCGGTGGCCAGCTCAACCAACGGATACATCGCTGAAATGGCCTTCCCGCAGGCCCGGCATTTTCCTCGCAGCCACAACCAACCTAAAATTGGTACGTTGTCGTACGCCTTGATCGGTTCCAGGCATTGCGGGCACCGCGAGCGTGGCGAAACGATGGACTCGCCCTCTGGAATCCGCGCGATACACACATTCAGAAAGCTCCCAATCACTATGCCCAAGAGAAAAAAGAAGAAGATGACCACCTTCCGACTGTGCCATATACCCCCCACCACCTCAATCAACCGCCTGGCGCGCGTGTCGGATGCCTAACAGGCCATTCAGCTGCTTATTCCTGGCTAATTCAGCCGCGCAGCACACCGCTCTTGCTCTTATTTGCGCGCATCGCAAGGCCTCGCTATAGTTAAATAGCTCAACATGAACTGGTTAGAACGCAATATTCACCGTTACGAGCACCGCCGCTGGACCACGGATGACAATCGGCGCGTCCGCCCTTTCTCCTGGGGCCTCGAGCACATCGGCGGCAGCCCCGACGAACCGCATCCTACTGAATTCCTCCGGCGTTATGCCAAAAGCGCGATAGAATCCAGCCGCGAATGGTTTGCTACTACTCCCGCGAATGACTATCGTCTGGACAAGGAAAACGTTCTGACCTTTACCAGCGCGATCCAGTCTGCCTTCCCGGAAAACAATACTGTCCACGCGCAGCTCTTTCCCGCTAAAAAGAAAGGCGCCGCCGTACTGGTTGTGCCCAATTGGAACGCCAGGTGGCACGGCCAGCTTGGTTTGTGCCAGTGGATTCAACGCCTGGGCATTACCGCCCTGAAGATGAGTCTCCCGTACCATGATCGGCGCATGGCGAAAGGTCACGAGCGCGCCGACCAGATTTGTGGCCCCAACATTGGCTTGACTCTGCAGGCGAATCGGCAGGCCGTCTTGGACGCGCGCCGGTGCTTACGCTGGCTCGAGCAGAGCGGTTACACGCGCCTCGGCATCCTCGGCACCAGCATTGGCTCCTCGGTCGGCTACATTACGCTGGTCCACGACGAAGCTCTGCGCGCTGGCGGTTTTTTCCACGTTTCCACCTATTACGCTGACGTCGTCAGCCAGGGAATGACCACCAGCCACGTCTGGGAAAGCCTTCGCCACCACGTTACCGTCGATGAACTCCGCGATTATTGGGCTCCCATCAGCCCCATGCCTTACGTTGAGCGCCACATGGGCGCCGGCAGAAATTGCTTCATGGTCTACGGCAAGTACGACCCCACCATGTTGCCGCAGCTCACCCGCCAAATGCTCGATTCGCTCCGCCGCCATGGCGCCACTCCCCGCGTCTTAGAACTCGCCTGCGGTCACTACTCCCTTGAGCTCTACCCATTCAGCTACATAGCCGGCTACCGCATGCTCACCTTTCTCCGCCAAGCCCTCGGCTAGGCTCCGCCCGGCGTTCCCATTTTCAAGCTCTCGCTGTTCATCTCACCGTAACGAAACCCTCAGCCTTGCCGCCATATCCTGGATTTCTTAAAGGAAATGCCTGGCCATACTAATCACATAACATTCTGCTTTGATTCCTAAATATATATGAGTCTGTTGAAAAAGTCGTTTTTTTTGGAACCGATTTTGCTTGCCGTGACTATCCCCTGTTGTGCTACTGAGCATTTCAGGGAGGAACACCGCCGATGATGGGTCAGCAGCCACGGACAGAGTCGTTATTTTATTACTT
>DATNMX010000056.1:0-4787 GCA_035602135.1 Candidatus Dormiibacterota bacterium
CGTTACGGCGTGATAATCGGGGTGAATACCGGGTTTCATGAGGCTCCATTCTGTCGCGTCCGGTCTGCACGGCTCCCTGGCAAGGCCAGAGGACTACAGCCGCGTCGCTAGGTCGCGAAGCAATTCTTAATCATACGCGAAATGTCAAATTTCACAAAGTAGGATAGATTGGCACGGATTTCTATTTCACGCGAGAGGGGATATGCATGTCGAGATTCGGAAGGGCGGTAGCGGTGACGGCAATTCTGTTCCTAGGGCCAATCGAAGGTCGAATGGGCGCGCGTGATTCGAATCGGGATGCGCAAAGAGAAATTGAAACGTTCAACCAAAGATACGTGGAGTTGAACCTGAAGATGGATACGGCGGGAATTTTGGCGCTTTGGGCGGAAGACGGAGTCGATCTGATGCCGGGCGACACGGCCATGATCGGACGGAAGAAGATTTCGGCATGGGTCGAAGACATTGTGGCCAAGATGCCGGGATACAAAGTGATGAAGCAGGAGATGGAATTTCACGATATTCATGTGTGTGGAGAGTGGGCTTCGGAATGGGCGACGGAGCATCAAGTGGTGCAGCCTCCGGATGGAAAGCCGGTGATTGACAGCTACGGCAAAATGGCGCTGGTGCTGCATCGTGAAGCGAACGGCGAGTGGAAGGTTCAGCAAGAGATGTGGAACGCCGCGCCGAAACCTTGAGAGAACCCTGTGGAACCGGCTACTCGGAAATGCCTCCTACTGGCCATCCTCGCTCGGCCACACCAGTTCTCGAACCAATGGTGCAAGCTAAAGAAAAAAAGCACCTTGCTTGTAAATTTGGTTTGCATTGCAGTTTAGTTTGCATTGCAAACCAAATTCGCGGCCTCCAGATTCCCGCTATTCTTGAAACTGCCAGCGGGTTACGGATTCGGTGAAATTTTCAGTGTGCTCGTCCTGGCCGAAGGCGACCTGGGGCTGGACACGAAACACGCAGCCGTCCGAAGCCATGAGAAGAGGCTCGACGTCGCCGCCGTATTTCCGATTGTAAACTTGTGCGATTTGCTTCCAGACGGAATGATCTTTGATTTCTTCAGCGAGGCCTTCGAGGATTACGGCTTCGTCGGCTTTTTCGGTGCCAATCACGCAGTGAGGGTCGGCGGCGATGTTTTTTGCCTTGCGCGTACGCGGGCCGGTGCTGAACCAGAACGCGTTTTGCCACCAGACTCCCCAGACAAGCATGAGGTGCGGCCGACCATCGGGGCGGGAGGTGGTGATCCAATAGTTGTGTGATTTTTCGAGGCGCTCGAGGGCCCATGGCCAGGATTTGAGGCCAGTGGTCTCGCTGGATGGCTTCTGCAAGGCGTCGGGCCAGTAAGGCCGGCTCACCTTGGGTTCGATCATGGCGCCTCCTATCGGGGCACGGAAATGCAGCGGAATTGTATCAGGGCTGGAGGGACGCGGCTGAGAAGTTCCAGGTCCTTATTTTTCGAGGAGGAGTAAAAGCTGTTAGGGGAGTTTTGCAGAGACGCTCAGGAAACGAAGGCGCATCCGACACGGAAACCACCCTGAGCGGTCTGTTGTTTCCACACGGGCCTCAGGTTCACGCGAACGGGCGGAAGAATAGGCACGTGTAGAACCGCCAGAAGATTTTCCGGAAGATCCTCGAGCGAATCCAGTTCCATTGCGACACCGCCAAAGCCAAGATCGAGGACGCGGGCGCGCCGGGCACCTTGGTCTCCCAGAACAGCGTAGGCATTCGTACCAGTCATGGACACGCGCTCGGCCTTGCGCTGGACGGCGAAGACCCGCGAAGGGGCCTTGGCGAGGTCCGCGGAGATCGCCGCGGAAGTAGCAGAGGCAGCCGCCGCAATGGTTGTTTCGGTTTTTTCAGGTGCGCGCCTGGTTTCGATGGAAATCGGTTGTGGTGCGGGGGCAGCGCGGTCTGGAGCGGGAGCTGGCGGCGCCTCAGGAGCAGACGGAGACTCGATCCGCGCGGAACTGTTGGCGGTCTTGCCGTGGTTGGCGTGTTTTAGGTGATAGAGACGCTCATCGGCGATGCGAATCAGCTGATCAGCCTGTTCAGCATCTTGGGGAAAAATCGCGACGCCAGGATCCATGCCTACAGTGACGGCAAGCTGCAGGGGCTGGAGCATCTCGGCAAAAACCGTTTGAACGCGGCGGCTCAATGCCAGCGCTTGCGCAGAATCCGTTTGCGGGAGCAATAAGGCGAACTCATCGCCGCCGATGCGGAAAGCGGAGTCAGAAGTGCGCAAGGCTTTCTTCAAGGTGGCCGCAGCAGCGCGCAATACGTCATCACCGCGCGGATGGCCGTGCTTGTCATTTACTTCCTTGAAGCGGTGCAGGTCGAGGGTAACCAATCCCAGAGGCTGGCCATAGCGCCGCGCGCGATTGAGTTCCTTTTCGAATGTTTCCGCGAAGAGCCGTCGGTTGTAGAGGCCCGTCAAGGGATCAGTCACGGCATTGAGTTCCAGCCTCTTCAGCTCGTCATATTCGATGAGGATGGGAACACGAAGAAGACCGGAGGACGAGAGGACATCCATGAGCGCGGTAGTCAGCGAAACTTTACGACCGACGAGATCGGTGAGCTCGCGGCGGCGCGAAAGCATGTCATCCCAAATTTGTACACTTTGGGTTTCGCGAAGATCGAGGTGAGCGATCGCACGAAAATATCGCTGGAGGAACTGGCCGCGCGCAGGCAAATCGAGGCTCTCGAGCGTGTCTGCCAGCAGCTCGAAATAAGAATCCTCAACGGGCAAGCGCAGGGGCACAGGGGCGCCGGGGCTGGGCATAACCGGTATAGACCTAACCTCTGCCTATCCCCGCGGGGTTTGGGGAAAGCGAATTAAGTTTTGTACATATTTGTGAGCAACCAAGAGTCCATTCTTGCTGGACCCAGTCAAGTCCACCTGGGAATCTTACCTCCCGAAATGCGGGCGTATCGTATTACAAAAGCGGGATATGCGGGTACGAAAAAGTAAAGTGTACATGAAAGGGCGAGTGCTATGTAACAAAACCACCCGGGTAAAGAGAAAGGGGAGGCAAGAAATTGCCGCAATTTACTCAAGCGGGCGAAGGAACTCCAATCCGAAGAGACGCATTTCACCCGCTGACTCCTGCCGCAAAACCTTGGCGACGATCGGTGGAGTCTCGCTGGGAACAAGGCTGGAGGAGGCGGGCGATGGGGCGGGGATGGTCAAATGGACAGTCTGATCAGGCCGAAGAATATGCGTTGAGGTAATGCAGGCGCCAGTGGAGCTGATATTGAGAGTCTTGGTGAGCTCTATGAATTCGGCGCCGGAGACATCAGTCCCCCTGAGGAAGACGGGTATCTGCAAGCGGATACGCGGCGAGCGTCGGGTTGACGAAAAATCCACGAGCTGCCTCTGTTTGAGAACGTTGATCTGCAAGTGCTCCCTCTATCTTAGTACCAAGGACCTAGTACGGATCTATGCATCTGGAATGCCAGAGGGAGCAACCGGGAGTCTCAATAAGCTCTTTATTATAAGATGATTGTAGGTGTATATCAATAAAAACAATTGGTTGGGCAAGCGCATTACTTTGGAAATCCACTTCCTTTCCACAAATGTGCAAATGGAACGCTTTTACCATTGACTCTTCCAGGTCCCTCTGTAACGATGCCACCTAGGGAAAACTTTTTCCACTACTCACGAACGAGGGACGGAATCACTTGATGGCCGGACGGATTGCCATGCCACCGATGTCGGAAGAGAATCGGGTGGTTCTTCCGCTTGGCTTCGTTCGTGGGCTGCTCGACACGATGGAAAAACCGCTGATCGTGGCCGAGCGAAGCGGCAATCTACTGCTTGTAAACACCCGCGCGAGGCAATTCCTGGAATCTCATGGATACGCGACAATTCAAGAGATAAATCTGTTTAGCGATCTTCTTCAGGTGGATTCACGGAAGATCTTCGGCCAGATCGAAGAGGGCGAACACGAGGTGAGACTGCAGATCCAGCGGGGGGAAGCGAAATCGAGCGTGCGGGTCCAATGGATGCCCGAGCCGGACTGGCTGGTGGTAGAGATTGAGAACAAATCGGAAGCGCAGCCGAGGCCGGATCCAGCAACGCAACTCACAGTACAAGAGCTTCTGCAGGAGCGCGAGATTACTTACCGGAATCTCCTGGCCGCCTACCTGAAATTGCAGGAAGTGAACCGGCAGAAGACGGTGTTTCTGGCGTCAGCGGCCCATGAGTTGAAGACGCCGCTCGCGGTGATCAAGGGTTACTACGATCTGCTGCTGGCGGGTTCGCTTGGACGCTTGACGGACAAGCAGCAGGACATTCTTGAAGAGTCGAAGGACAGTTGCGAACGCCTGGTGCGTCTGGTGTCCATGTTCCTGAACTACTCGGCGTTGGAGAGCGGGAAACTGGTGTTGCAACTTCGAGAGAACGATCTGCGAGATTGTCTCGACGAAGTCTCCAAACGGTGGTCGGAAGCGTTTCAACGCAAAGGCGTCAAACTGGATGCGAGCTTTGACCCGTCGATCCCGACGTTCCGATTCGATTATCAAAAGGTACAGCAGGCGGCCGCAAATCTGCTTGATAACGCGTTGAAGCATACGCCGAGCGGGGGCAGCGTCACGCTGCGTGCGGCGCCGCATTTCTGGGAACGGCGTGTGGCGGCCCTGGCTCCGGTGGAAGAGCGGCGCAGGTTTCGGTTGCCGCGCCCGAACAGCGTGGAAGTAAGCGTAACGGACTCGGGGCCCGGCATCGCAGCGGAACATCATCAAGAGATTTTTGAGGATTTTGTACGCGTGGACCGGAACACTTC
>DATNMX010000057.1:0-32824 GCA_035602135.1 Candidatus Dormiibacterota bacterium
GACTTGTCGGTACCGATCCCCATGTCGCAATCTGGATTACTGTCGCGTCGATGAAGGCGGGTTAGACAAACACACCCGTTGTCGTGACCCCCGCCCCGGCTCAGGGTGTATGATGCCCCGCGTAGTGCGGGTTGACGTTGCCACTGAACTCAGGCGTTGGCTAGCGGGCCGGGAATTCCGCCGCGCGTGCCAATTGTCCAAACTTGGAGGTTCTGATGATGAAACATGTTTTCGCTGCCGCGACTTGCCTGTGTGCCGTCATACTGACCTCCAGCTGGCAAGCAAAAACACAAACTCAAAAGTCAGGAAGACCCGTGCTCGAAGCATACGTGTCCGCTTGGAATCGACATGATTTCGCCGCATTTGATAGGCTGCTGACCGCGGACGCGATTCACGAAGACATCGCGTGGCCTCCTCAGGGATTCCGTGGTCAGGGACCTGCGCAAATCAAGGACTTCATGCGTGCCATGATTGAGGGTCAGCCAGATCTTAATTGGCACCTGACCACAGTCGTCGAAGCAGGCCCAGTGGTGGCTGCTGAGTGGACGTGGACGAGCACGTATACGGGCGAAAGCCCAATTGGGCCTGTGGTACGCAAACGAATCTCGGCACGCGGTGCTTCGATCGCGGTGATTGAGAATGGCCGGATCAAACGCTTTTCCGACTACTACGATCTGGCGAGCGCTTTTCGTGAGCTGCCGGCTGGTTCGGCCGCGGCCAACAAATAGATCAACATAGCGCCGTACCCATAGACATGAATTCCGTGAGGGCACCGTCCGTCCGCTTGGGGGACATCGCACATGCTGACGCGGTCCCCGTTTCTGGATCGCAGGCTTGCGTGTCCGGATTGCTAGTTCTGCGACCTGATTGACAGTTGCATTGCGGGCGGATGACGGGCAAACCTGAAGTTATCGCCTTGTCTCTAATCGCTTCGGAGAACTGGAAACTGTGACGGCAACTAGCGCGATACGTTCTTGAAGGATAGCGAAGAAAAGGCGAATATGATATTTTCTGGCTATGGCCGTCCGATCTTGCCGCGTAACGATCCAAGACATGGACGGTGTATCGCATACCGTCGAGGTAACTGCGGCCACGCTGTATGAGGCCGTAGCTCAAGGGCTCGCCGCGATTCGAGGCAATGAGTGGGTTACTGGGATCGCGCAGGGACTTAATGCGGTTAAGGTCTCGGTCGCGAACGTGCGCGTCGAGCATGAAGTGAAGTTGATGGATTTTACAAAATGGGTGGATCGAACGGGTGGTTCGCCGCGAGAGATGAGTGACCGTCAGCGTATTCGGTCGATCCTGGGCATGCCAGTCTCAAGGTGAACATACTCGAAGGCCCGGACGTTGGTACGGGGAACTCGTGGCTTACATAAAAGAGCACTCCGGCGAGAGCTGAAATATCTCAAACCCACCGCGTAGCACTCCTCTCACCCTTTTCTTACGCTAGTGCCGATGTTTAACTCGATCCAATTCGCGAGAAGCGCCAGGACGTTAATTTTGTGGAACAATCCTGGCAAGGGCGTTCCGCCATGCAGACGTGATCAATTAGTTTGTGGACTGCGGATGCGTCGCTGCAAGGCTCTGAATCGGGGCTCGGTGCGCAAGCTATCGAGAGCCGGATCGACTCCCAGTCTCACCACCCAGCCGACGTGCTGGTCGACAGCCTTCTCTAAGAACGAGAGTGCCTTTTCTTTGTCGCCGAAGGCTAAGTGGATAAGCGCGAAATCCCAGGCTGACACAAACAAGGGTGTAGATGGTCTCTCCAATCTGAGCAAGATTTTTTGCGCCTCGGCTTTATCTCCAGCTAAAGAACGAGCCTGAGCGAGATAAGACAAAACGACACCCTTATCTCCAACGACAGTCCGTGCTCGTTCGAATTGAGCAATCGCTTTCTCATACTTGCCTGTTCTCAAATAGATCGTACCGAGATCCAGCAAGGCGGGAGCGTAACTGGGATCCATTTCTACCGTCTTTTCGCACTGTTGAATCGCCTGGTCGTATTGACGTCCCTCATAGTAAATCCACCCGACCACGGAATTGATAATGAGCGAAAGAGGATCAAGCTCTTGGGCGCGTTTGATTTCCGACTGCGCTTCGGCCTGTCTGCCGGCGGCCATCAGATAGATGCTGTAGAAGTGGTGGGTGGTGGCGTAATTGGGATTGAGCTCGATGGCGCGGCGGAATTTCTTTTCGGCACCATCCCAGTCCCAATCGTAGAGGAAGGTCGCGTACGCCAGAGAGGTGTGTGCTTCGGCGAGCTGATCATCGATTTCGAGCGCTTTGCGCGCCGCCTGCTCGGCCTTCGGGTAAGCCTCACCGCCAGGCATGAAGCCCCAGTTGGCCAGCATGATGTAACAATCGGCCAGACCGGCGTACGGCTGAGCGTAAGTCGGCTGAAGCTCAATCGCCTTCTGAAAGTGCTCGATTCCTGCGCGAAGTCCGCTTTCGGTGCGTTGGTTCCACCGATAACGTCCTTTCAGATAGTTCTCGTGGGCCTCGGTTGAAACCGGACGCTCGCGGGCGAGCCGGCCGGGCTGCTCAGATGCAACGTGGCCAATCTGCTGGGCGATTTCATGCGCGACATCGCTTTCGAGCTGCAAGACGTCCTTAAGCTCGCGGTCGTAACTTTCCGCCCAAAGATGCTGATCCGTAGAAGTGCGAATCAACTGGACGCGGATGCGCACATGGTTGCTCACGCGCTCGATAGTCCCTTCCACGATGCTGTCAACGTGAAGCTCTTCCCCAATCTCCGGAACTTTCTTGACGGAGTGTTTGTAACCAACGACGGAGGTGCGGGAGATCACCTGGAAGGAGCCGATTTTGGCGAGCTTGGTGATGAGCTCGTCGGTGAGGCCGTCGGAAAAATATTCCTGCGCGGGGTCGGAAGAGAGATTGACCAAGGGTAAGACAGCGATTGAATGAATTGACGGCGCACCAGGAATTGCGGACGTCGCTTTCGCGCGGAACTTCACAGCCCGCGGAATCAAAAACAGAGCGGCCGCAATCACCAGAATTGTTGCCGAGGCCGTGACCGCGAGCCAAGCGATGGACCAACGGCGCCGTACGGGCTCCGGAACAGGGACGGTAGTGGGATCGGGGGTTTGGTCCCCCAGTCTCGGCGACTCCCTGACGATCTTTCGTGTTTCAGCGGTGAACCGGTAGCCGCCTTTCGCCACTGTTTCTACGTAGTGTGCCCCGCCGTTCTTGTCGTCTAGCGCCCGCCGAATGGCTGAGATGTTCTGCGCCAGATTCACCTCTTCGACGAACGTCTCCGGCCAGACACGCTGCATCAATTCGTCTTTCTTTAGGAGGTGACCGCTGTTTTCGACGAGCAGCAGGAGCGTATCGAACGCCTTCGGGGTGAGAGACACGGCCTTGCCGTCTCGGAGGAGCAGGCGCTCGGCGGGGTCCAGCCGGAAGGGACCGAATTCATAGAAGTGCTTTCCTTCCGGCATGTTAGGAGCCTTCAGAAAATTCCTAAGATTCTTTCAACTTTTTCCAAAGACATCTGAGACGGCGCCAAGCTAGCGTGCGGGAACGACGCTGACTTGCTGCGTCGCCATTCGAAATCGTGGTGATTCTGGGCCGATGGTAACAGAGTTCGCGTGGAGCGGCAACGACTGGACACCCGTCATTTATGGTGGCGTACCCAGCCATGACCGCAAAACAAAGGAGGCTTCCATGAGATTTCGATCCGTAATCACCAAAGTATTCGTTGGACTCGGTGTTTTCTTCTTTGCGATGGCAGTTCTTTTGACATGCGTCCCTTCGTTCGCGGCTTCAGAACTCGTGGTGCCTACGCAGTTTCCCACGGTCCAATCTGCGGTAGACGCAGCTTTACCCGGAGACACGGTCGAGATGCTCTCCGGCACGTATCAGGAACAGGTAACGATCGGAAAGAACCTGAAACTGGTTGGGGTGGGCTTGGGTCCCAGCATTATTCAGGCGCCGACGGCCCTCAAGCGGAATGCGTTCGGTTCTACCTACATCGTTCAAATCAACAACTCCGCGCAAGTTTCGATGTCCAGACTTACGGTCAGCGGGCCAGGGCCAGGCCCGTGCGGCAGTCTGAATCTGGGCATCCTCGTATACGGGGACGCAACACTCGAACTGAAAGACTCCGTTGTCACCCATATTCGGGATAACCCCCTGAGTTCTTGTTTTTTCGGCGCTGGCGTGGGGGTTGGGATTCCGGCCTTTCTGCACGGAGGTTCCGTCGGGCATGCAACCATCCGGGATTCGATATTCCTCGACTACCAGTCGGAAGCAATTGGCGTTGTGGGGGCAGGCTCAACAGCCACAATCTCCGATAACGTGATCATCGGCGCAGGAAATTCCACCGCACGGGCACAGAATGGTGTCTTCGTTACCTCTTCGGCGGTTGCGACGATCACCGACAATATCATTAGCCGGAATCTGTGTGACATCCCAAATCGTTGCGGTAACAACCCGATGGGTCAGGGGCAGTCTTCTGGCATTTTCGCCAACAACGCGGGCGCAGGAACCATCATCTCCGACAACAAGATTTCGGACAACGATGTTGGAATCTATCTGTTCCGAGGTTCCAATTGTTGCAAGACAGAAGACAATCGACTCAAGAACAACCGGTTCTTTGGCCTGATTATTCAGGACGGCGACAACACTGCCTCCGAGAACAGAATTTCCGGGGGTGAGGTGGGCATCGGAGTGGTTGCAGACTTCGTGAACGTGACAGGAACTCTGATCGACAACCATATTTCAAAAACGTCTGTGAAGGCCATTCAGGAATTGTCCTGTTGTGGCGTAAAGGCAACCGCGATTGTCCGAGACTGACGGAAGCCGAAATGGTGACAAGGTGTGGGCTGGGGAATTTTGAGAAGGAGCAATGACATGAGAAAACGAATCGCGGTTCTGATTGCTGGCTTCATTTGTTTGATGACCCCGTTTGGTGTGGCGCAGGCCCAGACCACCGCAGCAACGGTCTCGCCAGCCTCCCCACCAACGTCGCGCGAGATCCCGTTTAACTTCATCTTTACGCGCCTCCCCTTTGACAGCACGCAGACGATCACCGTGCAAGTCTGGGACGCAGCAACGGGCGGCAACCTCATATTTTCCGAAGTTCGCCCGAACATGAAGGTGGGTCTGCTCGGCGAGATCAATTTTCTTCTGGGCTCACTCACCGAAGGTGGCATCCCAGCGGCTGCTTTTCCCTCGGGCGCTTCGCGCTATCTCGATGTGCTCGATGTAACGAAACGAAGTGTGCTGTGGAACGGCCGCAAGCCGCTGTATGCAAATCCCTTTGCTCTCTCTCCCGGCCCTCAGGGGCCGCAAGGACCGCAGGGGCCCCAGGGGCCGCAAGGGCCTTCCGGCGCGAACGGACTCAGTGGCTCGCAGGGACCTGTCGGGCCGCAAGGCCCTCCGGGATTCGTCAATCGCGGCAACTGGAGCAACACGAGCGCTTACAAAGCGAACGATGCGGTGTTTCGTTCCGCATCGTATTGGCTCGCGGTCTATGACAACACGGGGTCCGAGCCCGCGCCCGGCAACAGCCAGTGGCAACTGCTCGCTGCGGGAATCAACAATCGCGGCGCATGGGACACGGCAGCGAAGTACAACTTGAATGACGCCGTGACGGATGGCGGCTCCTACTGGCTCGCGCTCGCTGCAAACAACGCTTCTCAACCTTCCGCCACGAGCACGAACTGGCAACTACTCGCTTCCAAAGGCGAGACCGGGTCCCCCGGAACGAACGGCGCGCCCGGTGCACCAGGCGTCCCAGGCAAGGATGGCAAGGACGGTGCACCTGGGGCACCGGGACCGGCTGGCGCCGGCGGGGGAATTAGCGGGATTAAAGAGTTTACTGCCACTGGGACATTCACGGCCCCCGCCGGTGTAACGGGCATTCTCGTGGAACTTTGGGGTGGAGGCGCAGGTGGCGCCGCCGGCGGGGGTATGACAGGTATGGGCGGTCTTGTCCAGGGCGCGGGCGGAGTTGGAGGAACAGGTGGTTATTACTTGCGTGCGGTGGTCCCGGTTGTCCCCGGGACAGTCTATGACATCGTTATTGGCGATGGCGGGCAGAGCGGTCAGAATGGCGGCAATACTGAGGTTCGGCTTGGGCCTTCCATCCTCGCGACCTCCGCAGGCATCGGAGCTGGCTCCACTCCGAGTATCAGCGCCGTGGCACGGCCAGGTCTCGCGGGATCCCGCGGAACTAGTGACGCTAATGGCAGAGGATACGGCGGTGCCGGCGGCCTTCCGGCGCAGGGCTCTATCTTGCCCACCGGCGGTGCCGGCGGAGCCGGAGGCGGGGGAGCCTACTACTTCTACATCATAGGTACTAGTTTCGTTATCGCCCCCGCAACAGGAGGGGCTCCCGGTGCCCCCGGATATGCGCTGATTATGTGGTGATGTGCGAGTCAGCGGAGCGAACGAAACCCGAGACTAAAGAAGCGCGACTCGCAAGCGTACAAACTCGCAACATCGTATAATTACTTTACCCGGAGTGGCGGAACTGGCAGGCGCGCGGGACTCAAAATCGTCCGACTCCATTTCGGCCAACGCCGTATATTACCGCCCGCGTTCTTTTGCCGACGTTTGCGAGAATTGCTCGCCGTAGCGGAGCAATAGGGACCTACTTCTACAGAAACTTGCTAGCCGATCCGAAAGGAGTCTGATCAGGTATCTTTCATTCTCACGGGCAGTTCTTAGGAATAGCAACGAGTTTCCGGTGCAGCCTCGTCCTTACATGAATGATTCAAACAATTCGTGCCGTCTCTCCGATTGCGTGTAGTTCGGATTTGGTATCGCGAATTGCTGCAACCGTCCGATAAGAGCTAGAGTTGCGAGATGCTCAAGAAACGAAACCAAGGTCTGTCCGAAGAGGCGTTGGCCGTTCTGCGATGCTCTTCCAAAAGTCTCAAACCTTGCCGGAAATTCCGCAAAGCGACCATCGTGAAATAAGTGCAGCACCTCAACGAAGAAGAGTGTACACAATGCCTAACGTTGTTTTGCCGTCAACTGGACAAAGAGCAAGCAATGATGAAGCTTCTGCGGGAGAGTAGAAACTGAGTTAACGACGTCCGGTCCTACCCCCTACTAGGCAACGCCCGCACAATCAGGCACCCGATACCAATCATCCCAACAAACGCAAGCCAATAAAAGGGATCGCGGATAGTCAACTCTTTAAGCGTGTTTAGTGAGATCGCCTTGTCTGCGCTTGGGCGAATCCAATACCAGAGATACGCCAGAGAGAAGACAAAGAAAAGCACCATACCGAGCATCGTACCGAGCAAGGTACCTTTCAGAATCATCACGCTGCCTCCATGACCCGGAGGATGTCTTGACGAGAAGGATATCATGTCTGGAATCCAGCATCGAACGCTCGTTCGTGAGCGTTCGGCGAAGCATTTTGGAGGCGGCAAATGAGCGAAGACTTCCAAGCAGTTGGGCTTGCAGTACAGGTGTGGCCGGGCAGGGTTTGTGGTGGCGCAGCAGCTGTTGCAGTCGGTGCCACAGGTGGCGGTGGAAACATTGTAGATATCTGCGGCATCAGCCAAGAAGACCTCTTCGAACTATGCACCGGGTCAAAATGCCTCCCAATGGGGCGTCCCTCCCAATCCGGTGGGAGCGGCAGGGTCAATGATGAAGTCGTAGATCCAGCTCGAAGGCGGGATTTTGTTTCCCGTCCAATCCGCTGAAGTTTGCTCGTTTAATTGTTGACTGTAGAGAACCACGGCGTTGAGAATCTCTCGGACTGTCACATCATGCAGATCCAGATGAATTTGCGGATCCATGTTGCCGCTCATGTAGGCGCCTGGTGACCCCGGTGGTGAGAGCGCGTGTTGCGCGTAGTACTCCGCTTGCTGGTTGCTCATGTAGGACGCCAACTCAGGCGCCAATTCGCCAATGCGCTGGATGACGGCCGCAGGTGAAACCCTATTGGCAATCGAGAATCTGGAGACTCGCAAGCTCAGTAAACCTGCCGGATCGCTCAGGCCGTTCTTCGGGTAAACATGAATTAGCAAACCGCTGGCAATTTGATAGGTATACCTCGGGTCTTGCTGGCACAAACCGTTGAGGATCTCGTCCACGGTAGCACCTGAAAGGGATAGAGATAGCGTCTTCTCTTTTTCGTTCTGGCGGTGCGCAACTTTTTCAAGACCGATCAGAATCCTTGTCTTGTTGGTCTGGCGAAGGGTGCGTAAGCCCTCTTCCATCGTCCCATTCTCGATGTGAAACGACCCCACTCTTTCCGATAGGATGGGGAGTTGTTCCCTATTCGTCGGGCCCTGGCCTCGTGGTGTCAACAAGCCAACACCGATCGCGGCCAGTATTATAAGGCGAAATATTCCGTGAGTAATCATATTCTTCTCGCTTGCCACCTAGGGCTAGATCGTGACACCGGAGCAGGTCCTTGGACGAATCCAAATGAACAGAAGACCGAGTGGGAACGGAAAATGAGCCGCACCTAAACAACGGTTTGTCTAACGATGCTCCAATTTAGTCAATTTGCGTTCGAGGTGATTCTTCATACTTTTTTCAATTAACAGACCGAGACCGAACAACACCGGCGTCAGCAACAGATCGAATAGCGCGTTCTGCCAGTTCTTGTAGCCAATGCCTACGAGTAAAAGCCCTACGCCCGGCGTCATAAGCAGGTATTTGATAAGCCCGATTGAAAACATCATGCGGGTAACCCGCCTTCAAGCTGTTGCGGTGCGGACAACTGAAGCTTCCATCTGTATCGTGACTTGGGGTTGTAAACGCAAGCGGTCCATTACCTGGTCTGGCAGGATGCCAATGAGCGAGCGACTACCTAGGTACGCTTCCAAATCAATCGCGCTCATAGGCCCAAGGTCGGTGGTGCTCTCCGCGAAATACCGTTTAACTTGAAACTCGTCGGGACCAAGGCGACGAACCGCCAGCACAGCAAAGATAACGTAGACAAGACTGTTTCTGTCGGCGTCAAAAGTGTGCCCGCAAAAACACGGGAGTGGCTGTGCATCAAACTCTTCGGGGCGGACTAGCGGTCGGCCCTCAATGTAGTTGCTAACGGGGAATCTGGGAAGGGTGTAGCACGTTCCACAAGCGTTGCATTTCGTAACCCAAGCGCACTGCACCATCAGTCTTGCCATTGCCGTTCGCTTCTCCGCTAATTTTACCACACGCGACGCCAACCCGCGTTCGCAATAGGAGTACTCCTCCCTCGGCTGGATCGCCGTCCTGATCTGGTCTGTCTCAGCTACTCCTCCAGCGAAGACTTAGCCTTCTCAACACATAGCGGATTGGTGCAGAGCGTCCCCGATTTATCCGCCCATTTGCACGTCAATATAGGTTGTCCACCAATCGGATTATGAGGACGCGGGACGTAGCGGCAGGGCTTGTCTTCGGTGCAATGACAGAAACGGCAGACACCGGATTGCGGTTTACTGATCTTAGTATTGTGTGCCACGAGGGGCATTGTAAGCTATGTTCCCGCGTCCTCGCGAACGCCTACGATTAATCGGCAAGTTAGCAACTTCTACACGACAGATGTGCTACGCTCTGCCCATTCTCCGACGACGGAGCAACAATGAAGATCATTGCTTCCGTCCAGTTGTGTATCCACTTTGTCATTCCATCCCGAACGTACGTTGAATCAGTTCTAACCACCACCTTGCACGGTTCCTTCAATACTTTCAGCCCTTCAATAACTGCTCGAAGCTCCATTCTGTTGTTCGTGGTGTTGGATTCACTCCCCGTCAATTCACGCCTGCCTGCTTTGTGGCGAAGAACATAAGCCCACCCGCTCCATCGGCTGGGAACTCGGGTTTGAGAGGCAAGAAGTAATTCGACATCCCGATGTTGTCAATTTTAGAGTGTGTGAATTTCGAACGACAGTTGCGACATTCTACGATCCAACTAGGCATTTCCGGTAAAAGCTATAACATGAGCTTGTTAAAGCCTCTTTCATATTAGATATTATTACCAGAAAATACTGAGAAGTACTATTGACGTGTGCGCTGGCGCAGAGCAGACTCGGTTTGTAGTCGGAATCTCTCCCCTAAATCCCAGACCTAGCTCCTCAGAGATTCTGTACCGGCGTCACCACATCTTGCCGGGCACTAATCAGGAATAGTTCAAAGGAAGACTTTTTATGCCTACACCAATAATCGTTCATGAAGGCGGGAGCATCACCGGCAATTTGTCGGTCGGTCGAATTCGTTGGAGCCAACCTGTTTGCGGCACGCTCCGCATAACAGACGGACAGGGCAACACGCTCGCGTCACTTTCCTATAGTGGGAGCGGGCACGAGCCCGATGCGCTTACATTCAACCCGGCAATCACGTCAAGAACCGGCATCAATATTCTGTCGCCGGGCGGCGACTGCCTTGTTTACTGCCAGGGCGCGTCGGGATTCGGAAGCTGATACGCTCGACGTGAGGGACTAGGGAGCGATAGAAGATGTTTGGCCGGGATTTCGGTTAGCAAGCGATTCGTTCACACTTCCGATAAGCTCGTCTATTTCTACCGGCTTGAAAAAATACGCATGCAATGGTGGTTCGAGCAATCCCAGCGTGGTTTCGTATTTCGGGTATCCCGTCAGAACAAAAGCCAAGCAACGCGGCTGCAGCCGCCGCATTTCGGCCAATACTAACAGGCCGTCGCCTTCCCCTTCGATGTTCATATCGGTTAGCAATACATCAAACGGAGATTTGTGAATGTGAAGTACTGCTTCTGCAAAAGTGCTGGCCGCCGTCACTACGCAACCCTGGCTTTGCAGAATGCGAGGAAGCGTAAGCCTGATACTTTCTTCGTCATCGACAAACAAAACCTGCGCTCCTGTAAGGCTATTTTTCAAAATTGGCTCATTCCTATCCAAGCTACTTTAACGAACTTCGTCTAACGCCATTCTGTTTCGTCGGCGGAGCAGGATACCCTATATAGAGTGAAGAAAAATGACAAATACAGTAAACTCCGTAGAAAAAATATCAGCGCACTGTAACCTTAAGCGCGGTTTCATTCCGACTTCAACAAAAACTTTGCACAATTCTGGCAAGCTTCTTCCCTAACTGCAAACGGAGTGGTC
The DNA here is from genome assembly GCA_035602135.1 of Candidatus Dormiibacterota bacterium. Lineage (GTDB taxonomy): Bacteria > Acidobacteriota > Terriglobia > Acidiferrales > UBA7541 > Acidiferrum. The sequence continues at coordinate 11,054 of DATNMX010000057.1, forward strand.
TGAAGATGGAAAGTAACTCCCGCCGGGCTGATCCTTATGTACCGCCGCATCTGGGAGTTAGCTCGGCTTCGGGAACGTTGAGCTGTGCTCCGCGCATGGCATGAAATATGCGATCCACTTATTGCGGGGCTACTTGGTTCGATCCCGAAATTCCCCTCGGTCGATGACTCTGACAGGTCTGACAGGGATGTGAACTGGACCTGGTGGCCCCGCGCCACATCTTCCGAGTCGACAAAAGACTGTTGTCTTCATTGAATGAGAACCCGACTGCCTAATCGCTTGACTCTGCCGATTAGCTTTTCATACCGAAGTAGAGGCTACTATGGCGGGAATTAATTCAGTCCCAAGTTTCGCTTTATCCAGCAGTTGAACCGCGCCGAAACTCGCGGCCAGCGCCTTGGTCTCGGCGTCATTCCAAATAGAAATAGCCAACAATACCGAAGCGGTCGTTAGGCGTGATTTTACTTGCTCCGGCGTCACCGCTTCACCGTCGGGCATGTGTAAGTCCATGATGACGACCTCTGGTCTCAAATCTTCAATCATCTGGATGGTTTGAGCGAAAGTTACGGCTTCACCAACGATTCTAATTTTTGGTTCTCCGTTAAGCAGATTTCGAATTGCCCGCCGTATGAATTCAGTATCATCAGCAAAGAGCACTTTAATTGACATGTGATCCCATGGAATTAACTATTATTTTGTACGGGTGGTTGGGCAGTACGGTTAGCTTAAAGAGGATACTATCCCCTGGCGGGGACAGCAAAGCACTAAACGAGATTAAGCTCGGTACGTAAGATTATGACGCTGGTAAGTTGTCTTAAATCCGCAATCCGGACATTCAAGCTCAGACCCAGCTGGTGCGAACTCCGGCCTGAGGGGCAGGAGGTAATTCAACATCCCGACATCGTCAATCTTCGAGTGTGTGAATTTCCACTTACAGTTACGACATTCTACGATCCAACAAGGCATTTCCACACCAAAAGCGAATCGTACGCCTACTGGGCAGTGCAGGAAATACACAAGAACCCCTATCGGAAGTCGTAACGATAGGTATTTCTGGCGGTAAGTAGCCAAAAGTACTAACGATATGAATCGGACGGACTATAGATGCGTACATGGGCGCAGCGGAAACTGGTTGTAGTCGCAGCTCCTCCTAGCCACGAGCGGTCGATTCCTCCGCCGACCGCTCACGGGGATCAACTCTCGGAGAACGAAGTCAATAGCCGTAAGACGTTTCTTCACAATACATAAACCACGCCGAATACTATCGCAGCCAGAATCAGCGATAATGCAATCGCCCATCCGATTCGGTTTCATCTCCAACCTTTGAAGCCAATCATTGATTCGCGAGAAGTAGCGCATTAGCTGACCTGAAGGAACATCAAAGATAGTCAGACCTCATTTCAAAGAGTACCTCCTCCGCGACCTCTGCCAAGGAAACCTATGCGGTGATACCCGCCTAAAATTAATTCTTATCTGAGTACTATATCAGTAGCAACCGCACTGTCTCCTTAACGGGAAGAAGTCGTTCGCCATCCAAGGAGGTATTGGTCGTGGGACCAACTGCGGAAACTAAGACAAGCCTCGTAATTTGCATTGACGATGATCAAGCGAATTTGGTCGTACGAAAATTGCTTCTGGAATCCGCTGGTTTCTCGGCCCTGACAGCGGCCAGTGGCCCTGAAGGGCTGGACATCATTCGTTCGCAAGCGGTTGATGCAGTTGTTCTCGACTATTCAATGCCGGAAATGGACGGTGGGATAGTCGCAACGCACATCAAGGAAATGAAACCAGACACCCCGATTGTCATGCTCACCGGTTATATGTCTGTGCAAGCAGAAGTTGGGCAGGTCGTAGATGCGGTCATCGAAAAAGGTGGAGAGCCTACAACTCTGATACGCCGGCTGGCGACGTTGATTAAGGTGCGAAACCACTCACACCCGGAGCTTGGCGATTCTGAATACGTAGCGTTCATGGACGCTTCCCGGTCACTTTTGGATTGCTCGGATGAGGTTTGTGAGCTACTTGGCTACAGTCGTTCTGAACTTCTTGACAAGACAATCGATGAACTGAGTTACTTCGCAGAAAACGTGCCTTCTCGGTTCGAGAGCTACAAGCAAGCCGGTACGTTGACCCGGAACGGTGTACTTAAACACAAGTCGGGACGCCCCATTCCTGTGTGCTATCGCGGGTGGGTATTTCCCGACGGCTGCTTGGCCGGTGTCTTCGAACCATCTGAGAATTGGGAAGTGTTATTTCAAGCTGCACTTGCAGAAAAGAATGAAGCTAGTCTGAAGAAGCGAATCGAAGTCGCCCTGGTGGCGATTCATGAAAGGCTGCGCGACGTAAACGACGGCTCGTCCGACACTTCTGAGGAACGGAAGTCTCTCCATGACGCACTGTCAGCCCTTCATATTCTTCAAAGATCGGTTGACGGTACCCGATAATGTCCGAGAAACCTCGACCAGTTGCAGCGTGCAAGGTGTGTGGTGCGGCCTCGTATTCCGCCGATAGGATAGATGGCCAATGCAGTCGAGAAGTACATGGAGACCGCTGCACCGGAACGATTGTCAGAGCTGCGCGAGACACTGACTGGAAAGAGTGCCCGACCTGCGGAGGCACAGGATTGGCCGGAGCAGCCCAGTGTGCAGAATGCAATGGAGCCGGATGGGATTGCCTGCGTAGCGGACGCTACCAAAGAGGGCAACAGAGAGAGACGCGGGAAATATGGACACGGAAGGCAGAAGAGAATCAAGAGGCGGAGAAACCGGAAGCCGAGGGAGAAACGCCTCCCAAATAGGCCTCATTTTTTACTACCCACTCGCTGCCGATTCCCAATATTTAAAAGTATCTCGAGAGATTTGTGGAGATGCCCTTTTGAATTCCTCGTGGCAAATATCGCTCAAGCAGTCGTAAAACGCGGACGCATTCGTTTTAAGCCCCAGAAGCTTTAACGACTTCAAAATCCGCGTGATCCGCAGATGATTATGATTATTGGGCGTGAGCCATTCAGTAGCTCGCTCGGCGTAATTCTGCCCACGTACGATACTCAGCGGCACGGTGGCGCGTAACTGCAAGCCGTAAAATTTGAGTATCCGAATAAATGACTCTTGGAGGTGTAGACGAAGCGCAGGACTTGACCGGAACTCGCGGATCGTGTCCTCGTCCAACACTGGTGCGTCCGAATTGGCCTTGCTCTCCTTATCCAACGGAAAAAGCCACTGAATGAAATTATGACTACGTTCCAGCTCGTCGTCTGACCAACTCTGAATTTCGTTTAGAAAGCGGCCGTGAACGTCAGGCCCGGCACCTGCATAGAATCGTAAAATCATGTTGTCAGGCATGAATCTATTTTCGCTTACACGAAAAGCCGGGGGTTGAACGTGAACCCGGCGACTTGTCCAGATCGTTACTTGGCCTGGGATCATCATCGGATCTGCGCTTTATCTACGGTAGTTCTCCGAACTACAACTTTATTGTAAACTACCTTCCCGCGTCCTCTCCTTAAAGGGAGATGGTATGCAGAAATCCGCTTTGCTTCACGCCCTTCAACAAGAGATCCTTCGACACGACTTCTCAACCTTTGCGGAACCAATCACGCAGGGCCGGGCTGTTACGGTTCCTGGGTGTCCCAGCTGTCAGAAGAAGTTTTATACGATGTACCAGTATAGAAGACATCTGACAGACGATGTCCTACCTATGTTGATCGAGAGGCTGTCGGGAGCTAAAACGGAATGACCGTCACATGAACTTGCGTCTCTTGAACGCAGCCACATCAGCAGCGTCAAGTTCAAACCACTCGCCGTTCTTCCTCTTCGCTTTAAACCGATTGTGCCAGTACGCTTCAATACCCGGTGGGTCATCAGTGGGAATGACATGAACTGTCTTTAGCTTTTCAGGAAGTTGAATGCCAAGCTCATACTCTCTTCGCCCGGTTGCGTTCGACCTTCCGACCTTGAAGGACTTTCCAGACTTCATCAGGTAGATGAAACCAATTTCTCCATCACCGGACGCAGACTCATCAGCGGTTGGACTGACCCGCGAGACATGCCCTTCGCACAAGAGGATTATGTCTTCGTACCCTTCGCGAGTTCGGCAGAAATCTGCAATTTTCCTGACGAGGTTCGCTTTGGAGCCAAACTTCTAAAATACTTTCGCAGTTGGGAACGATGCGTCCGTTCCAGCCTTTAGCAGAACATCCCCGTGCGCGGGTATGCGGCCCAGAAAGCGAGTCAATTCGATGTACTTCTCAAATAGGAAAACCTCATGATACGGAGCCTGGAGTTGATTCGGAGCGTAGCCAGCCTCCCGGACGGCATCTCCCCACCGTGCCCAGAACTTCCCAAGCCAATCAGCTTCCCTGATACCAGTCTCGCGGAGGAACCGAATCCGGCCCAGAGGCACACCGTCATTGATTTCGGCAGTTCGCTTAATCTCTTGTAGGATATGTTCCTTCGCTATCATCTTGGCGGGATTATACAACGGCAGCATTCACGGATAGGACGGAGTTCTGGCAACCGGACTAGAACCTCAAGTTGAAGAGCGGTTGGAGAAGAAAGCGGAGTGAATTCTCCCAAGGTGTGGGTTTTCCTGTGTACCCAGAATGTACCCAATGAACCCCCAAAAAGGCTGATTTTGTGGCGTCGGTTGGCGTCGGTTGGCATGCTTTGACGCTTTGAATCATTAAATTCCCCAGTGAAATCGTAGAAATGCCAGTATTCGTTGCAGATCGTAAAATCGTAGTTCGATATCCCTCCTCCCGCACCACGATTTTCACTATCCCCAACAAATCCTGCTATTTCTACGAATTTATTAGGAAAATGCACGCTTTAAAGCGTCAAATAAACTGCAGTGCCGGCATCACACCGTCTGTCAGATACCGCTTAAATTGGTACATCGCGTGGATTCTCTTTTTGCAACTACGTGGGAATTGAGAAGTGAGCGGTGCAGGGACCGACCGCTCGTTATGGCGGTGGTTCAAAAGTAAGTCTGTTCGAAAAGGAACAGGGCCATACCACGATCTGGTTTCGACTTCTCTTTGTTCTTACGAAACTTATTCAAACGCATCTAAATCTTTGTGCACCTTCCCCGGCTGGACGTCGCGAAATTGACGCTGAGTCGATCGAACCCGGAACCCTGTCGCGCTAACGGCAAGGTTTTGCCAACTTAACAATGTCCTTCACGTCTAGAATCTGTTTAGGATAGCCCTTGCTAACAGCGTTGATCATAGCCCGCGCCACTTCCTGCAAGGTACAAAAGCCTGCCGGATAAAATGCCCGACCAATGGGGTAGAGCCAGGCAAAAAACTTGTAATAACTCTTTATATTTTTCTGGCCGAGTGTAGCTTTCATAAAGGCGGGTCGGAACATGTACGAGTATTTGAACAACCGCATCAAGGCATTTTCGGTAGCGCCTTTTACGCGTGCCCATGCAATTTGTCCTAGTTCACTACTGTCGGTACCGGCACCCGTGATGTAGCAAAAGGCCATCTCCGGGTTAAATTTTGCTAAATGCTGCCCTACGTTCAGCGTGAGGTCGTAGGTAATGTGCTTATATTCCTCCTTGCTCATGCCGACGGATGATACACCCAGACAAAAAAAGCAAGCGTTGTACCCAATCAATTGCGGCTCAATGGGCGCCAAATTAAAGAAATCAGTATGAATAATTTCGCGCAGTTTTGGGTGCGACACCCCTCCCGGCTTTCGATTGATGACCAAAACCTGTGCTACATCGGGATGGTTCAGACACTCGAGCAGGACACCTTCCCCGACCATGCCCGTTGCTCCGGTTATGATTGTTTTAATTTTCATGAATTTTGTCTTTGCCGGAATTCACCGAAAGGCCTGCCAGCAGAGATAGGTCGCTGCCCTCGACCAAAATGATACAACTCTTCATCGCTCATTTGCCTGAGACGGTCGCGCAACTTAACGACATCGAGTTGTTCGAATCCAACCCTCTGACGGTTCACTTCGAATTGCTCGCCAGCGAACCGGCACCGCTTCCTTTTTCACTTCTGGTCGTTTTACCAGCCAAGTACCTCCAATATAAAGGATGTCTCCATAAACCTTGAATTGAACCTGTTCGAAAAACTGCCGGATGGAACCTTCGTGTGGCGGCCTGTGCTCTCAGGCTGCGAGAGCGGATGAAAAAGTTGCAAGAGTTGGCCGGCCGCCGACCTTATGAGTATCTGCTGATGCGCTCAATATTCTCAATCGTATATTTGGTGTACTTACGGTGACGGAATACGTATTTGCTGACCTCGGACTGACCTTGCTCGAATCGCAGTCGCCATCTTGAAGCAAGGCGGATGTATCCTGTTGCCGAATTCCGTTTTAACATCGCGTGAGCCTGCAATAAAAGCCAAGGGCGCGGGAATACTTGGAGGGCGATGATGAGGATGACGATCTTGAGCTTGGCGACGGCGGCACTTCTAGGAGCGCCGTCACAACACACGACGACTGCCGTGCCAACATCGCCAAAGTTGGCCGTACCCACAAACACCGTTGCCACGGACTTCCGGCCTGGACAGATTTCGTGACTGCTCCGACTGCCCCGAGATGGTGGTAATTCCGGCGGGCAGTTTCACGATGGGTTCACCTGCGAGCGAGCCAGGCCGCTACGACGAGGAAGGCCCGCAGCGGCGCGTGAGTATACGCCAATTTGGCGTGGGGAAATTCGATGTGACGCGCGGGCAGTGGGCCGTTTTCGTCTCGGCTACGAAGCGCGAGACACGCGGAGGCTGTTTCTGGACCGGCCGCTCAGGAAGCAAGTCGGACCCTGCGGGCTCCTGGCGCGACGCCGGCTTTTCGCAAGACGACGATCATCCTGTCGTCTGCGTGACATGGGGCGATGCGCAGGCATACGTGCGGTGGCTGAATCAGCGAACCGGCCGCAGGTACCGACTGTTGACGGAGGCGGAGTGGGAATACGCGGCGCGGGCGGGAACGACGACGCCCTATCCATGGGGACCGAGCGCAAGCCACGAGTATGCCAATTACGGCGCCGAGACTTGCTGCTCGCCATTGGCCTCGGGCCATGATCGATGGGTGAATACATCGCCTGTCGGTTCATTTCCCCCGAACGCGTTCGGCCTCTACGACATGCACGGCAACGTCTTACAATGGGTGCAGGATTGTTTTGCACCTTTGTATACGGGGCTGCCGACCGATGGCTCTGCTTACGAGACGGTGGTTGACTTGAAAATGACCGGTCTCTTGTCACGCATGACGGGAACAAGTTCTTGCTCGTACCGGATGGTTCGCGGCGCCGATTGGAATGATCCTCCTGCGATGATCCGCTCTGCGTACCGGAATTTTGGTCCGGGGCCGGGAGCGACACTTCAAGATTATCGTAGCACTGGTGTGGGTTTCCGAGTTGCGAGAACGCTTGATTAGTTTCTGTTTTTTGCCTAAAGCCGGCTCGGCTGGAGTGACGGGGCCTCTTTTTATCCGGAGACCGCAGGAACCAAATCATAGCAAGCTTCTTTCCTACGACTGGCCCCAGAATTTTTCTCCGCTCCACGAATTTTCAGAATCTCCCCAACATTAATTCTATCTGCGCCGAATTCCTCCGAATCTACATAATCAAATTCAGCTGCCATAGGCTTTTCCGGATCTCTTTGAAATCAATTTCACTGCGCCAGATTTTTCTCTTTTCTCAAAACCTATTTCGAAGTATGAAGTGAGCATCGCCCTCCGTTACAATATTCGCTAAGCGGGATCGCATCCCAGAGGGAGTCATATGGAGCGGAACGTCCGTTCTCTTCTAGATCTTTATAATCCCAATAATCCGCTCGAAAAAGCATGGACCATTCCTTCGCCGTGGTATTTCGATCCGGAGCTGGCGAAACTCGAACACTCCGCGGTTTTCGCGACCACCTGGCAGGTAGTCGGCCGTACAGATCAAGTGCGGGACAAAGGTAATTTTCTGACGGCGGACGCCGCCGGAGAACCTATAGTCGTCGTGCGTGGCGAAGATGGGCTGTTGCGCGCATTTTATAATGTCTGCCGGCATCACGCCGCGGCCGTCGTAACTGAAGCGCAAGGCTGCGCAAAACAATTTCGCTGCCCATATCATGGCTGGACATATGGAATCGATGGCGCTCTCAAAGGCATGGTGGAGTTTGAAGGAGTTTGCGATTTTGACCGGGCGAAAAATGGCTTGGTCCCTATTCGAGTCGATACTTGGGAAAATTTTGTTTTTGTGAATCTCGATCAGCATGCGGCGCCGTTGAAAAATTTTCTAGGTACCGTACCAGCACTGGTCTCCCCTCTGGAATTAACGAAGAAATTGCACTATTTCGATCGGCGAGTTTATACCCTCCACTGTAATTGGAAAGTTTACGTCGATAATTATCTAGATGGCGGCTATCACGTGCCGCACGCGCACAAGAGCTTGAGCAGTGTTATCGAGTACACCCAATATACGATTGAGAATGTTGAGCGCGCTTGTTTGCAATCCAGCCCCCTCTCGTCGGACGCCAACTCGGAAGCAGGCGTCGCGGCGACGCGACAGGGCCGCGCCTTCTATCTTTGGCTCTACCCGAACTTCATGATCAACGCTTACGAAGGCGTGATGGATACGAATCTGGTCCTGCCACTAGCCGTGGATAAATGCGCGGTGATCTTCGATTATTATTTTTCCGGCATAAGTTCCGCCGCCGAAGTTCGCAACAAAGAAAGCATTTTGGTCAGCGAAAAAGTGCAGGACGAAGACATGGCCATCTGCGACGCCGTACAGCGCGGCCTCGGGTCCCGCGCGTATGTAGCGGGCCGGCTGTCCGCGCGTCGCGAAGCCGGCGAGCACTTGTTTCACCGCCTGCTCCACGCCGACTTGAGCAGCGCGCTGGGGCGTCTCGCCGCGGCGGATTGAACGCGTCTCGCCACCTAAGTCTTGCCAGTCAAAATCTTGCCACCGAAGCAAACCCCACAAATATTTTCTTGCCATCAATCCAGAATTGATTGCTACCTTCCGCGCGCGTGCGTTCCCGCGAAACACAGCCTGTGGCGAACGCGCGCTAGTCGAAAATGATCGTTTTGTGTCATACAAAAGTATCCTGCTCAGATGTGCCAGTGGACAGCCCGCGACAGGGTCACATTTTCGAGATCACGCCCCTTCCCCAACAAGTCTTCAAGCTGGTCGCGATTCGTAATGGAATGATCGACCCACCTCTTGCAGTTAACAGTAACCACCCTACGTCCCGCCTTTTTTGTAAGTGCGGATTCTAAAAGACTATAAGACTTAGTGGCTCTGTTGATATCCTCCATGATTCGTCGTTCCGGCAGCGCTGATAGCCGCCTGGTGCTGGAACAGGAGTCGCGAAGATTTCCTACGCGCCGACGCCTAACCGTTGCCCCTTGAAAAACGCGAGCAGATCCGCGTTGACCTGGTTTTTGTGAGTCGAGCACATGCCGTGCGGCGCGCCCGGATAAATTTTCAGCGTGGCCCCCTTGACCATCTTGGACGAAAGAACGGCCGAGGAGGCGATCGGGACGATTTGATCGTCGTCGCCGTGTAGGATGAGCGTTGGCACATCGATCTTCTTTAGATCCTCCGTAAAGTCCGTTTCAGAGAAGGCCTGGATGCAATCGATGACGCCTTTGAGTCCGGCTTGCATCCCTTGAAGCCAGAACGAGTCTCGCAAACCCTGTGAGACCTTGGCGCCTGGCCGGTTGGCGCCGTAGAACGGCACCGTGAGATCCTTGAAGAACTGCGAGCGGTCGGCAAGGACATTGGCGCGGATGTCGTCGAATGCCTCGATTGGCAATCCCGCGGGATTGGAGGCCGTCTTCAGCATCAGCGGCGGCACCGCACCGATGAGTACGGCCTTGGCGACACGTTTCGAGCCGTGACGCCCGATAAAGCGGGCGACTTCACCGCCGCCCGTGGAATGACCAACGTGGATGGCATCCTTTAAATTCAGGGCTTCGACGAGCGCAGAGAGGTCGTCGGAATAAGTGTCCATTTCATTTCCATCCCAGGTCTGGCTCGATCGGCCATGGCCGCGGCGGTCATGCGCGATACAGCGGAAACCTTTGTCGGCCAGAAAAACCATCTGGTCTTCCCAGGCATCTGCGCTGAGCGGCCAGCCATGGCTGAAAACGACGGGCTGTCCCTTGCCCCAGTCCTTGTAGTAGATCTGCGTGCCGTCTTTGGTCGTGATCTTCGGTTCGAGGATTATCTTGTTCTGATCCGTCATTTTGTCTCCTTTCCTGCAGCTAATGTCTTGGGGACCACATCGTACAATCACACCATTGTGTTTGCCAATGGTTCACAGCCGGGGCGCCATTGAACTCTAGACGTCCCTGAGGTATAGAGGGAGATAGCTGCGCACCCGTAACTCAGCTGGATAGAGCGTCTGCCTTCGAAGCGCGGACTCCGACTCCAACTGCTCCGTTCAATAATTCTAACTATCAATGTTTCCAACAAATCGGGCATCTGCTTTTCGCTCAAAGCTAGCCCCAATGAATAGAAAAGAAAGGATTCTGGCACAGTTACGGCACAGCACTTCCTCGATCCATTATGAACGCCATGCGAAAGATCTGAGCCTCGAGGCGGGAACAAAAATTCCTGCACCGTCTCGCCGTTTGCAGCATCAAATGAAATCCAGCAACGGTTTGGCGGACCGTGCTCTTTCACGCTCCATCGGCGAATCGGAAGCGGAGAGCCGATACCGTCACCGTTAAGCCAATTCCCGTGTTCCTCAGTTCAAAGGAGGAAATCGGATGGAAAGCACAGCTACAAAACAGCAACCTATGGCAGGAGGTAATATGGCCACTGCCGAACAAACGTATTTGCGCACCGAGCTGGTACAACGCCGCGAGCGCCTTCACGAGGCTTTACATTCCCCCGCCGCCGATGCTTCTCTTTCTCGACTGTTGACGGCTGTGGACACCGCGCTGAGCCGTATCGATCAAGGAACATTCGGGCTCTGCGAGATGTGCCACGACACCATTGAAGCGGAGCGCCTACTGGCCGATCCGTTGGTGCGGTTCTGTCTGGACCATCTTACGAACGCCGAACAGCGTGCCTTGGAGAGTGATCTTTCCCTGGCCGCACGCATCCAGCGCGCTCTCTTGCCGAAACCCGGCCTGGCACCGGCTGGCTGGGACGTGCGCTACCACTATCAACCCGCCGGCATGGTAAGCGGCGATTACTGCGATCTTTTCGAAACAGACGGCGGCCTGCTCTTTATGCTGGGGGATGTCTCCGGCAAGGGCGTTGCTGCGTCGATGCTCATGAGTCACCTCCATGCAACGTTTCGCAGCCTTGCTGAAGCCATTCTCCCGCTCGATCGCATGGTGGAAGACGGCAACCGCATTTTCTGCGAGAGTACTCTCGCTGGACAATTCGCGACCCTCGTCGTGGGACGAGCTGCCCACGATGGTTCGGTGGAGTTTGTCAGCGCGGGCCACCTTCCCGTGCTTCACATTCACAGTGACGGAGCAACGCCAAAGGATTCCACTGGAGTGCCTCTGGGGATGTTCTGTAACACGCGCTTCCCTGTTCATCGGCTCACGCTGGCTCACGGTGACACTCTGTTCCTGTATACCGACGGTTTGACGGAGGCACGGAATCGCGCAGGTGCAGAGTATGGTCTCCACCGAATCCGCACGCTGGCGGAGCGGCACACCGTGATAGAGCCTGCGGGGCTAATTTCTGAGTGTCTCGAGGACCTGCTGAGCTTTCGGGAGGGTTCGAAGCAAACGGACGATTTAACGCTTCTTGCCGTTCGGCGTGCAGAGTAACACCGATATCGCGAGTTGTACTAGAGTCCCGCGCGGTCAGAGATCCTATACACGAACGGAGACACCTCGCGCGGGAACCGAAGCTCGTGTGTCTGCCCAGGGCCGCTGGTGCCTTGGGACCTATCGGGAAGGGACGAGCCGTTTTCCCGAATAGCGGATTCGTTTTGCAAGAAACTCCTGCGCAGGCGGCGTAATCATCTGCTCGGCGGAAGAAAACGAGATATCAGCAGGGGATAAGTGTTCAAGAAGTATTCACAGATGAAATTGAAGATGTAGCGCGAAGCCTTGCTGAAAATCAACCGCCATGCCAATGAAATGCTCGCGATTCCGGCACCCACTGTGTCGGAATTCAGGAATTCTGCCACAGCTCCGGCACAGTGAACGGGTTGACCTAACAAATGGATGGTCGAGCGAGAGGCAAATCTTTTAGAATCAGTGAAGGCGCCCGTAGCTCAGTTGGATAGAGCGTCTGCCTTCGAAGCAGAGGGTCGGGGGTTCGAGTCCCTCCGGGCGCGCCATCTTTTCTGGGTTACCTATGTGTCGGGTCGCTCACTGGGTCCGACCCGGACACATAGGTGTAACAGAACGTGCCGGCTACATAGGTGCCGTCTAAGCTCGACACTATTGGGCAGCAAAATGCGATTATTTGCCCGCGAATTTTCGCTTATCGGTGCACGATAGGCAGGGCCCTTCGGGATTCGCTTTCTCCTCGTCTTGTGTTCTGGAAACCGAATGCCCGACGCGGGTGAACTCCCGCACCTTCGATGGTCGGCTTTGACTTGAGGATTCGCTTGACAGGTCGAATGGACACAAAAGCACCCTACCAAAAGCCTCAGCTATTTCCAAATACGGGCACGGCTGCACCATCAATGACTTTCGCACTATCGCTGCACAGGAACACGATGACACGCGCAATGTCTTCTGGCTTCGGCCACTTCGTGAAATCTGCATTGGGCATTGCTTTCCGGTTCGCTTCCGTATCAATGATGCTGGGAAGAACTGAGTTCACGCGGATTCCTGTGCCCTTCAGGTCTTCGGCAAGCGAATCCATCAAGGCTACCGCGGCAGCCTTTGAAGCGGCATACGCACCGACGCCGGCACCGTGATCAATCGCAGCTTTGGACGCGACGTTTACAATCGCTCCGCTCCCTTGCTTGAGCATTACCCTTACGGCGGCACGCGACAGCGCATAACCGGAGCGCAGGTTCAACGCCAGCATTTGATCGAAGACCTTCGTATCCAGCTCCCATAATTTCACACCGCCAGCATAGCCGCCGACCGTATTCACCATAGCGTCAAGTCGTCCGTGCTGCTTGACAATTCCTTCGATGAACTTACCAACTTCCGCTTCATCCGTGACGTCAACACCGTGGCCCTCGAGCCGGAAGCCGTTCCCGCCAGCTAGATTCTTCAGAGCGTCAAGCTCTTCCTGCTTCCTGTACGTGACAACCACACGGGTGCCTTCCTTCAGGAACTCCAGACTTACGGCGCGTCCCAATCCGCCCGTCCCTCCGGCCACTAAAACCAATTTACCTGTTGCGACTGTTGCTTTTGAAGGAGTGTTCGATTTCATAGTCTTTATGATCCGATTGTTAGGTTGAGTATTAGAGCACATCCTGGGCGCTCAGATTCAACATTGGGGCCAATCCTTGGTCGCGCCCTTCGGGTCTGGCTTTCATCCGCTTAATCTGCAGATGATCCTGCGGCCAGCGCTTATGCGTACTCTGACGGCCCTCCGACAACGATTCGACGAACCTAGCTACCCCTTCACCCAAACCTGCGCGGATTGGTGCGCAGAGCGAAAATTCGTTTACTTACTCGCGTTGCCCTAATATTGATGTCGACACTCAGCATGCGCGAGTAACCCACATGTCACGCGTTGGCGATCGAAAAGAACGTTATCACCGACCTAGCCTCGGAGCTAATCCGGGTCAATGGCTTCCAGGACCGCATCAGCGTCATTCGCGGAGATTCCGAGAAGATCCATGTGCCCGAGCACTGCGATGTACTGGTCAGCGAGATCCTGGGTAGTTTCGGCTTCGACGCCGAAATGTTGTGGAATACATAGCTGCCGCCCGCGAGCGCTTCTTGAAGCCTTGGGCCCGCATCGTACCCGCCGCATGCGAGACGTTCCTCTTGCCCTTTTCTTCTGATGAAATTGGCTTGGGACGGTTTCCTGCGCGATTTTACGACCTGGATTTCAGCCCTTCCGCAAAACGCTTCACCGAACTTGCCGGCGCTGCACCTTGTTACCATTTGGATTTCGACAAGAAGGTTTGCAATCCCGGCTCAACCTCAGTTTCCCTCCGCATTTCCGCAGTCGGCCATTTGGACGGCTATCTCTGCTGGCTCAAGGCCCATCTGTGCACCGGCGTGATCCTTTTCAACTCCCCTTATTTCCCCCCGCACATATATTGGGTGCTGCTGCACTTCGCTGCCGTCGAATGGCCGGAATTGCCGGCCAGTGGATTGGTTCTTTTGCATCTTGACCCCAACATGGTTGACGGCCGCGCGGAATGCGCGGAATGGAAGTATCGGGTGCAGGTTGCAGCGACGGAGCCTACTTCAAAAACCGCGTAGTCTGCCACTTCACACTTTTTAATTCCGCAGACACCAGCCCATTGGGTGCCTCGGTCTCCTATCCACTTCAAATTGACGCTATGTGACACGTCACTTATAATCGTTGTTTGGATTGCAGGTAGACTTCTCACCTGTGTGGCCTCTTCTGAAAGCCCAGAGTTTCTTTCATCGCGAACTGGATGCTGCCGCTGAGACAGCGAATATTTAACCCGTGTCAATGATTGAGGCCTGGAAAGGATTTGTGTATGGCTGAAGCAACGTGCCGCCGCGAGCTGGATCTGGAGATTCCTGCGGACGAAGTATCGAAGGCCATGGAGCGGGTCGCGAAGGAATTTGCGAAGGTCGCGCGCGTTCCTGGCTTCCGCCCCGGGAAAGCTCCGATAACGTTGATCCGCCGCCGCTTCGCGGACGATATTAAGGGCGAGGTGCTGCAGTCGCTGGTGCCGGAACGTGTCGAGAAAGCCGTCTCCGAGCAAAAACTGACGCCCGTCTCCCAACCGCAGGTCGATAAACTGGACTTCAACGAAGGTCAGCCGCTGAAATTCCGCGCTGTGTTCGAAGTTCTACCGGAATTCGAGCTAGCCAATTACAACGACCTGCAACTGGAAATGCCTTCCATGGACATCACCGACGAGGATGTCGCCAAAACACTGGAAGAGATGCGCGAGCGCGCCGCTGCTTTTACCCCAGTCGAAGGGCGATCCGTGCAAGACAGCGATTTCGTACAGCTCAAGCTGATGGGCACGCCGGCCGGAGGCGGCGAATCGTTGCAGGCCGATAGTGTTCTTTGCCACATCGGCGCTGAGGAAACCATGCAGCCGTTCAATGAGAATCTGCGCGGGGCCAACATCGGAGATCACAAGGATTTTGATGTGGAGTACCCCGCCGACTATCCCGATGCCAAGCTCGCCGGCAAAACTTATCGCTACGCGGTTGACATTCTCGGCATCAAGACGAAGAAACTTCCCGAGTTGAACGATGAATTCGCAAAAGACGTTAGCGATGCTACGACCCTGGATGAGCTGAAGAAGAAAGTGCGCGAGGGGCTGGAACATCAGCGGGACCACAAGCACCAAGAGTTGCTACGTGAAAAAGTACTCGCTGAGATCGTGAAACTGCACGATTTTCCTGTACCCCAGGCCCTCGTTGAGCATCAAATGGATGTGCGCCTGGAGCGCGTGGTACGTTCTTTGGCGCAACAGGGTGTCGATCCGCGCGCGATAAACGTCGACTGGGTGAGCCTGCGGCACCGCCAAGAAGAGCGCGCCAAGGATGACGTGAAAGCGGAACTTATCGTGGATCGTATTGCCTCCTCAAAAAACATCGATGTTTCCGAAGAGGAGCTTACGCACGGACTTCAACACCTAGCAGGCCATAGTGACGAATCGGCGGAAGCCATTCGCGCTCGTTTGACAAAGCAGGGCACGCTCGATAGGATGAAAGCGAAGCTGCGGAGTGATAAGACTCTCGACTGGCTCGCGCAGAACGCCCGGATTAGCACCCCCGCGGCACCGGATGCAAAGTAAAAGATTCAATTTTTATGCGTCTTCTTGCGCGTCGGAACTAAACTGCAACCGCCAGGACGGCTGGCACATTTCGTGACAGCTGAGTGGTCAAATCACTGTCAGGCTCGGTTCACCAACCCCATGAAAAATGTTGAAGAACCAGACTATCGCGGCACAACGCTTATACCCATGGTGGTCGAACAGACCAGCCGCGGTGAACGCGCCTACGATATCTATTCTAGGCTCCTCAAAGAGCACATCATATTTATCGGCACGCCCATCGACGACCACGTGGCGAATTTGGCCACTGCGCAGATGCTCTTTCTCCAGGCCGAAGATCCGGAAAAGGATATTCAGCTGTACATTAATTCTCCCGGTGGTTCCATCACTGCGGGCTTCGCGATTTACGACACTATGCAGTTCGTTAAACCCGACGTGGTTACCACTTGTGTAGGCCAGGCCGCCTCCATCGCCGCGGTGCTCCTCGCCGGAGGTACTCCCAAGAAACGCTTCGCTCTGCCCAACGCACGCATCCTCATTCATCAGCCATGGATGTCCGGCCTCGGCGGCCAGGCCACCGATATTGACCTTCACGCCAAAGAAATCCTGCGCATGCGCATGGTGATCAATAAATTGCTCGCGCAGCACAGTGGACAAACCGTGAGCCGCATTGAGAAAGACGTCGAGCGCGATTTCATCATGAATCCCGAACAAGCTAAGGAATATGGGATGATTGACGAAATCATTTATAAACATCGTTAGACGCCGCCGCTGCGAATCGCACGGCTGCCCTGGCCCTGTTCCAAAAAGTTAGTAGCCTTTCAGTTTGTCTTTCTCTTAGGGGAAAAATCGGCCTAGAATAATAGACACAGACTCCGCTCAAGCCTGGCGGAAACGAGGCCTGCACACCAGTGAAGAAATTCAACCCAGACGAGCCCCTGCGCTGTTCCTTCTGCCATAAGACGCAGGAACAGGTGGAGAAACTCATTAGTTCGCCTTCGGATTATCCCCGTGCATACATTTGCAACGAATGCGTGGGCGTGTGCCAAACCATCCTCGAGGATGAAAAACGTGAGCAAGCTACCGCACCCGCGAAGCGGCTTCCTCGCCCGCCGGAGATCAAGCAGTTCTTGGACGGTTACGTTATTGGACAAGATCGCACGAAGAAGAAGCTGGCGGTCGCCGTATACAACCACTACAAGCGAATTTTCCTCAATAAACAGCCCGGGGACGTCGAGCTAAGCAAATCCAACATTCTCTTAATCGGCCCGACGGGCACCGGCAAAACTCTTCTCGCACAAACGCTGTCGCGCATGCTGGATGTACCCTTCGCCATCGTCGATGCAACCACGCTTACGGAAGCAGGTTACGTCGGCGAGGATGTCGAAAATATTATTTTGAAGCTGCTTCAGGCCGCCGACGGAGACGTTCAAAAGGCGCAGCAAGGCATCATTTATATAGACGAAATCGATAAGATCGCCAAGAAGGACGAGAATCCGTCCATTACCCGCGACGTCAGCGGGGAAGGCGTTCAGCAGGCGCTTCTGAAGATACTGGAAGGCACCATTGCCAACGTGCCACCGCAAGGCGGACGGAAGCATCCTCACCAGGAATTCACTCCCGTGGACACCACCAACATCCTTTTTATTTGTGGCGGCGCGTTCGTGGGTCTGGAAAAAATCATCGAGAAACGCGCTGGCCGCCGCTCGCTGGGCTTTCACACCGATGCTAATCCTTCCACCGCTAAGCGCCGCAATACGGAAATGCTCGAACACGTTCAGCCAGGCGATCTCATCCGTTACGGATTGATTCCGGAGTTTGTTGGCCGTCTTCCCGTTGCCGGAATAATGAACGATCTGGATAAAGCAACGCTGGTAACGATTTTGACCGAACCAAAAAACGCCTTGCTGAAACAATACCAGAGGCTTTTTGAGTTCGAAAATGTGCGCTTGCGTTTCACCGAGGATGGTCTGGAGACCGTCGCGGAACTCGCTATGCAACGCAAAGTCGGTGCGCGCGGATTGCGCATGATTCTCGAAGACCTCATGCTGGAATTGATGTACCACCTTCCCATGCAACGCAAGGTGCGCGATTTCGTGGTCACCGCGGAGATGGTCCGCACCCGCGAAATCAACTGGAGTTTGCTCGAAAAAGCCGGCTAGCCTGGTTTTAAGTTTTTTTGAAAACGCCGCCGCTTCTTGGTGTCGTAGGCAGTACAGGACGCAGTTCAGGGGCCCTAATGTTCACTCGCGAAAAACAAGAAATGAAGCGCGTGCCCATGATGCCGGTGCGCGATATGGTCATTTTTCCGCAACAGATGACCCCGTTTATCGTCGGTCGCGAAGCGAGCGTTCGCGCCCTCGAAGAGGCCTTGGCCGGCGATAAGAAGATTTTTCTTTCCACGCAGCATGACGCTTCCATCGACGATCCCAAGCCGGAAGAAATTTACGCCGTTGGCACGCTGGCCAACATCGTACAAAGCGTGAAACTGCCCGACGGCAATATTAAAGTCTTGGTGGAAGGCGTGGAGCGCGCTCGATCCTTGTCGATCACCTCCGAAGAGGGTTTCTTTCGCGCTACCGTGCGCCTGCTGAGCGCGCGCGTCGAGCCTTCGCCTTCGGTACAACAGATCGTTGAGAAGGTAACCGGTCTGTACGAACAATTTATCAAGCTTTCGCAAAGCCTGAATTACGACACCATGATTGCCGCGGCGCGCGTCGACGATCCTGCGCGCTTGTCGGACACCATTGCTGCAAACCTGCAACTCCCCGTCGACGAAAAACAGGACCTGCTCGAAACTGTGGATCCGCTGGAACGCTTGAATCGCATCGCTGATATCCTCGAAATCGAGCTGGAAAAGCTCAACGTCGATCGCAACATTAATACCCGCGTAAAGCGTCAGATGGAGCGCGCGCAGAAAGAGTATTACCTCAACGAAAAGCTCAAAGCCATTCAGAAGGAACTCGGCCGCGGCGAAAAAAGCGAAATCGATGAGCTGAAAAAGAAAATCGACACCGCTGGTATGTCCAAGGAAGTACATGAGAAGGCTATCCAGGAGCTCAAGCGCCTGGAATTAATGCCGCCCATGTCCGCGGAATCCACCGTCAGCCGCAACTACTTGGACTGGCTGCTCGCCGTACCATGGAAGAAGAGATCGAAAGAGATTCGCGACATCCTCGCTGCGGAGAAAATTCTCAACGACGAGCATTACGGCCTCGAAAAGGTTAAGGAACGCATTCTCGAATTCTTGGCTGTGCGCCAGCTCGTGAAGAACCCCAAGGGTTCGATTCTTTGCTTCGTCGGGCCTCCAGGGGTTGGTAAAACTTCCTTGGCTATGTCCATCGGCCACGCCACGGGACGCAAATTTGTCCGCGTTTCTCTCGGTGGCGTCCGCGATGAGGCGGAGATTCGTGGCCACCGCCGCACCTACATTGGCGCCCTGCCTGGCCAAATCATCCAGATGATGAAGAAAGCCGGCACCGTAAACCCCATTTTCGTGCTGGACGAAGTCGACAAGATGTCTACCGACTTCCGCGGCGATCCATCTGCCGCTTTAATGGAAGTGCTCGATCCGGAGCTGAACCACGCCTTCACTGATCATTACCTGGACGTCGAGTATGACCTTTCCAAGGTCATGTTTGTCTGCACCGCCAACGTTCTCCACACCATTCCGCAGCCGCTGCAAGATCGAATGGAAATCCTGCGACTCCCAGGCTATACGGAGCAGGAAAAACTCGAAATTGCTAAGCGCTTCCTCGTCAAGCGTCAGCGCCAGGCTACCGGCCTGAACGAAAAGAACCTTTCCTTTACCGACGAGGGCCTGCTCCATATTATTCGACACTACACTCATGAAGCCGGTGTGCGCAGTCTCGAAAGAGAGATCCAGAACATTTCCCGTAAGATGGCCAGAAAAGTCGTCACCGAAGGCCCTGCCGTAACAACAGAGATTGCCCCTAGCAATGCCAACGATTTTCTCGGCGTGCTGAAGTACCGCGAATTCTGGCTCGAGAAACACAACGAAATCGGCCTGACCACCGGCCTCGCCTGGACCGAAGTCGGCGGGTCCGTTCTCTCCACCGAAGCTACCTTGATGGAAGGCAAGGGCCGTTTGACGCTCACCGGAAAACTTGGCGATGTCATGCAAGAGTCAGCGCAAGCCGCTATGAGCTACATCCGCTCGCGCTCCGCTACCTTCGGCCTGCTCAAGGATTTTTACCGCAACATCGATATTCACGTACACGTGCCGGAAGGCGCCATTCCAAAAGACGGCCCATCCGCCGGCATCACCATTTGCACTTCCATC
Source organism: Candidatus Dormiibacterota bacterium (assembly GCA_035602135.1). Lineage (GTDB taxonomy): Bacteria > Acidobacteriota > Terriglobia > Acidiferrales > UBA7541 > Acidiferrum. Next base: position 31,186 of record DATNMX010000057.1, read on the forward strand.
GTTAGCGCTCTTACCAGGATTCCCGTGCGCCGCGACGTTACCATGACCGGCGAAATCACCCTGCGCGGCAAAGTTCTGCCCATTGGTGGCGTTAAGGAGAAGCTCTTGGCCGCCCATCGAATGGGCTTGCGTACAGTGCTGCTTCCGAAGGACAATGAGAAGGACCTGGCGGAGATCCCCCAGGAGATCCTCTCTAGTCTTACGCTTCATTTCGTCGAGACCATGGATGAAGTGCTGCAGGTTGCGCTCGAACGGCTCATTGTGCCCATCGAGCACCCCGCGGTAGTTGCGCCCGTCACGGAACCTTTCGTCGCCGGCGCCGAGAAAGACAAGAGTTTGACTAACTAATCCAGTTCACCGTGCTTTCTCGCGGATGCTGGTTTGTTTCGCCCCGGCGCTGAAGCCGGTTGCAAAAGTCTGGTTTGCCCATCCTGGACGGTTTCGTATTTCCGCCAGAGCTGTGCGCTACCCCGTAAAAATTCCGGATTCTCAGGGTCCAATTTCGCCATACAAGTTAAGGACATATGAAAGAAACAAGCGTTGAAGGAAACAATCAGATGAGCATTAGCCTTGCCGAGCTGAAGGAAAAAAACATCACCGACCTCGCCAAGATCGCCAAGGAATTAAATATTCCCGGCGCCAGCGGCATGCGCAAGCAGGAGCTGATCTTCCAGATCCTCCGCGCGCAGACCGAAAAGAACGGCTTGATCTTTTCCGAAGGCGTCCTCGAATGCCTCCCCGACGGATTCGGCTTTCTCCGCGCCCCCGAATACAACTATCTTCCCGGCCCCGACGACATCTATGTTTCCCCATCGCAGATCCGCAAATTCGATCTGCGCACCGGTGACACCGTCTCCGGCCAGGTCCGTCCGCCGAAAGATGGCGAGCGCTATTTCGCTTTGATCAAAGTCGAAGCCGTAAATTTCGAAGACCCCGAAGTCGCGCGCAATAAAATTTTCTTCGATAACCTGACGCCGCTCTATCCCCAGGGCCGCCTGAAGATGGAAACCACCAAGGAAAATATGACGGGTCGCGTGCTCGATCTTCTCTGCCCCGTCGGCAAGGGCCAGCGCGGACTCGTCAATGCGTCCCCGCGCACCGGAAAGACCATGATTCTGCAGTCCATGGCCAATGCGATTGCCACAAATCATCCGGAAGTTGCACTAATCGTCCTGCTAATCGACGAGCGCCCCGAAGAAGTCACCGACATGCAGCGTACGGTCAAGGGCGAAGTTATCTCCTCTACCTTCGACGAGGCGCCGCAGCGCCACATTCAAGTTGCGGAAATGGTTTTAGAAAAGGCCAAGCGCCTTGTCGAGCACAAGCGCGATGTAGTCGTGCTGTTGGATTCGATCACGCGCCTCGCTCGCGCGTACAACGCGGTTACGCCGCCCTCCGGCAAAGTTCTCTCGGGTGGTATCGACGCCAACGCTCTGCAGCGCCCGCGCCGCTTCTTCGCCGCCGCGCGCCACGTGGAAGAGGGCGGTTCGCTCACCATCATCGCCACCGCGCTGATCGATACCGGCAGCCGCATGGACGACGTCATCTTCGAAGAGTTTAAAGGCACCGGCAATATGGAGATCAATCTGGACAGGCGGCTCGTCGATAAGCGCATTTTCCCTGCCATCGACATCAACCG
>DATNMX010000058.1:0-50333 GCA_035602135.1 Candidatus Dormiibacterota bacterium
GACCGATAGATTACGAACGAGCCGTGGTCGTCAATGCGCAGAGGTCAAAACAGAACAACGAAGACCACTCTTCCGAGTGAACAGAGAAGTGCGTTCAAAAAAGGATTTGACTGAGCCGACATTGTTAGAGATGTCCGGTAACCCGACTATACGTCCAGGTGACCACCGGCGCTGGAGGAGGAGCCGCAAGGCGCTGGAATAGTTTCTGAGTCCGCGACGATACGGCCCGGAATCGTGTTAGCAGTTCGCAACAGGTCCAGATCGAATGGCTGTCTTGCCCTATCCACGGGATGCGCGTTCATCCGAAATTGGGCAAGAAACGCGGCTTTACGCCTCTCCGGCGTTGCAAGGTTCTGCAGTTCTTTTATATCCGGGTATTCTCCACGGTGGGAATAAATTACGTAACTCAGAACGAGAGAGTCGCGCGGGCCCGACATCTCCGCGTCACCATAGACAAGGGCCAAGAGGTGCCGGTCGAGAGAGGAATCAAAACCCCTAATCTCTATAGCGTCCTTAAAGTGTTGCAGAATCTCGATACACCTCTTCCGGATGAAAGGATTTATCTAGCCTCCAAATCAAACCGGCTCTAATCTTTTCCTCCGATCTTAGGAATATGCAGTCTCCTTCTCGTCGCGTTCTGATTTGTACCACCAGTGGAATCTTACTCCTCTCTGAATCTCCGCTCCTTCGGCAATTAGCATTCGGCGATAACGCCATAAAAGGGACACCAGTTTTTCGACCAGAATCTCCTCAAGCGCCCCTTCTGGCCGGAGATCATTCCGAAGCTCGTTCGACACAGAATTGAATTCCAATCCCGATTCGCCTCTCAACAAGACGATCTTGGAGAATATTCCGTGCTTGATTGCGTTGTACTTGCTTTTCTCTTTACCTGCGCTCGTTCGCGGTCCAATGGCCCTCTGTACAACAGCAGGAACAACCTCCTGATCGCTGGCGGGTGGTTTTGAATCAGATGGCTTAGTTGCGGCGGATGCAGATTCCTGAATTTGTACAGAATCGGATTCCTTGTTCGCGGAATTGCTCATCCCCGACTGCAATTCTTCAACCTCAACTGCATTTTCTTTCAACATTTCTTTCAACCTATCAAAACAAGATTGCTCAACAATGTTTTCAGCCTGACGTTACATCGACGCAGTCTTTTCTGATTTTCTCCATCGCAGGGCGTTTGAATGCCGAGCTCGGGATCGGTTGCCCCTTAGTTCGGTATTATGCCGCGCAGCGACCAGATCCTTGGATTCGCTGAAAATCATTGCTCTGCGTTCGATCATTCCCGGCGTGGTGGTCAGAACACAAAACGATGTTAAGTCGGTAGGGTTATCCTACGGGATCTCTTTCTGACGCGTCGTTACACCCGTTAGAATCCCAGCGCGCAAACCGGGCGCAGGGGGCAGCCCGGCTACGTTTCCTCTGGTGCAGCCAGACTATTCACGACTCTGCGAACGCCTTCAACGGATTTCGCGGTCTTTTCCGCCAACAGTTTTTCCGCACGGGACAGAACTGTGCCGGTCAGGGTAACGACGCCGTTATCGGCGTGGATTTGCACGGTCTTCAGAGGAATTGCCTTTGTGGAGTAGAGTTCAAACTCCACGCGGCGCGCCAGTTTATCGTCAGCACTCTCCGGCCTCGCCTGGGCATCGGCGACGTTGAGATTGTCCGTGAGGCCCTGGACGCCCGGAACCTGCCATGCGATTTGCTCGGCGGTATATTTCCGATTGGTGGTCTGGACCGTTCCGTTGAGAGCCACCGTTCGGTTTTTTACTTCCGCGCCGATGTGTTCTTCAGCCAAATCGGCATTCTTCGAAAGAGCATCGGTGACAAGAGTCTTGATTTCCAGATCCGCAACCCGTTCTCCGAGGTGCTCCCTATCCGGGTTGCGCTCGATGGCAGGGTTGACGCCCAGATTATTGTGCACTTGTTTGACGCTCGACGTATCCTGAGCGATCGCACCGGCGACGCTCTTGACTTGTTCCGAAGGCACCTGACCCTCCAAGGTAACTTCGCCCTGGATTGTTTGCACTTTGATGTCAAAGGGAGATGCGTGTTTAGACAGGAGCAGGGCCGTGCGCACCCTGGATGTTGTAGCCGCATCTTGCGTTGATTCCTTAATGGAGGAAAATACGTTCTGAACAGACGAATTTCGCGTAGCGACAAAGTAGACCGCTCCCACGACAAGCACCAGAAGAGCAAGTACGAGAATCGTCTTGCCGGAACCTCTTTCACCGTTTCTAGGAGATTTCAACTCTTCCTCCCCGGGCAGTCCTTTGGCCGCGTCCTGTCCTGACTCTGGGAACTACTAGCCCATAAGGCTAGAAGAGGCGAGGACGCGAGTCTGTCCCTTCTAGAACACATTTGTATTTATCGGGCAAATTCGCTGCCGTGTGTGCGGAGGAAGAGCTGGAACCAGCGAGCTCGATCTTGAAGAAATGGCTCAGGATGTGATGAGCATTCCGGCCGCTGGCTGATTGCCGCCGCGGTTCTAGTTCTCGTCGTCATTCTCACAAGTAAACGCAAAAGCATGTATAGGGTTAACCAGCTACTGAGCGCAGTAGCTTCCTATCGGTTTTGTCCAGGCGGCGGAAATGACACCACAATTTAGATAGAAGACGCGCGTCCGTCCTTCCAGGCAATTTCGGCTTCGCTCTTCCGCGGGCGGGCCTCAGGTTCGATACATGGAAGTGACCCATATCGTACAGAATCCAAACGCTCGCTATGAGAGGCTTGTTGTTTCAGATGCGAAGTACCGGGAAAATGCGCCAAGTATGGGATGAGAATCTGGACACCCGCGCTCCGCCTGGAAGCAGTTCTCATGCTCAAAACTCAGCTACGTTTTCTACGGTTTCCTTGGACCTTTCACAGATTATTTGCCGGCCTATGGAGGGTTTATAGCGCGAGTCGCTTGCTTCGCATTGCTTCGGCGCTAGCTGTTGTCCCCCTTGCGCTCATCCTGTGCGGGATGATTTACATCAGCTACAATCGAACAAATTTGCCGGATTTAGACGCGTTCCTTCGCTTTGAACCTCCCACCATGGGTCACATCTACGATGCGAATGGCCACGTCCTCATTGAATTAGCAAGGGAACGTCGGGAAATTATCCAATATAAGAGTATTCCTGACGTCCTGTGGCAGGCGATCCTTTCGGCCGAGGATGAGAACTTTTTCTCACACGCGGGGGTGGATTATTCAGTATTCCCTCGATTGCTCGGGAAGACAAACATTCACGCCTTGATCGCCCGCGCCGAGGGCTCAAACGGCCAGAGCCCCGCGGAGCGCGCACCAGTGTTTTCGCAAGGCGGCTCGACGATTACTCAACAGCTGGTGCGCGGTTTCTTCCTGCAAAAACTTACCAGCACAAAAAATAGCAATACACTTCAGCATGAGGGCCTTCTCTCGCACGTTCTGGCCTGCGTTATCGGTGTGCCGGGCACCAACCGATTCTTGCTGAAAGTAGAGGAAATGCGTCTCTCGTTGTGGATCGAGGGAGAGATGCAGAAGCGCTACGGATCCAAGCGCAGGGCCAAAGAAGAACTACTCGCGCGATACGCCAGCTTCATCTACTTGGGAAATGGCCGCTACGGTTTCGCAAAGGCCTCGCAGTATTATTTTGGCATACCGGTGACAGCACTCACAGCAGGTGATGCCGACAAGGCGGCACTTCTGGCAGGCATCACCAAGTCGCCCGGCGAGTATGCCCCAACCTTGGCAGGCAATCAAAAACCCCTGCGCAGACGAAGTCAGATCTTAGCGCTCATGGTTAAGAACCATTTTATTTCCGCAGAGACAGCGGAGAGCAGCCGACAAGCTCCAATTCACCTGGCTGCGCATGTTAATGGACCGCTCGAAGCGCCCGCAGCGGTGAGAAATGTTCTCGATGAGCTTAAGGGGCTCGACGCCACCCTCGCCCCCGATATCGGAATTAACCAACTGCTGGAGGGCCACATCCAGGTTTATGCAACGATCGACGATCGGATCCAGGGCATCGCGAATGCGGCACTCGAAAGCGGCTTGAAACTTTATGAAAGGCGTCATCCCCAGCATACGGGGCTGATTCAGGGCTCCGTGGTTGTTCTGCGGAACGGGGACTCTGCCATCCTGGCCGAGGCCGGTGGGCGACGAATATATAAAGGCCGCAGCAGCACTTACAGCGACTATAACCGGGCAACGCAGGCCATGCGCCAGCCCGGCTCGGCCATGAAGCCGATTGTTTATCTGGCGGCGTTTCGTCAAGGCGCCCTGGATCTCGATACTCGCGTGCCGGACGAGCCCATCTCGGTGAGCACGTCGGGAGACCGTCGTGTCAAGTGGATCTCCAATTTCGACAATCAATTCAAAGGCGTTATCCCGGTGCGGCAGGCGCTGGCGGAGTCGAGAAACGCAGTCGCGGTCTGGGTTGTTCAACAGATCGGAATCAATTCGGTCTTGAAGACAGCTCGAGACGTTGGCATCCGGACTTCATTGCATCGCTATGACACTACTGCCCTCGGCGCATCCGAAGTCACCTTACTGGAACTTGCGAATGCTTACCGAATGATGGCTAGCGGCTTACATGCCGAGCCCTACGTGATCGCAAAGATCGAACAAAATGGGGGAGACGTTATTTACAGTCATCCCTTGCCCTGTTGTTCGATCAACGAGAACGGACTGGAACTATCCATGATCCAAGAAGGATTGCGTGGGGTGGTGCGCATTCCGTCGGGTACTGCGCACGCGCTCGACGCGCGTAGCTTCCCGATCCCGGTGATGGGTAAGACAGGCACGACGAACAACTACCGGGACGCACTTTTTGTAGGGTCGACTTACGGCCCCGATGGAATTACCGTTGCGGTGCGCATCGGATTCGATGACAACCGCTCACTGGGCGGAATGGAAACCGGCGGCAGAGCCGCGCTTCCCGTATTCAGAGAAGTCATGCTGAAGACCTATCAAGCAAAGCTAGTTGGCCCTGTGCCATCCTTTCCCGCAAACATGGAAAACAACATTGCAGAATATCTGAGTGGCAACCTTGCGGGAAACGAAGCCATGCGGTTTTACAATTCGCCACACGCCGGAGAAGCCGCCGAAGATGATCGGGTAAGACCTTGCCGCTCTGCAGGCACGATACCGGCAACTAACGTTTGCGAGCTACCGCTCATCCCGCTGCCTGTCGTTTACCAGCGTAGAGATGGACGCGGCAGGATCGTTTTTACGAACGAGTGAAAGAACACGCGTAGCCCACATGTTTTACAGCTTTGCAGAAGAGCGATGCCCGAGGATTGGCGATCAGGGATGTGTTGAAGAGAGTTCACTAGCCTGAGAGCGAAATGGAGACTGAGACAGTAGGCTGGTGTAATCGCTCGGGTTCAGTTGAACTCATTTGATGTTCCACGTGGCCCATACCAAGAAGGCCCAGATAGCCCCAGCTAATCCAACCACGACGATGCCCACAATGAGAAGTATTGTCCGAGCCTTGCTCATGTCACGCCGTGATGGAACTACCGCCGTCGCACAATAAGCTAACACACTACTTGCGGTCCCACGGGCGTTGCGTGCTTCCTTAGAGCAAAACGCCCTGGATGTCGATCGCTTAACTGTTTAGGAAACTTCATGAATTGCGCTCTGTATTTAGAATCGGCGGACCGAACCTATTCGGAAGATTCCCTTTCCCGGTGAGACAGAAAGCGCCGGAGAAAACTGAAGCCTCTTTTCCGGTAGCTTTCAATCCCGGCTCTCAAAAAGGCTTCGCAGACTTGAGCTACGCTGCGACCCTCGGATGAAGCGATCTCTTCCAAATGACTCTTAAGATCTGAAGGAATTCTGAGCGTAAATTGCGTGTCCTTCTTCATTCGCGGCAGATTCTATCATGCCCATCAGCCAATCTGACGAGTGCACAAGTGCTTGACACACTAACGTCATGATGCAATACTATGCATTGCAATGCACCGCACAGGAGAGACCAATGAGAAAACCTTCCACAGCTTGGCGCGCCAACGCTCGCCGTGCGCGGTCGATTTGGGGCCAACTTCCGGCCACCACGTTTGAGGCGTTAAGGCAACTGACAGACAAACTGGCCTTATCTGTGGCCGCTGGAGATCTGCAGCTGCTGGAGAATCGCTGGTATGTAACGCATTCGGGCCTGCTGCATATTGCTCAAAGGCGGCGGTGTTTCGGAATAAAGACCCTTATTTAGGATCGCTTCTCTGATCCTCTTGCCAACCGCTGGGTTTTTAAAGCAACCGTCTACAAGTCTCCTGGCTCAAAAGGATTCGTTGGTTACGGCGACGCAGATCCCTCCAATGTGTCCACGTTGGTCCACGGGGCCGAGATGCGTATCGCCGAAACGCGAGCCGTCAACCGCGCCCTGCGAAAAGCGTACGGGATCGGCCTCTGCTCCGTCGAGGAGATGGGATCGCTCTCCAGTAATTCTGGTCCTGCGTCGCATCATGCTCCCTCAACGAAACACTCCAGCAACGGTTCAAGCAATGGCCAGCCACGTTTACGGGATCAACTCTGTCTGCTGATCCGCCAGCACAATCTCGATCCCACTCTCGTTAAGGCATACGCCGCTGATTTCTGCGGCACGCCATCCTTGAAAGAAGCGAATCGAGATCTGGTCCAGTCCTTTGTTTCACACCTGACCGCATGTGCAAAGGAGAACAGGGACATGTTGATTTGCCGACTCAATTCCTATGCGCAGCCGGTGGAGGCTAAGGCATGAGACATCAGATTCCCGGCTTGCATTCAAGACACCAAGATTCCAAAACCAGTTTCGATGGCGTGTTTCTGGTGCGTGTGGAGAGAGCCTGGTATCGGTGGCATCCACAAAAGCCATTCGTGGAGGTTCGATTCGTCATTTTGGAGCCGCAATCCGTCCAAGACCGGTCTTTTTTCAGCCGGCTATATTGCACCGAGAGAGCCCTGTGGAAACTCCATTGGTTCCTTCGCGACTTTGGTTATGACGCCGACCTGCTCAACCGCGATCAGGTGGATGAAAAGGCTCTCCTAAACCTTCGCGGGGTCGTTCGCACCTCACACAAGACCTTGAATGGACGTTCTTACCAGAATCTGGATTCCTTCGCACCCGCTGGCGAGTGGGAAGTGCTCTCCTGCGCGTCAATCGATGACGCCGATGCGCCCGACGAGCGGGGAGATTCCGATGGTCTATAGCTACACGCAGATCAGCCAATATCTCCGATGCCCTCGCAGCTATCGTTACCGGTACCTCGATGGTTGGCGGGAAAAGGAAACTCGCGCGGCGATGGCTTTTGGCCGCTGTTTTGAGAACGCTCTCGGAGCTTACTTCCGCGAGGAGGATTGCAGCGCAGTGCTGTTCAAGGAATGGGAGGCCTACCGTGATGCTCCCTTCGAATTCAAAAAGGGGGAGACTTGGGATCGGTTAGTGCACCAGGGAGTCCATCTGCTGCAGAGGTTCGCACAGGATGACCGGGTTCGCGTCCACAACCCACGTAAGGATCTCCAGATCAAATTTCTTCGAACGCTGACGGCAGGCAGCGAATTTGTTGCCTATCTCGATGCAATAGGTGAGATAGGCGGCGTGCGCTGCCTGATCGATTGGAAAACTACGACGAATCGCTACCCGGATGGCCCGGAGGGTTTACTTTCACTCGATCCGCAACTCATTTGCTACTCCTGGATCAGCGGCATTCCGGAGGTGGCACTGGTCGTGTTTGTGCGGAAGCATGCTCCTGAGGTTCAGTACCTAAGGGCATCGATCTCCGAGGAACAACGGCAGGAATTTGGCCGCCTGGTAGAGACCACAGTCAATCAGATCGAGGCCGGTCACTTCAATGCGCATAGCGGCATTCGGTTTCCTCAAAACGGGTGCGTCAGTTGTTCCCATTTGGGACTCTGCCTTAGCAACGAGCAGTTAGTAGCGGCGAAACTCATCCGTAAGCCAGGAGCGAGCGACCTTGATTGGCTTGACGAGCTTGTGGACTGACGGGCGGACTGCCGTGACACCCGAACTAAATCGTCGGCGCGCAGTGTTCGTCCTGGGCAAGATCGACGAGATCTTGAGCTGGGAGAAGGCTAAGGAACAAGAGAAGGACGCGCGGTTTATCGAGCTTGGGGAATACCTGTGTGAGGTGAGATCGAAGCAGTACTGGAGGTTAGAGAAACTGAAGTCGTTTGACGAATTTCTGGCAAAGCGTTTTCCCGATTCGCGCAGGAAAGCCTACTACCTGATGGCGATTCACGAAAACCTGACGCGGATTCCGAAACAGGAACTTCGAGAAGTGGGTTGGAGCAAAGCGACGGAGTTGGTCAAAGTAGCCAGGAAGGATGGAGAGAAGTTCGATTGTGCAACCTGGTTGCACAAAGCCAAGGAACTACCGAAGGAGGGGTTTAAAGGAGAGGTGGAGCGACACCTCACGGGCAAAGAAAGTGAGCCTTGGGAGATTATCTATTTCAAGCTCTATAAGAGCCAGGTGCCCGTGGTCGAGAAGGCCCTTGAGACTGCCGGCCTGATGCTTGGAACCGGTAAGTCTAGAGGTTACTGCCTGGAAATGATCTGCGCGGATTTTCTCGCGGGCGCCAGACTAGAAGAACTTCTCCATGAAGTTCATTGTGGATAGCCCAACGAATTCGATGCGCCTACGCCAGAAGCAACCAAGACTCAAACTGCAGCCGGAAGAATACACCGACGTCAGAAACCAGGTGCTGGAACGAGATGGTTGGCGCTGCCAAGACTGCGGTGCGATGAAGGACTTACAGGTTCATCACATGAAGCCTAGGAGCCAACTTGGCGGGGATGTGACGCAAAATCTGATTACGCTCTGCGCCAGCTGTCACAGGAACCGTCACGGACGACGCCGGCAGAGGATTCTTAGCGAGGAGGTGTGAAGATGCCAGTAGAGATCATCGGAGAAGCCGGTACGCCGGGCGCAAGCCGTGAATGGATCGATGCGGAGTGCCAGCTAGCGATCAAGCATCTAAAGAAGGTCTGCGGCGAGCCCCCACCTGAGATGGAACTCGAAGTTCAGTGGCAGGAGCATGACTTGGGCGCTTATCCCACGATCGTCTTGACCTGGGAGGATGCGATGCGTGGTGCTCCGTGGGAGTACATCGAGAAGTGCGAGGAACCCTGACTGAGCACGAAAACCGCTGAGTGAACTGCCTGCAGGCTTGGCTGCGACTTGATTAGGTTCGATTGTGTCTCCCTTAAGATAGCCACAAGAGCATCGAAAGCATTGTAGAAACGATCGAATGAAAGCGGGACGGTAAGGTCGGGTTGCATTCTTCAAAAGCTAGATTTATTCCGACCCGCCGCACAACACTTTACTTGGGAAGAGTCGCTTAATTTGCTTGTATCAAGGGACTGTCACTGTCCCTGTTGCGCAGACTCTCGTTGATGCTTGCCTAACCGGATATCGACCCCAAACATGGGCCCGTAAACGTTAATGCCATAGTTTAAAAACTTCGGTTCGGACAAATAAAGATTTGATACATGCATGTAATTCATGCCGGCCGAAATGGCATAGCGAGAATTGAAGTTGTATCGCACCCCACTGCCCAACATGAAAGTAAACGTGAAGTCCTGCCCCTGCGCCCAGGGCGCCCCTTTGGGTCCCTTAGCGTCAATACGCCCGAGGCCGAGGCGTAAGTCAAAGTACGGCACAATTCTCCAGTTAGGCCGGACAAAATTACGCCGAATACCCATGTCGTAAGCCCCATACCGGGTTTCCGGCCCCCTCGGAATCACAGTGAAAGCCCCGCTGAGCGTAAGATCCCAATTGCCGCGTAGAATCCAAGGACCTCGTACGTCGTCCATTTGCCATCGGAGAGAAGCAATGTTGGGTACCAGCGTGTACTTAAGCGGAGTTTGGTTATACTGATCGCCTAAGAGAAAGTCGAAAGGCCAAGGGATATTGATGGGAAGCCATCCGGTTTCCAAGGAGAATTCGAGCTTGTTTTTGTAATAGATGCTTCTGTTGAAATCAGTCGGTTTAGATTCCCGTAAAATTTCATCCGAAGGTTGGGTCGTTGAATCTTGGCCCTTGGATAGGGCGGGTTGCGTGAGACACGCCAGGATCAGGGTAATCAACACCAAGTTTCGTACGGTCATTTTAGGATAAAATACTTTTGGACGAGACCCTTATTTTAGTAACCCAGCTCATAAATATGTGCAGCAATAAAACCCGAATTTCTTCTGGACTTCTAAAGCGCGCATCTTATGCTTTCTCTTGCCCTTGACACAATGAGTTTGTTACCAGAGCGGGCACCCAGCGAGATCACGGGTTCCGGCGGCTCGTTGCCCTTCAGACGCCCCTCGCTTCGAGAACAGATGCCGGGAGGGTCGATGCTTAGGGAGAAGAAAGGGCAGCAGTTAGATTCGAGGGGATGGATTCCGAAGAAAAACATCTTTGCAGTTGAGTGCGCCAGTCTGAAAGGGATACGCCGAACGCCTGCAACAGGCGCGTGTTCGAAAGAACGGAGTAGGCGGGACGACGTGTTGGCGAGCGAAATTCTTCTGTTGAGATTGGTAATACGCAACGCCCGATTAGAGGACGAGCATTGGTTGCCGAGGTAAGCCACGGCAGGTTTAGTGGTGCGCGGCGTGCCTCTTCGAGGATGGCTTTTGCGAATTCGTACCAGGTGGCCTGACCGGCCGCGGTCATGTGGTAGATTCCGCTGACCTTGCGGTGAGTGAACTGACTCTTAGTGCTGGAAACCATGCCGGCCAAGATTCTTGTCGTTGTCACGGCTAAGTCGGAGGCGCAGGTCGGAGCGCCCACTTGATCATCGACGACTCTCAATTCTTCTCGCTCGGTGGCAAGCCGCAATATTGTCAATAGGAAATTTCGCCCGTGCGTGGCGTAGACCCAAGACGTGCGAAATATCAGGTGGGAGGCGCCCGAATTGAGAATTGCTTGTTCGCCAGCGAGTTTGGTTCTGCCGTACGCGTTGAGTGGATTTGGAGAATCCGTCTCGACATAGGGGGCTTTCTTCGACCCGTCGAAGACATAGTCGGTCGAGAAGTGAACGAGGATAGCGCCGAGCTTTTTCGCTTCTAGAGCAAGCAATCGCGGGGCTTCGGCATTGACGGCGAGCGCATTAGATTCGTCGGCTTCCGCTGCGTCAACGGCAGTATAGGCCGCTGCGTTGACGACCAGTTGCGGCTTCACATCCTGCATCACCAGGCGAATCTGTTCGGGTTCGAGCAGATCCAGATCTTTCCGCTCTGGGGCGATCACTTTCCCTAATTTTGGCAGCAATCGATTGAGTTCAGAACCTAGTTGGCCGGTCTTACCCGTCAGCAAGATCGTAGGTTTCATTTGAGCGAGTATCGCGGTAGAAATTGTCGTTGGACATCGGCGAGTTTGGGATTGTTGGCGTCTTTTTGCGAAAGAACTGGATGAGACGCACCCCAGTCGATGGCTAGTGCAGGGTCGTTCCAAAGAATGCCGTGTTCGTCAGATGGGGCGTAATAATCACTGCATTTATAAAGGAACTGAACAGTTTCCGTCATGGCCAGAAAGCCGTGGGCAAAACCGGCTGGGATGTAGATTTGATTTTGCTTCTTGGCGGAGAGGCGAATGCTGGTCCACTTGCCAAAGTGCGGCGACCCGACGCGGATGTCCACAGCGACATCCAGAGCTTCGCCTTCGATGACGCGACAGAGCTTGGCCTGCGCGTGGAGCAATTGATAGTGAAGGCCCCGAAGCGTTCCACGGGAGGAGATAGAGTGGTTGTCTTGAAGGAAGGTATCTTTGACGCCGAGGTCTGTGAATTTGGCGAGGTGGTGGGCTTCGATGAAAGAGCCGCGCGAGTCCCGATGGACTATGGGGCGCAACTCATAGACACCCGGCAAGGAGGTTTCGATTCGTTCCATCTGCGAAGAATATTACGCATGTTGGTTCTAAGCGGGCAACTTCGAACCGGAACCAGCAATCGCCTTGAGCGAAGTTTCGCGATCATCGTAGTATTTCTCATAATACGAAAGGTATTCACCCGCGCGCACGTCGGAAACCCACTTGCTATTGTCCTTGTACCATTCGATGGTCTGGCGGACGCCGTCTTCCACGGAAATTTCCGGTTGCCAGCCCAGCTCGGCTGCGATCTTTTGGGAATTTAGGGCGTAGCGACGATCATGGCCGGGACGGTCCGCCACATAGCGAAGCAGTCCCTCCGACTTGCCGGTTAAACGAAGTAAGCGTTGGGCCATGGCGAGATTCTCTTCCACATGCGACCCGCCGATGTTGTAGACCTCGCCGACTGTTCCTCGTTCAAGAACTGCGAGAATTCCACGGCAGTTATCTTCAACGTGCAGCCAGTCGCGCTGCTGTTTGCCATCGCCATAGATGGGAAGCGGTTTGTCATAGAGCGCATTCGTAATCATAAGCGGCAGGAATTTTTCGGGGAATTGGTAGGAACCGTAGTTGTTCGAGGAGCGCGTGAGCAGAGCTGGAAACTTGTAAGTGCGCACGTAGGAGCGAACCAAGAGATCCGAGGCGGCCTTGGAAGCGGAATAGGGACTGCTTGGTTGAACCGGAGAGTCTTCGCTGGCGAAGGTTCCTGGAGCGATGTCGCCATAGACTTCGTCGGTCGAAATGTGAACGAAGCGCGATACGGCGAGCTTGCGAGCAACCTCAAGGAGAGTGAATGTCCCAGTGACGTTGGTTTGAATTACAGGAGCAGGTTCGTAGATGCTCCGATCGACGTGAGATTCGGCGGCGAAATGGACGACAGCCTCGCAACCGCGCATCGCGGCCTCAGCCGCGACGGCATCGCAAATGTCACCTTTAACGAATTGATAGCCAGGATGATGCGCAACCGAGTGGAGATTCGCGAGATTGCCTGCGTATGTGAGTTTGTCGTAGTTGACGATCCCATGGCGTTCTTTGGTCTGCAGAACATAGCGGATGAAATTTGAACCTATGAAGCCCGCGCCGCCGGTGACGAAGATCTTCATCCCGCGACTTCTCTGCTCAGGGCACGTTCAGCGGGTTCACTGGCCATTTTATTGGCACCGGTTTCCGCGACGAGATTATTGGCGCGCAAGAGGGATTCGAAGGTGCCGGCGTCGGTCCACCAGCCGTCAAGAATTTCATAGGTCAGATTGCCTTCTTCGACGTAGAAGTTATTGACGTCTGTAATTTCGAGTTCGCCGCGGCCGGAGGGTTTCAGGCGTCGAATTTTCTGAAATACGGTGGCATCGTACAAATAGATTCCAATGACCGCGTAATTCGATTTGGGCTTGCTCGGTTTTTCTTCGATGCTGACAACACGATCGCCGCGAATCTCGGCTACACCAAAACGCTCCGCGTCTTGAACTTCCTTCAGCAGAATTTTTGCACCGTGACTTTGCTTTTTGAAGTTTTCAACGGCGTGGCACACATTGTTTTCAATAATGTTGTCACCAAGCACTACACAAACGGATTCGCCATCGGCAAAATGCTCGGCCAGACCCAGAGCCTCCGCGATGCCGCCTTCGCCTTCTTGGTAGGTATAGTTGATGTGCTTCAAGCCGAAATCGCGGCCGTTCCCAAGCAGGCGCAGAAATTCTCCGGCATTCTTTCCGCCGGTGACGAGAAGAATTTCCTGGATTCCCGCGCTCACCAGCGTCTGGATGGGGTAGTACACCATCGGCTTGTCGTACACGGGTAGCAGATGCTTATTCGTCACTCGTGTTATAGGAAAAAGCCGGCTTCCGGTGCCACCGGCGAGCACAACACCTTTCATATGTTCTTCACCAAATTAACGTCTCCTGCACTTCCGCCACAGGATTGATGATTTTTTTGTTTGGCGAGCGATCATTCACAGAGTTCGCGCATCAGATCAAACGAAACGGCGGAAAAATCAGGTATTATGTGGTCCGCGCCGGCTTCAACCAAGATTGCAATTATGCCGTTGGTCGCGACACCGACGCACCTCATGCCAGCTGCCTTTGCAGCCCTAATGCCAGAAACTGAATCCTCGAAGACAAGCGTCTCAGAAGGTCGGACGCGCAGCTGGTCGCAGGCCACTCGGAAAATAGTGGGATCAGGCTTACCGTACGTCACTTGGTCGCCCGTTACGATTGCCTGGAAATAATGCCGTAGATCCAATAAATCGAGAACGTAATTCACACGGCCGTTGCTACCGGATGAGGCCACAGCGAGCCTAATTTTAGCTTCGCTTAATTGCTGCAAGAATTCGCGAAGACCTTCGATCGCTTTCATATCAGCGGACTCTTCTCTAAACAATTGCTCCTTCTGATGACCAAGACTCCGCACCTGTTCATCGGAAAGCTCTCCCATAAAATACCTTAAGATCTCGTCTCGCTTTCTCCCTTCCATAATAAAGTTAAGGTGTTCTTCGTCTATTTCCTTGCCCAGCAATTCCAGAAATTTACGCCAAGTTTTCTTGTGGACTGGATGGCTGTCTACTATCACTCCATCCATGTCGAAAATGGCAGCCCGTAACATGTTCTCCCTCTCATACGTGCGATTGAAAACCGGGCCAACTCACTTGGGCCGCTCGATAATTCTCGGGAGTTCCTATGTCCAGAACGTAGTCGGAGATTCGACAGGCTGTCATTTGCCCGACGAGTCTCGGCAGAACGTGAAAACCAACGTCGGCTGGAATGTGGCTCGGGATGAAATCGAGCAGCGCGGGACTCCCAACCATGATTCCAGAGAAGGCGAGAGAGCTGGAAGGCACCTCAGGCTTCTCGACGAACTCGCGGACGATACTCTCTTTGTCCACGGTCACAATACCACAACGCCTTGGATCCGGAACGTCGCAGACACCCAACGTCGCCACTAAAGGGCGACGTTTGTGAAGCTGCAATATATCCCTCAAATTGGCAGTAGTGAGGACATCAGCATAGAAAACCCAAAATACTGAATCAGAACCGAGCCATTGGCGATTCGCGAGCAGCGTCCCTGCACTTCCGAGCAATTGTGTCTCCTCGGAAACTGATACTTTAACACCGTCACCTTGCTTCTGAAGGAACTCTCGAACCATATTGGCGTGAGCATGGACATTTATTAGAACTTCGTCAATTTCGTGCCGCTGGCAGAGATTTAGCCAAATCCGCAAGATGGGCACGCCGCGAACCGGCAATAAGCACTTGGGAATCGAATCTGTGAGGGGCCGCATGCGGCTTCCGTGGCCTGCGGCGAGCAAAAAGGCTTTCATTTCGGACCAGCGGTTAAATTCGTGCGACGCGGTGCTGATGGGTCGAGGGTCGTCTGCGGGGCGGAGATAGGAGCAAAGGTCCAGCGAGTTCCGCAGCGCTCGTCTCGGTCGATGAATGGGTCATTCACGACGACCTGCGCACCCTGCAGGTCGAACTCGAATCCCATTTCTCGTATGTTGAGCCTTGCCATGGCTTCACGGACTTTTGGCTGCTGGGGCTCTTCACAAAACAAGAGCAGGAAGCCTCCTCCGCCGGCACCGGTGATCTTGCCGCCCAGAGCCCCAGATTGAAGCGCTGCCGAATAAGCTTCGTCGATCAGGGAATTGGAAATCTCCTCAGACAGCTTCTTTTTTGCTTCCCAGCCTTGGTGCAGCAAAGCCGCAAACGCACGAAAATTACCTTTGACGAGTGCGTCTTGCATTTGCTCGGCTGCTTTGCGGATCTGGTGCATCGACTCCAGGGCGCTGCCTTTGCCGGTCATCGTAGATTTTTCCTGATCTTGGAGGATGTGCCAAGAGTTGTGCGCTGAACCCGTAAAGAAGAGCATCAGGCTTCTCTGGAGTTCGCGAAGAATATCTGGCCTTAGCGTTAGAGGCTCCACATGAACTGCACCATCAGATTGAAAGGTGATGAAATTCAAGCCCCCAAACGCAGCGGCGTACTCGTCCTGTTTGCCGACTGGTTTCCCAAGAATGTCGCGAGTTACGTGGAAGGCACGTTCTGCCAACTGGTATTTCGATAGGCGAAGATCAAGGTAAGTGGCCAGCGCCTTTAGAACACCCACGCAGACGCTTGCAGAAGAGCCCAGCCCGGTTCCTGGCAGTATTTCCGAGGCGAGGAACAGATCGATTGATACATCGCATTCCAGATCTTTGATGACAGAAAGCGGAATCTCAAGCTGGCTCCCCTTCACCGGCATGCGCGCAATGTCGTGCCAGGTTTCTGCGACCCGCAGGTCAGAAGAAATGACCTGAATCTTGCCATCGGTCCTCTTTTGTAGAATCGCATAGAAATACTTATTGATTGAGGTGCTCAGAACTGCCCCGCCGAAACTCTCGTAGTAGGAGGGAAGATCTGTTCCTCCGCCGCCGAAGCTAATCCGCACTGGACTGCGTACTATCAGCATGCAGAGCCTCCTTGATGGTCATCTCAACGAGCTGGGGCACTCCAACGGGGGCTGTCGTTTTTGTTTGTGGCGGCTTCAATAAACGAACCACAAGGGTCCATGCCGTCTGCACAATGAGGGAGAAATCCAGAAACAAAGACCAGTGAAAAATATACTCGAGATCGAATCTCGCTTTTTCCTCAGACGAATGCTGCTCGCGCAGTCCATGAACCTGTGCAAGTCCCGTCAGACCTGGTGCGACGCTCAGTCTCTGACGTTGCCAATCGGAATAATGTCTTACACGCTCGGGCGACTCTGGGCGCGGCCCAACTAAACTCATCTCTCCCCGAAGTACATTCCAGAGTTGAGGCAACTCTGTCATGCTCAACCTCACAAGCAGTTTCTCGAAAACGCTGAGGCTGGAGTCCTCCCTATCTATGTTCAAGCGAAACATTCGGAAGGAGCTGCCCGCCCTGCCGCAGCGAAGTTCTTCGCTCAATGCTCGTCCGTGCCGACGGTTCAAGTTGACTACAGAGGCCAGGAATATCGGAAAACTAAGTATGAGCAAGAAGAGTCCACCAAGCAGATCCACAGCTCTTTTGAACCCCAGTGCGACAGCAGAAATATTTCGTTCCTCAAGGGAAATTAACGGAACGCCGTCGACTTCGATCATTTGAGCCTCAGAAACATAAAGTTCGTACCATTGTGGTACAAGACGGACGAGCATTCCCGCTTCACGACATTTTGAGATGATTTTTTCAGCGTCAGAGCCCGGGGGCTGAGGCAAAACCACAATCAGCTCGCTGACGTTCTTCTCTTGGAGCAAGCTATGGACGTTCAATGATTGAAGAGAGATTAATTCTTGAGGGGGATTTGCGAAACCGTTTGAGGAATCACTGCCTGACGGGTAAAGCAAGCCGACAACCTCAAGCAGCATCTCGGGGTGGCGAGTAATCTTGTATGCCAACTCGTGAGCAAGGTGTCCGCTTCCCAGAATAACTGCTCGCCGGCAAATGCCCTTCCATGAGCGCGACGAGATCAACCATCGGACAAAACACCGGATGATGACCAAGCCAATCGGCAGCAGGCACGCGAGATACAGCAAAAGCAACCGCGAATAGTACCGCTTCTGAAGGAAGGCCAAAGCCAGCAGAAAGGCCATGAGGTAGAAAACGCCGACTACGGTCTGCGAAATAACCGTCGGTAAGTGCCAACCTCCCCTGAAACCCTCTAAGTTTTTGTTGAGATAGAGAAAGGTCCAAATTAGAAGTGCGGAGCCCACTGCAGGAACGAATTCCCGAAAAGAAGCCCACGATTCGCTGCCGATTTGAACATATTCGTACCGCAGCGCGTAGGCACACGTAAAGGCCGCAGCGATCCAAACCAGATCAAGAAGAAGAATTGATTGCCGAATTCGAGGATTCATTAGGTGTTTGAAACTACGAACCACATTGTTCGAAAAACGCCGCCGGAAAAAAAACCGGTAATTCTCTCGCTGGCCTGTGGCGTGCTCGACGAGCTCCTGAATCTTGTATGCACCCTATCCCGGACAAGAGGCCGTCAGGGTGCGATGAGACATTCGGTGGTAAACAATTCGGAAGATCGAGTGCGCCATCGCTAGGTGAAGGTCCTCGATGATTTGCATGTCATCGGAGGGGACAATGGCACAGATGTCACACAGGGCTCGCATCTCCCCACCTTTAAACCCGGACAGACCGATTGTAGTGGCGCCAGCGTGACGGGCCACTCGCAGAGCATTCAACACATTCTTGGAATTCCCGGTTCCGCTTATCGCAAATGCAACGTCTTGCGCCTGGACGAAGTTCATCAGTTGTTCTGAAAAGATATGTTCGTAGCTGGAATCATTCGCCCAAGCTGTCAGGGCCGGAAGGTTGTCCGTGAGGGCAAGCGCGCGAAACCTCTTTCCCCCGTCGCAATAGGCTGTACCCTTACCAAGATCACAGGCAAAATGAGAAGCGAGCGCCGCGCTGCCACCATTCCCGAATAGATACACGATCCGGCCCGATTCATTGGCTTTCACCAACGTTTCAGCAATCTTGTTTATCGCATCGTGAGGAAGGCCAACAACAACCCGCTGCAACCCCTCGAAATACTCTCTTGCGTCGGTAATCTCGATACCTTCGTTCATGCAGCATTCCTCCTGGAATTGCGCTTCTGAGGTCGAGCACTTTGTCTGGAATGTCTACTGCGCCTAGCTGATTCGGCGAATAACTTCCCAAGCATTCCCCAAACACTTTTTGGAAATCCCCGTATCACTCGCGATCGATTGCAAGAACAAGGTCGAGAGATCGACTTCAGCAGCCGACCGTCGCCCTCAGAACAACGCCTGCATTTCGCATTGTACCGTACGCGTCTTGGATGTGAACCGGGATGCCGCCAATACTTTCAACCCACGCGAGGAAATCATCGAGAATCGTGGAGAGATCATGCTTAGGACGCCAACCTAGCGCCTTGAGCTTGTCCACTCTCGACACGCTATTCCTATTGTCCCCACGCCGGAATTCTCCGGAGAAATTGATTTCGACGTCCGACATAAGTTTTCTGCGAACGAAATTTGCGTACTCTAGGATAGTTATCGGCTCACCACTACCGACGTTAAAAGCTTGAAAATTCGCTTCATCACTCGCCAACACATGCATATTTGCGTCTACCACGTCCTTAACGTGAACGAAATCGCGGGACTGAAGTCCATCTTCATAAACGATTAGCGATTCACCCTTAAGAGCCCGCCCGATAAATATGCGACAGACACCGGAGTACTGGTTGAAGAGCGATTGCCGCGGGCCCTGTGTGATCGAATACCGAAGGGCGACGCTCGGAATTCCATGAAGCCAACCGAGGCCAAGCGCTATTTTTTCCTCGGCCAGCTTCGAAACGGCATATTGGTTGTACGGATTTGTGTGGTTTTCCTCGTGCAAACATGACTTAGCCGGCCGATCGCATGCAGGGCATTTCACTTCCCACTGCCCACGCGAGAGCTGCTCCTGGCTCCTCGGGCTTGGTTGAAAAAAACCATGAACAGAGCAGACGTACTGACCTTCCCCGTATACAGCCTGCGAAGAAGCCACTATGACTTTCTTCACTTTCAGCTTTTGCTCGACGATCAGTTCATAGATCAGCGCGGTCCCTACAGCGTTTACGTGCAAGAATCTGGAAAAATCAGGCATGTAGTCTTGATAGGCAGCTTGGTGCGATACGATATCTACATTCTGCAAAGCTGCCAACAGCATTTCACGATTCCTCACGTCTCCCTTAATAAACTCCACCCCCTGAGGAACATTCGTTGGAAGTCCCTCAGAATGAATCTTCGGATCAAGAGAATCCAAAACGCGAACTTGAAATCCCTCGGAAAGAAACCGATCGACGAGATGAGAACCGATAAAGCCCGCACCACCTGTAACCAACACTCGCATTCGCGACACCCTCCGAACAAGTAATTAGCTGATTGTTATCAATGATTTAAATCAAGATCACTACTTACCCGATCCGGTGAATACCTCTGCAGCCGTCTTCATCAGAATCCAGAAATCCAGCTTCAAACTCCATCGCCGGATATAGTCGAGGTCGAGTCTTACCCAATCGTCAAAATCTCTTACCTCGTTTCTTCCGTTCACCTGCCACAGGCAGGTTATGCCCGGTTTCACCGCAAGCTTCTGCTTTTGGTACTCGGTGAACCTAAGGTACTCGGTAATTAGCGGAGGTCTAGGACCGACCAAGCTCATATCGCCCTTGAGTACACTGTAAAGTTGCGGTAATTCATCCAGGCTGTAACGACGCAAGAAGCCACCGACTCTAGTCACTCGAGGGTCGTTCGTCAACTTAAATACGGGCCCAGACATTTCGTTTAAAGATTCGAGCTGGTTCTTCAGCTCGTCGGCGTTCGAATACATTGACCGGAACTTGTATCCCGTGAACGGACGGCCCCCTTTGCCTGCAACTTGCCACCGATAGAGAACAGGTCCAGGCGAAGTTAACTTGACTATCGCCGCTAAGAGTAAGAACAGTGGAGCAAGTAGCACCACGAGTAGGGCTGAGATGCCAATATCAAGCACGCGCTTGCAAGCCACTGCCAAAGTGCTATCCCAGTTTGGTGAGCGTTCCTGCCTTGACAAGTATTCCTGCATCATTATCGAAATGTCAGCGGACTTCAGATCGTTAAGATGCTGCACTTACTTTCGCTCGATCAGTGAAGTGAGTAGGAGCGAGATAACATCGCAGGCCATCCTCCCACGATCCAAAGGAGTTCAAGCCAAGCTTCTTTAAGCCATAATTCTCCAAAACGGAGTATTTGGGACGCGGAACTTTGGCCGGAAATTCATTCAATCCAGCGACTACGAGATTGGTCCTCACATCCGCAATTTCAAAAATCTTGGCTGCAAAGTCAAACCAAGAGCAACTTCCTTCGGCAGTGGCATGATAGATGCCGAAGTTTTCAGTGCCACTGAGAACAACAATCTGCTTTGCAAGTTCTGCTGTGGATGTTGGGCTGACTACTTCATCGTTGACAACCCTCAGCTCATCGCGTTCTACGGCAAGCTTGAGCATCAGTTCAACGAAGTTCAGCCCTCCTTTGGCACGACAAGGATTTTTCCCATATAAAGCGGACGTTCGCAGGATGAAGTACTTATTCGTAGTGGCCTGGACGAAAAGTTCGCCCGCCAACTTTGTATTCCCGTAAACGTTCAGCGGCAGCGCCGGATCACTCTCCAAATAAGGCGCCTTTTTCGACCCATCAAAGACGTAATCGGTGCTGATATGGATCAATACTGCACCAAGATCGCGCGCAACCAGCGCCAGGTTCCGCGCTCCGATCGCATTGACTGCATACGCTTTTGATGGTTCTTGTTCGCAACTCTCCACTCGATGCATCGCGGCTGTGTTGACGATCAATTCAGACTTCGCCTCAAGTAATACCTCGCGTACGTGACTCAGGGAAGATATTTCGATCTCAGCATGCGAGAATCGACACACCTGACCACCGTTCCGGACAAACTCATCCGCCACGTCCATCCCCAGCTGCCCCGTAGCACCGATGACGGCGACCTTCATACCCCTGCTCCGACTGGTTTCGCCAGCGCCGGTGCGTGAATCCCGTTCTCGAGAGACCGGAACATCTGAATGTTGTAGTAGGCCGGATTATCCCAGTCCGAAAACTCATCTTTGTGTTTGATCAGATGCCGAACGATGCTTCGAACATCGTGCCGCGGATGAAAACTCAGAACGTTTTTGGCCTTTTCAAAGTTCACCTTGTAATTTCGGACGTCCTGCACATGTCGGATGGTCAGTCCCACCTTGATACCCAGATGTTCTTCGACCTCGCTTTTAACCAGATCCCCGACCTCTCCCACGGTGTAGTTGCCCGATGCAACGTTGAAGATTCCGGAGATTTTTTCGTGAGCCTCAACCGCGCGAACATAGGCGCTAATTGCGTCTTCAATGGCCAGAATGGGACGCCAAATTGTCGGATTGTTGATTATTATTGCGCCATCTCGCAAGGCACACTTAAACATCGTGTTCACGATTAAATCGAATCGCATCCGCGGGCTGTACCCGGAAACAGTGCCCTTGCGCAGCGCGATCACGGAAAAGTCTTCATCTGCTAAATTCATTACCGCCTGTTCGCCCTGCAATTTTGAGATCCCATACGGATACGAGGACGAAACCGGTCGCGTCTCATCGTAAAGCTCGTTTACGGTGTAGCCGTAAACTGAGCAGGAGCTCGCATAGATGTAACGGCTCACTCCCGCTTTCTTAGCCACATAAGCCAAATACGCAGGAGCCGCGGCGTTGTAGACAAAGTTCTTGTTCGGCGAATATTCAGCCATCGGATCGTTCGAGAGCCCTGCCAGGAAAATTACCTGATCGTAGTCCTTCAAGTCCTCGACCGTGACGTCGAACAAATCTTTGTTCAACAAGCCCGCTTCTGGCGGCAAATAGTTGCCAAACCAAAAGAGATCGACAACGTCCACGAGGTATCCCCGCTCCAGCAGCCTGGGAATCAGCGCCGAACCGACATAACCCGCGCCACCCGCAACTAACAATCGCATTCCTTTTCTCCCTTCGCTCGTTGAAGAATACTCAAGCTCCGACGGCTTGCTCGGCATAAGCAAAGTGGCGCGCGTCTGCCGATTCCAACCAGTCCTTCAATGTTTGCGCCTTACGGTCCTTCTCTGAAATGAGGGACGGCTTTATTGGCCAGTCGACCCCGATCTCCGGATCGTCCCAACGAATCGCTGATTCAGCTTTAGAGTTGTACACACCGGTGCACAAGTACTGCACTTCTACGTCATCTGACAGGGCGCAAAATCCCCGAGCGAAGCTCGCCGGCGCCCACACTTGCTTCCGGTTTTCGGCCGACGCCTCGATGCCTACCCATTTCCCGACGCTTGGCGAACCCCGACGGGCATCCACTGCTACGAGAAACGCGGTTCCTCGCGTGACCCGCATCAGCTTCCCCATCGGCGGCTCCCACTGGAAGTGAAGCCCCCGCAAGACTCCTTTTCTCGAGTACGAGTGGTTCTCTTGCACGAAATTCGTCGGCAGCCCTAATTCGCCAAAGCGGTCCGCCCGATACGCCTCCAGAAAGTAGCCGCGCTCGTCCGTGAACACCTCTGGAACCAGCACCACTACCTCGCCAAAGTGGCGTGATTCGATCTTCAACGGCATGCTCCCTCCTCCATTGGCACAGCTTTCCTTACTCCCGGAATCCCCCGCCGATCAGCACCGTGGCGCACATCTGTTCTTTCGCGACACCTATCGCCTTACCTCTCTGATGTCGTTCTGTCTGGAAATCGCTAGTCACTCGCAGCCCCTGCGGCCACGGCGGCATACTCACTTTTCTTGCTCGCCAAGTTCCTCACCGTGGAGTGCACCCGCGTCGGATCTTCCCCTGCCGCCAGTTGGAGAAACAACTCTTCGTATTGGTCGGTGATTTTGTCCCAGGTGTATGCTTCGCGTATCCGCCCCGGAGCTCGTCGCCGGTACTCCGCTGCCATTTCCGGACGGCTCTCCAAGTCTTGCATCTTCCGCGCCAAATCCTCTGCGTCGCGCTCGAAAAAGATCCCGTGATCCGTCATCACTTCCTCATTGAATGGCGTCCGCAAGGCCACCACGCAATTCCCATAGCCTAGCGCCTTCAGCAGAGAAGGATTCGTTCCACCCATACTGTGCCCGTGCAAATACGCGTACGCATTGCAGTGCAGTTCCTTCACGTGTTCCGCGTTCCCCACGTGTCCTAGAAAGCGCACCCGCGGATCCTTCGTTTGCTTCAGCCGGTCGATAAATGCGCTGCGGTAATTCGCGCTGCCCGCAATAGCGAGGATCCGTTGTGACTTTACCCGCTCAAACGCTTGAACGATTAAGTCCGCGTTGTTTTCCGGCACCATGCGGCTCGCAATCAGGTAATACTGAAACGGCTCCAAACCGTACTCGCGAAGCACCTCCGGATTCGTCGACCTCTCGATGTTCGCCCCATACGCGATGCACACCGACGGCGTAGCAAACTCTTCCAGGTAAATCCGCCGCATCTCGTACGCGTCTGTCAGCACGCCCTTCCCGCAAATTCTCCCCACCCACTGAGCGTTCCAATAAAAATACTTCTTCGCCAGTGCTCCCCATTTGTCCCGCTTCCAATCCATTCCGTCCACGTTGATCGTTATTTTCTTCCCGAACAGCCGCGGAAGCACACAGTGAAACGCGTTCACGATGTTCACCACCAGCGCCACGTCCACTCTGCGGAACAGCATGTCCAGCACGCACAGCAGCGTGTGCGTCGGCGTCCCCAACACCTTCGTTTCGATGCTCGGCAAGTAGATCAGCCGCACCCCCTTGTAAGAAGAAGACCGTTCTTTGAACAAGCTCCTCCGGCAATACACCAGCACTTCATGACCGCGCTCCGCCAGTCGCGGCGCCAGCTCTCCTAAAAACGCCTCCGCTCCTCCGTACGTGTGCGGTATTCCCCGCGACCCAAAGATCGCGATCCGCAACTTGCGACGCGCTGGACTTGCAGCCGCGCCATGAATGGTTTCAGTCATACTTGCGCCCACTCCCAGAAGTTCATTGTCCGAGCCTGCATGATCGAGCCCGTCGCTGGTACCACCTGTCGAAACGGACCCTCATTGGATCAAGTGCATCGCTACGGCAGATCCCGGCAAGCGATAAACCTCTCGTGTCTTCGCCAGCTGATTAAGATACCTGCTAACGCCGTTTACCCCATTACGCCCATAATCGTGCCAAAGCACCACGCTACCGGCGTGGCAGCATTCCAATGCGCGCTCAGTATCCGCTCTCACATAGTCGTAGGAGTGCGCCCCATCGACGAGAAACAAATCTATGTTTCCCCGGAAATCGCTGGAGTAGAACCACGTGCTCGCTTCATGGCCTCGCTCCGCCAGCCGCGGCGCCAGCTCCATGAAAAACGTTTCAAGACCGCCATGCGTATGCGGGATCCCGCGAGTCCCGAACATCGCGATTCGCAACTTGCGACGCCCCGGTTCCCTGGTCTTGCTGGTGATCTCTTCACTCATGGATTTTCCCCGACCTCTAAGCCCCAACTTCTTTGAGCGACACGCGCGCCCAGCTTGCCGGCATATTTTTCGCTACCTCGATGTTCTCGAATATACTGCTCTCGCGCGCCTCATGCGCCTTCACCCATTCCGCCATCGCCCGTATACCCTCCGGCAGCGTCGTTTGGGCCTGCTTTCCGAAGACTCGCTCGGCTTTGCTGTGATCGGAGAATGCAACTCTTACTTCATTGCGCGGATCCACATGCACAACTCGGCACTCGGCCTCCATGGCCTCGGAAACGATCCGCGCCAGGTCATTGACCACATAAGGCACATCCGCTCCGTCGTTAAAAACCTCATTCCGCGCGCCGGGAACATCCACGGAGCTCGCGATAATCGGAGCCACATCGTCGATGTGCGTGAACGCTCGCACCTGCGTTCCATCCCCGAAAATCGTCATCGGCTCGCCACGCAAAATCTGATTCATGAAGATTCCCACTACATTGCGGTAGCGATCACAAATGTTCTGCCGCTCCCCATACACGTTGTGAGGCCGGAAAATAATGTAGTCCAGCCCGAACATCTCTCGCGTCACCTTGAGTTCCTGCTCGACAGCCAGCTTCGCGATCCCATAGGAATCCTGTGGGATTGGCGCCATTTCCTCCCTCATGGGTGCCTGTCCCGCCCCGTAAACCGCGATCGATGACGTGAACACAAAGCATTTCACCTCGTAATTGACGCACGCGTTAATCAGGTTCACTGACCCGATCAGATTGTTGTTGTAGTTGAATCGCTTGACGAAGTGGCTCAGCCCCTCCGCGGCATACGCTGCCAGGTGGTACATGTATTCAAAACAGTGCCGCTGGAAGAGCCCCTCGATCAGCTCCGTGTCCAGAATCGAGCCCTCCACGAACATTGCGCCCTTCGGCACGTTGTCGGTGAACCCGCCGCTCAAATCGTCCAAAACGACCACTTCATGGCCGTACCTCAGCAGTTGCTCCGCAACGTGCGAGCCCATGAACCCGGCTCCGCCGGTAACCAACGACACTGGCATTGTCATGCTCCTTTTTCGTCCTGTTTGGGTCGGATATCTTCAAGAAAACTTCAACATCCTTCGACCCCCCCCCGCGCTAGTCAGGGCGGAACCGGATGCCCAAATTTGCCCGGAGACCATCCAAAAATCCCTGCGCCATCTTCTTCAGGCACGCCAACTTCTTGGACCCGAACAACAATACGCCCGCTGCATGCCGCGCCAAATGCCGCACGACAAACCGCTTTGCGCGCGGGCTCGGATGCAGCCACCAGACTGCATAAGCGAGATTGCGGCTCATGTAGTATTCCCGCCAGGGAGCGTGATCAGGCCACAAGCGAGATGAGCCTGGGAGTCGCACTCGGCGCGCATCGCCCACCTCGTGCGCAAATCGCGCGGCGGAAATTACAGCGATTTTGTAGTCCTGGGAACGCGCCCGCAGGCAATATTCAAAGTCGAAGAAGTCCATGAAAAAGTCGGCGCGTGGTAACCCGATCTTTTCCACCACCTCGCGCCGCACCATGCAACCCGACGCATACGCCAAGTCAGCGAACCACACCTGCTTCTGAAACAACTCAGGCGATGGACTTACAAAGCCCTCTCGCCAAAGGAGCGGCGGATAGATCGTTCCCGTTGCCCGATGGACTGGCAGCGCCGCCACCATTCCGACCCCGCCATTTGCACCCCGCATCGAGTCCAATCCCTTCAGTAGAGTTCCCAATGCGTCGCTGTCAGGAATGCTGTCATCGTCAAACGTCCAAATCCACTCATGTCCCTTCTCAAGCGCCGCGTAAGCCAAACCCGCTGCCCACGCGCCCGCCGCTCCTAAATTCTCCGGCATCCTCAAAACCGTGACCTGCGGATACCGCTCCGCCAGCATTTCCGCGGTTCCGTCGCTTGAGGCGTTGTCCACTACTACGATTTCTTGCAGCGCACGCGTCTGCGCCAGGAGTGCTTCCATCTGCCTCGGCAACAGCCTCGCGGCATTGTGGGCCGTCGTTACGCTCGCGACCGACACTCCCTCACCCTCTTCTTTCTCTAACACGACTCCGCAGACTGGACATGGGTTCTGTACCGTTCTCGCGTGCCCAACTCGATTGACTCCATCACGACCGACGGGGATTTGATGACGTAGCCAATGCACGACCCGAACGACCCATCCTTCATCGGAGATAGACCAAGACCGGAGCCAGCACCCACTAGTCCTGGTGCAGAATCAGGCCAGAGCGCTTGGTCGTAAAATAAGGATGCGATTTCTAAATGATGCGCCTCGTGCGTGAACAACACTCCGGACGAGGGCATGAGCGGCCACAGATATCTCAGACAAGTCTCCAACGAATCCCGCAAATCCACGTCGCAAAACGCAAAAGCAACGGCTTCTGAAAAGTTCGGCAGCGTCGAATCAAAGTAACCCTCGATGAAGGTGCACACCTTTAGCGATCCGTATTTCGCCACGTTCGCCTTTACGCTATCCAGCAACCCGCACCATGAGCCCTTTGTATACCGATGAAATTCTCCAACATTCACGGCAAGGTGTCTGACGTCCTTCGGTTTGGGCTCGGGCAGACCTCGGAAGGAATCGAATACGTAAAGCTTCCGTCCAACCAGCTTCGCCGCTAATGAGAGGTTTGTTGTCGATCCCCCTTCGTAGCACCCGCATTCGACGACCGATCCCTCGACTGAAGCAGGCAACCGAAGCAGTGCCGAGATCATGGCTAACTGCTCGACAAAACCCGTAGCCGAATTGACTCGAAGCCGATTGCGGACGATACGAATCAACAGAACAGACTTGGAAACAAACGATTGCGGCGTGTTATACAGGTTAGAGATGGCTAGCAAATAGGAAAAAAGACGACTCAAAGCCTTAATCATACGAAGCACCACAACCGTCCTTGTGACCAAATCAGTTCCCGGCAAGGCCCTTAATGCCCCACCGGGAGCACTTGTCCCCCATCGGTTCCGGACTTCGGCCCTCGAACCATCAGCGGCATCCGCAAACCCTCCCACAAACCTCGATAGATCGCCAAAAGTGCTTTGAAATCTCGGCGCCACAATCGCAGTGCCGTGTAGAACGCTATGTGGTTAACCAAGAAGCCGCCACAGTAGCTAGGCAGTTGCCACCAACGTGCATGTTTTCGCGCAAGCAAGATCATGTTTCGCGTGCTGAGGTACTGGCGCATGGCTTGACTTCCCGCACCCAGTAACCGTACCGCCGTGCCTCCGTCGCAGTGCCAAACGCGCGCTTTGGAGGCAAATGCCAGGCGGTACCCCTTCTTGAGGAATCGCACCGACCACTCAACATCCTCCAGATAGAGCCATAATTGTTCGTCAAGAAGCCCGACTTCCCGCAATGCACTGCAGCGGACCAGCATGGCGCAGCCCGTCGCCAGAGTGATTTCACGCTGATCATCAAACTGCCCCGAGTCCGTTTTCCTCCAACCGCGATGCCTTGCCCTCGCTGTCCAAAGGCTAAAATCGCCACCCGCATACCAGAACGCATTCGGCTGGTCTGCAAAATAAATCTTTGGGCAAACAGCCCCTGCCATGCAATCGCTTTCGATTGTTTCCACCATTTCCTCGACAAAATTCGGGTCGACGAAAGTGTCGTTGTTTAACAGAAGGGCATACTCAGTTCCCTGCGCAATGGTCCGCCGAAGTGCAACGTTGTAGGCAATACTGAATCCGTAGTTCTTGTCGAGAGCTAAAACCTGCACTCGCGGATATCGCTCGCGAACGAGTGCTGCGGACCCGTCAGACGAACCATTATCCAGAACAACCGTTTCAAAATTCGAGAACGTTTGACGGTTTAAACTGTCCAGACAATCGGCCAAGAAACCTCGGCCGTTGAAGTTCAGGACAATGACGCTGCATCGGATGGTTCGCTTCTGATGTTGCTCCATAAAGTCAAAGGACCCTCGATCCGAACGATTCGGCGGCAGCATCGGTATTGCATCAATCTCCACAAGCAGCCCGCGAAACCATTACCGGCACACCTACGAAGCCACCCCGGCAGCCCCCGAGCTGCTCACTAATCGCGCATCGAAAGCAGATGAAACTCTCACACTGACGGGTTCCTCCAAGAACGCCAGAGCGGAAACAAGTAACCCCAAATGAACCCATCCAAACGCCATCAGAGTGTCGTCGGAGAACTGGAAAGCCACGGCTTCTAGGAGAATGGCTGCAGCCAATCCGACGACTACGGGAAATCCTTCTTTGTGCGGCCCCGCAATAATCCTTCGCACTCTCCGTGCTAAAGCTAGAAAAAATGCGAGCATCAACAAAAACCCAACCATCCCAGTGTCATGCAGCACCCTGAGCGTTACGTTCTCCACATCTATAAAGTCATAAGACTGTCCCGCGAACGACCCAAAGAGGTCCGGATATTCGGCCACGTCGAACAACACATGGAAACTACCCGTTCCATTTCCTAAGAGAGGGTGTTGCCTGATGTTCCGTAAGGCCGCCAAGTCTTCGACGATTCTTCCAACAAGCGAACCGTCTGACAAATTACTCGGGTCGACGATACCCAGCCTTGTCACGACGTGCGATCCGGCCGCAAGGACTGCCAACGTTACCCCTGCGCATGCGAGCAGCCCCAGCCTCGCTAGTTTCCGGCCGGAGAGCACTCTCCTCTTTACCGCCAACCACCCTAGGAAGACCACAGCGACCACCAACGCGAGCAGCGCCCCGCGCGCCAAGCTCACGACAGTAGCAAGTGACGTCAGCAAGAATGCCATTCCATAGCGCCGGCGTCCTGTCTCAGCACCGAAAAGATACAGCGACAGACACATTACGGAACAGGTGGCGGAATAGATCCCAAAATTATTCGAGTCATGCATCGTTCCAAAGGTGCCTGGGATCCCTGGGCCATACTTGTCAATCTGCACTCCCAGGGTAGTTCCGAACAGCTGGTTCAGCAGGAAACAGGAAATTCCGTACCCGCCAGCCAGAACACCAACGACGATCACGGTGGAAAACACCTTCCTTAAGCACGAGTAGCTTGTGCACAGCCAACGAATCAAGAAATAGGGCAGCGTCACCAAACTAGTTAGCAGCGCCCATCTCAACGATAGCAACCGCGCTGGGGACATCAAGATTGAACTCACATAGTTCATCAAGACATATCCGCCCAGCAGGTAGTCAAACTTCGACGCCGGGAAAGGCCGAAACCCGCCAAGGAGTATACGTATAGCCAACACCAGCAGCAGGAAAAACGAAACCAGGTGATCGGGTCTTGCTTTCCAGCCCTGGAGCTCAACATAAAAATTAGACACAGCCGTTGCAAGGACCATGACGCCGAGGCCTCCGATGGGCCAGCGCGCTGAAACCAGCACAAGGAGTGCTATCGCTCCGAACACAAACGGAATCCAACTCAGATCCTCCGACCAGACTAACCAGCCGAATAAAAGAACACATCCAACACACGCCAAGATATTGAGCAGATTCTTAGGCACCGAGTTTCCCTTCAGCCCAACGTCATCACAAAACGGCAGGTGGAGACATCCGACCTTGTTCGCCTTATTGAGGTGCCGGGAGAAGGTACAAGGGATGAGAAAGCCGGCTATCTGTCCCTGTCCTTTCTGCTCCTCTATTTCTGGGCGATCGCGGCGATCTCTTCACCTGCTTCTTGATCCAGTCCGAGTAAAACCCACTCCATTGCTTGCATCGCGTAGCCCCAGGCGCGGGTGATCAGAGGTTGTCTTGCACGCATGTCGTACCCGCCAGATCGTTGAAGCGAGCGGCTCGCAATAAACATAGCATTAGTATCCCGAATCGTCGTGGAAACGCGGACCCTGTGAAATCCCGCTGCTTGTATTGCCGCCTTAAGGGCCCCTGCGGCAAAGATGTGCAAGTGTCTCGGCGGCTCAAGGCCCCGCCAGTTAGCTGCATAGAGGCGATGACCCCAACTACGCGCGTTCGGAGTGACAACTACCGCGTGACCGCCCGGTTTCAGAATCCGATAACATTCCCGAAGTAGCGCTATGGGATCCGGTACGTGCTCGATGACATGGCTCATTGTGAGAGCGTCGAACGACTCCTGGGGAAACTTCTGTTCTTCAACGGTGCCCAGGTAAACTTTCAGCCCTGTGGCACGCGCTGTCCGTACGGCTTCGCCATCAAAATCAACCCCCTCAACATGCCAGCCCAATCCATGCATCCGCCTGAGCATCGCACCGCCGCCGCAGCCAACGTCGAGCAAACGCCCACCCCGTTCGGAAGCTAGATAAAAGACGCTGAAGTCTGTCCGCGCTCGACCCCCGGGATACAAGTACATCAGTGCTCCAAGCAACGACCAGTGGATCCACCGTCGCGGCAATTGATAACCGTACACCGACGCTAGATAACTTTCCTGGACACAGCGATAGACCCGACGAGCAAGTGTCTCAGGTGAGTCAGACAATGCCTGATGCGTATAATAAATTGCATACGCCTTCTGAATATCTTCTTCAAACGGCATCGGGTCCAACCATACCAGCCCACACCCGTACTCCACGCAGCGCCTCAAGTTCCACTTTCCCGGCGCTTCGAAGAGCTTGTCCCCCAACCCTTCGTAGAGAGGCTCTCCTAACGAACCGCAGACGTAGCACGTCGGGCATGGGTAAGACCGAATCTCACTGCCATTCAGTAGATTGGTGAAGCTTGGTTGAACGGCCGACATCGAATTCCTTAAAAACACTTCTGTGCGAAGTTTCGTTCTTCCCGGGAAAGAACCAGAAACCACGCTACCAGCAGAAAACCTAGAAACGCTGACACGACAAAAATGCTCTTCAGCATAAGCTGTTGTGGAAGAATGCCCGACGCCAGCGTAACTAAGGCAAGCGCCACCAGCACGACCGACCGGGGCCTGAGACCACCGCCTGCCGGGAGGAACCGGTTTGCCAGGATAAACAGCATCAGGGCATCGACGGTCGCACGTGCCGTCCAGGCAATTGCCGCGCCCTCAATCCCATACGTTTTGGTCAGTCCCCACAGTGCGACCACATAAATGGGGAGTTCGATCGCATGCAGCTTCGCAGTAACGTCTGGCCTTCCGAGGCCCTGGAGCATGGCGAAAGGCACGTTGGCCAGACTGTTCACAAGGACACCCACCGCTAGCCACTGGAGCACGTGGAAGCTGTTCTGGGCGAACGCGGCCCCCAGCCACAACTTCAGGCCGTTTCGTGCAAATACAACAACCAGGAGGACCAAAGGGAAAAGAACCAGCACAAGGTACTTCAGACTTCGAGCGTAAAGGCGGCGCGTCCGGTCCCGGTCTTGTTCAAAACTCGTAGAGAAAGCTGGGAACATCACACCCACCAGTGCACCGGGAATGAGCCAGAACTTGGTCACCACTTCGTATGGCGTGGCATAGTAGGCCACTGCGCTGACAGAAAGGAGGGCGCCTATCAAGAATCGATCGAACGTAACCATAAGAGGGCCCACAACGTTGCTAACGGTCATCCAGCCACCGAAACGAAGCAAAGGGCCCACGGCAGCGCGCTTCCATGCGAACCCCTGGCGGAGCAATGGCGCCACCTTTAGACAAACTAACAAATAGGCGCCCCAGGCTAAGAATCTGCCAACAACTAGAACAGCCACAACCTGAGCCAAGTTTCTGGAAAACGGCAGAACCAGCAGTGGCCCGACGAACGTGAACGCGCCTGTCGGGATCCGCAAGGCATTAATCAGGTTAAAGCGCTGCAGCGCCTCCAAGAAGCCGCGTAGACCGGCCGTGCTAATGACCGCCGGAACTGAAAGCCCGAGCAGGTAGAATGAATTTAACGTCTCACGCCGAAGCGCACCGCCCAGATGGAGCGTGCGGTCTACCAGCCAGGGTGTCAGCAAAACCACAGCTACGGTTCCTACCAGCCCCAGGAGCAACATCAGCAGTAAGGACGTCCAGACCAGGGTAGGAATTTCGTCGTCTTTCCCTGCCCCGAGTTTCTTTGCGACTAGTTGTGTGAGGGCCCGGCCCAAACCCAGATCGAATAGATTGGCATACCCAATCACTGCCCAAGCCAGAGTTAGCACCCCAAAACGATCAGTGCCCAAACCTTTTATCAAAATCGGTATGCAGATGATGGCCACCAGCATGGGCACGCCATTACCGACCAGGTTCCACATAGCATTCCGAGCCAGCAGTCGGTCGTTGGTCAGGTGGGCGTTGTGCTTTGGGGTTCCCGTCGAAACCTTAGCGGGGTCTGATCCCCCGGCGGCAACCGTCTCCGTTGCTTCGACCCGCTTGACCTCAGCCTTCATCAGGCGGATTGCACGATGGATTTCCATTTTGAGTTAGCGGCTCTATATCGGCAACATCCACATCAACCGCAATGGAACGCAAGATAAGATCGATCGAAAGGACGACGCGCAAAGCGGCCTTCCTGCGGATGAGAATTCCTTCCCGACCCTGAAGTGGGCCCGCTTTTATCCGCACGCGTCGGCCGGCGGTCAAGAAAGGATGCGGTTCGGCACGAACACCGCAAGCCAAACCATTTTTCAGTCCCTCGATTTCAGCGTCAGACAATGCGGACGGGTGCCCGTTGAAACTAACCAAGCGAACAACGCCTGGAACCTGCAACACTCTCAAACGATCTACGAGCGCTATGCGGACAAAAACGTAACCAGTGAAAAGCGGAAGTTGCAAGCGCATCCGGCGATCTTTCCAGCGACGCACGGTTTCATAAACCGGAAGAAACGATTGAACGAGCCTTTGCTCCAGCTGTTCACGAACCCTCTTCTCGTGATTCGCGCAAGTGTAGGCGGCGTACCATCTCAACTCAAGGTAATCGCATGGCAACGCTGTACCCTCTCGTGAATTGATTCGCGGTATTTGCGAAGTCATGACCAAGTTCAGAAGCGTTGATTTCGTCGCAGACAGCTTCGCCCCGTCACTTACAGGGGGATTTGTGACCTAACCCATTTACAATTAACTACTTACAGCCAAAACCTAATTGCTTCGACTACTCTTGCTCGTCACCCTCAGGGCTCGCGGAGCTTCCCAGCTTTCGTCGCCGGAAACGGTCCCAAACCCCGCCATTCACCGAGTGTTCCTCGGAACCATTCTGTGAAAACACCGGCACGTGGGCCGCGACTGTCGAGAAAACCTCCTGTGCAAACACCTTTCGCGCATCGCTCGCATCCGTTTCATCCCACATGGTTTTTCCGATTATCCAAGTAGTCGCGACGACAAAGGAAAACGCCGTTCCCAGAAACATAATCAGCAAACGTGGCGGAAACGACTTCTTGTCCGGAATTTGCGCAACGTCCAGGACTTTCACTGTGGGAATTTCTTTGACTTCCTGGACTTTGGCCATCTCATACTCTTTAGTAAGAGTCTCGAGAACTGCTTCCTGAATCTTCGTCCGCCTGTACAAATCCGCGAATGTGACACCGAGTAGCGGCAGCTTCCGGATGGAAGGATACATGGAGTCGCCAGATTGACTTGCTATGCTTGTCGCGCTTTCGCCCTTCCCGCCCAGCTTCTCGAGTTGGCGTTGCAACTCATCAATCCGAGCTCTCACAGTGCGTACCCGCGGATTGTTGTCCGTGTAAATCTCCCTAAGGCCCTCATATTGCGATTGCGCGGAAATGAGCTGACCCTGGAGTAGCGCTGCCGCCTCAACCATGGCCTTGCCCTGTTCTTTGACATCGATCGCTGTGTTCTTGCTCGCGAACTGGCTGAAATCTTTCTCGGCTGCTTCCAAGTCCTGGTTGACAGCCTGCAAGCGCCCTTCGAGGAAGATGCGCTCGCGGCGCGCCGAAGAGGTACTCAATTCAGCGACTAAATTGTTCAGCTCTTCCACGTACGCCTGGCCCATGGCGGCGGCCCTTTGAGGACTCCTGTCCGTTACGGTGATGGAGATGATCTGGCTCTTTCGTTCCACGGAAATGACGGTATGTTCCGTTAGGTCCTTGCGCGCATCTTCCATTCGGCGGGCACCATAGAGTTTCTTCAGGTCAAATTGTTGGATCAGTTTGTCCTGCACCGTGCGGCTGGTCAGGATGCCCACGAAGACATCACTCGTGCTCTTGAGTCCCAGGAAATCGCTGGCGATCCCCCCAAGCCCACCGGCCGCTCCAGACATTGCGGCAGCGGCCATTGCCAGTCCCGAACCGGACTGGTTGTCTGGCGGCATGAGGCGCGCCACGGACTCGTATCGCGACGGAATAACAAATGCGACTAGCGTACTAGCGAGCAGCGCATACACGGCGACGCGTAACAGAATTCGTCGATGGTCCCAGAGAAGTCGAAGAGAGTTCAAAGTTCTGTCACTTCTGTCTTCTGTCTGTTCCAGCAAGGGCGTTACAGGATAATCAGTCTCAGGCAACTCAGGCACAGGCTGACGAGCCGGAGCACCACTTGAATAGTTCACAGCCGACCTCCGTTCTCGGAGGTGGTTGTGTCTGCGTTCGACACTGATCGCCTGAACAATTTCTGCGGTTGAAACAGAATTTCCACCGAAGCGGCGACATTCCTCTGAGCGTTCGGCTGAATTACAGGAAAAAGCCAGCGCTCGTACTGCACCGAAGTAGAAAGGCTGACATTTGGACGCACCCAGTAATCGGCGCGCACTCCTGCATCGGTTAGTGATCCCCCGCCAGGAATAAACTCTTGACTAACCTTCTGATGCCTAAAATTAAACTGCAGCCGGTTGCGCGCAGTAAACCAATAATTTGTCCAGGCCTGTGCACCCTGACCCTCTCTGCCAATCCAGCTGCCTATCAGGTTCCCGTCGTTTGTATACCCACTTCGCCATGTAAAGTTGAAGTAATAAAAGCCGTGTCCGACATTACCTCCGATCGGGTTGTCCGTATAAACCCCTTCGACTCGAAGATCTAACTTGGGCAGCCGTGGGAATTGACACAGATAAAGCCCGGCGTGCCACGCTGAACGGTCGAAATAGCCGATCGGCGAGAATTGGTCGTCTGTGAAGCCATCGCCGTAGAAGGTAAGCCACTTGCGCAATCCAGGGAGCCGATAACTGAAATCCACTCCCGATCGCCGGTCCCCTGGCTTCTCAGGTGTGCCGAAGGTTCCTCTGTTGGCCGTGGAAAAGAGACTGCGGAAGAAAGTATGCCAGGTAAGGGGATAGCCGGGTCCGCCGTAGACGGTCGTTCGGAAAACACCAAGTTCGAAATTGCGTGTGGGCTTAAAGCTGATTTTCTGGCCATTGATGAATGGCTGCGGAGAGAGTGATTGGCCGAATTGGCCAGCGAAACCCGAGGGGGTAAAGACAAATTCGGATCCCGCTAGCTGGCCCAAGAAGAACTCCGTACGCATTGGGCCAAGCCAGCCGAGAATACTGGGCAATTTGAGTGGTGTGATGCGGTTTACGCGAAACATGTTGATTGGCGCAGCGTTGTCGCTAAACATCATCGGGCCGCCGTCACCGGGCCCCCACCACAGACTCTGCTTCCCAAAGGACACCTGCCAGTTCGAGAGCATGATTCCGACGTAGGCATCGAGCAGTTTGAACTGGCCCACAGAAGGCCGGCCCGTGTCCGGCGGTAGCTGAGGGTAGAGGTCCACCTGCTGGATCGTTTCCCGCGTGGACAGAGAAGGCGCGGGAGTACTCGGCGCGGTTTGCGCTTCGCCCCGAACATACGCGACCCAACGGCCTCGCGAGGCATATGCTGAGAAACCGTTGATAGTCCCCCATCCCTCGCCATAGGGGCGCCCAAAATCGTTGATCTGCGTCTGCGCGAAAGTGTAGCCGTCGGTTAGCGGCGTTCCGGAGATGTGTTCTGTCCGCGAATACAGAGACTCCAAACGGAACGCTCCTTGGCCGTTGCTATCCGTTTCCTCTGTTTCCGACCGGAATTCGCGTTGTAATGCTTCAATCATTCTCGATGCTTCGGTGTTGTCGTTACTACCATCAGACGGGTGATCGGCAGCGGCGCCCACTAGGCGCGCGCACTCACTTCGCGTCCACGGCCGCATTCCCATGAACTCATCGTTGAGCATACCGAGCCCCGCAAGCCGCTCCATCGCGGGATAGATCCAGCTATCCAGCGGCACATAGGGAGAGCCGAGGTTGCCGGTGTTGCGTTCCGCGCTGTCATGGGCTTCCGCGTAGGTTTCCCAGTCGCCGCCGCCGACTTTGGGGTCGTGGTGCTTGCGGTAGACGTACATACCTTCGAGCCAGCCAATGGCACTACCAACGAGAACGTCTGAAGGGAAATGTTGCTTGCCGCTGATGCGCGACGCGCTGACCGCTGAGGCTAGGCCGTAAACGAACAGCGAGGTCAGCGGGCCAGGATATTCGTGAGCGATTACGCTGGCGATCGACCAGGCTGCGGCTGCGTGCTCCGAAGGAAACGAGACGCCGCCTTGGCCGAATCGGCCGCGGTAATTGTCCTGAAGCGGGCGCTCACGGCCGAAGGCGTACTTCATGGCATAGACCGGAGCAAGAGTATCAATCGCTGCTTCGCCCGCGAGGATGCCGGTTTCAATTTTGTGATCGTCGTGCGTGAGGTGCCCCCACAGATACAGGCCGCCGCCAATGCCGACCATCGATGCGAGTCCATAGTTCGAAAGGTCTTTGCTGTACTTAATGCGATTCGGCGAATTCGAGAGATGCCGGCTGTAGGTTGAGTCTGTCGCAAACATCGCCGCGGCCGCGCCGCCTAGCGGCACGAGCCAGTCCGCATCGACCAAACGCAGATTCTTCGGGCCGATCCAGAGTGCTTTCTGGTCTTCAGCGATGTTCTTCAGCAAATGCAACCCCACTCTATTCTCGCGGTCTTCCCACCGCGAAGTCCGTTCCACGGGTGCATCTGGCTTGGAAGCTTTGCGATTTGAGCTTTCGCTTTCATCCGTTCTCTTGTCTGCCCCAACGCTCGCTTGCGGCTCCTGCGGAGTCGCGTAACAACTCGCGCCCAGCACCAAGGTCCCAAGTAAGCTAAATCCAAGCGCCAAACCTGTCCACCAACGAGCCATGAACAATATCCGATCAGTAACGCAAAGCAATAAATATGGTGCTGGCAATGGATGACGCCACTTGCGTTGCCAGGAACACCGCTTGCCACTGGATGCCTCCGCCAATCGCCCTTTCCGGAACAACCACCGTGTCTCCCGGCTGCAACACCGCATTCAGCGAACGCCCTGACCACAAGCTTTCTTTCGCGCCGATTACCGACCCGTCTGCGCGAATCACAAAAATCGCTTTCTTATCCGCCACCGTTGTGGGTCCGCCCGCCTGGCTGAGATACCACTTTGCGTTCTTGCCCGGCCGGTACGAAACCGCTGTCGGATTGAACACTTGACCTGACACCATCACGAAGCTCGGTCGTTTCGGAATCACGAGCGTGTCGCCCGCTCGCACTTCCACATCCGCGGCACTGTTCTTCCATCGATTAATGTCGGACGAAATGCGAATCGCCACGCGCCCCACCGGCGGATTGCTGCTCAACTGCGTCAGCGTCGTCTGGTACTGCTGCAAAGCCATTTCCTTGGCTTGCTTCTGTTTTTGATCGGTGTCCGGCAAGAGTTCCAGATTGCTGCGCAGGTCTTTGACGCGCAGGATCATCTGGTTCTGCTCCTTTGCTTCGAGCTCGCGCACCTGAACTCTTTGCAGCACGGCTCCATAAGCGTACGCATGAGACTGGAAACCGCCCGCGCGCAATAGAACCGAGCTGAGCCGCTCGCCAGGGCGAATCCCGTAAGTTCCCGGGTTCTTGACCTCGCCCTTCACAGAGATTGAAGCGCCAATATCATTCCAGCCGGGAAGTTGTCGAATCGTGAGCACATCCCCATTGCTGAGAGGCAAGTTGGCCGAGGAATCGCCGGCCAGTGCGGCCGAAATGGTGATGGGCTGATGCTCGCCGCTCAACTTTTCCGAATTCAACCATTGATAATGAGTCAGGTCCGCCGTTTGCGTGTTGGCGCTCGGCTTTAGTCCCCCGCCTACGCGAATGAGGTCCGAAATCGTCATGTTCGTTGTAAGCGGATAACGTCCGGGCTTCCCTACTTCACCCTGCACGTAAACACTCGCCGGCTGTATCGCATCTGGGCTGCGATGAATCAGCAGGCGATCGCGCGGCTGCAGAAGAATGTTTGCTGTCGGATCTCCTTCGAGCGCCAGATTGAGGCTGACGCTGAAGATTTTTGTTTTGCCGTCCGGCAAATAGCGGAAGACCTGGGCATCTTCGATCTTTGCATCTGGAGCAATGCCGCCAGCTAGATGGACGGCATCGCTCAGATGGATTTGCCCCGAAGTGCGATAGGTTCCCGGTCCCCGCACGTCGCCCAAAACCGAAACCGTTGGCGGATTCTCAAAATCAAATTTGCTGAATACACGAACTGTGTCCAATGCGTGCAGTACGGGCGCCTGCTCCGGATTCGTCAGAGCACCGGCAAGATCGAAGCTCTCAACCGTGGGGTGAAAATCGGGTGCGTTGAGCCGGATGATTTCTGCGTATTGATTCGCGGGCTCAGGCAACAAATCCTTGTAAGAAGCGATGACGTCCGTCACCTTCATATTCGGGCGATAAGAGTAGCGCCCCGGCCGAATGACGTGTCCTTCCAAGTACACAGTGTCTTGGTTGCCCGGCGCAATCGGAAACACGCGGATGCGGTCGCCATCGTGAATCTCGAATGCTTCAAGCTTCTTCGTCACTTCCGAATCGCTGTCGACTTCCGGCAAATCGAAACTCAGCATTGTTTGCTTTTCGTGCGCTACGAGTCGCTGCACTTCGATATGCCGCAGCGTAGCCGTCGGGAGCAGTCCGCCAGCCAGCTCCAATACGGTGGCCAGATTTTTTTCATCTTTGAGTTCATAGATCGCGGGACGCCGCACCATCCCGTCGACTGTCACCTGCGGCCCTATCGGCGGAACCAGAACCGTATCCCCGTTTTCAAGACGCTTGAGATCCGACTTCACCCCGTGGAGCAAGAGATCATATAGATCGACAACTTCAACGAGTTGGTTGCCTCGATAGTGCTTCACGGTACGGAGCGATCCCCTTTGCGTGGGACCGCCTCCTACAAATAAAGCGTTCAAGGGCGTCGACAGCGAACTCACGTCGTAAGCACCGGGATTCGCGATGTCGCCGACCTCATAGACGCGGATCGTGCGGAGACGCGCCAGCGAGACATCCGCAGAGACGCGGCGAAATTCCGTGCGCAAAAGCTGCTGCAAGCTTTGTTGAACATCAGCCAAGCTCTTGCCGCTAACAAGCAGCGGACCAACTTCGGGAAGACTGACGCGACCCTCGCGGTCGACCACGCGATAGATTCGTTGTGTCGTCCCACCCCACAAGTCGATGGACAAACCATCCCCAGGGCCAACCACATAGTCCGGGCCGGCGGGAAGATCCATGGGAATCAACTGCGAATCGCGAGTGCCATTCTCAAATACTTCCGCGCCGAAGCGTTTAGGAACTGTCGGCCGCGGTATGGCCTGCACGTACATGTCGTATAGCGACGGAATGTCTTTGTAGGGATTTGGTGCGCGCACGAGTTCCGGCGCTGGCGGCTGCGGCTTAGGCTGAAATCTTCGTTCCAGAGGCTGAAAGGTGTTAAGCGAAGACGAACCCGGAGCCGCAGACATATTGGCATCGCGTCTGACGGAGCGGCTCAAATCTGGCACGACAGGGCTCGGTCGCGCGGTGCCGACGCCGTAAGTTGCCAAGGCATCCACAACGTTTCGGTTTTCCGAATTTGCAACCGGCAACAGATCGGGGACTTGGCCATCTGTGGTGTTGCTCTCACGGGCCATGCCTATGTCGCTGTCGAAACTGGAGGAATTGAGCGATTGTGCGAGTTCGTCAGCATTACCCAAGGGAAGTTGCGACGTGCCACTGGAGAACCCTTCCTCTGTTTGCGTAAGCTGTGCACGCTGCACCGCACCGGCTCCGCGCCGCGGACCGCTCGGCGAATTCAGCTCATCAGGTGCTGGCGAACGCCGCATTTCTGGCTGACGCTGTTGCCCCGGCGCTCCTTCTTCCTCGGTTTCCGGCGTTTGCAAAACGTTGCATCCTGCTTCGGATTGCGGATCGCACATGCTCGCGTTCCGCACGTTGCGATTGCGCTTCTGCCTCGCCGCCGCAAGCTCTTCCTCCTGGGCTTGCGCTAACCACTTGGTCCGTTCCTTCACTAGAAGCTCGTGTTCTTTCGCCGCCTGAGATTCTGGATTTAGCGTCGGAACCAAGTATCCGTATTTCTGCACCAGCAGCGTCGCGACAGAGCGGAACTGTGTGTCGGTTTCCAGCCGATCGAAAATGGCGTCATCGGTCAGATCCGCATCGCTGATGATCTGGCCGTGCCCAGTCGCATCCTTGGCCACCCAGCGCTTCAATTCGACCAGCAACCCCGTGTCCTTCAGCAAGACTGCTTTGACGTCCGCTGCCGACGCCGCGACGCGGCTGAGATTTTCGCGGCCAAGTTCAGAGCTTGGGACCACACTGGAAGAAGTCGAAGCGCGGTCTTGCGAACGAGCCACGGTGCAGGCCAAAGTAAAAAGGAAAACGACGCCGAGCAGCCGCAAGGCACGCACACGCCGAA
This sequence comes from Candidatus Dormiibacterota bacterium, assembly GCA_035602135.1. Lineage (GTDB taxonomy): Bacteria > Acidobacteriota > Terriglobia > Acidiferrales > UBA7541 > Acidiferrum. The sequence goes on from DATNMX010000058.1 coordinate 41,279, forward strand.
AAGCAAAGTTGGTCGACACGTTTTCTAAACCGTAGTTCCTCATTGTTGCCACCTCGGCGTGAGCTGCGTTTTTCCCCTAAGCGCGCCCAGCACACCGGCCTCTGAAGCCTCAATCTCGTTTGACTGCACCTTCAGCGCCGCCCAGTAAAACATGGAGCTATTGCGATCTGAAGACACGGCAATGACTTTCACTTGCGGATAGCTCTGAAGAATCGAATGACACACTTGCGGCAGGCGATTGAACTTCTCGAGCGCTACGATCAAAAAATCCGGCCGCGTTTTCTCCACTGCAGTCACCAGCTCGGCGTCGTCTTGTACTTCGCCGACAATCTCGATGTCCGGCTGCTCTGAAATGGTCGCCACCATAAGCTCCCGCATCAGTCGGGGCCGATTCGCCACCAGCACTCGTATGGGCTTCATCGCCTGTTCTGTATTCACAAATCACCCCGCGGCATTCTCAAGCGTTGTATTTTCTAAACCGGTTCCCCTGCCCCCATGGACGTGATATTTCGTACTGCGTTCAGAATCCCCTGCTCCGAGGCTTCAATCTCGCTCGAATGAATATCGAAAGAGGCCCAATAAAACACGCTGCAATTCTCCTGCGAGGCTACGGCGATAATGCGCAACTCCGGGCGATCGCGCAGGAGCGTGTCGCAAAGTTGCGGCCGCTTGAGCGGTTCGTCCAGCGCGATCACCAGCAAATCCGGTGAGACTTGCCGCACCCGCTCCGCTATCTCCGCCTCGTCAGCAACTTCGCCGACGATTTCGACGCCGGGCTCATCCGCCAGAGTTGAAAGAATCAGCTCTCGCATGAGCTTCGGACGATTAGCCACAAGAACGCGAATCGACCTGGCCATGGCGTACCCCTCAGTCGGGCCAGTATCCGGAAATCTGTGGAAAAGTGAAGGCTCAATGAAGAACTGTCGGAGCAGCTAGTGCCAGCGGGAGCGCGGCACTAGTCCGACGCGTTTGGAGTACCCAATCGGTACCAAATGCTTCCTCAATACTCTTACAACGCACGGCGCGAACCAGCGAGAATATACGTCAGCGGTATTCCTTGACAGAGCAAGTAACTATGAATAAACTCTGACACACCAATTGGATAGGAAACTCGGCCTTATCGCAGATGCTTCGCACTGTCGCTAGAACTGTCAATTTGACAGTCACCCATCGGCACAAAAGCGCGTACACGAGAGCAGAGGGGGCTCTCGCCCTATGCAGATCAGCGGTAAACAGCCATTCTCGCCGACGAAAGTATATGTAGTAGCCGAAAATCGCCTCCTGCGTCAGACGCTAGTCCGCCTGTTCCGCAAGCGCAGCGACACCAGCATTGTAGGCGACAGCTGCTGCTCCGATTCCGCGATTGAGGACATAGCTTCCGCTAAATCCGAGCTTCTCCTCCTCGACTGTTTCGACACAAAACATGCGTCAGACGATTGGCTAGCCGATCTCCAAGAATCCATCCCTGAGATCAAGATTGTTTTGTTTGGCATGGACGAAGACCGCGACGTTTTCCTACGAGCCGTCCGCCGAGGCATAGCAGGCTACGTCCTAAAAAGCGCCTCCGCCACTGATCTGCTCGAGGCAGTCCGCACGGTGGCCCAAGGTGAAGCCGCTTGCCCCGCCAAATTCTGTAAGGTTCTTTTCGAAACTTTGGCCAATGGGGTTACGGAAGAGAAGGACGGACGCGGCACGACTCAATTCGAGCTAACCCAGCGCCAGCGACAGCTGATGTCACTGGTCGCAATGGGTCTGAGCAATAAGGAAATCGCTGCAAATCTGAATTTGTCGGAATTCACCGTAAAGAATCATATATACCGCGTAATGAAGCAGGTCGACGCGCAAGACCGTCACCAAGCGGTCAGTCTAATTCGGAACAGTGACTGAAGCGAAAAAACACCATCAAGAACGCGCCCGCTCTAACTGACTGACGTTAGTCTCGGTTACGGCTCAAGCCCAGACGAACGACGTGCTGAGGCGCCTTGAATCACCGGCCTTTTCCCGGAACCAAGCTAGCGATGTTTGAATAAGCGGATTCGCCGTCCGCGTTGACCGCGCGCACGCGGTACGTGAGTTGTTGGCCGCCCTCCAGTCTCGCATCCAAGTACTCGGCTACGTTTGCGTCGAGCTTGGCAATGCGCATCCAAGTTCCTCGTGATTGCTTAGCCTTGCGGCGTTCCACGATGATAGCGGTGGGATTTCCGCCGTGATTCTGCCAGGTCAACTTGGCGCCGCGTTCCGCGAAGGCAACATTAAGCGAACTTGGCGCTTCGGGGAGGATAGGCCAGTCGAAATAGCCTTCGTCCGTGATCGCCATTACAGAATCTTTCACCGGCACTTCCAACGCGTCCGTGGCGCCCTGCTTCCACTGCACCGGTTTTATTTCTCCCGAAACAAGATCCACTAAGACAGGATGGGCGATGCCGGTGTTCTTCAGCGAGAATGTTGCATGAAACGGCGGAAAGACATTGCCTGGATTGCTGTGGGCCGCCAACCAATACGCGACGATTGCTTTTCCCTTTTGCGAACGGAAGCCGTAGGACATAAGCGGGGCGCCGCTCTGCTTCGGCAAGCTTGCAGCGTCAAGGTTCGAAATCTCAATCGCGGGGTCGAGCTTGGTGTCGGAAAAAAGCGCGTTGGTATTCTGCAAAGCATAAAACACCGGACGAGGCGTCCAGTCATTTTGGTGATTTGTCAGGCCATGAATCAGGCCGAAGTCATCGTATTCATTGCCGTCGGTCCCCGCGGCGAGCAGCCAGACAAATGTTTTCACTCCCGCGCCGTGATTGTAAATGAGTCCGCGAGGAACATATTTTGCCTGCACAGATTCATCGGAACCGGACCAGGATGGAATCGAATTGAATTCATCATCGAAGAACGGGATATCCGCCTTGATGCCGGGATAGTGGGTGACGAGGTCCCGCAACTGGCGCGGTGATTCGTTTTGATAAGCGCCGGAGTCCATCGACTCTGGATGCACGTTGTGTCCATAGCCCGGATACGTGTGATAGGCGTAGACATCGATGCCCGAGGCACACTTGCAAGTGTCGAGGGCTTTTTGCGTGAATTCGCGGGTCGGATCGGCTTGGCCACCGTAGATGACTTTGGCTTGGGGATCAGCTTTGTGAACCGTGTCGATAAAGGGGCCGAGTAGCCGCCCGTACTCTTCCGGGTCGCCCCATGGATTCCAGTAGCCGATGTCCTGCTCGTTCCACAATGCCCAGTAATGAATGCGGTCGCGAAAGTGATTCACCATCCATGCTGCGTATCGATTGAATGCTGCGATTTGTTCCGGCGTCTTCGGCGGCCAAAAGACGGAATAGAGACTCCGGGCATCGTTATGGAAGGAACCAGACTCAGGAACGCTAATGTCCGGCAACGTTCCGCTGGGTGATGTGTACATCGCATTGCCATATATGAGTTGGACCTGGATGTTCATGCCGTTGTCGACCAGCGAGTCCACATAGTCTTCGAGCTCCGGCGAGCTTGCATACACACCGCGCTTTTGTTCAATCCAATCCCAACTCGTGCGATCGGAGCTGTTCTCGTACTGCCCGATGCGAATCCATTTGAAGCCTGCGTCGAACATGCGGGTCCACCACCAGCGGTTCCACGGGAGGTACGGATCGCGCGGCAGGTCGGAGTTGATTCCAAATCCATCGTGAATTTGCGACGAGCGCTTCGGCGGAACGTGATCCGGAAAGTGTCGTTGTTGCTGTGCCAACAAGAGAATTGGAAAGGATGAGAAGAATGCGATGCCCGCGAGAACCATAAGTAGCCTGTTCCGCTTATTTTTCCGCTGGAACAAGTGTATGTTGTCTCCGTTTTCGCAAAGCAAAGAAGGCCGCCAGTTGTCGCTGTAGGGCACGACCCGATCCGATTTGATCCCGCGCTCTCAGGAGTACGGCAATTCTACACCGCTAAACGGCAAAGCTTCTCGTAAGCCGAGGCGACAGAGGAATGAAGAGCGGAGGAGTGGGTGAGCGGTTGAAACTGGCGGTCTTGAAAACGTATCCCCTTCTGTCGTCCTACCTATTTTCAGTCGGTTAGCCTCTCGCAAATTCGGTCTTCGTGAGGATAGTCGGGCACCTTCGGCAGCGAGTATGCAACCGAGAATGCAACCGTTCGGCTAACGCTGGAAAAAGAACTAGGACTGTCCTACCCAATCGCCGAAGTGCCTATTGAATTCGCCGGTGTGCTTGGCCAGTACAACCGGCATAGCTGTTCTCAAATCCGTGCCAATAACCACATTTTACCCGTCTCATATTGGACAGCCAAAGAGAGAGTACGTATGGCATACGTTCCCTAAGTCGCCGAAACATTCGCAGGAGAACGCGGCTGATTCGCCCTGAAAGGAGCTTTGGCATGGACATTGGGCATCGGTTACGTTCCCTCAGAGAGCAGAAAGAACTCTCTCAGGGAGACATCGAAAAGCGTACTGGATTGCTGCGCTGCTACACCTCCCGTATCGAGAACGGCCACACAGTTCCGGCCATCGAGACGCTGGACAAAATGGCGCGTGCGATGGAGATGCCGCTTTATCAGCTTATGTTTGACGGTCAGGAGCCGCCACCTGCCTTACCACTGAATGGCGACGGAAGTCGGTCTGACGAATTCGGCAGTGCTGGAAAGGACGCTCGTTTTCTGAACAAGCTATGCCGATTTCTAGCAAAAATGAGTAAGGACGACCGAGAGTTGCTTCTGTCTTTCGCTCAGAATCTAACAAAAAAGCAGAGGCCAGCTGCGGCAAGAGACTAGACAAAATAGACCAGACCAGCGTTTAGTACGTTCCTCCCATGCCACCGCCTGCACCCGCGGCCATCTTTTCCTCTCCCTTAAGGTCGGCTATCAGGACTTCGGTTGTTAGCATCAGTGAGACGATGGATGCCGCGTTCTGGAGTGCGAGACGGGTGACCTTCGCTGGATCAATCACACCGGCCTTGACCAGGTCGCCGAACTCACCGGTCTCTGCGTTGAAGCCAAAATTTTCCTCCTTCGATTCGCGCACGCGCCCTACAATCAGCGCGCCTTCGTGCCCCGCGTTTTGGGCGATCAGGCGCAAGGGTTCTTCGAGTGCGCGCTTTACGATGTTCACCCCAATGGCTTCATCGTCGTGGAGTTTGAGCTTCTCTAAGGCCGGCAAGCAGCGCAGAAGAGCGCTACCGCCGCCGGCAACGATGCCTTCCTCGACGGCTGCGCGGGTGGCGTGCATGGCGTCCTCAACACGAGCCTTCTTCTCTTTTAGCTCGGTTTCGGTGGCTGCGCCGACCTTAATTACCGCGACGCCGCCCACCAGCTTGGCAAGGCGCTCCTGGAGCTTTTCCTTGTCGTAGTCCGATGTGGTCTCTTCAACCTGGACACGGAGCTGCTTGATGCGGCCTTCGATCTCGCTAGCCTTGCCGGCGCCCGCGACGATCGTGGTGTTGTCCTTGTCGATGGTCACTTTCTTGGCGCGACCCAGGTCCTCAAGTTTCACGTTTTCAAGCTTGATACCAAGATCTTCGGTAATGGCCTTGGCGCCCGTCAGGATCGCGATGTCTTCGAGCATGGCCTTGCGGCGGTCGCCGAAGCCAGGCGCCTTAACAGCGCAGGTCTGCAGCGTGCCACGTAGCTTGTTCACCACCAGTGTCGCCAGGGCTTCGCCCTCGACATCCTCAGCAATGATCAGCAGCGGCTTGCTCATCTTGGCGGTCTGTTCGAGCAGAGGCAGCAGGTCCTTCATCGAGCTGATCTTCTTCTCGTGGATCAGGATGTATACGTCCTCGAGGACGCACTCCATACGCTCAGGATCGGTGATGAAGTACGGAGAGAGGTAGCCCCGGTCGAACTGCATGCCCTCGACCACCTCGAGCGTGGTCTCCATCGTGCGGGATTCCTCTACGGTGATGACGCCATCCTTACCGACCTTCTTCATCGCTTCGGCGATGATGTTGCCAACCTGCTTGTCGGTGTTAGCGCTGATTGTGGCGACCTGCGCGATCATGTCGCCCTTGACGTCGCGGGAGAGCCTCTTGATCTCTCCCACGGCGACTTCAACGGCTTTATCGATGCCGCGCTTGAGCGCCATCGGGTTCGCGCCTGCGGCAACTGTTCGCACACCCTCACGGAAGATTGCTTGTGCCAGCACCGTTGCGGTAGTGGTGCCGTCGCCAGCAACATCGCTGGTCTTGGAGGCCACTTCGCGAACCATCTGCGCGCCCATGTTCTCTAGGGGATCACGGAGTTCGATTTCCTTGGCAACGGTCACGCCGTCCTTGGTGATGATCGGTGCCCCGAACTTCTTCTCGATGACCGCATTGCGTCCCTTTGGGCCGAGCGTGATCTTTACAGCGTCCGCCAGAATGTTGACGCCGCGCAAAATCGCCTGTCGTGAATTCTCACCAGTTACAATTTGTTTTGCCATTAGACTCCACCCTCCTGGGTGATCGATACGTTCCACTCCATCCAAACTTTTCGGATGGGAAATGCTACTTCTTGCCCGATGCCGCTTTGGCGATTCCGCTGACTTTCGCCAGGATTTCCTCCTCGCGGAGAATTAAGTACTCCTGGTCGTTGATCTTTATGTCGTTGCCGGTGTATTTGCCGAACAAGATCCGGTCACCCACCTTCACATCAAGCGGGACACGACGGCCCTTTTCGATCTTGCCGGATCCGATGGCCATTACTTCGCCCTCGTGAGGCTTTTCCTTGGCCGTGTCCGGGATGATGATGCCGCCTTTCGCGGTTTCTTTCTCTTCCAGCCTGCGTACAAGCACGCGGTCATGCAGGGGAGTGATATTCACAGTCATTTCTTTAACCTCCGCTTAATCCATTCTAAAGGTTCAAACAGTAAGCTCGTTCTGAGTCTAGACCACCACTACGGGCGAAAAATCTTCCGGTTCTTCTGTCGCGCTGCTTCGAGGTCATCGGTCTCTTTTTTCTGGCGGTCGATTTCTTTCTGCGGATCCTCTTGACCCTCCAGCCTTACGGATTTGGCAATCGCAGCATTGGCTTGTGTATCCAGCCGTTTCGAAAACATGACAAGCGCGAAGGAGTTCAGGAATCTAGAGCGGACAAGGTTTACCGAGTACTGCGAATCTTCCCAGCGGGCGATGACCTTTTGCGTCGACCTATACAGTTCGTTCGTTGGGAAGCTGATCTCGCCAGCAGGCCTCGTTGCAGTTCCGTACGTTGTCGAGATGGCTTGTACCATGTCCTCGGCAGTTAACCCATGTGTCGCGTCCTGATCATAAGTCACCAAAATCCTGAAGAGCTCGGCATTGTAGAAGCTGAAGAAAATCTGCGAAACCGAGTCTGTTTGGCTCGAATAGTCAGAAGAGCCGCCCGGCCAACACGTCAACTCTTGAATTACCGCTGGGTGCTTTTGGATCAGCTTTGTCTGGAGCGGTCTTAGGTCAACCTGGCTTGATAGTTCGGGCAAACTCATTCCCAGCGAAAAGTTCCGATACTTGGAAAGATCCTGCCCGCGAACTAAAGGAGCTGAAAGCAGGATCATAACGAGGGAAATGCCCACACTGCGCATCATTTTCATTTGAACGTCTCCTACGAAACCTTAAATGATTCAAAATCGTTTCCACTTTAATCAGTGTGGTCATTTCTTCGCGACGCAATTCGTTGCCCCTTGCGAGCCCTATGCTTTGGTTCAAGCGGCAGCCGATCGTGCGCGGTCCCTCACCGGAAGGTCCTTGGCCCGGAAAAGAGGCGCGCTTTCCTGGATATCTCGTGACTGGGCGGAGACGGTCACGTAGCGCACTCCCAGGAAACGTTTCGAGGCCTCCGAGGCGACCCGCATAATTTCCAAGGAGTTAAATTCCGCTGGCTCCAGGTTCGCCAGGATTTGCTCGACTGCCCTGCGGAGCGTCTTTTGTTCGTCAAGACCGAAGACGGTCGCTCCGATTTCACCAGCCCGCCCGGAGAAGGTCCAGCCCGCTTCGTGGATTTTTCGACCCAATCCGTACCCATCATGATTTTTGACTAATCTCCAGCCAGGTGCACAGGGCTCACTTTCGAATCGCAGGACCTCCGGCAAGAGTGTGCCCTCCTTGATCAGGATGGTCCCCGTCTTGATGGTGTCTGGCATTTGGGCTCTTCTTCGTCTACAGTGTCACATTGGTCGGCAGCAGCTGGCGCCGGCGGTTAGATGTTTCCGTTGGACTCAATCTTTGTAACTGGTCGTCCTTCAAGCCGCCTTCCTCATGTCATCTTTCGTTGCAGGCACACTGACCTGTTTGTTTTCATGCGCCTTCCGCAATTCTCGAATAATTTCACCCGCCATGTAGAAAAGGTCCAGGGCTCGCTTTCGGATCGCACGGATTCCGGCAAAAGAGCACCTTCCTTGATCAGCCGGGTTCCCGCATTGGTTGTGTTTGCCATTAGCGTCTCCACTGCGTTTGCAGGGGCGCTCGGAACTGCCACGCTCGCAGTTTTACGGTGACTCGCCTCGCGGGGTTGAATCTGTTATCGACGTCATAGTGAGTCTCTATTTCGTGTTTGATGAAGAACAAAGCCAGGACCCCCATGAGGGAGCCCGCCCAAACCACGAAGTCCAGCGGTATTTGGTAACTTGCGAAGGGGCGCTATGACACCGCCAGGAGCAACGCCGTAATGGACACCCACTCCATGATTTTCGTGACCATTAACAAACTCGTTTCTCCATCGAGTTCCGTCAATGGGTACCCACTGGATGATTTTCGTGACCATTGGCAACCTTGTTTCTCGGCCCAGTTTCCCCTTCGCCGGACCAAGTGAAGGGGCAGACCGGCCCGCCCCCTCCAAACGAAAGGACCTGCCGGCTTCAGGCCGCTACGGCAACGGCGATCTTATGGAACGTCGAGTTAGCGACGTCATAGGTTTCAACCTGGGGAGTTCCCTCAACCACTCTGGCCAGGATCTTCGTCACTTCTGGATAGGTTGCGCGGTTGTAAGCGTCCGCGTTCTCTGCTGTGTCCCACAAGCTGATTCCGAACGCTTCTGTTCCTGTCGAACCAACGAACGTGATTTCGTCCTGGAATCCCTTCTGTTTTCGAAGCAGGGGAATGATTTCCTTCTCGAGCGT
>DATNMX010000059.1:0-2393 GCA_035602135.1 Candidatus Dormiibacterota bacterium
CCGCGTCGCCGCAGCCGCAGTCTGGTCGATGTCGAAAATCGCGGTGACCTCGGGATGCTGCAGTTGGACTCGCTGTGCATGGATGATGTCGCCCCAAAACAGAATTTTTTGTCCCTTTGACGAAAATTCATAGCCGGTATGCCCCGGGGTGTGACCATGCAGCGGGACGATTTGCATGCCGTCGACGATTGGCTCGGAGCCACTGAACGTGTGCCATTTACTGGCCTTGATGTACGGCGCTGCGATGGCTTGCGCACTCTCGAAGAACGGTTGCGCATCCTTCGGCGCCTTAGCAGCAATTTCCGGTGACAGCCAAAACTCGCTTTCGGCCTTGGCGACGTAAACATCGGCATTGGGAAAGACGCGCTTTCCGTCCTGAGTGGTCAGGCCGCCGATGTGATCGGAATGGAGATGCGTGACCAAAACGATGTCGACTTCTTCCGGCGTATAGCCTGCACTGCGGAGGCTGCCCGCCAAGCGCCCGAGTGCTGCCCCACCCCACCAGGTGCCGGCGCCCGCATCCACGAGGATTAGCTGCTCGCCCGTGTCGACTAGGAAGCCCATATCAACGACATCTAACATGTGCGGATCTTCCTGCAGTGCTTTGACAACACCATCCATCGTCGCCTTCGTTCCGTTCAGCCAATGCCGATCGAATACGCCGGTGCCATCGTATAGGGCCGTCACTTCGAGGTCGCCGACTTTCAGCCGGTAGAAGCCCGGCACCTGATCACGATGCTGGGGTGCGGCAGCCAGAGCTGCGTTCGGAACGGCGACAAGGCCGGCCACCGCTGCGAGGAGAACGGCGGCGAAGCGCGTCAAATTTCTCTTGAACACGTTTCTTGTTGTCTGTGCGGAGAGTTCCACTGCTTTGTCTATGCTTTTCATTGGTATGTACTCCTCTTCTGAGTTTCAATTCGGCTCTGATGTTGCATTTGGGCTCTTGCAAGCGGATCAGTCGAGCGACCCGCCTTCTTCCAGTCTGGTTGCATGATCATAAACACGACGTTCGGTACAGCGAGCTTCATCGCGGGGAGGGCCGATTCTACTTCTCCGTTGAGACGGAACCATTCGCTGCTTGCTCAATGAGAGAAGCAACGGCGCGCGGCTGCGAGACGTAAATCGCATGGCTTCCCTTAACTTCGACAACTTTTGAACCGGCGCGTTTCGACATGGCCCGTTGAGCGTCGGGAGGAATCATTTTGTCCTCCGTAGAAACGAGGTACCAACTGGGCTTGGATTTCCACGCTGGTTCGCTCACCATTCCGCTGAGTGCCTGCACGCCCCATGGAACCTGAGAATCGGCCATGAAAGCGGCCAAACCAGGATTTACATCGGCGGCGAACGAGGCCGCGAACTTGGACCGGTCCAGAGAGAGGAACCCGTCCTGCGGCGGTAGGATTGGCGGTGCTGGCGCCCCCGGCGGAGGATTCTTGATCAGCGTTTCCACTGACTCGCCCCTGTCAGGCGCAAAGGCGGCAACATAGACAAGCCCCACCACCTTGGGGTCGGTACCCGCTTCCGTAATCACGACGCCCCCATACGAATGCCCGACAAGGATGACTGGGCCATCCTGCGCGGCAATGACCCTCTTTGTTACGGCCACGTCGGCGGCGAGCGAGAGAGTGGGATTCTGCACGATGGTAATGTTGTAGCCTTTCTTCTTCAATGTGTTGTAGACGCCTTCCCATCCCGAGCCGTCCACGAAACCGCCGTGGATCAGCACTATGTTCTTGACGTTGCGTGGGGCGCTTGTCTGCGATGTCGCAGCCAGCGCCCCACCAAATACAAGCGCAATGATGGGCAGTAGCCCCAACGTGATACGTCGAATGTTCAGTTTGTATGTCATCGTTTTGCTCCTTTTCAATTTGAGCTCCTGCAAGCGGATCAGTCGAGCGACCCGCCTTCTTCCGGTCTGGTTGCATGATGCAACCGCTGATAGGATGCCCGAATCTGGTATAATGGTGCAACCAGCTTTTCTGGCGATTAGCTACGAGGAGCTATGCGACACAAATCCTTCAAAGCCAACGCGTGCCCCGTGGCACGCTCGCTGGACACCATCGGCGAATGGTGGTCTCTGCTCATCGTCCGTGATGCCCTCGGTGGCATACGGCGCTTCTCCGATTTTCAGAAGAGCTTGGGATTGGCAAAGAACGTCCTGAGCACGCGCCTCAAGAAGTTGGTTGCGTGCGGAATCCTGGAACAGGTGCCGGCTTCGGACGGCAGTGCCTACCGGGAATATGCCCTGACCCCAAAAGGCCGAGAGTTGTTCCCGGTCATCGTTGCTTTGCGTCAGTGGGGAGAAAGTTATCTCTTCTCCCGCGGCGAGAAACGTCTTCAGGTTCTGGACAAACGCACCGGAAAGCCCTTTCGAGTGCAAGTACACAACGCGA
>DATNMX010000060.1:0-3336 GCA_035602135.1 Candidatus Dormiibacterota bacterium
AAGTTGCGAATACGCACGAACCTCTTGGGGAGCAGGTGCAAGAGAAATCGGCGCAAGAACTCATCGAGCGAAAGAGTCAACAACTTCTGCTCGTCGTGGTGCGCGGAATCGCGCCAGCGAAAAGTGACTTTGCCATCCGCAAAGGAAATGAGGCGATGGTTGGAGATGGCCACGCGATGAGTGTAGCGGCCCAGATAGTGAAGCACATGTTCTGGGCCGCCGAACGGTCGTTTTGAGTAGACCACCCAGTCCTTTCTGAACAGCGGTCTCAGCCACGAGGAGAACGTCTTTGGCTGAGCCAGGGGCGTCAGGTCTGCATGGAATTGCAATTGGCCGTCGTGAAAGGCGCGCTTGAGAGCGGCAACAAACTTGCCGCGAAAGACGCGACTGAGCACCTTGACGGGAAGAAAGAAGGCGTAGCGCGGTTTGATCCAGCGCGTGCGATCGGCAGACAGCCCACCGGCCGGCACCACGCAATGTACATGCGGATGAAGTTCGAGTTTTTGACTCCAGGTGTGCAGCACGCTGAAGAAGCCGATCTCTGCACCGAGATGTTGGGGATCGCGAGCGACTTCGAGAAGCGTTTCCGCACTGGTGCGCAACAGAAGATCGTAGACGACCTTCTTGTTCTGCAACGCCAACGGGGCCATAGGACGAGGTAGCGTGAAGACCACGTGCACGTAAGGGGTCGGAAGAAGTTCCCGGCGACGCTTTTCCAGCCAGCGGTCGCGAGCCCCGGCCTGACACTTTGGACAGTGCCGATTGCGGCACGAGTTGTAGGAGATGGCACGATGTCCGCAGCGAGTGCATTCATCGAGATGGCCGCCGAGCGTGGCAGTGCGACACCGCGCAATGGCTAGCAGCACTTTGACATGCTTCCAGGTGATCCACTTACGGCTTCGTTCGATGAATGCGTCTCCCGCAGCGCGAACCAGATCGGCCACCTCGAGCGGCGGCCGATCCATCTACTCCTCCTGCGGTGACTCGCTTTTCAGCGACAACGAGTCCAGTGGACTGGCTGTCGCGTGCAGGTGGCGCTCGGAAATATGGAGGTAGACGGTGGTTTGTTCCAGGTCGTTATGACCTAACAGCCTCTGGATGCTGCGCAGATCGGCACCCCGTTCGAGGAGATGCGTTGCGAAACAATGTCGAATGGTGTGCGGGTGCACCTGCTTTTTCAGGCCCGCTCGCTTGGCGGCATTACGGCATGCATGCCAAACCACTTTCGTAGTAATCGGCTGATCGCCGCGATGGTTGCGGTTGCCTGGGAACAGCCACTGGCTTGGTTTTGGCTCTAATCGACGCCAGTGCTGGCGTAACTCTTCGAGCAGTTTCGGGCTCAGCATGACATCGCGATCTTTGCGACCCTTGCCACCCTGAACGTGAACGATCATGCGCTGGCTGTCGACGTCGGTGACTTTTAGACGCGCGAGTTCGGCACGCCGCAGTCCCGTGGCATAGAGGGTCATCAGTAGAGTGCGATGCAAGGCAGGGCGAGCCGCGTCGATGAGCTGAGTCACTTCTTCCTGGCTCAGGATCGTTGGCAGCGCAAATACCCTTTTCGGATAGGGAGTCTCGGTTGTGCTCCAGGCCCTCTTTAGGGTCTTGGTGTAGAAGAACCGTAGCGCTGCAAGATATACCGTGACAGTGCTCGCCGCGAACTTTCGCTTGGTGAACAGTTCTGATTGGTATTCGCGAATGTGCTTAGGGCCCAGACGGTTAGGAGCACGCTGGAAGCGTCGCGAAAAATCTTCCATTATCCGAATGTAACTACTTATGGTAGTTTGAGCGTAATTACGACGCTGGAGTTCTTCCAGCATCATTTTTCTGAGATGGGTCACAGGGACCTCCTTGTGACCCAAATTTATCTCAGCCTTCAGGCAACCAACGCTCCGGGCGCCTCACGCGAAGCGTTCGCCGCGCGGGCGGCTTCGTCCAAGTCCGCTTCTGGGAAGTTTCACCGTTTCAGCAGATCGGTAACGATAAACGCGCTTATGGCAAGTAATAATCCGAATTGTGGGCAACCTTTCTGAAAGAATTAAGATTGTTGGAATATTCCCAGACGTCTGCTACTAAGATGCTCGATATAGTCCGACAGCACAGCCTTGAAGGAGCTGTAGCCAAGAGAATCGATAGCCCTTAACAACAAGGCGACTTTTTAATTGGTGGATACATTCCGGGAAGTCACGGCGTCGATTCCATCATCGTTGGATACCGTCGAGGATCAGGGTTGAGTTACGTCGGACGAGTTCGTGCTGGGCTCGTGCCTGCATCAAGGAGGAAGATATTTCAGAAACTTCAACCCCTCGCAATAAAAACCTGTCCATTCGTTAATCTGCCTGAAACGGGCCGTTCGCGTTGGGGCGAGAGCCTCACGGCTGAGAAAATGAAACAGTGTGTTTGGATCGAACCTATACTTACTGCTCGGATCGAATTTCTCGAACGAACTGAGGGAGGCCGATTATGGCACTCGCGTTTCGTGTTGCTCAATGAATAAGTTCGAGATTCAGGTGACCGTCCACCCCGACTCTTGCAGTTTTTCCCATTTGAAGCCACGAATCTCACTTTCACTTCCTCAGCACGTTCCACGCGGTTACAAGCTCCTGGATCACCCTTGGTCGCGGAACCCCTTTCTCCGGCCGGCACCGATCTCACGCCTGTCGGTAGAACTCCCGGACGTGGTACGGGGAGAGCTTCGCCAGCTCCGAAAATAGTTTCTTTAGTTCCTCCCGTGTCAGGAAGTCGGGCATGTTGGGAGGATAGCAGCTTCGCTTTTTCTTCGCTATCAGAAAACAACATACGATGCAAAACGTATTCGGATTTTGAGCACCTCATTGATTCTTCATGAAACTTTCATGAAGAAAAGGTTATTTTGAAAATTATGCCATAAACACTGGGTTCGTCACTGCTAAGGTGCCGCCTCCGGCACCTCCGCACTTCTTTTCGCTCGGTTTGTTTCTGTTTAGCCTTAGGCAACAGTCGCAAAGCCACGATTCCAAGAAGCTGCACATGGCAACCCAAAGACTCGAAAACTACCTGCGCACCCATCGCAAGAGATCCGGCCTCACGCAGCGTGAGATAGCTTTTCTCTTGGGGTGGAAAACTGCTGGATCGCTCGGACGATATGAAAAGCGCCGCCGGCTACCGCCGCTCAAGACCGCCCTCGCGTGTGAGGAAATCTTCGGGATTTCCGTTGGCGAGCTTTTTGCGGGAATACGACAGGAAGTCGGCAGAGACATTGAAAAACGCCGCGTTGAATTGAGGGCACGGCTGCAGACCAAACCGCCGAAAGCTAACGATGCCCGCATGACCGCACACAAGCTTCATTGGCTCGAT
>DATNMX010000061.1:0-28594 GCA_035602135.1 Candidatus Dormiibacterota bacterium
CCAGCAGTGAAACCGACGAAAGCCGAGTTTCCGCCGACCGTCCCGGGGATGTCGATGGTCCAGGAATTCGTAAACGTGGCATTGGTTACGGTGTCCGTGATGGTCATGGTGAGCGTCGTGCCATCGTAGGTCATGTGAACCTTGAAGATGTCGCCGCTGTGAAGGTTTACTCCGCCGCCGAATGTGACCGCCGGACTGGTAGGAGAGGCGCCGCTGGTGTACAGCCCTGTGGAGTTGTTGCCTTCATGCGAATTCTGGAACAGATCAAATTTCACAGCGAGGCTGGTAGGGATTCCGCCCGTCCCTCTTGGCAATCCAGCGCCATACCCGAGGCCACCGCCGGAGGGTCCGAGCGCCGCCGTCCCCGCGCTCTGAACCGCGAAGGTCATGCCGTCGGCGTTGGGATTCGTTAGCTGGAAACTGAAGTCGGTAGTGAAGGTCTGCACGTTCACCGGTGTCGTGAACCAAGCACTGCTTGCTTCAGACTGCCCACCGTCGGTGAGCCGCAAACGAGTTCCGTTCAGTCTGGTGCGTCCGTTGGAGCTCAAGCCGGTGGCGGTAAAACCGGAAGCGAAGTTGATGGTGGTTGAGCCACCACCCTGAATGGTGATAACGGAGGTTGTCGTATTGCTCTGGCTGAAGTTGGGAGCGGTGGCGATGGCTTTCACTGTGGTGGTGGTGCTGACCGTGAACGAGCCGATGTATTGCGTCGAGGAGGTGGTGGGCTGGCTGCCGTTCAGAGTGTAGAAGATTGTTGAGCCAGAAGTGGAGTCCGTGATGGTAACGGTCTGCGGAGAAGTATAAGCGCCGGTTGCGGGATTGATGATGGGCATGGCGACGCTTGGGAAACCTGAAGCGCTCGAGACATAAGTCCAGTACGAAATATCTTGTACGGCGGTGTAATGCCCGGTTGCACCGGTAAAGCCCACATACGCGGTATCTGCGCCCACAGTTCCAGGAATGTCTACCGGCCAAGAGGTTGTAAACGCTTTGCTCGAATCGGTGCTGTCGGAAATGGTCATCGTAAGCGTCGTGCCATCGTAGGTCATGTGCGCGGCGAAAATATCGTGGGTCTGGAGATTGACGCCGCTGCCGAGAATGATTGCCGGCCTTGTGGGCGAGGCGCCATTGAGATAAAGGCCCGTGGAGTTGTTGCCCTCGGCCGAATTGCTAAAGAGGTCGAATTTGACCGCCACGCTCTTCGGAATGCCCGGAGTGCCACCGGGCAGGTTAGCTCCGTAACCGAGGCCCCCTCCCCCAGGTCCAACGGCCGATGTGCCGACGCCCTGAATCGCAAACGTCAAACCGTCGCCTAGAGGGTTGGTTCCGGGCGTTTGCTGGAAGGCGAAATCGGTGGAAAACCCTCGCACGTTCACCTGCGTGGGATACCATGCCGCCGACGCTTCGCTCGCCCCGCCATCCGTTACACGCAAGTGACCGCCGTTCAGTTTGGCGCGGCCCACGAAAGCCATAGCGCCGGCGGTAAAGCCGGTCCCGAAGTTGATCGAACTGGCGGCGTTCTGGACGATGGTATATAGCCCACTTGAGATCGCACTGTTGCTTAGGTTGGGGGCAGTGGCAATGGCCTTGAGCGTTGCCGTCGCGCTTATCGAAACAAGTCCAGCGTATTTGTTGCTGGACGTGGTCGGTGCAGAGCCGTCCGTCGTGTAGTAAATAGTCGAACCGCTCCACGCCGTTGTAATTGCCACGGACTGTGCGGAGCTGAAATTACCTGGAGGGGGATTGAAGACTGGCGTAGGAACCTCGGTGATCAACGTGAAGGTCTCATTGGCGATCACGCTTGCGAGGTAGCCAGGGCCGTCGGCCATGGCCCTGATCGTCTGCGTGCTCGATACGGTGATGGGCCCGGTGTACAGCGTCGACGCCGGCGTGGGCACGCTTCCGTCCGTTGTATAGAAAATCTGCGCATTCGGCGAAGAGTCCGCGATGCTCACCTGGATGGATGGATTGAACAATTGACCGCTGGGATTGATGACCGGCATAGCCGCTTGGGTTGCACCGTTCAGCAGGCCGTAGACGCTAAGTTGGTACTCCGCGCCGACGTACACTTTGCCATTCGCCACGGTGGGCACGACAAATTTCACCGCATTGCCTGCCTCGTCGCGGGTTGGATTCTGGTCGCTTGAGTACAACAGCTTGGAAACGTTCAAGGCATCGTGGGCATAAAGAATCTCTGGACCCGGAACGGCATAGGCATCGGTTCGCACGTTCCAAACGATACCGTTTGTGGTTCCGTTTGCAGAAACGGCTGGAGTGGAACCCGGGAAATTGGATGGCTCAACGCCGGTCGACGTGGGAGTGGCGGATAATACGCCGTTGGCGAAAGAAAATGCCTTTAAACGATCCTTGCTGGCCCAAAAATACAGGTTACCCTTCCAATACGCCGGTACGCCGTAGAAGTCGCCACCCAGAAGAGCTTTGGCTTGGGGGTCCGACGTATTATTTGGATGGTATCCGCCAAGATTGTTTTGGTCGAATACATAGATGCGTCCGCTCTTGCCTGCTTGCACGAAAAGATGATTGCCCCCGCTCACTGAGTCCGGAAGAATAAGCGCGCCACCGGAGCCTTGGTCTTTGTCCGAGATGCCCAAACTAACTTGATCGAGCGGCGTGAATTCGTCACCGACAGTGACACCGTTTGAGAACATCGTGGGGATGCCATTGTCCAAGTCGAGCCTGATCACCGAATCGGCGTAGTCCATCGTGTTGTCGTAATTCGGAGCCACAGCATCGAAGCTGGGCGTTCCTGTGGCCGTGAAAAGACGACCGTAGGGATGATTGACGGGGTCCGGAACATTGGCAGTTAAACCCGCTCCGGCAGTCCACATTCCGGCGCCCCAACCATTGGGGCTCGAGCACCAAGCCCCCGTCTGCTTCAAGGTTGCGGCGTTGTGGGCCAGGATCCAGCCGTGCCACGGTCCGCTGTCGT
This sequence comes from Candidatus Dormiibacterota bacterium, assembly GCA_035602135.1. Taxonomy (GTDB): domain Bacteria; phylum Acidobacteriota; class Terriglobia; order Acidiferrales; family UBA7541; genus Acidiferrum. The sequence goes on from DATNMX010000061.1 coordinate 2,951, forward strand.
TGTGTGCGCCAAACGCGATGTAAACGATCCCGTTCAGCAGGAGAAGCCCGGCGCGTTGATTTTCCCACAGTTCGTTGAACTGCAGCGTGCCATTCAGGCTTCCTTTTCCGTTCCCGGGAACCGACGCGGATAGAACGACGGGGCCACCGAGTTTCTCGCTGCCAGTGGTAATTTCCAGCGCGTGCAAGCGAGCAACGTTCACTCCGTTTTCTTTGGTTTTTCCCACCAGGTACATCGTGTTCGTCGCAGGGTCAATTACGGGAGTGCTGGTAATGCCAATCTCCGGAACAATGTCTGTTTCGCCCGTGTCTCTGGGTGGCACCGTGGTTGCTCCCGCGGCAGCGCCGTGTGCGGAATCCAGCAGGGTGATCTGCCACAAAGGCTTGCTGTTGGCTCCAAGGTTGCCGTCGGCGTCGAACGCGTACACGCTATCGTGCTCGGTGGCTACGAACACCACATTGTGTTTGGTGCCAGCCTGGGCGGTGCCTGCACCCATGGTGACGTTCGCCATGTACAGCGGCTGCGCGTATACATAACCATCGACAACGTAATAAAACACCTTGCCGAAATTGTTGGTATTCACATTGGAGGGAGTGAGGACCGTCTCGGTCGTGTATGCGCCTGTTCGCGCGATGTCGTTGTGCTGCGTGGTCACATTTTGTGCCGGCGTAGTACACGCAAAGAAGAACAAAATCGTCAAGGAGCAAAGAATCAAAGATAGGCGCACTTCTCTGCTAGCGGTGTCAGCAAACACGCGGTTCTCCCGTGGCTTTGGACTTGTGGCAAAGAACTAATCCAGATTCCCGATACTTGCTACTTAGTGAAGGCCAATTGGAACGGTGTTCCAATCCCTTCGGTTAGAAAGGCACCGAATGGACGGTCACTCCTGAGCATCCGGCTGGGCGAGAGGGAATGACACATATCGGTACGACAAAGACTCAGGCGACAGCTACCCCACGTCTGAGTGTAGGTAGGGCGCAGCGAATCGCACAATACGGCAGACATAGTACAGAGGGCGGGAACTTACCTGCTCCGATGGGACGTGTGTGGAGGACCAGCCGTGAACTTAAGTTTTCCAGAACTGAGTGATGAACGAGGACGAGGATATTAGGCGGTGGCCGACGGCCTGAGCGGACTTACTTCCAACCGAGCCCTCCGGGTTGAAGCCGGTGGTTTCCACCTAAGCAGCTGTGCAGGCGATGGTTACAACTGGAGATTCGGCCCGGCATGAGCGCCAAGCCTCGAGCAGAGTGGAGAACACATAAAGAACCTGCGATCTCAGGGTCTTAATCTGCTCAGCTACAGGAAACACCTGATTGCGGTTTATCATGCGTGGTTTACCTTTTGAATTAACACCATGCGTGAAAACGCTCATGGCGAGACCGACCCTCGCTGACGGACGGGTGCCTGCCTCCTCACACCGAACACAGGCACCTGTCCCCCCTTTTTTATTCCTTAAGATATCTTTAGGGCAGCTGGTTGTAGACGCGCGGAAGCCTGGCTGCTCTCGTTCGGGTTGGAGGTCGGGTGTACGAGATGTACCAGCTAAACATTCAGTCCGTGACTGCGGCACAGATGCACGATTCCCAGTCTGTTTGCCGCGCCTACCTTTTGCTTCATGCGATACAGATGGTTCTTAACGGTCTGCCACTTGCACTGCCTCCAGCACACGCTGCGACGACGCATCGCGCAAAACGTATCCGGCAACACCGGCGCGAACGCAGTGCAGAAATTCCTGAGGTTCGTCGTTCATTCCCAGCATCATGATGCGCACGCGCGGCGCCTGCATGCGGGCCATGTGAACAATGGACAAATCGTTGGTCACATCGCCGCCGGAATTCAACAGCAGCACATCCGCGCGGGATGCCGTCAGCCCTTGCAACGCCTCGATGGTGGCGGCGCTCTGCCCCACAACTTGCAGATCATTACGCTTGGCCAACAGCTTCCCTAATGTTTCGCGGAGCAGGCGGTTATATGCCACTACATAAATGCGCCATGTATTTTCCGTCGTGCGCCTGGCCTCACCTCTCAAGGTCGGCCGAGCGTCCCGTGCCGTTTCGGAACTGCGCCTCTCGGTAGCGATCCCTTCCAAATCGGAGATAGGACTTGTGATGTTTTGCTTCATCCTTGAACCTATCGTGTGCACGCTAAATGTAAAACTTCGATGGCTGGGAGGAGACAACTGGGCAACTGGGTGACGCATGCAGGAACAGCGCGTCACAAGTGTTTGATAAACGCCTGCAGGTGCCGGATGCCCGCCGGCGCTGACAATCCTAAAACGAGAGTCGCAAGGGGGAATAGCAAACCACGGCATCATGCCGGAATAAGCTAAATCCAGTACAACCAACACGCTGTAGCGGTACCATGCATTAGGCAGATTGTTCTGTCCCGGACGCGCTAACTCGCCAAGCGCCGACGCCCTTCTCGCTCGCGAGCCGCCGGGCGCGCCCTCATCGGCTTTTTTCGCTTCAGCGCTTCCGAATCCTGCAGGCTGCGTTTCAGGGCTTCCATCATGTCGATGACCGGCGCCCGCTTGGGCGGTGCCTCTTCTATTATCGTCTTCCCTTCCCGCTTCGCTTCGATCAACGCCTTTAAATTCTCTTGAAATGTGTCGTGATATTTCTGCGGCTTGAAATCCTCGGAGAGGCTTTCGACGAGCTCCTCGGCGAGTTTGATCTCCTGCGGTTTCAGCTTCACATCTAGGACAATCTTGCCGTAACCCTCGACACTACGAATTTCATTGACGTAATACATTGTGTGAACTGTCAGTCCATGGCTTCTTGTCCGTATGAACACGGTGTATTCCCGCTGGTGCATAGTCACCTTCGCGATTCCCACTCGATCCGAGTCTTCGAGGGCCTTCACCAGAAGGACGTACGGTTTTGGGTTGTCCTTCTCCGGAAGCGCCAAATAAGAAGACTCAAGGTATATCGGGTCGATCTGCGAGCCTTTGACGAACGCCTGAATCTCCATCGTCCTGCCCGACGGCGGCGTGATCTTCTTCAACTCCTCAGGTTCAATCAGCATGTACTTCCCCTTCTCGTATTCATACCCCTTCACGACCTCCGACCGGTCGACGATGCGATGGCACGTCGGACAATACAGGGGCTGACGCAACCGCGTGTGACATTTCCTATGAATCTGGTGCAGGTTGACGCGCTGGCCACGCGCCGCCGCATACAACCGGATGGGAATACTGAGCAGGCCAAAGCTGATGGCCCCGTTCCAGACTGAAGTCCTCATCTTCTTTTCTCCTGGACAAATGGTTAGGTCGGCAAGACCGGCGCGCAATAGGGTAAAGCCTTCACGCGCTCGGACTCGCGCAGCGAACCGGGAGAGTCAAAAACCCACTAACCAAGCCTATTACGCGGTGACCCTTCCCGAACACGAGATATTTCAGGGCAGATCGCGCTCTGCGCCGCACTATAATGCGGTAACAATGGCTGTACTCGCCGAATACCGTCGCAAGCGCCGCTTTCAGGAGACGCCCGAGCCTCGAGGGAAGAAAGCTCGCAAAGACGAAAAGATCTTTGTTATCCAAAAGCATGCCGCACGACGGCTTCATTATGATTTGCGCCTAGAAGTTGGCGGGGTGCTCAAATCCTGGGCCATTCCCAAGGGGCCTTCGCTCAATCCGGGGGACAAGCGATTGGCGATTCAGGTGGAAGACCACCCATTTGAATACCGCACGTTCGAAGGAACGATCCCCGAGGGAAACTATGGCGCCGGCGAAGTCATCATCTGGGACCAAGGCACATACGAACCGGAAGGCCCTCTCAGTGCCGCGGAGCAACTCGAACGCGGCGAGCTGAAGTTTCGTTTACACGGCAAGAAATTGAATGGAAGTTTCGTACTGGTCAAGCTGAAACACAGCCGCGCGAAAAATGAATGGCTGCTGATCAAACACCGAGACGAGTACGCAGACCCGCTGTGGAATGTGGAGGAACACGGCGAGTCCGTGGTCAGCGGTCGCCCTTTGCCCAAAACGCAAAAGGAGAAGAGATCCGACCAGGACTCTACTCCACTCAATCCTGCGGAGTTGCCCGGAGCCGTTAGGGCCCCGATGCCGCGCGAGGTTTCCGTTACACTGGCCAAGCTCGCGGACAAGCCATTCTCAGATCCTAGCTGGCTTTTCGAGATTAAGTGGGATGGCATTCGCACCGTCGCCTTTGTGGACAATGGCGACGTCCGCCTATTTTCCCGCTCCAAGCGCGAGGTCACCGCGGAATTCCCTGAGTTTCAGGACCTGGCCAGACACCTGCGTGCCGGCACCGCCATTCTTGACGGTGAAATCGTCACGCTGGACGAAAACGGGCGCAGTGATTTTCAGAAGCTTCAAAACCGCTTTGGCGTCAGCAAGCCTTCCCAGAAGCTGATAAAAGATGTCCCGCTTACCTACTACCTGTTTGATGTGCTCTATTGTAACGGCTTCGATGTGCGAAAAACGCCGCTTCTGCAGCGAAAAGAACTGCTGCGCCAGGTGCTTCGCGGCGATGACGACGTGCGCTATTCGGAGCACCAACCCGAGAAAGGGAAAGAACTGTACGCCGCGGCAAAGGAGAAAGGCCTGGAAGGGATCGTCGGGAAACAGATCGAAAGTCCCTATACCGGAACTCGCACGAGCTTCTGGCTCAAATTCAAAATCGTGAACGAGCTCGACGCCGTAATCGTCGGCTGGACGGCGCCGCGGCGCACGCGCCAGTATTTCGGGGCGCTGGTTCTCGCGTTATACGACGAAAAGAAGAACTTGCAGTTTATCGGCAGCGCGGGCACGGGCTTCGACCAAAAAACTCAAAAAGAGCTGCTCGCGCAACTCGAAAAACTGCGCGTTGCGCATTCACCTCTGCGCAATCCTCCCAAATTGCGTGAACACGTCCAATGGGTGCGGCCCGCATTGGTCGCAAGAATCAAATACGCGAACTGGACGGAAGATAATCACTTGCGCGCGCCCGTTTTCCTGGGCATCCGTAAAGACCGCGCTCCGGAAGAATGCACGTTCGAGGCTGCGCGGCCGGAGCGCGCTCCCGAGCACGCTGAAGACCAGCCATCTATCGCAACCCGAACTTCGCGGCCAAAAGCCCCCGCAAGCGACGCGGGTTTTGAGGAGTTGGCCCACGGCACAGCAGAGAGTCTGCGCCTGCAGGTTGATGGCAGGACGCTCGCTCTCACGCACTTGAATAAAATCTATTTCCCGGAGTCCGGCATCCGGAAGCGCGACCTCCTCGCGTATTACTACCGCATCGCAGACTATATTCTTCCCTTCCTTAAGGATCGGCCCTTGGTAATGCGGCGCTACCCGAACGGGATCCAAGAAAAAGGGTTCTTCCAAAAGGAAGCGCCGGAATCGATTCCCAGTTGGATCAAGCGAGCCCGCGTGTATTCCGACGAGCGCGGCGGAGAAATGGACTACGTGATGGCCCAAGACCGCCCTTCGCTCCTTTTTCTCACCAATCTCGGCTGCATCGACCATAATCCGTGGTCCAGCCGCTTTGACAACCAGGATTATCCCGATTACGTTTTCTTTGATCTTGATCCTACGCCGGAGACACCCTTCAGCACCGTGCTTCGCGTGGCACGCTCGATTTACAAGGTGCTGCTCTCCACGCGCCTGGTCTGTTTTCTAAAAACTTCTGGTGCCACCGGATTTCACATTTACGTGCCCCTCGAACCGATTTACAAGTACGCGCAGACGCGCGCCTTCGCGGAGATCATTAGCCAGATCGTCGCTTCTGAACTGCCGCGAGATACCACGCTCGAGCGCAGCGTCCGCAAGCGCCCGCCTGGGCGCGTGCTGCTCGATGCGTTGCAAAACGCCAAGGGTAAGCCCCTGGCCGCTGTCTATTCCGCAAGGGCCCATCCCGGAGCCACTGTGTCGACCCCCGTGACGGCCGACGAGGTTATGAATGGCAACATCGACCCTGACGCTTGGACCATCAAAACTGTGACATCTCGGCTGGAAACCGTCGGCGATTTATGGAAGGACTTTTGGAGGAAGCGGCAAACTCTGGACGCGGCGCTAGAAGCCTTGAGCCACCGCCTTCCAACAGAAAAGCTGAGGGAATAGCCGTTAGATACAAAACGGCGGCTGGGTCCTTATCGGGACGTCCAGCCGCCGGCCAATGAAGAATGGGGAGAGTGCTTGCGGTCTACGGTTTAAGCCCGCGCTCCCCGTGCTTTTCCGCGCGGGGCCTCTTCTTCCTCTTCGCCTTCCTCGCCCTCACTTCCTACTTCCTTGGCTTGCACATTGATTTCCTCAGCTAGTTGCGTAAGTTTTTCGTCAGCCTCTTTCTCTTCCTCGAGGGTCTTGTCCAGCAAAGCACTCGCGTCGCTCTCCCCCAACAAGTCTGCCCAAGTCCTCACGCATCCGTAAGCCGCGATTTCGTAATGCTCGACGCGCTGCGCCGCTGAGATCAGCGCGGCATCCATAACTTCGCCTTCGAAATCCTCCTCCATGAGTTCCTCGCCTTCCTTGATAATGCCAATCATGCCGGCACATTTCTTGCCCGCGGGCTTCTCGCCGAGGTTGTCAAAGATTTCCTTCAAGCGGTCCACATGGCCGCGCGTCTGCTCCAGGTGTTCCTCGAAACCGGAGCGAAGCTTCTCTGAGGACGCGGCCTTGGCCATCTTTGGTATAGCCTTCACCAAACGGTTCTCCGCATCATACAAATCCTTCAATTCGTCGACATACAATTCCATCAAGGCGTTATGCTGCATTGCTGCTCTCCTTTTGGCAATTTTCCAGACTCTCGCGTTTCGCGGGCCTTCTGCGACGTTAGAAGGTGGACCGCGCGGCGTCCATACACAAATGTCTCTAAGCTTTTCGTCGTGAGTGCGTAACAAGGCGCATAGCACTGAAGTTGGGCACCGTTTGAAGGGCGTCGAAGGATCGAAGCACGACTTCAGCCCGTCTCGGGGTTCCTTACCCTTCTTGGTCAGGTCATCGCCGTATGGAAGCCCCGGCCACCACGGACATAGGGTGGACTCGCTTCGGCCACAGCAGAGGAAATTTCAAATGACGAGTCGCGAAAATTTCTGGAGATAGGAGGACTTATGGCAGCAAAAGAGAGGAAATGCGAGCATCCACCCTGCAGTTGTGCGGCTAGCGAAGGCAGCAAATATTGCAGCGTGGAGTGCGAGGCCATGGAGAAAACGCCCGACCTCGATTGCCTCTGCCCTCACGCAGACTGCAAAGGCAAAATCGTCTAACTGCCGAGTTCTCAACTGGTATCGCACCGGACGCATACTCTGGCTGCGAGCCACGCCGATACGCTGCTCGCCCTTCTGGTGTGACACGTCGTTCATTTAATCACTGGGCCAGCAGTAGAACCTCTCATGCCGAAGCCAGCGCGGCAATCCCATCGATGATTTCGACTTCGAATGGCCCCGTGGATCCCCATCCTCTCATCTTCCCTAACGACGTGCGTTGAAAGCTGAAGGATTCGCTTCATGACCTGGCTCGTTCCCAACGTGTCATGTTTCATGCCTAGGGTTCAATCGAGCTCCTGCTGGACTGCCGGATCGCAACCAGGCTTGTACTCAGGTATCTAACGTAAGAGCATGGTGACGCAGATGAGCGCGACGCTACCGCCAAATACGGCAGGAATACCCCGATGGGGTCTGCCGCCCTGGACCATTAATTTTCATTCCGAGCACCTTCCGCTGCCGGAAGAAGTTGAATTCGCGGTTGTTGGCGGAGGTTTTACGGGCCTGGCCACGACGGCTTGGCTGCGACATTTGGAACCCAATAAGCGCGTGGCACTCTTTGAGGCCAGCCGCATCGGCGCGGGCTCCAGTGGACATACAGGGGGCATGGCCCTCTCGGAAACAGCCGCAGGGGACCTGCCGGGCCTCGGAGATGTGCTGGCGGGTTTTTCCGGCATTCTGCGGGAGTTGCAGGTCCACTGCGATCTGACACTCCCTGGCGCATTGGAGATCGGCCGGCGTGGAGTGCTGCCGAATTCCCCGATCGCGTGGAACGATTCAGGCAAGCTGGGTGTCACCCGCGAGGTGCCCGGAGGCACGATCGATCCAGGCAAGATGCTGAGCGGCTTGGCACAAGCGGCGAGCAAAAGCGGCGCGCTGATTTTTGAAAATGCGCCCGTCGAAGCCCTGAGCCTGGAGGAATCGCCTGTCCTGAACATCCACGGAAAGCCAGTGCGCGCTCGCTGTGTCCTGCTTGCGACAAACGCCGAATCCTTGGAGCTGAGCGGCCTTGCCGGCCGCGCGCAGCCGAAATTCACAATGGCGGTAGCAACGGAGCCGGTGTCGTCCGAACAGATTTCATCGCTAGGGCTCGCCTCAGGGAAGCCGTTTTACACTGTCGATCTGCCGTATTTGTGGGGGCGTATCTTCCATAGAAACCGCGTGATTTTTGGAAGCGGACTGGTACATCTCGAGGATTGGCGGGAATTGCTGACGCTAAATGTTGCAGAGGGCCAGGCAGCGGAGCTTCTGGCGGATCTCGAAAGACGCGTGCGCGATTTGCATCCGACCCTGCGTGGCGTGCGGCTGAGTCACCGCTGGGGCGGCCCGATCCTGATCGCCGATAACTGGGAGCCGGTTTTCCGGCGGCACACGCAGCATCGTGACGTGATTGTGCTCGGGGCGTACAGCGGGCACGGGGTGGCGCTCTCAGTGTATTTGGGCGCCTGGGCGGCCGAGGCTATGCTCGGCAAACGGGACCTGCCACAGTGGGAGGACGAGGCAAATGCCGCCGCTTGAGAAAAATTATGGCGCGAGTGCTTGCAGCGGTTTTAATCGCTGCTCAAAAGGCCTCGTTCCGTCGCGCAGCTCGCGGCGTAAGGCCGCATACAGTAATTCCCCGCCCCTTATCCGTATGTTGATGGATGGGAAATGTCCTTTTGCGAGCTTAGCCTGCGCTCCTTGGATCGGATGGGGCTGAGCCTTTAACGCTGGGCGGTAGCAAAATAACTGCGAGCACCACTCTCGCAACGTCCATCCGCAATGGCGCGCTCTCGCGCCAACAGCAAAGATCTGGAGGCGTCATGGAAGCCGCTCCTCAAATCCTCATCGTCTCATCGGAATTGGAAAATCGCCGCGCTCTGAACGCAATTCTCTGCCAAGAGGGCTACGAAACTATTTGCGCTTCGCGGGTCAGCGAATGCCAGGAAGCTCTGCAAACGCAAAATGTTTCCTTAGTCTTCTGCGACCGCCGGCTCTCCGATGGCAGCTATCGCGATGTCGTGGCCGCAATGCGCGCGTCTCGCCAGCACATACGCGTAGTCGTGACTTCGCGACTCGCCGATTGGGACGAGAACCTCGACGCACTTCACCATGGAGCCTTCGATTTAATTACCTCGCCTTGCCAACCCACCAACGTGCTCTGGGCCATCGTCCAGGCTCGTCGGGAAGACCACGAACGCGCCGGCTTTGTCGCGCCCACAAGGACCCGCGCCGCTTCCGCCATCGCGTAACGAACGCTCGTAGCCCGCGTACTCCAGAGCCCTTCGATCAGCGCCCAGCCGCTTTTCCGGGCCGCGTAGCCGCCTCGGCTCGTTTCCGCAGACTGGCGTGCATATGCCCCCAGCCCTTCCCTACCCCTTCTCTGTGCTCATCCTGAATCAGGCCAAGCGCCGTGTGATGAAATTTGATCAGCGTGCCGCCATCTACTTCGCTCAATCGGTACTGCACATTGGAGACGACCGGGTAGGACATGAACAATGGTCCCGTGATTTCGAGCAACGTCGGCCGCTTGATGGCCTGCACGTGTCCCCAGAAGTGTCCGTTTCCGTCGCCCAGGTCGCGGTACCACCTTCCGCCCGGCCATGGTTCGATCTTCATGTTCATCGCTTGCCCTTCCGGTGTGTCGTTCAGCGGCCCTAGTTGTTCGAGCAGCGTCGCGAACGTCACATCCAGCGGCGCCTGGACACGGATTTCCTCAGTAAGGTTGAGCGTCATTTTCTCGATCGTGGATAATGTCGAAATCATCATCGTTCCTCCTGGAATTGAAATCAGAATCAAACTTTCTTCATCTTCTCTTCTGCACGTTCCTTCACGCGCTGCAATTGATGCTGCCACAGGCGCTCGAACGTGCTGGTCCATTCGTGCAAAGGCCGAATCGCCTCCGCGTTCGTGCGATAAAGCATGTGGCGTCCGTCCCGCCGCACACGCACGAGGCCGACATCCTTTAAGACGCGCAGGTGCTTGGAAACGGAAGGCTGCTCCAGCCCTAAGCTCGCAACGATATCGCCCACCGGTCGCTCCTGCAGCGCCAGATAGTTCAGGATGTCCCGCCGACGAGGCTCGGCGACAGCGTTAAAGGCGTCGGAGGTGGTAGCGGCACGAGGCATGGGAGGATAATACATTCCCATATGGGCATATGTCAAGCCTTTTCAGCCAGCGCTCAGAAAAGCCCTGTCCGCGTATAACTCCGCGCACAAGCCACAAAGCGTTTGAAGAGAAGCTCCAAGCTCAGAGAGCGGGGAAGAAAAGCTCCCTAGCGTTCGTACTCCATCCATGGATTGCTTCAGGTCTGATTAGACTTGGGGTGTGGTTCTGGGCTCCGTCACTCATCTGAAGAGAATAGCCATTTGCAAGATAAGAAGGGATATCGCGGTGATCGGTGACCGGAATATATGGGCCTTCCTTTCCCAGATGGACGTGGTATCGGTTATCGTTGAAGCGGTGCGGAAACAAGCGGGTTCTAGTTTCTTGCCGCGAGACACTATAGCAAACAGCATCTGCCACCCCTCATAGAAGTAAAATCTCGCCTATTTTACAAACAGCGACGTGCCGCTGGTAGGTGGTAGGTCTGTGGAAAAATCTGCATCGCTTTCGCGCATATGTCACCCGCGAATCCCACCTCTTCCATCGCCTCGCGCGTTTTTGCAAGCGATGAATCTCTCCCCATCCTTTGTAGCGGCGAGTTCATCTCGCCATCTTCTCAAGCGCCGGAGGTGCGTCACAATTTAGCCCAGGCCGTGAGGCCTGGGTACCCTGCACCACCCAACCCCTACCGTCATTCCGAGCGGAGCGGCCCGGTTTTTTCCTGCGCGCGTTGTTTGCGCGCCGGGTCGCGTAGGGAGGAATCTCTCTTTTCTTCATCTGAGGACTGCCGCCCCATCGCCTCGCGCCTTTTTGCGAGCGATGAATCTCTCCCCATCCTTTGTAGCGGCGAGTTCATCTCGCCATCCGCTGTAGCGGCCGGGCTTCAGCCCGGCTAGCGAACAAAGCGAGCGCTCCGGACTTTGTAGTGGCCGCCGACCGTGGCGGGCGTTTTTGCTTTTCTGTCATCCCGACCGAAGTGGGCCGGCTTTTTCTTGCGCTCAGTTTTTATGAGCGCCGGCCCACGCAGTGGACGAACCGTGGCACAATTTCAAACGCCCCTCGACCACTGGGCCAAACTATGAGATTGCGTCGGCTATCTTCTTATCCTGAGGGCGCAGCCGCAGCCAGCAATCCGTCAATACCGCCACCGCGCACCTTGCTTCACGCGGCGAAGCGCCCTCTCCGCCGCGCGCGCTGACCACAGCCTGACTGTAGCGCCGGGCTTTGCCCCGCTTTGTGGGGCGTGCCTTCTGCGTCCCGGTTGCCTTTACCGGGAACTCCCCGCGTTTTTGGCGGGGAGAGCCCGGCATCTCTCAAAACACGCACATTTGAGAAACGAAACCCCAAAGGGTGCGCCACCCCATGCAAAAACCTGTCCCACCCGCCGACCATCCTAAAGATCCGGCGTCGGTCACGAAGGTGTCCGCAACTGTACAGACGCACGCCTTCGTCGCCGCTAGCATGGTCCCTGGCTGAGAGATAGGCTGCGCGCGGCCCCGGGTTCGCTCGTCAATGCGCATGCTAGGGAGGGAACAAATGTTAAGGCCGATAAGAAAGTTCGGTGTGCTTTTTGCGGCACTGTTATTCCTGGCAGGGGCAATCGCCGCTCAGGACCGCTACGGCGGCTCCATGGACGCCAAAGAACATGGCTATCAACACGGATACCGCGACGGTTTGCAGCAGGGCCGCGCGGACCTAAGCCGAAACGCAACGCACAGCTTCGATAGCGAAGATTACCGGCACGCGGACCAGGGATATGACCGGCGCATGGGGGAGCACGATGACTTCCAGCAAGGCTATCGCAATGGTTACAAAGATGGGTATGACGACGGCTACTACGACAAGCCTGTTCGCCACACCGTTTATGGGTTGAATGACAGCTACGATCCCGATCGCGTGCCGCGCAGCGATGCGGATGCCAATGCCTATGCCAATTGGAGCTACCAGGACGTGGCCACGGACACGGGCTACCGAGACGGCCTACAAGCTGGTTTAAGCGATCTGCGGCAGCGCAAAAACTTCAAGCCGGAAAAGCACGAAGCCTACGAGGACGGCAAGCACGGCTACCGTAAAGAGTATGGCGACAAGAAACTTTACAAAGAACAATACCGCAAAGGATTTCTGCGCGGTTACGAAGACGCTTTCAACCGCAAGCGTCGGTAAGCGACGATAAGACGCAAAGCACTAAAGAGTCTGCGGGCAACCCCTGTTTTCGTCAGGGCACGGCTTCAGCCGTGCCGTAAAGCAACGCCAAACATACGCGTCATTCCGAGCGGAGCCTGCCCGCGGACAGGTGGCCCGGTTTTTTCCTGCGCGCGCCCTTTGTTCGCATCCAAAACTTTCCTAAAGACGTGCGCCGAGTCGCGCAGAGAGGACCGCCGCCCCATCGCCTCGCGCCTTTTTGCGAGCGATGAATCTCTCCCCATCCTTTGTAGCGGCGAGTTCACCTCGCCATCCGCTGTAGCGGCCGGGCTTCAGCCCGGCTAGCGAACAAAGCGAGCGCTCCGGACTTTGTAGCGGCCGCCGACCGTGGCGGGCGTTTTTGCTTTTCTGCCATCCCGACCGAAGCAGGCGGACTTTTTCTTTCGCTTTCGCTCCTGCGAAAGCGTCGGCCTGCACAGAGAGGACCGCCGCCCCATCGCCTCGCGCCTTTTTTTGCGAGCGATCAATCTCTCCGCATCCTTTGTAGCGGCGAGTTCATCTCGTCATCCGCTCTCAAGCGCCGGAGGTGCGTCACAATTTAGCCCAGGCCGTGAGGCCTGGGTACCCTGCACCAGCCACCTCAACCCGTCATTCCGAACGGAGCAGGCCGACTTTTTCTTCCGCTTTCGCTCTTGCGAAAGCGTCGGCCTGCGGATGTGAGGACCGCCGCCCCATCGCCTCGCGCCTTTTGCGAGCGATGAATCTCTCCCCATCCTTTGTAGCGAGCAATCCGTCAATACCGCCACCGCGCACCTTGCTTCACGCGGCGAAGCGCCCTCTCCGCCCCGCGCGCTGACCGCAGCCTGAGTGTAGCCCCGGGCTTTGCCCCGGTTTGTGGGGCGTGCCTTCCGCGTCCCGGTTGCCTTTACCGGGAACTCCCCGCGTTTCTTGCGGGGAGAGCCCGGCATCCCTCAAAAGCCGCACTCTTTGAAAAACGAAACCCAAAGCGTGCCTCACCCAATTCAAAAGCCTGTCCACCCGCCCAGGCTAATAAGGCGCGGTGCCCCTTCGCGGCTAGGGGTTATTTCTGTGCCTGGGAAGAGTGCATCAAAATAGTAGAATCGGTGCGTTCTTTGGACTTCCCCGCCTGTAAGTGCCGGTCTTTCCAGCCTACGCTTTTCAGGATTCGCAACGTAATGATGCATTTCGAGGGTTGGGACTTAACAGTGGAGGGTGGAAATGCCCGATTTCCCATTAGGAAGCCGCACGGCGAACGAATGGCGGTAGCCTCTCACATCGTCCCCGACGATTAGTCGGCGTCGGGAAGGAGCCTTGCGATTTCGGCTCGCAATCGTGGCTCTAAACGTTCCCAATTTTCCACAACCTCATCGCGTCCAAGCCCGATACCGGGGACTGCACCCATTTCGTCACGAAAAACTCGCACTACGGTGTCGTGTGGCAACGGTTGGTCGAACATTTCCACCACGTCCGAACCCTCGCGGGTCTGAGTTCCGTGGAATCTCCACATTCGATCCTGGGGACCTTGCGTCATGTCTCGATTCAAGGTGAAAGGCATCGGGCTTGTTACCTCCCTAGATGGTAACACCATACAACTACGTCTCAGGAGGTGCGCTTGGCCATCCCCCGCCGTTGATTCCCAACCCTCTTACCGCGCATCGAATCGCACATGAGCGTTAAAATAAGGCACATGAGCGGTATCCGTGCGTTATTCCTAATGCTCTAATCTAGGGTTTTTGTAAGTGGCTGAACTACGAATGTCTTAGCGTGAATGGCGGGGCGGGTCATCCGCTCGCAACGGTTGAGAGATCGTCCAACGGTAATCTAGGATCGATCCACTTGGGCGTCCCTAGAAGAATTATGAGACAAGAAAGGATGCCCGCAAACACACAGCGGTTCTGTTTCCAGCATGGTAACGCTTCCTCCTGAGCGCCCATTATAACCCTCACAGGAACGTGAGCTATGTTTGAGCGAGACGCAATGGGAGAACTAGAGTGGTCTGTTAAGAGGAGGGATGAATGTCAGGAACAGAAGCGACAATTCTGGTTTCTGCTGTTGTAGTAATTTGGGGATTAGAGAGCATCCGGCAAACACTCAAAGAGTGCCTGACTGTGCTCAAACAGAACAGTGAAAAAATACGTTCCGACTTGCTCGCCATTCAGAACGAAATTCGCATGAAATGAACGGTTCCCGAACGGCAGGTCAGCTAATCTGCCTTATGTCAAACCCGGTAGCTGGCCCGCCAGCCCCTCCACTCGCGGAAATAGGCGACACGGTGGTTGCTAAAGGTGCAGTAATCTCAAGATCGGTGTGTGGCTGCGGCGCGAGAGCATCGGAATGGCGCGTGGCCATAACCGCGTCGGCAGCAATCGCTGTGCCCAAAACCACGGGTAACATTTTCCTCATCGACGGCCGCCCTTGCGACGGCCTTGACGCGCCTGTTGCCTCTTTTTCTTCAATCTTCCTGCTCCCGAGGGTCTCGGTTCCTTTCGGTCGCTCGTCGCTGGCCGCATCGGGATTTCGGCTTCTTGATTCTCTTTCTGCATCTCGTCGTCCATCGCCTTCCTCCTGAGCACCCATTATACGCTCAGGAACTTTGGACGAGATCACTTCCTCGATTCCTCCCCTCCTTAAGGCTTTTATGTAACCGCTTCGCTCGCCCACGGCGTACAGTAGCGCATGGAGATAGGCGATGACTGCTTTGGCGGCGTACCTGGACGATAGCGGAACCCATGCCGGCTCGGGTTGGGTTGTCGTTGCGGGCGGGGTTGCGAGTGTTAAGCAATGGGCCAAAGTCTCTCGTGCTTGGGAACGGACAATCGCGCCTTGGAAGCTGGCGAAGGGCTACTTTCGGATGACCGAATTCGTGAATGGTGTCGGTGACTATTCAGCCTGGTCAACCGAACTGAAGGCTGCCAGGCTCAATCAACTGGTGGAGATCATCGGCGAAAACGTTCGCCTCCTTGTCGGTAATGCAGTCAACGAAGCCGATTTCAACGAAGCATTCCGCCGATTCCCGACCGCAACAATCGGGACCGCATATCGATTCTGCGCCTTCCTCAGCCTTCCGGCTGTGAACATGTGGCGAGAACGCTCTCCGCGTCGAGAGCCTGTAGCTTTCATTTTTGAGAGCGGAAACAAGTTGATGAATGAGTACGGGAAAATCTTGGCCAAACTAGGTTCGTTTCCGGAGCTGCGGGAGAAATTCGGAGTCGCTTCCTTTGAGGAGGGACAAAAAAGAGACAAGCCTCCACTCCAGGCCGCAGACCTCATTGCCTACGCCACATACAAGTCCATTGTCGAAAAGCGAATCGCACCGCCCTACTTGGAAATGGCGTTTCAGCGGCTGTTCAAGAGCAAAACCCAGGGAAAAGTGTTCGCAGACCCAGACGTGCTCGAAAAATACCTCCGACACATGGAAGATGGCAAACCCTATTCGTCACTTCTCGCCGACGTTACAAGCCTTGCCTCCGCTCAGACCGGAGCAGCACGATTGCCGCACGAACACGGCGAATGATAGGCTCTCGGCGATGGGAAGGGAAACTCTGAAGGCGAAGCGTCCAAACTCAGAGCAGCGGCGGTAGCACATGCCTGGCCGACTAATCAACGCGCACTCCATTTTCGCTATAGCCGTGGCCGCAGCGAAGGGAATCAACGCCCCACTGAGGCAAGGGGGCAAAGACTCAGCTCTGATTAGCCTTGTCTTTGCGGAGGCGTCTCTCGAAGCGTTTCTGAACGAGTCAATCGAACTCGCCTCAGACAACAGCCACGACGCACAAGAGCCGCAGATAGTTTCTTCGTTCGCTCAACTCATGCCAGATTTTGAGCGGTCGCGGCTGGAATCAAAATTTCAACTAGCCCACTGGATGCTAACTGGTAAGCCTTACGAGAAGTCGGCGCAGCCCTATCAAGATTTCTTACTTCTCATGCGGGTCAGAAACACTCTTTTGCATTACAAGCCCGATCCGCCACTCGGAATCCCCGGGGAAGAACAGTTGACGGTCGTCGGGTCAACTTCAAACAAGGTACTCGACAGCCTACGGTCAAAGAACATTCTGGCCGACTTACAACCCGGCGTTCAGGCTAGCTGGACGGCCTTTGTCAGTACAAAGGCCGTAGGGGAGTGGGCCTGCAACGCAGCAAGTCAAATGGTTCTCGATTTCCTGTCTAAGCTCCCTCCCAGTTCTTGGGAAAGCACTCTGAAATTCTGTTATCGGGCACCTTTCTCTGTGACTTTTTGAAGGTCCGGCGACGGTGGCCGGGTGGCCGACAGGCTCGTGCAGAGAATTTGCGTGCCGCATACGCCTGTCTTGCGTGTGCCGTTTAGAGTCACCTTCGCAGCAACCAACTACGCAAGCGCCCTAACCAAGCTCGAACAACTCCTGCCATTCCCCTGACTTGCTTGCCCCGCACCTCGCTTTTGCTCCGGGTCTTACCAATTGTTACCTTTCCACCCCATCTTCTTTACAACTCTCCGCGTTTGAATGACTTAGCAATTCGTTCGAACGAGTACCTTACAAGTAAAAGATTCCTATTGACAACTTGCCTCGGTCCATGCTACCATTCCGCATGAAATCGGCGCACCAACCCGTTTCACTCGCCGTTCACGGACGCCTTTCTCCGCAGTTCCCTTCCGATTCCCGACCTTCCGACTTTCGCAAGCCCCCGGATCGGTCCCTCTCTGTTGCCTCGGTGTCTCCTGTGGAATGTCTCCCCGCCCACTACCCACTACTCACCAACCGCCCCCCTCTAACTACCTTTAGAATCAACACTTGCAAAAGTGTATCAAAACAAAGGACTTTAACTCCCTTTAGAATGAACACTTATGAAAAACATAGGGGAGGGGGTTAACTACAAAATTCCAACGCACCCTTGACGACAGAGGCCATGCAGAGGACGATATGCGCCCAATGGAGCTAGCTCGCGACGCAAAAACTCCGTGAAACTTAACCCCAACCTGCTCAAAGCCACAGTGGTCGGCGCGCTCGGTGGGCTCCTGTTCGGTTTCGACACCGCCGTAATCGCAGGCACCACGCACTCGCTCACGCTGGCTTACGCTCTGACGCCGCGGCAACTGGGTGTCACCGTCGCCATGGCCCTGATCGGCACGGTCATCGGCGCAATGTCTGCCGGCATTCCTGGGCAGAAGTATGGAGCGAGAGAGACGCTGCGCGTACTGGCCGTCTTCTACGTGCTCTCGGCACTGGGCTGCGCGTTTGCCTGGAATTGGCACGCCTTGCTGTTGGCCCGTTTTCTCGGAGGTCTAGGCATCGGCGGCTCGTCAGTCCTCGGTCCGGTGTACATCGCGGAGCTGGCGCCGGCAAGAATCCGCGGCCGACTCGTCGGCATGTTTCAGATCAACATTGTCATCGGCATCCTGCTTGCCTATTTGTCGAATTTCGTAATCGCGCGCCAGGGTCTGGGCGCAGTGGAATGGCGCTGGCAGTTCGGAGTCGCTGCGCTGCCGGCTGTGCTGTTTCTGGTAATGCTGTTTGGCATCCCGCAAAGCCCGCGCTGGCTCGTCACACAAAAGCGAGTCGAGGAAGCGCGCGAAGTGCTGCAGAAAATGGGTGGGGAAGATCCGGAGAAAGAGCTCCAGGAAATCGTCAACTCCGTGCATCTGGAAAGGCTCGAAAAAACCGAGCCGCTGTTCGCTTGGAAATACCGCTTGCCGATTTTTCTGGCCATTACCATTGGTATGTTCAATCAACTCTCCGGCATCAATGCCATCCTCTACTACCTCAACGACATTTTCGCCGCCGCTGGGTTCAGCAAGCTTTCGGGCGACCTGCAAGCAGTGGCCGTCGGCGGTATGAACCTGCTGGCTACGCTTTTAGCCATGTCCGTCATCGACAAACTGGGGCGCAAGACTCTGCTGCTAATCGGCTCGGTCGGCACGGCGCTGTGCCTGGCGGGTGTCGCTCGCATTTTTCTGACCCACCAACATCAGGAATATTTGTTGTGGTTCCTGGTGGCCTACATCGCATTTTTTGCCATTTCGCAAGGCGCGGTGATCTGGGTCTACATCAGTGAAGTATTTCCAAATCGCGTCCGCGCCAAGGGCCAAGCCCTGGGCAGCTCATCCCACTGGGTCATGAACGCCATTATCGCGTATACCTTCCCGCAGCTCGCGAAATCCTCCGGCGCATACCCATTCATGTTTTTCTCCCTGATGATGGTGCTGCAATTCTTCGTCGTCCTCTTCCTCTACCCGGAGACCAAGCGCGTGTCCCTGGAGCAAATGCAGCAGCGCCTGGGAATCGAGTAGTCAAATGTGGGACAGCCATTTCTGGCTGTCCTCACGGAACCAACAAATGAGTCCAAAGGAGCAAGCAGCCGAGGATCAGCGAAAGGATTTCACGCTCGGCGTGGATATCGGCGGCACCAAGGTTGCCGCCGGCCTTGTAGACGCAAAAGGCGCAATCCTGTTTCAGACGCGCGTGGCGATGCCCGCGCGAGAAGATGCGGCTGCGGGATTTGCCGCCCTAGAGCGCGCGATCAACGCAGTTTTTGAGGCGCAGCCGCAATCGCTCGCATCGCTCGCGGGAATCGGAATTTGCGCGCCAGGTCCGCTCGACCCGATTCGCGGTTTGGTCCTGAATCCCCCTAACTTGCCGTGCTGGCGGAACTTTCCCCTGGCCGCAGAAGTGCAGCGCGCCTTCCACGTTTGTGCGAAGGTCGACAACGACGCGAATGCTGCGGCACTGGCGGAAGCAGTCTGGGGCGCGGGCATAGGATTTCGCAACGTGCTTTATGCCACGCTCGGCACCGGGATAGGGACGGGGATTATTTTCGACCGTCGCATCTATCATGGACGCACGGGCAGCGCCGCCGAAGGCGGGCACGTCAGCATCGACTACAACGGTCCGCGCTGCGGCTGCGGGAAACGCGGATGCATCGAAGCGCTGTGCTCCGGGCCGGCGATTGCACAGCGCGCGCGGGTGCGCTTGGCGGAATCGAAGACGCCGTCACGAATGCGGGAACTCGCCGGCGGCAACCTGGAGAAACTGACAGCGGAACACGTTGCGGAAGCGTTTCGCGCAGGCGATGCGCAAGCGAGAGAGGTCTTGGAAGTGACAGCCGATTTGTTAACCGTGTGGCTCGGCAACCTGATCGATTTGCTGGAGCCAGACGTAATCGTCTTTGGCGGCGGCGTAGCACAATTGATGAGCGAATTCTTCCCCCGCATGCAAACCGAGCTGCCAAAGTGGTCCATCAATTCCCGCTGCTGCGAGATCCCGCTACTGCTCGCGAAATACGGTTCCGATGCCGGAATCGCAGGCGCCGCCGCCCTCTGCCGTCAGTGAGGGCGAGGATTTCGCCAGCGCGAAGGCCGGTCAATAGCAGCTAACGCGAACATCGCTCGGTACTGCCCGGTTGCGCCGGTGATGATTGCATGAGGGCCAGTAGAAATCGATCGATCGCTGGTATCCCATTCCGAAATCTAGCAGTCGAACCAAACTCTCTTCGCAGTATGCCAAAGGCTTGTTTCTTGTAAGTTCGACGAAGCATTCACGGGCGTTTCTCCGACCAAAGACTCATCTGGCTTTTTGGCGAAATGAGGTGGTTCAGCGCGATGGCGTGAACCAGCAGTGTTGTCAACTTTCTTCCCGAATCGGATTGCAATCGTCTGATTCACGCAACGCTATACAAAAGGCGATCCCCCCAATTGACGGAACATTCGCGGAACTCCAACCCCACGCAAAAGCTCTCATGCGGAAGCGACTGACAGTAGACTACCCAAGCCGACAGATGAAAGTCGCCTGACAACGGAGTAATTCGCTGCTGTTCGCCGGGTTGCCAGCGCCGTTTGGTTATTACCCGAGCGCCATGGGCACTGACGTTTTCCGTAAGCACTCGCTCTGCGGCGCGCGGCTCTGCCAAGCTTATGAGGTACACAGAGACGGCCATCGGGACACGCTTCTCAATTCTCCCGTCTAAACGCACGTGACTAGGACCCTTTCAGAACAACGACATTCAGATGCCAGTCTGGACGGCACATTTCATGGTTTGCTCAAGCATGCTCCGGGTCGGCTCCGTTTCTGTTCATACATGGCCTGATCAGCTTGCGCAATGAGTTCACCAAGGGAGACGGGATGCTTCGGATCGAACCGCGCCAGACCGACACTGAGCGACATCTCGTAACGAGATTCGTTTGCGTTCGATTTCTTCAGACTCTTTGCCAAGCGACGGAGAATCACACCTTGGCTTTGCGTGGAGGCTTCCAGGGCCAACACGGCAAATTCATCGCCACCAAGGCGGGCTAGAATGTCGGAACGACGGAATGTTTGTTCCAACGCGTCAGTAGCGCGGACAATTGCCAAATCTCCATCGTGGTGCCCGTAGGAATCGTTGATCTTCTTCAGATTATCAACGTCACAAAAGAACAGGAGTAAACCCTGCGCGTTTCGGCGCGCCAGCTTTAGCTGCTGCGTCGCCGCAGCAAAAAAACCGCGCCGGTTGTACAAGCAGGTCAGGTCATCGGTGAGGGCTAGATAGCGGAGTTCTTTCTCGTCCGCAGCCAGCAAGGCGGAGGGGAGCATCTCTTCGAGGTCCTTTTCTGAAAGGCGCTTCCGTCGATCCATTGACAGAACCCTGCGGTGGGACATCCCGTTCGGCAAGCGACTAGCCTGCGCGACGCTGCTGCCTTGCGAACCGAGTAGCGCCATGACGCCTCCTGCCAGCACGTATGGAAAGGTCCCCTTCCTGGAAAGGTCATCGTTTCATTGGCACGGATAGCTGGCAAGCCGGGAAAAACTGTAGTGTTTATACGGGTAATTCCTTTAGTACTTTTGCGTCACATAGTATTCGCGCACCAGAAGGAATAGGAGAAAATCCATGCGGTCTGACTGGACCTCTCACAACTCAGGTATTCACCTTAGCCCGCTTGCAAGGGTTCACCTGTTTGAGGTATCAGGTAAGTCATGGTATAGCTTCCGGATTTGTCACAGGTCAAGTGGCTGAACGAAACGGGTCCAAGCCATTCAAGGCGAGGAGAATAGATTCATGGCCAAACGAGAGAGCAGTTCGAAGGACTTGGGGACACGAAACAACCAAGAGGTGGAATTGACGCGAAGTGAAGCGCAGTCAGAATTGCTTCGAGAACTTGTCGCGCACCTCCGTCAGAACCGGACCCAACTCCGCGAGGAATGGGTGGTGCGCATTTCGGAAACGCGGCTGCTTACCGCAATGACAAAAGAGGAGATCTTCGCGGAAGCGACTTCGGTGTATGACAGTTACGTCGAAGCTTTGGAAACCGAAACATTTGAAGCGTTGCAGGCGTATGCACGGAACCTTTCGGAACGAATCATTCCGCGAGGCGTCGAGACACACGAAGTTGTGGGAATCGTTCTGCTCTTGCGTGACGTCCTGGCGCGTTCACTCTTCGCGAAATATCAGACGGATTTCAAGAAACTGAACCGCATCTTGGATGCGTACGAGCCAGCGGCTAACCGTATCGCGAATACCGTTGCGGTGGGCTTCGTACAGGAACGTGAGCGCGTTATCCGTCAGCAACAGGAAGCGATTCGAGAACTCTCGACGCCTGTCTTGCAGGTTCGCGAGCGGTTGCTCATTCTGCCAATCATCGGTGTGATTGATCCTCAGCGCGCCCGGCAGTTAACGGAACAGCTCCTGCGAGGTATCCGGACAAACCGTGCGAAGGTGGTCGTAATCGATATCACGGGTGTGGCAGCGATGGACGTCACGGTCGCGAACCACCTGGTGCAAACCGTCGAAGCCTCCCGGCTACTAGGCGCGACGGTCATCGTCACGGGCCTTTCGCCAGAGATTGCCCAGACGTTGGTGACCATCGGTGTGGACCTTGGGAAGATGAACACGGTGGGCGACCTGCAGGGGGGCATCGAACAGGCAGAAAGATTGTTGGGATACAAGGTGGTGACGCTGCCGGAACCACGCTAAGGGAATCGGAAGAAGGGCAACGTGGAAGTCCCCATTCTCAAACAGGGAGCTGTGCTGATCGCAACGTTTCAGGCAGCCCTCTCGGACGCGGACCTCAACCAGTTGCGCCGCGGCCTGGTGCAACAGGTCGTGAAGCATCGCTCGCGCGGGGTCATCGTCGATGTCACGGCAATGGACGTGATGGACTCGTTTGCATCACGCACGCTCCGCGAAATCGCGCACATGATCCGCCTGCGGGGTGCGGAGACGGTCATCGTGGGGATTCAGCCGGAGGTTGCCTTCGCGATGGTGCAGCTGGGAATGACATTTGAAGGTGTTGCGACGGCGCTAGACCTGGAAGAGGGGCTGGCGTACTTAATACAAAAGTTCAAGAGTGTAGAGTAAGAGAGAGCCATAGTGTCGGCTGGAGAAATCCGAGTGGCCATCAACTCGGACCAAGATATTGTCGCAGCCCGCCAGAGAGGCCGGGCATTGGCGGGAGAGCTCGGCTTTTCGACAACTGATTCGACGCTCATTGCCACAGCTATTTCCGAACTCGCACGCAACATAGTGTCTTACGCTCGCAAGGGTGAGATCACACTGAAGACAATCCATGGTTCGAGCCGTCATGGCATCCTGGTCGTCGCTTCCGATGACGGTCCCGGAATCCCGGATGTCCTTCAAGCAATGCGAGATGGTTTCTCCACGTCTGGCAGTCTCGGACTGGGGTTGCCGGGAGTGCGGCGCCTAATGGACGAGTTTCAAATCACTTCCCAACCGGGCCGGGGAACGACCGTAACGGTGAAAAAGTGGAAACAATAAGCGTACCGCTGATCGAATATGGCGTGGCGAAGTTTGTCCTTCCCGGACAGTGTGAATCGGGCGATCACCATCTGGTGTGTTGCGGCCAACGTGGAATTCTTGTTGCCGTAATTGATGGGATTGGTCACGGAGAAGAGGCTGGCGCCGCGGCCAAAGCAGCCGCCTCCCTCCTCAAGACGGATGCGGACGAACCGGTTATTTCTCTCGTGCAGAGGTGTCACGAAAGTCTTCGGTTGACGCGTGGTATCGTCCTAAGTCTAGCTTCCATTGACCCAATGCACGGCATGATGACGTGGCTCGGTGTGGGGAATGTTCAAGGAGTATTGATGCGCGCTGGCGCCGGGAAAGGGATTGTGGAGCAGGAACTGCTTCTCCGCGCCGGTGTTGTCGGTTCGAAATTGCCTCCGCTTCAGGCCACGGTGCTTCCGATAGCACAAGGTGACACACTGATTTTTGCCACGGATGGCATTCGAAGCGAATTTGTCAAGGACCTGTCCGGTCTGGAGGCTCCGCAAAGGGCCGCGGATAGAACCCTTGGACAGTACTGCCGTGGAAATGACGACGCGCTCGTCTTGGTCGCTCGATTGACGGGAATTCGCCCATGAAGATGGCGGCCAAGCGAACAACGAAACAGGAAACAAGTTTTGGAGATGACTACCGGTCCGCGCTGAATGAATATGCGACGCGGAGTGGAGAAGCCGCGCTGGGCCGCGCCTATGAGCTCGGACGTAAGGCGATGACCGAAGGAAAGAGCCTCGTGGAGATTGTGGCTATTCATCATCAGGCTCTACAGGGGATTGTTCGCGAAGGAAAAAAGGAGAAGCGCGATGGAGAGCTACTACGGGCGAGCGCCGATTTCCTGGCAGAAAGTTTGTCTCCCTACGAGATGGCGCACCGCGGATTTCAGGATGCAGTGAAGGCACTGCGTCAATTCAATGAAACGCTCGAGGAAGAGATCAAGCGAATCGCGTATGCAGTGCACGACGAGGCGGGGCAGGTTCTTGTTGCCGTCCATCTCGCGCTGGCGAATTTGGCGGCGGAGTTGCCGGACAAACAAGAGCAGATTAGAGACCTTGAAGGATTACTGAATCAAGTTGAACAGCAGCTGCGAGGGTACTCTCATGAGCTCCGTCCGACCGTACTGGATGATCTGGGTTGGATTCCGGCGATCCGATTCCTCGCGGAAAGCGTTTCGAAACGCACTCATCTTCCCATCCAGGTCAAAGCGGCTTTCGCGGGTCGACTGCCCGGCGCGGTGGAAACAGCACTCTATCGGATCGTACAGGAAGCGCTCACTAACGCTTCGAAACACGCAAAGGCGACCCGGGTTTGGATTCAAGTCCGGCGAGAAGACAGGACTTTGTGCTGCTCCATTCGGGATGATGGTGTGGGGTTTGATGTCCGCGGCGCGCGTCACGAAGGTAAGCGCAGAGGGCTGGGATTGATCGGAATCCAGGAGCGCTTGAATGCGGTCGGAGGAACACTCTCGATCAACTCGGCTCCTGGGCGTGGAACGAAGCTCTTGATTCGGCTTCCACTGGAGGCCTCCAATGGCGATTCGCATCGTCTTCGCCGATGACCATGTCCTGGTTTGCCAGAGCCTGGAGTCACTGCTGGAGCGAGAAGGATTTCGGGTGTCGAAAATGCTACAAGCCCTTGGACGGAAGGGTTTCAGTTCGTAGCGAAACCAAGGGCCTGTATATTGCACGAGCAAATTCTGGATATTGAGTTATCTGACCAAGAACTCGAGGCTTCAGGGGTGCGCGAGCAGACCAGCAAAGGGTGCCCATTTCTCAGGGTCTTAGTTCAAGGAGTTCACTTCACACGAGCTTTGTCCGACCGAGATATTGCTGGCCTGCGAACGCCAGACGCCATCTTGCAGTAGATGGGCCGCGTGGTCAGTTTCTCAATCGTGTCGGACAGTTTCTTCCGCTGCCCCGAAACTGGCCCTTTCACCAGTAGTCAAAACACCATCTTCCGTCTAGTCTTGCCACAGGTCGGAACACAAAGAATTGGGCAAGACAGAGCAGCCACCACGGCAACCCCGTTCCGTTCAGACGCTGCTTTAAGCCCCCGGAGAAATCGTGCGAACAAGGACCGCAGGATGGGTGTGTTCGGTCGAGGCCAACGAGCATCCAGCTCCGAATGGCGCATTCGCTTTCCTTGCGCTGTTCGCGGCCGTTTTAGCGATCATGAGCTTTGCCGGATGCTCCGGGTTAGTTGCCGCAAACCCTTCAGTTCCTACGGGGACGGGGCCATCGATCACGGCGCAGCCAGCGAATCAGACGGTGACAGTGGGTCAAGCGGCTAGTTTCGCGGTGGCCGCTACAGGTGCCGCACCGCTGAGCTATCAGTGGAACAGAAACGGGGCGGCTATCTCCGGTGCCACTTCCTCGACCTACAGCACGGCAGCTACAACCAGCTCCGATAACGGGGCGCAGTTCACGGCGGTGGTCAGCAACACATCCGGAAGTA
>DATNMX010000062.1:0-2726 GCA_035602135.1 Candidatus Dormiibacterota bacterium
TCGCGCGCAGAATCCGCAGGCGGAACAATCCACAAGCAAGCCTTCCGTTTTTCGCGTCAAGTATGTTTCTGACGGCTCGCTCTATATTGATGCCGGGCGCAACGCCAATCTCCAAGAAGCGATGAAACTTTCGCTGGTCAACCCGCCACCGGATGGTGCGGTTTCGGAAGGCGTAAGGTTCCGGGGCTACGAGCATGTGGCGGAGCTCAAAGTCATTTCCGTAGCCGACTCTTCTTCGGTCTGCGAAATCGTGAGCACCAATGGCGAGGTCAAGGCCGGGCAGCTGGCGTTTCTCACGCCCGATAGCGTGGACGAGCGCCGCCAAGCAGTGGAAGCCACCGAAGAAGACAAATATCCCATCATCATGACTTTCACCTATGGCGATCCTCTCGAGGAAGAAGTTCGCACGGCGCAAGAGAAGAAGCAGATTCAAGAATCACCCGTCGGACGGGTCCGCGGCCGGGTCGGCTTTGACTACGGTGGGATCCATCAACCCGGCGGGCTCAATTCCAAACAGGTGGGGCTATCCATCCAGTCGGACATCAGCAATATCGGCGGGACCTATTGGAATTTTAAGGGCTACTGGCGCGGCAACATGAACGTGAGTAGTTCCAACCCGACGGGCGCAAATACTACCACGCTCACGGACCTCCTCAACCGCACCTACCAAATCGGTTTATACTATCAAAGCCCTTATTCCCCGGTCACCATCGGCGTTGGGCGCCTTTTTTTACCGTGGGCGCCCAGCCTGAGTACGATTGACGGTGGTTATCTCGGAAGAAAAATCACGCGGCTCGCCACCGTGGGTTTCTTTGCGGGCTCCACGCCGGATCCGTCCTCGTGGAGCTATAACCCCAACCAGCATATTGCAGGGACTTTCGTGAATTTCGAAGCTGGCGACTTCGATCACACCCGGCTTTACAGTACTGCCGGCATCGCCGTTACCAGCATTCAATGGAAGGTGGCCCGCCAATTCGCATTCTTCGAGAATAATTTGACGTGGAAGCGCTACATCACGCTTTACAGCTCGATACAGGCGGACGAGGCCAGAACATCTCCGTTGCGAGATTCCAGTGGGCTGCTAATTGGTGGAAGCAATCCCACGGGAATCTCGCAAAGTTATTCTTCGCTGCACTTTCAGCCATTCCGCCGCGTGGGCTTCGGTGTCAATCATAATTATTTCCGCAGCCTGCCGACATACGATCCCCGGCTGCTTGGCACCAGTCTATTAGACCAGTATCTTTTTCAAGGCTTCAGCGGGGACGTGCGCGCAGAGCTCGTCAAGCACATCAGCGTGTACGCCAGCTTAGGCCGGAGTAAAGCCACCTCGGACAAGAAAAATTCGCTGAATCAGGCCTTCGGCCTCACCGTACCCAATGTGTTGAATACCGGCCTGCTCGCCGATGTGCATTACTCGAAATTCGATAGCTCGTTCGGAAGCGGCAAATACACGTCTGTTTCACTTTCGAAGAACCTTACCGATTCGTTCCGACTTCAGTTTCTGGGCGGTCATCAGACGTTCAATTCCGGTCTGACGAGCAATAACCATTCCAATTTCGTCAACGCTGTGGTCGATTGGAACGTTGGCCCCCGGTATTTTATGGAAGGCAATTTCGGCTGGTATCGCGGCACCAGCATGAATTACCAACAGTGGTCCACGGTGTTCGGATATCGTTTCGGAGGCTACCGCAAATGAAGCTCCTCCGCCGCGATACGATCCCGCGCTTGGCCGTTTTTCTTGCGGCCCTGTTTTTTTTCTGCGGCGCGGCCTCCGGCCAAATGCCTTCCGTGCCCCAGTCTCCTCCGGCCTCGGGCGACATTCCCGTTCCGCAGGAGATCGAAGCACTCGTGCGCGCGCGCAAATCGGTCGAAAAATTCTTCGAGCAAGCCGCCAACGTAGTGTGCACCGAGAATGTGACCCAGGCCATGGTGGGAAAAAACGGCAAGGCCGACTATCGCGAAGAATCCGTCTTCGATTATCAGCTTCATGCCAATGCTAACACCGGATCACTGAAGCTCGTCGAATCCCGGGATACGCGCAAAGCCGCCTTCCGTGATTCGTCGCGCACCCTGCTCATTACCAACGGCTTTACCAGTATGCTCCTGATTATCCACCCTTCTTATGAGACCAGCTATACGTTCGAGCCCGGAGGCGAGGAAACCGTTGATGGGCTGACCTTTGCTAAAATAAATTTCAAGTTCGTTCCCGGTGCTTCTTCCCCCGCGGCGCTGCAACTCCGTAGCCACAACTATCCAATCCCACTTTCCGGAACCATTTGGATCGAGAAGCAGAGTAGCGCCGTCGCTAAATTAGTCGCAACCATGGATTCCAGTCTGAGCGATTTGGGTCTTCGCGGCATGCGCAGTGAAATTCATTACGCGACCGTGCATTTTCATGAGCCCGACGAATCCTATTGGATGCCCGTATCGGCCATTATCGATGTCGAAACGCCGCACCAGCATTGGCGCAATATTCACCGCTTCACAGGTTACAAGAGATTCAGGGCCACCATTCAGGTGGAGGATGTCGAGACAAAACGATGAGCGCAACCGCAACTGTTGGCACCGCCATACTTCCTCGCGAAGACGCCGAAAAGGGCCATCGCACACGCGTGTTCCTGGCCTGGATGCTGGCCCTGGCCGTCGTTCTGGTCATCGCCGGCTACGGCTTGAATTACTACACGCTTAGCGCCGCCCAACGCCCCTTCTCGCCCAAGCACCAATTG
>DATNMX010000063.1:0-160594 GCA_035602135.1 Candidatus Dormiibacterota bacterium
TACGTGAGCTGGGTTCAGAACGTCGCGAGACAGTTCGGTCCCTATCTGGTGTGGGCGCAGGAGAATTGAAGGGAGTTGTCCCTAGTACGAGAGGACCGGGATGAACAGACCTCTTGTGTACGAGCTGTCCCGCCAGGGGCATCGCTCGGTAGCGAAGTCTGGAAGAGATAATTGCTGAATGCATCTAAGCAAGAAGCTCGCCCTAAGATAAGTTCTCCCAAGGCTTAAAGCCTAAGAAGGGCAGTCGAAGACTACGACTTTGATAGGCTGGAGGTAGAAACGCAGTAATGCGTGAAGCTGACCAGTACTAATCGCCCGTTCGGCTTAATCATAAAACTTTCTCAAACCGTCTTTGAGGAAGCGCAGAAAGTCACTAGGTATCTGGCTCCGTAAGAGTCACTGACCTAGTAACCGCCAATTCTGTACAGTGCGTTCGACCTAGAGTCGAACTTGTATTGCCAGCCAATCTCTGTTGTCTCACTCGTGGTGCCGCGTTCGAATGAGCGTGGCGAATCTTCGCGAGTTACAAGTTTCCTGGTGGTCATACCGCGAGGGTCACACCCGTTCCCATCCCGAACACGGAAGTTAAGCCTCGCCGGGCCGATGATACTGCACGGGCAACTGTGTGGGAACGTAGGTCGCCGCCGGGATTAAATTAAAAAAGGGCCGTTCTGAAAAATCAGAACGGCCCTTTTTGTTTTTTTAGGCCAGCCGAGAATGTGAGCGGTAGAGACCGCCCCCTTAGATTCGACCGGCGAAGAAATTACGATTTTCGTTCGCGGTTTTGGCGGGCGCGAAAGTACTGCAAAGCGATCAGGCTTTGCGAAAGGCTTTGTTCTCCGCCAGCGTGAATTCCCGTTGGGGAAAGCCGCTGGGGAAGAGCGGAATTCCCGCGCCAAGCAGACTAGGAACAATGCCGAGGTAGAGCGCATCCACCAAGTCTGCTTTGAGAAAGTCGCGGGCCAGTTCACCACCACCCATCAGCCAGACGTCTTTGCCGGCACGTTTACGAATTTGCGCGACGACTGCGGCGGGAGTTTGGTTGACGAAGATCAGGTCATCGCGCTCCCCGGACGGGAGGGGTATGGGAGAAAACGTAGGTTTTCATGGACGGCCCGAACGAGCCACGGCCCATTTTGCGGGCCATGTCGTAAGTCTTGCGTCCCATGACGGCCGTATCAATAGTGGCCAAGAACTCAGCCATCGAGTAGTCCTTGGGCATAAAGAGAAAGTCTACGGCGCCGTCCGGGCGAGCGATATAGCCATCCAGGCTGATGCCGAGACCGAGGACCACCTTGCGCATGCGCGGAATTGTAAAGGAATGGCGCGCCGTGCGCGAGGAGTTCCACTTTGTTACTGGAGTAGCAGGGCTCTAGGGATTCGTAATTTGAAACGAGAGGCTGGTTTCGCGCAGACTCTGCCATTTTTTGGACCACCCTTCGTGCGCAGGATTTTCCGCATAGTCCGCCGCGGCCTCGGCACTAGCGAATTCGATGGCGAAGAGACCGTTGAAGTCTTTCATCTGGTTGCGCTGGGTTTTCAACCAGATGTTTTTTATTCCTGGAATTTTGCCGGCCAGCTCCGTGATCCCGTCTAAAGCCTGTTGCCGGTCGTGTTCCGAGGTAGTTTCCTTGAATTTGTAAATAACCACATGGAGAACTGTTTTCGGCTGGCCGAATTTATTTTCTGCGCTGGCAGTATGCGCGTGGAAGACGCCCGCAGCGGCTCCGGCAATAAATAAAGCCGCACCCCCGATAGTTTGCGCAATAAGTCGTTTATTGGATCTCACCTTGCTCCTCCCCTTATGGTGACACGGTTTTTCTGACACGCTATATGGCGCCGCAGCCAGTCTAAGCAACTGTGCATGGCGGAAGCAAACTGCGCAAGTCCGGGTTCGCGGGATGCATAGGAGAGTCTGACCTGATACTCTTTTCCAGATGATTCTATCTTTTAATCGATCTTGAAACGCGGGGGCAGCTTCAGGAGTCCGACCCGGCACCACAACCTATAAATTCATGGAAATTAGAAGGAAAAACAGATGAAAAGTACCCTGCTTCTTCTGCTCATGACGCTGAGCACGACTGCGGTGGCACAAACGCCGCTTGAGCCCCAGGCGCTCGCTCACAGCATCTTCAAGGAGCTTATAGAAATCAACACGACCGATTCCGTCGGGAACGTGACGCTTGCTGCGGAAGCCGTGGCTAAGCGTCTACGCGAGGCGGGTTTTCCGGAAAGAGACGTAATCGTGGCCGGCCCGAATGAGCGAAAGAAAAATCTCGTGGTGCGAATTCACGGCACGGGCCAGCGCAAGCCCATTTTGTTCATCGGACACCTGGATGTGGTGGAAGCCCGTCGGGACGATTGGACCACTGATCCGTTCCAATTGGTGGAAAAGGACGGCTATTTTTATGGGCGCGGCAGCGAGGACATGAAAGAAGGCGATGCCATTCTCGCCACGAATTTTATCCGGCTGAAGCACGAAGGCTTCGCTCCAGATCGCGATCTGATCCTGGCACTGACCGCGGATGAAGAAGGCGGAAACTATAACGGCGTGGACTGGCTCTTGAAGGAGCATCGAGATTGGATCGATGCCGAATATTGCATCAATCTAGATGGGGGCGAATTTGAAAGACAGAATAATAAACGACTGCTGGCGGCCATTCAGGCCAGCGAAAAAGTGTATGCCGATTATCAGTTCGAATCGCTCAACTCCGGAGGACACAGCTCCGCTCCAATTCCTGACAACGCCATCTACCACCTGGCGGGAGCGCTTGCGCGGTTGCAGATATTTTCGTTCCCCGTGAAGGTCAATGAGATCACGCGCAATTTCTTCGAACATAGGGCCACGTTGACCTCAGGTTCCGTGGCGGCGGATCTGCGTGGTGCGGCAAAGCAGCCTCCCGACGCCGCAGCGGTCTCTCGGCTAACGGCCGTGCCCTATTACAACTCCCTATTGCGAACGACTTGCGTGGCCACTATGCTCACGGGCGGCCACGCGCCGAATGCCCTGCCGCAAACGGCCCGCGCCAATGTGAACTGCCGCATTTTCCCTGGAGAAGATCCTGAAGAAGTACGCAGGACGTTGGAGCGGGTCGCGGCGGATCCGAAGGTCTCGGTTAGCCTGGTGTCGCAACGCTCTGTGGACGGAAAGCCTCTGCCCATTGTGACCGTTCCACCCTCGCCGCTGCTGCCCGACGTGGTGAATGCGGTGAAAAAGACGTTGGGCGAAATGTGGCCGGGTGTGCCGGTCGTGCCAACGATGTCGGCAGGCGCGAGTGACGGCAAATTTACACGCATCGCCGGTATACCTACCTTCGGCATTTCGTGCATGTTTTTTGAGTTAGGAGACAACCGCGCGCACGGTAAGGATGAGCGCATCGGCGTGCAGGATTTTTATGATGGCTTGAATTTTAATTACAAGCTGATTCGCACGTTGGCCAGTGGCGGCACTCCCGTAGCTGGGCGTTCCGGTCTGCGTTAAATAAGACAATACTAAATGGAATCGCCAAAAAAGAATGGCCCGGTGGGAAGTCCTCGCCGGGCCATTTTCAAATCTGAAAACAATTATTGGGGTTTGACCGCTGGATCAGGGCTCTTGTCCGCTGCGGTCTTAGGGTCGGTTGGCGTCGCCGGGCTGGCGGTGGTATCGCTGCCGAAGCGGGTCAGAAACGGCATAAACGGAGTTACTTCAAACGGCATCTTCTCCCGCTCGGCCACCGTACCTACTGGTTTGCTCTTGATTAGTTCGAGCTTATCATTCCAAGGATCTAGTTTTACGCGCCCGCCGATGGGAAGCGCGGCGATCATTTGCGCACTTTGTTTAGCATCTGGCGCAGCCGTGGTTTTCAACTCGCTATTTACCGGAACGCGATTGCCAAGGTGCGGGCTGATAAGGTTTGGAATTTCCTTCTGGCGGGACTCCAGAGCAGCTAGAAAGAGCCGCGCATTGCCCAATTGATTTTTGTAAGGCGAGTTGTTGAGGATCTGGATAGCTTTGGCGCTGGCGGCAGATTCCTCTTCGCCGGTGCGAGCAAAGCCGAAATGTTGGAACGTCTCCTTGTCGCTGACAAGCAACTGGTCAAAAAAGGCATAGGAGGAATCGAGGCGGTGGCCTAGGACCACGTGACCTAATTCATGGGCCACCATGGTCGCCAGACTGGCTTCGTCGGGCAACACATCGATCAACCCGCGGCTCAGCACGATGGTGTGACCGATGGAAAAGGATTCCAAGGTCGAAGTCAACATCACCCGGCAACGCACTTCCGGATCGATGTCTAGATTATTGGTGACTTCGAGGTTGTTGACCACCGTTTCCAGTACTTTGTCCACTTCACCTTTCGGCGAGATCAATCCGATGCGCTGCAGCCGGTCGATCACATTGTCTTCCGCCTGACGATCCCAAGAACGCTGGGCTTGGATGGGAGACAAGTCGTTGGCGGTCTTCGACTCGTCCTGCACGGGCGTCTCGATCAAAACCTTGCTCAGTTCTTGTTCTTGTCCCGCGTGCCCGAGGTTGTAGCCCCACAAGCGGGTTTGCGCTTTGAAATCTAGTTTCTTGGTCAGGGCGTAATGCAAATCTTTTTCTTCGCTATACACGAAAGACGGCAGCCACAGGCCGGGCTGCAGGTTGGTGCGCCAGCTGTCAAAGTGGAAATACCAACTGGTGTGCCCGTTCCCGCCATATGCACCGTTGAAGCGCACCAGGTTGTAGTCCTGATCTTCAACCCAGATGCGTCCCAGGAAGCGGCCCTTACCGGCTTTCTCTCTAGGAGTCACGTCAAATACCAGGCAGCGCACTTCGCCGAGAAATTCGCGACGCACATAGTCGAACTTATAGTGCTGCTTGTCGAAGCCGCTGGTGTCGATGAAGATCATCTGCAGGAAGCCATCCGGCAAGAACTGCATGGCGAATGAGAAGAAATTCCCGATCCCGCTGAAAATCTTTTTTCCTTTGCCGACATTATCCGAAAGAGGAACCAGCGCCACCCCGCGGGAAAAGTCCGCGCGGCCAAGAAAGTATTTGTCGCCGGCAGGAGAGTAGCCTAGCTGTTTGTCAGGCTTGAGATTCTGAATGTAGGTTTCGACTAAGGGGGTATATTGCCTCATTCTGGAGTTGAGGCGATTTTCGTTCAATACCACCTTGTCGATGACTTCTTCCATGGTCTTGGGCTGCTGAGCTGCAGGGAGCGCGCCTGCAAGTCCCAACGATGCCAGTCCGGACAAAACGATGGTTAGGATGGTGGCCCGTTGTAGGGTCATACATCCGATAGTTGCTAGCTTACGCATATTTTCTCCCTCAGTAGGCCATGCGGAATTCAATTCGCACGCGCGCAGGAAAATCGACCGGTTGGCCCTCGCGCTTAGCGGGTTTGAACTTAATCTGTTGCGCTGCGCGCTGGGCGGCTTCGTCAAGTCCATGCCCCAAACCGTTGATGACGCGATTGATCTGGACGGTGCCATTCGCGAGGAATATCAAGTCCAGAACCACATCGCCTTCCAATTTGAGATTACGCCCTTCAGCAGTGTATTGAGGCCTGGGCTTGTCCAGGATGTCAACAGGGGTCGTCGCGTTTTCGGCGGCCGCTGCTTTCTTTTTCGGCGCATCGGTATTGACCGACTGGTCCCCAAAACCGCTGGTTTGCACGGAGCCCCGCTTGCCGCCGCCGGCAGGCGGATTTGCCACGCCGTTGCCAAAGCCTGTGCTGGCCACCGTTCCTCGAATGCCTTTGTCTCCGCCGGTGCCGTTGCCGTAGCCCGGGCCACCAGGTAAGGTGGGCAAACCTTTGCGGTTGATGCTCGTGGATTTATTAGGATCACCCTTGCCGGGCAAGCCGTTAGGATCGCCAAATCCGCCGGTTTGTACTTTATTCACCGGAGCTACCACCGTCGCTGGTGCGGCGCTGCCCGTGTTTAAGACGTTCGTCTTCACATCTTCTCGTGGCCGCTTGGGCTGATTGGTGGCTGTGTCAATTTTCGCCGCTTCCAAAACCGGCTTGAGCTCGAGCGGCTTTACTTCCACTTTCTTGATTTCAGGTTGCAGCGCCTTTTGCGTAATGAAAATGTGCGGCTGCTTCGGATTTAGCTTCACCGGCTCCACAACTACGGGCTTGGGCGGTGGTGTAACCTTGGGCCTAATCTTGGGAGGGGGAGGCGCCACTGGAATTTCCGTCACGGGCTGCGGTAGCGAGACCATCTCTAGATGAAGGACGGTCTTAATTCTTTCCGGGTAAAGCAACGGTATCAAGACGACAAAACCGATAATGGCAATTTGAAGGATGGCGCTCAAGCCGATACGGTTCAAACGCGACTTTCCTTCGGGAAGTAGCGCGAGGCGAGCGGCCACGGGTCTCGTGCCGATAGCCCGCTTCCATGCCTCGGGATTCGGGGCGCGATGTCGGTTAGCCGAGAATCCGACCCCCATCGTGGTCGTATTCGTCTGTTGGTCTGAAATCATCGTCGTCATCAATCAGCCGCCTAAAATAAATTCCCGCCGGCGAAAACTAGCTTCGCCCCCGACTTCTTCGTCCAAAACAGGAGCTTCAATAGCAGTACTACACTACCGGCACGGCTGGGGAGTCCTAATAGGACTTTCGTACTAACGTCGCGAAGTCGCTATTGCTTTCGCGAGCGCATCGCGCATCCTGTTTTAACCCGGCGAGGCGGTAAGAGTTACGGGCACGGAACGCGACGCACGTATAGGATACCGCATACACGTACATGGTTGCTAACTTTGCACACCATTTTCGTCCGCCGGGCATATGCTTAGGATGCCACGGAAGCCTGAGAGGGGTGCCCCGGCTATACGCTTCAATCAAATAGAGATGCTAGAAAACTGAAGATGCCAGACTCCGCCAAAAGCCCTGCGAATTTGGCCACGAAAGCTATCACCGGCTTGCTGCAAGAGCGCCAGAAACTTTTGCAATGTTTGTATGAGCAGGCCGACGCATCGCGCTGGGCTCTTTCTACCGAACGATTCACCCGTTTACTAGTACGCAGCGCCGCCGCGAAATTTGGAAACGGGGCACCATCCGCGCAATCTTTGGAGGAGTACCTCGGCGCTATTTACCTTGGGGATTTGGCTTTGGCTGGCGCTTGCTCGGATGGCTTGGAAGCAGCCTGGGAGTTCTTTCTAAACACATATCAAGGCTATTTACGGTCCTGCGCTGGGGCCATGCTGAAGCGGAACGCCAATTCGCCCGAAGTGCGGGAGTTGGCCGATTCGCTGTTCGCAGAGCTCTATGGCCTTCGCGATAACCAGGGGCATGAGCGGTCGCTTTTCCGCTATTTCCATGGGCGTAGCTCGCTGAAAACCTGGCTGCGTGCGGTACTGGCACAGCGGCGCATTGATGGCCTGCGCGCGGGCCAGCGCTTCGCGGAAATGGGCGACCAAGACGTTCTGGATCACCGGCAGAAGCACGCCAGACCTGTGGCTTCCTTCATCGATCCCCATCGTCAGCGTTACCTATCTCTGTTCTCTCGCGCGCTGAACGCAGAGCTAAAGAGCGCGAATCCGCAAGATGTGGAACGCCTGCGTTTGTACTACACCGAAGGGAAAAAACTGGCGGAGATCGGGCGGCTTCTCGGAGAGCATGAATCGAGCGCCTCTCGCCACCTGGATCGTGTGCGCGGCGATCTGCGAAACGCCGTGGAACAGAGGTTGCGGTTGGGCTCCCCCGCGGAAGATGGCGCCGCAGCGGTGGCTGGACTGAGCGATGCGGAAATCACTCAGTGTTTTGAATATGCCGCCGAAGGTGCGCCCATTGATTTGGATCGATTGTTTCGGCGGCGCGATCCGCAAGGCCCAAGTCCTGCCACGCGCGATTCATAGGCGTGCGGTGCAAGGAAACTTTGCAAGATCGTTCTAAGGAAGGGAATGGCTATGGCAAATGACAACCGCGATCGCAGCTTTGACCAAGCGCTAGCAAGGCGCTTGCGGTCCGGCGGGCATTTTGATGAGCCGGACGCCAAAGATACCGCTGTGCCTGCAGAACAAAATTTGCAAGCTGCAAAATGCCTTGATGCGGGAATACTCGCTGCGTATCACGAACGTACACTTGCGCCCGAAGAGATGGATGTCGCGAAGGAACACATTACCGGTTGCTTGCGGTGTCAGGAAGTTCTCGTGCAGCTGCAAGCGACAGACAACATTCCAATTACTGCGGATAAGCCAGAACAAGTCCTGGCGATGCAAGAGTCTGCGTCTCTCGCTTCTGAAAATTCCGGCGAAGATTACGATAGGAAAATTTCACTGCCAACTATGGCGCGGCCACGAGAGCGTACAGATTCAGAAAAAACTGTGCAAATTGCGCCACTCGGTCGACCCGCGCGAACGTCACGATTCCGGTGGGTCGCGCCGGTTGGCGCGCTCGCTGCGGGTTTGCTGGTTTTTATTGCAGTGCGCGAAGTGGAGAAGCCTTCCAGTCCTAGGCAAATTCAGGTGGCGACAAATCAACGCGCCCCAACTAACCAAGAGGCGCAGGCTAGTCAATCGACGGCGCGCGAACCGGCGTCGACATATTCAGCGAAGAATGAGCCTTCCTTTAAGGAGGAGCAGCAAAGCCTGGAGAAGTCCACATCGCCATCCGCATCGGGGCTCGATTCATTAGTTTTGAGCGATCAATTGCCCCGCGACACGATGAAGAGGCCAGACAGCGAAGTGGCGACACGGACCGGTAGTTTGTCGAAATCGAAATCTGCCGGGAAACCGGCGCGATCGGGACCAGATTCATCTTTCGGAAATGCTGCGAACGCCGGGTCAAACCCAACCGAGACGAAGCCACTCCAACGCGGTCTGCATCTGCAAAGGGCGCTACCGCCGGCGGAACAAAACCGCGCAGACGTGGCAGCGGCTTCCGCGGAGTCGGATTCCGCGTTCAGTGCACCGGATGCCTCGACAAAGCCCCAGGCCCCTGCGGTTGCAACAGCAAGTGGTGTTGGTGTCTTAAACGAGCAATCGGGAGTCCGCACGCAGAGCCGATCTTTATCCGCGATGCGCATGGCCAAAGCGCTGGAACCACACTTAATTTTATCGCTGGGCGGAAATATTACGTGGCGCGTGGGACTTGACGGGTTCATCGAGCAATCCAGGGATGGCGGACGCACATGGTTACCACAGAGCAGCGGCGTTAAGGAGGAATTGCTTGCTGGTTCGGCACCGAGCGTGGAGAGTTGCTGGATTGTCGGGAAAGGCGGCACTATCTTGCGAACGACGGATGGTGGAGCTCATTGGGCCAAAGTAGTCGCGCCTGTAGCGAGTGATTTCGTGAGCATTCATGCCATGGATGCGATGCACGCTACGGTTCGCGAAATGTCTCATGGTTGGACGTATGCAACCAGCGACGGCGGCCTGTCCTGGACTCTCGTGCCGAATCATTAGAGATCGGGCGGAATAAGCCTGCTCACGACGTCGGAAGAGCACGGCCAAAATGGGCCGTGCCATAACGCGGCGTGCTATCAAATGATGTCCGTAAACAAATTTACGCCCACTTTAGCTTGCAAGAAATGTCAGCTGCACCGTTCTAAGAGAGAACGCGAATCCTGAATGAGGTGATAGCCGTGAATAACCATGGCAATAATCTGCGGAAGAGCTTCTTTTATGCCGTTGCGACGATGATCATTTTCTACGCTGCGGCGTTAATTTATCCTGCTTTGTGCGGCGACCGGGTGCATGCAGCTGCGCAAGAAAAAGACGCAAACCATGCCAGCAGCAACGATCAGTCCACAACTCTTAACGATCAGACCGAGCTAAATTTGACGGTTTACAATTCCAATATCGCTTTGGTGCGCGATGTCCGCCAGCTTTTGCTCCCTACTGGACTTTTTCGCCTCAAATTTATGGATATTGCAGCCACCGTGAATCCCCCTACAGTGCATTTCCGCTCTCTGAATGAACCCGAGAAGCTCGGCGTGATCGAGCAAAATTATGAATACGATTTGCTGGAACCAGCCAAATTGCTGCGCAAGTACGTTGGGAAAGAAGTTACTTTGATCCGTTCCTACTATGAAAACAATTCGCTGAAGCGGGAAGAAGTGAAAGCCATTTTGCTGGCGGACAACAACGGGCCAGTGTGGAAGATCGGCAACGATATCGTCACGGGAATCGGCGCGGAGAGCTACCGCTTTCCAGAAGTTCCGCCCAATCTTTACGAGCGGCCTACGCTGCTGATGTCGCTGGAAAATTTCGGTGGGCGAAAACAACAAGTCGAAGCGTCGTATCTAGCGAGCAATCTTAACTGGAACGCGGATTACGTGTTGACGGTGACGCGTGAGGAAAAGGCAGCCGATCTGGATGGCTGGGTAACGCTCGCGAACAATAGCGGCACGGCGTTTCACAACGCGCGGTTGCAGTTGGTAGCGGGAGATTTGCACCGTCTTCCGACGTCGGGTCCGCGCGAAGAGATGATGGCGGATCAAGCGTCAGCCATGAAGCCACGAGCGGCGCAATTCCAGCAGGAAAATTTCAGCGAATACCACCTCTATACCCTGGGGCGCAAAACGTCAGTGGAAGACAAGGAAACCAAGCAAATCAGTCTTCTGCAAGGGAGCGCGGTGCCGGTTGAGAAAATGTTCGTGGTCAACGGACAAAATTTCTATTATCACAACGCGCAAAACCCGGGTTCACCAATCAAGGATCCGGTCGGCGTGTATTACAAATTTAAGAATGAAGAGAAAGCCGGACTTGGAATGCCCTTGCCCGCGGGAAACGTGCGGGTATATCAGAAGGACTCCAAAGGCGGAGCGCTCTTCGCGGGCGAAGACCGCATGGAACACACCCCGAAAGACGAATTCGTCACTGTGCACATCGGCAATGCTTTCGACGTAGTCGCGGAGCGCAAGCAAACCGATTACAAACGGATAGATAAAAACACGTGGGAAGTGGAGTTTGAAATCTCATTGCGCAACCACCGGGACGCGCCCATCCGCGTGGAAGTAAACGAACCCATCGGCGGCGATTGGGAAATGGTGTCGTCAACCTACAAGTTCACGAAGACGGCAGCGTTTGCGGCGCAGTTCCATGTGCCGGTAGAGAAGAACGGCACTTCGGTGCTGAAGTACCGCGTCCGCGGGCGCTGGTAAGGCCGACACACAGGGGAACTAATCGCATCTTAGGTCGTTTTCGTAAGTGACGATTTTAAAAGGCTTAGGCGGATTGGGGCGCCCGGCGACAATATGAAAGTGTATGTTTCTAAAAGAGTTAAGACCGCCTAACTGAGAGCGCGTTTAAGGCGCTTCGTTGTTTTCTGTAATTGGCGCTTTAGGGCATCGACCTGTTTGGAGATATCCTCCAGCTCTTTTTTAGCGAGCAATCCGGCTTTGGCAACATGGTGAGCGGTGCGATCGGCTTTGCCCATGGCGGCGCCGATTTTCACCGCGACTTGCGTGAGCTTGCTCTTTTTGGCCATCTCTATCCTCCACTGGAAACAGATGCCATCCTATACTCTGTCTGGGATTGTGCAAGTCACCTTTCGAGACATTCATGCGGCGCAGAAGCAAGCCTCAAACGGCCCAGACCAACTCCTCAATCGTCAATCACGGCATCAGCTTCGATTTCTACCAACATCTCTGGTGAAATCAGCTTGCTCACTTCGACCATGCTGGTAGCTGGCCGGATAACACCAAAAAACTCGCCGTGAGCGCGGCCGATCCTCTCCCAGTCCGCGATATTGGTGACGAATAAACGCGTGCGTACAACATTTTTCAGGCCCGCGCCTGCTTGCTTTAGCGCGGCCTCGATGTTCCTGATGGTTTGCACCGTCTGCGCGTAGGGATCACCCACGCCGACGATTCTTGTGTCCGGGCCGGTCGCGGTTGTACCGGAGACAGTGATCATGTTGCCGACGCGCACTGCGCGCGAGTACCCAACGATAGGCTCCCATGCCGTACCACTTGAAATATTTTGCCGGGCCACCGGATTCTCCTTTGCCGCACATCGATTCGTAGCCGCGCGGCTGCATGCTAAACTGAATGGATTATGGCACAGGCATGGAGAACATCCGACGTGCGATGCCGGCCAAGAAGACAAAATGAAATGTAACAATATTCTGGACGCGGTGGGACGTACGCCACTGGTGCGCCTGAACCGCATCAATCAGGGTTTGAAGCCGCAGATTTACGTGAAGGCGGATTACATCAATCCTGGCGGTTCGGTGAAAGACCGCATCGGCATCACCATGATCGATGAAGCCGAGAAGAAAGGATTGCTGAGGCCCGGCGGCACGATTATTGAAGGGACGTCCGGTAATACCGGCATGGGATTAGCGCTGGTAGCGGCCGTACGCGGTTACAAGATGGTTTTTACCATCACGGATAAGCAATCGAAGGAGAAGGTGGACCTTCTTAAGGCGCTCGGAGCGGAAGTGATTGTGTGCCCTACGGCCGTCGAGCCGGAAGACCCACGAAGTTATTATTCGGTGGCGAAGAAACTGGCGCGCGAGATACCCAATTCCTACTATCCAAACCAGTACGACAACCCCATGAATCCGGAGGCGCATTACCGGACTACGGGGCCGGAGATCTGGGAAGACAGTGAAGGCAAAATCACGCACTTCGTTTGTGGCATCGGCACCGGCGGAACTATCAGCGGAGTCGGTAAATTTCTAAAAGAGAAGAATCCAGATGTCAAAATCGTGGGTGTCGATCCCTTCGGGTCGCTTTATTACGATTACGTGAAGCGAGGCGAGAAGATCAAAGCCAAGACGTACGTCGTGGAAGGCATCGGCGAAGATTTCTTTCCGACGACGATGAACCTGAAGATTTTGGACGACGTGCTGCAAGTGACGGACGAAGAATGTTTCGTCATCGCGCGGCGACTGGTAAAGATGGAAGGGTTATTCACGGGAGGCTCGGGCGGCGGCTGTATTTCGGCTACGCTGCGGATGGCGAAAGAATTGGGTCCGGACGCGTTTATCGTGGCTTTCCTGCCGGACACCGGGATGCGCTACCTCAGCAAGGTTTACAACGATGAGTGGATGCGCGAGCGCGGGTATGTGGACGCGACAGTGGCAATTACCGCGGCGGAAGTGGTCACCGCGAAGCACAAGGCCGGTAAAGTACGCGAGCTGATCGTTGCGCGTCCGTACCAGACCGTTTTTCACGCGTTAAAGACGATGCAGGAGCAGGACATTTCGCAGATCCCGGTGTTTGAAGAAAACATCCCTATCGGCACGATTTATGAAGATCAGATTCTGAATCTCGCGCTGCAAGGCAAAGATTTGCGCAAACTTGTGGTCCGCGAAGTGATGAGCAAGCCGCTCCCGCAAATTCCGGGGAGCGCGGCAGTGGAACGCATAACCCATATCCTAAGCCACGAAAATCCGGCGGTGTTCGTGGAGATGGGAAATTCGCGCTTCGAGATTCTTACCAAATACGATTTGATGAGCACTGTTGCCAGCCTCATGGAACAGAAGCGCTGATCCTAGATTCTCAAATGTAATCAGCAGATAGGAAGACTCTCTCTTGAGGATTCAAGACTTCAACGAACGTCTGAAAGACGCGATTCTCATCGCCGACGGCGCGATGGGCTCGCTGCTGCACGAGACAGTGGGGCCGCAGCGCTGCTTTGATGAGCTGAATTCCACGGAGCCCGAAGCGATCTTTCGCGTGCACCAGGC
The DNA here is from genome assembly GCA_035602135.1 of Candidatus Dormiibacterota bacterium. Classification (GTDB taxonomy): domain Bacteria; phylum Acidobacteriota; class Terriglobia; order Acidiferrales; family UBA7541; genus Acidiferrum. The sequence goes on from DATNMX010000063.1 coordinate 13,611, forward strand.
TTACATCGAAGCCGGGGCGCAAATCATCGAAACCAATACGTTCGGCGCGAATCGATTTAAGCTGGCGCCGCTGGGCCTGGGAGACGAGGTGCAGCGGCTCAACAGCCGAGGCGTGAAGATCGCGCGCGAGGCGAGAGACTCCGCTTCGAGCGAAGTGATGATCGCGGGATCGATCGGCCCTCTGGGGCTGGGCGTGCAGTCGCGCCACCCTGAGTCGGAAGAGATCCGGAATATTTTTCACGAACAAGCTCTGGCGCTCGAGGAACGCGGTGTGGATCTATACATCTTGGAAACATTTTCTTATATCGAAGAACTGCTACTGGCCATCGATGCGATCCGTTCTTTTTCAGGCTTGCCGATCATTGCACAGCTAACGTACTCCGAAGAAGGCACCTGCCACGGGGATGTACGTCCGGCCGGCGCCGCAGCCCAATTAAAGAACAAGAATGTGCAGGTAATCGGCGCGAATTGCACGCTGGGCCCGCAAGCACTTTTACCAATTTTGCAGGAACTCACGGGTGTGGATGGACTTCGCGTCAGCGGCATGCCCAACGCGGGTTTCCCGAAGCGCGAAGGCGATCGCATCGTTTATCCGAAATCGTCGCCGGAATATTTCGCTCTTTTCGCGCGCGAAGCCTCAGCGCTCGGAGTACGGATCTTAGGGGGTTGCTGCGGGACGACCCCGGCGCACGTTCGCGCGATGGCCGAAGCGGTAAAGTCATTGCGGCCGACAAAGTCCACCGTCGCCACGACGCAAGTGGATAGCCACGCTGGCAAAACTGCGCCAGCGATTGAACGCGAGCCAGAAAGTAAATTCTGGAAAAAACTGCGCGCCAAGGAATTCACGGTTTGCGTGGAGATTGATCCCCCCAAGGGGATTTTGCTGGACCGCGTCTTCGAGCAGGTGGACAAAATTATGGCTTCGGGCCACGCGGACGCCATTGACATTAATAGCGGCGCGATGGCGCGCGTGGGCATGGATGCGCTGATTGTAGCGGGGGCACTGGAAGCGCGAGGGGTCGAGACCGTTCCGCATCTCACCACACGCGATTTCAATATTATTGGGTTGCAAGCCATGCTGCTGGGGGCCTGGACGGTCGGCGGTGTGCGCAATGTATTGGCCATCACCGGCGATCCGCCATCCGTGGGCGATTATCCAGAGACCAGCGGCGTTTATGAAGTGGATTCCGTAGGGCTGGTGAAAGTTTTGCACCGGCTGAATCAGGGAACGGATTGGGCAGGCAAAACTCTGGGCGGCGCAACGAACTTTACTATTGGGGTCGCGCTGAACCCGGTGGCCGATGATCTGGACGATGAAATCGAACGCTTCCATGCCAAAGTGGAAGCAGGCGCGCATTTTGCGATGACGCAGCCACTCTTCGATCCCCAACACTGGCATGCGTTTTTGAAAAAACTTGGTGGCAAACCTGCCATTCCCGTGATGATCGGGGTGTGGCCATTGAATAGTTACAAACAAGCGCTGCGATTAAACAATGAAGTTCCGGGGATCATGATTCCGCAGCCAGTGCTGAAATCGATGGAAGCCGCGGGCGGTGGCGCCAGAGATTGCGGATTTGAGCTTGCACGACAAGTGCTGGCGTGGGCACGAACGGAGATGGCAGGCGCGTACCTAATTCCACCATTCAAGCGCTATGAAGAAATTCTGGAGATTTTGTGATGCAAGCATTGTCCGCGACCGCAGCGGTGAATGTCTGAAAGGCTATTGTTGGGGAAGATGAGGCCGTTGGCCTTTTCATTTTGGCGTGGCGACCGCACTTGTATGATCGTGAATAATTCGCCAGCCTTCGGGGAATCGCTGCCACACCAGCGAGAACACGCCGCCGACATCGTCTTTTTGGCGCTTCAAATGCCAACTCCCGAGGACTAGCGCGGCATCCGGACCGAGAAAGCGAAATTCCAAATCCGAGAAATTCAGCTCGCCCATAGCTGCACGATCCGGATAATTTTGTTTGTAGCGAGCGAGCACGTTCTCCCAACCGCGCGAAACGCCGTTACTACCGGCGAAAGTTAAATTTGGCGAATGCCAGTAGCCGACCAAGAAGGCGTCGATATCTCCGCGATTCCAGGCAGTTTGCTGAGACTTTAAAACGGCCGTAATGGCGGCGCGGTCGGTGGTAGTTCGATCGTCTGCTTTCGCGAGAAACGCAAGCGGGTTTGGCATGAGAAAGGCGACGGTCAGCACAGCCGTGCCGTACCGGTGAAGTCGATGTATGCGCATTTACACCTCTCAGGGTATCCAATGCTTTTTACTCGAGCTAATGCTGAGGATTAATACGCCCAGCGGAGCAAAATGCCTCCAGTGGTGTAACCCGCGCCAACGGCGACAAGAAGAACCAAGTCGCCCTTGCGAAGACGGCCATTGGCAACGGCATCGCGCAATCCCAAAGGAATTGTGCCGGCCGTGGTGTTTCCGTAGCAGTCGATGTTCACCAGTACCTTGGAGTCATCGATGCCAAGGCGCTCTTGCATGGCGCGAATAATGCGGAGGTTAGCCTGATGCGGAACAACGAGAGAAAGATCCTTGCTGGTGAAACCATTGCGCTCCAACAGGTTTACGGCAAGCTCCGCCATGCGGCGCACGGCATACTTGAAGACCTGCGAGCCTTCTTGATGCACGACGTGCATGTTCTTGTCGACCGTTTCGTGAGTGGAGGGATGCAACGAGCCGCCGCCGGGCATGTACAGATATTTGCCGCCGGAACCATCGATGTCGTGGGCAAAATCAAGAATTTCCTCATTGTGTCCGGCGGGTTCGAGTAACACGGCACCAGCGCCATCCCCAAAAAGAACACAGGTGGAGCGATCCTTGTAATCGAGAATCGAGCTCATGGTGTCGCTGCCAATGACCAGAACCTTTTTGTGCGTTCCAGCGCCCACGAATTGTGCGCCGACCGTGAGGGCATAAGCGAAGCCAGAGCATGCCGCGGACAAGTCAAAGCCCCAGGCGTTCGCCGCGCCTATACGCTCTTGCACCAAGCAAGCGGTGGCCGGGAACAACATGTCTGGAGTGACGCTGGCGAGGACAATCAGGTCGATCTCCGCGGGATCGGTGTGGGTTTCCGAGAGAAGTTGCTTAGCTGCTTCTGTTGCCAGATGAGAGCTAGCCGTGCCCTTTTCCACGACGTGGCGTTCACGAATGCCGGTGCGCTCGTAAATCCATTGATCATTCGTGGCGACCATTTTCTCCAAGTCGGCGTTAGTCATCACTTTCGGCGGAACGTAGCCTGCCACACCCGTAATCTTTGCCGCGATGCGATGAGACATGATGCTCCTTGCGAATTACTCCTGAGCAGAAGAGCTTGAATTTTATGCGATAGCAGCGCGGCGATACAAGGAGCGAGCCGGGATATCTAGTAGCGCAGAAGATAGCTAACTTTGATGAAAAAAAGGCGGCTACTGGAATTATTTGGCGGGCCTTGAGCCATTACGAATGGCGTAAACTGCCGCAGCTGCAAATCGCTGTAGCCATGGTTGTAGCCAATATAGACGGCGGTGCCGGGATGCAGCAAATAGGTAAAGAGCACGTCGGTGGCGAATTTTTTTCTGGGGGCGATAGGTCCACCATCGTAACTACCAAGGTTAGTCTGCAAATCTACCAAACTTGGGTTGGCCAGCGTGGCGTTATAGTCCAGAATCAAACGCAGCGAAAATTCGCGCGTGAATTGATAGTTCAATTTCGCGCGCATCAAGTAATTGTTAAAAACATTTTGGCCAGGAGAAAAAGGCGGAGTGGTCCAACGATCGCGAGTGCCTAACCGCGAATAAATGAACATCTCATCAAAGCGAAACCGCGCGGAAGGCCGGAAGGTAAAGCCAAAATTAATCCGATTAGTATTTCCAAGATAAGGCAATGCAGGCATCAGGGTTGGCGCGGGGTAATAATTTACACCGATGCCTTGGGTATACCGCGCAGTGAAGGAGGCCCATTTATATGGCTGGGAGGTCACAGAAAACGATGTGCTGTGCTTTCGAAAGCCGATGCCGCGAAAGAGCTCGAAAGCTTCGCCACGGCTGATGAGGAGCGTCGTCTGCTTTGTGAAATCAACCTGAAATCCGACGGCTGCCCCCCAGTCCTGCAAGACGCCGTTGTGATTCCAATCGAGGAACTCGCTCACGACTGGACCGTAATCGATGATTTTTCTATTTTTAGGCCTCCATACGTAGCCGGCCGTCGTGTTGTTTCGCCGAATGTCAACACGCGTGATAAAGCCTAACTCAGAGCAAAAACCTGGCGAATAGTCGTCGTATAAGGTCGAAAAATAAAAATGGCGGCCGGAGTATGAGGTGTCCGCCCACAAGGTGCTGCCTTGTTGGGACCTAATACCCTGTGGATTGGGGTGAAATGTCAAACAATCTTGACCTGCGAGAGTATCCTGACGCGTCCAACTGTGGGCGCTTTGCAGGTCGACCACCCAGTTTTTCGATAGTTTAAGCCGGGCGTCGAGAGAAGCAACGCGGTTATTGGTGTCGGAAAAATCGCGGGTGGACAAAAATCCGCCAATGTAGGACTGTTTGCCGAATTCGCGGGTGACGCGCACCACTCCGTTCACGGCGCGGGTTTCATACGGGCCGCTTGGGTAACGGCGGCCTGGCTGTCGGTCATCGATGACTAAGGCACCCAGCGTCCACTGCCCCAGCTTGCCAGTCATACGGCCACCGAACTGCGGATCGGCAATCTGCCTGGAAAAGAAAAGATTTATCGGGGTGGTAAAGAAGCCGGCATTCTCGATGAAGAACGGGCGTTTTTCGGGGAAGAAAACGGCGAACCGCTGATTCACGGTTACCTGAGGATCGTCGGACTCGACTTGGCTGAAATCGGGATTGAGCGTGATATCAAACGTGAGCGCGTCTTTGGCAACGAATTTGGCGTCCAGGCCGGCGCGGTGCTCAAACTTATCGCGGAATTCGGGCGGCGTGGCAGGGTTCGGAGGGTGTGGCTGGTACAGGTAGTTATTGGTGGCGAGCAGTCCATAAGGAATAAATTGAATATTGCGTCCTGGCGAAACATTTTCGAGACCGCTCAGGGCCGCGAATTGCTGGGTCTTGCCTTCGACACGCTGCGTGATATACGGCCAATAATCATATTCGCTCTTGCGAAGAATAATGCGGGAGAGAGCGATGCCCCAGGTGTGCTTTTCCGCATGAGAGAAACGCAGGCTTTTGAAGGGAATGGAGAAAAAGACGATGTAGCCGTCCTTAGTAATGCGGCCGGCGTTGTCCCACAAGGTATCGAAGCTGTAGTCGTAACCCTGACCTTCGGTGAAAATTGCGTCGGTTTGCACACCGAGAGGATTGGAAGAGAAAAGATAGGAGCGGTGAAAATCGCGAAAGGTGTCGAGCAGGACGCCTACACTGTCGTCCTGATCGGAGTCTTCGCGTTTAGAAAGATGCGCGCGAACTTGTCTAGGATCATCGAGGCAAAGGAACGCTACGTAAAGATTCTTATCGTCGTAAGAGAGATAGGCGGCGGTAGACTCCGTCGCTGAGTTGCCGTCCCCGGGCAGATTCTGTCGGAAATCGGTGACGACGAGTTCTGCTTCTCGAGGGCGATTTTCAAGAAAGTCAGCCAGTTTTGGCGCCCGTTGTACACGAGGAATCGCTGCCAGTGGAATCGATGCACCCATCGTCTGCGGGGATGGGTTTTTTGCGCCAAGGTATCCGCCCAAGGCGCAGAAACAGTAAAAGCCTACAAGGAAATTCCGGATGAAGGGACCCATCTAGGATTACCCTGTATAGCGTTTGTGGCGATTTCACGCAATAGTCAATTGATCGGGTTGTTCTATGCTGCAAACAGGATTGTCGGACGGAAGGCCTCAGCAAAACTCTGTGCTACGCTTTTTGAGCTACAGGAGTAGGCGTCGGAAAAAAGGTATGCCCAAGCAAAACCAAGCGGACGGCTTCCACGAGGTCCTGGCCAACACGTGATTTAGAAACGTATCCCTTGCCGCCTACATAGGCTATTTCCCGCACGACCTGTGGTGAATCATGGACCGTGAAGAAAAGAATCCTGCTCGACGGCTTGTCGTTTAGAATTTGGAGTGCAGTATCGATGCCGTTCAGGCCAGGCATATTGATATCGAGAATCACCAGATCGGGATCCAATTCCCTGGATTTGCGAACCGCTTCTATTCCTTCGACGGCTTCGCCGCAAACCGCCCATTCCTGATGGCTTTCCAGCAGCCCCCGTACACCCCGCCGCATCACTTCATGGTCATCGGCGATCAGAATTCGTTTACGCGTGTCGTTCGTGCTCTTCGAGCTCAACTCCGAAGCATCAAGATCAGAAGAAGCTGAAGATTGGCTCCCATCAACTTCAGCCACCGCCTCCGATTCCGCCCTGTGCGCTGGCAGGACGGCAACAACGCGCGTACCATGGAGCCCAAACTCGACGTCCAGGCGGCCGCCCAGTTGGCGCAGACGCTCTCTCATCCCTGGTATCCCGACGCCAAGAGTAGGCGCGCTATCCGGCGCCGGACGTTCGGTCCCGGGCTGAATACCTTTTCCGTGATCGACGATTTCCAGTTGCACCTTGCCAGCGACCATGGAAATACGAATTTCGGCACTGTTGCTTCCAGAATATCGATGTACGTTTGTCAGACTCTCCTGGACGACGCGGAAAAGAGTTGTTTCCGCATCTACCGGGAGCCTGACCAACTCGTTGTCGGTTTCCACATTCAATGCTATGCCGCTCCGTTTGGTGAAGCCTTCGGCATACCAACGCACCGCGGACGCCAGACCGCATTCATCAAGCAACGGGGGATGCAAAAGATAAGACAATGTGCGAATTTCTTCTCCAATCTTGCTTACCACTTCGCGCGACTCCACCAGAGCTTCCTTGACAGATTCCTTTTTGGAATCGATTAATTTAGCCAGGCGATCCAAACTCATGGAAAGCACCGCGATCTTCTGGCCGGTGATATCGTGCAAGTCGCGGGCGATGCGGCGGCGTTCTTCGTCCTGCAGTTTTAAAAGGCGCGCCGAAAGTTGACGAAGAGACAGTTCGCTAACACGCAACGCCTCGTTGGTTTCAATTAGCTCCGTGAGCTCAGTGGCGACGACGCAGAGGGTCTTTATTCCGTTTTCACGCACGGGACTAAGAGTAAGACGAATAGTCCTGGGCCGCTGTTTATCGATGTTCAGCCTGATTTCCCCGCGAACCATCCCGTGATTAGCCTCGGCGACTAACTTCTTCAGCAGCTCATGGTCCTCGCCGGAAACGGAACGATGCAGGGCCGACCCGATAAATTTTTCCAGAGGGACATCGAATATCTGAGCGAAACTCTTGTTGGCGTACAGAACGGTGCCATCTTCGGAGAGAGTGGCGGCTCCCTCATCTATCGTTTCGACCATCAAACGATAGGGATGTTCCGCGCCCTGCAGCGTAAAGACTTGATCTCCTTCGGAGCTGGAGACGAGCACAGCGTCAACTTCACCCGTTCGAATGGCGCGCAGAGTTTCTTCGAGCTCAACGATTCGATTTCGCAGATCTGCAAGTTCGGTTTTTTGTCTTGATCCTCTCTTTTTATGATTCACGGGTTCACTCCTGGCCTAGCTTCAAATCCAGCCCCAGAATTACACGCTTCTGATCTGAAAAATCTCCGACTAGTTTGCGAAGCGGCAGCGGCATGGACTTAATCAATGTAGGGGCAGCGATAATTTGGCCTGCGGCGGCCAGTGCCGGTTGCTGATAGATATCAATAACTTCCAGATCAAAGCGTCCCCGCAAATATTTGTCGCATAAGGCGCGAAGATTCTCAACCGATCGCAAAGAACGCGGAGTTTGGCCGGCGACATATAAGCGAAGAATGTATTTCTGAACTTTCGGCTTCTGGGACCTGAGGCGAGATCTGATAATTGATTTTTTCACGCTAATCCACCTTCTCTCGCACGTCGAGTCCCACCAGGACCCGCTGGGTATCCGACAGGTCGCCGATAATCTTGCGAATAGGTTGCGGCAAGTTGCGCACGAGCGTGGGAATGGCCAGGATCTGGTCTCCCTGGGCAAGTTGCGGTGTTTTCATCAAATCTATGACTTTAAGCGTGTAGTGGCCATCAAGGTATGCATCACAGATGTTTTTTAGATTAGTTAGCGCGGTCAAAGATTTCGGCGTCTGACCGGCAACGTAAAGTCGCAGTTCAAAAAATGCGGGACTTTGAGCCGTATTGGAGTTCTTGGCTGCTTTAGCCCTCATTTCGCCGCTCCGTGCCATCACCTGTCGTGCTTCTGAATGTCCGCTGCTTTGGCATGTCGATGCTATCCCGTTCGACTTGTCGTTGACGGTCTTGCTCCACACGGCCGATTCGCTCAAATTCTGCTTCCTCGCCTTCCAGTTCCGTACGGAGCGCAAGGATCCGCGAGGCAAGCCTTTTGCTTTTGCTTCCTAAATGTTTGCGTTTTTGCTCCCTATCTTGCCGTTGCCGGAGCGCTTCGGCCTTCTCTCGCGCTGCTTGCGCCAACCGTGCAGACCCCGTATATACCGTGCCCGCAGATATGTGCGCGGGAATCAAGCGAATACGCTGCGGAGTGAAGATAAATTCTCGAAGCTGATTGGAATGGGCCATACCTCGGGATTTGAGAATGTAAAGGCACCGATTGCGCTCTCCGTACAGCTCTACATTGCGCAACAGAATCCACGTGTCCATAAGCGAAGAAATGCCTACTTCCGTCTCCTCCTGTGCTTGCTGGCCGGCCGTCAAGCTCGTGAACATCGCGGTGATCTGTCGCTCTTTGAGAAAATCGATGAGGCGCATCAGCATGGCATGAATTTCATTGGTATTGCCGGTTATCAGGTTGGTTATCGGATCCACAATTACAACGTCCGGTTTGAACTGTTCGACCAGTTGATGGATGCGCAGAAGATGCATTTCCAAACCACTCTGTGTGGGGCGCCACGCCCAAAATTGGAGAGCTTTCTTGCGGATGTGTCTATTGAGATCGATGCCGATGGAGCGCATATTGCGAATGGCCTGATCGGCGGATTCTTCGAAAGCGATGTAAAGACATCGCTTTCCCGTCCTACAGCATTCATCGGCAAAATGGGCCGCTATGTTGGATTTACCTGTGCCTGCTGTGCCGGACACCAGGATCGAGGTGCCCCGGTAAAAACCTTTACCCTCCAGCATTTCATCCAGGTCTTTGATGCCTGAAGAAATCCGTTGGTTGGAAACTTTATGTTCGAGCCTGATGGACGATAGAGGCATAACCGAGAATCCATCAGTGTCAATCAAGAACGGATATTCATCGGTGCCATGAGAAGAGCCACGATATTTAACGATGCGCATGCGCCGTGTGGAAATTTGGTCAGTTACGCGGTGGTCCAGGGCAATGACGCAATCGGAAACATATTCTTCTAGGCCATGACGAGTGAGAGTACCGTGGCCGCGTTCCGCGGTGATTACGGTGGTCAGTCCGCGATCTTTGAGCCAACGGAAAAGGCGCCGAATCTCAGCGCGCAGGATGCCTGCGTTTGAAAATCCCGAAAAGACAGCTTCCAGGGTATCCAACACGACTCTTTTCGCTCTGACGGATTCGACCGCATGCTGCAGCCGGAGGAATAAACCCTCAAGGTCGAACTCGCCCGTCTCCTGAATTTCGCTGGATTCAATGTGCGCGTAATCCAAGAATAATTTCCGCCGGGAAACTAAGCCTTTAAGGTCAAATCCGAGAGATTCGACGTTTCTGGTCAAGTCCTCGGAGGTTTCTTCGAAACTCATCAATACGCCGGGTTCATTATATTCAATAGCCCCGCGCACCAGAAATTCCATTGCGAACATGGTCTTACCGCAACCCGGGCCTCCGCAGAGGATGGTGGGGCGCCCTTTGGGAAGTCCACCGTTGGTTATTTCGTCAAAGCCGGTAATTCCGGTAGGCGCTTTATCTAACTGCGGGAAATTTCGCCGCGCTGTGCTTAGTTTCTTAGGCACAATAAGATCCTTCCGCATTCGGATGCGGACCGCAATCGGGCCAGGACGACAATTATGCACAAACATGGGGACACTAACAACGCTGGTACACACCGAGCGCGGGAGCCTGGCTGCCGCATCTTTTGCTATCAGCATTTTGTTCACCAGCCATATAAACTATTGATAAGAATCGAGTTTAGAGAAACAATCGGTTCAATTCGCGAATAAAAACGGAAGGGAGAAATGTAAAATGAAGGGATCGAAAATTGTGAGCGCGGTTGGATTTTTGATTGTTGTGACCGTCTTGCTGGTAGGGGCCTCCCTCGTTCTTCTTCGAGCACAGCAGAGCGGCTTGCCTGCGGCAAAAGAGCCGCCCTACGTCGTGGAATACTACTACAAAACAAGGTGGGGACACGCGGAGGAGTTCCTCTCACTTTTTAAGAAGAATCATTACCCAGTACTCAAGAAAGAGATGGAGCTTGGCCGCATGTTGCAGGTAAGCATGGTTGCGCCACGCTTGCACGCGACCGAGGATGGACGCTGGGATTATCGTGTGACGATCGTTTTCAAGAATGCGGCGACGGCGAACGATAATTTTGATAGTGCGGCGCTCTCGAAGCAGCTTTATCCAGATCAAGAAGGATTCAAAAAGGAAGAACAGCGACGATTCGAGATCCTCGAAGCACATTGGGATGTGCCGATCAAGGATGTGGAGCTGACTGGACGCTAAGCGACAGCGGCAAACGAGCGAGGCGATTATCCGTGGCGCGGAGCGACGGTAGCGGCCACTTCAATGAGGGGATTCGGCAACTGACGCATAGTGCGAACAAACAGGTTAACAATCTTTCCATCAAACTGGGCGTTGGCGCAGCGTTCCAGTTCGGCAAGCGCTTCCGCGGCAGGACGGCCCTTCTTATACGTACGATCGCTGGTGATGGTGTCGTAAGCGTCGGCGACAGCAATAATCCGCGCACCAAGAGGAATCTGATCACCCGCTAGGGATTCGGGATAGCCGGAACCATCGAAGAATTCATGGTGATGGAGCACCATGAGTCGCACGCGGGTTAGCGGTTCGAACGGGTCCAGAATCTTCGCGCCAAAGAGGACGTGCGATTTCATAGTTTCCCATTCTTCGGGATTGAGCGGTCCGCTCTTGCTCAAAATATTCTCGGGGATACCAACTTTTCCGATGTCGTGAAGGACAGCGGCCAAGCGAACCTCTTCAACTTCTGGATCGCTCATTTGCATGGTTTCCGCAATCAGCGCTGCGTAGGCGGAAACTTTCTGAGAGTGACCTTGCGTGTAGTGGTCCTTGGCATCAATGGCGTAAGCCAGTGAGGTTACGGTGTCGAGCACCGCTTGAGGAAGCGCCTGAGGGCCTCGTGCAGGTTCACCGGCTCCCGACTTATCCGTGGAGGTATTCGTGGCAGCGAGAGAATCGGTGAATTGTTTCAAGCGTGCATAAATTTCTTCAAACGCCTCAGGACCTGTCGCGAAGAGACGCTTGAGAGTAACGCCCAGATAGGCTTCGAGGACGTCGCGTTTCCATTTTTTCGCTTCGTTAGGATCAAAGTGATCAGCGGTGGAAACAGCGTTACCTCCCTGATGCTTGGAAAGGTACATGGAGGCGTCAGCGACCTGAATCAGTTCCTGCGGCGAAGACCCGTGGAGCGGATAGCTGGCAATTCCGAAGCTAGCGCTAATATTTTTCTCTCGGAGAAGCGGATCGGCTGCCACCCAGCCGCGCAGTTTGGAAGCCAGCTGACGAGCCTGCTCCATGGTCGTTTCCGGCATGAGGATTACAAATTCATCTCCCCCATAACGCGCGACGACGTCAGAGCGACGGCAATTGCTTTCCAGAATATGACCGACGCGCTGCAGGACAAGATCGCCTTCCAAGTGGCCATAGAAATCGTTGACGAACTTGAAACGGTCGAGATCCATGAGCACCAGTGCAAAAGAACGACCCGCGCGGGTGGAGCGTTTCCATTCGGCGGAAAGAGCTTCCATGAAAAAGCGATGTGTTTTTACGCCAGTGAGGCCATCGGTGATGGCTTGCTCCTGAGCCTTCTGGAAAGAAAGGGCGTTATGAAGCGCGCCGGCGATCAGATCGGCGAGCGTGCCGAGAAGAAGAATTTCCTCTTCGGAAAAATCTGTGGGCGTGGACGATTCAATGTAAAGGATGCCGTGGAGTTGATCCGCATAGAAGATGGGGAGCCCGATGGCGGCGATAGTGTCTGACAACAGAGGCGTCAGTGCGGTATCGGTACGGTTACCCATGCGGAAAACAGCCATGCGGCCGTTGCGAGCGACATGTCCGATAAGCCCGGTGCCCAGAGGGACACGGTGGCCCAGCGTGCCTCGGCGCTTCCCTGCTTCCGCCTGGACAATGATTTCGCGCGTGGAATAATCGAGAACTCCGATGCCGATATGATCGTAGGTGAGTCCGTCGCCAAGCTGCTCTGTAATTTTCGTGAGCATTTCGTCGGGATTGAGTGTGGCGATGGCGTTTCTCGAGATGATATTGAGTAGCGCAAGATGACGCGCCTTGGTACGCTCCTCACTAAAAAGCCGAGCGTTTTCGATGGCGATGCTCGCTTCGCTGGCGAGAACTCGCAGAAGTTCCAAATGGCCTTCGTCGAAGACGCGTTCATGATCGGAAAATACCGCCATGGCACCGATGGCATGATCGTAAGCGACTAGTGGAACGCCGCAGAAGCAGCCCTTGTCGCGAATGGGATCGACGCCCAGTTTTTTAACTTCTGCCGCATAATTATCCCGAATCAGGACGGGCTGGCGCGTGCGGATGATGTATTCAGAGAGGAAATTGCCGGTTGGTCGAGTGCGTTTGGGCACGCGTACGCCAGCGATCATCTCCACCTCGAAGATTATTTCGTCGCGGACCGGATCGATGGAGACGATGTAAAAGTTCTCCACGTCAAAGAGCCGCCTCAACTCTTCCCAGACTTTACGCAGCAAATCTTCTTTGTTCAGCGTGGAACTGAGGGCGCGGCCGATTTCATTTAGTACGTGCAACTCTTCGGAGCGGCGGGAGGTTTGCTGAATCAGGTAACTATTCTCAACGGCCATGCCGATCTGATGTCCCAGCGAAAGTAGCAGTCGCAGTTCGGCTGGAGTAAAGCGCCGGCTGTCAGGTGTGCCGAGCAGCAGGACTCCAAAGGCGTGCTCTTTGGCTTGTAGGCTGATAGCAACCACGCTCCGCAGTCCTTGCGCGAGTGCCAGTTCGCGAAAGCGGCGGATCGATTGTTCTTTTTCGAGCGCGCTGAGCGAATCGTCGCGAAGATCGCGAAACCCGAGTAAACCACCGAGCCGGGAAACAAGCTTGACGAGGTAATCGTCCAAGCCTTCTTCTTGTGCAGCCCGGCAGAACTGATCGCTGAGACCCACTGCAACCACTGACGTCGGACCGTCAGGATCGCCGTGATGCAGAAATAGGGCGCCGGAAGGAAGACGGACCACGCCGAGGACACGATCGAGGGCCTGCGAGAGCATGCGCTGAATTTCACCGCCGACAAAACTCGAAGTGGCGAGGTTAAGGTTGGAAAGCGCAAGCATGTTGCGCTCGATACGCCGCTTTTCCTCTTCGTAGAGCGCCATGACCATTAGCATAGCGACAAACGCGGCCGGTGCGGCTGCGAGGGGATGCAGGCCAACCGCTTGAGTCTGAGGGCTACCTCGCTGGACCACGAAGAGGGCAATACTCAGAATGGCCCATGTGGCGAAAGACATTGCAAGTAAACGGTCCGCGAGGGTCTCCTGGCGGCGACTTTCCTGCCAGAAGATCGCAGTTACAGCAAAAAAAATCAAAGCGGACGGAACAATTACAGGAATAGACGTGAGTTGATTTGCTGCGTTTGCGGAAGCCCAAAATGCCAGCACTGCTGCAGCGATTGCGGCGGGCGTAATCCAGGCTTTTTGCTGCGCATAAAGTTGGGTACCGAGGAAAAAGCAGATCCCGGCTAGTGCAAAAAGCCACGCGTTCAGTGAATTTCCCCATGGACCGACTGGAATCCATGACGAGAGCGCAGGGCTTAAACACTGCAGCGCGAATAGTCCCCAGCCGGCCGTCCAAACAAGAAGATAGGTTTGGCGCTTGATGCTGTAAATATAGGCAAAGAATGCGGCCACGAAAGAGCTAGCCGCGAGCAAGGCCAATGCGATGGCGTTTTGTTGTATCAAGACCGCAATCAATCCTTCGCCCAGAGCTCAAACGCTGCTTTCGCCGCGTCTAGCGGCAAAGCTAGAGCATCTCTGAACAGGACTACCACTTAGTGCAGCGTACAAACTCCCACGGCGCAGCGTGGCACTAATGCTACACCGACGCACAAAACAAAGTACTTGCGATTATGGAACATCAAATTTTCGTTAAGCAAGCGTACTAGGGTACTGGTGGCGAAAGAAGCAGTAACCAAATGAGGCTACGGAGCTTATAGCTTATCCGATATACAGGCCCGTATGGTCGTTGGACGGTATAGCAGGGTTTCGCTACACTGAACGATTGAATTTCTGATGCGAGACGCTACCTACAATGAATGAGCCGACGAATAAGGCGCAGGGTGTCGCGCGGGTGCGCTTTGCGCCCTCGCCCACAGGTTATCTCCACGTGGGCGGAGCGCGGACCGCGTTGTTTAACTGGCTGTTTGCGCGCCAGCGTGGCGGCATCATGATTCTGCGCATTGAGGATACGGATACCGAGCGCAACAAGCCGGAATTGGTGCGAGGTATTCTGGATGGTCTGAAATGGCTGGGGCTGGACTGGGATGAAGGACCGTTTTATCAGTCACAGCGGACCGACTTGTATCGAGAAGCGGCAAAGAAATGTTTGGCCAACGGCAGTGCTTTCTTGTGCTACTGCGCCGCCGAGAAATACGCGGGCGGCGACCATGCCGAAGAAGGAGCGGAAGGAACACAAGTGCGGCGAGTGATTCGATGCACCTGCCGCGATGGACAGCCGTCGAACCCTGACGTGAGACCGGCGATCCGGTTCAAGGTGCCCGCAGGCGGAAAGACCACTTTCTACGATGCCGTGTTTGGCGAGCGGGAGTTCTCCAACGACGAAATTGAAGATTTCGTGCTAATGCGCTCGGGCAAAAACGACGAAGAATTTGGCCAGGCCATGTACCAGATGAGTGTGGTTGTGGATGATATCGATATGCGGATCACCCACGTGATTCGTGGCGCCGATCACATTTCGAATACTCCAAAGCAGGTGCTCTTATATCGTGCATTGGGCGCAGAGCCGCCGATATTTGCACATTTGCCGCTGATCTTGGGAACTGATCGCACGCGACTATCAAAGCGTCATGGAGCGACGAGCGTCAGCATGTATCGCGACGAAGGATTTTTGCCCCAAGCATTCCGTAATTTTCTGGCCTTACTTGGATGGTCGCCCGGTGGAGATCAGGAGTTGCTGTCCACGAAAGAGTTGCTAGAAAAATTCGTGCTGGAAAACGTGAGCCGGGCAAATGGCGTTTTTGACAGAGCGAAATTGGAGTGGTTCAACACGCAATATTTGCAGAAGCTGCCCATCGAAGAATTATTGCCGCATGTTGAAAAAGAGCTAAGGCGCAGCGGTTTGTGGAAAGAAGAGTGGGTCACCGGAGCGGGACATGAATGGTTCTCAAGAACGGTCGATTTATTGCGGCCCCGAGTTCGTCTGCTGCCGGATTTCTCCACCTGGTCGCGAGCTTTCTTCAGCGATGACTTTTCGATTGATCCCGCGGCGAAGCAAAAGTTTTGGAAAGACCCACAAGTACCGGCATTACTCGCGAAGTTAGCTGACGCGCTCGAGGGGTTGCGTGAATGGAATCACGATGCATGCGATCACGCTTTGCGAGCGCTGGCAGAGGCCTCTGGTGTGAAGGCCGGATTGCTGATTAACGCCACGCGTGTCGCCATGGTCGGACAGGTAGTAGCGCCGCCACTCTTCGACTCCATGGTCGCGCTGGGACGTGAGCGTGTTGTGCGGCGCTTGCGCAAAGCGACCGGCTCATTCTAAACGCACCTTGTAGGGTGCGGTGGGCGCCTATTTCTTCACGCTCTTGCCGAAAATGGTGACCTTGAATTCGGGATGTTCGCGCGTTCCGGTGATGGTGATAGGAACCTGCGTGCCGGCGCCAGCCTTTGAGAAGAATGGGTCAACAGGTTTCAGAAGAATTGATTTCGCGCCGGTAACCGTTTCCGAAAGTTTGGCTTGTAGCCGCAGGTGTCCCCGAAAATCGAGATTTCCGCCTCGGAGGATGTACGTGCCATTTAGAA
Source organism: Candidatus Dormiibacterota bacterium (assembly GCA_035602135.1). Taxonomy (GTDB): domain Bacteria; phylum Acidobacteriota; class Terriglobia; order Acidiferrales; family UBA7541; genus Acidiferrum. The sequence continues at coordinate 29,814 of DATNMX010000063.1, forward strand.
GAACGTTTGCACCAGGGACGCTGAACCGCAGACGTTTAAAAGTGATAACGCCATTTTCAAGATGAAATTTTCCCTGTAAATCAGATACCGAACTGCCGGCGTCTGGATTCTTAGGTTGGCCTTGAGCGTGACGGCTCAGAGATTCCAGCTTATTGCGAACCTCCGGACTCGCGAAGCGTGCGTTACCAACGTCGAATTGGCCATCCAGTTTGAGCTTGTCAATGACCTTTTGTTTTCCCGGCGGCAGCAGGAATTTTGATTTTAGGTTGAGCTGGCCAGTCATCAGCGCTTCGTCCGCTTTCGTGGCGAGGCGGAGCAGGTCTTCAATGCGCGCGTTGGGAGCCACCACATCCAGCGCGATCACATGGCCATTGTTTGTTTGCGCTCGTACGACGCTGCCGCTCGCAATGATAAGCGAATGCAGCAGAGTAGCCCTCACGGGATGCAGATACGTATCGCCATTGGTGCCATCTACGGTAGCCGAATATTCCGTGTGCAGTGGCAATGGGCGCCCGATAGGATCGAGCGAAAAGTCTGGTGTGGCTGTTTTACCTTCGACTTCCAACTCATTGAGTTGGCCCGAGTACTTACCGGTTGAAGACAAAATCCCCGAAATTCCAGCAAATGGTCCGAGATCGGCGTCCTTGAAATCATAGATGCCAGAGACTGGCGTTGCGCCCGGTTCATCCACATCCCACGGGCCGAAGTTTCCTTGCGTAGCGATTTCCCCTACCGGCTTCGCATTAGTAAGCTCGCCGTGAAACGAAAACGGCTTTCCCGCTTGCACTGCACCTAGAACCAAATCATGAATTTCGAAGTCGAGGGGGTCCTTTCCTTCTTTCTTCGGAAGGATCATCAAAGATGTGTTGGCGCAAGTAACTTCCCCAATCTCGATCTTTGGCAATGGCTTACGATTTTTCGGCGCGGTTGGCGCTAGCGAGGTGTCTTTGACTCTCTCATGACGCGGAGGCACATTGATGCTCATCTGGTCGATATGGACGGCTCTGATGTGCCGCGGAACGTTCAGAATCCCCCGCCACCCCAGATGAAAAGTGAATTGCTCTATGTAGATAAGTGGTGGGAGGTCGGTACGATTATAGTAATGGATCGAAAGACGCTTCCCGGTTGCGCTCATCTCCGGGAAGGCGGTAACGTGCATTGATTTCAAATCAACCTGGCTTGCAAAACGTTCTTCGAGTTCGCGCACCACCCAGTCGCGTGTCCAGTCATCGATATTTCGCGTGCGCCGGCCAACAAGAACACCGGCGACGACCAGCAACACAACGATCGCTCCGGGAACCAGAAGCAACTTGCGCGAAGGGCGTCCAACCGTCGCCATAAAAGGATTGATGCACGAAACAACCGCGAAAGGTGCTACTGGGTACGAAAAATTTCTGGATGGGTACGTTTTTCTTCGGAAGCCGTGGCTGCAACATTGACCGCGGCGTCAAAATTCAGGGTAACCGGCGGAAGGCAAAGTTCGGTGCTGCAAGCCTGGTAACGCAACTTGAGGGGGATCTTTTGCTGCCCCAGAGGAGCGCTGGCCGTTGTCGTGAGTGACATGCGCAGGGTGACCGTATCCTGGTAAACATTGAGTGGCTTTTTGGAAAACGTGAACGTGTGCAGTTCTCCCTGGGGATAACTGACTGGGCCAGGCTCGAAGCCCGACAGCGCCTCAGCACGGAGGTCTGTAGCGATCAAATAATCCGCCGATTTTTGCCGTGCGTTGATGTGGAAACCGCGGCGAATTTTCAGTACGACCGCGAGCTGGAAGGAACTGCCGCGGCTCGCGGGATCCAGTGAAACGTAAGTAGTGGAAGTAAGGACCTCCCGGCCGGTGGGTGTCTGCGCGTGAGCCAGCGAAGCCATCGCAAAACTCCCCAGCAAGATATTCACGATGATTGCGGGCACGATTTTCACAATTTTACCTGGCTGCCGAGCTGTTGAGAGATCACGCGACTCATGACCGCGTAAAGATCTTCTCCCGTTTTTTCAAGAACGAAGGAGTTTGTTGCATCGGACCAGCCAAGTTTAAAGCTCGTAGAAAGCGCTGAGATCCAGATTTCACGCACCGGAGTGTTCGGTGAGATTACGAATTTGGCTTCTTCTGGTTCTTCGAACACGACCTCCAGCTTGCCACTCTCGCCTTCAACATCGAAGCCGTGTTGATCGCCCGCCGTCAACAGGCGTTTTTTCAGGTCGTCGAATGCGGCGTCGGCTTTTCTCTGAAAGTCCTTTTCATCCAGCATGATTTCAGCGTACACGAGGGGTTTTTTGAGAGCAAGTAAACTGGCAACCGGTACTCGTTACGTTTGGCTTTCACTCACTTCTTAGAGTTGGGATTCGATGGCTTTGGTAATTTCTTCGTAGCTGATGAGGCCAGTGATGCGCTTGACCTGCTTGCCATCGCGGGAAATCAGGATGCTGGTTGGATAGCCGAAAAGCCCTCCGAATTTATCAGCGACCCCTTCATTTCCCAAAAGTATCGGGTAACTCATCGGAAGCTTCTGGCCGTTGACGTCGAAGCGCTCCTTATCAACAAACGGCGCGACGACGCTCTTGCCTTCCTCGTCCATGGCAATACCCAGAACGGTAAAGCCTTTGGCGCCATACTTCTGCTGCATTTCGATTAGCCAGGGTATCTCGATGCGGCAGGGTTCGCACCAGGTCGCCCAAAAATTTACCAGCACAACTTTGTCATGGTATCGGCTGAGCGAAACGTCCTTCCCCGCCAAATCCTTCATCGTGACCTCTGGAGCGGGCATGCCGATGGATTTATCGCCGTCTCTGTTACTTGTCGTTACCCGATTCTTCGGTACGCGAGTGGCTTTATCGGCAAGATACGTCGCGCCAATCAGCACGATGACGGTTATTAGGATTACCACCACTTTTTTCATTTTTAGTTTCCCTGGGTTTGTCAGGCTGCCTCGTTAACCACTACAACGAAAAACGGTTTAAGAATGTCAATTTACCGGACAGCCAGGTCAACTTGTTCATGAAGACGAGCGTTCCGACAAAAATCAAGAGCGCGCCGCTGAAAACTTCAACCGCGCTCAGATATTTCCGGAAGTTCTGATAGAAGCGCAAAAATTGGCCGATTCCCAAGGCCGTCAGCAAAAACGGGATAGCCAGGCCGGCGGAATATACAGCGAGAAGCAGCACGCCGCGCGCGATAGTGTCGCTGGCGGCGGCCAGCGCCAGGACGGTGGCGAGGATCGGGCCGATGCATGGAGTCCAACCAAAGGCAAACGCAAAACCGAGTAGGAAACCGCTCCAGATACCAGGTTGCCCGATGTTGCTTCGCAGACGAACATCTCGGTTGAGCCACCTTGCCATGGAGGGCCCGAGAAAACCAATGAAGGACAGCGCGAAGAAGTGCATCGCGCCAAAGCCCGCGAAAAGAGGTGCGTGCCGCAAAAGGGCGGCGACGCCGAGTGCCGCAAACAAAATTCCAATGATGAGCCCTGTGCGTATGGTGATCTTGATAAGTACTCCTAGCAGATGTAACCCAAAGAGCAGGATCAATGCGCCCGCGATGGGCGCGAGTAAGGACCGGTTCTGCCGGAGGAAGGAACCGACCACGCTCGCGGACGCGCCGAAAGAAATGAAAACCGCTGAAAAGCCCGCAACGAATGACAACGACGACGCGAAAAGGCCGGAACGCGGTAGCTCGCCTTTTCGTAATTGTTCCATGCCGATTCCGGAGAGCATGGAGATGTAGCCGGGGACGAGCGGCAAAACGCACGGCGACAAGAATGAAACCAAGCCAGCGAGAAATGCTCCTACGATGGATACGTCGCTCATTCGTTGGTGTTCCTTGACAGTCGACTCTGCTTCGCGCTGCGCGCAGGAATCAGGCTTGCATGCACTTTAAAGTCTAACTCCATTCTCCCACAGAACGCGTTTGTAACCGTTCCGGCGGCAAGGTCTTACAAACTAATCCACCAATCCTCGATGATCTCGCAGCGCTGCGTGTTCGAATGCCGGTTCCAAACTCGCGACGCATAGGGGAACGGCAATCGTTAGACTGCTGAGCAGCGAATGGGTGACAGATGAAGGAATCGGCTGGCATTGCTGAAAGCAAGCCTGCCTAGCGACATCTGTAACTCATTGATAGTGCAAAGGTTCTCAGTTCCAAGTTTGGCACAGCGGTTGCCATTGTCCTCTCTAAATGATGTACACAAGGTGTCCGCTCGTATGCATTGGACGCCCAATAAAGTGACGTTGTTGCGCGTCGGGGTTGGCTTTGGGGCCGTGAGCTTGTTTGGTCGAGGCGCTGGGGCCAACCTCGCGGCTGTGGCGCTCACAATTGCCGCGGTCGCGCTGGACGCTCTAGATGGTCACATCGCGCGAAAGAAAAAGCTGGCCACTCCGGCGGGGGCGCAGTTCGATATTTTAGGCGATCGCATGATTGAGAACGTGTACTTCACCTATTTCGCCGTCGCCGGCATGGTATCGCTATGGCTGCCCGTATTTTTCTTTGCGCGCGGCGCCGCAACCGATTTGTTGCGCACGCTCGCAATGAAAGCTGGGCATGCAGGGTGGGGTGCCGATGCCACGCTGCAAACCCGGTGGGCACGCGCGCTGGTGGCGTCGCACTGGAGCCGGGGCCTATATGCGGGAATGAAGTGCCTGTGTTTTTGCTATTTAGGATTGGAGTTGGCGCTAACGCGCGGGCCCGTGACGTTTTTTAGTGAAATTGGGTCCGACCTGCACGCCATGATTCGTACAGGATCGCTGGTGTTGACGTGGATGACCGCGCTTTTCTGTTTGCTGCGTGGAATGCCCGTGCTGCTCGAAGGCTGGAAATATTTGGTTGTAAACGTGGGAAGAGCGGAGAAGAGCACGTCGGAGAAAATATGAACCCGAAGAGCGCTCTGGTAAACGGCAAGGTGGCGGCATTTTTTGATCTGGATGGGACACTTTTGCCCTTGCCGTCTCTCGAGCGGAGATACTTTTGCGTGTTGCGCTATAAACGCGCGTTTCGGGTGAGCAATTATTTTTTCTGGATCGGCAAAACCATCCGGATGTTACCGCATGGACTCGCGGCTATTGTTCACGCCAACAAGATGTATTTGCGCGGTGTCCGAATTCCCGCGCCAGAAATACTCATCCCTCCCTTTTTTCGTGAAGCGATTGAGCGCGCTGCTTGGCATGCAAGAAAAGGACACGCCATTGTAATCATGAGCGGTACCTTGGAAGCATTAGCCCAGCAAGCAGCGCGCGCGTTGGAAACACTCCTCGCCGCACGTGGAATTCACGTGACGATTTTCGTGTGCGCCACACGATTGCAAGCGGTTGCTGGTCGATATACCGGGCAAATTCTGGGCCAAGCGATGTTCGGCCAAGAGAAAGTCCGCGCGATGAGGCGCTTGGCCGCTGACATGGGCTTGGATCTCGGAAAATGTTACGCCTACGGCAATGCTGCCAATGATAGGTGGCTATTGGCTGCGGTAGGAAATCCCACGGGCGTGAATCCACGAGGCGAACTCGCGCCGATCGCCGCAATGCACAGATGGCCGGTGGTCCGCTGGTCAGAAGATGACCATGAGTTACGACCGCCAAATACTTTCTCATGCAGGTCCCATAAAATCAAGAAGGACGCCATTCGAAGAGCAGAGTTGAAAAAAAGCGAGCGAATCGCAAGATCGCAAGCGGAGAGCGTCGGATGAACCAGGCAGAAAGACGAGGGTATCAAGAGAATCGAGACGTAATCGCGCTGAATGCCGAAGAAGCTGTAGGGACCGGTACACCAAGCGCGGATGTTTTGAATCTCGCTGGAATTGCAAGGTTCCTGCAATCGGAACTTGCGGCCGCCTGGTCGGCCTGCGGCGCGTTTGAATGGATAGCTTTTGCATACTTGGGCGTCTCGAGTGCTTTGATCTCTTTATTTGCCGAGAATTTGAAGCATCCGCTCCGGCTGATCGCTCTGCAGGCGCTTGTGGCTATGATTATTTTGCTGCTCTGTACGATAGAGGCTAAATCCGCCCGGAAGCCGAAACGCATCGATGCACACACACTATCCCTAAAGCAGGCCGACTTTACCGCGTCGCAAAAGTTTTGGCATTTTTGGCGGCACTGGTACCCGCATCTTTTCTTTTTATTTTGCTTTGAGGAACTCGCGCAGTTGGTGCATCTATTTTCGCCGAACTGGCATGATGCGAAGCTCATCGCGTTCGATTACTGGTTAACCGGAGTGCATCCATCGGTCTGGCTTGAGCGGTTCGCTAGCCCTGGCTTAAATGACATGCTGCAGTTTGCCTACCTGACGTATTTCGTCTATCTGCTCTTGCTGGGCGCCATTCTTTATTACCGTCAGGATTGGCACGCATACTGGTCGGCTATGACTTATTCAGCCGTCGCCTACACCATTGGCTATGTGATTGCCATTTTTTTCCCGATTGAAAGCCCCTGGTTTTCGATGGCCGGCTGGTGGCATGGCGAGTTACACGGAGGAATCTTCACGACGACGATCAATTTTATCGAACACTACGGCAGAGTGCGCGGCGCAGCGTTTCCATCGGAACATGTTGCCGGATCCTTCGCGGCATTATGGGGAGCGTGGCGGCATCGGCGATGGCTGTTCTGGGTGATGCTGCCTCTGGTGCTGGCCATGTGCTTTTCGACTGTGTGGGGACGTTATCACTATGTGGTGGACATTTTTGGCGGGATTGTCACCGGCACTCTTGGGTATGTAATCGGGGTGTGGTTGATGGGCAGGCGAGGTGCGCTGCTCAAAACTGAGTGCTACAAGGGCGGACGCCGTCTTGCTGAAAAAGCGTGCTCAAGCGTGTAAGCAATGCGTAACAGAAGATGCTCGTCCGCCACAGCGCCGATGATTTGCAGCCCGACAGGCAAACCGCTCGACGTTGTGCCACATGGAATCGAAATCGCAGGGACGCCTGCGAGATTTGCCGGGCGATTCAGACGCAACAACAGCGCCCTCGTTGGATAAGTCTTTTCTCCGATGGAAGTAGTTTCTTCCCCAATAAGTGGCGCGGTGATCGGAGTAGTTGGCACCACAATCGCGTCGACACCCTCATGCGCCATCGCCAGGCGAAGTCCCTGGATAAATTTGTCGCGAATTTCGAGGGCCTGTAAATAAGCCGCGGGGGAAACTTTCGCTCCCAGCTCCAGACGCGTGCGCACATCCTCGCCATAATCGGCCGCCTGAGATGGAAACCAGCCTGCTTGCTGGTGGTAGTGCGTTGCTTCGGCCCATGCGATTTGATTGCCCGCATCCTCGGTCTGGTCCAGGAAAGGAATGGAGATTCTTTTAATTTTCGCCCCTTGTTTGGCGCAAGTGCGAAGAGCCGCCTCGAAAACCTTACGGACCTCGTCAGAAATCACATCAAAGAAAAATTCACGTGGCATACCGATGCGAATGGTGCGTCCTTTCCGCGAAAACTTCTGGAGTGAACTAAGAACGGGTTCACCTTTGACCCGCAGGAAAATCGGTTCGAGCAGTAGTGCGGCATCCCGCGCGCTCCGCGCCAAAGATCCCACGCAATCCAGTCGCGGAGATAAGGGTATGACCCCGTCCACATCGACACGCCCTACGGAAGGTTTCAGCCCAACGATGCCACAGAGTCCTGCCGGGATGCGGATGGAACCGCCCGTGTCTGTGCCAATGCTTCCATAACACAGCCCGGCGGCAATGGCAGCCGCAGAACCTCCGCTCGAACCGCCAGAAACGCGTGCGAGGTCAAAAGGATTGCGAACCGGGCCGTAATGCGGGTTGTTCGAGGTCACCCCATACGCAAATTCGTGCATGTTGGTCTTGCCCAGAACAACGGCGCCCGTTTGGAGTAGTTGCGTAACCACCCGCGCATCGTGCAACGGAATGAAGTCCCGCAGGATTTTCGAGCCCGCGGTAGTGCGTATTCCAGCCGTATAAATATTGTCCTTCAACGAAATGGGAATCCCATGAAGAGGACCGAGGTCGCGGTGACCCTTCCGGCTGCGCGGGCTGCACAGTTCCGCTTCCGCTCTCTTCGCTTGGATTAGTGCAAGTTCGGATGTTACGTTGATGTAAGCGTTGAGTTTTGGATTGAGCCGCTCGATGCGAGCGAGTATAAGTGCCGTCAATTCGACCGGAGAAAGTTTGCGCTTCCTAAAGAGGCTGGCAATTTCCTCGATAGATGCGTAAGCCAGGTCGTTATCATTCATTAGGCTCAGAAAATTCTTTCTTGGCGACGCAGATTACCGAACGTCCCGATGTTCGCGATGATGAACGAAATGCGGAACTGATTTTCTGTGCGTACCTGGCCCAGCGCAATGCGTCTGTACTCCAGCGCGATTCCGCAGCAGCTTCCACTGTAACTTGCCTGTACCAGCTGATTTTGCAGCAGGTTATTCGCTAGGTCGTAGCTGATGCCTCCTGCGACGCTGAAGCCTTTTCCATTGAGACTGCCATAGCCGAACAAGGCACGCACTTCGTTGGAAAGGGGTTGCAGAACGGGACCGGCCTGAAAGCGGAAATGCGCCGCAGTCGCATAAAATTTCTTGTAAGGCCGCACCTTCAATAGCGTGCCGATCGTGGTGATCTTTTCCAGCGTCGGGTCGTATTCGAGAATTTGCTCGGCATCGTACTTGGGGTTGGGAGTCACCAGGAAATCGCTCACAATCGGGGACCAATGCACTGGTCCCAGCGCAAAAGCGAAAGGCGTGATGGAGTTCAGCGCCATAAAGACGTTGCGTTGCCCTGGAACAATGGCCCCGCCAAAGGTCGGGTCGAAGTAATGTTTTTGGACAATGCGCCAGGACATAAGCTCGCGGGCCTGCTCACTGCCATCTTTGACGAAAAGCCGCTGGGTGACGCCGTATTCGACTTCGTTCGTGTCGGTCAGCGTTGAATCCGCATCGAAACGAATGAAGCGGCCAAAATTGTTTACTCCCGTGACGTAATGGTACGCGAAGGCAGGTTCTATGGTGTGCTTGTACCTTCGTTTGCTCTTGGCACGATCGAAGAATCGTTCGAACGCCGGTGGACGAAGATCCACTGTAAATTCGCCCGTGTTTCTTGTAATGGATTTTCTGATGACGTCACCATCGACGTTCAGGGAAGCGCCATAGCGCGTGCCACGGAAAGCTGCGGAAGCCGTGATGCCGAGCCACGGACCAAAATGAATAGGAACGCTTACACGCGGCGCGAATTCTGTGCGCGCCACGGAAAGCGGAGTGCTGTTTTTGTTATCAGAGCGATGTAGGGCCCCGGAAAAACTCTCGAACGCGAAATACAATGGCAACTTGCGGCCAGGTGCTTGTTCCACAGAGCTGAAGCGCGCTTCGGGTAAATTCCTGAAGCTCACGCTGGTAGCTGGATTGAGTGTTAAAAAGCTTTTGTCGTTGAGCGCCGCGAAATTTAAGCTGAACCCGCGGAAATTGTTAGTCAGAAAAACCGCACTGCGCACCTCGGAATTTATTGCTTCCCCATAAGTATCCGCGAACGCCAGCCGAAAAGTCAGCGAAGAAAGCTGATTGTAGTCTGTGACGAAGCGCCAGCCACCTGGGAGCAATGACTGAATTTCCAGGCGTTGCTGCTCTCCCCCTTGTGGCTGGCGAACTCCGCTGGCATCGCGTAATCCGCGGTCTTCGACTCCGAAGTACGAATAGCCAATCGATGTGTCCTCAAACGGCTTCGCACGAAAGTCGCCATGTTCAGCTACGCCACGTCGGCTAAGGTATTGCGCTCCCAGCGTCGCATCCAACCACGTGGTAGGAGCCCAATAAAACGCCTCGCCAAAACTAAAACCCTTCCGCGAACTATCTCCCGCATCCGGAATAAGAAAACCAGATTGCCGGATTCTGCGTCCCGCGGGTGTGGTGGCATACGGGAGCCATATCAGCGGTACGCGAAATACGCGGAAGTTCGCATGAACCAGGGCTACACTTTTATTCAGTCGAACCCGCGCATGCCCCGCATAGAACTGCCATGTGGGACGCTCCGGATTGCAGATAGTTATCCACGCGTCGTTGATTAGGTAAAGATCGCCGGGAAATCGCTCCACCTCGCGGGCATAGAAATATAGAGGATTGTCGGACACCAATACACTGGGATTTGGGCGACGCTCAATCTTTATCGTTCCGCGAACGTTGCGAAAGAGCCCGTGTCCGGTGCTGGCGTTGTAGTGCGCTTCGTCTGCGTCCAGGTGCTGGTTCTCGTAATCGAATTGGACGTGCCCCTTCGCCAGCGCTTCAAAACTCTTTTCATTGTATTCCACGTGGTCGGCGCGAAGACGCATGTCGCCGTAATGAATGTCCACCTTATCGTCCACGATGAACAAGTCGCCTTGTTTTTTTTGTGGACCGTCCGCGGAAATTTCTATTACGCCGCCTTTGGCGGTAGGCAAACGAACTTGTTGCGCGCCCGCTTCACGAGTGGCAGGACCGGTGCACCAGAAAAGAAGCAGCGTCAGGAAGCCAAGCGGCCGTACTGCGGCAAGGGTCCATGCATGGGAATGGCGCATCACGCGGAGCATGTAATCAATGAAAACAGTTCGCTAGCCTAGCATGGGCTTGCGATGATGTGTAGCGCGGCATGGATGCTCGCTTTTTTGAAGCACGTACGATCTTTAACGAAACCCGCACGCCGCCTCGCGCGTCTGTCTAAGCACGAGGACGGTTTGGCCTTCCACCGGAATACGAAACAGAAACAAAATGATGCGCGTTGATGCGCTTGCAGGTTATGATTCCCGGCCTTCACAAACGAGGAGAATAGCAATGCGTGGTGCGAATAAAATTCTGGCCGCATTCATTGTGTGCGTGTCACTACTGATCGCCGTGATGGTGGCATCGGCGAACCAGCAAAATTCAGACGACAAATGGAAAGGCCTGGAATTTCGCGAGCTCGGCCCTGCCGTGATGGGCGGGCGTATCGATGACTTTGCGGTTGTCGAAAACAATCCGAATATCGTTTTTGTGGGCACCGCTTCCGGTGGAGTTTGGAAGACCACAAATAGCGGAACAACCTGGCAACCGGTTTTCGATAAGCAAAACGTGTCCACCATCGGTGCCATCGCCATTGCGCCTTCTGACCCTTCCACCGTGTGGGTGGGCACAGGCGAACCGAACAACCGCCAGAGTTCCTCTTGGGGCGATGGCGTTTATAAGTCCACGGACACCGGCAAAACCTGGAAAAATATGGGTCTGACGGCCACGCGTCACATCGGGCGGATCGTGATTCATCCCAGGAATCCTGATGTCGTTTACGTCGCCGCTTTAGGACATCTGTGGGGCCCCAATCCCGAACGTGGCGTCTTCAAGAGCAAGGATGGCGGCGCCACCTGGAACAATGTTCTCAAAATTAACGACGATACCGGCGTAAGCGATATCGCTATGGACCCGCAAAGTCCGGAAACATTATATGCAGCGGCCTATCAACGACGGCGCACCCCTTATGGCTTTAATGGCGGCGGACCGGGAAGCGTCATTTACAAAACCCTGGATGGCGGCGCCACTTGGACCAAGTTGACCAAGGGCCTGCCGTATGAAAACGGCGGCGATACCGGCCGTATTGGTCTGGAAATTTATCGCGCCGATCCCAACATCGTCTACGCGCTGGTGCAGCACGAAAAAGGCGGCATTTATCGCAGCGAAGACAAAGGCGAGACCTGGAAAAAAATGGGCGACACGAACCCCAGGCCCTCTTATTACAGCCAGGTGCGCATCGATCCCAAAAATGATCTGCGCATCTGGGTGCTGGGCGCCCCTATGTTTTATTCCGAGGACGGCGGCAAGACTTTTTCGACGCAGCGTGTGCAGAAAATTCACGGAGATTTTCACGCCATGTGGATCGATCCGTCCGACTCAAACCATATGATTGCGGGTAGCGATGGCGGAATTCACTGGAGCTATGACGCTGGCAGAACTTGGGACTTCGTTAACACTATCGCACTGGGCCAATTTTATGAAATGGGTTTGGACGACGAGACGCCGTACCACATTTGTGGCGGGCTGCAAGACAACGGAAGTTGGTGCGGACCAAGCCAGACGTTGACTCGCGACGGCATCGCCAATGAAGACTGGGTGTTGATTCACGGCGGTGACGGCTTTTACGCCGCCATCGATCCCGTGGAGCCTTGGATCGTTTACACCGAATCTCAGGACGGATATATCAGCCGGCGCGATTTGCGCACCGGACAGCAGCGCTCGATCAAACCCGTAGCGAAAGTCGGCGAGCCGCATTACCGCTTTCAATGGAATTCGCCGGTTGCCGTCTCGGCACACGATCACAACACCATTTACTACGGCGGAAATTATTTATTCAAATCGACCGACCGTGGCGATAACTGGACACGCCTGGACGGAGACCTGACCACCGCTGCCGACCGCAACAAACTGCAGATTTTCGGTAGGACGCCGGACAAAACCACGCTGTCGCGGCACGATGGCGTGCAGGAGTACCCCACCATCACCACGCTAAGCGAATCGCCGCTAACGCCAAACGTGCTGTGGGCCGGAACCGATGACGGCAATCTTCAGGTAACGCGCGACGCAGGCACTACGTGGAAGAACGTCGCTCCGAAAGTCTCGGGCTTAGCAAAGGGCGCCTACGTCAGTCGCGTTGTGGCTTCCAAGTATGCGGAGGGAACAGCGTTCGCCGCGTTCGATGGCCATCGCAGCGATGACTACGGCGTCTATATTTTTCTTACCGCGGATTATGGCGACACTTGGAAGGCCATTCGCAACGGCATTCCGGATTCTGCGGGCACGGTGCACGTGGTGCGCGAGCATCCTCGCAATCAGAATCTCCTGTTCGCTGGCACCGAGTTTGGGCTTTGGATTTCCTCGGACCGCGGGGCAAATTGGGCAGCTTTAAAAACTAACCTCCCGACTGTTCCCGTCTACGATATCGAGATTCAGGCGCGCGAGAACGACCTTGTGCTGGCCACTCACGGACGATCGATCTGGGTTCTGGATGACCTGACGCCCGTCGAGAAAATGGATGCCAACGTGGCGTCCTCGGACATTACTTTCTTTTCGCCACGCCCTGCCAAGACTTGGCATTTGCGCAACCGGCGGTGGAGTGCCGGCCAGAAACTGTTCACGGCGAAGAACCCTCCGTACGGCGCGATTTTGACCTATTACTTGAAAGGCGCCGTCCCATCTGAGCCTACCAAGCCCGACCAACTTGATAAAGACAAGAGCGATATAGATAGCGACGTCCAAAATAAGCCAGGGTCAGAAGACCAACCGAAAAATGACCAGGAAGAAAAAGAAGCAGCCGTGAAGGCCGCGGCCCAGGACCAACCAAAGATTCAAGCAAAGACCCAAAAGAAAGAGAAGCAGGTCAACAGTAAGCCTTTGCCCGACCAAAAAATAAAGCCTGCCGAAACCTCGCCGAAAGAAGGCAAAGCCAAGATCCGCGTGCTTGATAAAGATGGAACAGTGCTGCGTGAGTTCGAGGGCCCTGGCGCGGTCGGCCTGAATCGTACCAACTGGGACTTGCGCTGGGAGGCGCCGGCTGAGCCGACAGAAGAGCAGAGAGAAGCAATGGCTGCGGGATATTCGCTCGGGCCACGCGGCCCGCTCGCGGAGCCGGGCGAGTACACCATCAAGATCAAAGCAGGCACCCGGGAAGCAACACAACGGGTTACGGTTGCAGAAGACACACGCATCAATATTTCCGCCGCAGACCGAGCAGCGCGCCACGACGCCATCGTACAGCTCTACACCATGGCTAAGACCGCCGATAAAGACCGCAAGTCGATCGCAGGACTAAAACTCGCGTTGAAAACTGCGCGTGATCAGTGGAAGGCAGACGCGAACAAGCCGGCTTCGCCTAAAATTCCCGAGGATATACAGAAAGCTGCGGAAGAATTACAGAAGAAGGTCGACAAAGTAGCGGAAAAATATGTTCGTGAACGCGAAGGCTTGGGAAACGCTGGTCCCCCGTTCGAATGGAAACCCGATCCCCTGCCGGAACAGGTGCAAGATTTGCTGGAAGACCTGGATGGCTTCGCTGCTGCTCCAGGTGGGCAACAAAAGGAACAGCTAGCCCAGCTCGTCCCGCTCGTGAATGAAGGCTCGGTTCAAGTGAAGAAACTGACGGAGGAGGATCTGCCGGCGCTGAATAAAAAAATCAACGACGCAGGGATTCCGCATATTGTGCCTGCGACTTCGCCGCAGCCAGCTGGCCCGCCTGGCCCATTTGGCCATGATAAAGCGGAAGACTCAGATCGATAAGTTGCGCCACAGCAACGCGTGGCAATATGCTGCGTCTAACGTTTTACCGAAACGTGTGTTTTCTGGCAGGCTGTGCCCGAAGCGCGCTGGTTTTCTTCATTCGGCTCAAAACATCAACGGACGTCACGGAGGAATACAAGCATGAAGAAGCAACAAGCTAGTCCGCGTGTTGTGGCCGGATGGTTGGTCGCCGCGGCAATGGCTATGGGCATACTTTCGAGCGATGCAACCCTAACGCGTGCCACTGTGATGCCGCAGAGTATTGGCGGGCAGGACAAGGACAAGAAAGACCAAAAGCTCGACGAAAAGAAAGAGGAGAAGAAGGACGAAAAAAAGGGACTCCCCCTGAAGCCCGAGCGCAAGATCTCCTTCAGCACCGATGAAGGGACATGGCTCTCCCTGGATGTATCGCCCGACGGCAAGACCATTGTCTTCGAGTTGCTCGGTGATCTCTATACCATCCCTATCGAAGGCGGGCAGGCCAAGCTGATTTCTGGGGGAATGGCATTTGATAGCCAGCCTAAGTTTTCTCCGGACGGGCAATGGATTGCCTTTATTTCCGACCGTGAGGGCAGCGAGAACCTTTGGATCATTCATCCCGACGGCACAGCCGTAAAACAGGTTACGAAAAATACCGCCGACGACTTTACTTCGCCGAGTTGGGCGCCGGACGGGAAGTATATTTTTGCTTCGAAGGCGCCCTTTGGTATCGGCGCTCATGAGATTTGGATGTACCACGTGGAGGGCGGCACCGGCGTGCAGATCACAAAATCCAAGCCCGCGCCCACCACCCCAAGAAAAGAAAGACACAACGCGATGGGTGTAGTCGCTTCCGCGGACGGCAAATATCTTTACTACGCTGTGCGACAGGGTCCTTTTTCCTACAACGCACAGTTTCCCCTCTGGAAAATTGCTCGTCGCGACCGCAAAACGGGGGACGAAGACCAACTCATCGACCAGGTCGAGAGCGCTTTTCGCCCGCTCCTTTCCTCGGACGGCAAGCAATTGCTTTACGCCACACGCTATGAAACGGAAACCGGACTCCGTCTGCGAAATCTGGAGACCGGCGAAGATCGCTGGGTAAAATATCCCGTTACTCGTGACGATCAGGAATCCCTCTTCACGCGCGACGTCTTCCCGGGATATGCGTTCTTGCCCGGTGCAAAAGAAATTGTCTACAACCAGGACGGAAAAATTAAGAGGCTTGATCTGACCAGCGGCACGGAAAAGGTGATTCCTTTCACCGCGCAGGTCACCCAGGACTTGGGACCTAAATTGGATTTTCCACAAAAGGTGGAAGAAGGCCCGCTCAAAGTGCGATTGATCATGGATCCAGTTGAGTCACCCGACGGCAAGAAGCTGGCGTTCTCCGCGATGACCCACCTTTATACGATGGACCTCCCCAGTGGAAAGCCCCAGCGATTGGGCACCGGGAATGAACGGGAGTTTCAGCCTGCCTGGTCCCCGGACGGAAAATCGATCGCTTATGTGACATGGTCCAGCGCGGGAGGACAACTTTGGAAGGTCTCGGCTGCCGGCGGCACTCCAGTGCAGTTATCAAAGACTCCTGCTGTCTACAGTAATCCAGCATGGTCGCCAGACGGCGCAAAGATTGTTTTGCTGCGCGGAAATGCCTACGACCGTGAAAATAGCGAATTTGACGGAGGCCAGACAGGAAATGCAGACCTGGTGTGGATCCCTTCCGATGGCGGCGAGCCAAACTTGATCCTGCCTGCCCGCGGAGCAGGTGGCCCGCATTTTACGCACGATAAAGATCGAGTTTACGTTTACACGCCGCAGGGACTTGTTTCGCTGCGCTACGACGGCACTGACCGGCGCACGCATATCGTCGTGAAGGGCCAAGGTCTTTATTTCTTTGAGGAACCCATTCCGGCGGACGATGTGCAACCAAGCCCCGATGGCCAATGGGTGCTGGCGCACGTGATGAACCAGCTTTACGTGATCGCTATGCCCGTGGTCGGCGGAGAAACGCCGACCGTCAACGTAATGACGGCCTCCGTACCGGTCAAACGCTTGACGGACATCGGCGCGGATTATTTTGCCTGGGCCGACGATGGTAAGACGATAACCTGGGCCATCGGTTCTAGTCTCTTTCGCGAACCGCTAAGTGCTGTCTCCTTTGAGCCGCCCAAGGACGAGAAAAAAGATGCTGACAAGAAAGACCCCGACAAAAAAGATGGTGACGCGAAAGACGCAAGTGAGAACGACGCGGAACATCAGCAGCCTGCCCGTCAGGTGGCCAATAATCTGCAGGCTCAGAAAGATGAAAAGAAAGAAGACAAGAAGAACGACAAGAAAGACGAAAAGAAAGAGCCAAAGAAATTAAAGGAAGAGGAAAAGAACGTCGAAGAAATCCCCGTGGTTCTGGAAGTACCTAGAAAAACGCCCAAAGGGAAAATCGTGCTACGCGGCGCTACCGTAGTCACCATGAAAGGCCCAAACGGCGATGAGATTTTGAAGAACGCCGACATCGTCATCGAGAACAACCGTATCAAGAGCGTCGGAGCGCGCGGCAGCATTCCTGCTGGAGCGAAATTATTTGACGTAAAGGGCAAAACCATCGTGCCTGGTTTCATCGACACCCACGCACACTGGACCGAGATACGCCGTGGCATCCTTGATACGCAGAACTGGTCGTTCCTCGCCAACCTTGCCTATGGTGTGACTTCCGGCTTAGACGTGCAAACTGGGTCCAACGATATGTTCGCCTATCAAGATCTTGCGGACAGCGGCGATATTATTGGCTTGCGCGCATTTTCCACCGGCCCAGGCGTTTTCTCAGACAATAATTTCCAATCCATGGAAGAAGTGAAGGGCGTACTTCTCAAGTACGAAAAATACTATGGCACCCACAACATCAAAAGCTACATCGTGGGCAATCGCAAACAGCGTCAGTACATGGTGCAAGCCGCCAAAGAGCTGGAGATGATGCCCACCGCAGAAGGTGGGTTGGACCTGAAGCTAGACCTCACGCACCTGATTGACGGCTTTCACGGGAATGAACATACGCTACCCATCACGCCGCTTTATAAGGACGTAATCCAGATGTTCGCGCAGTCCGGTATTGCGGAAACGCCTACCCTCATCGTGAACTACGGCGGTCCATTCGGTGAGAATTACTGGTACGAAAATAGCGACGTTCACGATGATGTCAAGCTCAATCACTTCACGCCCCACAGAATCATCGATCAAAAAACCAAACGCCGTCCCGAATGGTTTCGCAAGGACGAATATGCCTTTCCCAAACTGGCCGCGCAGATGACTAAATTACAGCGCGCTGGTGGGCTAGTGGGAGTTGGCAGTCACGGCCAGCTTCAGGGTCTGGGCTATCACTGGGAAATGTGGATGTTGGCCAGTGGAGGCATGACGCCGTTGGAAGTCCTCCGTTGTGCCACCCTGAACGGGTCGAAAATCATCGGACGCCCGCAGGATCTCGGCTCGATCGAGCCGGGCAAACTCGCGGACCTCATAATATTGGATAAGAATCCGCTCGACGACATTCACAACACCAACACTGTTCGCTGGGTGATGAAGAACGGTGAATTATTCGAAGGCGACACGCTCAACCAGGTTTGGCCGGAGCAAAAGAACCTGGCGCCACTGTGGTTCTGGAATAACTACGATGCCCCCAAGCCTGGCGAACCGTTGAGTTACGGTCCCACAAAACAGCCGTAATCTGGATTTCAACGCTGCGGCCGCACGAGTGTGGAGCGCCTATCCCGGCGCCGTCGCGCGTCGCGGGTGTTTGTTTTCTCTCCAGAGAATTACGCCGTTATTGCTTTGCTGCTCGGGGATGTGTGGCGCGGTACCACTCGAATGTGAGGCCCAAACCTTCTTCGAAACTTACCTGCGGATCATAGCCCAGGCATTCTCTCGCCTTTGAGATGTCTGCTTGGGAATCGCGGATGTCTCCGTCTCGCGGCGGCTCATACTTCGGCTCAAGCCGCTTTCCCGATATTTTCCCCAGCAGCTCGACCGTCTGATTTAGCGTGAACCGTCTGCCCGTTCCCACATTAAAAACTTTGCCGCTAATATTAGGCGCTTCGCACGCCAGCAAGTTAGCTAGCACGGCGTTATCCACGAACGTGAAATCGCGGGACTGCGACCCATCGCCAAAAATCACCGGCTGTGTCTCTTCGAGGACTGCCGTGCAAAACTTGGCCAGCACTCCGGAATACGGCGAGCTGGGATCCTGCCGTGGCCCAAAAATGTTGAAATATCGCAGCGAGACGTTCTCGAGGCCATAGCAGCGCCCAAAAGTTTGCGCGTATAGTTCGCCAACATATTTTGTCACGCCGTACGGCGAAATCGGCTGCGGCTCCATGGTTTCAATCTTCGGCAGTGTAGGCGTCTCGCCATACGCAGACGAGGACGCTGCGAAGACTAAACGCTTTACTTTGGCGTCTCGTGCCGCAATCAGTACATTCAGCGTGCCCTCGATATTGATGCGGTTCGTCTCGATGGGATCTTTCACCGAGCGTGGTACCGAAGTACGCGCGGCCAGATGAATGACGTACTCCGCCTCATGCATGGCTTTGCGAACCACTTCGATGTCGGTGATCGAGCCCTTTATAAAAGTAATCTTGCTGCGGCTCTCGGCTAGATTCTCTTCTTTGCCGGCGGAAAGATCGTCCAGCACCACCACGCTCTGGCCGCGCCGGACGAGTTCATCAACAGTATTCGAACCGATAAAACCGGCGCCACCCGTCACAACGTAGCGCATTCCGTGAACCCTCCTCGGTCAGCCGCAAATGTCTAGCCGGACAACCTGCCCCGCAACCCTAAAAGACGTCCGCCCCGCATTTTGATACGCTGAAAGTTCGCTATGCATCGCCCTGGTCATGACCAATGCAATCACCAATACAATGACCAGCGCGATATCCACCAGTCCTTTCGCGAAGAAAACATTGTACGACGGATGCGCGACGGGCAACGGACCGTTTCCGGGGAGCGTCACACAAACAGCATGACCTACCGCATGACCATAGCAATTGGCACGATAGCCGCCCTGGCGGGCGCTGCCGGAGCATTTCTCTGGATGCACTTGCGAGAATCAGCACCGCTGCACGCGCTGATTTCGGCGCCGCACGCTCTCGGCGTCACGCGGGCCGCGGATCGGGCACTTCCCGCAGCTGGGCAGCCGTCTCCGTCCGCGAGCGATCCCGGCAGATCCCTTCCTCTAGGCGCTGCCGGCTTCCCGTTACGCCCCGGCGAGACACTCGAATACACGGCCAACGTCTCGAAGCTAAATAATGTAGCTAATCTAAAACTTCAGGTGGCGGAGAAGCGCAACTTTTTAGGCAAGAGTGCCTGGCATTTGCAAGCCTTTGCGCATACGGAGAATCCTCTCCGCATGGTTTTTGAGCTCGACGATCAATTCGACTCTTATAGCGACGCGGGTACCCTGGCCAGCCTGCAATATGAAATGCGCCTGAACGAGCGCGGAGCGAAAGTCGAATCAATTCAGCGCATGACCGTCACCGGAAAAGAACCGG
This sequence comes from Candidatus Dormiibacterota bacterium, assembly GCA_035602135.1. Classification (GTDB taxonomy): domain Bacteria; phylum Acidobacteriota; class Terriglobia; order Acidiferrales; family UBA7541; genus Acidiferrum. The sequence goes on from DATNMX010000063.1 coordinate 49,517, forward strand.
CCCCCGCAGACGCGGTTTCCACCCGAGTTTTATCCGGAACCCGCGACCCTCTCGGCATGATGCAATATGTGCGCAGCGTCGATTGGACGAAAACTCCCGAAGTGCACAGTCCGGTTTACGATGGCCACAAGCTCTACGACGTGCGCGCCACGTTAATCGGTACTTCAGAAGCCGTCACAGTGCCGGCGGGGAATTTCACAACTTCCAAAATTGCGCTGCGCGTCTTTGAGGATGGTTTGGAAATGAAGGACGCCCATTTCACCGTGTATCTCACCAATAACCCAGCGCGCACTCCCGTATTGCTCGAAGCCGTCATGCCATTTATGGTCGCTCGCGTGGAGTTGGTGAAAGCCCAATAGCCTTCAAAGTTCCGCTCAACAACAAAGTTTTTCGATCAGCGCGCAGGCAATGTGGCCGATCGTAATGTGGCACTCCTGAATGCGTTGCGGATCTCGCGATGCGACGTTCAACAGCAAGTCCACTTTATCCGTCAGCGCTCCGCCGGTTTCGCCCGTAAACGCCACTATGTACGCCTCGCGGCGGCGGCCCGCTTCCACTCCGCGAACCACATTCGCGCTTGCGCCGCTCGTCGAAAGTGCCACCACCACGTCCTTCGGCGAAACCAGCGATTCTATCTGTCGAGAGAAAATTTGTTCGAACCCGAAATCGTTCGCCGCTGCAGTCAGCACCGCCGGATTGGTGGTAAGCGCCAACGCGGCCAGGCCGCTGCGCACGATTCGCAGTCGCACCACCAATTCTGCCGCCAGGTGCAAAGCATCCGCCGCGCTGCCGCCGTTCCCGAAAAAAACGATCTTGCCGCCGCCCCGCAGTGCGACCGCGGATTTCTCCGCAAATTGCCCGATCCGTCCAACCAGCTCGTCCGAGAAGCTCTGCTTAATACGTGCGCTTTCCTCTAGCTGCCGGCGGATCTCTTCGCTAAACGCTCCCATTGCGGTCTAGCACAACGCGATCTTGTCGCGGTGACGCATCACGCGGCGCGTCGCATTTCGCGTGTCCACCACCAGCTTCGCGCCATCCACGATGGCACCATAGTCGTAACTCGAGTGGTCCGTGGCAATAATCACGCCGTCATAACTGCCCAGCGTTTTCGCGCTTATCGGCACGGACTTCATGTTTTCGTAATTGTAGTGGCGCATTTTGTGCAATTTCGGAAAATAAGGATCGTTGTAGTCCAATTCCGCGCCGCGCTGTTGCAGCAACTGCATAATTTTTAAGGTTGGCGATTCGCGCAGATCGTCCACATCCTTCTTATAGGCTACTCCCAGGATCAGCAGCTTCGCGCCTTTCAAGCTTTTGTGCTGATTGTTCAGTGCTGCGGTTACCGCATCGACGATGTGGTAAGGCATCGCCGTGTTCACTTCCCCGGCCAGTTCGATGAAGCGCGTGGAAAAATCGTATTCCCGCGCCTTCCAGGAAAGGTAGAACGGATCGACCGGAATGCAGTGCCCTCCGAGGCCCGGTCCCGGATAAAATGGCATGAATCCAAAGGGTTTCGTAGCCGCCGCGTCGATCACTTCCCAAATATCGATATTCATCCGCAGGCTCAGCATCTTCAGTTCGTTCACCAGCGCGATATTCACGCAGCGAAAAATATTTTCCAGCAGCTTGGCCATTTCCGCCGCCCGCGTGGAGCTCACTGGAACTACTCGCGCCACCACCTGCGCATATAACGCTACCGCCGCCCGGCCGCTCGGCGGGTTGATCCCCCCTACTACCTTCGGAATTTGCGCCAGTCCATACTGCTTGTTTCCGGGATCTTCGCGTTCCGGCGAAAACGCCAGAAAAAAATCGCACGCCACATTCTCATTTTCCGGTCCCGCTGCTATCGGGCATCGCAATCCTCCTTTTTCCAGGATCGGCAGCACTAATTCCTCGGTAGTCCCCGGATAGGTCGTCGACTCCAGCACCACCAGCTGCCCCTTCTGCAGGTTCGGCTGAATGGAAAGCGCGGTCTGCTCCACGTAGCTTAGATCTGGTTCACGCCTCTCATCCAGTGGCGTTGGGACGCAGATAACAATGGCGTCCGCCTCTTTCAATTTCGAAAAATCCGTGGTGGCGCTGAAGTGTTTGCTGTTCACGAACTGCTGAATCTTGGTCTGCTGGATGTGTTCGATGTAAGACTTCCCAACATTGAGCATCGACACCTTAAGGGGATCGGTATCAAATCCGGTTACTCTATGGCCAGCTTCGGCAAAGCGCAGTGCCAGCGGCAGACCTACGTATCCGCATCCGATGATGCCGACTCGTAGCTGCGCGCCTTTGAAAAATTCGGGTTTCCGATCGATTGCCATGAGCTTCGTCGCACTCCTCGTCTTGGTTTTTGGAGATACCGTAGGCCGCAAGGCCCTTGAGACGCTGACGCTCAAATATAACAGGTTGCCCGCCCGCAAAAGAAGTTATGGCTGTTCTATAGGCGTAACCTGGTCACATTTCTTCGAATGAAGATAAGATACTTATACTCAGCCTGCAGGGTCGCACATCGTTGGAGCTGGAGCGCATGAATTATGGTGGATTTGCACTGTCACATCTTGCCAGGATTGGATGACGGGCCCAAGGCCATGGAAGATTCTCTGGCCATGGCGGAATCGGCCATCGCCGATGGCATTACTCACGTAGTTGCCACGCCACATGCCAACAGCTCACACGTCTTCGATTATCCGAAAATCCGCGCACTCCAAAAGGAACTGCAATCGCAACTCGGCAATCGCTTGACGCTTGCTACTGGTTGCGATTTTCATCTTAGTCCAGAAAATGTCGAAGCCCTGCAAGCGGATGCCGCGCCCTTTTGCGTCAACCAAAACGATTATCTGCTCGTGGAATTCAATGAAGTTGCTATTCCCCCGGCCATGGACCACAAGCTGCACGAGATCCAACTCGCCGGCCTGCGGCCGGTGATTACTCATCCCGAGCGCAACAGCATTTTGCGTTTGCAGCCCGAACGACTGACAAGGTGGATTCGCATGGGCTGTTACGGCCAAGTCACCGGAGGGTCGCTAACAGGTCGCTTTGGCCCGCTGGCTCAAAAAGACGCGTTGCGCTGGATTGGCGCGGGGCTCATCCATTTTATCGCCAGCGACGCGCACAACCTGACTTCGCGGCCGCTCAGGCTGAGCCCGGCGTTCGACGTGGTTATGACACAGTTTGGCGCCAAAACCGCCCGCGCCCTGTTTTGTGATAATCCGCGCGCGGCGTTCGAAGGACGCGCTTTACCGTACATGCCGGAACTTCTTCCCGAAGGGAGTTCTCCACGGCGGAAGCGTTTTTTCTTTTTCTAACAGCACATGCCTGTTCATTACGCTCCGCGTAATGGCAAGCCTGCCCAGGCATTAAGCAAACCTAGGACTTCACGCACTACATCCAGAGCATCGCTGCTGGAACGCCACCATTTCCACGGTTGATAGGGATCTGCCGGTGCGGCGCGAACAATGACCCGGCCGCGAGCGGCGGCCAACCGATGCCACAGCGTGCGCACCCGCCGCGTGTGCGCTTTTGTTGTCACAATGATTACCGTCCGGTTCTTTTCTTCGGAGAGTGCCATGGCGATCACCTGCATCTCGTCGGCGGTATTGATGACCGCCGGCTGCAATACATGGATAGCCTCCAGCGGAACGCCTTCGTGGAGTAGAACCTGCAGGTTGTAGTAATCCTCGCCGAGGTATCGTATGCCCATGGCTTCCAATGATTCGCCCGGTTCCGCGGAGCGTGTCAACCACACCTGTGGAGCGTATCCGTCGTGATAAAGTTTTGCCGCTTCAAGCGCGCGGGCAGGTACACGTGCGCTCAGCACGGCGATCGCCGCGGCCTTCTCCAGCGGATCTTCTACGACTAGCCAGCGGCCCACCCCCAAAAAGCAAATCATTGCCACGCACACTAGCGTCCCGGCGATTGCGGCTAAAGCAGCCCAGGGACACTCGTATTTGCGACGAACCTGCGCGGGATTTTCGTCTGGCGGCATGGGGATGAGTATAAAGGAACTGCGCGCCTTGTACCCGATGCTGTAGTCACGTAGTGGTCAATCTACGTAACGCACGATACACTGGCAGGCTGATTGTGCCTAACGAGGCAATGGGAGAATCGATGCGCGCGGTGATCACCGGTGGTGCAGGGTTTCTCGGATCGCATTTGTGCGATCGGCTCCTCGCCGAAGAGTGGGAAGTTCTCGCTCTCGATAATCTCATCACCGGCGCGGAATCCAATCTCCGCCACTTGAAAAACAATCCCAAGTTCAAACTAGAGAACAACGACGTTTGTGATCCCCTTCGTGTCGATGGAGAGGTCGCTTACGTTCTCCATTTTGCCTCGCCCGCTAGTCCGCCCGACTATCTTAAACATCCCATTGCTACCATGCGCGTAGGTTCTGCAGGCACGCACAATGCTTTGGAGCTGGCGCTTGCAAAAAACGCCAAATTCCTTCTCGCTTCCACCAGTGAGTGTTACGGCGACCCGGAAGTTTCTCCTCAGCCGGAAGGATACTGGGGACATGTCAATTCCGTCGGACCGCGTGCCGTCTACGATGAAGCCAAGCGCTTCTCGGAAGCCATGACCATGGCCTACCACCGGCATCATGGTGTGGATACGCGCATCGTGCGCATTTTTAATACCTATGGACCTCGCATGCGCTTGAATGATGGTCGCGCTCTGCCGAATTTCGTTTTCCAAGCGTTGAGCGGCCTGCCTCTAACTATTTATGGCCATGGCACGCAAACACGTAGCTTTTGTTATGTGGATGATCTCATCGAAGGTATTTACCGGCTGATGCTTTCCGGCGAGCATTTGCCCGTTAATATCGGCAATCCGCAGGAAATCACCATTCTGGAATTTGCCGAGCACATCCGGAAACACTTTGACCATCCGCTCTCGATTATCTTCGAGCCGCTGCCGCAGGATGATCCGAAGCGCCGTTGTCCGGACATTGCAAAGGCCAAGGGCCTCCTCAACTGGGAGCCAAAAGTTTCTCTGGAAGAAGGTCTAAAGCGCACGCTGGCTTATTATAAGCAGGAATTTACGAAGAAACAGCCGGCTGCAAGTTTTTGATTTACTCTCGCCCAAACGAATAATATTCAAACCCTAGTTCTCGCATGATGCGCGGCGAGTACATGTTCCGGCCATCGATCACCAACTTTCGCGCCATCAGTTTGCCGGCGCGCTCCCAATCTAATTTGCGGAATGCGTCCCACTCCGTGCACACCAGAGCGGCATCCGCTCCGCGCAAAGCGTCGTATGGATCTTCGTGATATTGCACTTTTGGAAGTAGCGCTTTCGTTCTTGACATGGCTTCTGGGTCGCTGGCCCGTACCTTGGCGCCCTCATCCACCAGACGCTTGACCACCTCCAGCGCCGGAGCAAAGCGAATGTCATCCGTATTGGCTTTAAAGGCCAGCCCTAGCACCGCGACCTGTTTGCCCTTGACCACCCACAGTGCTTTGCGGATTTTTTCAAAGAAACGATCGATGCGCTGCCGGTTGACTCTCTCCGTGGCCTTTAAAATATCGAAATCTACGCCTACTGAAGCCGCCAAGTGAATAAAAGCTTGCACATCTTTAGGAAAACAGAATCCACCGAAGCCTAGACCGGCATTTAGAAATTGTTCGCCGATGCGCGGATCGAGACCCATGGCGTGCGTAACTTCCTGCACGTTTGCGCCGATTTTTTCGCACAGATCCGCGATCACATTCGCGTAGCTGATTTTCAGCGCGAGAAAAGAGTTAGAGGCATGTTTAATGAGCTCGGCGCTGTTGATGGTTGTCACCAGGAACGTGGCGCGACGGTTCGTGGGGCAGCTCCCCTCGTGAACCGGGCATTCGAAACGATGATCCAGAATTGGCTGGTAGATCTCGCGTAGTTCCGCGGCGGACGATTCGTCTTCGACTCCTACAACAATGCGATCCGGATGAAGGAAATCCTCAACGGCCGTTCCCTCCCGCAGAAATTCAGGATTAGAAGCCACACGAAAATGATTCTTGTTCTTGCTGGAGTAGGCCGTCAGCGCCCGTTGCAATTCCAATCCCGTGCGCGCGGGTACGGTACTTTTTTCGATCACCAGTTTTGGCGACCGTGCTTCTTCCGCGATTTGCCGCGCCACGTGGTCGATGGCGGAGAGGTCGGCTTCACCGGTTTCTTTTGGCGGCGTCCCTACGCAAATAAAAATGGCATCGCCATCGCGAATGGCTTTTCCGGCGTCCGCCGTGTATGAAATGCGCCCGGCCTTACGCGTGGACGCCAGGATCTTGTCGAGATATCGTTCGTAGATTGGGACATCACCGGCATTCAATTTCGCAATTCGCTCGCCGTCAATATCCGTGCAAATAACTTGATGCCCCGCCTCCGCCAAACATGCGCCCGTCACCAACCCGACGTAACCGCATCCAATCACTGAAAGACGCAAGTTAAGTTCTCCCTCAGCAGTCGCTCGAGAGCGCCACACCTGTCTCCTAGAGTCGATTGCAGACGTCTTATTGTCCCTGAACCGTTATGCTGATCGAAAATTTTCTGCCTCCCTGTTTCCTTTTCCCATCAGCAAGCCGCGCAGGCCTAGAAGAATCAGTTTGGGCTGGCGGCGCACCACATTCCATAGCAAGCGGGTGGATTCGTCTCGGTTGATTTCGCCCAGCGATTGACGCGTCGATGCATCGAGCATGTCGACCAATTGCGAATAATCTTTTTGTGCGAAACGGTGCAACGCCTGCCGAATCAACCAATGCGTGCCCAGTTCGCGCCGCAGCGCACGCAGCTCGCGGCTCCGCCCATTCTGAAGAATTGCTTGCGCAACTCCCAGCGCTCCCCGGAAACCAGTGACAATCCCTCCGACCGTCGAAACTTTTACCTGCGCCGCCGCATCTCCGACCACATACACGTCGCCGTTCCCCACCCGCCGCCGTACTGGCACCCAACGCCGGTAAACCGGAATCCGCGCGCCCTGCCACTCCAGCGGTTCCAATTTTTTCTTTTCCAGGAAGCGTTCGAAACACCGTTTCGTGTCACGTCCTTCAACTCCAATCACCCCTAGCGCTGCGCGTTCTGTCGATTCAGGAATCAGCCAATAAAAGTAGGGTGTATCGTCAGGAACAAACCACACGCGCGTCGTGTCCGGTGCACAATCCTTGGGTAAACGCACGACGGCCTGCACCAGCGGCACGGTTTCGATGGTAGGCCAACCCGCGCTGCGCGCTACTCGGCTGGTGGCGCCATCGGCCCCCACCACACTGCCGGCATGCAGTTCCTCACGTCGCCCGCCGGTTTCGACTTCCATGCGCAGACCTTGCCCGTTCGAACTGAGTCCCAGGAAGCGCGTGTCAAAGCTTAGCTCTGCCCCCGCTTGTTGTGCTTCACGCGCCAGAGCCGGAATCAGCCGCGACCGCTCAATAATCAGGTCCGCCTCCGACAGCACCACTTGCGCCGAGCGCCCGTCCGTGAACAGTTCAAATCGCCGAATTTCGTTGATGATACTTTCGCGTGCGGAAGGCCCGAGTTGGGTTCGGAAATGGTTGGTGACGATCAGTGTGCGCTTCGCAGGTTCGAAATCGGGCTTGGATTCCAATACACGCACGGGTCGCCCGCCACGTGCTACTCTTGCCGCCGTGTACAGCCCTGCAGCAGAACCTCCCACAATAACAACTTGGCTGTTGTCGCGGTTTCCCCGCGACGTTTTAGCTGTGCTTTCCAAGATATTTGTATGTCCCGACGGCGCGGCGTGCCTAGATCGAACCTTAAATTAGGTTGGGCCTACACGCTCAATGTTTCTGTTTTACTGACAATCCGTTGCGCCCCGATAACGGGCAGACAATGCCCCGGTTAGTATAGCGAATCCATAAATTGAGGCAAATCAACAGAAAGCGAAAACGAACTACACGGAGGCCCGGAAGGTTGAAAAACAACTTTCAAGCAGCAGGAGCCGTTCTCGGAAGCTGCCGCTCATACGGAGCGCGCTCCAAAAAAGCTACCCCCGCCAAGACCAACCCCAGAACGGTTACACCAACGAGCAGCGCACCGAGGCGCGGAAGATAACTCACCAGCACGGCCGCACCCCCGCCAAACGCACCGAGCAAATATAGGAAAAGAACCGAGCCGCGGTGACCTAGTCCCAGGTTTGCCAACCTGTGGGCGGCATGATCCTTCCCGGGAGTGGCAAAGGGCACAAGGCCCCGACGTGAGCGAGAAATTGTTACGAGCGTAGTATCGAAAATGGTTACTCCGAGAATGAGCAATGGCACCATCCAGCCGGAAATATGATTCGCGCTATCCAGCCGGAGTTTTAGCCCTAGCGTAGCCATTAGAAAACCCAGAAACATCGCTCCGCCGTCGCCCATAAAAATTTTCGCGGGCTTGAAGTTCCAGCGTAGAAAACCTGTCGCCGCGCCGAGGACTGCGGCAGCCAGCGTGGTTACGAGCGTCTGACCGTGCATATAAGCCAGAAGGGCGAAGAAAGCAGAGGCCACAGCGGCGATCCCCGCGCAGAGGCCATCCATATGGTCCAGGATACTGAATGACGCGGTGATGCCGACCACCCAAAGGATCGTGACTGCGGCGTCCAGGATGTACCCGCTCATGCCGCCTACGAAAACGCTGAATACTTGGGCGTGTATACCACTGGCTAACAAAATGACCGCGGCGAGCGGCATGCCAATAAAAAGCTTGATTTGATGGTGCAGCCAGCCACGGTCGTCCAGGATGCCTACGGCGGCAACCAGTGTGGCCCCCACCAGGATGCCGGCAACTTGCGCTCGCGCCGGGCCCTGAAACGCAAACAAAATCGCGATGACCACCGCCCCGTACATCGCCAGCCCGCCCAGCAACGGCATGGGTCGCAAATGCACCTTGCGCGGTCCGGGAAGATCCACCATTCCCACTCGCAACGCCAACGCGCGCACCGGCACGACAAGCATCAGAGATGCGAATAACGCTATCAAAAAAGCCATCAGGCCCGCAGGCATACAACCTCGTAATGGAAGCAACGGCACAGCCTAGGACGACTGCACCCTCACATTTGCCGGGTTGGGGGTCCGGCACCCCAGTAATTTAGACTGCCCCACGCAGCCCAAGCCCCAAGTATCGTACTTCTACCAGTTTAGCGATAACAATACGGACTCTATGGTATAACGCAAATGTTAACGGCCCCTCTGGGAAGCGGCCCTTGGCACTGAAAAAAAGGGTGCCGATCACAAATTTAACCCACCACCTGCGAAAAGACCAAACCTGAATATTAGTTTTTATTGATGTACTCGTCAAGATAACATTGCCAATAGATAGTTAACATCATGATAATTAAGCGTTGACACCGGGCATCCACTTAGTAACTTTAATCGTGCCTTCAGCGCAGGGACGCTTGCTGAGCCGCGATTTTTTCCGCACTCAAGCGGTCCATAATTTGTACAAATTTCTGCAATTCCTTCACTCGATCGTAAGTGGGCGCAGCGGCTAACGCTGCGACACCCATTTCCTTTACCTTTCCGGGATTCGCAGCAAGTGCGCGAATGATCGCCACGAGTTCCGCGGGTTTGGCCGGGTCGGCGGAGACCGCAAAGCCTTGCCGCGCGCCGAGCGCGGCGGCATCCGTTTCGCCCGGCGCAACGGCAAGGATGGGTTTACCGGCAGCGAGAATTCCGTACATTTTACTGGGCACGACCACACCTTCCAGTCCGCGTTTTACGGTAACAACGTGCATATCGGCGGCCGCGAGCACGGAAGGAATTTTGCTCGCCGCGAAAAAGGGAAGAAAGCGCACGTTGGCCGAGCCGCCGGCGGCAACTTCCATGGACGCGCGTTGCGCTCCGTCTCCCACGAACACCAAGCCGATATTCTCTTGCACAAGTTCGCGCGCCGCAGCGATCAGCGTATCCCACGCGCCATAGAAACCGAGATTCCCAGCATGCAACAGCACAAAGCGAAAGTCGCTGCGAATGGCGCGAATCACCTGCGGATCGAGCGGAGCCGGAGCACAACCGTCCGGCAAAATTGCCGTACCATGACGAACGATGTTCACGCGGGCCGGATCCACGCCCTTGGCCGCGATGCGCGCGCACATGTCCTGCCCGAGGACTACGACGCACGAGGCCCGACGCAGCGCCCAACCGTGCAAGCGTTCCCAGATGCGGGCCAGAATCCCCGGCTTGACGATAGAACCACCCACTGCCATGTCCGGGTAAAGATCCTGAATGTTGTAAACGTAAGGCTTGCGCTTCAGCAGTGCGACGAAAGCGCCGACGATTCCTTGGAACGGCGGATCGGTCATTGCCAGGACCACATCGCAGGGCAGAAAAAGAGCGCGCGGAACACTCAGCGCAACGTAGGTTAGATAATTCAGAATGCGAAGATTCATGCGCATGCGCGGGTAGGCGGTGGAGCCGACGCGAATCACCACGATGCTGCCGGGTTTCCCCTTGTCAAGGTGTTCTGTTTGCCAGAGCTTCCAGCGGCGCCGCTCGGTTGGATCGTACGATGGCCGCCCGCAGATGACGGTTACTTCGCGGCGCACTGCCAGTGCCTCGGCCATGGTCTGCGCTATTTTTGCGGTCGCGGAAGTGTCCGGCGGATAATAGAGATTGAGAAGGAGAATGCGCACCGCAAGATTGTACAGAAAGAATGGGTGAGCATACGGGGGCTGTAGTTGACCATAAGACTCCCCACCGTGGTTTTTTGTAAGTGCTGATTCTAAATAGGTTGCGAAGCCAATTTCGGATCTGCGGATTGTAAAGGGTTTAGGTCATTACAGTGGATAGGGAAGAGTTCAATTCGAGGAAGAAGCGGAGCAACGGAGATGGGGATTTGCGGTACACGGGTCAAGATAGCATCAAGTGTACCTACCTGTCAACAGATTACTAATTGGTATTTAGAACGATCTGTGAAAAAGTGGTGGAAAAAGCTCAGCTTCAAACGTGCTGCGCAGGAGAAAAGTTGGCCCGCCCGTCGGGGCCAGCTACATGTCTTACAACGCGATGAAACCAGCTTTTGTGACATATCTTGTTATCTTTCCGAGAGCTAATCCTAAAAGCCCTGGTGTCTATCTGTTGGTCGGCTACTGTGCTCCAGTGAGGAGACGGATCAAATTGACTTCGGCCTGACGATACGGTGATCCATCAGGATGCAGCACCTCGTGAAACCATACCGATGGCTGGTCAAGCGTGTAGGGATGCTGCCAGGAGTCCCACGGAAGATAGGTTTGGGTCTTGCCGGCGACGAATCCCCAATTGATGACTCCGACGCGTTCTTCCTTGGCGATGGGTAACACCGTGTCAAAGGTGCTGCCTACCGAGCGGGCCATGTATTCGGTGCAGATTACCGGGCGGTTGTACTTTTTTAGCCAAGTGATTTGACGCTTAAAGTATTCAGGCCAGGTGTAGTTATGAAAGGTGATGATGTCCGACTCGCGGAGTTGAATCTGCTGCAGCTCGCCGAGGTTTGCTCCGTCCGGTGAAGTATCAACGGCCCACACTCCACTGGTGAGAGGCTGCATGGGATTCGCTTCGCGGGTCCAAGCGAAGGCTTGGGGCAATAGAGCAGTTACGCGGGTGATCTTATCTTTCAGCTCCTGTTTCGGATAGCTGCCGAGGTTATCGGCGCCGGGCTCGTTCCACACATCCCAGGCAAGAATGCGGTCATCCTTCGCGAAAGCTCCCACAACGCCGTGCACATAGGATTTCATCCGCGGATATTGATTGGGGTCGGCGAGGGCCGCCGCGCCGGGACTCTGCACCCAACCGGAATGGTGAACTCCCGGAATGGGCGGATGCTGCAAGCCGAGATGAGGCAAGGGATCCCAGCAGGAATCGAAGAGCACAAACATCGCCGGATATGATGCCGCGCCGCGATACTCAAGAAACGGTCAATGCGCTTCTGAAAACCGGCGGAATCCTGCTGCCAGAGCAAGTCGTGGAGAAAGACGCGCATGGTGTTCATGCCCAGCGCTTCGGCCCAAGCCAATTCGTTATCGATCTCGGTGGGATTGAAGGTGGCCTCCTGCCACATCTCCAACTGATTGATGGCGGACTGAGGAACGTAATTACTTCCGACCAACCAGGGCTGCTGCGCATGCCAGGTGTTGGCCTTTTGCTCGGGCCAACGAGCAGTTTTGCGCGAAGCTGGGTTTTGTGGTGCACCAGGTAAGCGGGATGAGAACTAAAGTTAGGTAAAGGAATTTTACGGTCTTCATGGCGGGATCTCCGGCTGTCTTTATATGCCAGGGATGCGACGCTTTCAATAGGTCAGCCTACTGGGCTGTAAGGATACATCCATCAGGTGGCGGGAGCTTCAGCGGGGATAGACATAGCGTTCAATTTCGGACATCGTGCCGGAGCACCGAGAGACTTCGAGATCGTAGCAGTTTCGGAGATTGAGCCAGAATTCTGGGTTGGTATGTAAATAGCAAGCGAGGCGCAAGGCGGTATCAGCAGTGACGGAGCGGCGCTGGTGGACAATTTCACCGATGCGCGTGGCGGGTACGAGCAACTCAAGAATTTCTCCGGGATGAACCGGAGGCAGTAGTGATTTTGGTTTGCTCATAAGTGCTTCGCTTTTAGAGTTCCTACTGATAATCCACAATTTCGATCTCGTCGGCTTGTCCATTACGCTACACAAAACAGATTCGCCATTGGTTATTAATGCGAATCGAGTGCTGGCCTTTCCGATCACCGCGCAATGCCGTTATATGCCGAGCGATGGATGACCATATGAAGTCAGGGGCGGGTGATGAGGAGGTCGCCGAGGACGAGGGCGTCCATCTGAGTGCGGCGGAAGCAGTCAAGAGCTTCTTCGGGGCGGCAGACGATGGGTTCGTTGTCGTTGAAGGAAGTGTTGAGGACGACGGGAACGCCGGTGAGATCTTCGAAGGCTTTGATAAGTTGCCAGTAACGCGGATTGGCTTCGTGAGTGACGGTTTGCAAGCGGCCAGTACCGTCAACGTGGGTGGGTGCGGGAATGTCTTTACGTTTTTCGGGGCGCACGGAGTAAGCCAGGGACATAAACGGCGAAGGGTGGAACTTCTCAAAATATTGCCCGGTGGCTTCGGCGAGGATGGACGGCGCGAACGGGCGGAAGATTTCGCGGTGCTTAATGCGGCGATTTAGGATGTCCTTCATTTCAGGTCGGCGCGGATCGGCAACGATGCTGCGATTCCCGAGCGCCCGAGGACCCCATTCGGCGCGTCCTTGAAACCAACCAAGAATTTTTCCGTCGGCAATGATCTGTGCGGTGCGCCGGGCGAGTTCCGCTGACGCTCCATGGGAGTTGTCGTTCGTAGATCCTTGCGAGACATCTTGCGGTAGTTCGGCGATGGAAAAACCATCGCGCGCGATTCCGCTGGAATCGACGGCGCGGCGAATTTCCTGCGGCGAATAGCCGGGACCCCAATACGCATGGTCCATGATGAAGGAGCGCGGCTGGCCGAGGACTTGGTTCCAGACGTAAAACGCGGCGCCGACGGCCAAGCCAGCATCACCGGCTGCGGGATGCACATAAACTTGTTCAAAGGGCGTGGCGTCAAAAATTTTCCCGTTGGCGACACAGTTAAAGGCAACGCCGCCGGAGAGGCAAATCGCTTTGAGGCCGGTCTTCTGGGCAAGTTTATTTAGCATGCCGAGATAAACGTCTTCGAGGCGGGCCTGAAGCGAAGAAGCGAGATTGCGATGATGCTGCTCGAGCGGTGCTTCCGGCGAGCGGGCGGGCCCCAGGCGTTTCGACATGTGGTCTGAAAACATTTTGCCGAGGGCGGGAGTTTTGTCGGCGTCGACCCAGGTCATTTCCGGACCCGTGCGGTGATGAGTGAAGTAGTCAAGACCCAGGCGGAAGCCGTTACCGTTGGCTTGAGGATCGAAACGCAGAATGTCGCGAAAGGCGTCGACGTGTTCGGGCTGGCCGTAAGCAGCGAGACCCATGACTTTGTACTCGTCGCCGAATTTGAGAAAGCCGAGATATTGCGTGACCGCGCTGTAGAACAGACCTAGGGAATGCGGAAAGGCGATGGCGCCGTTAACGGCCATGCGATTGCCGCTGCCCGCACCCCACATGGTGCTGGCGAAATCGCCAAGCCCGTCGGCAGAGAGCAAAGCGGCACGTTCAAAAGGCGAAACGAAAAAGCTGCTGGCCAGATGAGCGAGGTGATGCTCGATGCGATGGAACTTGGCAGGGAGTTTTTTGGGGTCGGTATCGAACGCCTGAGCCAGCGCTTCGGGGATACCGGTGAACTTGGTCAAAACCTTGATGCGTTCGCGCGCAAACGAGGGCATGCGCAGGGCATAAAAAAGTTTGGTGCCAAGGCGTGCGTAGGGATTGCGAGGCACGGCGACGTGATGGATGTCGGCAAGTGGTAGACCAGCTTCCTGCAAACAATAGCGGATAGCCTGCGCGGGGAAGCCCGCGGCGTACTTGACGCGATTGAAACGTTCTTCTTCGACAGCGGCGATGAGCCGGCCATCGCAGACAAGCGCGGCTGAAGCGTTGCCGTGGTACGCATTGATTCCCAGAATGTTCATGACGTAAGAAAACAGTTTACCTCAGGAGCAGGTTCAAGCGGCGAGATGGTGGCGGCACCACTCGTTCAAGACGTAGAGCGACCAGGGACGCGACCAAGAAGTTCTTCCGGCGAGAAAGTCGTTCCAAACGCCGGTGACCCCGCCGGGACGTAAATACGGCGCAAGGGCCGGCGCAGGTTGCGCGAAGCTGGCTTCCAGCCTCTCGCGCAGCGGACCGCGAAGCCACTGCTCCCATGGCAAAGTGAAAGTGCGCTTGCGTTGGGTCAAAATTTCCGGCGGCAAAAGGTCGCGCAAGGCGTCTACCAGCAGCGCTTTTTGCGCGCCGGGGCGGCGTCGCGCGGCATCGGGCAGCGCGCTGACAAATTCGACCAGCGGAGTATCGAGCAGCGGCACGCGCACTTCGAGAGACTGTGCCATGCTGACGGAGTCGGTGTCGCGGAGCAGCATGCTGGCCATGTAGGTGCGCATCTCGAGCCAAGAGATTTCGGCGATGGGCTCCAGCTTGCTCGCTTCGGCGGCGGTGCGGCCGAGCCAGCCGAGCCAAGTGGGCTCGAGGGTAACACCGTCGGCGTTTACGGTGCTGGGACGAAAGCGCGGCTCAATCAATCGCTCGAGGTGTCCCGGGGGAAAAAGAGCACGCGTGAAAAAGTAAGGGTGGGGCAAAGCTTCCGGGAAAGCCCACGCGGAAGCCACTTTGCGAGAGGCGTCCGGCGTGCTGTGGCCGGCTGCCAAGCGGGCTATCAGCGGCGCTGTGGTACGGCGGAGCGACGGAGGAACGAAGTCACCGACCCGGGAGAGACGTGCGAGGCGCGGCACATCGGCAAAAGTCTGATAACCAGCGAAAAGCTCATCGCCGCCCAGCCCGGACAAGGCCACCTTAAGGCCGACTTCGCGAGCGGCCCAGGAGACGAAATACGTGTTGATAGCGTCGGTGGTGGGCTGATCGAGCGCAGCGATGGCTTCGTCAATGCGCGCGCGAGCGGCGTTGCCGTCGAGCGGGACTTCGGTGTGTTGGGTGCCGCAGCGATTCGCGACGAGGCGCGCCAAAGGGGCTTCATTATGGGCAGTGCCGGGAAACGCCAAAGTGAAGCTGCGAATGCCGGCTTGCGCGCGAGCGGCGAGCGCGGCGATGGCGCTGGAATCCAGACCGCTGGAAAGAAAAAGTCCTACGGGCACGTCGGCGATGAGATGCTCGCGCACAGCGTTTTCCAGAAGGGGGCGCAAGCACTTCGCGGCGCCCGCGAGATCGCGCGGCTTATTTGTATCGCGCGCGGCCGGACTGCGCGCGACATCCCACCAGGGACGTGCGCGGGGCATGTGGCGGCGGTCGGGTATGCGCATCGTGATGCGGTGTCCTGGGGGGAGCGAAAAGACGCCCTCGAGGAGCGTTACCGGCTCAGAAACGCTGCCGAAAAGGAGATAAGACGTGAGCGCATCCTGAGAGAGTTTTTTGGGCACAATGCCGGAGGCGAGCAATGCGCGCACTTCGGAAGCGAACAAGCAAGCCTCCGAGGTTTGCGTGTAGTAGAGCGGCTTGATGCCCAACGGATCGCGAGCGAGAAAAAGAATCGGCACGGAAGAGTACTGCACGCGAAGATCGAGCAAAGCAAAAGCAAACATACCGTGCAATTCGGGGAGACAATCTTCGCCCCACTCTTCCCAGGCGTGCACCAAGATTTCCGTATCGGAATGAGTGACGAAGCGATGGCCGCAGAGAAGGAGGCGCTCGCGCAAATCCCGGTAATTGTAGAGTTCGCCGTTGAAAATTACCGCGACGTCGTGCGATTCATTCCAGATGGGCTGACTACCACCTTGCAGATCGATGATGCTCAGGCGGCGCATGCCGAGCGCCAAGCCAGGCGCACGCGGCTCCCCAACAAGAAAACCTTCGTCATCGGGCCCGCGATGGCGCATAGCGGCGGTCATCGCTTTTACACGTGACTCTGCATCCTTGGTGCGTGTAGCGAACGCGACGCCACAAATGCCGCACACGCTACTGTCTGATCCTTAGCGTGGAGAAGAAAATGACGCCAGCGCGAAAAACTTGCTCAGTGAGGTGAAGTCGCGAGAGGTTCAACCCATGGTCAGCGTATGCACGCTCTAAGAGCAGGTTCCAGCCGGAATCGATGAGCGAGGCGCACATGCTTGCAATTTTCGAGATTATACGTGGACGGGTAGTCGCGCACAACACGAGTGGCGGGCCCCGAACGAGACAATGGTCTACCTTGGCTTGAGGTCAAAGCAGTTTGGGTCTAGGTCGGCTTGCGAATATCGGTGACCGGCAAAGGCGTTTTCGCGAGCCGAGTGTATAAGGTCTCCATTTCTCGCACGGGTTCTTCCCAGCCGAGACGCGACGTGACATCGGGGCATGCAGCAGCGAGTTGCGCGTGCAAGTGCGAATCACTCAGGAGGCGAGAGAGGGCCCTCGAGAGATGGTGCACGTGATGCGGGACGACCAAGCCGGCAATATTCGCGAGCAGAGGCGCGATGCCACAGCCTTCGGTAACAACGACTGGCGTGCCTGCGGCGATGGCTTCGGCTGCGGTATTGCCGAAGTTTTCGTTCACCGAGGGGAGAACAAAAACATCGGCGTCGCGGTAGGCCGCCCATTTGGCTTCTCCAAACAAAGGCCCACAAAATTTAACTCTGGAGGCGATGCCAAGTTGCAAGGCCTGGCGCCCCAGCTGCGCTTTTAATCCACCCTCGTCGGGACCAGCAAACACCAGGCTCAAAGGTTGTCCTGCCAGCTCGGCTGGAAGTTTCGCGAATGCGTGCAGCAGCAGGTCCGGGGATTTTTTAGGCGACAAACGTCCGAGAAACAAGACAAGTTCCCCCTGAGGGGAGATTCCCAGGGTTTCGCGAAAGGAACCTCGAGGGGGCCATGCAGCGGGTGGTTGTACGCCGTTGCGACGCAGGACGATGGAATCGCGCGCGACTCCACCCACCGCGAGCTCTTCGACTTCTTGCGCTGAAGTTGCGATAACCGCGCTGGCGCCGGCGAGCATGCGTCTGCCAAAAAGAGAATGATACAAATGTTTCGCCCAAATATTTCGGACGATCGGGACAAACATGCCAATAGGCTCGACGACATAAGGGGTATGGCGAGCGCGGCAGGCGGAGGCAACGGCAGGACCTATTAGATCGTAGAGACCAAAAATGTGAACGAGATCAAAATTTTGCAGGCGAGCGCGGCAGTAACGCTTGACCGCCGGATTCCAACTTAGGGAACGGTAACGCATCCAGGTGGGCAAGTAGATGGCCTGAACCCCATTCTCTTGACAACGCCAGCCAAAAGGGGAGCGATCGGCGCCGAGTTCCTCGGGAGTGGAGAGCAGGCGCGATTCGAAACCCCAATCCACGGTGAGCACGTTGACTTGATGGCCGCGCTTCGCGAGACCCTCGGAGAGCGCGCGCACCTTGACGGGAGGCCCGCCAAATTCAAGGAACGGCGCGTAGCTCTCCGTGACGTTCAAAATTCGCATAGTTCTCGAAGGATTTTTTTCAGCGATTTCGCAAACGCGCTGAAGCGGAAATCTTGCTGGACGCGCTGGCGGCCGCGCGCCCCCATTTCGCGAGCCAGAGCTGGGTTAGCCAGCAGAGTCTCGATGGAGGTGGCTAACTGGAGGTTGTCGCCATGCTGCACCAAATATCCGGAGACACCGTCATCGATGACTTCGGGCGCGCCGCCGTGAGTGCCGCCGATCACAGGTTTGCCGTAGGCCATGGCTTCGAGATAAACGAGACCAAAGCCTTCACCGCGACTTGGCAGGGCGAAAATTTCACAAGCGGAGTAGCAGGCTTGCAGCTCCGACTTCGAAAGGCTAGTGAAGAAATGGACATGGCGGCGAACACCGTTTTTTTCCGCGAGGTGCTCCAGCCATTCGCCGTCGTCGCCTTGACCTACCATCACGAGCTGGATTTCCGGCCACTGCGTTAATAGGCGAGGTAGCGAAGTGATCAGCGTGTCCATCCCTTTGTAACGTTCGTCGGACGCCCAGCGGCCGACAGTCAGGACGATACGTCCGGAAGGGAAGTTGGGAGGCAGGGAGCGTGACGAAGCCGAGCCGAAAAAAGTTTCGAAGTCTGGATCGAGCGCCCACGGCAAGACACGAATGCGATCGGGGCGAACTTTTTGATGCGTGGCAAGATGCTCTGCAGTGCTGCGGCTGGGCGCCAGAACTAAGTCGGCATGACAGAGCGCACGCCGGCGCAAGGTGGATAAAGGTTCCCAGACCTCGATGCCGTGCGTGCAAATGATTGTTTTTAAGCGCGGCGCAACGACACGCATGGCTTGCGTTACTGGACCGAGATTAGGATGAGCGGCCAATACCAGCTTGGCATGACGCCGCGCGGCGCGTATTGCCGCGGTGATGAGCTGTCCTTTGCCGCCTGCCGAGCCAGTGAACGCAAATTCACGGTCGCCTACGGATAGGCGGTGAAGTTCCGGCGGGCCGTTGAGGCTTAGCAGGCGGCAATCCATGCCGCGGCCAGCGGCAAAGTCAGCGAGCACAGCCGCCAGATGACGCCCAGCGCGTTGTACGCCTCCGAGGGCGTCGAGCTCAGAGAAGATTCCGACTAGCACTGGCTGAGTCTGCCAAGCAGAGCGTCGGAACGCAAGGAGAAGGGATCATGCAAGGGAGAAAGCGTTAACGGAAATGCGCTTGCTGTTGATGATTGAGAAAGTTTGAGGAGAGTAAGCGGCATGCGGGTTCGGCGATTATCGCGGGCCAGTGTTATGGGTGATGAGCGAGGAGGGCCGGAACGAGGTCGGCAAGCTGATTGAGATAAACATCGGCGGGATGCGCGACGCGGTCATGCGGGCCGAATCCGTAAGTAACCAAAGCTGCGTGAGTACCAGCGTTGCGAGCGGTCTGAACGTCCACTTCAGAGTCCCCCACCAGCAAAGCATCCTGCGGTTCGATGCCAAATTCGCGAAGAATAGTTTTCGCGCCGAGCGGGTCAGGTTTTTTGGTCTCGAAACTATTGCCTCCATAGACCACGCGAAAATATTTTGAAATTTGCAGTCCTTCCAGAATGCGCGTACTGATGCGCGCGGGCTTGTTGGTCAAAATAGCCATGGGAAAGGCGACGAGTTTCTCCAGAGTTTCCGTGACCCCGGGATAGACGCAGGTGGTATCCAGCTTGTGTTGCTCATAGTATGCAAGGAAAAATTGCAGAGCACGCTGATGCTCGGCTTCACTGGCAACTCCGCCCAAGACCCGGCTGACGAGCATTGGCGCGCCATGCCCGATATAACTGGCGATGATTTCCTCAGGGAGTTCAGGCCGCTGCAATTCGCGCAACATGGCGTTAACGGAGAGGATCAAATCACGCTTGGAATCAATGAGCGTGCCGTCTAAATCGAAGATCAGAGCACGGATGGACGAAAACCGGGAATAGAGCATGAACTGAATATTGTAAACTGAGCGGCTTGTGGGAAAAAACGAAGTAGCAAGTGGGCGGTTACGGAATTTTCAGGGGTTCGCGTACACTAAAAGGTTCGCAAGGGTGACAAATTCACTCCGGAGACTACATTGGCACAGGTTTATCCGTTCCGCGGCTTCCGTTACAACCCGACTTATGCGCCACTCGAACGCGTATTAACGCAGCCCTACGACAAGATTTCGCCCGCGATGCAAGAAAAGTATTACGCCACAGACCAACGTAATTTGATCACCGTGGAGAAAGGCAAAGGGTATGCGGACGACACGCCAGGGAAAAACGTTTACACCCGCGCGGCCGCCGCGTTGCAGGAGTGGATTCACAAAGGGACCTTAGTTCGGGATCCCGCGGCTGCTTTTTATATGTACAGCCAAGAGTACACGGTGCCGGGAACGGAGGAGTGCCGCACGCGCAAGGGTTTCATTGGGGCAGGAAAGTTGGAGGATTATTCGACAGAGGTCATTTACCGGCACGAACATACGCTGTCCGGACCGAAAGCCGACCGCCTCGAGCTTCTTCGCCACACGCGCATGCATACCGGGCAGTTATTTATGCTGTACTCCGATCCTCAGCGGCGCGTCGATGCGATTTTAGCGGAGACAGAGTCTGGTACTGCTCCCGCCATCGAGATGCGCGATGAATACAATGTTGTTCACCGCGCGTGGCCGGTTGCGGACCGCGAGCGGGTGTCCGCGATCCAACAGGCCATGTCCGACCAGAAGCTGGTGATTGCCGATGGTCATCATCGCTATGAAACGGCGTTGAATTATCGCAACGAATGCCGCACACGCGCGGGAAAGATTATCGACGAGGCGCCTTACGAACGCGCCATGATGACGTTCATTAACACCTGCAGCGAGGGATTGACGATTCTTCCCACGCACCGCGTTGCCGCCAATCTGCACGATTTCAAATGGATGGAAGTACGGCGTCACCTTGAGCCATGGTTTGTTGCGGAGAGTTTTCCGTTTTCTAACGATGAAGTGAAAAACGAAGCACTTGGCGAGTTTCTTTCCCGGCTCAACGGTGCGCGTTCACATCGGGCCATCGGCGTATATCCGGCGGCGCCACCGGAGAAGCGCGCATTCTATGTGTTGACGCTGCGCAAGGGCATTAATCTCGAACAACTCATGCCGGGAGTAACTCCGCTGCAGCGCGAGCTTGACGTGGTGTTACTGCATGAAGGGATTCTGGAACCAGCCCTGGGTATTACGCCGCAATCGGTGACGGCAGAGGCCAACCTGACTTACGAGCGGGAAGCGCCGGCGGCACTGCATGCCGTCGACCGCGGCAGTGCGCAAATCGCATTTATACTGAATGCTTGCGACGTAGATCAGGTGATGAAGATTGCGACCTCCGGGGAAGTTATGCCGCAAAAGTCCACGGACTTTTATCCTAAGCTGCTGAGCGGGATTGTGATGTACAGCGTGGATGCCTAATGCAGGTAGAAAAACCGGCGCGGGCCGCACACATCCAGAATTAAGAAAAAAGGGCACGTTCGAACGTGCCCAGGTCAAAATACGTCGCTTGGTAAAAAAGAGTTACTTCGAGAAACTGGCCACCGCTTCAGCTTCGGTCTTATATACATCGAACACCGTCAGAAGCTTGGTAATTTGCAGCACTTCCTGGAACTTGCTGCCGAGGTGACACAGTTTGAGGGATGCGCCTTGGGATTTAGCGCTGTGATGCGCGGCCACCAGCGTGCCCAGCCCCGCGCTGTCAATGAAAGTGACGTTGTCCATGTTCAGCACGATTTTTTTCTTACCTTCGGCGATCAGGCTTTTCACTTTTTCGCGCAGTGCGTTGCTTTCTTCGCCGAGCACAATGCGGCCATCCAGGGCGACCACTGTCACGCCGTCCACTTCGCGGGTCGTAAGTTTCAATGCCACGTTATTTCCCTCCTCATCGAAAAGCGGCTCCGGCGGAAACGGGCCGGCACCGCACAGCTTATCAATAATAGTCAGCACACGACATGTAATAACCACAAGCCGGACAGATTAACTTGCAGCGCCGGGCTCCAAGCCGCTTGGAACACACCGGGCAAAAGCATAAGGCATGTTCGCCAGTGGTAACTGCAGACTGCTCTGCTGACGCCGGTGCAAACTTGGGAGCCTCAGGTGTTGTTTGCTCCGATTCGGCCAGGGCCGACTTCTGCTGCTCGGCACGTTCCACAGCCCGACGTTTATAGCACATCCCCTAGCAAGGGGAAAGCGCGGCCGGGGTGAAGATGATGCGCGTGCCTGGGGCTACTGGCGACAGAGCAGCGGTAGAGAAGCGATCATGCCATCCTAATTCGGAGATGTGGGATAATGGAGGAGCCGAGTAGTGAGTGGGAAAGTCGGGTGCTTACTATGCGCCACATGCTGATCCTAACCTGTTGTCTCGCTATAATTCCCACATTTTCACAAGGTCAAGACCGCGCGACCAAGGCGGGCGAAACCCGCGTGGCCATGCCGGCTGAGGCCAATCGAGCTCGTGGCGCTGTCGCGAGTGCACCTCCCGCGAGTTCGCAAGGCGGAGGCGCCACAGCAGTATGGAACGGCGCGGGCGCGACACGGGCGATGGTAGCGACAAGACCCGTGGGAGCGACAACCACGGGCAGCGTGACAAATGCAGTTGGTGCAACGAACGCAATTAGCGCGGCCGGAACGGTGCAAGCGCATCCTACGGGCAATGTGGTGATAATTAGCGGCGGACCGCGATTTGCACCGAATGAACGGAGCTCCGATTTCGCGCCGGTGCCAGGTTTGGGATTCGATTACCCACACTTGGCGGCAACTCGCGGCGCCGGTGCGGTCAATGCCGGGTTAAATAATCAAGGATTTATTACGTTCGTCCCGATTTTTGATAGCGGGATTGTGCTGCCAAGCGTTGCGGACGTTGTGTCTGACCCGGCTGTGAATCAAGTGCCCCAGGTCATCAGCTCGGAGCCAGCCGACGTAGCGGAAAGAATTCCCAGACACCGGGTGGTGGAAACTCCGCCGGCTACGCCCACGATCGCGGATGCTGCGCCTGCGCGCGAGGCAGGGGACTACTTGTTCGTGAGGCGGGATGGGACAATTTTTTTTGCCGTTGCGTACACTTGGGACAATCAAACACTGCGCTATATCACGAGGGAAGGGCTGCGACGCAGTATTGCTCGTGACGGTCTCGACCTCGATGCCACGCAGCAGTTCAACGAGCAACGCTGAATTTCATACCAATCTCCTGAAGCCTAATTTTTTGCGGGTTCGGGCATGACATAGCCAGATCGCGCGGGTAACCCAGCGCGTTCAAATTGCACGGTGGTGTGATCGATTCCGAACTGCTTTGCCGCCTTATCTTGGATACCCGCCAAAATCCGTTCGCATTCGTCCAGGTGCATGTCAGGAATGCGGGCGTGCATGCTGAGTGCATTATGGCCACCGCCCAACGACCAGATATGTACGTCGTGAACTTCCTGCACGCCGGCAACGGTCAGCATGGCGCGCGCCACTTCATCGACGCGCATCTCGCGCGGACGGCCTTCCAACAAGATATGTGAGGATTCACGCAGAATGCCGATGCTAGACCACAAAACTAGCAGGCCGATCAACAAGCCCAGCAGCGGATCGACCCAGCGCGCGCCCGTTGCGTGAATGAGTAGTGCACCAGCGATGATGGCGATATTGGAAAGAGCATCACCAAAATTGTGAACCAGGATGCTGCGGAGATTAAGATCGCCGTGGCCACGAACGAGGGCCAGAGTAATAGCGCCATTGACGGCCAAGGCAGCGAGCGACGTCCAGATCATCCAACTTTCGACGACGTCCACGGGAGCCCGAAACCGCTGAATAGCTTCATAGCCGAGCCAGAGGGATAACAGCACCAGGACCAGAGCATTCGTGAAGGCTGCGAGAATACTGGCGCGATGGTAGCCATAAGTTTTCTCGGTATCGGCGGGACGTTCAGCCCAGCGCATCGCCAAATACGAAATCCCCAATGCGGGCACGTCGGAGAGATTGTGGACGGCGTCATTCAAGAGAGCCACGCTGTGGCCCAGGATTCCTCCAAAGACTTCCGCGATAACAAGACCCAGGGTGGCCACCATGGCCCAACCCAGAACGGACGGTCGTAGTGTAGGATGCGCGTGCGCCGAGGATCCGTGACGGTGATGGGGCCCGCGACTTTGCTCCTGTGCGGCGTGGTCGTGAGAATGCGACGTCATGGCCCTATTTTACGCACGCGACGCGATAGAGTGCAGCTCTGTTGCGTGGTTATTGGACAGTTTGACACTGAGGACCAGCGAATTGATTGACGCTGTTACCAACGGCTGCGACCATGAAATAACATAAGCTTTAGGGAACGTGCGTATTAATACGCACTCTTTGCGGATCATCGTACATAATGAGCGGTTGTAATTAGAGATTGCACCGAGATCAATGACGCTTCCCATCGCGAAACTAAGTTTCTGGGGCGTGCGTGGTTCAACACCCACAGTTGATCCCGCCACATGGCGGTATGGTGGGAATACGCCTTGCCTTGAATTGGTCGCCCCCGACGGAACGCAATTCATATTGGATTGCGGGACGGGGTTGCGAATGCTGGGGAATCACCGCACCGCGCCGGACCACGGGAAAATTCCGGAGTCACATATTTTTGTGACGCATTACCATTGGGACCACATCCAGGGAATCCCTTTTTTTTCGCCTCTTTATGCCAAAGAAAACGAGTTTCACTTCTATAGCTTCCGCTCGAAATTTCTAGGCCGTGAGAGTTTGAAGCAAGTCTTCGAAGCGCAAATGGCACTGCCGTATTTTCCTGTGGACATGTCAGCCATGAATGCCAAACGCGAATTCCGGGAACTCGCGGGCGGGGATTCCTTCAAGATTGGCGAAAACAAAATCACCGCGCGCTGGCTGAATCATCCACAGGGATGCTTGGGATTCCGGATCGAGACACCGGCGGGCACCGTGGTGTACGCCACGGACAACGAACCAGGCGATCCAGCATTGGACGAGAGCTTAAAAGAGCTGGTTGCCGGTGCGCACATCTTTATCAACGATGCGCAATACACTCCGGAGCAACTGGCAACTACGCGGCGTGGCTGGGGGCACTCCTCATGGCAGGAAGGCGTGCGCTTAGCACGCGAGGGAGGAGTCGAGACTTTGGTGCTGTTTCACCACGATCCAGATTCCACCGACCGGATGGTAGATTCGATTCTGCGGCATGCTCGCGAGGAATTTGATTCGGTGTTTGCCGCGTGCGAAGGCATGGTCATCACGCTGGGCTCGAGCGGCGAGCGAGTTCAAGCGCACATGCCCGGGACGCGCACCACGTCACGTCGCGAGGCACAGTTTCGCGCGCGGGTCTGTGGAGTGACGGAGGGCGGAAAACCGTTTGAGGAAGAGACGCTGGTGCGCGACGTGTCTTTGCAAGGTGCGTTGCTTTCTTTGCAACATTTGCCGAGACTGCAGTCCGAGCTGCAAGTAACCATGGAAGCGCCGGGCACAGATGGGTTGCAGTCGATGCGGCTGCGCGGATATGTAGTGCGTATAGAAGCGGGCGCAGAGGCAGGCCACAGCTCGGTGGGTGTGGTGTTCACAGATTAAGGCGTGGCATGACGCGTGCTGCTATGAGTGCTGGGTCTCCTTTTTTCGTTTGCGTCACCGAGGCATTCCCGCAGCCTGGACAAGTTAGAAATGGCCGAGACAAAAGCGAATTTCATTCCAGTAAGTGTCCTGGATAAGCGGAAGCCTTCGAAGCGCGAAATGTTGCGGGGGCTGGTCCAGCAAGCGCCGTTCGTCGGCAAGAATTTCCAACTATATTTTCGAAACGCCTGGCGACGGCATATTCTGCGCACCAATGTGGTGGCGCCTTATGCAGTAACGTTTTACGTAACGCACAAATGCAATCTTGCTTGCAGCTATTGCACACAAAAAGAGCCAGACGTGTTCAGTGATGAGCTGCCTACCGCGGATACCATCCGCCTTCTGAGACGAATCCGTAAAGAGACAGACTCGATTGTTATCACTGGTGGCGAGCCCACCTTGCGGGCCGATATTGAAGAACTGGTTGAGGCGGCGCGGCTCGATTGCAAGTTCCGCTCGGTGTTGCTGATCACGAATGGCACACTGCTCGATCGCAAGCCGCGTATCTTGCGATCCGTCACTGGACTGGTGGTTAGCTTGGATGCGCTAGCTACGGATCCAACCAACCCACTTTCTAAACCAGCCGCGCTCCCGAAAGTCTTAGAGAATCTTGCGGTCGCTAAAGAATGCTTAGGCAGTCCGCGGCGCATTACCATCAGCACGGTTATCGAAGCGTGGAACATCCTAGAAGTAGAGCGGCTGCTGGACTGGTGCGGCGAACAAGGGTTTGTCTTTGCGGCCCAGTCGGCACAGATGGAAAAAATGCCTAATCTTGCGTTGCTGCGGAATCCCAAGTACCAGGGCCTGGTTGACAAAATTATCGAGCGCCGCCGCAGTGGAGTGCAGGCTATCAATGGAACTCCACGCACGATCGAGACACTGCTGAGGTTCGGCGATTTCCAGTGCTATCCGACGATGTTCCCCCGCGTGTATCCCAATGGCGACGTTTTTTATCCCTGCGAGCCCTTACGAAAAGTTGCGGGGAATCTTTTGCGAGACGCCTCGTTGCGACGGATTTTTTTGCGGGGAAAGAAAATGTACGGCGATATTCCGCCGTGCCAGGGCGTGTGTTACCTCTTTGGAAATGTCCTCTCGCACTATTACGTAAACGACTTCTGGGGACTAGCGGGCGATTTCCTTCGTTAGAGGAAGTTTTTGTAGCAAAGAGAATTTTGCTGGGGAAGAGAGCTATTCCTTTTTGGGTGAGCTAACTTACTTCAGTAATTTTTTTATCGAGGTGCGCGAGCGCTGCTTCGAGGGACTTACGATGTTGTGGATGAGTGGCTGATTCGAGGTCGTTTACAATGCGGATGCGTGACAATTGAAGATCTCGGCGTTCTACGTCGCGGCGCAGCTGCTCCGCGGTCTGGGCCGCGGAGGAAGCCTTGGCTTGTTTAGCTTCTTTCAATTCCACTTGTGATTCGACGTTTTTGCTTTCCCATCCACGGGCCATATATATAGTTTGCCACAATTTCTTCTGTTGAAGGATTGTTTTCGCACGAAAAATTAGAAATGTCCGCTCTACGCGCCGGCCGCCCGCCGTTGCGGCAATACCAGCAGCGAAGGATGCATTACGCTTTGCACAGTGCTCTCGGCGACGCGCGCCAGGTGTTCCGCGAAAATTCCAACGTAAGAGAATTCTGCGGTGAATTCGCTCCAGCGGATGCGCACCAGCCAGCAACCATCAGTGTCATATGCACGCGCTTCGGCAATCTCAGCGACGGGAATTACCAGCAGAGTTTGGAAATGCGAATCGAGGGCCCAGATGCGGTCCGTACCGACGAAGAGCTGTGCGGCGATTGCGGAGGCCTTCCCTGATTGATAGGCGCCGCCATTCACTACGACCAGCGCTCCGAGGGAGCGCGCCTTATTCGCTGCGCTGGTGTCAGGTTTGGCGGGCGGCAAAAGAATGGCCGTGGTGAACATCGCCAAACCAACGACCGCGAATAAATAACTGTTCCATAAACCCAACGGTAGGACGACCAGCGCTGCGCCTGCAGTCCCGATCACCGTGCGGAATAGCAGCCAGGAGCGTTCGTTGCGGCGCAAGTTGATAACTTTGGGTACGAGCAGAACTAGAGCAAATAGCGCGCCAATGAAGGCCTCGCGAAACTTGCCGTCACTTTGTGACTTCACTGATGTCGCTGCCGTGCCCATTTTCTTGCAGTTGCCCAAAAGTTCAGATGTCCAATTTACCATACGCAAGCGAATGCCCAATGGACTTAATTCACATCACCGTGGACTGCGCGGCGACGCACGCGATACCAGATAATGATCAACCCGACGGAGAGCATAAAGACCAAAGTCGAAACGGCGTTGATCTCCGGAGTAATGCCGCGGCGCAGGCGGCCCCAGACTTCGAGCGGCAGAGTATTGTTGCGACCAATCAGGAAAAAGGTTACGGCGATTTCGTCCATGGAGAGGGTAAAAATAAGCAGGCCAGCGGCAATTAGGGGAAGCCGCAAGTTTGGCAAGGTTACGTGCCAGAAGGTCTGTAACGGCGTGGCGCCGAGATCGAGTGATGCTTCTTCCTGAGCGCGATCCATTTTTTGCAAGCCGGCGAAAAGCTCGGTGGCCGCTACCGAGATGAGGGCTGTCCCATGACCGAGAAACACGGTGAGCAAGCTGAGCTGTGCCCCCGCGAAGACTGCGAACATAAGCAAGGAAAGTCCGGTGATAATTCCGGGCAGAATCAAAGGTAATAAGACCAATCGGCGAAATAAGGTTTTGCCCGGGAAGGTTGCGCGATCCAGCGCGAGGGCCGCCAGGAGACCCAGGACCAGAGAAAGGGCGACGGCGCCAGCAGCGACCAGCAAGCTATTTAATACCGCATCCAACAGTGCACTATCCGCGAAAAGCTGGCGATACCAATCCAAAGTCAGATGCCTCGGCGGGAAGCCTCCAACGCCGTCGCGATTGAAGGAGTAAATAATGAGGACCACGATGGGCAGATAAATAAACGCGAAGACTAGCGTCGCATAAGCTGTCAGTAGAGGAGTGCGGCGAATGGAATTATTTGCGGTCATTTGAGCGACCAGCGCTTTTCGAATGCTTCTGTCACGAAGAACAGCGACACAGTGATCAACAGGATGCAAACGGAGATCGCGGCACCGAGGGGCCAATCGTAAGCAGCTCCAAAAAGGCTTTGCACGATATTGGCGATCATGGTTCCCGAAGCACCGCCTACGAGCAGCGGCGCCAGGAAATCTCCGAGCGATAGCGCAAAGGCAAACGTTGCTCCTGCGAGGACTCCCGGCACGGAGAGCGGCAGGATAATGTGCAAAAACGTTTTGCCAGGTCCCGCGCCGAGATCCTGGGATGCTTCCACGAGCGGCCGCGGAATATGTTCGAGCGCGGCGTAAATCGGGAGAAAGACAAAAGGGGTATAGATGTGCGTGAGCATCAGCACGACGGCGAACGGGCTGTAGAGCAAGAATCCGACGGGCTCACGTGTTAAGTGAAAATATTGGAGGAAACCGTTCAGCACTCCGTCGCTGCCGAGAATCGTCTTCCAGGCGTAACCCCGAACCAGATAGCTGACCCACAGGGGAACAATCACCAATTGATAGAGCAATTCTTTGCGGGCGCCGGCAAGAAAGGACAGGTAATACGCCAGCGGGTAGCCCAAGAGCAGGGAACACAAAGTTACCGCGCCCGCGATGCGCATCGTGCGAAGGAGGACTCGCACATAAACAGGATTCGAAAAAAGCGTTTGATAATTGTGTAAATTCCACTGATGGACGACGAAACCGTCGCGCACGGCCCAGAAACTGTGTGCGGACATGAGTGCGTAGGGAAGCAGCAGGAAAATGCCAACCCAGAGAAGCGGCGGGACAGAAACAATCGCTTTGTAGGTGCGTGAGTACATTCGCTGGCACCGTCTGGCACGCGTAGGTTAACAACGTATGCGCAATGCCGTCTTCAGGATGTTTGTGTTATTCGTGAACGCGAATTGCATCCCTTGGCGAAAAAGCAAAATTATACTCACCCTGCAGTGACCCGCGAGCGGGAATCCGAACGCGTAATAACTGGCTGCCGCCCCAATAGACTTCCAAGAGTTCGCTCGCACCGCCATACACTTGCTGTTGCACAACAGCGGTGAAATGTACGTCATCAGCCGGGGCGACGCCATCCGCCACCGCAAGACGAATGGCTTCAGGGCGTAGAGAGAAAAGAGCTGGACCCTCCGGTCCGCAAGCAGGCCAGCGCAACGCCCCACAAGTGGCCACGGCGTCGCGCACTTCACAGCGCAATAGATTCGTCTGCCCGATAAATTGCGCGGTATAAGCCGTAGCGGGATGAGTGTATATCTCCCGGGGCGAAGCGACTTGCTCCAGCGCGCCGTCGCGCATCAGGGCGATGCGGTCGGACAACGC
The DNA here is from genome assembly GCA_035602135.1 of Candidatus Dormiibacterota bacterium. GTDB lineage: Bacteria > Acidobacteriota > Terriglobia > Acidiferrales > UBA7541 > Acidiferrum. The sequence goes on from DATNMX010000063.1 coordinate 79,427, forward strand.
CATGGCTTCTTCCTGGTCATGCGTTACAAATAGAAACGTAATGCCGATTTCGCGCTGGAGCGATTTCAATTCGCCCTGCATTTCCTTGCGCAGGTTGGCGTCCAACGCTGAAAGGGGTTCGTCGAGCAGCAGCAGGTAAGGACGATTGATCAATGCGCGCGCCAGAGCGACGCGTTGCTGCTGGCCGCCGCTTAAGGTGGCTGGCTTGGCATTCGCAAAATCGTTCATCTTAACCAAGCGCAGCGCGTCATCGACGCGCCCACGAGTGTCGTTGGCGGCAGTAGAGGTAACACGTAGCCCGTAGGCTACGTTTTCCCGAACATTTAAGTGTGGGAACAAGGCGTACTGCTGAAACACGGTGTTAACACGGCGCTTGTGGGGTGGCAAAGTATCCAGCCGTTGGCCGCTCATCCAAATTTCTCCGGCTGAAGGCTGGTCGAAACCAGCAATCAATCGCAACAGTGTCGTCTTGCCGGAACCACTCGCTCCGAGCAAGGTCAGGAATTCTCTGGAAGCGATGTTCAGTGAAATGCTTTTTAGGACGTTGCGCGGCCCGAAATTTTTGGCTACCGAGCGCAATTCCAGCAGCGAAGCCGTTGCGTGGGCAGAATCACGTTGTGCGTTTAGGGCGACAGCGTTCACTGAGCGGCCTTCACCTCGTTCCAGATCTCGTTGTACTTCGCTCGCCGCGGTACATCCTGCCAAAAATAGATGCGCTGCATATAGGCATCCGGATTATCAAGATGGAGGTCCTGCTTCTCTTGTGGAGACATGAATTGAGAGGCCCAGGGATTGGCGGGAGTGTAGTGAGTAACGTCGGCGACCTCTTTCTGTGTGCGCGCTTCGATCATGTATTGCAGGAAGGCATGCGCTAGCTCTTTATTAGGGCTCGCCGACGTGATCATCAGGTGATCAATCCATCCGGTAGTGTTTTCCTTGGGAATAGTTTCTCCGATAGGGAAATTCAGTTTACGCAGTTGATTGGCCATCAAAGGCCAACCCATGGCCAGAACGACTTCGTGATTCTGGAACAGGTTTGTCAGTTCGCCGCCGGTGGCCCACATCTTGCGGATGTTGGGTTTGAGTTCGAGCAACTTCTTTTTCACGGCGTCAAGCTGTGAATCGCTCAGATTATAGATCTGTGATGGATCGGGCTTATCGTAATCGAGAACTTGCGCGGCCATGTAAATCGTGGAAAGTTCATCCCAAACCGACACTTTAGATTTAAACCGAGGTTCCCATAGAACATTCCAAGAATCCGGTGGCTGTGCAAAAACGGAAGCGTCATAAAGCAATGGATTGGGCCCCCACATGAATGGCACGCCATAGGTTTGCCCGGTTGCTTTCACCAGCGATGAATCGCGGAGACGGCGCGAGAGCGCCGAGTACGATGGCAGCTTTGCGAGATCGAGAGGCGCAGCCAAACCGGCGCGAACGATAGCTGCGGCCACGTCGCTGGAGGGTGAAATCACATCGTAATTTGACGCACTGCCGCCACGCAGTTTGGCTACTAATTCGTCGCTCGATCCCATGTAAGCAGCGAGGACCTTGCAGTGATGACTTTCCTCGAAGGCACGCAAAAAAGATGGGTCAGCATAGCCCTCCCAGACCAGGAGACTCAACGAGGCCTCTTTTTTCTTGCAAGCGCAACAAGCGAATACCAGGGCTAAAATTGCGACAAAAAGCGCGCGGCGTTTCATGGCGTTCTCCAACACATTATTTCCCGTTTGCCTGGTAGACCACACGCCCGCCAACGATTGTAGTATCTACCTTGGTCTCGGCAATTTTGTGCGGGTCAATCTCGAAAATATTCTGGGAAACAATGATGAGATCGGCAAGCTTGCCTTGTTCGATGGAGCCTTCCCATTTTTCGCGGCGGCCGGCGAAGGCCGCGCCCAAGGTGTAGGCTTCAACAGCTTGCGCAAGCGTAACGCGCTCATTCGGCAGCCATCCGCCTTCTGGCTTGCCCTCAAATGTTTGGCGCGTTACCGCAAGCTGAAGGCCGTGCCAGGGGTTCAGTGTGACTACGTTCCAATCGCTGCCGAACGCGAGTCGCCCACCACTGGCTGCGATGTCGTGCCACGCGAATCCGCGCGACGCGCGATCCGGGCCGTTATTACCTGCCCATACGTGCAGCGTGTTCTCATCTGGATACGAATGCAACGGCTGCATGCTGGCAATCACTCCGAGCTGGCCAAAGCGTGGGATATCCTGTGCGGTGATGGTTTCAATGTGCTCGATCCGGGCCCGACGGTCAGTTGTGTGGTTTGCCTTCTGCGCACCCTCATAGGCATCGAGCGCCGTCCTCACCGCGTCATCGCCGATAGCATGAGTGAAAAGCTGAAGCCCTCGCTTGTCGAGCTGCGCAACAGTGGCTTTATATTTATCGGGATCCCAGAAAAGGTTGCCCTTGGTTGATGGGTCGTCGGTATAGGGCTCCAACATCGCGGCAGTGTGCGATTCCACCACGCCATCGAGCATCATTTTTACAACGCCGCCCGCGAGCCACTCTCCAGCGTACTTACTTCTGGCGTCTTCGATAGTGGCAATGTCTTGCGGTCTTAGTTCCGGTGGATTAAGGAAATACGCGATATAGAAACGCACGGTAAGATCGCCATGCCGCCGCAGCTCATCGTAGAGATCAAACTCCTCGAAGTCGCCGCCGGCGCTGTGTACTCGCGTCAATCCATTTTCATTGGCCCAGCGCACTCCCGAGCGCAGCGAGGCGAGTTTCTCGGAGCGCGTGGACTTAGGAATAACCTTGTCGAGCAGCTGGCTAGCGGATTCCTTCAGGGCACCTGTAGGTTCTCTCGTACTCTTGTCGCGTACAATCGCTCCATTAGCCGGGTCGGCCGTGTCCTTGGTGATTCCAGCCAACGCCAACGCTTTGGAGTTCGCCCAGGATGTGTGGCCGTCAAACCCAACCAGGAAAACCGGGCGGTCCTGGAAGAGTTCGTCCAGATATTTCTTATGCGGTAAATTTTCTTCACCGAACATCGCGTAGTTCCAGCCGCTTCCGAGGATCCACCCTTGGCCGGGATGTTTGGCCGCGTAGTTGCGCAAGATCTGTTGAATGTCGGCAGTATTTTTTGCGCCCTGAAGATTGGCGCGATCAAGACCGAGCGAACCTTCGAGAAAATGAATGTGACAATCCGCGAAGCCAGGTAGCACAAGACGCCCGCCTGCGTCGAGAACCTTCGTTCCCTTGCCGCGCAGTCTGTTGACTTCCGCATCATCGCCGACGGCCAAGATCTTGCCGCCACTGATGGCCACGGCCTGCGCCCACGGTTGCTTGGTATTGACCGTGTAAACGCGGCCGTGTAGCACAATAGTGTCGGCAGTGGCGGCGATGTGTTTTTTCGAATCGCGTTCCTTCGTATGATCTGTGGAACTCTGAGCAACCGTAATCGCCGCCGAGCAGAAGACCAAAACGAGCGTTCTGAGACTGACGCGTGACCCTAATTTCATAATCACCAGTCCTTGTTTTCTAGAATGTGGGCGGCGTATTAATCCACAACAACCGTGCTTCCGTGCGTCCAGGATTTTTCCAGCGGTGCGGCGTTGAGCTTTCGAAATAAAGACTGTCCCCGCGTTTCAGCCGGTAGTGTTCTTTGGTATCGGTATTTAGCCAGATTTCGAATTCGCCGCGCAAGACATGCAAAAACTCTTCGCCCTCATGCGTGTAGGATTCGCCGCTCCCACCGCCCGGCTTGACGCGAAAGAGATGCGGCTCCATTACAGTTTGGCCCCAAGCGAGGAGTTCCATACGCACTTCCGGCGTGGTCTCCAAAATCTTGCGTTCGTTGCAGCGCACAAGGCGGGGATTTTCTCCCGCCGCCTCAAATAACGAAAGAATATTCGTGTGGTAAAACCGCGCAATGCGCCGCAGCGTGGCGATCGAAGAACGCATCTGGCCGCGTTCCAGGGCGCTGAGAAAACCAACGGATACGTTCGTGGCGCGTGCCACTTGCGCGAGCGAGAGGCCGCGCCGCACGCGCAGCCTTCGGAAACGCTGCCCGGGCAAAAGCGCACGTTCGCTGTTTGTTGAAACCGCGCCTTGCCGCTTCAGCACAAGTACGATGGCGGGCGGATTTAATCCGCGTGCACGCCGCAAAAAAAGTGCGCGCTGCAATAGACGTAAATCCTTTTCGGTGTACAGACGGTAATGTTTTTCGGTGCGTTGCGGCGTGATAAGGCCAAGGGCTTCCCAAGCACGCAAAGCCGAGGAAGAAATACCCAGGCGACGCGCCACTTCGCTAATCCGCAGGGGCCGGTGGGCGCTGCGCTTTAGCAATTTGTTGGATAAATTCTTTCCGCTTGACACCAGTCCCGGCTTTCCCTAAGTTTACAGGATTATAGTAAGGTTCTGAACTAACAGCAACCTTGAAGAATCGATTAGTAGCAGAAATCTTGTCGGGGCACGAGGGTGAGGTCTATGAGATGTGGCGCTAACCAGGTAGAGTCGCGTTTATTTCTCGGTTTGTGTAGTTCTTCTTTAGCATTCCTGACACTTGCGATATTACTCGCGGCACCGTTCGCAAGCGCGCAGAGCACCGGCGGCCGCATCCGTGGCACGGTGAGCGACCAAACCGGCGCATCGGTCGCAGCTGCGAACCTTACGCTCATCAATGACGCGACGCACTCTACGCGCGAGGTGCAGTCCGGCGCAGACGGAGAATACATCTTTATCGAGGTGCCCGTTGGCACCTATGAGCTCGGCGTCATGCAGACGGGCTTTAAGAAGTTCGTTCGCAAGGACATCGTTCTAAATTTGAACGAAGTCGTTAGTGTGGACATCGCGTTACAGCTTGGCGGCGCAACTGAAACCATAGAAGTTACCGGCGCGCCTCCAGTGATTGACACCAGCTCGACGCAGCTCGGGGCCGTAGTGAATGAGCGCTCCTCGACGCAGCTGCCACTGAACCAGCGCGACGTGTATCAGTTGCTGCAGCTTCAACCAGGCGTACAGTCGCAGCTTGGCAATGATCTCTACTACGGTTCGGACAAAGCAGGTGTCGTAACGGTAAACGGCGGCCGAGGGCGGTCCAATAATTACACGGTGAACGGAGGCGATGGAAACGACCTTTTCGTGAATCTACCCGCGATTGAGCCGTCGCCGGACAGTATCGAAGAGTTTCGCGTCATCAGCAATTCTTTCGACGCAGAATACGGACGCAACTCGGGCGCCGTGGTGAATGTGGTGACCAAATCTGGCACCAACAGTCTGCACGGCAGTGTCTACGAGTTTTTCCGTAACGATGTTATTAACACGCATCCGTTCACGTTTGTTGCCTCTCCCAAACCCGCTTTCAAGCAGAACCAGTTTGGAGGAACAATCGGAGGGCCGATCAAGAAGGACAAGACATTCTTTTTTGGCTCCTACGAAGGACGGCGAATCGTGCAGGGTATTGTCTCCCAGCAAGTTACCGTGCCCACCGCCACGGAGCTTGGAGGTGATTTTTCCGGCGGCGCCGCGTTTACCGGCTCGCTTATCGATGGGACGGTTGCGAATGTGCTGCAGAGCCGCTGCGGGAGTGGCGCGCCAGCCTCTCTCCCCGCGAACCAAAAGTTGACACCAGCTGCGCAGGCCCAAGTAACCAACGTGATCAACGGCACACCGGAGCCGTACAGCACGATCTTCATCAATAATCAGATTCCGACTGGATGTTTTGATCCGGTTGCCCTGTACATTGCCCAGAACTACGTGCCCGGCGCAGGCGGAAGCGCCAGCCAAGTGCTCACTGTCCCAAATAAGAGAAACCGGGGCGATCAATTCCAGATCAAAATCGATCACACGTTAAGTAAGAATCAGAAAATCGCCGTCTACTATTATTTTGATGACGACTATCTATTTGACCCGTTTGCAAAATTTCAGGCGCAGGGAGCTCCCCTGGGGAACTTCCCGGGCGTCTATGCGACGCGTACCCAACAGATCAATGTATCGCATAGCTGGACGATCGGTTCTTCGGCCGTCAATGAAATGCGCTTCAGTTACTTCCGCGAAGGTCAGATGAAGTTCGATACTCCCGCGAGGGTCAATGCCATTCAAGATTCCTGTGGCAATGGAGCGGCCAAGAATTTTTGCTTCACGGGCAATTCGGATACGCCGCTTATCCCCAATGGTTCCACAACCCCACTGGTGAACAATAAGGATTTTGGCATTCACAGCGGCCTAGGACCCACCAAGGAAGGTGTGCCGTTCATCCAGATCTTAGGGGGCTTCTCGACCGGCAATAACTTTGGTGGCCAGTTGCCGCAAACCGGCGGCACTTTCCAGTTCAGCGACAACTACAGCAAGATCATTGGGAATCACAGTTTCAAGTTTGGCGGTGATGTGCGCAATCAGAGATTCGACCAACTACTGTACTTCGACATTAACGGTCAAATTATATTCTCGAGCAATTCCAATATTTGTGGACCGGCGAACCCCAACCTGCCCCCGAATTGCACGGCTCCGACCGGGAATGATTTGGGATTTCAGAACGCCTATCCAAACTATCTCCTGGGTTTGCCAAACAGCATGGCGCAGGGGTCGGCGCAGCACGAATTGGTACGGAGTAAGTCCGTTTATCTCTTCGCGCAGGACAGCTGGAAGATTAAGCCGAATCTGACCTTAAACTACGGTGTTCGCTGGGAAATGAACACGCCGCTAGCCGATATCGGCCAGAAAGTGCAAACCTTCCGGCCGGGGCAACGTTCGACCATCTATCCTTGCGCCCTCGACCCGACCAACCCTCTTCTTACCCAATTTCCACAGCCTGGAGTAGCGGGATGCGATGCCGCCGGCGTCACTCCTATCGGATTGGTTTTCCCTGGAGACAAAGGCGTTCCGAACGGTTTGACTAATACCTATTACAAGGCTTTTGCCCCGCGGCTCGGGCTCAACTGGAGCCCTGGCTGGAAAGATGGATGGCTGTCCAAGTTGACCGGAGGTCCGAGCAAGACCAGCGTAAGCATGGGGTTCGGAATTTTCTACAACCCCATCGAGCAACTCGTACTTGAGCAATTCAGCGCCGAGCCACCCTTTGGCGGGAGCAACTTTGTCCCCACGCCGTTTCTTCAAACGCCCTACGTTGGCCAAAACGGGACGGTCTTCCCCAATCCATTCACAGGCATCCTAAACCCGCCCCGCAACCAGCCGCTCGACTGGTCCCGGTTCCTGGGCAGCGTTTATTTTGGACAGTTCCCAGCGAATATGCGGCCGCAGTATTCAGACCAGTACAATTTGACGATCAAGCGGGAGCTGCCCGGCAATATTCTTTTGCAGGTGGGCTATGTGGGATCACAAGGCCACCGGTTGCTTGCTACCTACGAAGTAAACCCTGGCAATCCCACGACATGCCTTGATCTGGCAACGTTCGGGCAAGGTTGCGGTCCCTTCGGCGAGGACGCTCCGTATTCCTTTAGCCTTCGGGCGGGTCAGCTCTTCCACCTACCTTATGTTGGAGGCGGCCCCAACGGACAAAATATTCCTTGTTCGATCCTGAATCCTGCCCCTGCGTGTATCGTGACAGGTGCCACAGGAGGCACCCAGATTACCCTCGTGGGGATACGCCCCTACTCTTCGCCTCTCTGCGACCCGCTGAGCGGCACGGGCTGCCCCACTGGTGGGAAGCCGGTGTTTTCCGGGATCTTCAGTGAAGACACCATTGCACACTCAAACTACAACTCCCTGCAGGCTCTGTTTGAGAAGCGCTTCTCGCACGGACTGCAGTTTCAGGCTTCCTATACTTTCAGCAAATCCCTGGACAATGCTTCCAGTTTCGAAAGCGCACTGAATCCGCTCAATTTCAATTCGACCTACGGCCTCTCCGCTTTCGATTCCCGACATCGCTTTGTTTTCAACTACGTTTGGGACCTGCCCATTCCCAGGTATGACGGTTTCAAAGGCCAGTTGCTAGATGGCTGGGAAGTGTCGGGCATACTCACCTTTCAGAGCGGCTTCCCGATTCGCATTACCTCCCAAGCGGATATCGAGCTGCTGGACACGACGTTCGACTTCGAGGCGCCGGGCCAGCCAAATCTCGCAGGGCCCTTCAAGAGGGTCGATCCCCGGAGCACGGTCTGCGCGGCTTTCACCGGTCCGTTGGCAGGGGCCGGGGCTCCCCCATGCGCTTCCATCTCCGGTTTTGTATTCGATCCGAATTTGTTCACCAATGCCACTGTTCCGGCGGGAACGATCGGAAAAGCCCCCCGCTCGATCTGCTGCGGCCCAGGGATAAACAGCACCGACATGAGCTTTTCAAAACGCACGAATTTCGGGGAGCGCCTGCAAATGGAATTTCGAGGCGATATCTTCAACGTATGGAACCACGCGCAGTTCTACACCGTTGATGGCAACATTTCGAATCAAGGCGGCACCTTTGGCCAGGTATTGCATATTCGCGACCCGCGACTGCTACAGTTCGCACTGAAGTTCCGCTTCTAGCGCAGACAGGCAGCTAGCAACGGCTTTAAGGAGCGACTCGCAAGGGCTGCGGCTTCGCACGCTCACAAAGTTTTGGTTTGATCGACACTGACTACAGGGAATAGACCTGCCGGCACCATGGAGTACTCCTATGCACGACACGTTACAGAAGGAAATTGCCACATACGAGAAGCGCACACCGAAATCGGCGGAAGCGCACAAGCGCGCCCTGAAACGCATCCCGCTTGGCGTCGCCAGCAACTATCGCGCCTACGATCCTTACCCCATCTTTGTGAAAGAAGCGCAGGGCAGCAAGCTGCGAGACATCGACGGCAACGAATACGTCGATCATAACTTGTGTTTCGGCACGCTGATGGCCGGCCATTGTCATCCTGCTGTGGTGAAAGCCATCGAGAAGGTGTTACATGCGGGAACTACGTTCGGCATGCCGCACGACATGGAATGGGAGCTTGCAGAAGAAATTTGCGCCCGCTATCCCGTGGAGATGGTGCGCTTTGGCTCTAGCGGTACGGAAGTGACCATGCACGCCTGCCGCATGGCCCGCGCGGCAACGAAGCGCGACAAAATCCTGAAGTTCGAGGGTGCTTACCACGGTTTGCATGATACTGCGCTGGTCAGTGTCAAGCCCAAGGCCGAAGAATATGGCGATGCCGGCACGCCTAACTCCGTGCCCGGCGGTCTCGGTGTGCCTAAGGCCACCGTGGACAACGTCGTCATTGCCAGCTTCAACGACCTTGCGGGTGTCGAGCATCGCTTCAAGCAATATCCAGGACAAATTGCCGCGATTATTCTGGAACCTATCCTCATGAACGTCGGGTTATGCATGCCGCAGCCTGGTTTTCTGCAAGGCTTGCGCGACCTCGCGACAAAAAACAACGCGTTGCTCATCTTCGATGAGGTGAAGACCGGCGCAAAGCTTGGCTGGGGTGGCGCGAGTGAATACTTTGGTGTGAAGCCAGACATGATCTGCCTCGCAAAATCCATTGGAGGTGGCGTACCGCTCGGAGCCTTTGGCGCTAGCCGCGCGGTGATGGACCTGATTTCACAGCACAAGGTTTTTCACGGCGGTACATACAACACGAATCGTGTGTCGATGGCTGCCGGCCTCGCCACTTTCCGCGAGGTGCTTACGCGAGACAATTATGCGCACGTGGACAAGCTCAGCAAGAAGCTGGCGGAGGGCTATCGCAGCATTGTCGCGAAAGCTGGCCTGCAAGCCTACGTGGCCAGTGCGGGAGTCAACGGCGCACTCATGCTGTACCCCAAGGAGATTCGCAACTACCGCGATTGGACTGCCATCGACGTCGATCTCTGGCGGCACTATTGGTTCGCCATGGTCAATCGTGATGTACTGGCTCAACCGTACTGGTGGGACGAACAGTGGACCATCTCCGTGCAGCACAGCGCAGCCGATATCGACAAACACCTTGCGGCCTTTGAGGATGTCGCACCCGCATTAGCCCGTGCGCAGCAGGAACGTGGCGCAAAGTTCGTGGGTGCCGCGGGTCACTAAGCTCGTGGCCATGCGAAGCTGCCGGCGATGCCGCGCAATCTTGCCGGTGAAGGTTGCGTCGAAGCCCATCGTCTCCAGGCGAAATGACATTCTGCCGTCAGTTAAAGATGGAGCAGTTGTTGCCTAACGAGGTCACCACTACCGCTGCTTGCGTGGCAGCACCAACGCCTCACTTGCGGCGCGTTCTCGGTCGCTGGGACCTTGTTCTGCTTTTTGTGGTTGCGGTATTCAATCTGAACGTTGTTCCATCGATCGCTGCTAATGGCGGCGTCACGGTGTGGTTATGGTTGGTCTCTTTGCTTCTTTTTTTCTGGCCGCAAGGTATCGCCGTGATTGAACTCGCACATCGATTCCCGGGTGAAGGTGGCGTATACCTCTGGGCCAAAGAAGTCTTCGGCGATTTCCACGGTTTCCTTTCCGGATGGTGCTACTGGACCAACAATATGATGTACGTCCCAACGGTCATGCTTTATTTTGTTGGTGTTTCCGTGTTTGTTCTCGGCCCTCGGCATGTGTCTCTAGCGGACAATAAAACCTTTGCGCTAATGATTTCCCTGCTTCTTTTACTTGTCCTTCTTTTACTAAACGTCTTAGGTCTAGGAATCGGTAAGTGGGTTAACAATGTGGGAGCTATCGGCACCGGAATCGCCTCCGCCATCCTAATCGGCCTCGGAATCATTATTTGGCTGCGATTCGGCAGGGCGGTGACTGCGGCGGATTTTAGGATTCCTTCCAACCCTCGATTCGTTTTGAATTCTTTTGGAGTGATTTGTTTTGGGCTGGTTGGTCTTGAGCTAGCCTCCGTTATGGGCGACGAAATAGAAAATCCTCGGAAGACCCTTCCCGGCGCAGTAGCGCTGGGCGGGATTCTCTCAGGCTTGTTATATATCGGGGCCACGTTAACTCTGCTCATCGCTGTCAGCAAAGAAAACATCAGTGTTTTGCAAGGGGTCGTTCAAGCCGTGGCACATATGGCGGACCGCATTGGCGCAGACTGGATGGTCGCTCCCTTTGCCTTTTTGCTAAGCCTGTCGATCGCTGGCATCGGCTCCGCGTGGCTGGGCGGCTCCGCGCGGATTCCCTTTGTCGCGGGTCTGGATTCCTACATGCCGTCGTGGCTGGGCAAGCTTCATCCGCGTTATGCAACCCCCTACGCTGCGCTGACTGTTCACGCCGTGGTATCTATGATTTTGGTGGTCATTAATTTCACGCTCGCTAGCGCGGGAGTGCAAGAAACTTTTCAGAAACTGCTTTCCTTAGCGGTGGTTTTGCAATTGATTCCATTTCTGTATATGTTCGGCGCCCTACTGAAAATTGGCCTCGGCAATTCTTTTGTGAAGGGCCGATACAGCAGAACGACCATACTGGTCGCTGGCCTCAGTGGATGCTTGACTACGCTTGTGGGAATCGCTTTGGTGTTTTTTCCCGCGCAGCAGATTACTTCGCTTTTCTCTTATGAAGTGTGGATGTTTGGTGGGACTCTATTTTTCATCGGCCTCGCCGCGTTCCTCTTTTTTGTGTACGGTAGGCGTAAAGCTGCCCGGAAAATTGCAGCCACTACGCCCGCGCTTTAAAGAAAATGCGTCCCGCACGATGGGCGACAGGGAATTTGGGAGGTTGTCATGTCAAGCCGTGTAAAGATTGGCCTTCGAACGCATCAGAATTACGTAAACGGCCAGTGGGTCAGCAGCTCGACCGGAGAAACATTTGCTGTTTACGATCCTTCGACTGAAGAAGTCATCGCCAACGTGGCGTCGGCAAACGCCGCCGATGTTGAACGCGCGGTGCAGGCCGCGCGTACCGCCTTTGATTCGGGCCCTTGGCCGCAGACCAGCGCCGCAGAGCGCGGCCGCCTGCTCTTCAAATTCGCGGAAAAAATCCGTCAAAACGCAGCCATACTGGCGAAAATCGAGTGTCAAAATACCGGGAAGCCGATAGTCGAAGCGGAATACGACATTGCGGATGTCGCCACATGTTTTGAATACTACGCAGGCCTCGCCAATAAAGTGCTCGGCCACGTGAATCCAGTTCCCGCGAACGCACTTAGTTTTACGCTGCGGGAACCTGTGGGCGTCGCCGCGCAAATCATTCCGTGGAATTATCCGCTGCTCATGGCGGCGTGGAAGCTTGCTCCTGCTCTCGCCGCGGGCTGCACGTGTATTCTCAAGCCCGCGGAACAAACTCCTCTCACCGCACTCGAAGTTGCTCCGTGGTTTGAAGAAGTCGGCTTTCCACCCGGCGTCGTGAATATTGTGAATGGTTTGGGCGAAACCGCTGGCGCCGCGCTCGTCGCGCATCCTGGCGTGGACAAAATTGCCTTCACGGGTAGCGCAGCGGTCGGCAAGCTAATTGTCAAAAGTGCAGCGGACACGCTGAAGCGCATCACGTTGGAACTCGGCGGAAAATCCCCCAATATTTTCTTCGAAGGTGCAGATTGGGAAGCCGCCGTGGACGGAGCGCTCTTTGGCGTCTTCATCAATCAGGGAGAAGTGTGCTCGGCGGGCAGCCGCATCCTCGTGGAAAAAACAATTTATTCAAAATTCGTCGAGGCTATGACGGAAAAAGCCAAACGTATCAAGCTTGGCGCGCCATCCGAGCGAGAAACGAAAATGGGACCCCTCGTCAGCAAGGAGCAGTACGAGCGTGTTAGCTCATATCTGGAGCTAGGAAAGAAGGAAGCCAAGGTCGCCATCGGCGGTGGCAGGCCAAAAGGCTTTGCTAAGGGTTTCTATGTTGAGCCGACGATTTTCTACGATGTTGATAACAATGCGCGCATCGCCCGCGAAGAAATTTTTGGTCCTGTTGCTTCGGTGATTCCCTTCGACGACGAAGCTAGCGCGATTCGCATCGCCAATGATACGCCCTATGGACTTGCTGCCGCCGTGTGGACTCGCGACATTTACAAAGCGTTTCGCGTGGTGAAGTCCCTCCGTGCTGGCATTGTGTGGGTTAACCATATGCAGCCGACATACGTTGAAGCGCCCTGGGGCGGTTATAAACAGTCGGGCTTCGGCCGTGAACTCGGACCCTGGGGTCTCGAAGAGTATCTGGAGACAAAACAGGTGTTTGTCAATCTCGATGAAACGCCGATCGGCTGGTACTAAACAGAATAATGGACACCAAAATGAAGACAATTCAAATCAGAACCGAAATCCCCGGACCACGTTCTCGCGCTTTGATGGCACGTCGCGAAGCCGCTATTCCTCGCGGCCTGTATCATGCCATTCCTGTGTTCGCAGCTTCGGCGGAAGGCGCAGTAATCGAAGATGTGGATGGCAATCGCTTCATCGATTTTGCTGGGGGCATCGGTTGCCTCAATATGGGGCATCGCGCACTGCCAGTTACCAGCGCCATCCGCGCCCAGATGGAGAAATATCTCCATCTTTGTTTCAGCGTCACCCCTTACGAACCGTATGTGGCCCTGGCGGAAAAGCTCAATGCGCTGGCACCTGGAAAATTTGAAAAAAAGACGTTCATCGTTAACACCGGCGCCGAGGCCGTTGAAAACTCCATCAAAATAGCGCGCGCTTACACGAAGCGTCCAGCAGTGATCTGTTTTAACGACGCATTTCACGGACGTACACTTCTCACTATGTCGCTGACCAGCAAGACGCGTCCTTACAAGGAAGGTTTCGAGCCCTTCGTCAACGACATTTATCGGATTCCTTACGCTTACTGCTATCGGTGTTCCTACAATTTGACTTATCCGTCCTGCAAAATGTTTTGCGCTTACGCGCTGGAAGACGCCTTCAAACGATTGGTTGCGCCTGAGTCCGTAGCTGCGATAATTGTCGAGCCGGTTCTCGGTGAAGGTGGCTTCGTTGCCCCGCCCAAAGAGTTCTTCAGCATTATTCAGAAAATTTGCCGCAAGCACGGCATAGTTTTCATTGCTGATGAAGTACAGTCTGGCGTTGGGCGCACGGGAAAATGTTTCGCCATCGAACACTACGGTATCGACCCGGACATCATCATCACGGCAAAATCTCTAGGCGGTGGCTTGCCGATCGCTGCCATCACTGGCCGAGCGGAAATCATGGACGCGCCAAAGGTGGGCGGCCTCGGCAGTACGTTTGCCGGCAACCCGGCTTCTTGCGCTGCCGCCCTGGCTTCCCTCGAGATAATCGAAAAGGGCGGCTTACTTGAGCGCTCCGCAGCCATCGGAAGACGTTTTGAAGAGCGCGCCCATAGCTGGCAGAAAAGATGGCCGCTCGTGGGCGATGTGCGCGGTCTCGGTGGCATGTGCGCCATTGAGCTAGTTCGCAATGCCGAGTCTCGTGAGCCCGCTGACACTGAAACCAAAGAAATAGCCCACTTCTGCTACGAACACGGCCTCATCACCATTACTGCAGGCACATACAACAACATCATGCGCATTCTTGTGCCTTTGGTCATTACCGACGAGCAACTTGACGACGGCCTTGCCGTAATAGAAGCCGCTCTCGCGTCCGTGGCCGATCGCAAGCATGTGGCCCTTTCTCACGTTTAAGCGCCAAGATTTTTCACAAACGCATCGCGCGCGCCATACTGGCTTACTCTAGAGAAAGAATCATTTCGAAGACGACTATCGACTGGAAGCATTAATCTCGGACACGGACGCCAGACTCGTTCCTCATCCGAAGCAACACAGAGCCTAAGGTCCAGCATGACCACCAAGTTGCTCGGTATCGACATCGGAACCGGTGGAACGCGCGCCGTATTGCTGGATCCCTCCGGGCGCGTCGTCGGCTCTGCAACCGCCGAGCACCAGCCGATATCTTCTCCGCAAATTGGCTGGGCCGAACAACATCCCCACGACTGGTGGCGCGCCGCCCGCCAAGCCATTCAAGAGTGCCTGGCAAAAACTGGCACCTCCGCGAACGATATCAACGCTGTAGGACTCACCGGACAAATGCACGGCCTGGTTCTGCTGGACGCATCGGGCGAAGTCCTGCGTCCCTCCATCATTTGGTGCGATCAACGAACTGAAGAACAATGCCGCGCCATCACCGAAAGAGTTGGCGCGCGCCAGCTCATCGAGCTGACCGCCAATCCCGCGCTGACCGGTTTCACGCTTCCCAAAATTTGGTGGGTCCAGCAGCGCGAACCGCAAGTATGGGCTCGCGCGCGCACCGTACTGCTGCCCAAGGATTACGTGCGCTTCCGGCTCACCGGCGCGCGCGCCATCGATGTCGCCGACGGATCCGGGACGCTGCTACTGGATGTTGTCAACCGCCGTTGGTCGGCACCAATGATGGAAGTGTCGCAAATTGAGGAAGCCCTGCTTCCCAAGGTTTTCGAATCGCACGAGATTACTGGCCATATTACCCAGGAAGGCGCGGATGCCACAGGACTCCGGCCGGGAACTCCCGTCGTAGCCGGTGCGGGGGATCAGGCGGCAGGCGCGGTGGGCATGGGAATCGTGCGCCCCGGAGCCGTCAGTGCGACGATTGGCACATCCGGCGTCGTGTTTGCGGCTACCAGCCGCCCAGTACTTGAACCGCAAGGCCGCATCCACACTTTTTGTCATGCGATTCCTGGGCGCTGGCATGTCATGGGGGTCACGCAGGGCGCCGGGCTTTCTCTGCGTTGGTTCCGCGATCAGTTCGGAGCCGGCACAGACGACGGCCGCGATCCCTACGACCGCTTAATGGATGAGGCGGCAACGGTGCCGCCCGGTGCCGATGGTCTTTTGTGGACGCCCTATCTCATGGGCGAGCGGACGCCGCATTTGGACCCTCATGCACGCGGCGCGCTCGTCGGCATCACCGCTCAACATACCCGCGCACACATCATTCGCGCGATTCTCGAAGGCGTGGCCTTCAGTCTTCGGGACACCTTGACGATCTTCGAGGACTTGGGCGTCCCCGCGGAATCGATTCGGCTCGGCGGCGGCGGCGCGCGCGGCAAACTCTGGCAACAAATCCAAGCCGATATCTACGGCATGCCTGTGGATTTGATTGCTGCAGACCAAGGCGCCGCTTATGGCGCGGGATTGCTCGCTGGCGTCGGCGTTGGAGTGTGGCCCTCCGTGGAGAGCGCGTGCAACGCCGCCGTGCACGTCGCGAAAACTGTGCAGCCTCAACCGAAAGATGTCGCCCTCATGAACCGCCAATACGCCGAATACCGCAAGCTGTACCCGGCATTGCGCAATATCGAGTTCGCCGATAGGTCCCTCTCACTAAAATAGGTCAGATGATCAATACCTCCCGAATTAAGGTAATTACCCGATAGCAACTTCCTTCAATCTCTCCGTTACTCGATGGCAAGGAGCTAGGTTGTCCCCCCAGCGATAGGAGAAACCCATGAAGAAAGCCCTCACGTTCGTATTGATGCTCACTGCGGCGATGTCCGTTTTGTCGCTTCCCGCATTCGCCGGAGTCGCTATGTGGAATAACGTTCACGTCCCCGAGCCCGGGTCGATGCTGTTGCTGGCGTCGGGATTGGGCGGGGCAGCGATGATTCGCCGGCTCCGCAACAAGTAACGGACGAGCGACATTTTCCTGGATTAGGTGCGGGCAGATACGCGGCAGCACATGGTGGCAGTGTTTGCAATCTCGTTTGTAGTTATCGCCCAGGCTGAATCGCTTCTGTCCGCCCGCCTCCTTCGTTCACTTCCGCTCTTCTACTCAATCATCAAATTCTTGCAAACCTATCTCCTTTGTTTGCCACTCTCACAAACTTCCCTTCCTGTAATCCCCCTTTGCTTTCCACTCTTACGAAAACAGCGGAGAGGTACCTCATCTCTTCCCAAAAAGGGAACGCACCCTCAGCCAAAGGCATTCCGAACCAGAAACCACAGATTCGCAGGCCGTTCCGCCAGTCGCCGCAAGAACCATGCGTACCAATGGCTCCCATACGAAACCAGTACCATGCACCGGTAACCTTCCCGCGCCAGCCGCTCTTGCTCCGCCCACTGGATTCCATAAAGCATCTGCACCTCAATTTCGCTTTTGGCAAACCCTTTACCTGCCGCGAATTCCGAGATTCTCCGGATCAGCCTTACATCATGAGTTCCAAACGCCGCGCGCCGGCACCGCCCATGCTTTTTTGCGAGGAGAAGTTCTTGCGCCAGCAAAGAGTAATTTTCATCCACGTCTTGCTTTCGCGGGAACGCTATTTCGGGCGGTTCGTTGTACGCCCCTTTCACCAACCGGATTGACGGTCGCAGCGGCAGCAGCGTCGCCAAATCTTGCAGCTGGACCAGCGTCGCCAAATCTTCTCTTGTCCGCCGCAGGTACGCCTGCACACAAACGCCAACGTTGGGCCAGGACTGCAGCGCGCGCCGGTAAATACCCAGCGTTGCGTCAACATAATTGCTCCCTTCCATGTCGATCCACACCACGACATCTTTCTGTTCGCGCGCCCAGTCTATTGCCAAGCCCTGTTCGTGTGCGAGGCCCTGTTGATGTACCAATATGCTGCACAGATTTTCGTAGCAAAGCTCCGGAGAAAGATCCAAACCGAGTTGCGTCAGCTTCACGGAAATTTCCGCTGGCAGACGGAGTGTATGAATGCGATCCAGAACTTCGAGGTAATGTTCGGTGACCCGCTTTGCTTCGTCGTGATTTTGAATGTTTTCGCCGAGGTGTGTAAACACCATTCCGATTTTCTTAAATTGCAACTCTTGCGCGGCCACGAGCGCTTCATCGATTGTTTCGCCGGGCATGAATCGCGACACGCTGCGCTTCACAAGCCGGTATTTGCTGGCGCGCTGCCGCAGCCAGGAATTGCGCGCAGCTGACAGCAGCATGGACCGCATAAGACTCATGAATTACACGCCGAGAATGCGCAACAGCCAGCCCGCGAGTGCGCCGCCGGCTAGTGGGCCAACGAGGGGAACCGGCGCGTAGCTCCAATCCGAATTGCCTTTTCCAGCGATGGGAAGAATGGCGTGTGCGATGCGCGGTCCCAGGTCGCGCGCCGGATTGATCGCGTACCCGGTGGTACCGCCGAGAGAAAGCCCGATGCCCCACACCAGGCAAGCGACAAGATACGCGCCGAGGCCGGACACAGGACCGCTGGCGGATACATTCTTGGAGAAAATTGCGCCGACGACAAAAACCAAAACAAACGTCGCGATGATTTCGCTGACCAAATTAGAAACCAATCCGCGGATTGCCGGCGACGTACAGAAACAAGCCAGCTTCGCGGAGCTATCCGCCGTTTCTTTCCAATGCGGCAAAAAGTGCAACCACACCAAAGCAGCGCCAAGAATAGCGCCCAGCAACTGCGCGGCGAGAAAGGGGCCGAACATATCGAAATTGCCGGAGCGCACTGCAAGCCCCAGCGTCACGGCGGGATTCAAATGCGCCGCGGTGCTGCCGCAAGCCACAGCCGTGAAAATGCCGGCCATTACGGCAAAAGCCCATCCCGCGGTAATCACTAGCCAGCCGCTGCCTTGTGCTTTGGAGTGTTTCAACAAAACTCCAGAGACGACACCGTTGCCGAGCAAAATAAGCACCATGGTTCCAAGAAATTCACCAAGGAACGGCGAGATCATAACAAGAATTCTCCTTTAGGATTCCACCCAGTCGAAAGAACGGGTAACGGCTTTTTTCCAAAGTTTATAAAGTTCCGCGCGCTGCGTTTCAGCGAGATTTGGTTTCCACGTGCGGTCCGCAGCCCAGTTGGCCCGGAGTTGCCCCAAGCCCGAAAAGAATTTCACCGCCAGGCCCGCGGCATACGCTGCGCCCAGCGCGGTTGTTTCTTGAATTACGGGGCGCACGACTTCGCGATTTAAAATGTCCGCCTGAAATTGCATCAGCAATTCATTAACGACCATGCCCCCATCCACACGCAGAGTTTCCAAGGAAATGTGCGCATCCTTTTCCATAGCCTCCACAACTTCGCGCGTCTGGAACGCAGTAGCCTCCAGCACGGCTCGCGTCAGGTGGCCTTTATTCGCATAACGCGTGAGGCCCGCGATCACGCCGCGTGCATTCTCTTTCCAGTACGGTGCATACAATCCTGAAAAAGCCGGCACAAAGTAAACGCCGCCATTATCGGTAACGCTTCGCGCAAGAAGCTCGACATCCGAACTTTTCTGAATGATGCCAAGATTATCGCGAAGCCATTGCACCAAAGCACCGGTGATGGCGACGCTGCCTTCGAGAGCATAGTGTGCAGGTGCGCTTCCAAATTTATAAGCAACCGTAGTCAACAAGCCAAATTTGGAAGGCATTGCGCGCTCGCCAGTGTTCATCAAAAGAAAACAGCCGGTACCGTAAGTATTTTTTACTTCTCCAGGACGGAAACACGCTTGCCCAACCAGCGCGGCTTGCTGATCTCCCAAAATGCCGGCGACCGGCACACCTCGAATAATGGAAATCGATGCTTCGCCGTAAATTTCGCTGCTAGAAGAAACGGTTGGAAGCATGGCGCGCGGAATATTAAATGCTTCGAGAAGTGTCGCGTCCCAATCCAGTGTTTCCAAATTAAGGAGTTGTGTGCGGCTCGCATTAGTCACATCGGTAACGTGCGCTCCGCCTTGCACGCCGCCAGTAAGATTCCAGACCAGAAACGTATCGATATTTCCAAAGAGCAGCTCTCCATCCATTGCTTTTTTACGCGCATCGCGGACGTTCTCAAGAATCCAGCGAAGTTTCAGGCTGCTGAAATACGTACTGAGCGGTAATCCTGTTTTTGCGCGAAAGCGATCAGGACCGCCATCTTTGGCAAAGCGCGCAACATCCTCCGATACACGTGTATCCTGCCAAACAATGGCGTTCGCGACGGGACGGCCAGTCTTGCGCTCCCATGCGACCGTTGTTTCGCGCTGATTGGTAATCCCGATAGCTGCGAGATCCGCAGCCCGCAGACCACGCTGTTCGAGTGCTTCCGTTATAACTTCTTCCGTGCGGCGCAGAATCTCCAGCGCGTCGTGCTCAACCCATCCGGGTTTAGGAAAGATCTGCTCATGTTCCTTTTGGGCGACCGCGACGATGCGTGCCGATGTATCAAAGACCATGAACCGCGTACTGGTGGTGCCTTGATCGATCGCGCCGATGTAGCTTTTCACAGGTGCGGTCCTCTCTTCCTTATTCGTCAAGATGCGCGAGGCATTTCAACACAGATCAGGGTATTTGGGCGATGAAAGATAACGACACGTTGCCCGGGGTGCCTGGGATGCCGGGCCTTGATATAGGCGTTTCGGCACGGGATGCATCTAAGTCATTAGACTCAAGAAAGGAAGTCTATTTATGGACAGAAAAGCGATGTTTTCCGCGGTGGCAGTCTTCCTTGGGCTCGCGGTGGCAGGTTCAGCTTGGGGAGGCACAAAATCGAGCGCCGTGGGCGGAGGCTCGGTAACGATGACGGTGACCGCAGTTGGCCAGAAGAATTCCAACCCGCCCGAAATAAAGAAAGACGACGTGCAGCTGTATCGAGGTAAAGAACGCTTGCAAGTAGCCGACTGGAAGCGCGGCGAAAAACTCTATCTCGCTGTTTTAATCGACGATTCACTCGACAGCAGCATTGCGAACCAATGGAGTGACCTGAAAGCATTTATGATGGCACAGCCCCCGTCGACTTACATTTCCGTGTCTTACGGGCGCAACGGCGCTGCTATTATCGCTCAGGATTTCACCGATGACCATGCGTTGGCCGCGAAAGCGTTGCGTCTTCCAATGGGTACCGAAGGAGCTTTCTCTAGCCCGTATCTCGAGCTGCAGGACTTGATCAAGAGACTGCCCGGAGCAGGCGAGCGGCGCTCGATCTTACTGATTTCTTCGGGAGTCGATTATTTCCGCGGGAATTTCGGCCCCAGAAGTCCGGACCTGGACCCGACCATCGAGCACGCACAGAAAGCGAACGTGAATATCTGGACAATTTATTCACCGGATGCCGGGCATAGCGGGCTGGGATTTTTCCGGGTTATGAACGCGCAATCCAATTTAAGCCAGCTCTCCGACGAAACCGGCGCGGAATCTTATTATCTAGGGTCTAGCATGCCGGTGACTCTAAAGCCGTACTTCGACGAAATTGCTACGCACCTTCGCAACCAATATTTGTTGACCTTTGTGGATAGCGGCGGCAAAAAAGGACGATTCGAGCGCGTGCGGCTGGTGACAGAGCTTCCGAACGTAGAGTTCTTGGCGCCTTCGGCAGTATTTGTACCGGCACAGTAAGAAATAAAAATAGTTTTTCAATTCAAGGCAGGCGCGGATGTTTTTATCCGCGCCTTTTTTTGTGCAAGCGTCAATAAAGCAGCCGGTTGAATCGTTGAAGATATTTTCAGTCATGCGCGCTGGTGGAAGACGGCGCGCGGGTGGAATCACGGATTACCAGCTCCGGAGCCGTTTTGTGACGGACAAAATTCCAGTCTCGTTTTTCAAGACCCGCATTAACGCCTTCCATCACCATGTTCACCGCGAAATTGCCCATAGCCTCGAGGGGTTGTCGCACGGTGGTCAAAGAAGGCACGCCCAGCGCGGAAAACGGCACATCGTCGAAGCCGATTACGGAACATTGTTCCGGCACCTTCACGCCGGCTTTGTTGAGCGCGCGAATCGCGCCCAACGCCGTCAGGTCATCGAACGCCAGCAAAGCCGTAAAGCGTTTTTTCTTTTGCAGAAGTTCTTCTGTAAATCGCTGGCCACCCTCGAAACCTGAATTAGGATCGAAGGACTCCGGAAGCTGGACAACGAGCGATGAATCGATGGTCAACTTGGCCGTGTGAGCAAACTTCTGGATGCCCCGCCAGCGAGGAGCGGTATCAATCAACATTTTCGGACCGCGAATAAAAGCGATTTTCCGATGGCCCAGGTTATGCAGGTGTTCGATGGCCAGCCGCCCACCGGTTTCGTTATCGACCATCACGGAACTAACGGTTTCACCGGGCAGCTCCCAACCTATGGTAGCCGCGGGAATATTGCGCTTGCTAAGGTCAGCGAGCAAATGAATGTCCACGAACAGCCAGTTAGCGACAACGATCAGCGCTTCCACGTGGTGTTCGAGCAGCATCTCGAGATAGCGCTCAAATCGGTTGCGCTGGTTGTGCGCGTCGGCAAATATCGGCACGTAGGAAGATTGGTAGAGGGCGTTCTCAATGCCGCGCAGGATCGGCGTGCAAAATGGATCGGTAATATCAAAAAACATTACGCCGACACTGTGACTGCGTTTGCTGCGGAGAAAGCGCGCCATGGCATTCGGGCGATAACCCATCTTTTTTGCGATTTCTTCGATGCGCTTTTTGGTGGCGGGAGCAATGTAGCGCGCTAACGGAGCATTATTCAGAACGATGGAGACGGTGGCAGGAGAGAAGCCGCTGGTCTTGGCGACATCCCGCATGGTTACCGTTGTATTATTGCCACGTTGCTTCTTCAACTAGCGTTCTCCGCGGCACCATCATCCAGCGGGACATGCTTGAATTGCAACCATGGGCTGGCCGCGGCGGTTACTCTGGAGGAAGTTCGAAGGATAGCGACTGGCGGAAACCACGTGTCTTCCAGTATCCGAAGGCAACACCAGCAATCATCCAGATGCTGCCGGTGATCATCGCCAGCCGGCTGAGATTCACCCACAATATCAGGCAAATGACGAAGCCCAGCACTGGAGGAATCAGGTTCCAAAGTTTTTTTTCTGGCGCTCGCAAGAAATAGCGAACGAAAGCGGCTGCGTTGACGCCCATGAACGCGATCAATGCGCCAAAATTCAGCAGCTCTGCGCCCAAGCCGTAGGAAAGAAGAAAAGCTCCGATCAGAACGATAATACCGATGAAAATCACGTTGTTTCGGGGAACATAGTGTTTCGGGTCAATTACGCCGAAAAATGATTTCGGCAGGGCGTTGCTACGGCCCATGCCGTAAAGCAGACGCGCGGCTCCTAACTGCGCGGCCATCCCGGAGCCAAAATTGGCGACCAGTAAAGTGAACCCAACAATGGGAAACAGGGGTTTCCACGCGCGGCCGGCCACCCAAACGTATGCGGTATCGACATCCGGAAAATGTTGCGATCCGGGCCAAATAAGCTGCGCGATGTAAACTTCCGCCGCTGAAAGGATTCCCACTGCCACACAGGTGAATACGGTAGCCAGCAGAATGTTGCGTCGCGGATTTTCCGCTTCTTCTGACAGCGTGGAGATCCCGTCGAAGCCGATGTAAGAGAGCACGGCGATAGAGGTACAACCCAACAACGCGCCGTAACTGAAAGTGCTGGGATCGTAAAATGGCCGAGTGAAGAAACCCGTCTCGTCATGAGGATGGCCAAGAATATAACGCGCCGCGGCGACGAAGATTATGGCGACGACCACGCCCATTCCAATGGCCATGCCCGTATTGATGCGCGCTGAAGTCTTGATGCCGCGGATATTCAGCATGGTAAATACCACCGCGAAAAAAACTTTCCACGTCCATACAGGAACTCCGGGAGCAAAGACGTGGGCCTGCTGCGCGCACCAGATCGTACAGATCAACGGATTGATCATGTAGTCCATGACCATGCTCCAGCCGGTTACAAATCCCAGTCCGGGGTGAATTTCCTGGGCGACGTAGGTGAACGCCGAACCAGCACTGGGGTACGCGCGCGCCATGCGGCCGTAGCTGATGCCGGTGAACAACATCGCCACCATGGCGATGAGGATGGCGGTAACCACGTGGCCGCGGCCGCGTTCGCTGAGGACGCCGAAAACCGACATCGGCGCGACCGGCTGGATAACGATAACGCCGTAAAGGATCAGGTCGCCGAGGGTGAGCGTCCGCCGCAGCCGCGGCGCAGCAGCCATCGGGGCGTCAGTGCTCAAGTATCGCTCCGCCTAATTGGGTCGCTCTCGTTGGAACCCAAAACCACCGCGCGCGTCAGATTTTTCGGCGCATCAGGATTTAATCCTTTGCGCACGCCAATCGCGGCGCCGAGAAGTTGAGCCGGAATCGCGGTGACCGGGAACCGGGCGAACTCAGGTTCATCCATGTCGAGGGAGATCAGCAGGTCGCTGCATCGTTGCAACGCTGGAGTCGCGCGATTCGCGACTACCAAGGTGGCCGCGCGCAATTGTTTGAGCTCGTTCACGATGAGCGCTTCTTCCGCCGCGGCAGCATCCGAAATTAAAAAAGTAATCAATGTGTCGCGGCTGGCGATGGATCGCGGACCGTGCCGGAATTCCAACGTGTAATAGGCCTGCGCATAGGAGGAAGACATCTCCGTGATTTTCAGCGCCGCTTCCTGCGCGAGCCAATAGTGCGCGCCTTGTCCGAGAAACACGTAATCAGCAAATTTGCGCTTCGCGCCAAACGCCCGAATCTTATCAGCATTTCCGTCCAGCCATTGCTGAGCTTTTTCTGGAATATGGTCGAGCACGGAAGCAAGCTGCGTGTTGCCACTGACTCGCGCGCCGAGACGTTGAAACATCAGCAACATCGCCGTGAACGAGCGCGTCATGACCATGCTTTTCTCGTCCGCCCAGGGCAGCTTCAAAGTATGGTTACAAAGTTTTTCGAGGGCACCACCGGTATTGCAGGTCACGCCCAAGGTGACGATATTCCCGTGCGACTGCAGCAGCTCGCCAGCGCGAAGGACTTCGGTAGTTTCCCCAGAGCGTGAAATAAGCACGGCTTGTTCCGCGCCGCTATTTCGCAGTATTTCTTCCGGGGCAAATAGCAGTTCGGACGCCGGTACCACCGTGCACGGAATATGAAAGTACTTCGCCCAGAGCTCTGCCACTACTTGCGCCAGATAGTAGCTGGAGCCGCATGCCACCATCAGCCACGGGCGACGCGAGGAAAAAACGGCACCTAGCCTTTTGAGCGTGCCTTGCCGCTCAAGCTGCTTAACGGTTTCCGCCCAGATGGCCGGCTGCGACAAAGTTTCCGCGAGGGTGTACTCGCCGTGACGCGGTGAAGAAGCTGGCGATCGTTGCTTTTGCGAGCGTTGCTTATCCGAAGAGGTTTTCTTTGAAGAGGCGTGACCGGTTTTTTTCAAGGACGATTCCAAATACCTTTCGTGTAGTCGAAGAAGAGCTTTGTCGACACGTTAGCTTAAAGAGCAGTGTACACGTGTCCCAGGACCTTCTATTGAATCGTTTCAATGGCGGTATTGTGAAGTAAACCAGGGTGTCATGCAAGCTGGAAATTTAGCGTTTGCCACGGGCCGGCGGCGGCGTGCCGCCGGACTTTTTTAGGTGCCCCCGAAACTTCCTTAGCCAAAGTTCTTTAGCCGATGTTCTTCACTTCTTCGCTTCGCCAGGTGCGCTAAAAGGGGCGAGCTGATCAGCGATCTTGGCTTTATCTCCGACCACCACGATCGTCATTTGCTCCGGCTTGATATATTGCGCGGTGATGCGTTGTACCTCAGCGGGTGTTACAGCGTTAACCTTCTGCACGTAGGTGGTGAGATAGTCCTCAGCGAGTCCTTGCAAGTCCACAAAATGAAGCTGATTTATTAAAGCTTGCCGAGTGGAATTTTGGATGACGAACAGCCCGGAGAGATAGCTCTGGATGCCTTGCAGCTCAGCGGCAGAGGGAGCTTCCTTTTGAAGGCGGGTAATTTCGCTGAAAATTTCTCTTAGCGATGGTCCGGTAACCGAAGTGGTCACATCGGCAATCTCCGCCCAGTAAGCATCGTGATAGCGCTGCGAAATCTGGCTGCGCGGCGAATAGGTATAACCTTTGTTTTCGCGAATGTTGGAAGTGATGCGCGAACCGAATGATCCGCCCAACAAGGAATTCGTCACCGTAAGAGGGATGTTGTCCACACTGGTCGGGTCCGGTACCGGCAACCCCAAATAGATCGTGGATTGCGGCGCTCCCGGACGGTCCGTCAAGTCCATTACGCGCTGCATCGTGGGCTTGGGCACGTTCTTCAAAACGTCCGGGCCCTTGGGCCACGCGGAGAAGTTGTCCGCAATGGCCTTCTTGACCGCCGCCATATCGAATTTCCCGGCAATATACAAGTGCGCGCGAGCGGCACCATAATTCGCCGCGTAAAATGCCTTCGCGTCTTCCAGGGTCATTTTCTTGAGGCTATCTTCGGCGGGAAGAATCTCGCCATACGGGTGATCGCCATACATAAGCTTGCGGAATCGCTCGAGAGCAATCTGGGCAGGCTGCGCTTTGGCCACCGCTACCTGGCGCAGTAGATTGGACCTGAGCCGCGGCAACTCGGATGCCGGGAACAGTGGATGCTGGATCACGTCGGCCACCAGCTTTACGGCGTCCGGCCCAAACTCTGCCAGAACATCCGTCACCAATGTGCTCTCGTCCGCTCCAACTGCGACACTCAGAGTGCTGCCCATTCGGGCGGCGGCTTCCGCCAACGCTTGCGCGCTGAGCGTGGTGGTACCTTCCTTCAAAAATTCTCCGGTAATATCCGCGACTCCCGATGTTTCTTTCGGCTCATTCAAACTGCCTGCACGCTCGGCAAGATTCACGGTAACCTTCGGTAGGTTGCCGTAGGGAATCAGCGTGACCTGCATGCCGTTTGGCAGTGTGTAAGATTCATGCGCCGGAACTTTGAACGCTTTTGGCGGACCGCCCGGCGGCGGCGTTTGTTTTTGCGCCACGGTCGAAATAGCAGCGAGAGATAAACCACCAAGAACCAGCAAGAATTGGTGTGCGCTTGTGCGATTCATTTTTTCCTCTCCGCTACTTTTTCTCCGCAGGCGCCGCGGGTGCGGCCTGGGGTTGCTGTTGCGGCTCGATGACTACGATGGTGCGATTTTCTGGGCGCAGATATTCCTTGGCGGTTTTCTGAATTAGCGCTGGCGTAACTTTCTGGTATTCGGAGACGAGCGAATTTATGCGCGCCGGATTGTCGTCAAAGAGCGCAAAGCTGGCCAGCAGATCCGTTAAGCCGAATCCGCCCTGCACACCAATGGTGTCGTAAAGATCGGAGCGCATCTTGACGAGTGCACGGTCTAACATTTTTTGGTCAACCGGCTTGGTGCGCAGCGGCTCGATGACGCTGTCTACGCTCTGCAGAATTGTGTCGGCGCTGGTGGCAGGGTCGTAAACCATGTTGGTGATAAAGAGCATGGGACCGTTATAGTTCCACGGATTGCCCAGCAAATTGATCCCACCGTCGACTTTTCCCGTGAAACCGCGTTTTTGCACCAACTCCTGATGAAACAAACTGTCGTCGCCTTCAATCAACATTTGATCGATCAGGCCCATGGCGTAATACTCCGGCGTGTTGCGATCCGGGACGTGGTAAGCAAGGCCTAGCGCAGGGCGTTTCGCCAACATGTCCGGTTTGCTGGTGCGTTTTTCTTTTTCTTGACGCGGCTCCGTGAGATCGGGCTCCGGCGGCAACTGCGAAGTCTTCAGCGGGCCGAAATATTTCTCGACGAACTTTTTCGCTTCGGCAGGATCGAAATCGCCGACGATGGCCAGTGCGGCATTGTTGGGCGCGTAGTACGTTTTGAAAAAGGAGTGCACTTCGGAAAGTGTGGCAGCGTCGATGTCTTTCAAGTCACCGTAAAAATTGTGCGAGTTATACCAGTTGGAATTGGCGGTCATGGGCATGTCGATCCACGGAAAGCCGCCATAGGGACGATTCAGCACGTTTACCTTTACTTCATTGCCGACGACGCCCTGCTGGTTTTTCAAGTTGTCTTGCGTCACGGCGAGGCCGCCCATGCGGTCCGCCTCGGCCCATAATGCTGTTTCCAACTTGTTGGCGGGCAGTACCTCGAAGTAATTGGTGAAGTCAAAACGCGTGGAGCCATTCAGGATGCCGCCATTTTGTTGCACGAGCTTGATGAATTCCATTTTGCCGAGGTTCTGCGAGCCTTGAAACATCATGTGTTCGAATAGGTGCGCGAAGCCGGTGCGATCGCGCGGCTCGATGCGAAATCCAATGTGATAGTAAACGCCCAGGCAGATAGTTGGCGCGGTGTGGTCTGGCGAAAGCACCACACGCAAACCGTTCGGCAATTTGTAGTACTCCACCGGGACCTTGAACTCGGCGGCGCTGACGGGTGCGGCACTCGCCGGCGCGACGCTCACGAGTTCGCTAGCCGATAGCAGCAGCGCTGCGAGCGCGGCGAGTAAGCGCGTGGCGCGACCGGTTGTTGAGGGTTTGGCGGTCGCCTCTGATTTTGGGCGCGTGGCGATTACACTGAACTCTGAAACCATTTTTCCTCCGAACTGAAAGCCATCCCGATGAGGGTGGGAGAAAGCAGCAGTGGGCAATCCCTTATAGACAGGGCCCTTATAGAAAGACGGATTGTGCGCTAGAAAGTTTCATCAAAATCCGATTGCCAGAGCCTTCAGTATATCGCACGGCTTTGAATTGTGCCTTTCGTAGCCAAAGAGAAGCGCGGCTCGGGTCCAGTGCCGTCGAAACTTGTTCCGTTGAGGAGTTGGCTGGCAGTGTATTCACCGACCGCGGGACCATGTTTGAATCCGTGCCCGGAACCTCCGCCCACCAACCATACATTTTCCATTTCCGGATGCCGGTCGATCAGAAAGTCCCCGTTCGAAGTGTTTTCGTACTGGCAGACTCGTGTTTCGACGATGGGCGAATCCCGCAGCGCAGGAAATCGACGCGCGACGTAGCGTCGCGCCCATTCCGCTGATTCCGACGAAACCAGGCGCGATTGCGTATCGGGATCCACACGTTCGCCGTGGCGATCGAGCGCTATCTTCAAGCCGCGGCCTTCGATATCGGGCATGCCGTAGACCTCATCGTCTTGAAATAGCCACGTGGGTAGCGCTGGCGAGGTGAAACGCAAGTCGCCAGGAGGCACGCCGAAAAAGAAAACTTCCTGTCGGCTAGGAACAATGCGCGGTCCCAAAACCTCTGGAAAGACTTTGCTAAGCCAGGCCCCGCATGCGAAGACGTATTGTTCCGCGGTGATCGCTTCGTGGCTGCTGGCCGTGATCGCTTGCAGACGGCCACTGCCACGCGGCGTGATTATGTGTGCGCAGCTATATGTTGCTCCGCGCTTGATGGCGTCGCTGACTACTACTCCGACCGCGCGGCGCGCCATTAAGACACCGCTGCGCGATTCCAGCAGACCAGCGTTGACGCCGTCAAAAGACATTTGCGGGTATCGTTTTTCCAGCGCTTGACGGTCCATCTCTTCGAATGCCACATTACAACGCTTCAGAGCTGCAGCCGTCAGTGCCAGGCGGGCGCCGCGCGCATCCGCCAGCCATAACACGCTCGTTTCGTGGAAGAGTGGTTGATTGGTTTTCGCAAAAAGGTCCTTCCACTGTGCGAGGGAGCGCATAGCCCACCGGGTGTAAAGCTCGTCCGCACCATAGCCCATTCGAATGATGCGCGATTCGCCGCCCGAGCTGGCACGCGCATGCGCCGGTCCGTACGCGTCCAGCAGGATCGCGCGCTTTCCGCGCTGCGCCAGATGCCAGGCGATCCACGCGCCGAATACGCCACCGCCAATTACAGCTACGTCGTATGCATTGCGAGAAGTCATGACCTCCCTTTTACCGGCAGCATCCTAACCCATTGCGTACCCGTGTGAAGAATTCTTCCGTATAATGCAACGTCGTTGCACCATGACGCGTTTGCGCACTTTTTCCCGGAGGTAGTGTGAAAGCATCTCGTCGTCAGGCCCGTGTATTGTCATCCGCACTTTTTCTCGCATTCATCCCGATGTTTGTTGCCAGCACCCAGCAAGCTGAACCTGCCGCTGCGCCAACCAAGCCGGCCACGACCGCGAAGTCAGCGGACCGTCCAAAAGGAACAACGCCCGCGGAACGCGTTGCTGCAATTAATACCATCGATCCCGAAATCTATGCGGAGATGAAGTGGCGTCTCATCGGGCCATTCCGCGGCGGCCGCGTGCTCGCGGTTACTGGAGTGCTCCATCAGCCGAATACGTATTACTTCGGCGCAGTTGCTGGCGGGATTTGGAAAACCACCGATGGTGGAATTTCCTGGGACCCGCTGTTCGACAAGCAAACTAGTTCGTCCATAGGGAGCATCGCGGTTGCCGATTCCGATCCTAACGTGATTTATGCGGGTACGGGTGAAGCTTGCATTCGCGGCAACATTTCCTACGGAGATGGCGTCTACAAATCTACCGACGCCGGCAAGACTTGGAGCAACGTGGGCCTGAAGGATTCCCGGCACATCGGAAAAGTGATCGTGCATCCCACGAATCCCGATGTGGCCTTTGTTGCGGCACTCGGGCATGCGTACGGTCCAAACCCTGAGCGCGGCGTTTTCCGTACTCGCGATGGCGGCATAATTTGGGAGAAAGTGCTTTATCTCGACGACCGCACCGGCGCGATCGACATTACGTTTGACCCCAATAATCCGCATGTGCTGTTCGCAGCCATGTGGGAAGGTTACCGCACTCCATGGATGCTCAATAGCGGCGGAGCGAAAGACGGGCTATATCGTTCGAACGATGACGGCACTACTTGGAAGCGTGTAGAAGGTCACGGCATGCCGGAAGGGCCGTTGGGCCGCATTGGCGTCGCGATATCTGGCGCGGATTCGAATGTGGTCTACGCTCTGATCGAAGCCAAAGCGGGTGGGCTTTACCGCAGTGACGACGGCGGCGAAAACTGGACGCTGGTCAATGATGACCACCGCTTTCGCCAGCGCGCGTGGTACTTCACACACGTCTGGGCGGATCCTAAGAATGCCGAAAAAGTGTACATAGCGAACACCGCCCTTTTCCGTTCTCGCGATGCCGGTAAATCGTTCGAACGCATTAATGCTCCCCACGGCGATCACCATGGTCTGTGGATCGATCCGCAAAATCCAAATCGAATAATAAATGGCAACGACGGCGGCGCTACTATCTCCATCGATGGCGGAAAGAATTGGTCCACGCAGGCAAACCAACCAACCGCACAGTTTTATCACGTCACCGCGGACAATGATTTTCCCTATCGTGTGTACGGGACGCAGCAAGACAATTCTTCAGTGGGCATCTCCACGAGCAGCGACCGCGGCTACATCGACCGGCCGGATTGGGAAGCCGTGGGGGGCGGTGAAAGTGGTTACGTTGCGGTGGACCCGCGCGATTCCAATATCGTGTACGCCGGTTCGTATTTCGGCACTATCACTAGGCTCGACAAGCGCACGCATCAGGTGCAGAACATCCAGCAATGGCCCCTCGATCCCGACGGCTACAACGCATCGGTGCAGAAATACCGTTACACCTGGACAATGCCCATCCTTTTTTCGCCGCATGACCCCGACGTGCTCTATCACTGTGCGCAGGTGCTGTTTCGTTCGACGGATGGCGGTCATTCCTGGCAGACCATCAGCCCGGACCTGACGCGCAACGACAAATCGAAGCAGCAGGATTCGGGCGGACCGATTACCAAAGACCAGGCGAGCATCGAGTTTTACGATTTGATTTTTGCCGTGGCGGAATCGCCCAAGCAAAAAGGCCTCATCTGGGTGGGCACTGACGATGGCTTGATCCAAATCACACGGGACGATGGCAAAACATGGTCCAACGTCACGCCCAAAGGTTTACCTGAATGGGCCATGGTCAGTTTGATTGAAGCTTCACCGTTCGATGCTGGGACGGCATATGCCGCGGTTGATGCGCACAAGCTTGATAATTTCAAGCCGTACATTTTCAAAACGAGCGACTTCGGGAAAACTTGGACGCCGATCACCAACGGCCTCACCGACGGCGCCTATGTACATGCCGTTCGTGAAGATCCCAAGCGCAAAGGCTTGCTCTATGCCGGCACGGAAACAGGCATTTGGGTGTCCTTTGACGATGGCGGGCATTGGCAGACGCTGCAGCTCAACCTACCGACAACCCCGGTTGCCGACCTCATGGTGCATAATGATGACCTGGTTGTAGCTACTCATGGCCGCGCATTCTGGGCGCTGGATGGTATCAGTCCCTTGCGCCAGGCTGCCCCCTCGATCGCGACGGAAGATGTGCATCTCTTTGCTCCTGGCGTCGCCACGCGCACTCGCATGGGCCATTCCAATCGCCGTCGTTATGCGATTGGCGAAAACCCTGCGGCAGGAGTGATGTTGCATTACTACTTGAAGAAAGAACCGAAGGAGCCCGCCACGCTCGAGCTTCTCGATT
This sequence comes from Candidatus Dormiibacterota bacterium, assembly GCA_035602135.1. GTDB lineage: Bacteria > Acidobacteriota > Terriglobia > Acidiferrales > UBA7541 > Acidiferrum. Next base: position 111,317 of record DATNMX010000063.1, read on the forward strand.
CTCAGGGGAAGGTTATTCGCACGTTTACCAGCGAAGACAAGAAGAAGGAAGAAGCTCCCGATGAAGGAGAGAGAGACGAAGAACCACAAGGAATTCCAGCGAAGGCCGGAGCAAACCAATTTACCTGGGACCTGCGTTACGAACCACCGGCGAAAATTCCCGCGGCCATTTATGATGAAGGCGAGCCGGCTGGCCCGCTGGTTTTGCCGGGCACTTATCAAGCCAAGCTTAGCGCTTCTGGCAAGAGCAGCACCGTTCCAATCGAAGTCGTGATGGACCCGCGGGTAAAAACTTCCGCCACCGATTTGCAGAAACAATTTGAATTGATGGTGCAGCTACGAGACCGCCAGGACGAAATGAACAAGGCCATCCTTGCAATTCGCGATCTTCGCACGCAACTCGCAGCGCTCGAAACGCGGCTTGGCAAACGCGAGAATGCGAAAACTATAGTTTCGTCCTCCGTTGAGTTACGCAAAAAAATCAGCGCCATCGAAGAAGAATTGATCCAGGTGAATTCAAAAGCCAGCGAGGACGAGCTGAACTACCCGACAAAGTTGAACAGCAAGCTGGGCTACCTCCAGAATGCGGTGGATGGCGCCGACGCGCCGCCGACCGAAGCGGAAGTGGCCGTATTTGCGGAGCTTGACCAGCAGCTGAACGTGCAACTTGCCAAATGGCGCGACGTACTATCGAAAGATCTGCCGGCGCTGAACGACGCCATGCAAAAGAACAATGTGCCGCTCATCGCCGTTTCTACGGAAACCGTTCACTGAAGTTGTTGAGTGAATGTTTTATGCCGCAGTTAGCGCTTGAAAGCCAAACCGATGGGCTTTGCCCAGTGGGAAAGGTGATTCAGCGATTCGGTATGCGTGGGGTCCAGGTGCAGAGGAGTAATAGAAACGTAGCCTGAAAAAATCGCCGCATAATCGGTGTCCGGCTCGACATCTTTATCGATTTTTTGCTCGAATAACCAAAAGTAGCTTCGCCCGCGCGGATCCTTGCCTTCGCTGAGCTGATTGCGCGTAATTTTCTTCGATTGACGCGTGAACTTCACGCCGCCTTTCCAGGACTCCGGCACATTCACATTGAGCAAAACCTGATCCGGCAAGCCTTCTTGCAAAATGATTTCCGCCGCGGAGCGCGCGACGCGGGCAGCGGCGTCGAATTTGATCTGCGGGCTCTTTGAACACAAAGATATCGCCAGCGCGGGAATGTGATGCAATGCGGCTTCGCGTGCGGCTCCAACGGTTCCTGAGTAATAAATGTTTTCGCCGAGATTTGCGCCGAAATTAATTCCGGAGACCACCATGTCTGGTTTCTCCGGCAAAAGTTTGTGTAAGGCCACAATCACGCAGTCGGCTGGCGTGCCATCGATAGCCCATTGCCGCTCTCCTCGCGGGTGGCAAACGATAGGTTGGCGCAGCGTCAGCGATTGCGCCGTGCCGCTCTGCTCGCGGCTGGGCGCCACAATGCTAATTGTTGCGAATCCATCAAAAGCGGCGGCAAGCGCCCGCAACCCTTCGGCCTGATACCCATCATCATTGGTCAGTAAAATGTGCGGCATTTTGGATACGATCTCTTTCTTACTACCGACAATTGTAGCCGGTCTTCACAAGGTGTGCTCGCGGACAAGATTGCCGCGGCATCACCGAATCGTCTGGGATGCGAAATGTGATCCGCGTTTGCCGAGGGAGGGACCAGACTGATTATGAAAAATGGTCGGGACGACTGGATTCGAACCAGCGACCTCACGCACCCCAAGCGTGCGCGCTACCAGGCTGCGCTACGTCCCGACCGCGTTGACCGTGTTACAGTCACTGTGTCCAGCAACCGCTGGACTACTGCGGCTGACCGCTAAAACGGTGACCCATGCATTGTAACGCTATCACTGCCGTTCAAGAAGGGTCAAGAAAGCGCGCAGCGTGTCGCGCAAATCCAGCAGCATCTTGCGGCTGAGGAGCTGTGCCGCGTCTGCAGTGACGCCGCTGGTTGGCATGCCGCTGTGCGTAGCACCTCTGAAGCTTCCATCTGCGTCTCCAGTGCCAGTCTGCTCGCGAAGATGGCGTCGCGCTCCGGCAATTGTAAACCCTTCATCGTAGAGGAGCCGCTTGATCTGGAAGACCATGTCAACATCTTCCTGTCGATACAGGCGATGACCGCTGGGACTTTTAACCGGCTCGAGCATCGGGAATTCTGTCTCCCAATAACGCAGGACGAAAGGCTTCAGATCCGTAAGGCGGCTTACTTCGCCGATACGGTAGAGGTCTTTCTCAATGGCGGTTTGGGTGGCGGTACCGTTACTGGACATGTCCATCCTGCTGTTGGCCTGCTACTGGCCTGCTGTTGGCAGGCACCCTTTCATCCTAGGCCAAATTCCGGCGGTGTCAACGAACCTGTGGCGTTTTGTCTACCGGTCCTCTGTGGATTTTTCTCGGCGGGATCTTTCTTCGCGCTTGCGGAGTCGCTGAATAAAGCGGATGGGAGTGCCAAGAAAATCAAACTTGGCGCGGATGAGGTTTTCCAAGAATCGCTGATAACTGAAGTGCAGCGGGTTTTTCTGGTTGGTGAACATCAGGAAAGTTGGCGGAGCAATCTTCGCCTGGGTGATGTAATAGATGCGTACGGGCCGTGCTTTCGGCGTGGTGCCACGTTGCAAATCGACTTCTTCTTTGAGCCAGCGATTTAACTCTGGAGTAGAAATACGGCGGCGACGCGCGTCCCAACACTGATTGATCAATGGAAAGAGGCGTTCCGCGCGCTCGCCGGTTTTTGCGGAGAGAAACACAATCGGAGCGTAGCTGAGAAATTTCAATTTGCCGCGAATCATCTTTTCGTAATCGTAGAGCAGACGGCCAGGATCGAAATTTTCGGGCCTGTGCCTTTCGCCCGGCGCTCGCTTAGATTTGCCTTTGGCGGTGGCGGCGTCGCGGGACGCGGCATGGCGCGCGGCTTCCACAGCCAAATCCCATTTATTGATTACGATGACGACAGAACGACCGGACTCCTCGGCATAACTGGCAATCTGCGCATCGCCTTGGGTGACGCCTTGCTCGCCGTCAACAATCAGCAGGGCTACGTCGCAGCGTTCGAGCCCGCGGCGAGCCATCACGACGCTGAGTTTTTCGGCCACTAGGGTGGTCTTCCCTTTGCGACGAATGCCGGCGGTATCGACGAAGCGGTAGGTATGGGCGTCGCGGGTTACTTCCATGTCCACGTTGTCCATGGTGGTTCCCGGGATAGGAGAGACGATGGAGCGCTCTTCGCCTGCCAGGCGATTCAGCAGAGTGGATTTGCCCACGTTAGGCCGCCCGATGATGGCGACCTCGATGATGTCAGGCCTCTTTTCTTCCTCCGTTGATTGCACCTCGCTAACTTCGGCCAGAGCGGCGTCCAAAAGATCGTCTACACCGGTGCCGTGCTCGGCGGCGATGGGAAAAACTGGCGCGCCGATGGAATGAAAAGCCGCGGCGTTGGCTTGCTGCGAGGGTGCATCGACTTTGTTTACGGCGATCACAAACGGCTTGCCAGTAGTGCGCAGAAGGCGCCCAAGCTCCTGGTCGAGAGGGGTGATGCCGGCATGACTATCCACGACGAGAACGAGCAGCGCGGCTTTATCAATTGCGAGATGAGCCTGGCGGAGAATCTCCTGTGGGATCAAAGCTTTGTCGTCAGGGACGAGGCCACCCGTGTCAACGATCTCGAGGGCGCGGCCACGCCATTCTGCTTTGCCATAGATGCGGTCGCGAGTGATGCCTGGCTCGTTGGTCACAATGGAGCGGCGAGTTCCTGTCAGGCGATTGAATAGCGTGGACTTGCCGACATTGGGGCGTCCGACGATGACGAGCGATGGAAGATTCTGGGTCATGGGCTTGCTGGTTACGGCGGCACTCTCTGTGTAAGTGGACGAAGCGCGCAAACAACCAATGTAGCGTACTCGGGAGGGGAGCGGAAAAGTAATTCCAGTTCAAGGTGGAGAAGATGTTGAAAGACACATTGATGGATGGGGTTTGCTTGACGGAGGTATGCCGCGGAAGTTAGTGTAATCGGTAACTATTCCTTGCTACGTGTCCAAGCGCTTCTCGGGGGAAGCGCTAAAGCGCAATTCTGGGGGGGGTTGGAATGATCTCAAAACAATTTATGTGTGACCGCAAAACGGTCAAGTCGAAGGAGACGGCAATGAAGAGGTCTGTGCGCGGGCTGCGGCCGGCGGTGTTTGTGTGTTTGACGGCCCTGATAATCGTTTGGGGTGTTCTTGGGGTGAGCGGACCGGCCGAAGCGCAAACTTTTCGCGGAACGATTCTGGGGACGGTGACGGATTCTACCGAGGGAGCGGTGGCGGGAGCAAAGGTCGTTGTGAAAAACACAGAAACCGGCCTCGAGCGCACGGTAACGACGAGCGAAGACGGGAGTTATTCGGTGCCGGAATTGCCGATTGGCACGTATAGCGTGAGGGTAGAGAAAAGCGGGTTCAAGGGCAGCGTGGTTACGGGTATTCAGGTAACGGTAGCGAGCGAGCGCCGCACGGATATCGTCTTGCAGACAGGGGCGGTGGAGACAAAAGTTGAGGTTTCGGCGGACACGTTGCCGCAGGTGGAATCTACCTCGAATACGCTCGGCGGCATTATCGAATCGAAGGTGGTGACGAACCTCCCGGTGAATGGGCGGGACTACCAGAAGCTGATTTTTCTGGTTCCTGGAGCTGCCGGAGCGCCGGACGAAATCTCTGATTCTCCCGGATCGTACGGGACGGTTTCCGTAAACGGGGCACGGGGCCGGTCCAACAACTACATGCTCGACGGGACGGACATGAACGACGGCTACCGCAACGATCCGGCGATCAATGAGGCGGGAGTGTTCGGGACACCGGCAACGATCCTGCCGGTGGAGGCTATTGCAGAAATGCGCGTGGCTTCGAATTTTGAAGCGGAGTATGGCCGGAGCGCGGGAGCAGTTATCAACGTGGTGACGAAAAGCGGAACGAACACATTGCACGGTTCGGGATTCGAGTTCCTACGCAATACGGTTTTTAACGCGCGGAACTATTTCAACACCACACCCGATCCGAAGCAGCCGTTTCACGATAATCAATTCGGCGGATCGTTGGGCGGGCCAATCGTAAAGGACAAAACGTTTTTCTTCGCGGACTACGAAGGGGTACGCGAGATAGGATCGCAGAGCAGCCGGGCGTGCGTTCCGACGGCGAAGAATATCACCGATAATACGCCTGCGACAGGCGTCAATCCGGTGATCCAGAAACTAATCGCCGCTGGAAAAGCCTGGCCCGCGCCGACGGATGCGAATCCGTCCGACTGCTATGACAACGGGGGAACGAATACGAGCTTGTCGACGCCGTTCAGGAACCGGGTGGACAGCGCAATCGCGAAGATCGATCACAGCTTCAATGCAAACAACCTTTTGACCGGCCGGTACTATTTCGGAGACAGCGATCAGAGTTTCCCGTTGGCGCTCTCCGGCGGAGGATTGGTGCGCGGGTACAACACGGCGACACCGACCCGGGTGCAATTGATTTCGATTTCATTTGTATCGACATTGACCCCGACCATCGTGAACGAAGCCCGACTGGGCTGGAACCGGTTCGCGGAGGGATTTTTCCCAGAGGACCGAAGCTTTGACCCTTCTTCTATCGGGCTGGATACCGTGGGTACGGGAACAGCGAACAATGGAAACCCGTACAACTTCGGATTGCCGGTCATGGTCGTCAGTGGACCGGGAAGCGGTTTCCCGCAACTGGGAGCGGACAAAGCTGACCCGCGGCAGCGGGTGGACACCAATTGGCACTACATCGACAACGTGTCTTGGAAGGCCGGAAGACACGACATCAAATTCGGCTATGAGTTCCGCAGAACCTCGATTTCGCAGTTCTTCAATCGAAACTTTCGGGGAAGACTGGCATTCACGAATCTCGGTGCCTTCCTTGCGGGCACACCGGGAACGGGAGGCAGCTCGAACAGCCAGAACACCGGAAACAGCAACCGAAATACATTTGAGAATTCGCACGCCGGGTACATTCAAGACAGCGTCCATCTCGGACGGAAATTCACGCTGAATGCCGGACTCAGGTATGACTACTTCGGGATCGTGCAGGAAAAGCACGGGCTGTTCAGCAACGTAAATCCGGCGCAGTTCGGCCAAGTTTTTGCGGTGGGGAATGGGCGACTGTACCAGCCGGATTTCAACAATTGGGCGCCGCGGGTGAGCGTGGCCTGGGACGTGACCGGCAAAGGGATGACCGTGCTACGAGCGGGCTACGGCATCTTCTACGACGCGTTTTCTCAAGATTTGTTCCTTGGGCACCTGCCCTATACGACGTCATTCGCACCCGGACCCGCATACTCGGGACTCGCCGGGCCTGGTCAGATCACTACATCAAACCCAACCGGCGCAGCGTTTGCGCCAGGCGTACGGGTGTACGGCGTTTTCAGCCCAGTAACCGATTCGTTTGGTGTAGATCCGCACATCCGCACGCCATATATCCAGAACTTTAATGCGAACCTGCAGCAGGACCTGGGGCACCGAATGGTTTTCCAGATCGGGTATGTAGGATCCAACGGACACAAGTTATTTGATTTCCGAGACATCAACCAGCCGAGCGCAGCGACTATTCGCGCGTATAACTACCCCGTGCTTGGCTGCTGCGTGCCAGGAGCATTGAACGGGAGCACGTTTCGAAACGTGATTTACTGGCAGGAGGGTGCGGCGAATTCGGCATACAACAGCCTGCAGGCGAGCTGGAGGATCAACGGGTGGCACGGGCTCACTTCGGGACTGAATTACACCTGGAGCCACTCGATTGACACGGCCAGCGACGGAGAAGATTACGTGCCGAACGCTGCGCAGCCGACGGATAGCACGAATCTTCGTGGCAACCGCGGCAATTCGAACTTCGACGTCCGGCATCACCTAACGTGGAATTTCATTTACGAATTCCCGAACCGGAAGGGAAGCTGGCAGCGGTTGACCGACGGCTGGGGAGTGAATGGTATCGTGACGGTACAGTCCGGCCAGCCATTCCACTTGATCTACACGCTCGACGATTACGACGGCAGCGGCACTTTCTTCCCGAAGCCGGACATCGTCGGGCCGATCACGTACAACTACCGCGACCCGACGCGGTTTCTGGATCTTACTTCATTTGCAGTGCCGTGCACCTTCGATGGCACAGGAAACTTTGCGATGAACTGCGTCGTTCAGAGCGGCGTGAACTCGATGCACTTCGGGAACCAGGGCAGGAATTCGCTGCTGGGGCCGAATTTCCGGCAAATTGACTTCTCCATATTCAAGACCACAAACTTGACAGAACGATTGAAAGTGGAACTGCGCATTGAGGCATATAACCTCTTCAACCATCCAAACTTCGCGAGCCCGCTGTATCCAGGATTCCTCGCGGCTGCGGACGTGAACGGAATTGCATCAGGAACGGATCCCGGGGGTTCGGCATGCCACGGGGTGGCTATGGGACACAGTTGCGGTTTCTACCCGCTATCGGTGACCGGAGACGTTGGGATTGGCTACCCATTCCTCGGGGGAGGGGGACCGAGGAGCATGCAGGTGGCGGTGCATTTTACGTTTTGAGCCAGAAATGGCCGCCCGCCCTTTGCCTAGCACAGGGTAAAAAGGTGGCCGCTATAGCGGATGCAACAGCCCGGCGGCAGCGCCGGGCTGTTTTCTGTTAGAGTGCTGCCGCACAGAGGGATAACAGCGCAAATGAAGCCGAAATGAGGGGGCCCCCGAGCGAGATTGTTACAGTAATGTAAGTTTGCGGCACCCTGGTGCGTACTAGTTTATGGAAGCTTTGAGACCAGGCCGGATGAGTGCTCCTGGAATAACGGAACCCACGGAGGCGATCGCTCGGGCCCGGGCCGGGGATACTCAGGCCTGGGGCGAGCTGTTTCATGATTACGCCCCCGCGATATTCCGGTTCTGCCGGCGGGCTTTGCCCACCCGGGAGGATGCCGAAGACGCTACGATGGAAATTTTCATGAAGCTGAAAGGCAAACTCGGCCAGTACGATGAGTCCCGCTCGTTCAGCGCCTGGCTTTATAAGGTGGCGGCGAATCATTGCTGGGACACGCTAAGGCGCCGGAAGATCCGGCAAGACAAAGAGACCGATGACGTGGAAAGCGTGCCGCTGGAGCATCCGGATTCGAATCAATTGGAGAAGTTGATCGAGCAACGTAGCAGCGAGGAAGTACGGCGGGCGCTGAAGAAACTAGGCACGCGGGCGCGAATGGCGCTGGTGATGCGTTACTACTCGGATATGAGTTATGACGAGATTGCCGATGCGCTGGGAGTGCGACGCGCTTTTGTGGGCGTCGTGCTGTTGCGTGCACGGCATGAACTGCGCAAAGCGCTGGAAGGCAATACCGCGCTGGCGGCTGGAGGGGCGTTTTGACGGATATAGTGCATAAGCATGGGGAAAGTAATGGTCAGCATCTCGATGAGATGACCTGCCTTCTTTATATAGACCGGCAACTGGATCGTACGCGAGGGCTGGAGGTTTCGGCGCATACGCAGGAGTGTGGTGATTGCCGCACGTTGTTACGAGCGCTGGAACGTGAGTCAAGATTGCTGACGCGCGCGATGCTGGAGGAAGACGAACCGCTGCCTTCCCGTTTGGCGGCATTCCAAGAGGTTGCAAAGCGTTCCCTGCAATGGATTTGGGGGTTGGCGTTCGGGTTGGCCGCTACGGGGTTCTATGCCCTGTATACGGGATATGTCGAGCCGTGGCAGCAGCGATTCGAACAGGCGGGATTTGGCGGCAACAACCTGTTAGGACTGCTGATTTTTCAGGGTGCCTTCTGGAAAGGATGGCAATCCATGATCACTCTCCTTGAGATAGTGGCACTGTTGACCCTTGCGGGACTCGGTGCGGCGTACTTCCGGCGGCGTCTGCGGCGCGGCTCAGCGCTGGCGCTAGTGCTGGCGGGATTCTGTGCGTTGATGGCGCTGCCGTCCGCGGTCATGGCCAGTGAGTTCCGCAAGGGCGACTCCATCGATGTTGCCAAGGACGAGATCGTGAAGGGTGACCTTTTTGTCTCTGGGGCGCGCGCGCGGATCGACGGCACAGTGGACGGCGACGTCTACGCGTTTTGCCAGAATCTCACGGTCAATGGGCATATTACTGGTGACATCATCGCTTTTGCCCAGTTCGTGCGGATCGACGGCCAAGTGGACGGGAATATCCGAACCTTCACGAATTCCGTTGCCATCCGCGGTAGCGTAGCTAAAAATGCGACGTCGTTTGCCGAATCGGTCACCGTGGACTCCACGGGGAAAATCGGCGGTAGTTTGACAACCTTTGTGAACATGCTTGCACTTGATGGAAATCTAGCGCGCGACTTATTGATTTTTTCTCACCGCGCGAACATCTCCGGCACGGTTGGCGGGAGCGTACAGGCGAGGGGCGATGAGTTGACGATCGGTTCAACGGCACAAATCGTCGGCCAGACCCGATTTGAAGGTCGAAATCCGCCAAGCATTGCGGCGGGAGCGAAACTGGGGTCACCCGTAGAATTCAAAAAGCTGGAGCATAAACCGTTCTATACAGAGGGCACATATTTCGTTTGGCAGCTTATCTGGGCGGCGGCGTTTGTACTTTTTGGATTGGTGCTATTTGTCCTGATGCCGAAATTTTCGCAGGAAGCCGTGAATTCTGCGGAGCATTACGGAGCTTCGATGGGACTTGGGGTGCTGGTTTTCTTTGCGGTGCCGATTGCCGCAGTAATTGCATGTGTGACCGTGGTGGGACTGTTCATTGGGATATCGGCATTTTTTGTGTGGTATGCGTCGCTGTATTACGCGCAGATTGTGGTTGGCGCACTCGTCGGAAAATGGCTGATGGGCCGAACGAGCGAGACGTGGCCGCTGATTGGAAGGATGGTAGTAGGCGTTTTGATTGTGCGCGCGTGCACCGCTATCCCGATGGTCGGCGGATGGATAAAGTTCGCAGTGATCCTGTGGGGCCTAGGCGCTGTTTCGCTGGCTCTATACCGGCGATTCCAGCCGATGATCGCGCCTAATGTGCCGGCGCCACCATTGACATCACCGCCGTTGCCGCCGAATACCACCGTAGGAAGTCCACAGCCGGCGTAAGGAGCGGGGGAATTCTGCACGAGTGAAAAGGGGGCCGGTCCGAAGAATCGGGCTGGCCCTTTCCGTTTATGGAGACGAAAGACCTACGGTTTACGAACTTTGGCACCGAAAAAAGCGGGTTGCGCAGTGTCCGCGGAGTTCTCAATGAAAAGAGCGCGAACAGCAACGGGAGAGCTGTCCATCAAGCCAGTGGGGTCGAGCATGCCATCGTAATTGGTGACGCCGTCAGCGCCCGGTGTACCTGCAAAGGTCTGGACTTGCTGGGGAAGCGTCCGGAAGAAGTATCCCGGCAAGTTCTTAACATTAAAAGTGGTCGGCGTGAACGCCGCGGATGCGGTGGCTGTGAATCGAGACCAGCGCAAGATAACGATATCGGTGGTGGCCGAGGCGATGAGAAGGGGAGTTGCCGAAATAAAGCTGGTTACACGTACGGCGACCGTCTGGCCAAGGCGTAGCGGCGCGGTGGTGGTACCTCCCACGAACAAACTAAGCGTTGCCGGAGAAACGAGGAGTCCCTTGGTATCGACCTGGAAGGGCTTTGGCGAGACGATGGACACTTGCAAAGGGTCGCCCACATTCAATCCGGCTATCAGAGAAGCCTGAGCGGCCTGAGTTTTTTCGCTCAAGACGATGGTGAATTGGGCTGGGTTGAGCTGGTTGATCGAAACGACGGTGCCCTCGGCGACATCTTGCACGACGTTGGCAAGAGGTTCGAATTGCTGGATGGAAAGGGTGCCATCTTTATTGAGGACAGCGTCGATGCTGACGACGCGATTTAATTGAACGCAAGAAAAATTTAGCGTGACGCAGATGGGGTTGGCAATGTCCGGACCCGCATCGTAACGAGTATTCGCCGTGGCGGTGGCGGTGAGTGTGCCGCGGGTCGCCGACTGGACTGTAATCGTCTGGCCAACGATGCTGGAGACGACACCTACGAAATCTTCAATGAGGTCAAGTTGATTGGCGGCAAGGGTCGAGTTCGGCGTCGGCAAGGCGATGACAGACAGCACACTCGGGGCAGGTGGGGTGGGCGAAAAGTTGGCAGTCAGGGCGCCGGCGACGATGGAAAGGGCATTGCTCATATGAAAATCGAGCGACAAACCTATGGGGCTATTGGCAACGAGCGTGAGCGGGAAGACTGCTGTAGTAATCGTGGGATTTCCGGCACCAGTGAGCGTAACCGTGCAAATTTGGTTGACCAGGCAGCCGGACACGGTGGCGTTGGTATTGTTCAAGAAAGTGATTATCGGAGTGGTGAAAGAGACCGTGGCGCTCACGTAAGTGCCAACTGCGACCGTTGGGAAGGTGCCCAGGAAGGCGGAATCACTCTGGAGTCGTGTGAGTTCAATAACAGGAAGAGGATTAGGATTCAAGCTTACCGACGTGCCGGCAGCAGTATTCAGAGTAATGCCGCTAATAATTACCCTGAAGGAAATAATGGAGGGGCTCGACGGAGGAGCGTCGGATCTGAGCGTAAGGCTCACAACCGTAGTACCGCCGCCACAATTGGTGACGCAACCGGCGCGTTTAGGACCGCTGCAAGCGGTCAAGGAGGTGATAGCGAGCAGAAACAGTGCGAACAGAAGAGCTTTATTGAGTTTCATCAGTCACCTGAAGACAGCTTGTGATGGGTGTTTACGAAGGTCAAGCAAAAAGATCTAAATTTTCAGCTGGAGGTGGCGGCTGGTTGAGAGGGCGAGGGAGACGGGGCAGCTGCGGTCAACCTTGATTTGTGAGCCACCGTGTTCGAAGGGACTAAAGGGGTTCAGCGGTTATACTGTGAGTTAGCAATACTTCTGATTCCGCAACATCATTTCAAAGTGGGAGAGGCGATTCAATTGGCACGACGAACGGCCAAATCGGCAATTGCGACTTCGGAGACGGCATCGCAGCGCAGTGTGGGCAGGTACGCTGTCGAAGACGTACCGCTTAAGAACCGTGCCGGAACCGAGGAACTCCCTCCGGAGAGAACGGCCGCCGACCGCGAGGCGGTTCTAAGCCAACCTTCAATGAAGGAAGTGTTTGGGCCGAACGGACTTCTCGAGAGATGCATGATTGGCGGATACGAGCACCGTCCAGGACAACTCGAAATGGCAGAGCTGGTGCAGGATGCGTTCGAAAAACGCCAGCACGCCATCGTGGAGGCCGGTACAGGAACAGGGAAAACGCTGGCTTACCTGCTGCCGGCGATTTGCAGCGGGCGACGGGTAGTGATTTCGACGGCTACGAAGTCGCTGCAGGAACAGCTTTTTCAGAAAGACATACCGTTTTTGCAGAAACACTTTGCGCCAAATCTTAAAGTTGCAGTGATGAAGGGGCGTTCAAATTTTTTGTGCCATATGAAAGTTCATCAGATGGCCGATCAGCCCTTACTGAAAGGCATGGAGGAAATCGATGCCTTCCGGCAGATTCGGGAGTGGTCGAAACTCACAGAGACCGGCGACCGTGCCGAGCTGACTTTTCTACCCGACGATTCCGATTTGTGGACGCGATTAGATGCGAGGCGGGACACGTGCACGGGCCAGAAGTGCCCCGAGTTCGGGGCCTGCTTCGTGACCGCAATGCACCAACGTGCAAAAGAGGCCGATCTGATTATCGTTAACCACCACTTGTTCTTCGCAGACCTGGCGCTCAAGCAGGACGATTTCGGCAGCATTTTGCCAAAATATTCCGCAGTGGTGTTCGATGAAGCGCACGAGATGGAAGACGTAGCTAGCGACTATTTTGGGCGACAGATTTCGAATTATAGGTTCGAAGAACTGGCGCGAGATGCGGACCAGATGTTGCGCTTACTGCACCTAGGTTCGCCAGCGATCCTGCGACGCACGCAACGAATTCGAGAGAGGGTAAAGTCTTTTTTCGAGGCTTTCCCGGCTCGCGATGGACGGTTTTCTTTTTCGAGCAATGAGCGCGAAGTATTTCTAGAGCAGCATCGCGAGGCATACGACGCCCTCGCGACGGCACTGAAGAGTCTGGAGACAGAATTTGCGGCACTTACGCAGAAACCGGAGGAGCTGTTACGGATTGCGCGTCGTAGTTTTGAGCTGCGGCAGGAATTATCGTTTCTTTTCGAATCGAATGAAAAGAACTACGTCTACTGGTACGAGCGACGGAATAAGGGAGTATTCCTGACGGCCACGCCGATCGACGTGAGCCAGATTCTGCGCGAAAGATTGTTCGAACAGTTCGACACGGTAATTCTGACTTCAGCGACGCTCACGGTCGAGGGACGATTCGAATACATCCGGCAGCGGCTGGGTCTCGATCATGTAAAGGAACGTGCGCTGCCACCGGAGTTTGATTACGGCGAGCAAGCGATGTTGTACCTGCCAAGTAAAATGCCGGATGTACGGGACGCTGCGTTTTCGGCGAAAGCTGCGGATGAGATCGTAAAGTTGCTGGAGCATAGCCAGGGACGCGCGTTCTGCCTGTTTACAAGCTATTCGCAAATGAACGATTTGTTTGAGCGTGTACGCGCACGCGTGGGATTTCCCTTATTGCTGCAGGGGTTGGCGCCGCGATCGGTATTACTGGAGCGTTTTAAAAATACGCCGGCTGCAGTGCTCTTCGCGACTTCTAGCTTCTGGCAGGGCGTGGACGTGCCGGGGGACCAGCTTTCCTGCGTGATCGTGGATAGATTGCCCTTCGCGGTGCCTAGCGATCCGATTGTGGCAGCACGGGTGCGCGCTCTGCAGGATGAGGGGCGCAATGCATTTGCGGAATTCCAAGTTCCCCAGGCCGTGCTGTCGCTGAAGCAGGGCTTTGGACGCCTGATTCGAACGAAAACGGATCGCGGCGTCTTGGCGCTTCTAGATACCCGTATTCAACGGATGCCGTATGGTAAAATTTTCTTGGAGTCGCTGCCGAGTTACCGGATTACGCGTGAGTTGGCTGATGTGGGCCGGTTTCTGGAAAGCGCAAGTACGCGCTAAAAGTCCAATTGAACCAGAGTGCTGTGTTTCGGTAATTCGACAGACGGAAATGTTTGTCTGACTAGAACGTAGGGAAGGGACAGATATAGATTCCTGTTCCAACCGGAGATGCAATGTTTCAAGTTAGCGTGGAAGAGACATTTTCGGCGGGACATGCCCTGCGCGGTTACAAAGGCAAATGCGAAAATGTGCATGGGCACAATTATCGGGTGCGGGTGACGCTAGAGGGATCGCAGCTCGACTCGATTGGGTTACTGGTCGATTTTACGCACCTGAAGCAGGTGATCCGCGAGGTTATGGGGCGACTGGATCATCAATTCATGAACGACCTCGAACCATTTAAGAGCGTGAATCCGTCGGCGGAAAACTTGGCGAAATATTTTTATGATGAAGTGAAGCGACAATTGAAAGACCTGCCGCCGGGCGCGCACATTAGAGATGTAATCTTATGGGAGACGGATACCAGCAGGGCGCAATACCGGCCAGGCGCCTAGCTGCTCAAACGCCCGAAGGCACGACGCGGTAGAGGGTTAACCCGGGCGCTGGCTCGATACCGCAAGGTTCTACTTCGCAGCAGATGCTCATCACGCTATGTTCATAACCGAGATTTTCAAGTCGATACAGGGAGAAGGTACGAGAGCCGGATTGCCGTGTATATTTGTGCGGTTGACGGGATGTAATCTTCGTTGTACGTGGTGCGATACGGCATACGCCTTTCATGGCGGAACGAAAAAGAGCGTTGAGGATGTGGTAACGCAGGTGAATGCACTCGCGGGACGCCAGGCCGACGGTGAGTATGATTCGAGGGAACCACTGGTGGAAATAACCGGCGGCGAACCGCTGCTGCAGGAAGAAGTCTATCCGCTGACGGAGAAATTGATTTCCGCCGGTTACACGGTTTTGATCGAGACGAGTGGAGAACGTTACGTGGGACGGCTGACACGGGAAGTGATAAAAATTGTTGACGTAAAGTGTCCTGACTCGGGAGAGCCTGGTACGTTTGAAATGCGCAACCTTGATGCGCTTGGGGAAAATGACGAAGTAAAGTTCGTGCTATCGACGCGACGCGACTACGAGTTCGCGCGCTCTTTCACAGCGGAACATGACTTGGTGAAGCGCGTACGCCAAGTCTTGTTTTCGCCGGTATTCGAAGATCCGGCAGGAAAATGGGCTGGACTGGAACCGCGACAGTTGGTGGAATGGATTTTAGCGGACAATCTGGAAGTGCGATTGGGATTACAATTGCACAAGTTTGTCTGGGATCCAGCGACGAAGGGTGTGTAACAGGATACTCTTGTTGCTCCCGATGGTCTCCTTATAAGGCGAAGGAATGGATGAACGGAAAGCGGTTGTATTGCTTAGTGGTGGGATGGATTCGTGTGTAAGTGTTGCTATAGCGTGTGCAAGGCATGGCACGGCCCACCTAGCACTGCTCCATGCAGGGTACGGCCAGCGCACCCAGGAGCGGGAGCGTCGGGCATTTGAAGCGATCGCGGACTACTACGGTGTGCACCAGCGCCTGGTCGTGCAGCTTGATCATTTTCGTGCGATCGGCGGCTCGGCGTTAACGGACAAAAATATAGCAGTCCCGGAGAATGAGCTCGGGGCGCCCGGGCCGCTGGGTAGTTCTATCCCCGTAACCTATGTACCGTTTCGCAATGCGCATTTTCTTTCTGTAGCGGTTAGCTGGGCGGAAGCCATTGGGGCCAGGGCGATATACATAGGTGCGGTTGCAGAGGATAGCTCAGGCTACCCCGATTGCCGGCCAGAGTACTATCGAGTCTTTCAAGAGCTGGTGCGCGCAGGAACGCGACCGGAAACGCAGATTGACATCATCACGCCAGTGATCACACTTAGGAAAAGCGAGATAATCCGCCAGGGCATCGAGATGGGCGCTCCGCTGCATCTAACTTGGTCATGCTACCAAAGCGAAGAAGTAGCTTGCGGAGCATGCGATAGTTGCGCTTTACGATTGCGCGCATTTGCCGAAGCCGGTGTCCCGGATTCGATTCCTTACCGCCAGGGCGTTACGGCAGGTTCCTAAGCTTGGAATCCCGCTCGGATGAGAGATAATAAGGCGCCCATTGGCCGGATTTGTCGGACAGGGCTTCGTGTTGAAAAGGAGAATGGGCATGAAGAGACTAGCGAACTCATGGGCACTAGCCGCTGTTCTTGTTGGTTTGCTGCTTTGCGTCTGTGCACCGCGCGCTGCGGCGCAGAATGACGGATCGATACGAGGGCAGATCCTGGATGTGGCTGGCAAGCCATGGGCAGAAATTGGCGTTCAAGCCGTAAGCGAGCAGGGCGTCAAGCAGGATACCAAAACCGACAAGGATGGAAATTATACTTTCCGCAATTTGCGCTCGGGAGTTTATACCGTGCTGATTATTTTACCGGCCCCGAATAAACCCTATGAATCGCAGCTGCGTGTACAGGGCGACGTGGAATCGAAAGTGGACGTGAACTTCAAAGACGTCGTCACAAAGCAGGGTTCGCAGTATGCGGAACAAGCGAAGAAGCAGGAAGAGGAAAAGGCGAAATTCGAGGGCATGAAGCAGCATTTTACCGCAGGGAACGCTCTTCTCGAGCAAGAGCGAAAGGCGAAGGAAGATTTGCTGAAGACTCCCCCCGACCAAAGAGATGCAGCGAAGCAAAAGTTGATTGAACTTTCGAATCAATCAGCAACGGAATTCGAAGCAGCGCAGAAAGCGGCTTCCGAAAAAGATCCAAATCAGCATCTGATCTGGGCGAAGGTAGCTGAAGCGTACGACGTCGCCGGCCGGAACGACGATGCCGCTCATGCTTATCAGCAGGCGATTACTGCCAAGCCGGATGTTCCTGGTTATTATAACAACTTGGGCAATGTGCTTGCGCGTTCGGGCAAAATTGACGACGCGCGCGCAGCTTATACGAAAAGCGCGGAATTGGATCCACCGAACGCCGCTACTGCGTGGCGAAACTTTGGCATCAGCTTGTATAACGCCGGCCGGCTGAAGGAAGCGGTGGAACCGCTGAAGAAAGCGACAGAACTCGACCCCAAAAGCGCTCAGAGTTGGTATTTGCTGGGTGCCGCACTTGTCGGATCCATGGAGTACAAGAAAGTAGGCGACAAGATGGAAGTGGTCGTACTACCTGGAACCGTGGAGGCCTATCAGAAAGCTATCGAGCTAGATCCCAACAGCGGACCGAATGGCTACGGCGCACAGGCGAAGCTGGGACTAGAAGCACTCCAGCAGATGGCACCAGGCATCGAGACCAAAGTTAACGTAAGAAAAAAGAAGAGCTAACACGGTGTGCTTGTTTTTTGGCCGGTTCCATCGAGGGACCGGCCTTTCTTTTTTGCTTAGTCAACTGAAGCGATGCGCAAAGATGTGTGGTGTACCCCCCCACCCAGCGGTGTGAAATGAACCGTTTCGCATGGGGAAATCTAGGAAACCTAGCGCAGGAACATAGCGGACGCTGCCAAACCTCGGTAGAATAGGCGTCAGGTCCCAGCAGCGAACGCGCGGAAACATTAGTGTGGATTTTAGATCGCGAATCGTTACTGTTGAATCTCGAAACTTTCCACAGCGCGCACTTTTCGCCGAAAAGGCTTCGCCGGCGAGCCTCAAGACTAGGTCCCCATGCTTTCCGAAGAAGGGAAGAAGATCGGTGGCTGCTAGAAGCGATGGACGGAGCCGTCTCTTTGCAGAAAATTGCACAATCTGCCGTAAAACATTTCCCGCGACAATTTACCCGACCGGAAGATCCGTTCCGACGCGTCTCGGAACTTGCTGAAAGAGTTTGTAGTTAGTGGATGGAAGAATCTTAAGAAGCCTTAATGCCACTAGGAGATCCTTCTGTTAGAAAGTTCAGGAGCTTGTCGACCGAATGGGCGGCACTCCTTCAAAGTGCTTCTCCGCAACCAGACAAAGAGAAGTTTGGTGAGTTGCTGCAGCAGCTGGAATGGCCTGCGTTTTTCGCGCTGGCCGAGGATCATGGTGTTATCAGCCTGCTGGTGGGAGCGCTCGCGAATTCTTTTGAAAAACTAGTGCCGCAGGATATTTTGCAAAAACTCCGCGATCGTCATCGTGCGCAACTCTTTTCCTCGCTAACCATGACTGCCGAATTATTCCGCTTGATCGAGCGGTTTGCTGGGATTGGGTTGGAAATAATGCTGGTAAAAGGCCCGGCGCTTTCAGTGCGAGCTTATGGTGACCCGGGGATGCGCCAGTATGGGGATCTAGATTTGCTGGTGCGGCATCGCGATATTCACCGAGCAACAGAAGTGATGGCGCAAGCGGGCTTCAAGCCGAGGATTTCGTTGGACGCGATTGTCGCTGGCAAAATCCCTGGTCAATATCTCTTCACACGGCCCAATACAGATTTAATTGTGGAACTGCACACTGAACGTAGCCTGCGGTATTTCCCAAAGCCACTGCCATTGGAGGCGCTCTTTAAGCGGCATGTTCAGGTACAGATCGATGGGCGAGAGATTCCAGCTCTCTCAATAGAAGACGAGCTAGTGCTTATCTGTATCCACGGAGCAAAGCATTTTTGGGAGAGGTTGATGTGGGTGGCAGATATAGCAGCATTAGTGTCGCGCCAAGTGTATCTAGACTGGGAGCGCGCTATTAATGCGGCACGAGTGGTCGGAGCGGAACGCATGTTGCATACCGGGCTGAGACTTGCGATGGATCTCCTAGAAACTTCTCTCCCAGAAAAGATCGGAAAAAGAGTACGAGGAGATAGAGCTGCGGCTCACCTTGCGGCGCAAATTGGCGAGTGGCTGCCGACAGCCGGCTATGCCGCTCCGGGATTGGTCGAACGCGCCGGATTTCGGATGCGCATGCGTGGAGGGTGGTTGTCGGGCCCGGCCTATCTGCTGCGACTCTCGATTTTACCGACGGAAGAGGACTGGGCATCAGATGCGGGCAAGAGTGTGGGACTTTTGGAAGTTATGCGGAGGCCCTTTCGTCTGGCCAAAAAATACGGTCGCGACGATAAAGCTTAAGTTCGGTTTCATTGTCAGTAACATCTTCAGGCCGCGCAAGAGAAAAAGGCCCCGATATTCGGGCCTTTTTTCTCTTCACCGCGCATTAAATATTAGTGCGATGTGTGATCATACGCTTGGATCGCTGAGCGGGTGCAGGGAGCTCAACGCTTACCGACATTTCGCTCTTGTTGCGTAGAATACCGAGTTTCACGGATTTATCTTTTTCGTCTCGTTTTGCAGAAAGTTTTTCGCGGAGCTCGCCTGCGGAGCGGACGCGGTCACCGTTGACCGAAGTAATGACATCACCCGCTTTCATTCCCGCCTTTTCCGCTGGAGAACCAGAACTAACGTCGCGTACAAGTATGCCTTCGCCTTCGGGCACTCCGAAGTAGGCTCCAAGCTGACCAGTGAGATCCTCCGCGTCAATACCTAACCGTGGATGAGCGCCAGCGAAAGCAGCGGGATCCCAATTCATTGGCGGAATTTCTGGAATCTCTGGCATGTGAAAGGCGAAGGCACCAGGAGCAGTGTGCATGCGGGCGTGGTGATGTTCTTCAGCCTTGCCAAGCGTAACGCTGACCGTCTGCGTACGACCATCTCGCCAAACGGTAAGCTGAACGTTACGAGCCGCAGGGATCTCGCGGATCATGCGGCGGAACTGTGCTGTGCCTTCGACGTGTTGGCCATTGACCTGGGTTACCACATCATTGTCCTTTAGACCGGCCTTGGCCGCCGGGCTGTCGGGAACAACCTTGCCAAGCACGACACCGCTCTCGGCGGTGAGCTTTAATTCCTTCGCTTTGTCCGCGGTGACTTCATGGGTCTCAACACCCAACCAGCTGGAGCCTTCGCCGGTCAGGAATGTGCTAAAAACCCCACTCTCGGGCAGGTCGAGTTCGTCAAGTTCTTGCACGAAAGGCAACTGCTCGACTAAAGTGCTGGCAGACTCCTGAAGAGCGCGAGCTTCGACTAAACTCGCGAATCGAGCCTGCTGACGCTTAATTTCCGCCTGCATGTTGTTAACCGAGTGTTGCAAGCGCCTCGCAGACGACTCGGCTGAAGTCTGCGATGTCGCTGATGGGCTGGGGAGGGCCAATAATGCAAGACTGAATACCGCAACCAGCCCGCCCAGAATGAGAATGCGTTTATTCATTGTGTTCTTTTCCTCCGATACATGCTTAGACGCAGCTAAAGTTAAATTGTTGACCGCAGGACTATCACGCGAATTCCACCGTTGATTGTGTGCAAACGAATGGGCATCCCGCCGCTTCCTAATTTTCCATGTATTTCGCGCGGACGCAGTGTACTTTCCAAAGAAATAGGCAGCTCGGAAGAGAAGTTGCCATTGAGACAGCGGGCTTCGAGATCGGCGTGCATGTTGGAAGGAACAGCTAGCAGCAAGGAACCATTCGTAGTTTCTGCAGTCGCCGTGTCATTTTTATTCTCTTTGCCGGCGACATGGGCAAGCTCTAAGCGCACATTGCCGTTAGTAGTGCGTGCGTGAACGTTACTGCCCCCTTCGTACACTTCAATGTTGCCATTCACAGTATGTAGATCTTCCACTGCTTGCACTCCAGCGATGCGCAGGGCGCCGTTAACAGTGCCTAGATGTTCGACGTGAGCTCCATGGGGAACGTGGACAATATATTCCACAGCAACCTCCACACCTTCGTTTTGTGGATAGCATGTGATAACCGAAACAGCATTGGGTTTGGCGTTCACTTGAATGGAAACTCGTTCCAAGTCGGATTCTTTCTTCTTGGACGTTTTGACGGCGTGAACTTCGATCGTATCGCGATCCCAGCCTTGCACCTCCACCGTGCCATTGACATTTTGCAGTTCGAAGGTACCGCCGGGCTGGAGTGGATAACTCTGATTAAACTCCTTGCTGATGGCTAAGCTAGGTGTAGCCCAACCTACCGCCAAGAGAAACGCCACTAAAGCAGTTGCATGCATGGAACGACGCAGCATAACGCTTCACCCCCTATTGGATATTCTGTCTAACCCAAAGTCGAGGACCCAAACAAAAATCGTTTAAGGCTACGCCTTGCTGCGTGTTCAATGCAGCTGAAAGTTAAATGACACCGTTGATACCACTTCGATTTGCTTGCCCTTAATCCAGGCAGGCTTGGCGCGCCATTGCTTGACCGCAACGATGGCGGCATCGGCAAGCACAGGCTCACCCTCTAGTAACTTTTGCACTTCTATGCGTCCATCTTTGGTGGCGCGTACCTGGAGTCTCACAATTCCTTGAATGCCAGCACGTTGTGCGAGCGCCGGATAGGATGGATGCGGCGAAAAGACTAATCTCTTCTGAAAATCTTCCGTGTCCTCTCGCAGTCCGCCGGTCAGCGCAACTTCGAATCTGTCGATCCAACTTTCTAGCCAATCGGTTTTGGCTTCAGGCGTGGCACCCTCCATGAGTACCGGCGTCGGTTCCACAGGTTCTACGACGCGAAGACGCTCCTGCTGCTCACGGATACGCGACTCTCGGAGGGAAGGCTCTGAATCAAGAAACTGCAAACGAATTTTCCCCGCAGCAGTGCGCAATCTTAAAGGTGCCCCACCCCCGTTTAGTGCGCCGGTGGCATGAACGGAATCCGCCCCATTGGCCTGAACCATCTGGATTGCCAAGTGCAACGCAGGATCCGCCTCTATGCGATGTTCTCCCCCTGTTGCAACGATGGCTTCAATGTTGGCAGCAAGGTTTCGCGGCAAGAAAACAACGATATCGCCATTGCCGGAAGCGAGTTGTGAAACGCCATCAAGGCGTACCGGTCCGCCACCGGCTGGCGCATCGGGATTTATCCAAGCGGTGATGCTACCTCCGGCGGTGGCTGCCCGTACTGCTCCAGCCACGCGAGTCAGACAAATACTTCCAGCGCTTGATTCAACTTCCATCGGACCAGACACGTACATAATACGAATGCCGCCTCCGCCGGTCTGTGCGTGTACCGAGCCGCGCACCTCGCCAAAGTCAATCTGGCCGCCGCCGGTTCGGACGTTGACGTAACTCTCCGCGTGTCCGACGGTGATATTACCGCCATCGGTCTCGAGTTCAGAGCGACCGCCGATTTGAGCAGCGCGAATATGGCCTCCGCCGCTTCGGAGCGATGCGCTGCCAACAATATTCCCAACATTGATATGTCCGCCGCCGGTTATGGCATTAAGATCGCCCGCAACATCTGTTACCTGAATATGCCCGCCTTGTGTTTCCAGTTTAGCTAGCACGTGTCCGGATGATGGTAACCGCACACCGGCCACGCCGATGCGACCGGTGCGGATATTTCCACCCATCGTGAAGAGGTTGGCCGCACCGCCGACATCTTGAGTTTCTATGTCACCAGCACCAGTCTTGACCTCAACGTTGTAACCGCGAGGTACTGTCACTTCGAACTGCACCCAAAATTGCGCGCCCGGGGCAGAGCCGCGAGCGTTCAAACTTGGAAGTGTGCCGTTGATCTCTACTCCCCTGGAATTTGCATTAGCTCGGAGTGCATAGTTATCGAGAAGACGTTGCGCGAGCGGCGCGCGAATGTCCGTTTCGATACGCACGGTGTAACGCACAACGGGAGCAGTCGTAGCATCTAAAGAGAGAATGCGCACCGAACCGAGATCAGTTGTAAGGCGTAACGTCAACCCATCTCTGGTTTCCAGAACGCCGCTGCGATCCACAAAGGCATGTGCGGTTCCCGGATCGCCGGTCTTCGAAGGTTCTATGACCGCGGGCTCCAGACTTGCAGCTTGGGCATGCGGGACGAGCAACATGGAACAGACAACGCCGAGCGCGGCAGTCCAACGAAGCATACTGGCGGGCAGCCCACAGATGGAGTTAACAATCATGGCCGAACGATATCTTTTTCATGGCTGCCGTTACTGAGACTCGCGCGGCCCGATCTGCCGCAGGGCAGCGGCAGTGCGCAAACGCACATAACGGCTAGGATCCCGTTTTTGCAGTTCTGCGAGTGTTCGCACCACACGTTCGACGGAGGAATCCTCCGAGGGAATGTCGGGCCTGTCTGAAATATCTGAAGCATCGATATTGGCGATAGGAACTTCATCAGACACCTTATGCTCTAGCGAACGCACGAGGATGTTGACGGCCTCTACACGAACCCCTGGATTGCCATCATGTTCCAACGCGTCGAGCAAGGCATCACGCACCGCGTTATCAGTAACTAAATCGTGCAACGATTCCAGAGCCTTCATGCGTACTGCTGGGTTCTGGTCTTTGCGGGCCGCAGAAAGCAGCGCTCTCCGTACTTCCAAATCTCGTGCGCGCGCCTTGAGGGCATCCAGGCAATCGAGCCGTACCCCGGCATCGAAGCGATCGCCACTTTCAATGATATACGTAAGAACTCGGCGCATTTCACTGTCGTCTGCGTTGCCCGAAAGGATGATGGGTTCTTCCGCACGCACATGTAACTGTACCGAGGCAGGGGCAGCATCCGATGAGCCAGATAGATTAATTCCCGCGATGGCCATCTTAGAGAGTTGGTCATCGCTCAGTTTGGGCGAGGCCTTGACGTTTACGGCGTTACCGTGGGTATCGTCATTGGTAAGGCTCTGCATCCACGGCACGATCTGAGCGCCGAGCAAAACGCCAAAGAGAATGAGAACAACGCCGCTCCAAGCCGGGCGCAGCGCCATCCAACGGCGCAGCCATCCAAACGGCCGCCAGTGCTCGTGCAAGGGAGGAGCGGAAAGATCATCGAGGGTCTCAGCAAGCTCGCTCCGACAGCGCGCGAGGAGTATGCCCGCAGGATCAAGCTGATTGGCGGCTTGTGGCGCGGCCGCGAGTACCTCGGCAAGTTTGCATTCCCGAATAATCTGCTGCGAGCACGCTGCACAATGTGCTAGATGGGCCTCGATCTGCTGTCGTTCTTGTTCACTCACTTCGTTGCAGGCATAGAAGACCAGAAGTGGAGCGACGTCTTTACAAGCCGTACTTTTCTCAGCCGCGCTCATCGCAGCTCTCCCAACTCGTTGCGGAGTTTGCGTGTTGCGCGAAACAGAGAATTTTTCACCGTTTCTTCGCTAGTACCCAACATGTCGCCGATAGCGCGGAGTTTTAGACCTTGGTAGTGCTTCATTTCGAAAACAACACGCTCGCGAGGCGACAAGCGGTCCATGGCGAGAGCGATACGCGTCCCAATTTCTTTTCCGAAAAAACACCGTTCCGGATCGAGTGTCGGTCGGTCCTCCCGCTGGCGTTCAAAAAAATCAGTGGGGCCCTCACCATGATGCGTAGAACCGAGCTCTGGCGCCTGATCTTCCGGTCGGGCCTGCCGGCGACGCAGATGGTCAAGGCAGACATTGGTAACAATGCGATAGAGCCAAGTGTAGAAGGAGCATTCAAACCGGAAGCGATGTAAATTCCGATATACCTTGAGGAAAGCTTCCTGGTAAACGTCGCGGGCGTCTTCGGGACGCTTCATGAGATTCAGAGCCAAACGAAGAACGTCGCGGTCATAACGACGAACGAGATCCTCGAAAGCGGCACGACTCCCGGTCTGTGCCTCTGCCACGAGCGCCCGGTCGTCGAGGTTAGACAAAGAGGTCACCGTGGCCAGGGCAGCGTCAGCGCTGCGGGTGCGGCCATTCTCCCCTGCTAGGGCCCACTGTGGAAGCGGCATT
Source organism: Candidatus Dormiibacterota bacterium (assembly GCA_035602135.1). Classification (GTDB taxonomy): domain Bacteria; phylum Acidobacteriota; class Terriglobia; order Acidiferrales; family UBA7541; genus Acidiferrum. The sequence continues at coordinate 135,974 of DATNMX010000063.1, forward strand.
ATTCGCTTTCTCTTCGTCTATGCGGTGCTACAGCAGATTGGCCGAAAAACTGGCTGCCCCGCCGGATAGAGCGCGCAAACACTTTATTGGACGTATTCCCGAGCCGTTGGTTAGCGATCGCTTCCGTTTCAAGGAACGCGCAATCAAGCTCAAATGTTCCGTACCCGCGCGGCGCATCTAGAGTGCTAGGAAACACCACTAGCAGCCCCCTTTTGCCACGCTAATAGCGGCCAAGCGAGCAGGAGTATCAGCATCAAGACAAGTGCGTAGCCATTGGCGCGATAAAACGCAGCGGGTTGTCCGAACATCTCCGCTGTACCGCCTACGAGCACCGTGCCAGCAGCCACAAGGAAACAGCCAAGAATGTTGAAACGCATGACACGCCTCACGCCGAAAACAACAACCGTGAGGAGAATCAACCGTGCAAGTAGTTGTTTGATGAAATCTGCCGGTGTACCCCAACTGTTGCCGACCATCGCCAAAGCCCCGACTAAGAAAAGGAACAGGCGGAGGAGCGGCTGCTTGATTTGAGCAGCGACGAATGAGGCGATCAACGCCACCAATCCCGTGAGGAGCAAGCCCCGAATCACCGCACTGGCGAGGATCGCAGGGGCCGGTAAAGGGGCATCGAAATCCCCTCCAAAGGAAGATGGAGCGGCCCGGTGGGCAGTTGGCCAGTAAGCCGAAGCGAATTCCAGAAGGCGATTCAAACCGAGAAGCAATGCGGTTCCACCCAGGCCGATGCACAACGCGTCGCGGTAATACACGGCGGGCATGCCGGCCCAGCCAGGAAGACGTTCACTGCCAAATGCGCGGTCAGCAAAATACCAGGCAATCCCAAACAAGAGAGCGATACCGCCGAAATAAAGGGGAGCCCCGATCAAGGCTCCAATGGCGATCCCGCCAAGCATGGTTTTGAAAGGAATGGCGGTTTGATATGCATTTAGAAATGTTGGAATGCGGTTGCCGAACGCGAAAATCACGGTGTAAGCAACCAGACCCCAGCTCGACCAGCGAGCAATACGCCGCCAGGGTATCGTGCGGGCTGATGGCGAGCGCAGATTCTTTAAAAATAGGATGAGCGCCGTGAGTCCTAGGCCACCAAAGAAAAGAGCAGGTATACCGATATTGAAGATGGTTCGGAAGAGTGTTAGCTCCTCTTGTTTGCGGCGCCATTCTTCGGGGATCTTGATATACGTGCGATAGTTCGAGACTTCATCACCGAGGACCCGCAATTCAATGCGCGCGTGTGCGTGTTCAGTCGAATTGGGCGGCAATGCCGGAGCGGGATCTAGGGGAGTGGTTTGTTCCCATGTAAGCGTGTGATCGGTGCGATGGGGATGTTTCTCTGAATAAGACTCGACGAGAGACCATTGCAACATATCGATTTGTTTTTGTTCCCGCAGAAATTGTTCTGCGCGAGCTACGGCTTGATCTTTGCTAAGCGAAGCTCCGGACGCGTCTTCGGCTAACGTGTGGTGGATGGAATGGAGCGAGCCACTCGGCTTGAGAATGACAGCATATTCCTCAGGCTGGCTATCTCGGAAATAGCGCGCGCGCCACAACGCACCAGGAACACGAGTTGCGTAGATGTCGTTAAGTCTGGCCACGCCGATCCGTTGCCGAAGGAATTCGTTGGTCAACGGATCGGTGACGTCCGCGAACACGACCGCGTGATAGTAAGAACGTGAGTCGATATCGCGTTGTCGCAGGGTTTCATCGGCCTGGACTCGAGCTTTTCGCGCATCCACTGAGAGCTTCAAATAATCGCCAATCAATTGGGACTTTACACGCCACACCAACAGCCCACCAAAAACCAGGCAGACCACGAGAAAGACGATCATTCCGTGAGTTAGGGCATTGTAACGATGGCCAGTAGCAACACGACCCGAACTTCCAACCACAGAATCACGCACCAAGCTGATTTCTGGTGCAGGCTCTGCCCGGTTGAGCAGATCTTCGATCACTTCAAATTTACCGCGAGCAAGATAGGAAATGCCTGAAAACAACAGCGGAGCAAGCGCGGCGGCGCCCACAATTATACCGGACACTTTGAAGTACATGCTGTTTGAGCGCACCAACAACAAACCGACCAGCGACGCATCAACTGTGTAATGCCAGATCAAAGTGGCGAGAATGCCCCAACGCAGCATCACGAGGCCTGCGACGATCCCGATTAGGCCTACTTCGACACCACGAATATACCCGGGCTCTTGCGGGTAGGCACTGTGCAAGAAGCTCCACGAAAACGCAGGTAAAATTACTGCCAGGGCACGCGATTTCGTGAGGCGTTCGAGAAACGGAATGGCAAACAGACGAAAAAGAAACTCTTCGCTAGTCGAAGCCATCAGACCGATGGCGACTCCGGCTATCCATGGGAAAGAGGTGTTGATGGTGTCTGAATAATTGAGGTCCTGGGGCGCCCACACGCCAACTTTGCTTCCGAACATGTAAAACGCCACGATGAAGCCGATGTGTGCGGCGGCCAACGACAAGCCCACCACTGCGGCCGCAAAAAACTCCTTCGAACGCAGCCCGCGCAGGGTGAAGGCCTTTACAAGTTGCAATCGATTTGGTTGTGAAGCGCGATAGAGCGGCTCGGCGCCTGGCATAACCAACGTCACCATCAGCGCCGTTCCCACCGCGGAAAGTAAAGCAATAGCAAGCTGCAGTGCCACGAAGCTGCTGTATGACGAATGCGTATCGTAATTCGCGCGTATAGATTCCCATTGGTTAAGCTGCATGAGAAAGAACAGGGCAGCAACCAATACTCCTAGCTTAATGGCCGCCATCCAGTTGGCTTGACCTCGCCGCGTGAGCGAGATTGCGACCCACAAGGCACTGCCCATCAGGAGGATGTACGGAATGATGGCAACCTGATTATAAAAAATGTTTGCGGAGCGTAGTTGTTGGTAGCTACGTTCCCAAGCTTGGGGAACTTTTAAGAATTCGTCGCTGCCACCAATTTTGTCGCCTTGAAGACCGACTTGCAGACGATACGGCGCATCCTTGGCGCGAAAGCCGCGCTTTTCCCAAGTGAAGGACCAATCCCGACGGTTCGGACGCTTAGTCGAGTTTATTTCCTCAGGTAAGAGCTCCCATCCGGCGAGATCCAAGTTACGCTTACTAGTCAGGAAATTTTGTGCCGTTGCTTGAGCGGCTGCGCGAGCCAGTTCCGCTCCGGGTCGGGCCTCTTCGATAAGATGCTGATAACCGACGACCTCCCCGGCCGGATTAACCCGCACTCGAAATTCTTCTTCTTGTTGAGGTTTGAAGAAGCGTACATCCCAATACCAAATGTTCAGTTCGGAAGACATTAGTCGGTTGGCTTGCTGTAAACCAAGCTCGCGCTCCAGATAGGTCTTCGCATTGTCGTCAACGTCGAAAACGATGGCCGACTGATAGCTGGTGACATCCTCGCCAAGGCCACTTACAAATTGTTTTGCCCGCGACAATGATTCCGCACGTGAAACCTTGAAATTGACCGAAGCCTCGGGAAAAGCATGAAAGTAATATTTGCTGGCAAAAAGCGCGCCGGCAATGCCCGCAACTATCCACAACATCAGTACTTGCTTGTCACGACCCGTTAAGCGTTCTTCGGACACTCAAGCCTCCCGACCATAGAGCCCACTCTAGCGATACGCATGTCAAAGGCGCAAGTTTCAATGGTGCCGACGTTAGCGCTGGGAATGATATAAAGAGAAAGGATGACCAATCGGACTCTACCACGTTGTTGCTCATTCGTGGGCGTACTTACCAATGGCACATAGCCTAGCTACCGAAGTGCGGATGATTAAAGGTGTTGGTCCGCAGCGCGCCGAATTATTGGCTAAGCGCGGAATCTACACGCTCGAAGATCTGCTGACTTACCTGCCATTCCGGTATGAAGATCGTATCCATTTCTCAAACATAAAGGATATACAGCCCAACGGCACGTATACGATTCGCGCACGAGTGATGAGCGGCCAAGCCGTACGCAGCATGCGTGGCCGGGACGCCATTTTTCACCTTCTTGTGCAGGATTCTACCGGCTCACTACCCTGCAAATTTTTTCATGGGGGCTATCTCGAAGGGCGGCTCAAGCCCGGACAGTTGCTCGTTCTTCATGGAAAAGCGGACATCGATAAACTTCGACCCGCGCGCCTCGAGATGGTCAATCCACAAATCGAGCTGAGCAGTGAAGAGGTGGATTCAACCGAAGTCGGCCGCATTGTACCGATCTACGAAGCCATCGGCACATTCGGTTCGCGGGCGATTAGGCGAGCTATCTATTTTGCGTTGGAGTCACTGGATCCCACGATGCCAGAGGTCTTGCCAGCGGAGGTGGGCGCACGGTTGGGATATCCGTCTCGGCGCGAAGCCCTGATTCGCACGCATTTTCCCTCACCGGACGAATCTATTGACGTGCTTAATATCTTTCGCTCTCCCGCGCAGCAGCGATTAATCTTCGAAGAATTATTTCTCTATCAGCTTAGCCTGGCGCTAGATCGAAGGACCACGCGCAAGGAAAATGCCATCGGCTTCCGGCTGCGGGAAGCTAATGTCCGCGAGGCGCTGAAGCGTATTCTGCCGTTTAAGCCCACGTCTGCACAGAAGCGGGTGCTGGCGGAAATCGCCGCGGATCTGGAAAAGTCCGTGCCGATGAATCGCCTGTTGCAAGGGGACGTCGGGAGCGGAAAGACAATCGTTGCACTGCAGGCTGCCGTGATCGCCATTGAAAATGGCACGCAGGCCGCGCTAATGGCGCCGACGGAAATTTTGGCAGTGCAGCATTATCTTTCGGCGCGACGAATTTTGGCGCATGCAGGTTATCGTGTCGAGCTGTTGATTAGTGGACTAAAGTCTGCTGAAAAGGCAGCGGCATTGGAGGCCATTCGCTCCGGCAAAGCCCAACTCGTGATCGGCACCCATGCGCTGATCGAAGACAAAGTGGAATTTGCGCGGCTGGGTTTTGCGGCCATAGACGAGCAGCACCGATTCGGTGTGCTGCAACGCAAGCGCTTGATGGATAAAGCCGGGGCACACGGTCACGCTCCGCACGTCTTGGTCCTTACTGCTACGCCTATCCCGCGGACGTTGTCGCTTACCTTGTACGGCGACCTAGATGTTTCCATCATCGATGAGCTCCCGCCCGGTCGTACACCAATCGCCACGCGCATTACCACCGAACCTCATCTTCCTGGCGTTTGGGAATTCTTGCGTTGTGAGGTTCAAGCAGGCCATCAAGGCTACGTCGTCTATCCCGTGATCGAGGAGTCGAAGCTCGAGCTGAAAGCGGCGATGGAAGAATTTCGACGTCTTTCACGAGAGATTTTTCCCAAGTTGAAGCTTGGACTTTTGCACGGCCGTCTATCGAGCGAAGAAAAAGAGGAGGTGATGCAGCGTTTTCGAAAGAACGACGCGCAAGTGCTGGTTGCGACCACCGTTGTCGAAGTCGGCGTTGATGTGCCAAATGCGACCGTCATGGTGATAGAACATGCTGAGCGCTTTGGTCTATCCCAACTTCACCAGTTGCGGGGCCGTATCGGGAGGGGAGCAGACAAATCGCACTGCATTCTGGTGGCACCAGTGCATATGACTGAAGAAGCGCGGGCACGTTTGGAGACGATGGTGCGGACGGCCAATGGTTTCGAGATAGCCGAAACCGATCTGCAGCTACGCGGCCCAGGCGAATTCTTCGGCACGCGGCAGTCTGGCGATCTCGGCTTTCACATTGCCAATCCAATTCGCGACCGGGAATTGCTGGAGCTGGCGCGTCGCGAGGCCTTCCGGCTGGCGGATGATGCGGCGCAGAAGGAAGTGTTGCAACGCACGCTTCGCGGCCTCCCGGAGCAGTGGCAGCGTCGCTATCATCTGGCGCGAGTAGGTTAATCGATTTCGCGACTTTTATGCGCATCATTGCCGGAACCTACCGCAGCCGCCTTCTGAAAAGTCTGAAGGGCCAGGCCTTACGTCCCACCAGCGATCGTTTACGGGAAACGTTGTTCAATGTGCTGGGTCCCAGCGTAGTGGGCGCGCGTTTCGTCGATGTATTCGCCGGAACCGGTGCGGTCGGTATCGAGGCGCTCAGCAGGGGTGCGGCCGATATAGTATTCATCGAAAACCATGCGCCAGCCGCAGCCTTAATCAGGCGAAATCTCGAGACACTTGACGTGCGCTCTGGTACCACGATCCTCATGTCCGATGCAGTTCGCGGATTGGAGATGCTGGCCTCGCGGAATCGGCCCATTGACGCGCCATTCGATTATGTTTTTGTCGATCCGCCATACGCCTCATCTGTTGAGTATTCTCGCGTTCTTCGTTTTTTAGGTACGGGAACTGTTGTAGCACCTAACGGCATTGTTATCGTTGAACACCGGCACAATCTCTCTTTGCCAGAACACGTAGGAGAATTGCACCGCGTGCGGATTCTGAAACAAGGTGACGCAGCGCTCAGTTTCTTCCGCCGTTCTTCCAGTGCCGACGAGATTGGTTCTGCTGAGTAAACCTATGATGGGCTCGCGTCATCTATAGCCTCGGGCCGGCGCAGTGCTCTTCGCGATTAGGCGTAAATGAGTGACGCGGTATAATTCAGGGATACATGTCATCTACTCAAGTCAGCGATGCGTTTGATCTCTTGGGGCAGACGGATAAATGGGCGCCACCGCTGCGTCTACAGCCGGGGCAGGCCCCGAAGTTAAATGTCGAGTGGGGAAGCTTTCGGCAAAGTTTGGGAAGCAGCGTGCTGGCGGTAGTAGGCGGACCATCGGCTCCCAAGAAATTACTGGATGGCGAATTTTTTAGGGATTGTTCGATTGAGAGGCATATCCCGCGGCGTGCAGTGATCGCTGCCGGCCTCTGGCACCTTGTGTTTCTGGCCATGCCTTGGGGGCAATTTCCCGAGACGCACAAAAATCCAGCCCTCGAAAACGTAGAACTGACCTGGTCCGGTCCGATCAACGATTTGCCGTTGCTCGAAATTCCCGGCGCCAAATCTAAGCCAAGCCCGGTACGCGGCGAAATTGAGAAACTGCTCCCGCGCGAAGGCGCGGATGCATTCCATCCTCGTCAGCGTATCTTTACCGATCCAGAGCATCCAACCCATCCGCGGCAATTGCTGATTAATTCGGCAGCGGCTCCCCAACCGCCAAAGATTCTTCCGAACTTGCCGAATATCGTCCTATTGCAAACTTCCGCCGCACCCGCGAGGCCTCGCCTCGAAATCAGCGCCCAAACGCTGGCAAGTCTGCATCCGCGCGAGCGCCATACTGCAGCGACTGCCGTGACGCCATTGCCGGATGTACCTACCGTGGTGCAAACGACTTTGGATTTGAATTTGCCGGCTCCTGTGAACAAACCTGAGCGCCCGAAATTGGAATTGAATGTAAGCACGGCCCCTCGCGTTACGCAGCGTACGCAAACCGCTGATCCGGGTCTTGCGCCGGAACTGGCTAATGTTCACTCCAATTCGGCTAATCCTTCCACCCTTATCGCCCTTTCTGCCACTCCAGCGGCGCCATCAAACATTGCACCGCCGCAAGGAAATCTTGCTGCGCGTATTGCCGTTTCACCTGAAGGCACACGGTCCGGCGTGCCTGGAGGAACAGCGAATGGAACGTCCGCCGCAACGGGCGGCACCGCTGGCGCGCCTGTGGGTCGCGGCTCGGCCAGCGCCACAGGGGCGGGAAGCGACGTGCTGGGCGTCAGCATAAGTGGAGGGAATCCTACTGCGACAAGCGAGACTTCTGGTTTGGGTGCAGCATCAGGGAAGATCAATTTATCCTCACCGCGTATTCTGATGACCAGACCCGATCCGCATGCCGCGCTTGATGATTTGCCAGCGCGAGCCGGACCACCAAATTTTGCCGCACTTCCACCCGGCACAAAGCCCGAACAGATCTTTGCGTCCAAAAAGGTCTACACGCTTTACGTAAATATGCCGAACCTGAATAGCGCAACCGGAAGTTGGGTGTTGAACTTTTCGGAGCTACGAACAAGTAGCAATGGCCTGCGAATGACCTCCCCAGATTTGAATGGTCCAACGCCACTCAGAAAGGTGGACCCAAAATATCCGAACACGCTTATCAACGAACATGTCGAAGGTGAAATCGTGCTCTATGCTGTGATTCGACAAGACGGTTCGATCGACAGCATTCAGCTCGTGCACGGTCTCGACGAACAGCTCGATGCCAATGCCATGCATGCTCTCAGCCAGTGGAAATTTAGCCCTGCCTCTAAAGAGGGTGCCCCAATCGACCTTGAAGCAATCGTGCACATTCCGTTTCACGCGCCCACAAACCGATAACCAGGCTACCGTCCCTCCTACGACTACGGGCGGCCTTCAGCAAGCTTCACTAGGGTATACAGCGCGTGATTTACCGTCGCGGAAATTCCCAGTTCTTGGCCGCGCCGCGCAATATAACCATTAAGGGAATCAATTTCGGTGCGCTTACCGCGATTCATGTCCTGCGCCGTGGAAGAGAACGTTCCCGCCATCTGTGTCGCGATTGTCAACGCCTTGGCATGCACCGCTTGCGAGTCTCCCAAGCCAGAAGGCTGAACACCGGCAGCGTGTGCGACCGCCAGAACTTCATCTACGATCGTCTCAATCATTTTTCGCGCGTCAACACTCGCGACAATTTGTCCATAATTTGCGTGACCTAGCGCTGAAATGGCATTGAGTGCACAGTTCCAGATGAGTTTGGTCCAGAGGTCGTCTTCAATATTGTTGGAGATACGACAGGCTACGCCTGCGCGTTCGAAGACTGCAGCTATCTGCTCCGTTGCTTCGGTTCTCGGACCAACAACAAGATCGCCACGACCTAGATGTTTCACGCGTCCGGGCTCTGGTACCGACGCAGCTACATACACTACCGCTGCCAAAGCTTCGATGTCGGCCGCCGCGCGGATTTGATCCACATTGTCGACACCGTTCTGCAGGCTTAGAACTATAGACTCGCGGGAGAGCAAGGGAGCAAGAGCTCGGGCCGTGGCCGCATTATCCGTAGTCTTCACACAAAACAGAATGATGTCCGCACCTCGTGCAGCGCTCAATTCTGTCGACGCGCTCACGCGTACGCTTTCTTGGAATTGCAAAGTGTCAAGGAATAGTCCAGATTTCGAAACTGCTTCGACAAATGCCGGCCGGCCGATCATCACGACAGGCGCTCCCGCCCGCGCCAGTAGACCGCCGAAGTAACCGCCCACCGCGCCTGCTCCGACAACTGCAATCTTCGGCCAGCTCTGTTCTTGCGTCATGTAGTGATCACGGAGATGAGACGGTCGATGTCGCGCTCTGTATTGAACAGGTGCGGCGAAATGCGCAGATTGCCCTCCCGCAGACTTACAATCACATTTTCCGCTCGCAGACGCTGATACAAAGCCTTAGTTTTCTCTTGCGAACGTGCCGCAAAGCACCCGTACGGACCCCGGCGCGTGGCATCCAACGGACTCGTAGGGATGCAACGGTCTTTGGGAAGGCGAGCGTACATCATTTCGATCAGGTTATGATTGTGCGCGATAACGGTATGAGGCGACACACGTTGCAAGAAGTCCAGTGAGACCTCCATCGCTGCGAGATTGAAATAGCTGGCAGTTTCGGCCGAGTCCCACCGCCGGGCGCTACCACTCGGCTTCGGCTCGTCAAAGACCAGCGAGCCAAAATGATTAGCGCCTTGGGTAGCCATCCAATAGAACGGTCCTGGACGCATTCCCGCAATATGCTCGTGCTTGGTCCAAAGAAATCCCGTGCCATAAGGACTTAGAAGCCATTTGTACCCCGCACATATAAGAAAATCGGCGTCGAGTTTCGTGACGTCGAGAGGCATCCCACCGCAACATTGGCTGACATCCAGCAGAAGCAAAGCACTCTGCGCGTGACAAGCTGCCGCAACTCGCGCGGCATCCAGCAGGGAGCCATCGTCGAAGCGTACCAGGCTCACAGAAACCAAGCGCGTTCTTGGCGATAATGCCGCAACCAAATCGTCAGCGGTGATGAATCGCTCGCGCGGCGCGATGATTTTCAGCTTAATTCCTTCGCGCTCTTCCATCGGCTTCCAGGCTGTGTATTGCAAGGGAAATTCGCCAGTTGCGGTAATAATTTCATCACCCGGTTTCCAGGTAATCCCATATGCCACGGCAGCTATCCCCGAGCTCGCCCCCGTCGTCACGGCAATTTCTTCCGACTGCGCCCCAATCAGCCGGGCAAGCGTTGCTCGAATCCGATCGGGCGTCTCGAAATAAGCGGTTTCAGGGATACGTTGAGGAAACTTTTTCCATTCCAATGCACCCTGTGCGGCCCGCAAGGACACTTTCGGCATGGGACCATTGCCCGCAACATTGAGATATGCCGCGTCTTCGAATTCAAACCATTCTTGCCGCCAGTCTGTCCGAAGCGAAGACGTTGCTGTACTCATATATCTCCTAAAGGCTTATCAAATTGGAGGATGGGTACCCGCCGGCACCACCCGTCGCATGTACCTATCCGCCGCAGCTAGAAGTGTGCGCGCAGCTCGCGGAAAGCAGGTAGAATGACCAACTTTCCAGAGCCTGCAACCACGGGTTCATGTTCCAGTTGCCAAGTGTGCTGATGGGGAATGTACACGGCGTTCAGCCCAAGCTTCATGGCCGGATTGATGTCGCTGCGCGGACTGTTGCCGATCATCCAGCCTTGCGATTTCACAATTTTGTGTTTGTGAACAAGAGATCCGTATGTTTCATGATCTTTCTCGGGCACAATTTCAATGAATTCAAAAAAACCTTGCAGTCCAGAACGTTCGACCTTCGCTGCTTGCTCTGCGGGCTCACCCTTAGTGAACAAGATTAAGCGGTGCCGCTCCGTCAGATAAGCTAGTGTTTCAGGAACACCATCGAGGATTTTCGGCGGTGTGCGTTCCAGCTCCACGACGCGGGCATGGATTTGTGCAAGCGTTTCGCGCTGCACCTTTTGCTCGGCCAGCTTTAGGTACGTCTCTTCCAGCGACCGCCGGAAGCAGCGCACGCCATATCCGTATTGCCGAATATTTTTTCGTTCCGTTTCGTTGAGGATATGGCGGATATATGCGCGGGTGTACCCGCAAGACTCAACTAGGGTTATGAAATCCTCGATCAACTTCTCGAAAAATACGTTGTTTTCCCAGAGCGTATCGTCCGCATCGATTAAAAGTGTATGGCGTCGCATCGGTTCTCGTTATAGGGCTTTCGCTTATAAAACTATGTTCCGGAATATGAAAAGCGGTAATGTACAGTTGCGTATCGAGCCATCCTTTAGCGCAACCTGAACAATCTCCTCGCTAGCCTGCCCGCCCAGCCGAATCGTTATTATCAGGAAGCCTTGCGTTGTCCAGCAGCAAGTTTCTCGAGCACGCCGAGCGCGACCTTTTGCAGTTGACCGAATTGTGTCAAATAGTCGTGAAACTCCTGATTCAGCACCTGCGCTTCGGTTGGGCCCAGCTTCGTGCGCAAGATCATATCGCGCAGCTTAACCGGATGCGGAAGTAGTGCTTCTTCCTGTAATTCTTCCAGCGCCAGCCTGGGGTCATAGTGATACATGGGTTTCCACCGCCTCAAAGCTATCGATGGAACAATTGTACCTGTCCAAAGTCGCGTTTGGTGAGACCTTCCTGATGGAATTGGTATGGCTACGCGGCAGAGGCAGATGCTGTGACGGGTACAAATTCGTAACGATCGATTTTAGCCGCTATGCCAGAGTGCCCGCTATCGATAGATTCCACGCGCACGACCTGGCCGCGGCATCGAATCTTAACTTCACCGGCTTGCGATACCTGTTGCGGAAGCGTGATGACGAATTCGATTTCTCTACCCTGCTGAATTTCCGCGTCAGCCAGGAAGTATAGCCCCCGATAACTAACGTCCCTGGTATTCGCTTGCAGTTCGGCGTCTTTGGCGTCTCGCGAGAGAACGCGCAATGGAAGGCTCATCATGAACCTCCGTGCTTCGCGGCGTTCTGTACCGGTACCCATGTAACTCCTTGGCCTAACAGGAATGAGTGAAAGCTAACATCGGCTATTGCAAATCGCAACGCGAAAATCAGTCATTTTTGTCCTAGTACGAGGTTTTGGTACTTTAAGTACTGCCGCCATATACTTAAAATTACCCCGCTCGTCCCATTCGCACCGCTGAAGAGATGAACTATCGCCAACGTCATCGCGCCCGGATCAGTCTTCCGGTACGACTGCGTTGGAACACGCCTTTTGGCCAAAAAATTGAGTTTGGCGAATCGATCGATGCTACGCGCAACGGTTTACTCGTGGCCTGTAACGAGCAACATGCCCTAGGGATGACCTTGTGGGTTACGTTCCCGTATGACACGTCACTCCCGGAAGGCCAACCCGAAATGCCGGCGCGCGTGGTTCGCTCCACGAGCGCGCCGGAAAAAATGTTGTCAGTTGGCAGGCAGAAGAGATTACGCTTAACGAATGCCCCGGGAAAAACTTCGTGCGGGAACACGCAAGAAAAATTGGGCGATGAAAATGGGAATTCCCACACACCCACAACGATCGCGGCTAAATATTTTCGTTGGGTGCTCGGTCTGAACCAGCCCCTCCCGAGAAACCACACCGGACCAGATGCCGGCAAATCGTCTGAGGGCTTCGCGACACCCGTTGCGTTGGCGCTTCACCTAGAAACACCACTGTCCCCATCCTCCGCTCGTAGCCGTCCGGAAGAAAATGAGCGCCGCGCGAGCGCCCGGAGCGGCCTGGCACTCCCAATCTATGTACGACCAGAACATGTTCCGTGGTTTGAAGAGGCTATGACCGTCGACGTGTCTGCACAGAGTTTGCGTTTTCTGAGTAACCGCGATTACGAGCCTGGCACTTATCTGGTGGTATCTTTTGAGTCTTCATCATCGACTCCGTGGCCGGCGGGAAAGGAGTTTCGATCGCGAGTCGTTCGCGTCGAGCCGGTTCCCAACAGCCCTTCTTTGGCAGTCACGGTCTGCCGTGTGTAACCATGACTCGCCGTGGGAAGCCGTTGGGCATTCTCAATTCTTTACCTGACATCCCATTTTCGCTCCGCTTCTATGAGCAAGCCACATGATTCCCGGAAATTATTCTTAGACGGACCGGTTGGACGTCTCGAAGCCATTTTATGGACGCCGCCTTCTGGTAGTTCTTCGCCGCTTGCCTCGGTCGTCTGCCACCCGCATCCCCTATTTGGTGGCACTATGCATAACAAAGTGATCTACCAGGTAGCCAAATCGCTCAGTTCGTTGGGTATTCCCGTGCTTCGCTTTAATTTTCGGTCTGCGGGTCTTAGCACCGGAGCCCACGACCGTGGCCGCGGGGAACAAGGTGACATCCGTGCCGCGCTCGATTTCATTTCCAAAGAATTTTCCAGCGTACCCATCTTGCTGGCAGGTTTTAGTTTTGGTTCCTGGGTAGGTCTGCGTGTGGGGTGTGAGGACAAGGGAGTCACGGACCTGATTGGCTTGGGTATCCCAGTGAACAACTCAGACTTTTCCTTCTTATCGAAATGCGTCAAACCAAAACTTTTCGTGCAAGGCAGCAATGACGAACACGGTGCACCTGACAAGGCAAAAGCTCTGGTCAAATCTTTACCGGGTGAAAAGTGCTTCGTTACTGTCGAAGGCGCGGACCATTTCTTTGCCGGCAAGCTCAACGAGCTGAATCGTGTCATCAGTGATTGGTTGATGCACCGGCATCCAGAATTGCGGTCGTAGAGTTTGCTCTCATCCAACGTCTGCCTGGGCGGTTATAATTGTAACCACGCGTCATGCACTTTCTCCGCGCGAGAAAAGTCGACTGAATTGCTCGGCTGTCGCGGGTGGAACTTCGACAAGCCGTGAATTTGCCCGGGCGTGTGCAGGGCGTGACATTCCAACAAGCGCGGTAGTGATTCCTGGCGAAGAGCGGACAAATTGCAGTGCTCTCTCGGTATCATTCTCCAGTCCCAGCGCTTCCGCTACAAAAGCCGGTAGATTACGAGCGACTTGTCCCTGCAGTAAGGAAGCGCTCGCTATCAAAGTGACATCTAGTTCGCTGGCCGCTTCCATTACAGTTCTTTTGTGTCTGCCGACCGATTGATTTCCAAGTGTCAGCGCTTCAGTCATTCCGAGATTGAAGGGAAGCTGAACAAAGCGGAAGCGGTGCCTACCACCGGCGATTTCCTTCGCTACCTGCACGATTTCTGAAAGTTGCAAGGAATCTGGGGCTTGTGCATCTTGCCGGAAGCCATTCCACGTAGCCATACCGTAATATTGAATCTCTCCCGCGACTACCGCCGCCTCAAGGAACGTGAACGCTTCCCGCACGTGATCCAGGAATTCCGGTTTCGCCACTTCCGCTAGCTGCGTTTCCGGATTGTGCAAGTAATAGACGTCGACGCAATCGACTCCCAGGTTCTGTAAGCTGCGTCCGAGTTGATTCTTCAGAAAGCGCGGTGTCATGCAATGGCTTCCAGCCACGATGTCTTTCGCGCTCAGCACGCCTGGGTGAATATATTCTCGGAAGAAATACTCATTTGGATCGCTGGGCATATCACCGTCGGGTGTAAGATAACCACCTTTGGTACAGAGCACGAGTTCATCGCGCGTTACTCCGTTGGCTTCCAACTGCTTGAGTGCCGCCCCGATACTGCGCTCGCTACGCTGAAACCTGTAATTTATAGCCGTATCGATAACGTTGATGCCGCCCTCAGCCGCAGCGATAACCGCATCAGCGTAGTTGCTATCCGTTTTGCCGTCGGGCTGCCCAAGATATGTGCCGATTCCCAGCGAAGATACAGCGAGCCTTTGAGCATTGCGAAAAGACCCGTCGGCCGCCTTGGGAGCAAATCGTGCAGCATAACGGTGCGTAGCCTCAGGCGTGGCGTGTGTGGTCATATCGCTATCCGTCCTTGACGCTCGATCAAAGCATTTGCTGCTAGTCCTTCAAGTGTTTTGTGCGGGTTCTCGGGCTGCCAGCAATCGCGAACATGCACCCAAAAGTCTTCGGTATGGCCAATCTTTTTCACGAAAGAAAATTTCACCTTCCCGCGGATTGCTGTAAAACCAACGCGCGATCAGCCACAAATGGTCGCTTATGTCATCCCTTGCCCGCGTTGCAAAACTTGACGATGCGGAGGCTTGTTGTTCTCGGGCGTTACTGGAATTATCGCCTCGCACAGGCGTTTTTCCCATGTGGATCTCTATATCGGCAAATAATGAAGTTCGCGGCTCAGTCGAAGCACCACTGGTGTCCAGATACTTGTGGAAAAGTTGCTCAGCCGACCGTGGCTGACTGGCAATCTCTCCAAACCGTAGAAAATACGGCTCCGCCAGCTTGCCGCCATGCACTGCGTAAACGCCGATGGTTTGTTTTTCAGCGCATCTCTGTAGGATTACAGCCTCCAGACTCTGAATTCGCCGAACCAACTCTGGCCGGCCGCGCAGAACCTCGTCCAATTTGTCAATTTTCTTGTGCCAGGCTGACGCGCGTTCGAAATCCAAATCTTCGCTTGCTCGCTCGCGTTCTTTTTCAAATCTCGTCTGCAGCGACTCGCCGTTCGTCTCGAGGAAATTTACAAAGCGCTCAACCTCCACGCCATACTCGTCTGCTGTGCATCCGGCGAAGCACGGGGCTAGGCACATCTTCATCTCTGAATAGATGCAACCTGGAAACGTGGGGTCGCGCCGGATCTTGATCTGGCATCGCCTCACCTTGAAGAAATCCAGAGCACGGTCTGCGAATGCCACTGCGGAACGGCGCGAAGCAAACGGGCCGTAGTAAGTGCCGCCTATCGGGACACCCGCATCGTCCACGGAAATTCGGCGGGTCACATAACACCGCGGATATGCATTTCGCAGATTAACCTTCAGCACCACGGGCGGCCGCAGGTGCAACAAGTCTCGGTAGCGCTTCGGAAATATCTGCTTTGCGTTATGATAATAAGTGAGAGCTTGCTCAAATTTAGAACCGGTTAGACGGTAGCGTACGGCTCGCGCGGAATCTCGCAGGTTTAACCGCTTGCTTGTTGGATCTAGCGGGCCCAATAAACGCTGCAATCGTCGCCGTAAATCCTGGGTACGGATAAGAAGTGGTTCAGCTTTATCGTTTCGCAACTCCACCAGACATACCGCCGCTGCAGCCGGGATGCGTCCGAAGAATTCTTCGTTGCCAACAGGGCTAAATTCAAGGTCACTATCAAGTTCCAGCACGTGGTCAGGATACTACGACGCGGCTAGGACTTCAGGACCCAACCGGCGATAACTAGCCGCTGGATCTCGCTTGTGCCTTCGTATATTTCGGTGATGCGCGCATCTCGATAATTGCGTTCCACCGGGTACTCGCGGCTGTAGCCGTTGCCGCCATGCACCTGGATAGCTTTGTGGGTCACCCGCGAAGCCATTTCGCTGGCAAAAAGTTTGGCCATGGCCGCATCCATGGTAAACCGCGAGCCTACGTCTTGCCTCCACGCTGCTTTCCGGATCAGCTGGCGGGCTGCGTCTATCTCCATGGCCATATCCGCAAGCATGAACTGAATGGCTTGGAATTGCGAAATGGGGTGTCCAAATGCCATTCGCTCCTGTGAATACTTCAGCGCTGCTTCAAACGCCCCTCGGGCAATTCCCGTCGCCTGAGCGGCAATCCCGATGCGTCCCCCATCCAGTGTAGACAGCGCTATCTTGTAGCCTGCTCCTTCGTTCCCAATGCGGTTAGCTACCGGCACTTCACAATCGGTGAACACCAGTTCGCTGCACGCTGTCGCATTAATCCCCAGTTTTTTCTCTTCTTTCCCAACTTTAAATCCCGGGTTACCTTTCTCTACCACCAACGCAGTAATGTCTTTTTCTCCCTTTGCGGGTTCCGTATTTACGTAAACGATGGCTGCATCCGCCGCGCCCCCGTTGGTAATCCACGCCTTGCTTCCATTAATAACGTAGGTGTCGCCTCTTTTGACGGCTGTGGTCTGGAGTGCCGCGGCGTTCGAGCCGGCCTGCGGCTCTGTAAGTGCATAGCATCCGATCTTTTGTCCGCGCGCAAATGGCCATAGGAATCTCTTCTTCTGTTCATCTGTCCCAAAGCGGTGGAGGGGGTCGCAATAGAGTGAATTTTGCACAGATAAAATCACGCCGGTGGAGGCGCAGCAGCGCGAAATTTCTTCAATCACGATGGTGTAGGCGATGTGATCAAATCCTGCTCCGCCCTCGCACTCCGGGAGAGCGACACCCGTTAGGCCTAGCTCCGCAGCCTTGTTAAAAATGTCACGCGGAAAACGTCCCGTTTCGTCCAACTCTTTTGCAAATGGCTTCACTTCCGATTCTGCAAACTCCCGCACGCTCTTTTGCAGCAGCAGTTGCTCTTCTGTCAGCTCAAAATTCAAGTGTGTTCTCCCTGGCCGTACCCCTTTTATGGCTCGCGGAGTTTGTTATTTTAGCCAATCTCTGACATAAAAAAGTGCGACGCGTGGAGCCTAGTGAGAACCCAGAGCCTTTTTTAGACGTTCGTACGTTGTCGTCAAGTCTTCAGGATGGACGCGCGTTTCGCCGGTAACCGTCAGGAAATTAGAGTCGCCGATCCATCGAGGCAGCATGTGTAAATGTAAGTGTCCAATCACACCCGCGCCCGCAGCCCGGCCCAGATTCATACCCAGATTCATGCCGTCCGGTTTATAATTCGCGCGAAATGCGGTCTCCAGGCGCTGCGCAAGCTGCATCATCTCTCCAAGCGATTCCGCGTCGCACAGATGTAATTCCCCTATGTGTGCGTCCGGCACAATCATTACGTGCCCGGAGGTGTACGGGAACTTGTTCAGGATGACGAATGCTCTGTTGCCGCGATGCACGATCAGCGTCGCGGCATCGTCATTGCGCGCCAGGGCCTCGCAAAAAATACAATCCAGTTGTTGGCCGGAGGAAACCTGTTCCATGTATTTATAGCGCCAAGGTGTCCAGATGTGGTCCATCGGATGGTAT
The DNA here is from genome assembly GCA_035602135.1 of Candidatus Dormiibacterota bacterium. Lineage (GTDB taxonomy): Bacteria > Acidobacteriota > Terriglobia > Acidiferrales > UBA7541 > Acidiferrum. The sequence goes on from DATNMX010000063.1 coordinate 153,888, forward strand.
CCTGTTTGCAAAAACCGTCCGGACAGCATATCGCAGAATCGCAGCACACAAACACTTGCTTAGGTACGCAACATGCCGCGTCCCAAACATCCAGGTTCTCAATTTGTAAGATGCTTAGGGTCCGTCAGGAATGCGATGCTTCGCCTGCCGCCGGAGTTGCGGCCTGCGCTGGGGCCGCCCCCTCCGAAGTATTCACGAAGTCCTTCAACTCTTTGCTGGGTTTGAAGAAAGGTATTTTTTTCGGTGGTACTTCGACTTTGGCGCCCGTCTTCGGGTTACGTCCGACCCGCCCGCGGCGCTGCCGGGTGCGAAAACTACCGAAACCTCGGATCTCGATCTTATCGCCCTTTTGCAGTGCCTGGATGATGCTTTCGAAAATTGTTTCGACGATCGTCTCCGACTCCTTGCGCGCTAGCTCGGTAATGCTCAAAACCTCTTCGATTAGGTCGGCCTTTGTGAGTGTGGGTTGCTTGGTCATCGTTGCCATGCCTCTTTGCCCAGCAGAAATGAACCGCTAAAGCTTTTCGACCGCTACGCCGCGATCCTAAACACTGAAGCAAAACGGCTTAGAGGGGGGGCAGCCGTCCCTTCGGTTCCCCTCTTCCTATCACTAAATTGACCCGTAGGTAAATGAAATTGTATTGCCGGGTCGCCGCTAGCTTGCGAGGCCCTGTTAGCGCCCCGACAGTTTGGATTTGAGAGCGTCGCCAATAGTTGCCGTCGACGAGGATTTCGTGGTCGAGCGGTATTGATCAATCTCGCGTCGCTCTTGTTGTTTGATGGCGGCACGATAACTTAGTCCGATGCGCCGCGTCTCCGGGCTAATCTTGACGATCTTGAAGTCATATTCCTTCCCGGGTTCAAGCGGTCCGGCACTCTTCAGCGGCCCGGTCGTCGGCCGGTGCATCGCCACGGGACCCTCGTCACGGCGGCGGCGCTCCTCAATTTCCGTATTGTGACAGAGCGCTTCGATGTTTTCACCCAGCTCCACGAAAGCGCCAAAGGTAGCTATGCGCGACACCTTGCCCTTTACGATCTGTCCGACCTTATGCTCCTTAAACCATTCGCCCCAGATATCGTTTACCTGTTTTATGCCCAGCGAGACTCGTCGGTTCTCCGGATCGATTTTCAGAACTTTCGCGGTGACCGGTTCGCCTTTTTTGAACACCTCGTGCGGGTTTTTCACACGACCCGTCCAGCTTACGTCGCCGACGTGCACCAGTCCGTCAAACCCGTCCTCAATCTCGACGAATGCGCCAAACTCCGCGATGTTGCGAACCTTTCCAGTCACCACCGTGCCGACCGGATATTTTTCCGCGACTAACATCCAAGGATCCGGCTGCGCTTGCTTAATGCCCAGCGATACCCGCCGGTCGCTTGGCTTAATGTCCAACACCACCACATCGACTTCATCGCCCACTTTTGCAAGTTTTGATGGGTGCGTCGGCTTTTTTGCCCAGCTCATTTCCGAAACGTGTACCAAGCCCTCGATCCCTTCCTCCAGCTCGACGAATACCCCATAATCCACGACGCCAACAATTTTCCCCTTCACCTTCCCGCCCGCCGGATACTTCTCGGCGGCATTCACCCAAGGATCGGGCATTAGCTGTTTCAACCCCAGGGATACGCGCTGCTTATCCTTGTCAAACTTCAGAATGATGACGTCCAGCTCTTGATCGGGCTTGACAAGGTCCGATGGGTGTTTCACGCGGCCCCAGCTCAAGTCCGTCAAATGTAGCAGTCCGTCAATCCCGCCGAGGTCCACGAACGCGCCATATTCGGTGACATTTTTCACATGCCCGTGCACGGTCTGGCCTTCGCTCAATGTTTCCATCAAGGCCGCGCGCTTCGCGTGAAGTTCTTCCTCCAGCAGTGCCCGCCGGCTCACCACCACGTTTCCCCGACGGCGGTTCAGCTTACTGATGCGCACCTGCAATTCCTGTCCCACCAGATCATCCAGGTTCGGGGTTGGCCGCAGGTCATACTGAGAACCCGGCAAGAAGGCACGCACTCCAATATCCACCACCAAGCCACCCTTGATGCGGTCGACCACCTTCCCCGTCACGCTTTGTTTCGCCTTGTATGCCGCGTCAATCTTTTCCCAGGTGCGCCGGCGAAGCGCCTTCTGATACGACAAAATGATGTAGCCCTCTTTGTGTTCGCCAGTGCGCTGTACTTCGATTGTACTATTCGGCTCCGGACGAGGAATTTCTGTCTCGGAGAATTCCACGGCAGGAATCAAGCCTTCGGACTTTTGCCCCAGGTCCACCACGACGCCCTGTTCCGTGTAAGCAACGACCTTGACCTCAATAATATCGCTCGAAGCAGCTGCCTCCTGCTGCTCGTCGTACTGCTCCATGAGCTTGCTCATCTCTTCTGAGCCTGCCACTTCATCAGCTGCAGCTTCGGCATCGACGGCATGCCCTGCCGGCGGAGCTTCGCCTGCCTCCTGCAGCGCGGTCTCCTGGTCAGAAGCATGGTCGGCCTGCGCAGCATTCACGGAGTTGGTGTCATCGGCAGGCGGACGTGTAGCTTGGCTTGACTGCCCGTTATGCTCTGTCGTGGACGGTACAGAGGAACTTTCTGACGTCTGTGATGGTGGCGCTTCCAATGCATTGCCGCGCGCGGCATTCTGATGATCTGGTGTGTCGCTTGAAGAGTTTTGCGCTTCGTGTGCCGTTGCGGCGGCTGCCGCTGATGACGGGTTGTCCTGGTCGGGAAACATGGTTGTTGGCCTCCGGGAGGTAAATCCCTTTTTGTCGATAAAATTCCTTGCGGGTCCCTGATTGGGGGTTATGCAAGGAGGTTGACCGCTTGCGGTAACCAGTGACATGACCCCTCAGCGGTCACCGGTGACAAGACCGCATGGCGGTTCACTGATCTGATCGCTTTGCGCTCATTCAGAACAACGATGCTGACGTTTTGGGAAACGCTGCAACCTGAAAAGGATACTCGTCGCCTCAACCCTGTGTCAATGAAACCCGCAGCGCACCCGTAGGTACTTTCCGCGATGCCTACTTATGGTCGCAGTTCGATGCCCTCCGCCAGGTGGGTGAACTTATACCTTAACGGGTTCTCAAGCCCGGCTCGTGGCTAAAACGAAACGCGTGCGCTGAGCTGGATTTGACGGCCTGGCGTGCTAGCTTCGGTGATGGTGCCGAATTGTGGCGTGTTTACAAAGCGATTGGGGGTGGCGAGATTAACTTTGTTGAACGCGTTGAAAAATTCGGCGCGAAAGCTAAATTTAATCCGCTCTGCAAGTGCAAATTCACGCGCCAGTGCGAAATCGAACGACTGCATTCCTGGTCCATACACGGTATTGCGGCCCACATTGCCGAAGGTGAATGCGGGGGGTGTAGTAAAAGCGGCTGCATTGAACCACGCGCCGGCGGTGCGGGTGCCAGAAGGGAAAATAGGTTGACCTGTGACGTTGGCGCGGATCGGATTCTCGCCTAAAACCACACCAGAGTTCGCAGTGTCACCGAACACGGATATCGTGAAAGGGAAGCCGCTCTGGACCTGATAGATGGTGGAGAGGTGCCAGTCGCGTGTAATGTTGTGCACCCAGCCATCTGAGAAAGCGGCGGGAAGATCATAAACAAGGCTGAGTGCGAAGCGATGGCGCACGTCGCAGCCCAGACCTTTTTCCGCCGTGAGGTTGCTGTTGTTTTGCGGAATGCTTGATTCAAACATGGGTGAGCGAAAGTCCGGCGCATTGCTTAGGCTCTTGGACCAGGTGTAATTGGCAAGAAAGCTCAAACCATGCGCGTAGCGCCGCCGCACATTAACATAACCGGCGTGATACCAGCTCTGCGCGGTGTTTTCCAAAAGGTTGATGGTGCTTACCGGGAACGTCGTGCTGACCACGTTGACATTAGATGGCAGAACAGTATTCGGTACGAAACTAGTTTTCGGAAATGGCCGGCGAGGGCCGATCGCACCCGGACCAGGAGGGGCATTATTGATGAGATGAGCACGCTGCAAATGCACGCCGTGCGCGCCGAGGTAGCCAAGCTCAACCGTCGTTTCCCGCCCGAGGCTCTTTTCGACCGACAGACTCCACTGCTGGATGTACTGCGAGGGAGCGTGGGGATCTAGCGTAGTGAAGCTGACGGTGGTCTTGCCGAGGACAGGCGGCGCGAAATTAAAGCCATTGAGCGAAGGAACGAAATTGTCGCTCTGCTGCGTGATCGGAAATACATAGGGAACGTTGTGCCGCTGGTTACACCAGGTGTTTAAGTCCACGGGAGTGAAGAAAATTCCATAAGCGGCGTGCACGACAACGCCGAAGCGTGGCACATTCTGCGAGAAGCCGAAGCGCGGAGCAAAGTTCTTCTTGTTTGGATACATCAAGCCCCGCGGATAGCCGTTTTGGCCTCCGATGAAAACCTCTGGCTTTCCGTCAATGAACACCATGTTGCTGTTGGTGTAGCTGATGTCCACGAGCGGATCCATATACTCGTAACGCAAGCCCACCTCGATAGTGGTGTCGCGCCTCAGCTGGAAGGTGTCCTGCACGAAAGCGTCGGCAGCCCACTGCCGGAGCTGCATCTGCGGTATTCCGGCTTGCACCTGTTTTACGGCGGGCAATCCCAGCAGAAAACTGGCGAGGCCGGATCCAGTGCCGTCGTTGGTGGCGGTTTGAGTGGTGAATCCCCGCGTGTACTGATAATAGCCACGGTTTTGGAAAAAGCCCCACATCGGCCAAATAAAGCGACGATAACTGCCACCAAATTTCAGGCTGTGGCGGCCATGCTGCCAGCTGAGAAGGTCACGCCCTTCGAGAATTGTGTCCCAGGCCTTCATCGGGGTTGCAGCAAACGTATCGCCCATTCCGGAGTAGCCCTGCACGTTGAACCATGGGGCGCCCCATGCGCCCGGCCCACCGAAACCGACTCCTTGAATACCGAGTTGCGAGACAATATCGTTCTTGAAAGCGCTTTCCGTTGTGTGGCTCATCGCTAGGCGCGACATCGTGAGGGATGCAATATTCACCATGCGCGGGCTGAGGATGTGATTCCAGGCGACACTCCCTTGTTGGGAGAAGTTGTCGTGGAAGGTGCCGAACTCCGGTAGGTTTATTGGCATAAAACCGTTTTCGGCGCTTAGCGAATACCGTGCGGCGAGACTGTCACCGCGCGCAAAAACATGGTCGATGCGAACCGTACCTTGATCACTGTTGTGCCGCTCGTTGCGCGTATCAAGAAAATTGTTGCAGTCCGCGCCCGCGCCCACGACAACTGGCTGGCCCATCATTGTCATCCCGCAAGGCATGCCCATACCCATGCGCATGTCCACATTGGGCCGCGGAGCATACTGCCGGAGAAAAAGCTGTGCCACAGAATTGATCCTGCCTTGCGGAATCTGATTGTTGGGAAATGGATTGCGGATGATCTGCGGGTTGCTTGGGCTGATTGGCTCCGCCGGATTGAAATTTGGATTCGGGTGCGCGCTGCTAGGATCGTAGATCGTAGTTCCGCTCATGCTGAAGTCACCGCCAATTTCATCCGCCGTGGGCACGGTCTCCGTCATGGTATCGGCCTTGGCTCGACGCAATCCTTCATAGTTGACGAAGAAGAACGTCTTGTTGTGAAATATGGGGCCGCCAAGGGAAGCGCCAAAATTATTTTGCACCAAATGCTTCGAGCCGCCCATGTCTCCGAATGTATGCGCGTCGAGTGCGCCGTCGCGAAGAAACTCGTACGCCGTGCCGTGAAACTCGCTGGTGCCAGAGCGCGTGACGATGTTGATCTGCCCGCCGCCCGCGCCACCCATTTCCGCCGAATAGCTCCCGGTTTGCACTTTGAATTCCTGCACGGCATCCGGGGACGGGCTTAGGTTCAACGTGTTAAAGGTCGGGTCGGTGTCCGTCGATCCGTCGAGCAAAAAATAGTTCGCGTTAGGCCGCGCGCCGCCGATACTTACCGCCGAACGCTGACCGGGCCGCCAATAGAGCGGATTCATGTCGCCGGTCTGCGCACCATGTCCTTCGTGAGCGCCGGGAACCGTCAGCACAAGATCGATCATCATTCGCCCGTTCAGCGGGAGTTCTTTGATCGAAACCGGTTCGACGACTTCGCCGACGCTGGCGTCCGTGGTGTGTAGAACCTCTCCCGCCATGGCATTCACTTCGACGCTGTGAGTGATGGACGCCACTTGCAAAGTAATATCCAGATTCATCTGCTGCGCAACTTCGAGCCGGATCGTCTGCGAATGGGGCGCAAATCCTGAAGCCTTGACGGTCAACTCGTAATCGCCCGGAAGCAGTCCGGTGATCTGAAACAGGCCACGATCGTTGGTGGAAACCTGGCGCTCCGCGCGCGTGCTCACAGAGATGAGCTGAATCGTTGCGCCGGAGAGAGCACCATGCTGGGCATCTGCCGCGGTGCCGGTAAGACTGGCATAGTTGCTCTGGCCAAACAGCGGTGCGGACACCAATAGGTACACAAACGCAAGGAATGAAAGGAGCAACGCGCGCATTTTTGTCTCCACCCCAGAGGCTGTTGTCAGAATCTTCTGAGTGAAGTAGACGGATTTGCGCCCAGCGGGTCAATAATCCAAAAAGACTAGAAGCTATTGCACAACCCTCCGTAAGACGATCATGAAGCAGGCGATATGAAAGAACGCGCGATAGATCGTGAGCGAGCGGTCGTAGCGCACCACCAAGCGGCGGAAGTTTCCAAGCCAGGCGTTGGTGCGTTCGACGA
>DATNMX010000064.1:0-6034 GCA_035602135.1 Candidatus Dormiibacterota bacterium
GCCGCCGCGCCACGCGTTCGCCGACTTTGCTCAATTGAGCCGTGCTGCCACGCCGCAGACGATTACCGGCCCAAAACTGCCGTACGGGGCACCACCAGGTCCGGTGATGTATCCGTCTCTGGCCAATTTCAAAATGCGAAATTCCTCCGTCAGGAGACCGCGATAGCCCTTTTCTATGGCTTCCTCGGTCCACTCATAGACGTTGGCGTCCCAGACTGGGCTGTAATCAGTGGCAGTTGTGGGAATGCCGCCAAACGTGTTGTTCGGGCGATGCCCGTCCAAAAGCGCGGCGCCCAGACCTTGACGCTGCGGATTTTGGCAGCCGCCTTCCGACGCGCCGTTGGTGGCGATAAAGATGCGCTCCACAGCGCTTCGATTGATGTCATCGACCCCGGTTTCGATTCTGCGCAACCGCGGAGCGAAAGTGTTCCCTTCGATGGCAGACACCGTGGGATCACTGGATTCGGTGGAGATGTAGAAGACCGGCTTACCAAAGCTATAACCGTTGATCAGAGAGAGTGTGACTGTGCGATTCGCAGGATCAATCGCGACTACCTGATCATGCACGAGACCGTAGTTCGGGTTTCCGTTCGGAAAGTTTATAAACACATCGTCCACCGCGGCGGCGACGACCGGGGCGTCGTAAATGATGCCGTCGACAAGTACCAGCGGGCTGTAGTCCGCATCACCGACCGAGCCGGGCTGGGCGACGCTGGGCGGGAAAGGCTTATCCTTAGAGCCGGCCACGACCTCGCGGTTCGGACGGAAGTCTACAACGCCGGAATCGAACAGGAACGTCCCATCGGCGCGGCGCGTGGCGGTGCGTGCGGCATCGCCGGCGTTATGCAGTTTTTTCGAGAAGTTCACGCCAAGCCGCTCCGCTTCCGCTTGATCGCCGGCATCGAGGATGATGTACCACGCGGGCTTCAGACCGGACGGCGTGCTCACCGCACCCTTGAAAAGGGGCAGCGTGATCGTTCCTCTGGGAGTACCGGCGGGAACATTAATGCCCGTCAGCTGTTCGATCGGTATGTCGAACTTACCTGATTTCAGAAGCTGAACCGGGCCTGCCAACTCCGGATCGCTGAGCGAGTCGGGCGGCGGAAACTGTGAAATGTCGACCTTCGTTCCAATCGAGGCCAAGGGTGGGATAATGTTGCATCCCGGACCAGGGCCGTTCGCTGCAGGCCCAGGACCATTACCAGCTCGTAACAACCCGCCGTTCCCCCGCTCCTCTCTCTCTTGTGCCGAAGCTGTGCCAGATTGAAGTATTGCCGATGCCACGATCATTGCGGAAATACACGCGACACTTTTCCGCAATAAATTTCCTCCGTCAGAACGAAACTCCATCGAACCCCCCTTGTGAACCATGATGATTTCTCCTTCCCGCTAAGTTTTCGACGAGCACCCTCGGGCGCTCAACTCTCATGGGCGATAAGAGTCATTTGCCGAGCGAAAGTTGCATGGATGAACAAAAAAATCGCCATAGCTAGGCAACGCCCAAAGCCGTGCGTTGTCGTAGGCATGGATCGCGGTTCGGCCACTAGGGTCAAGTGGGAATTTATGAAGGACTCGAAGGGGATGTTCGACACTCACCAGTTGAGCCTCTGAACACCGAATTTCGACAAACTTACAGCAGTGGAGGTGGGAATAGATTGCCGTTAATAATAGTGGATTTCGACCTTACTAGCTTTGGCCTGTTCGCAACTTCGCCATGAGGCGATCTATGATTGGGTCGGAGACGCTTTTAGGCAACTCGAATGAACTACTTTCTGTCACGATTTTTACAGTCTTGCGGCTAGAATCGTACAATACGTGGCAAGCGCGGCACTGGGACAGGTGCAACTCAAGCTCTTTACGGACCTCTGGCGACACCTGATTTTCAAGGTAGTCTCCAAATTCAGCGAAGAATTCCTCGCACGTGATCATTGAGCTATCCCCTTGACTCTATTCGCGAAGTGCGGCGAGAGCCACTCTCGCAGCATTAGTCGGCCCCTTAACAGCCGCGTCTTTACTGCAGGGACGCTTAGTCCCAACTGCCGGGCAACCTCATCTGTCGAAAGCTGTTGGATATCTCGGAGCATCACCACGACGCGGTAGTTTGCGGGAAGCGCCAATATCCCCCTTTCAACGAGCTGCCTCATTTCCGATTTAGAATAGAGCTCCTCCGGGTTGTCCTGCCACGCCCTGACCTGACGAGGGCGAAAGTCCCGCTCTTCGTTGCACACAGCTTCATCTAAGCTCTCAAAATGTTTTCCGCGTCGTAATCGTTGAAACGCCGTATTCCTGGCGATACTCACCAGCCAAGTCGAAAACTTCGAGCGACCTTGGAATCGGTCGATGTGCTTGAACACACTTAAGAGAGTATCCTGCATGGCATCCTGCGCATCGACTGGGTTGCCAAGGATTGCTGTCAGAGTGCGATAAATCAACTGGCCGTGGTGACGAGCCAACTCTTCGAAAGCCTCCAGCTTCCCACTCTGCGCCTGGGCAACCAATCCAGCTTCCGTGTCCTGTAGTGTGTCGACGAGATGCACTACGCCCCCGGCCTGAATAGGAGTCTGGGCACCACCGGAAAGATGCACTTTATTTTCGAAGTCCGGAGGTGGCTCAAAATCGGGCTCAATTCCGAGCCCCATTTGAAGGGTATTTGCGAAATTATTGAGAGCAGTGACCACCTCGCATTCCAAGATCTGTTCCTCGGTGAAACCAAGTGTTTGAAGCTTGACAACATCTTTGCGGGAAAACTCTGAAACACGCGTTCCCAATTTGACGGCGAAGTCCAGTAGTGCTCTATCGGATTCCGACAGGTTGGACTCATGATGGTCCACGGCAATCTGGTCGCCTTCTTCCGAGGGCATACCCAAGCCGCGCAAAAGGTTGCAATGCATCGCGACGCAATAAGAGTTGAGGTTCGCTGCTGATACGGCCAACAGAATGCATTCCTTTTGCACTCGTGTCAGGACATCTTCAGGTAGCAGAATCCTGTCCACTGCTTCCAGCTCCGCTTCAAGCAAGTCGGGCCGCAACGTCTGAGCGCGGAAGAAGTTCGGTATGAATCCGTGACTCTTCTGAACGATGGCAAAAGGTCCAAACGTCTTGGAGCTTAGGTATGGAGCGGGCACGTACGGCCCTTTATTTCGTGCCGCTTCATGAATCCCGGGCGACGGGATATGGAGCGCTACGTCACGCGGAGGAGCGATTCTCGTCGAAGCGAGCTTCCGCGGTCCGAAATCTGCTTCCGGACCCAACCCCACGGATAGCGTGCAGCGGTAGACGGCTAAGGCGGTCACGACGACGGCTTCGAGTATTAACTTGTCCTCGAATCCGCATGCCCGCAACGCTTCGATGTCTTCCGAACACATTGAGGGAGGGTAGCGGCTTAATTTGAGACAAAATTGCAGCAAGGCTAAGTCAGCTAGCGGGAAGTCTGCGCGATGGTAGTCATTCAAGAGGTCATCGATTTGACCCTCCGACATGCCAAGCAAAGACAGGATTTTACTCTCCAGGGCCACGCAATACGTGTCGTGTCGATCAGCTGCAATGCTTAGAAGGATTCGTTCCTTATGTACCCGCGAAATCGCTCCTCCCTGTGAACGCACGGCACTTTCAAGCTTCGCCTGGGCCTCGATGACGCGAGGTAATAAGGTCTGCGCATAGAGGAGATTGGGGACGAATCCGAGGGCCTCTTGAAACGCGGCAAAGGGGCCGAATTCCTCTTCCAGTCTAACTTCGCCGAGAAAGCTCAATCGCCCACCCTATCCTCTCCGGCCAAACGTCACACTCCGACCTTACACGACCCACTGCTTCTGCCGCGGACTGCAAAACTGCGCTCGTCGTTTACAAGAGGAGATCGTGCGTTCAAGCTGTGATTCGTCGACGTTGGCGAACGCAGAATCTTCCTGAAACGCATGTTTCTGTCCCCCCCCAACCCTGTGTCGCTGCAGGACGCGCCTCAATAGATGAGCTTTAAAGAAAACTGAATTTGCCGTGAAGTTCCGGCGGTCTTGCTGATCATGCCCAACCCTGTGCCCTCGATGATGTTCGCAGGTAGTCCCATGTTGACGATGTTAAACAGATTAAATAACTCTGCGCGGAATTGCAGATCCGCTCGCTCCAAACCGCTTTCTCGGTGGCCAATCGGAGTCGTCTTGACGAGCGCAAAATCGAAATCGTAATATGCCGGGCCGCGAAAGGTATTACGGCCGAGCGTTCCAAAGCGCCCGGAGTTTGGTCCAGTTCCACCTGCGATCCCGATCGGAATGGCAAAGAAGCTTGCGTTGTTCGCGCCCCGCCCAAAATAATCGTAGCGCGGTCGGGTTGAACTGCCGGCGCTCGATAGGTCCGGTAACCCAATCTGGTCCGGGCGGTCCGCGCCAATCGTTCCCGCGCCCGTCTGCTGGATACCCGAATAAACCGTAAACGGCGAACCACTCGTGATCGACGAGATGCTCAGCAGTTCCCAGCCCTTCGTCAACAGGTGGGTTCGATCTGACTGAATTCCAAAATGCTCAAAATGCAAATCCTGGGCCGCGCTCAACGTGAAGGCGTGCGTCACGTCAAAGCTTGACGGCCCTCTTTCCGCTCGTGTATCGAACGGGTTTTGCGGACTAAACAACGTCACGGCGCCGGTGGATCCTGTTCCTCCGATAATGCCGCTGACATCATCCAGCGATTTGCCCCAAGTGTAGCCGGCTTGCAATGACGGTCCGCCGTGCCCAACATTTCCCGACAATGAGGTCTGCAAGGCGTTGTACGACGAGTGCGATGTCGCTGTAATCACAGACTCGAATCCGAAACCACCTGTCACCACGCCGCTACCGTCGAAGTCTGTAAACCGCGCAAATTCCGACCCCGCTCCGGGATACGCGTTTGGATATGACATTCTCGGAAGTCGAAATGCCGATGTTCCAACATACGCGACATCGGCCGTGAGGCCGCCGAAAACCCGTTCCAGCCCCAATGTCCAAGTCTGCAAGTAGCCATTGCCGAAGCGCCGGTCGATCCCGGCCAGACTCAGTAGCGAGAGCTGATGACTCGGCGCCAGCGCCGCCAAATCCTGCTGGTATCGATTTACGTCCATCACCGTGTTCGCCGGGACGTTTTTCGGATTGCCAATGGCCAGCACGTTCACACCCGCTGTGTTGTAGACCTGTGGCAACTCGTCCGGTGTGATTTGGAATCCGTAGGAAATCTCCCCGTTTTGCGCTGCATTGACGCGCGGATAAACAACGTAAGGCGTTGACCCTGTCAGAAGATTGTCCTGCCAGATATTAGGCGGAATCACTGTGATCGCCCCGCCCATGTGCACATGCACCGCGTGGGGCGCGTTCCAGTCCACCTGAACACGCGGCCCCCAACCGTTCCAATCGGTTTGATAGGTAGGCTGCGGATTGATCAAGTATTCCTGCCCAACGCCCACGGGTGGAAACGAATTCAGAAAGCTCGACGTTCGGTGCGCCCGCTCCGAAATCGGCGTATAGAACTCATATCGCAGCCCATATTCGAGCGTCCATTCCGGATTGATTTTCCACGTGTCCTCGATGTATGCGTTCACGTCATTCCGGTTGATCGCCGCGGGCCCAATGTGCGCGCCATTCGATGCGTAGGGCGGCGCCACCGCGATCGTGTATGCGTACGGAAAACCTAGCAACAAACTGCTCAAAGTGTCCGGCAGAGGCTGGCCAGGCTGAACGTCGTGCCGTCCACTCGCAGAAGGGATGAAAACGGGCGAATAAACAGTTCCGCCGCCCAAATCGTATTCCCCGTTCGGGCTGATGCCAAAGTATGTCGTGTCGCGATTGAGGCGTGCTTCTATACCCCACTTCACCGCGTGTCGCGCTGTCGTCCAGGCAAAATTCAATTGTAACTGGAACAAATTCCCGAACGCTGAAATCACGGAGCCCGCCGCGCTGTTGTACGCCTCATACAGACCATCGTTGAACTTGAGGGCCGGATCGGTGTGGTTCGGGGTCACAAACGAAGGCGTCGTCCGCGTAAAACTCAACGATGTCGACCAGAGAAAGCGCGGTGA
>DATNMX010000065.1:0-51607 GCA_035602135.1 Candidatus Dormiibacterota bacterium
ATGGTTGGCGGAACGATCCGCCGAAAGCTGATTCACCGTGAGAATTTCAGGGCTTCGGTTCTCCACCACTCTGAGAAGCAAAGCGGTGAAAAACCACTGCGAGGGAGTTTTGTGCCTTGACAACGCCTTCGCTCTTATCGACGGCCACCCGCCCGCCCATGTGTACGGATGTGAACAGACTGTCCGCTGAGTCCGCGCTATAAGAGATTGGTCATGCACTGAAGTCGATTCCCGGCTCAGGCCAAGCCAGCCGACAGGGGCAGCCATGTCTTCGGACGATCCCATTGCACAGAACCCCAGCGGTCACCTCCGAATCTTGGGAGGATGCTGGATTGTGTATGGAGTCATTCGCTTGATCATGGCGGTCTGCCTGTTCCTCTACAGTGGTACCGCTACGTTAATGTTTGGTGCTTTACTCAACCGCGTTCCTGACCCGTTTACGCTGATGACTGCTTTCCATGTCATATACGCAGCAATGATAGCTTTGTCGGTTGTCTGCGGCATTTTGGGGATCATTGCTGGACTGGCTCTACTTGCAGGAAATCGATCAGGCCAGATGCTCGCCCTCATTGCAGGATTTTTGTCGCTCTCTAATCTTCCACTGGGCACAACTCTGGGGATTTACACGCTTGTAGTGTTGCTTCCAATAAGAGCTGCGCAACTCCACGGTCGCTCCGAGCGAGCGGCTTAGCGCGCTTTCCTGATGGCGCAACGCGCGAGGCGAAATAGGATTAGACCGGCAGAGGCCGGCCAAAAAGGAGGGGCCAAGACATGATGGTGATGTTCGTTCTTCCGGTAATTATCCTCATAGCGCTCATGGGTAGTCTTCCGATTTGGCCGCATAGCAAGAAGTGGGGCTTTTACCCCATCAGTGGCGTAAGCGTGATTATCCTCATTATCTTGTTTTTACTTTGGACCGGGCGCTTGTCGCCCAGGTAGAAAACACTCGGTATGCTCGGTAAACCCGAAGCTCGCCCGCGCCTTTCCCATTCAAAGCAAGAGCAGGCACCACGTCAGCTATAACTAAGGGTAGTCGGCCGATGCCCTTTGGCTACAGCAAGTGATGGCTCTCGCGCCATGCGGCATGACGATCCACCGCCAGCAGATTGGCCGTGGATTGCGTATCGTTTTCGGAGCTTGGACTTAGACGCAGCTTAGTAGTCCCTGACGCAACTCACTCTTCCAGTATTTGGGTCTGTATAGCGATGCTCTCCTGCTGGACATGGTGCGTCCTTACCTTTCCGGCCCTGCTGCCCGGGCTCTCCCGTTTCGCCCTGATCTCCGGTCTGACCCGGCTGACCCGTCGCGCCCTGTTGCCCTGACTGCCCGGGGTCCCCCTGCTGCCCGGATTGGCCGGTTTTGCCTGTCTGTCCCGCTTGGCCTGCCTGTCCCGGAGGTCCCGCTGGTCCTACCGTTGCGGCTGGCGCTGGGTTCACGTTGCACCCGGCAATCAGTAGAGCTAGCAACAACGTACCGATAACTAGCATTGTCTTCATTTTGATTCTCCTTTGTGGCCTCGCTCGACGCAAAACGGCTGCCCCACTCGCGGACCGTTGTACGCAGCATTACAACCAGCGAGGATAGTACCCACAGTGCAGACGCGAGCGCTGTTCCTATTCGCACAGCGGCCAAACAAACGTCGAGCGTTGGAGGTTGGGAACGATCGGTCGCGCGCGGCATTGCCTGGGCACTGGCCCAGGAATACGGATTCACCGGCCTCGACGGCACCCGGCCGCACTGGGGCAACCATGCGAGGAAGAAGTACGGAAAGTACAAACCGAATAAGACGGAAGCGCGACGGACTTGGTGTCCGTCACGCTTCTCAGGGCTAAGGAGGGAGTGCATCTGATGCTGGCGAATCTCCCTGGCGTCAGCTACGAGAGCGCGCCGAGGAGATTCCGGGAGACAAGAAGCACGATCCTGGACTGGGGGATTTTCTCACAGAGTTATTGCGTTGCGCTGTCTAATACAGCACAGGAACGCCCATCGAATAGTCGCCAGAATTGATCGCGGTCTTTATCTCGTCCGATAACCACAATGTTACAAAACTTCTTGTCGCTGCATCACGCCTGGGCCACCCGTCCGCGAAGAAGTGTCTCTTGACAACAGCCTTCGCTCTTATCGAGCGGCACGCGGCAACGACAAGACGAAGTGAGCTCGTGATCCAGGGAAGGGCGACTGTCCACTTTTGCGCAGTAAGCTTCTTTGCCAGCTGCTTAGAATAAGACATCAGAAACGGTCGTCCGCCGGGACAGGAGGCCTCTAAATGAAAAGTAAGCGATTCTCCGGATTAGCGAAAATTTGGGTATCGGCAGTCCTCGTAACCTGCGGAGCTGCCTTCAACAGCAGCGGCCTGCAAACTGAAAACAGCAAGACTCCCGTCTTCGCTCCCGGTAAACATTTTGAGCGCGTACTGATTATCGTCTTGGAGAACCAAGACTACGCTTCAGCGATGAAGAATGAGTTTTTCGCGAAACTGGCAAGCAGGGGGACGAGCTTCTCTAATTTCAAAAACCTCTACCATCCGTCCTACCCGAATTACCTCGCAATGATCGCCGGCTCTTCTTTTGGCATGCACAGCGACCACCAAATTACCCTCCCCGACGACGCTGAGCATAGAACAATTGCCGATTTACTCGATTGGACGGGCTACGCAGAAAACTATCCTAATCACGTACAACCTTACCTTGCAGGTAGTGAAGGAAAATATGCCCGCAAACATGTACCGTTCTTGAGTTTTGAGAAAATTCAAAAGGAAAGCTACCGCAATGTGGTTTCCGTCGACACCAAAGATCCGCACAATTCCTTCGTGACCGCCATCGAAATGTTCAGAAAAGACCCGAAGAAATTTCCCCTGTCTCGATATATGTTTTACACCCCCAACCTCGACGACGATGGACACGATCCTTTCTATAATGCCAGGAAGGGCCTGCAAAAGGGTTCGCACTGGCTGGAAACCTTCTTCCAGACATGGTTCCCTTGGGATCAGAAAGAGATGAAGGGCACTCTGGTGGTAGTGACGTACGACGAATCCGAGGGGAACGACAAGAACGATCGCATCTATACCGTCTTCCTCGGCGATATGGTCAAAACCCGGACGGTTGACAAAGAATACAATCACTATAGCGTGCTAAAAACGATTGAGGATAACTTTGCTTTGCCGACCCTGAATTCGGGCGATGCCAGCGCCGCGCCCATCGCGGAAGCCTGGAAGTAATCTAAGTTTTGTCTTGGAGAATCACGGTCAGAATATTCCTGGCGGGTGGGTGCCCCATCGCATGAATCAGAGTCAAAAACCCCACACGCAAACCCGGCGTGATGGCACCCAAATTCGTGTCAGGGTTTAGCGTCCGGGCCACCCGTCGGTTTCTTCCCTAGCCACGGCGATCTGTTGATAGCGTGTGTGAAAATCACGACCTATAATCAACATTGCTCGGCTCCTTCTTCCGAGCCTTGGTCGTCGAACAGCTACCAAGTCTACTCGGGAGTCGGAGCCGACAACGTCATCCAATCAGGCGAGCCTCGCGATTCGTCTAGCCTGGTTTCGCAGCCTACTTAATAGTTAGACGGCCCGAACCATGCGGATAGACACAGACTTCCATGCTGCGTACCGAGAGCTTGAAATGCAGATGAAGGCTCGCGCGGAGGCCGACGGCCACGTGTTTCTCCCCGTAGCTGAACCAGAAGGTCCCGCGCATTGCGTCCTGATCGCCATGGAGCCGTCCTTGGGCAGGTGGGCTCGTTCCGCAGACGAGGCACGGTCGAAAGTCGAAGCCGGTTACCGAAACTTTCTTTTCTCGGTTGAGGTCATCATCCTTCACTTTTGCATTCGGCGCTATCTTTGCGGGCCAGGAGAGCGATACCACATCACCGATCTGTCGAAGGGAGCAATGCTCGTCGATCGTGCCGGCCTCGCGAGGGTCGAGCGCTATGACAGATGGTACGGGTTATTGCAGGAAGAAATAAACCTCGTGGCAACGCCAAATGCACGCATCGTGGCAGTCGGCAAGGTCGTGGCCGACTACCTTTACCTTAAGCGACGATCCTTCGCAAGACACTTCACTCCGGTAATCCACTACTCCAGTCAAGCCGGACGCGCACGAGGTGCAGGGATCGTTCGTCACGAAGAAAGTTTCAAGGGGTTCAACGGCTCTGTATCCCTGGATGACCTGGTCACCACGGCGAGGCACGTTCTCGAGGCAGCACGCGTGCCCGCCGAGATTCGCGACGAGGCACTATCACAATTGGAGAAGAGCCAGCTTACCCCCTCCCGTCGGAAGTTGATCTTCAATTACAAGCTAGCCTTTGAATCGATGCGAGCATGAGGTCGCGTGGTGCCAGCAGAAAAGCGCCCACGACGAGGAAGCCGTCTAACACGGCTTGCAGCCGACGGGCGCTTCCTGAGATTACGCATCGATCTCCAGCGGCGGGTGGGATAGGCTTCTCAGCGCGCGCGGCGGAGAGGCCCCTTCGCCGCGTGAATCAAGGTACGCAAGGCCGTATTGACGGATTGCTCGTCCCGGAAATACTCAGCGACGTCCGGTGAGAGGAGTACGGTTTGCTGTTGGCGACCGCTCGGCTGGCGCTTCTGCAAGCTGCCATCTGTGAGCCTCGATGTAAGCCAACGCAAAAGCTGCCGGGCTGAAGCCGTCCTCTGACTCCTCCAGCATCGTCAAACGCAATATGTGAAGCCAATCACGCGGGCTTTCGAGCCTTTGCTATGTGCTGTTTATCGGCCCCTATTCGCGCGGATTCGGCCACACGGGGCTGCGCCATTTCTTTCGCGATGCTGGCAAGTAGTGCTTTGTCAGACTCCTTTTTGTATTTCGTTTTTGCCATACCTCATGATGTCATCAAGCTCGAAGCAGTAATGTCCACTCTAGAACAAGGAGGCTAATATTTGCGGCGTTCCTTTTCGTTGCCACTTTTATAGCTGTCCACAACGGGACAGACACTCGTGCTGAGCATCGTTAGCATCGTGCTTTGATTTGATGGAACGTGTGGCGGCCATGTCCCTTGTGGAGTGACTGCACACGGCATCCCGGGCGGGCCTTTGCAGTTTGACCGCCTGGAAGCTGCCCTGGCCGCCAGGTTCCCTTGAAATGCCGCGCCAAGACGCTCCGTCGCGACCGCCTTGATCGAAGATCGAAGCCAGTCCGTCGCAGAAAGGAAATTTCTATGTCATTGATCTTGTTGATTATTGTCCTGGTGCTCGTGTTCGGAGGCGGTGGAGGCTATTACGGATATCGGAGATGGGGGACGGGCGGAGGCGTAGGGATTGTCGGGTTGATCGTGATCATCCTGTTGGTTTTGTACCTGTTCGGCGGAATGCGCATGTGACGTGACCGGGGATTTTTTCACTAGCGGCGTCGGCGGCTACCGTCGATGACAGGGGAATTCGATGAAAGGATTCATCTTCGGCATCGTGACGATGATTCTGATTCTTGCGCTAGGGTTGTTCTACGCCCTCCTGGGTTTCGCCAGCATGCGCGCGGACAATCCTCCTTCGAAAATGGAGACCATCCTGGCCACGTACGCCATGGACGCCAGCGTCGCACGTGCTGCCCCCAAACTGGCGAATCCGGTCACAGCGGACGAGACGAATTTAGTCGCCGGAGCTCGTCTCTATAGCGCGCACTGCACGCTGTGTCACGGCGATCCGGCGCATCCCAAATCGCCGCTCGCCGACTCGCTCAATCCCCGTGCGCCGCAGTTCACCGATGACATGGCCGACATGCCGGAAAGCCAGAATTTTTACATCCTGCAGCACGGCATTCGCTGGACGGCCATGCCGGGATGGAAAAACGTGTTAAGCGAGCAGCAGACTTGGCAGTTGGTGACACTTCTCAGCCACATGCACGATCTCCCGCCTGCCGCCAAACAAGTTTTCGCGGAAGCAGGGCCGCGAACCGCACCGTCCTCCGCCTCCCACTGAACCACGGCTCCGACGACGGGTGGCAAGCAGAATTGAAAGGATCTTGGGTGGCGCATCCCTTCGCACTTTGTCGAAGGGTGCGGTTTGTGAATTCTCCTTGCACGGCATTCATTCAATTGAACTTACAAGTTTACTATTGACATACGTCTAGACTTGTACTGTAGTTGCGTGTGTTATCTCGAACAAGCCCGCCATCTACCGCCCGTAACCCCTTTAGATTCCGCACTTCCGTGAAACCTCGCATTTTGCACCATTTTGGTGCAAATAAGTCCTTTAGATTCTGCACTTACAGACACCCCTCTTGTAACTCCTTTAGAATACGCACTTACAGAAACACCGGGGGGTGGGGGGGTACCCCAACACTTCCGCGCCACCCTTCGCTTCCGCCCGTCATATGCACCACGTGGCGGCTCTATCCTC
This sequence comes from Candidatus Dormiibacterota bacterium, assembly GCA_035602135.1. GTDB lineage: Bacteria > Acidobacteriota > Terriglobia > Acidiferrales > UBA7541 > Acidiferrum. The sequence continues at coordinate 6,356 of DATNMX010000065.1, forward strand.
TGTGTCCTCAGTCGATTGCGCATACTTCCTGTCACCACGGGGGTGTACCCCTTTACCCTGCTTGCCCTGAACCTCGAAGGGAGCGGTTTTGGCGAAGGCCGTCCCTCCTGCTGTTACTCTGGACTCCCATCTCGCGATCCGCTCTGTGTCTCCGTGCCCCTGTGGCTATCCACTTGCGGCCAGGTACTCCGCACTTCCACTCTCTACGGAGCACGGTATAATCCCCACTTACATGGAATTTCAACGCATCCAGAACGCGATCGATCTCTTGGGACCGGCACCGCCTCCCCCTCCGCCGCCGCCCGCTCTGCTAACGGAAGTCCGCCCGCCCGGCAGAATCGAGCCAAAACTCGAAATCGCCTGGGGCGGCTTCCATCAGGGATTTTGGAGCAGCGTTGCCGCTCTCTTCGGTCCATCGGCAACAAGGAATTTTCGGAGCGCTAGCGCCTTTCGCGACAGTTCGGTCGAAGGCCGGATTCCCAAACGCGCAGTAATCGCTGCAGCGCTGTGGCATGCCGCCTTCCTGGCCCTGCCGTTTTCACTCTTTACCGGCATGCCCTACAGGAATCCTTTGCTGCAAAATGTCGAGCTGACCTGGTCGGGTCCAATCGACGACCTTCCGCTCCTGGAAATCGCGCGCGAGAAGCCCAAGCTAGTCGCGAAAGCCAAGCCGGAAGAGCCGCCGCCTCTCCCCGGCGCCGACGCGTTTCATCCCCGCCAGCGTATCTTCACCGATCCCGTGCGCCCCACGCACCCCCGGCAAACGCTCATCAATCCCAAAGCTCCCTTCGAGCCGCCAAAGCTGCTTCCCAACTTGCCCAACGTCGTTCAGTTCGAGCAATTAGCTGGGCCAGCCAAGCCGCGCCTGCAGATCAGCGAAGAAATGCTCAAGAAGCTGCGCCCGAAAGAAAAGCGTCGAGCAACGGCTACTGCAGCTCCGCCCGTCGACATCCCCAACATGGAGCAGCACGTCGCGGAGATGAATCTTCCCGCCGCGCAGACCGGACCCGAACGACCCAAGCTCGAATTGAACGCGGGAGCCGCCCCGCGCATCGCCCAGAAAGCGCAGTCCGGCGACGCCGGTCCCGCACCCGAAGTTGGCGCAACGGAGTTGACCGCCGCCAACGGAGGTCCCAACGCCTTGATCGCGCTCTCCGCCAATCCTGCTCCGCCCGCGCCGGTAGAACTTCCGCAAGGCAATCTTGCCGCGCGCGTTTCCATCTCGCCGGAGGGAAAGCAGCCCGGCGCACCGGGAGGCACACCTAACGGCGCAGGGAACTCCAGCGCCGCGACGGATTCAGGCAACGGTGCAGGGAAGAGCGCGGTGGGAATCAGCATAAGCGGCGGCAATCCGTCTGCCAACGCTTCCGGCGGCGGCGGCAAAATAATTGCCCCTCCGCGCAAATTAATGACGCGGCCGGAACCGAAAGGCGAGAGCGAAGAAGTAGCCGAGCGCACCGGCCCGCCGGATTTTGCCGCACTTCCGCCCGGCGCAAAGCCCGAAGCGGTTTTTGCATATAAACGGGTCTACACGCTGAACGTCAACATGCCGAATCTCAATAGCGCCACGGGAAGCTGGATCCTGAATTTTTCCGAGCTGCGTACCGAAGGGAAAAACACACACCACGCGCCTCCATCCGCGGAATTATCCGGGCCCGTGCCGCTGCAAAAAGTGGATCCCAAGTATCCGCCAACATTGATAAGCGAGCGCGTCACCGGCGAAGTCATCCTTTACGCGGTGATTCGCCGCGACGGTTCAGTGGACAGCATTCAGCTCGTGCGCGGAATCGATGAGCAACTCGATGCCAATGCCATAAGGGCGCTGCGCCAGTGGAAATTCCGTCCCGGCGCAAAGCAGGGAACTCCAGTCGAGCTGGAAGCGATCGTGCACATTCCGTTTCGCTTGCCGGAACCGCAGTGAAGTAGCTAGAGATGAAAGAAAAACGAGGTACCAAGAACTCAGCGCCAGAACGAAAAAAGTAAAACTAGAAGCCACTAGTTAGAAAGTAGGAACAAAAAACTAACAACTAAGAACTAACGACATTTTACGTGCGGCCTTCAGCAAGTTTCACGAGCGCGTAGAGTGCGTGATTGACTGGAGTGGAAATGCCAAGTTCCGCGCCGCGGCGAGAAATGTAGCCGTTCAAAGAATCGATTTCGGTGCGCTTGCCGCGCATCAGGTCCTGCCCGGTGGAAGAAATCGCGCTGGACATTTGCGTGGCGATCTTGAGAGCGCCGGCCAATCCGGCCTGCGGAGTCTCCACGCCGGGAAGTTGCATGCCCGCCGCGCGCGCAACTTCGAGAACTTCGTTCACAACTGTTTCGACGACTTTGCGCGCGTCGTCGCTGGCAGCGATTTGTCCGTACTTCGCGCGGCCCAGCGCGGAGATGGCGTTGAGCGCGCAATTCCAAATGAGTTTGGTCCACAGCTCGCCGTCGATGTTGTCGGAAATACGGCACGCAACTCCGGCGCGTTCAAACAGAGCCGAGAATTTTTCGGTGCGCGCATTGCGGGGACCGACCACGAGATCGCCGCGGCCAACATGCTTGACATGCGCAGGTTCAGGGACCGATGCCGCGACATACACAACGGCGCTGAGCGGATCGATTCCGGCGGCGCGAATCTTTTCCGCGTTATCGACGCCGTTCTGCAAACTAACGACGGTCGCGGAGGAAGAAAGCAGCGGCGCGAGCGCGCGCGCCATCGATTCCGTGTCCGTTGTTTTCACACAGAAAAGAATTAAGTCCGCGCCGCGCACGGCTACAAGTTCGGCGGAAGCTTCCACTCGCACGGTTTCCTTGAATTGCAGCGTGTCCAAGAAAAGGCCATTTTTCCTGGCAGCTTCCACAAACGCGGGACGCCCAATCATCACAACGGGAGCGCCGGCGCGCGCCAGCATTCCGCCGAAATAACCGCCAACGGCACCCGCGCCCACTACCGCGATGCGCGGCCAATTTTCAGATGAGGTCATACCGTGATTGCGGCAATCAAACGATCGATGTCGCGCTCGGTATTATAAACATGCGGGGACACGCGAATATTTCCTTCGCGCAAACTGGTGATGACTTTTTCTTTCACGAGTTTTTGGTAGAGCTCGGCGGTTTTTTCCGGCGAGCGCGCGGCGAAGCAGCCGTAGGGACCGCGCCGCGCGGAATCGAGGGGACTGGTGGGAACGCAGCGATCTTTCGGCAAGCGTTCGAACAGAAAATCAATTAGTTTGCGGTTATGCGCCTCGACGGTTTCGGGTCCTAGCTGCAAAACGAATTGCAGCGACGCGTCCATGGCGGCGAAGTTGAAATAGTTGGAAGTCTCGGCCATGTCCCAGCGGCGCGCGCCCTTCGCGGGCTTGGGATTTTCGAATGCGAGCGAATGGAAATTTTCCGCGCCTTCCGCAGCAGCCCAATAGAACGGGCCGGGACGCATTTTTTCGGTGTGCTCGTTTTTTGTCCAGAAAAATCCGGTGCCGTAGGGGCTGAGCAGCCATTTGTATCCGGCACAGACCATAAAGTCGGCGCCGAGCTTCGCGACATCGAGCGGCATGCCGCCGCAACACTGGCTGACGTCGAGCAGTAACAGCGCACCCTGCGCGTGACACGCGGTGGCGAGACGCGCGGCATCAAGCCGCACGCCATTGTCGAAGCGCACCAGGCTGACGGAGACCATGCGCGTTTTTGGCGTCATCGCCGCAACGAAATCATCGGCGGTCAGAAAGCGTTCGCGAGGAGCGACAATTTTCAGCACGATGCCTTCACGCGCTTCCATCGGCTTCCATGTGGCGTACTGCAGAGGAAATTCGCCGTTGGCGGTAAGAATTTCATCACCTGGTTTCCAAGTGAGTCCATAGGCGACCGCGGACATTCCAGTGCTGGCGCCGGTAGTCAGCGCAATTTCCTCGGGTTTGCCGCCGATGAGTTTAGCGATGGAAGCTCGAACGCGGTTGGGCACTTCGAAATAGGCGGAGTCCGGCATGTGATGCGGATTTTTCTTCCATTCAAGGGCAGCTTGCACGGCGCGATGGGAAACCTTGGGCATGGGCGCTTGTCCAGCAAGGTTTAGGTAGGTTGCATCTTCGATTTCGAACCATTCCTGGCGGTAATCGGTGACGGCGGAGGTAGAGGCAGTGGCCATGAGGTTCTCCTGCTTACATTTGACGGACCACGATTGTTCTGGAGAAGAGGCGCTGGCGCAACATCCAAATTGGATAACCAGCGAAGATTTAGGGAAAGCGAAAGTGGGGCTGCGGAGATACTCAGCTATATTTAAGCTTCCGTGGAGAGGTTCCCCGCGAACGCGTGACGGTGCGCTTGAAAATGTGCCAGGAGCGACTTCCAACCCTACACGGCCGCTGCTCGACAATGAGTGGGTAAACCTGAAGTCGCAATGAGCCGATCGTGGGTTTCACTCTGCTTGGCGTTTGGTGAAACGCACCAGCGTAATCCTTGTGCCACTGGAGTTCGAGGTCAGAGTGACCATGCGGACCTGATCACCGCGCTTGCCTACGAAGACGACGGAATCGACGGGAACGATTACTTCGCTCAGTTCATCGGGCGGCTGTGGATCTCCAACCTTGTGGCGGGCGAATTCAGCACTCAAATGCTGAAGATACCAACTATCCGCCAAATCGCGTGTATCGTCCGTGTAGTACGCGGTCGTCTGCAACCGAGCATGCGTGCTCTGCGGCATCGTTTCGTCGACGATCGTTCCTGGCAGGAGCAGCACGGCGCGCGGATAGAGGGGCAATCCGGGCCCAATGTCGTTCAATTGTTCCACGCGGAAATCAGCTGTGGGAGTGTGTACCGTTAAGTTCTCGGCTCCAGCGCGGGACGCCATCGAGGAAATCACTCGGGAACTGGCAAAAACTCCCGCACCCACAAGAATTACAACGGCGGAAACCACTGCCACCATCATCCAAAAAAGCGAATTGGAGGAGGAGCCCTCCGCTCCGGAACTTTGCGCCATGACTTGAGTCACCCCCATTAGATTTACGCCTGCAGATCCCAACGAATCGACAACGCAAAACTGATCCGCATCGGACATCACATCAGCGCGCTTGGCACAATGCGGAACCCAACAAATCCAGGAAACAAAGAGCTGGCCCAGCCGAGCTATAAGCGTAACGAACTCCCTGCGCGTGGACGCGGAACCGGGGCGCGTTACTGTTTCGGCAGCAAGAGCTGTGTGTACCCGGTGGTGTTCACATCGCGAAACATGGGCGTTCGCGGCGGAAGCAGAGCCGGCGTCAGGAAATTCGTATCGAAGTTGTATTGGCGGTTCGGTGCGTCGTAGACCGTCGTGCAGCACTTGAAGTAGCCGATGGACTGGCGATTGTAGAATAAACTGGCAATCGAGCCGCGATAATTGAGCGTGCTTCCATTCCAGCTTTCGAGGTATCGGAGGAAATTGTGAACACCGCCATCGCTGCCAGTGTCCGTCGTGTTACCGGCGATCCACGGGAATCCAATTCCTTTTCCGGCCACAATCGCGGTTCGATAGAACGTATTCCCGGCCACACGCCCCGCTTGAGCGTACGGGGAACTGAAGGAGTTTACGTCGGCCCATTGGTTAGAGAGCATCGTAGCCGCGTCCGCAAGGACGGCGGTGGCCACGGAAGCATCAGCAAATCCATTGTTCGCGGAATTCGCATTATAGTCGCCTTGAAAGTACACGGGGTTCTCTGAGGCCAAGGTAAGGCCGCAAGTAACGGCCCCTGGGCAATTCCCAAGGTTGAGTAGCTTCCCGTTGACGATTTTTACCGCATGCCGGAAGAAAAAGTTTGGATTCTGCCGGGCCTCGGCGGCATGTACGACCAGAGTGTAGGGCCAAACGTTGACCATCGCTGGGCAGGACGGATTAGTTGTCAAGGCGAAATTGACGGCGTTGCCCTTCAGCACGCCGACAGCAAACGGTCCCATCTGCCCATAGTTAGGCGCCCCGTATGCACCCATGGCGTGCGCGACGTTGCCGCCATAGGTATAGAGCTGTGCCGTGCCAGCGACATCCTCGCCGGCGTCGAGAGCGTTATTGGGACAACCGGTTGCCGCATTGGTGGAGTTCACAAATTCCGAGTAGCCATACTCGCCGGTTTCATGTCCGCTTGGCGAAAGCGCCGGCCAGTTGCCGGCCCAGGCCTTATTGGGCGTATAGTTGCCGCGACGGTCGGAGATATAGACGGAAAAATTGTTCGGAGCGATTTGCGGATCCCTGGTATTTAGGCCATTGGCGCCAATCGCGCCTGCGAACCAGCGGCTGAGGTTGTTGGCGTCGAGTTCGATGTAGTTCATTACGCCGCCGAGCGACGGCATTGCCGCAAATTGTATTGCTCCTAAGGTTCCGGCCGGAGAGACGTCGCGAAGCAAGCCCTCGCGCGTATCAAACAACGCGTTCGGCCAAAAGTCAGTCGGGTTAATTTGGAGCGACGGTTGCACAGCGCCGGTTGCGGCGTCCACACCGCACTGTTGTGCGGCCGAAGACTTCGGGGGTTTCCAACCGCCCACGGGGTTCGGCTTTGGCGCGTAGGGCGCTGAGGATGGATTGTCTCGAATGTGCTCGAGTCGAATAATTGCATTGGGGTGCGGATCAGCGCACGCCGAAGGGTTGATCGCTGCACCAGGCAGCGCAGGAAGCCATCGGTACGCCCCAGCTACTGCTCCATTCCAAAGCCATTGAGGGGTCACGTTGTTCCCGTCGGTGGATTGCACGACGGGATTCTGGTTCCGACCCGCATAGCCGAGGCTCAGGATCTCTTGGGTAACGTCCTGCCAGACCCCGCAGGGGCTGCCATATGCTATCTGAGCTTCAATCTTAATATAGCCCTGAATAAGTGGCCGGGGGCTTGGATACCAATAACCATCGGCGCCAGCGAGGATGGGGCCTACTGTCAAACTCGGAGAATACGCGGCTCCGGCGCCCGAAGCAGCCAGTGGAAGCGGAGTCGTGCCCGCGGCATTCATGGCAGCCCTAAGGGCGGTAGCAGCCGGAGTAGCCCATGCCGCCTGGTCGGCGGCCAGGTCGTCCAGCAAAAACGGCTGGACGGTATTGTCAATACATGGGAGTTTCATGATGTCCTGCTTATCGTCCGAGAGCAGGATCTTCAAGCTGGCCTGCGCGAAGAAACGTTCGCCGGTAAGGGCAGGACCCTCTGCTTGGACAGGGCGACGAAGAATGTCGATCGATTGCGTCAACCCCTGGCCTAGAGCCACGACGGCCAGGTTCAACCTCTTCGCGCCGGTGCCGCGAACCAATCCATTAGCCCCGTTGCGCAGGTTGCCGGCATAGTTAGTGGAACCAATGGAAATGCTCGTCCAGTTCCCCGTCGGGCCAGACCCCAGATTACCGGTTAAACTTCCTTCATTTGTTTTTAGCGCGCGAAAGTTAGCAGTTCCTGGGGAAGTCGTGATGTTGACCGTCCCGGTCCAATTGCCGGCGGCGAGGGGTAACCCATTCATTAGATTGGTTCGGATTACGTCCCCGAAGGCGGTGACTCGGTCCGAGAGCGTAAGCGTGCTTCCCTGTCCTTCAGCGAGGAAGAGGTTTCCGTTGGTATGGACACGACCGCCAAAGCCAAAGTTTGGTCCGGCGTGAAAGCCAAGGTCCACATCGGAAAAGATACCGAATTGAAAAACGGAGATGGCGACTGTCTGGGTGGTGCGCTGCAGCTTCACCTCTGAGCCAGATGGTGTGCGCGCGTTTATAGTGAGGGTATAGGGAGTTGTGAGGGCGGTCAGACCTTGAAAGGGCCCGGTCTTCACTTGCGTGTTGCTCGCTAGAGGATTTCCGTTTACATCGGTCGGATAGTCGAGCTGGTACCCGGTCGTGCCATCTTCCTTCTGAAATTGGATGTTGGCCAGATTAGGCTTCGCGGCCTTGACGACAGCGAGCTCCGCCGCGGACGGTGCGTACGTGTTATCAAACAGGGTTCCGAGGTCCGCGGTCAGTTTTTCCATCCCCGCTTGCGCCGCATAAAAGGCGCGGCTGTAATCGTTGTTCGCGCCGCTGACTTTCTGGCCGTTGATGATCAGGAAAATGAAGCCCACCAGGAGACTGGACATCAAGACCAGAACCAGAAGGGTAGTGACCAGAGCGATGCCGGATTCTCGCTGTAGTTTAGTCGCAGTTTTCATGGCCGCACTCCTAGTTATACTTATTGACGAAAGCCATACTACGTAAACTGACCTGCGTCGAAAGACTGTCGCGAAGGTAATGGCCGGATCGCGCCCAAATCCTGGGCGAACGGGCCCACAAGGTCACGTTTATGGCTCGGATCTGGCTCTCCGACAGGCCGGCAGGAATCGTTTGCTGGCCTGATGGGTTGGTTACGCCGTCGACGAAGTTGTAGGTGAACTGCAAATTCTCAAGGGTGTCGCCCACGGCTTGACCCGGCTGAAAGTTGACTCGGCGTATCAATCGGACGTGCAGCGGGTCAGCGATATTGTCGAGGTAATACGAAATCATCCAGATGCGCGTTGCGGTGGTTGGAGGGTAAAAGCCGTTGGGCTTATTGGTGACGGGGTCAAGATTCTGCAACTGGACAATCGTTCCCTGCGGATCGTTGCGTCCATTGAGATTAAACGAGTCATTCTTGGCAAATTTCAGAGTCTGCGCGCCAGCGACCGCGGTCACCGTCTGAACGGCATTCCCCTGCGCGTTAGAGAACATAATTAGATCGCCGGGTTGAACCGGGACACTTGCCAGAGCTAAGTTGTGGCAGGTCGCCGAGGGATCGAAGGTGACAGAGTCACCAGTAGCGGAGATCGTGCCATTGCAAGCGGCAACACCGGGCGAAGCAGCACGGTTTATAGGATCCTTGTCAAGGGACAACGCATTATCCGCATAGAGGACTGTGACTAGGTCGGAGTTGGGCCCAGGGGCAACATCGGGACTGGTGACTTGCGGGCCGAGGTCCATTCCTGGTTCGACGGCAGGCAATGAAAAATTGCAAGCGGGGAACGTAAGTGCGCCTTGCAGAGTGGGACGATTTAAGGGTTGTCCGATGTTGCAGGTTCCAGCTCCATTGGGCGTATTGGGGATGGGAATTCCGCCGGTCGGGATTCCCGTGCCGGCCTGAAGCAGATCCTGCTGGATGTAATTTAGTCCGGCGCGGAGGTTATCGGTCATGTCCCCTCTCAACGAGAGGACTTGATTGGTGCGCACGGTATCACTGAAGGTCGCCAGTGCCGCAGCCAGCACGACGAGGCTGACGGCAATCGCCACCATGAGCTCAACCAGCGTGAATCCTGTCTGTTTCTTCATGGCTTGTTCCTGTTGTTTCCGGCTTACGCGAAAGCGGAGACGTAACTGATCAGCGTGTAAACCTTTCTAGTGTTTCCAATGGTATATTTAATAGTAATGGTAATTTGCCGCAGGTTTGGTTCGTTCGGAACGGGAACGATCTGGATCTCCCGAGTCATGACAGTATTCAAAACGACGACCAGATCATCTGGCGTTCCTAGGACGTTGTCTGGCCCGGGACCGATAATCACGGTGTCAGGAATAGCGGCAATATCATCAGCAGTCCCTATCAGGCCATCGGGGCCCGGGTCCAGCAAGGGTTGCGGTCCGTCCAGGAAAACGCCGCCGTCCGTGCCTGAGGTCCCGGCCACATTTTGAATCTGCGCCCAGGTCAGCAATTGTGTGTCGCGCGCAGTGAAAATCGTTTCAACCGCTGCTTCCGCTTTTTTTTGGGCTATGTAATCCCATTTAGCCATCCCTGCAAAAACGATACCTTGCGTATACACTCCGGCCAGCGATAACACGCCGAAAGAGAGCACGACCACGGAAACCAAAGCTTCCACGACTGTGAAGCCGCGATGCCGGTGATTTCGGGTGTTTCGACGTCCCACGTCACTTTTATCTATTCGTTCCATTTTAGTCCGTCCCAGTAATAAGGGCGCACTCGGCCGGTTGCACCGAGAATGGTTACGGCGCGCGCCGTGCCTTTAAGGCCCGGAAGTCCCAGAAAAACGGTTCCATTCACGAAGTTGTTATTACTGTCGGTCAGCGCTCCAGTAGTCGTGAAATGCAATGGCGCGACCGGGGCGCCACCCGCTGCAGTGAAAGAAACCGCAGTGGTCTTGCCGAAGCCCATCGGGGTGTCGGGAAGTCCCGGATACAAAACAAATTGGACGCCGCTAGAGAGTGTTTCCGGGAGGAAGGGGTTCGGCGCCACGGGAACCCCTGCTGTAGTTTCAGGCGTTATCTGTATCTGGTTAGCGCCGTTGAACGCCACTTCGACGAAGCGGCGGCTGGAGATGGCCAGCGCCCGGGCTGTGCGAAGTTGCCCGATTGCGTCGTTCATTCCGGAAGTGGATTTGAAGTTCTGATAGGTGCCCTGCCAGCCCATAACCGCAAAAGCCACCAAGACCATAACAACGCTAATTACGACCAACAGCTCTAGTACGGAGTAGCCTAGTTGCGTCCTCATGCGTTGTCGTCTCATTTTCAGACCCCAGGTTGCAATTGGCGTATATCAGTGCATGAGGGACACCCATTCATAATTCACGGTAAGGGTAATGAAATGAATGGATTGGGAAGGGGACCGAGCGTCAGAAGGAATACTGGGCCTGTGGACCTGTTACAAAACGTTACGGAGAGGGAAGATGCGACCGGGCCCGTTTGGCAGCCCTAGGAGAGCAAGGAGACTGTCACGAAGCCGCATGCGCGCGAGTCGTGGTCGGCTGCACTGGCCCGGCTCCCGCTCCCGTGTGTTTAATTGCTGACGCCATCTCTTCGAGGTCTTGTGAGTTGAGCTCCAAAGTTGCCGCCTGAATCCATCCGTCCACCTGCGCAGGTGAGCGAGCGCCAACGATGGCGCCCGTTACTCCAGGCCACGAGAGCACCCAGGCGATGGCCACAGCAGACACTGTCGCGCCATGGCGGCGGGCGATCGGGCGAAGGGCATCACGCAGCGCGAGATTGCGATGGAGACGCGGCTGCTGGAATTCGGGCGAGCGGCGGCGCCAGTCATCTGCGGCGAGCATCGCGACGCGCTTCTCGGAGAAGTCGTCGGTTACGAGCCCTGACTGCAGTGGGCTGTAGGCGATCACGCCAGTCCCATGCTGGACGCACCAGGGAATCTCCTTCGCCGCGACCTCGCGACGGATCAGCGAAAAAGGCGGCTGGAGCGAGTCCACGTGCCGGATTGCTTCGCATCGCTCAAGCAGGTTGACGTCGAAATTGGACACTCCCGGGGCACGCACTTTGCCTTTTTCGACGAGCCGAACCATCTCTTGCCAGGAATCCTCAACAGGCGTACCAGTCTCGTCCGGCCAGTGGAATTGATAGAGGTCGATGCGCTCGACGCCTAAGCGGCGAAGGGAGGCATCGCACTCAGCCCTAATAGACTCAGGTTTTAGAACGCGCCGAGGCTCCGCCATTGGGTTGTGTTCGTCCCAGATAAGCCCGCACTTGGTGAAGACCAGTGGGCGGGTGGCTTTGGGCAGGTCGCGCAAGAAGCGTCCGACCAATTCCTCAGAATGCCCGAGGCCGTAAACTGCGGCCGTGTCGATCCAGTTGATGCCAAGGTCGTACGCATGCCGCATCGTCGCGACGGAAGCGGCGTCATCCTGCGGCCCCCAACTGTAAGCCCAGCCTCCGCCGCCTATTGCCCACGCGCCAAAGCCCACCCTGGTAATTTGAAGTCCGCTGGTGCCGAGAGGACGAGTGGGCAACGTCATGAGTCCATCTCCTAATGCATGTCGCCTCCAATCGTATCGAGCAAGCTTTGTTCCAAATCGGGAGTTTGTGGCCGGCGGCTAAGTCAGGCTAAGCGCCTAGCTTAGTGAACGTCGACGCTGTGAAGAATTTCCTTCGAGCGACGAGAAACCGGAGATTGTCAGTACGCTGACAGCAGGTTGTCGCGCTGCAGTCGGGAATTGCAGACAGAAAGGAACGGACGAAGGCTAGGCTGATGTCTTGGAGGCGGGTCCAGGAATGATTGCCCGACGGCGTGATCATCAGGGCCAGATGGCCGAATCGCTGGTGATAAGGGGACTTCCCAATTTGACTGTATTGCGCGTGCGCTATTCCGATGTTGATATAAGCGGGTTGGGGCGAAGGCCTGGCAGAAAGGCATGAATAGAGGGCCGAAATTTGGAATTGAGCACAAAACGAAACTCATCTAATTCTCCCTCAGGAAAAAGACTTAACAGAATCCTTCCAACCTAAGAACCACGAGTCCCAAAAATCAAATGAGGTTGAATCGGCCGCGATCCCGTCCGACGAAGAGTATGTTCAATTTCAGCAGAAAGATGAGCCGATGCGTAGAGACCACGCTGCGTCACAACCTAGCAGCACCGGACAGCAAAGCACCAATGCCGCGCCGCAGAGCAGCAAACCCGCGCGGCAGAGCAGCAGTTCCATGCAGCTAACCGGCAACCAACGACTCGAGCGCCGCGAGCCCCAGAGAGGGGTTAGCCCCGAAGTTGAGGAAGGGCAGCGGTCAACGGCGCTTCCTCCAGGCACGCGTGCGCCTTACTTCAAGCTGCACACCACTCCCGACCAGGCGGTCGCGCTCGACGACTTCAAGGGCAAACGCCTAATCGTTGCCTTCTATCCCGCCGACTGGAGTCCCGTTTGCGGAGACGAGCTCGCCATATTCAACGAAGTGCTCCCCGAATTTCGTAAGCATAACGCGGAAATTGTGGGCATTTCCGTTGACGGCGTGTGGTGTCACATTGCTTACGCCAAGTACAACAAACTGCATTTCTCGCTGCTTTCTGACTTCGAGCCCAAAGGTGAAGTCGCCAGAACCTACGGCGTCTACCGAAAAAAGGACGGCTTCAGCGAACGCGCACTCTTTCTCATCGACGAGCAAGGAACCATTCGCTGGAGCTACGTCTCGCCCATCGGCGTGAATCCCGGCGCGGACGGCGTTCTCGACGCGCTCGAGGACCTCGAGAATGAAAAGAGCCAAAAAGGGGCAGCAGCATGAGAGGCAGAAGACAAGGCACTCTGGTGATGGACGTTGGGCCGCGCGATCACGTTCAAGGACCGGCCGACGCGCCGGTCACCCTGCTCGAATACGGCGACTATCAATGTCCGTTCTGCGGCGCAGCCCATCCGATCGTCAAAGCGCTTCAGCGGCAGCTCCGCGAGAGCCTACGTTTTGCCTTTCGACATTTTCCGCTAACCACCATTCACGAATACGCGGAAGGCGCCGCCGAAGCCGCCGAAAGCGTCGGCGCGCAAGGCAAGTTCTGGGAGATGCGCGACACATTGTTCCAAAACCAGCCAGCACTCGACTACGGAAGCCTTCTGGGCTACGCGGAAGAACTGGAACTCGATCTCGAACGCTTCGCCACGGAGCTAGACAATCACGTCTATGCGCCCCGCGTACGGGAAGACTTCATCAGCGGGGTGCGCAGAGGTGTGAACGGCACGCCAACGTTCTTCATCAATGGCGTGCGTCACGAAGGCGCCTTCGACTTTGAAACGATGTTGGATGCCATTCAAATTCGCATGACAAACCTTGCAGCGTAAAAGCTGGGAAAGAACACCAGAGGTGACACGTCCATGTCAGTGAAATTAAGCAGAACAGCGTATGACTATGCCAAAGAACTTGTCGCGGAAGGGAAGGTTGTGCGCGACGAGAGAGATGCGTGGAGCGAACATCAGCCCACTGCCGCGATGGAAAATGAGTTCATCCGCTTAAACGGTTACCGTGAGTATGCGAAGTGGCATTTGGGGATTGATGATGAGCAGGACCCGGACACCAAGAAAAGATACAAGTTTCCCTATGGCGACTTCAAAAGAGTCCACCGTTGTGCAGTGCTCTCCGCAGAAAGCCGAGCGGGACAATACAAACACTTCGACATAGAACGCGCAGCCGCACACCTGCACGAGATGATGGACGGGAAGAAGCACGTCTTGAGCCGACACGCCAAAGCGGGATCGCTCAGGTAGCGGTGCTTCGCACTCCGACTTCGTCCAAGTGCCGCAGCAGGTCGGCGGGATCCTGGTAGACCCGATATGCGCCGGCGCGCTCAAGTTCATCTTGGCCATAGCCGCCGGAAAGGAGACCCACTCCGATCGCACTCGCGCGGCGGGCTGCGAGTAGGTCCCATACGCTGTCTCCCACAACCACCGAGTTGCTTGCGGGCACTCCGAGACGTTTGGCGGCTGCCAAGAACAGGTCGGGATCAGGCTTTGCGCGCTCGACTTGGTCACGCGTGATGACTGGCACTTCGAGTCCGAGTTGTAGCAGTGCCAACATGGGCTGAGCGCTGGCAGGTCGACCGCTAGTGGCAATGGCCCAGGGCACGCCGGCTCGCGACAAGGAGGCTAAGAGATCCAACGAACCGGGGAGCACGCGAACCTGAGGTCGAAGGCGCACGTAAGCTTCTTCATGTAGCCGCGCCAGATGCTCGGCCTCCGCCTTGGTAACACGGCGACCGATCTCCCGCAGGAGAGCTTCGATAAGCAGGCCGCCGCTCATGCCAATGCGGCGATGAATTCGCCAGACCGCAAGTTCAATGCCCGACTTCTCCAGCGCCTCGCGCCAGGCCAAGACGTGCTGGTAGACGCTATCGACGAGCGTGCCGTCTAGATCGAACAGGAAAGCGAGACTGGACTTATTTGCGGCGAGCTGTTGGTTCATTTCGTTTCCCACCTGTTCTTCTCAGAACGTGCCACGGTATGTCAATTTCCGCGGGAGCGGCGGACTCGGCCAGTGCCCCAAGCCCGGCCCGGCCGATAGTCAAATGGTGCTCGAAGGTAAGATGCGAGGGCGTTCGCCGAAGGCTCACTGCTTTGGGTAATGTGGATAAGGCATGTTGCAGATAGCAATCAGAAGGGGGGCCGGAGACCATGTTCGCGGAACAAAAGGCGAAAGGCAAACGCAAAACGCAAAGTCTGTTCGGGCTTTCCGACAGAGCTATTCTGACGTAATATTTCGCCATGCAAACGCAGTTGAAACGCCTAGACGTGGAGGCGGCGAAGAGAGACTTAGACAAGCGAACGTTAGTGCCTATCGGGTACGACTTTGCACGACTTGTTTATCTATCTTCGCTACGAGATTTCAGCACGGGAGAGTACCATCACGACGGCCTTACGCATTCTTTTTCAGAATCTGTGGCAAGCGCTGCGCTAATAGCGGCTCACCAGGAAGCGTTTTACAATTTGGCGTTGGCCCCGCTAGACTCTGTCATTGGGCAGATTGAACGCTTCATTCGATCATCGCCGAAAGATTATGAAAAAACTTTGAATGCGTGGGAAACGCTTGAAGCGTATCGAGTCACCGTTCCGTCCACTTGCGATCAATTGACCTCCGCGTTGTTCAGGTCCAATGTCAAGATTGCGATTACGCTCTTAAAATCTCGTCGCTCGATTCAGTCGCAGAAACCGCAACCCGCATCGCTACCCCCGTTACTTGGCCAATGATTTCGGCCTCCTTCGGGAAGGCAAACGCGCGAGTTCTAACTGGAGACAAAGGATGAGCAATGAGGAGGAGCTTGTCGTCAATTACTTCGCACCACGAGCACGCGTATTCGGCCCGAAGATCAACAAAATAAATGGGCCGGTCGAACTCGGATCGAACCACGCGCTGCCGAGGATTCTTCACCTCAGGATCGATCTCCACAAAGGACCCAGGTCTCAAGAGTGGGTAGAGCGTGTAGTCCTTGAGTCCGACGAAACCATAGAGACGATGGCGTAAGTCGAGATGTTGAATGAATTCCAGTGGGACTTTTCCCCACGTTTCGATCATTCGTGACAGCAGGTTCGTTTGGGTCATATTCAGGCCTGCATCGAAGCGGACGGGAAGCTCAAGCGATGCGGGCGACGGTGCCGCAGAATCGAGCTCTGCGAGGTGAGTCTTGGCGATGGGCATTCGCGCATGGAACGTGTTGATTTTGTTGACGTCCACGCCATACAAGGCGAGAAGGTTTGAGTAACTCAGCCCATAGATGCTTGCTAGCGTGAAGAGCTTATAAATGCTGGGCAGCGATGTCTTCTCATTTTCGATCTGTGTCAGCCACGGTCCGGAAACGAGGAATTCGTTGTTGCCTTCGGCGTCAGCGATGGATTTACTGAAAAGCGCGACCTCCCGCGTGGTTATTCCTAGCTTCGTGCGAATTTGCTTGAGTCGTTCTCCGGGGTCCATTTGCACGGACACTCCCTCTGGTCCTCAACGATGCCAGACTCGAACGGCAAGAGCCAACGAGGATACCAGCAAATCTCCACTTATTCTCGTTTCATATTGAGTAGGACTGCTGTAGCTAGTCAACGTGAGCGCCTATCGGCGGAATTCTACGCTCTCAAGGCGGAGACTGAAGACGGTGCAAAAGTAGCCGGCTACGCCAGAAGTGTAAGCAACAACCCGCTTGGCCTTAAATGGACCGCGCAGCCACAACAAGAGCAGAAGAATATAAGAAACAAGCGAGAACTTCAGATACTTGGCGGTCAATTTCAGCTCAAATCTTGGACTTGGCTCGTGAGTGTAACCGGCCAGTCTCAAATGGAGGTCCATGAGCTGGGCCACCTGCTTTTGAGTTTTGCGAAGCCACTGGATGGCAAGGGCTTTACGCTCCTTCAGAAAAAGGCGTTGGACCTTGGGAGTACCCGAGCGGGAGATGAATTCCATGTCGTCGGTCGAAAAAATCCTCTCTATTGCGCTTGCTTCGACAAAAACTGTGTCCAGCGCTTCTCGTGCGTTCGCGAACTCCTCCATGGTTACGGACTGAGACTGCGTACTTGTGTTTGACGACTGCAGAACCAGCCGGAGACCAAAAATCAAAATCAGTATTCCGAGAACCACGATTGCCAGCAATCCGCTCATGGCTTCATGATCCTCGCGACGCGGCTAGACGCGCGAGCAAGGATCGCTTGCGTCTTCGACGCAAGAAGCTCGTAGTCTCGTTCAATTTTGGTTTCCGAAGGCTGCACGGGCTCTGGGTGTGCCGACCACAAAGTCACGCACCAAATGATGAGGGTAACAACGTAAGTTGCGGGAAGCAGTCCTCTCAGGAGAATCGAGAATTCATTCCCAGGCAGAAACCAGAAAGCTAGATTCACTACATTGAAACCCACCCAGAAAGAATAACCAATAATCAGGCCGACCAGATTGCGCCCGAGCGGGATTCGGTATCGTACGAACAACCACAACATCACAAGAAGAACCCCGCCTTCGACGTAGCGAAGATCGCGGCCCAACTCCAGAATGGCAGCAGATAGTGAACCAAACCCGCCTTGTACAAAGTCCGAAGCAGCATAGGCAACCGTGAGACCAAACACGATTAGGAAGAGGTTTTGAGCAAGCCGTCGCAAGCCAGGTTTGTGCCTGGTGGAGCATCTGAAAATTTCAATGATGACGGCGTAGCTGGCCACAATCGTTGCAAGTTCGGTGGACCAGTAGAGCGGTTCATATAAATCGTAAGCCAATTGGTAAATTAACACCCCAATAATTTCTGTCGCAAGAACACAGCCAATGTAGAAGTAGAACAGCGGGTACTTTTTCAGGAGGCCTGTGTTTTTACCGCGTAAGAGGATGACGGCCTCAAGGGCGATACCACTCCACCAAATGAAGTTTGTATTCATGACCCCAAACGTTAACTGGCGCAGAATATTATCATAAAAGGAAAAAGGAGGGGGAAGGTGGATCTCATCTTCCCCCGTGCCTCGGGTTTATTTGCACTTAGGCTGCAAGGAAGCCGGCGTTTATGGACTTAGGTGGACGAGGGGGAACCGGGCCTGCACCATCTGCCATTAGGTTGAGCGCTCGCTTCGGTGGGCGAGGCGGAACTGGGCCTGCACCATCTGCCATTAGGCTGAGCGCTCGCTTCGGTGGACGAGGGGGAACCGGGCCTGCACCATCTGCCATTAGGCTGCGGAGTTGGACCGGAGGGACCGGACCGCCTCCGTCCACCCGCTGGGTCTGCGCAGGAGTACCAACGAGTTGATTATTATGTTGCGAGCGATCTGTCGAAGATAGGGACAGCAAAACGGCTAACGTGAACGAACCAAGAATCAGACTGCAGAGCTTCCAAGCATTCATTTTTATTCTCCAAAAGTTAGAATTTGGGCTAGAAAGCCCAGTTGGAAGCAATGGAAGCACAAAATGAGCAGCTAAAGGGAAGGGAATAATTACAAGGCGGTTGATTGCTTGCTATAGCAACCAAAGTAAGAAGTGCGGTCTTGTTGGATCCGATCTTGGAGCGATCACATGTGGACAGGCGTGAAGTCGAACTCTAAAGCTGGAGTGGCCTTGTCGCGATTCGGTAAACGCGACTGTATATTCGCTATCTGGAGTTGTTGGTCCCAATCAGGGTGGCAGACAATGACCTTCGTAGTAAGCACACCGTCTTCACTAACTTGACAAAGAATAAGTACGGAATTCCACATTTCCTCGGTTCCGTTCCTACGAATGAGCTGCCCGGCCTGTATCGAAAGTGAATTTGTCCTAACATGAAGCTGCCCCTGGTCGTTGGCGTTACACCGAACCTCAAATTTGCGCTCGTCCATATTTATGTTCTGCCCTTTCTGGTCGCACCACACCTAGCAATGGTCACTAAAATCT
Organism: Candidatus Dormiibacterota bacterium; assembly: GCA_035602135.1. GTDB lineage: Bacteria > Acidobacteriota > Terriglobia > Acidiferrales > UBA7541 > Acidiferrum. Next base: position 24,865 of record DATNMX010000065.1, read on the forward strand.
CTATTAGAACTGTCTTCGCCATTGAACCCTCGTACAGTTAATTTCGAGCTTAGTCAATAGCCTATGGATAAAAATGCCTGTTACGATCAAAGGAACAGATTCATTTTGCGTGGACAAATCCCTATGTACCGACCCATTGCATGCTCGCTGACCGACACAAACAAAAGCGAGCGGCGCATACCCTGCTTGGCATAGCAAGCAGAATACTGAATAAGCGCACAGCGGCCTCTTTGCTTGACAAGATTCAAGTTATTGCCAGGCGTTCCATACTCCTTGCGGGGGAATCGTGTCGATGATTGTGGGCCAGATTTACCGGTGCCAGAACCTTAAGTGTCACAGCGAAGTACAAGTAATCAAGTCGTATGCTACCGGCAGACAAAACCCGCGATGCTGCTGCGGTGCAGAAATGAAGAAACCATACACGCCGCCGGTTTTGCGAGAACTGCCTTCAGAGATGAAGGTCCTCATCGGCCACAAGTCGATGAACATTAAAATTCTCGGCTTGCTCTGCTGCTCTGGGTAGGAACTTCGATGCGAGACACGCTGGGTGTGTTCTTTGCGCTGGTCTTGTTCACACTTGGAGCAGCGTTGCTCAATGACGGAAGCTCGCAGTCAGACTTAAGCCAAACTGCGAAGATCATTGGCGGCGCGGCCTCTCTCTCGGTCGGCGTGATGAGCATGTGTTCCGCCCTCAAGAATTGGCTGAAATGGAAGCGAGGCTACAAAGAATACCGGGAGGAATAGTTTCACTGGTGTTGTGCAGAACGCTCCGGCCCCAATCTAAAAGGCAATAACCCCAACGGTGGATGACACCGTCAAAGGGGCCGGAGTATCTGTTTCAAGGGGAGAGCGGATTGCTCGCTTAGAAATGTGCGCGGAGCTCGCGGAAGGCTGGAAGGATGACGAGTTTGCCGGAGCCGGAGACAACCGGCTCGTGTTCGAGCTGCCAGGTGTGTTGGTGCGGAATGTAGACGGCGTTCAGGCCGATCTGCATTGCGGGGTTGATATCGCTGCGCGGGCTGTTGCCGATCATCCAGCCGTGGGCCTTCACGATTTTGTGTTTGCGTACTAACTCACCGTAGGTTACCGGACTTTTTTCGGAAACAATTTCGATGAACTCGAAGAAGCCTTGCAGGCCGGAACGCTCGACCTTGGCGGCTTGCTCTGCGGGTTCACCCTTGGTGAAGAGAATCAAGCGGTGGCGCTCGGTGAGATAGGCGAGAGTTTCGGGCACGCCATCGAGAATTTTCGGCGGGGTGCGTTCGAGATCGACGACGCGAGTGTGTATCTGCGCGAGCACTTCGCGTTTGGCCATGTGTTCCGCGAGTTTTAGATAGGTTTCCTCGAGAGAGCGGCCGAAGCTGCGCACACCATAGCCATATTGCCGAATATTTTTGCGCTCCGTTTCATTGAGGATGTGGCGAACGTAAGCGCGCGTGAAGCCGCAGGACTCAACGAGAGTGATGAAATCTTCGATGAGCTTCTCGAAGAAGACATTGTTCTCCCACAGTGTATCGTCGGCATCGATGAGCAAAGTGTTGCGGCGCATGCGTTTTTTCGTCAGCCCTTACTTGCGGATGAAAGTCATGTCAGTTTACCAGCGCCAGAGCGTCTTGAGCGATCTCCGAGGCGGCGTCGGGGCGGGCCATGCGGCGAGCGGCTTCCTGCATCTGTTTGAGGCGAGCCGGATCGTCGAGCAGCGCGGCAACCTTCCAGGCGGCTACGGGCAAATTGTTGCAGCGGATGGCGGCGCCTGCTTCCAGCAGATGATCGGCGTTACGTTCTTCCTGGCCGGGAATCGGCTCGATCAAAACCATTGGGAGCGCGCGTGCCAGAGCTTCTGAGGTGGTGAGGCCGCCCGCTTTGCCGACCAAGAGATCGGCAGCGGCCATGTATTGATCCATTTCCGTGGTGAAGCCAAGTGGGCAAAGGCGCGGAGCGCCGCCAGGCAGTGAGCCCGCTGCGCGCGACAATGCTTCGAGGCGCTTGCGCATTTTGTCGGATTTTCCTGCGATGGCCACGATCTGCCAGGGGCGACGCAGCTCGAGCAAGCCGCGGACGAGCTGCTCAATTGGGCCCACGCCTTCTCCTCCTGCTGCAGCGAGGACGATCGGCGCCATGAGATCGAGCCCGAGATGCTGGCGCACCGCATGGCGGTCTACCGATTTGGCGAAGAGCGGATCCACAGGAATACCAGTGACCCGCAGTTTGTCGCGCGGGACTCCGATGGCGGCCATGTATTCGGCGGATTCGGGGAGCGCGACGTAGTAGCGATCCACGGTGTGGCAGAGCCAAAGGGCGTGCACGTCATAGTCGGTGACCACGATGGCATTGTGTGCGCGGAGTTTTTTCTTGGCGATGAGCCAGGCAAGAATCTCGCCGGGGAGGAAGTGCGTGGCCACGCAAAGATCGGGCTGTACGCGCTTGAGCATGCGGATCATGGGCTGGACGTTGAGGCGATCGAGAGCCAATCGGCGGCGCGCATGATCCCAGGGCTGGTCGGTGCGATCGTAGAGCACGCCCATCAGGCTGGGCGCGCGACGCACGATGGAGATGTAAGTTTTGTGGTAAAGGCTTTGGAAAAGTTTGCTGGCATACTTCATCGCGTCAATGTGTTCGACGATGCAATCCCCGCGCGCCGCGAAGGCTTTCTCCAAGGCTTGCGCGGCGCGGAGGTGGCCTGCGCCGGAGGATGCGGATAACAGCAGCACACGAGGCTTTGACTTCACGCGCGCGGCTTGTTTCTGCGGAGGCACATGGAGATCACTGCTTAGCTTTGCCGGTGGCAAGTTTTTCAAGGATGCCGCGCGCGACACGCTGCAACTCGCCAAAGCGGGTCAAGTAGTCTTGGAATTCCGAATTCATGAGCTGCGCTTCCTGGGGACCGAGTTGGACACGCAAGATCATGTCGCGGAGCTTGACCGGATGGGGAAGCAGCGCATCTTCTTGGAGTTCTTCGAGAGCGGTTTTGGCGTCGTAATGATACATAAATCTCCCGGGCGAGTGTGCGCGCTTGATTGCGAACGCACTCGGCGCCAAGTCATTGTACTCGCGCACGCTGCGGCGAGTTGAAGGATTTCGGCGGTCAGGCGGCAGTGGCGCTGGCCGGGAGAAACTCGTAACGCTCGATTTTGGCGGCTACGCCTACGCGGCCGTTGACGCCGGCTTCGACGCGCACGACTTGGCCGCGACAGTGGATATCAACTTCTCCGGAGGAGGGAACTTTTTGCGGTAGGGTGAGCACGAACTCGATCGGGCTGCCAACTTCGAACTTGGTTTCGGAAAGAAAATACAAGCCGCGATAGCTGACGTCGCGAGTATTGGCGAGGAGTTCCTTGTTATGCGCTTCGCGCAGAAGAACGCGCATGGGCAGGCTCATCAAGAAGCGCCGCGCTTCGCGGCGATCGGCTCCCTCAGGCATCAAGACCTCAGGCGCGGTACAAATCGATTCGACGCTAACACCCGCGTTTGCAAACCGCAATGTCAAAGATTAACAATTATGTCCTAGTACGCGGTGTTGGTGGTTTAGGCGTATACTTTCCTTGCCCGCCTAAGTTGGACTTGGTATTGGGTTTATGGACCGACGCGAGCATCATCGCGCGCAACTTCGCCTGCCGGTACGAGTTCGCTGGAACACCCCGTTTGGACAGAGAACCGAGGTTTGCAAGACGCTGGATATTTCGCGTGGTGGTCTGTTGGTGCCGTGCCAAGAGGCGCACGCGCCCGGCGTGCCGCTGTGGGTGACATTTCCTTACGATACTTCGCTAGGCGACGGCCAGCCGGAGATGCTGGCCAAAGTGGTGCGCGTGGCGCCGGCCTGCAACGGAAATGGCAGCAAGTCCGCGGCTGAAGATTCGAACGAGCGAGCTGTGGCGTTGCACTTCGCGTTGCTGTTTCGTTCGGAGACCAACGGCAATGGCCACGCGAAAGAGCGGGAGCGGCGCGACAGTCCGCGACGTCCCCTGGCGTTGCCAGTTCGCGTGCGCCCCGAACATATTCCCTGGTTTGAAGAAGCGATGACCATTGACGTATCCGCGCACGGTTTGCGTTTTGTGAGCAGCCGCGAATATCAGGAAGGGGAGCGTCTGCTGGTTTCGTTTGAGCCGACGGCTTCTGCTCCATGGCCGACTGCAGAAACTGGTGCTCGCGTTGTGCGAATTGAGAAAGTGCCGGAAAGCGCGGCGCTGGCCGTGACGATTGTCCGCGAAGCGTAATTTCTCTTGCGATACACTGGCCCTTCTCTTTCGTTCCACAAAAAGCGATGACAAACACCAAAGCGGCTCATGAGTCGCGCAATTTTTTCCTGGAAGGGCCTGCGGGACGGCTGGAGGCAATTCTGTGGAAGCCGGCCGCAAAGGCGCGGTTGGCGGCACTGGTCTGCCATCCGCATCCGTTGTTTGGCGGGACGATGCACAACAAGGTCGTGTACCAAGCGGCGAAATCGCTCGATGCGCTGGGTTTGCCGGTGCTGCGGTTTAATTTTCGCGGCGCTGGAATGAGCGGCGGGACCCACGACCGCGGGCGAGGCGAGCAGGGAGATGTGAGCGCGGCTTTGGATTTTCTGGCCGGGGAGTTTCCAGGCGTTCCGTTATTGGTGGCGGGCTTTAGTTTCGGTTGCTGGGTTGGCTTGCGGGTGGGGTGCGCGGATGAGCGTGTGCCGGAACTGATTGGGCTGGGCACACCGGTGAACGCCACAGATTTCTCATATTTACGAGATTGCGGAAAGCCGAAGCTGTTCGTGCATGGGGCGAACGACGAGCATGGAGACATTGGGAAGGTGGAGGCGCTGGTGGAATCTTTGCCGGGGGAGAACCGGCTGGTGGTGGTTGCGGGAGCGGACCATTTCTTTGCGGGGAAACTGGGCCAGGTTGATGAGGCGATTAGAAGTTGGATTGCGCAGCGACACCCGGAGATTACAACCACAGCTTTGTGAATACACAATGTGACATTAAAGCGTCCGGCGCGGCCGGTGGCCGCTACACGTGCTCGCGGATCGTTTTATAGCGTGTGGGCTGAAATCGAGCCAAGCTGGGGCACAGCACGCTGCGCCCCTACAAGATCAAGCGGTTTCGCCACGGCTGAAAAGTTTGCTGAATTCTTCTACGGTGGCCGGCGGGACGCCGACGAGGCGAGCGTTGGCTCGCACGTGCTCGGGCCGCGACATGCCGACTAAAGCGGTGGTGATTCCAGGCGAGGAACGTACGAATTGCAAGGCGCGTTCCGCGTCGGTTTGTAATCCAAGCGCTTGCGCCACGAAGGGCGGCAGGTTGCGGGCGACCTGGCCTTGGAAAAGCGAAGCGCTGGCGATCAGCGTGGTGCCGAGCTCGCTGGCGGCTTCCATCACCGTTTTCACGTTGCCGGCAATTGTCTGGTTGCCGAGCGTAAGCGCTTCGGTCATAGCCAGATTGAAAGGGAGTTGCACGAAGCGGAAGCGGTGCGTTTCACCGGCAATGTCGCGGGCAAGCTGCTCGAATTCCGCGAGCTGCATAGAGTCGCGCGCGGTGGCTTCCTGGCGGAAGCCGCTCCAGGTGGCCATGCCGTAGAACTGAATTTTTCCGGCGGCCGCTGCTGACTCCAAATAGATGAATGCGTCGCGGACGCGCTCGAGGAAATCCGGGCGCGATACCTCGCTAAGTTGCGTTTCAGGATTGTGCAGGTAGTAGACGTCGATGGAATCCACGCCGAGATTTCGCAGGCTGCGGCCGAGTTGATCTTCGAGGAAACGCGGCGTCATGCAATGGCAGCCTTGCACGATTTCATTGGGCTTGAAGACGCCGGGCTGGATGTACTCGCGGTAGAAGTATTCGTTGGGATCGGAGGGCATGGAGCCATCGGGTGTGAGATAGCCGCCCTTGGTGCAGAGGATGAATTCGTCGCGAGTGAAGCCTTTCTGTGCGAGCTGTTTGAGGGCGGAGCCGATGCTGCGCTCGCTGCGTTGGAAACGATAGTTGATAGCCGTATCGATGACGTTGAGCCCGTTCTCGACGGCTGCCATGACGGAGGCGGCGTAGTTGCCATCGGTCTTGTCGTCGGGCTGGCCGAGATAGGTGCCGATGCCCAGGGAGGAGGTGTTGAGCTTTTGGGCTTCGCGGAAATGTCCTGGCGCGGCGATGCCGGAGAATCTTTTGGCGTAACGCGCCGTTCCTGCTGGTGTCGCCGATATGCTCATACTGCTCCTTAGGATGCGGGCGCGTGAGGGGGTGCGCTGCTGGAGTCGGTTTCCGGTTTCGGCGCCAGCAGCCGCGAGCACCCGCGCATGATTCTGCGGTACGGCCAATCCTTTTCACGAAAGAAAATTTCGCCCTCGCGGGGATTACTGTAATACCAGCGGGCCACCAGCCACAAATCCTCGCTGAGCGTGTTTTTGCTTTGTGCAATGACCGAAACAGGTTTCTCTTGCGGCTTAGCCGCAGAGCCTTCCAGGTATTCCCGAAAAATCTGCTCGGCGGAGCGGGGCTGTCCCGCGATTTCGGCGAAGCGCACCAAGCTAGGCTCAGCTAGCCAGCCGCCGCGGACGGCGTAGACGGCGATGGTTTGCTCTTCGGCGCTGCGTTGGAGAATTACGGCGTTCAGATCTTGGATGCGGCGCGGCAGTTCCGGAGAGCCACGCAGGGTGTCGTCGAGCTTCTCTAGTTTTTTGTGCAGGGCGGCAGCGCGCTCGAAATCGAGTTGCTCGCTGGCGCTCTCCCTTTCCTGTTCGATGGAGTTGCGCAGGGAACCTCCGCCGGTGTCGAGGAACTGCACTAGCCTGTGTACCTCGACATCGTAGTCTTCTTTCGTGCAGCCCGCGAAGCAGGGTGCCAAACACATTTTCATTTCAGAGTACATACAGCCTGGGAAGGAGGGATCGCGACGGATTTTGATCTGGCAACGACGCACCTTGAAAAAATCGAGAGCGCTGCCGGCGAAGGCTTCGGCGGAGCGACGCGAGGCGAAGGGGCCATAGTAGGCGCCGGCGGTGGGTGCGCCGGAGTCATCGACAGCGATGCGGCGGGTGACGTAGCACCGGGGATAGGCGTTGCGTAGGCTCACTTTCAGCACAGCGGGAGGACGGAGGCGCATTAATTTTTGGTAACGGCTCGGGAAAAGCTGCTTGGCGTTCACGTAGTAGGTGAAGATTTGTTCGAAGCGCGAGCCGGTCAGACGATAGCGAATGCCGCTCGCGACCTCGCGAAGGTTTAGGCGTTTGCTTGCCGGATCGGGCGGACCGAGCAGGCGCTGCAGACGGCGGCGCAAATCTTGCGTGCGGACGAGCAGCGGTTCGGCGGTTTCATCTCGCAGTTCGATCAAGCACACGGCGGGGCGCGGCGGGAGCGCGGAGAAGAAATCGTCGGAGTGAGCGAGATCGAAGGAGAGACCGCAATCGAGTTCCAGCACACTGTCAGGATACTACGCGGCTTAAGACTTCAGAACCCAGGAGGAGATGACAAGACGCTGGATTTCGCTGGTGCCTTCGTAGATTTCGGTGATGCGCGCATCGCGGTAGGCGCGCTCGACAGGATATTCACGGCTGTAGCCGTAGCCGCCGTGAATTTGGATGGCTTTGTGCGTGACGCGCGTGGCCATTTCGCTGGCGAAAAGTTTGGCGATGGCGGCATCCATGCTGAAGCGCGCGCCGGTATCCTGTTTCCAGGCGGCTTTACGGACGAGCAGGCGGGCGGCGTCAATTTCGGTGGACATGTCGGCGAGCATGAACTGAATAGCCTGGAATTGGGAGATCGGATGGCCGAAGGCCATGCGTTGCTGCGACCAGGCGAGGGCAGCTTCGAACGCCCCTTGCGCGATGCCGGTTGCCTGTGCGGCGATGCCGATGCGGCCGCCGTCGAGAGTGGAGAGCGCGACTTTGTAGCCTTCGCCTTCGTTGCCGATACGGTTGGCGGCTGACACTTCGCAATCGGTGAAGATCAGTTCGCAGCAGGCGGTCGCGTTGATGCCGAGCTTTTTTTCTTCCTTGCCGACTTTGAATCCGGGCGTGCCTTTTTCAACCACGATGGCGGTAATGCCTTTTTCGCCTTTGGGCGGATCGGTGTTCACGTAGACGATAGCCGCGTCGGCGGCGCCGCCATTGGTGATCCACGCCTTCGTGCCGTTTATGACGTACTTGTCGCCTTTCTTCACGGCTTTGGTTTGCAGCGCGGCAGCGTTGGAACCGGCTTGCGGTTCGGTGAGCGCGTAACAGCCGATTTTTTCACCGCGCGCAAAGGGAAGAAGGAATTTCTTCTTTTGCTCTTCTGTGCCGAAGCGATGAATGGGATCGCCGTAAAGCGAGTTTTGCACGGAAAGAATCACGCCGGTGGAGGCGCAGCAGCGGGAGATTTCTTCGATGACGATGCTGTAGGCGATGTGGTCGAACCCTGCGCCGCCTTCCGCTTCCGGGAACGCGACACCGGTGAGGCCAAGCTCGGCTGCTTTCCTGAACGTGTCGCGGGGGAACCGCCCCGTTTCATCTAGCTCTTTCGCGAGCGGCTTCACTTCGGATTCGGCGAATTCGCGGACTGTCTTTTGGAGGAGCTTTTGTTCTTCGGTGAGTTCGAGGTTCATAGCGGCGAAAAAGCGTCTACCATTCTAACCTCGTAGCGGCGTTTACGTTGAGGTCCTTCCCCTATCCTCAGCGGATAGGCTCAGGATGACAGCGCCGGGTCATGGCTGCTACGAAGCGAGTGCGGTGCGCAGGCGCTGGTATGTCGTGCTTAATTCTTCGGGATGCACGCGGGTTTCGCCCGCGACGGTCATGAAGTTGGAGTCGCCGAACCAGCGGGGGAGGACGTGCAGGTGCACGTGGCCGGTGACGCCAGCGCCTGCGGCGCGGCCAAGGTTCATGCCCAGGTTCATGCCATCTGGTTTGTAAGTTTTGCGAAAGACGGTTTCCACGCGCTGCGCGAGGTGCATCATCTCGCTGAGAGCCTCTGGGTCGCAGGCGCTGAGATCGGCAACATGTGCGTACGGGACGATCATCACGTGGCCCGAGGTGTATGGGTAGCGATTGAGGATGATGAAGGCTTTCGCGCCGCGATGGACCACCAGTGTTTCGGAATCGTCTTTGCGGGTGGCGGCATCGCAAAAAATGCAGTCGGGCTGGACGCCGCTGGCCGCTTCTTTCATGTATTGGTAGCGCCAGGGAGTCCAGAGGTAGTCCATCAGCTCGCTGTTCCTCGAATGGTGCGGCTCCAGCATATAGCGCAAGTTTTATTGCGGCAACGGCCGGGGGACCACCGCACTCCAAAAAAACGCCGGCAAAATGCCGCCGTTACCTTAAGAGATCGCGAAACTGCGGTTAGCTGGACGAGGGAGCAGAAACGGAGGCGCCTTCGCCGTCGGAGGTGTTTACGAAATCTTTCAACTCTTTGCTGGGTTTGAAAAACGGGATTTTTTTTGCCGGCACTTCCACTTTTTCCCCGGTCTTGGGGTTGCGCCCTACTCTGCCGCGGCGCTCGCGAGTGCGGAAGCTGCCAAAGCCGCGAATCTCAATTTTTTCCCCTTTTTGCAAGGCGCCGATGATGCTGTCGAAAATGGTTTCGACGATCGTCTCGGATTCCTTGCGCGCAAGCTCCGTTACCCGCAGAACCTCTTCAATGAGGTCGGCCTTCGTCAATGTGGGTTGCTTGGTCATCGTCCCGTCGCCTCGTTGCCTTGCTTGAGAATGGATCGCCGCACTCCTGCTTTGTGGTCACCTTCGCCCATGATGCCAAACGGCTTAGAGGAACAGCGTCACCTGGTGTGCCCCTCTTCCTATCACTAAAACGACCCGCAGGTAAATGAAATTATGCCGCTTGCCCCTGGCCGACCTTACTGCTTAGGAACCCCTTAGCGCGCCGAGAGCTTGGACTGGATGGCATCGCCGATAGTCGCCGTCGATGAGGATTTCGTCGTCGATTTGTACTGTTCAATTTCGCGCCGCTCCACCTGCTTGACGGCGGCCCGATAGCTCAAGCCGATGCGACGCGTTTCCGGGCTGATCTTGATGATCTTGAAATCGTATTCCTTGCCAGGTTCGAGCGGTCCTGCGCTCTTCAGCGGCCCGGTGGAAGTTCGATGCATGGATGCACCTTCGTCGCGGCGGCGGCGGTCTTCGATTTCAGTGTTGTGGCAGAGGGCTTCGATATTTTCGCCGAGCTCGACGAACGCGCCGAAAGTGGCGATTCGCGAGACTTTGCCCTTCACGAGCTGCCCGACTTTGTGAGATTTGAACCAATCGCCCCAGATGTCGTTGACTTGCTTGATACCCAGGGAGACGCGGCGATTCTCCGGGTCGATCTTGAGCACTTTGGCGGTGACTGGTTCGCCCTTGCGGAAGACTTCGTGCGGATTCTTCACGCGTCCAGTCCAACTGACGTCGCCGACATGCACGAGGCCGTCAAAGCCGTCTTCGATTTCGACGAAAGCGCCGAACTCGGCGATGTTGCGCACTTTTCCGGTGACTACTGTGCCTACGGGATACTTATCGGCAATCTGCAGCCACGGATCAGGCAGCGCCTGCTTCATGCCGAGGGAAACGCGGCGGTCGCTGGGCTTGATGTCCAGCACAACCACATCGACTTCTTCGCCGACCTTCACGAGCTTGGAAGGATGCGTCACTTTCTTGTTCCAGCTCATTTCGGAGACATGCACAAGGCCTTCGATGCCTTGCTCGAGCTCGACGAAGACACCGTAGTCTACGACGCCGACGATTTTCCCCCTGACTTTGCCGCCTGCAGGATATTTTTCCGCGGCGTTCACCCACGGGTCGGGCGAGAGTTGCTTTAGTCCGAGCGAGACGCGCTGCTTTTCCTTGTCGAACTTGAGGATGATGACGTCGAGCTCTTGCTCCGGCTTTACGACGTCGGAAGGATGCTTGACGCGGCCCCAGCTCAGGTCCGTGAGGTGTAGCAAGCCGTCGATTCCACCGAGGTCCACGAAAGCGCCGTACTCAGTCACGTTCTTCACGTGCCCGTGTACAATCTGCCCTTCGGTCAGCGTTTCCATCAACGCGGCGCGCTTGGCGTGCAGCTCTTCTTCGAGCAGCGCGCGACGGCTGACCACTACGTTGCCGCGGCGGCGATTCAGCTTGGTGATGCGAACCTGAATTTCCTGGCCCAGGAGGTTGTCGAGGTTTTGCGTTGGGCGCAGATCGAATTGCGAACCGGGGAGAAAGGCGCGCACTCCGACGTCAACCACCAGGCCGCCTTTGATGCGGTCGACTACTTTACCGGTGACGGTATCCTTCGCCTTGAATGCCGCGTCAATGCGCTCCCAGGTGCGGCGGCGCAACACCTTTTGATACGAGACGATGAGGTAGCCTTCTTTGGTCTCGCCCGTGCGCTGCACTTCAATGGTCGCATTGGGTTCCGGGCGCGGAATATCCGTCTCGGAAAATTCCACCGCGGGGATCAGGCCTTCGGTTTTTTGTCCGAGGTCAACGACCACGCCTTGTTCAGTGTAGGCCACCACTTTCACTTCAATAATTTCGTTTTGCGACGCGGCTTCCTGCGGCTCGCCATACTGCTCCATCAACTTGCTCATCTCTTCGGAGCCGGCGGCTTCTTCGGCGGCCGCGGCGGCTTCTGCATCGACCGGAGCTGCCGCCTCTTTGCCGTGCGCTTCCTGCCCTTCGGCTCGCGGCGTCGGCGCAGAGGCGTGCTCAGGGCGCGGATCGCCGTCGGCCTGCGGAACGGGAGCAGCCGTAGCTTCTTCCTTAGTCGCGTTGACTTCGGCTACGATTTCGCTGGCGCCGGCGTTTGCAGGATTTCGGTCGTTCGTTGGCTTGGCTTTTTCTGATTCGGCGTCTTGTGCAGGAGCGGCTGCGGCCGCGGTTGACGGGTTGTCATGGTCGGGAAACATGGTTGATGGCCTCCGGGAGATGGCTTCCTTATGTCGATAAAATTCCTTGCGATGGCCCAGTAGGGGTTTGTGCAAGGAGGTTAACCGCCGAGCGGTCACCGAGGGCAAAGATGCTGCGGGCGTTGAAAACGCTGCAACGTCAAAATGATACGCGCCGCCTTTGCCCTATGTCAATGAATCGCAAAGGGTCTTATTGTGAATTTACGTCGTGTTTAACTCATGCTCGGGCGCGCCCGGCCTGGTGTTTGGAAAAGCGGCGGAAATCTGGCGCATCAATCTGCATAGTCTTACAAATTTCAAATAGACGTGATCTTGTTCTTTCACCTATTCGGTCGCTCAGAGAGTCCTTATGAAGGATGACCGGTCGTCCGGCCGAGTCACGTACAGGCTCTTTTTGAGCGTGGACATCATCGAAGTAATTCGTTGTGATTATCGTGCAGCGTCGATTCTCGAGGCTCGTTGAACCGTCAACGTATCGCTTGTTCAGGATGTATCCAACAATATCCCTCACCCAATCGGAGGGCTTGATCACACCCAAGTCGTCCAGGACTAAAACCTCTGTCTTCAGAATCGGGTCGAGAATACTCATTTCAGTTGCTTCACTGTCCGGTCGGTAGGTCGCTTGAACTTGTTTCAGGAGAGAGCCATATTCGCAGAAGTATCCATTGTGCCCACGCCTTATAAGTTCCCTTAAGGCGGCAAGCGCAAGATGCGTCTTGCCAACACCCGGGCCACCCATCAGCAGAAGACCTCTGTCGTCCAGAGCAGGGTAGTCTCTTACAAATCCCTGCACGAGAAGCTTTGTTTGCCCGAGCGACCGCGCATGCTCAGAGGTCCACTCGCCACCTAGGTCAGTGGCAAAACTTTCGAAGTCACACTCTTTGTATTTCCGTGGAATGCAAGCACGCTCCATCGCGCGCGTGGCGCGTTCTTCCATGCCGCAATCGCAGGCCACGGCCACATTGCCGCGCGTACCGTCGCTTCGCGGCACCAACTTCCATCCTGTTCCTCTGCACAGCGAGCAATTTTCAAGGGCCATATGTAGGCGCAGGGCTTCAGCCCGGCGAGTCTAGTGCAAAGCATACGAGTGCACGCCCTTGGCAGCAAGCTCCAGACGTTGGGAAAACTGTGGAAGGCGCGCAGCAACGGCACCATGTAACGCCGGCTTGTCCTGAGCTGCGAAGAGCATCCAGCCGGCGCTCTTGCAAGCAGACTCTCGCGCCTCCTAGCCTTCTCTTACGGGCACTCGGATGACTCGCGGGTTGGTGCGCACGATGGCGTGACGCGGCGGGTGCTCGTCCCTGCGCGACGCAACGCGGGACAACTCCTGCTGCACGACGTGCGCGAACTCCTCCATCTGATGCTCCATCTCGATCATCTTCTCGCGCATGTTCAGGATGATCTCGATGCCCGCGAGATTCACGCCCATATCGCGAGCCAGCGTCAGGATGACGTCCAAACGCTCCAGATCGTTGTCGGTGTACAGGCGCGTGTTGCCTTGTGAGCGCGAAGGCTTCAGCAAGCCGACGCGTTCATAAAGGCGCAGCGTCTGGGGATGCAGCTTGTACAGCTCGGCTACGGCGCTGATCATATAGCCGGCTTTAGCTCGCTTCTTGGTTCGCGCCACCATGTTTACACGCCAGCCTTGCTGAACAGATCCTTCCGCGGATCGGCAGGCTCAACCGCCTCGAGCTCCTTCATCAATTTGCGCACGCGCTCGTCGGTCGGCTTGGGCACAACCACTTGAATCTCAACATATTGATCGCCGCGCGTGCCGCCCCGGGCGCTAGGCACGCCCTTTTCACGGAGACGCAAGGTACTGCCGCAGTTCGTTCCCGGCGGAATTCTCACCAGCGACCGGCCGTCGATCGTGGGCACTTCGATTTTCGCGCCGAGCGTGGCTTCGCTCACCGTGACCGGCACCTTGGTGTATAGGTCGTTGCCGCGGCGCTCGAAAAAGGGATGCGGCCGCACCTCCACGCGCAAATACAGATCGCCCGGAGGCGCGCCCATCGTTCCGGAATTGCCTTTGCCTGGAACGCGCAACCGCGCACCATTCGCCAGTCCCGGCGGAATCCTCACTTCGATGGTTTCCGTGCGGCGCACGCGGCCTTCGCCGCCGCAGGTACGGCACGGCGTGCGAATCTTTCCCGTGCCGCCGCAGCGCGTGCATGGAACGTTGAAGCGCATTTTGCCGGCGGCCTGCTGGATTGTTCCGCTGCCATTGCAAACCGGGCAAGTCTGCGGCGAACCTATCGCACCCGTCCCATGGCAGGTTTCGCAGGTGTCGAGCCGCGTGATCTGCAACTTCTTCACCCCGCCGCGGACGGCATCCCAAAAATCAATCTCGATCTGGTATTCCAGATCGCCGCCGGCTTCCTGTTCCGGCTCCATGCTGCCGCCACGGCCACCGCGAAAGAATTGGCTGAAGAGATCGCGGAAGTTGCCTCCGCCTGCACCTTCGCCTCCGGCGCCGCCGAAATCGAATCCGCCGAAGTCGAAATTCACTCCGGAGTCGCCGCCCCCACCCCCTGGCGGCGCGGCTCCAGGATTGAAGTTTTCGCTGTAAAACCCGTGCTGGTCGTACATCTGCCGCTTTTTGGAATCGGAGAGAACGTCGTAGGCTTCCTGTACCTGCTTGAATTTTTCTTCGGCGGATTTGTCGCCGGGATTGAGGTCGGGATGATACTTGCGCGCCAGTTTGCGAAACGCGGCGCGAATGTCTTTGGCGCTCGCTTTGCGCGGAACACCTAGGAGTTCGTAGTAATCCTGTTTGGTCGTGGTGGCCATCGACAACCTGAAGAATTTTGCAGGGGCGCAGCATGTCTGCACCCCTGCCTGGTTTGTCTCTTAGTTCGGACGCTTGCTTTCGTCGACGTCGACGTACTCGGCGTCGATGACATCGTCAGGCTTTTTCTGTTGCGAGCCGGGGGCCGATCCACCACCTGCCCCAGCACCGGCGCCCGCCGCACCGGCCTGCGCTGCTCCGGCCGCCTGGTTGGCCTTGTAGAGCACTTCGGCAACCCTATGCAGCGCGCGCTCGATGTTTTCCGTGGCCGAGCGTAGCCTTGCGGTCCCGCCTTCGGTCATGGCCTTCTTGGCGTCGTCGATCGCTTCTTCCAGCGATTTGACGTCTGCTTCCGCGATTTTGTCGCGGTTTTCGCGGACCATCTTTTCTGCCTGGTAGACGATGCCGTCCAAGCGATTGCGTGCGTCGACCTCTTCCATGCGCCGGCGATCTTCCTCGGCGTGCGACTCGGCTTCCACGCGCATCTTCTCGGCTTCTTCCTTGGTCAAGCCGGTCGAAGATTGGATCGTGATTTTCTGCTCCTTGTTCGTGGCCTTGTCCTTCGCGCTTACGTTCAAGATGCCGTTAGCGTCGATGTCAAAGGTCACTTCGATCTGCGGCGTGCCACGCGGAGCCGGCGGGATACCGTCCAGCTTAAAGGTCCCGAGCGAGCGGTTGTCCTTCGCGAACTTGCGCTCGCCTTGCAAGACGTGAATCTCCACGCCCGGCTGGTTGTCCGAAGCTGTCGAGTAGGTTTCCACCTTGCGCGTCGGAATCGTCGTGTTGCGCGGGATCTGCGGGGTCATCACGCCTCCGAGCGTTTCCACGCCCAAAGAAAGCGGCGTAACGTCGAGCAGCAGGATGTCCTTTACTTCTCCGCCCAGCACCGCACCTTGCACCGCCGCACCGACTGCGACGACTTCGTCCGGGTTCACGCCCTTGTGGGGTTCTTTTCCGCCAAAGAAGTTGCGGACCAATTGTTGCACCTTGGGGATGCGCGTCGAGCCGCCCACCAGCACGACTTCTTGAATGTCCGCCGGGGAAAGCTTGGCGTCTTCCAGGGCAAGCTGCACCGGCTTCATCGACCGGTCCAGCAGGTCACTCATCAATTGTTCCAGCCGCGTGCGGGTCAGCTTGACCTGCATGTGGATCGGGCCAGATGGGCCTGCGGTGATGAACGGCAGGTTAATCTCCGTCTCCATCATCTGCGAAAGCTCGATCTTGGCCTTTTCCGCGGCTTCCTTGAGGCGTTGGAGCGCCATGCGGTCCTTGCCCAAGTCGATGTTGTGTTCCTTCTTGAACTCGCCGATCAGCCAATCGACGATCCTTTGATCGATATCATCACCACCGAGGTGCGTGTCGCCGTTGGTCGACTTCACTTCGACCACGCCGGCTCCTACTTCCAGCACGGAAATATCAAACGTGCCGCCGCCGAAGTCGTAGACCGCGATCGTTTCGTCGCTCTTCTTGTCCAGTCCGTACGCCAAAGCCGCAGCCGTTGGTTCGTTGATGATGCGAACCACTTCCATCGCCGCGATTTCGCCGGCCTGCTTGGTCGCCTGGCGTTGCGCGTCGTTGAAATACGCCGGAACCGTGATCACGGCTTTCGTTACCTTCTCGCCGAGGAAATCCTCGGCAGCGGCCTTAAGCTTGCCCAGAATCATCGCGGAGATTTCCGGCGGGCTATACACCTTTCCGAAAATCTCGATGCGCGCGTCATCGTGCGGGCCCTTTACCACCTTGTACGGCACGCGCTTCATTTCCTCTTGCACTTCGTCGTAGCGGCGCCCCATAAAACGCTTGATGGAATAAATGGTGTTTTCCGGATTGGTCACTGCTTGCCGCTTGGCTACTTGCCCTACCAGGCGCTCGCCACCTTTGGTGATGGCGACGACGGACGGCGTCGTGCGCGCCCCTTCTTGGTTGGGAATGACCACTGGTTCGCCGCCTTGCATAACGGAGACGACTGAGTTGGTGGTTCCCAAATCGATCCCAATGATTTTACTCATGACTACTCTTCCTCCCTGGAACTAGACTTTCCTGATTTGCCATCCTCGGGTGGAGCGCCCGGTGGACGCCGCGCCTGCTTCTAGCTAACCATTAGCCTCGAGGGGCAGTATACAGGTTGAGTGTATCCTTGTCAAGTTTGTTGATGCTGTTGCTAAAGCCATCTCTTGCCATGCCTTGTGCCAGCTCCTCGAGCTCCTTGCTCGGCTTCCCCTTTCCAAAGGCTCATCGAGGTCACTTCTTCAATCCCTGCCAACAAACGCCCCAACCACCAGACGCATCCCATTAACAGACCAGATGCAGCCGCCCTGCACATGGACGGCGGCGTAGCTTCATTTCCTAGCTAATCCCAGGTAATATTTTTGTTCGGCATCGGGTTATATAGATGGTTGAGGAGGACTGTGTGGATCGTTTGCGAAGTGCGGGTTCGTTGCCCTTGAGGTTGGCCGGGTTTTTTGCGTTGCTGATTGCGTCAGCGTTGGGCCTGTGGGCGCGCCAATCTCCGGCTCCAGTGCCGGACGTTGATCCGCACGTCGCGTCAGGTTCCAAGAATGCTCCGATCGTAATGGAAGTTTTCAGCGACTACCAGTGTCCCGCCTGCAAGACGCTGTTCATGACCACCAATCGCCAGGTCATGGACAACTACGTCAGCACCGGCAAAGTCTATCTAATCCACCGCGACTTCCCGCTGCCCATGCATGCGCACTCGCAGGTGGCAGCGCAGTACGGCCGCGCCGCGGCACAGATCGGCAAGTTTGAAGCCGTCGAGCAAGCGTTGTTTCAGAACCAGGAAAAATGGGAGCAGAGTGGCGACGTGGATGGCACAGTAGCGGCCGTGTTGTCGCCGGCCGAAATGACCAAGGTCCGCGCGCTGGTGAAGGGGGGCACGCTCAACCCTCTGATTCAAAAAGATGTGGCGATGGGCCGCCTCTACAATGTGAATCAGACGCCCACGACAGTGTTTCACGCTAAGGGCCAGACGTATCCATACGCCGGCGTAATGAACTACGAAATCCTTCGCAATTTCCTGGACCAACTCGGCAAATAAATTCGCGTTCCTTATGATGCAATCAAGCCCTCTGAATCTCCGCCGAGCAATCATCTGGATAGGACGCTTGGTCCTCGGCGGCATCTTCATCTACGCGGGTTACGCGAAAATTTTCCTTCCCATCATGCACCCGCGGCCGCCAATTGGTGTCGCGCTCGCGTTCTTCGCCCTGCAGGTGGGCTCATATCAGCTTCTTCCGCCGTGGGGAGTGAATTTTGTGGCCCACACGCTGCCTTTTGCGGAAATTACCCTGGGCTTGCTCCTGATCATCGGCTGGCGGCTTCGCATTTGGGCCGTGTTAAGCACGTTGCTGATTCTGGGCTTCTTCGCGGCAGTGGTGCGCAGCTACGCGGCAGGCATGCAGATCAACTGCGGCTGCTTCGCCACGCCGGAGCCGCTGACCATCGCGACGGTGATTCGCGACGGCGCACTGGCTGCTCTCGCCATGGTCATGACCGTTCTCGCCTTTATCGAGACGCGCAAGCCCCATCCATGGTCCGCCCCCCAATCTATGTAGCGCCCGCTTTCTGTTTACCCTGAGCTGCGAGGGAAGCGGGCTCTTACGCTCTTGGACGGTGCAGGGATATCCTTCTACTACCCTTTCGTCACTTTTATTCCGTGACTTTTATACTGACAAAGTAATATGGCTGCGGTAGTATAGTCGTTGGGTAGTCTCGCGCCTTCTTCTCTGTTCTGCTCGGCTTGAATTTCCCCAGCGAACGTACGTGTTTGAGGAACTTTATTGCGGAAAGTCTGGAAGCTTCGGAAGCGTTCATTGCCTGCTCCTGTAAATCCTTTAGAATGCGCACTTACAAGCAAACACCGTGTTTTGCCGGTTTTTGGCCGAAATCCCGGTGGCATAACCCTTTTATAATCCGCACTTACAAGAACCTCGGTCGCTAAGTACTTTTAGAATGCGCACTTACAAAAAATGGGGGGAGGGGGGCCCCATCTGCCCGCCTCCTTCTACCGTCGGGCGTTTACGCTCTCTGTCGAGTACAATTGCGTCATGAAGTCACTTGCCGAGTATCTGGATCTGGCAGCCCAAGCGCACGGTCACCTGTGTGCCGGACAGGTCCTGGGCGTCCGCCTGGCGATGCTTGGATTGCGCGAGCTCGGCATCGATGATCCGATTGCCGAGCGCAAACGCCTGGTCACTTACGTGGAGATCGATCGCTGCGTGACCGATGCCGTCGCCTTGGTGGCCAATTGCCGCCTGGGCAAGCGCGCACTGAAATTTCGCGATTGGGGCAAAGTCGCCGCGACGTTTATAGATTTAAAGACCGGTCGAGCGGTGCGCATTGCCGCCAAGGAGTCCTCGAAGCAGGCCGCACGGGAAATGTTTCCCGAACTCGAGAAGGAAGCCGGCCAGCAGAAAGCCTACGCGCAACTCTCGGATGAAATTCTCTTTGACAAAAAATGGGTCAAAGTCGAAGTGCAACCGGAAGATTTGCCCGGATTCAAAGGCCCGCGCGTGGTGTGCGCGGAATGCGGCGAGGGCATCAACTTCCAGCGCGAAGTCATCATGAATGGCCGCGCGCTCTGCCGCTCCTGCGCGGGAGAAAGCTATTACAAGCCAGCCGATTGAGCTCGGTTGCTTAATCCGTGCTTGCTTTTGAATTGTTAAACTTGGCCTGATTTTCGGAAACCTGTTGCTGCTTTAGTTCAGACTTTCGCATGATCCAGTAAGCTACGAAAACGACGAACGAGAACAGCAGGAGGAGCCAGAGAATTCCTTCGATCGTTGTGACGGTGGTGCGGTAAAGCTCGACGACCCAAAATTCCTGCGTAAGCGACTCAGTCATTTCGGCTTTGATTGTCGCAGAGGCAGCGATGTATTCCTCGAGGATACGGATTCGAGCGCCGGAAGAAACACCGATGAGCACAACGGCCAATCTAAGGTATTTCGACATCGCAGCGGTGACATTGCGTGGGAAAAAATGATGCAGGATACCTTCGATGGGCTCTTTGCCGGTCCACGCCACGCCGCTGGAGATGGCAAAGGCCAGGAGAAAAGTCACAAGAAAAAGCACTATAAACATGGAGGCTCCCATTTGCGGGTTTGATTATAACGAAGCGTAGAATTGCTCAGTTTGTTCCCTTATGCCATCTTTCAATCCAAGCGGTGTTGCCAAAGTACAAAGGCGCGTTAGGAAACGCCTTTAGAAGATTTCGTTCTGCGTTAGAATTATCCTTTCATGCTGAGTCTCCCACCGATTACGCTGCGCTTGCGTGGCTGGAAACTGATCGACCGTGTTGCGCTGGCTTTTCTGCTGCTCTGCAGCATCGCGCTGGGCGCGGGGTGCGGCTTGCTCTTTGTCTACGCCAGCGACCTCCCCGAAATTCGCGCGCTCGAAACCTATCGCCCCAACGTGGTCACGGAAATTTACGCTGACGACGGCCAACTGGTCGGCAGCTTCGCTTTGCAGCGCCGCATCTTGATGACCTATGAGCAATGCCCCAAGGTTCTCTACAACGCCGTAACCGCCATCGAGGACCAGCACTTCGAAGAACATTGGGGCATAGACTTCCCGCGCATTGCCAGCGCTGCGTATCGCAACCTCGCCAAGCGGCGCATTACCGGAGGGGCCAGCACCATCAGCATGCAGCTTGCCGGCAATCTTTTCCTCGATCGCACCGACCGCAGTTTCCGCCGCAAGATGCAAGAAATGCTGCTGGCGCTGCAGATTGAGCGCCGCTACACCAAGCCGCAAATCTTCACCATGTACGCCAACCAGGTGTACCTGGCGCACGGCAATTATGGCTTCGCCGCGGCCGCGGAGTTCTACTTCGGCAAGCCGGTCACCGACCTGAAGCTCCAGGAAGCCGCCTTACTCGCCGGCATGGTCAACGGCCCGAAATATTCACCGCTGACCAACCCAGAGGCAGCTTTGGCGCGACGCAACCTAGTGCTTCATCGCATGGAGGACGAAGGCAAGGTCACCTCCGCGGAAGAGGCCGCCGCGAAGAAAGCACCGGTCGGTCTGCACATTCAATATCCCCGCAACGATCTCGCGCCCTATTTCTTCGAGGAAATCCGCAAGTATTTGGAATCTACCTACGGCACGGAAGCCGTGCACGAGCGCGGCTTGCGCGTCTACACCACGCTGAATATCAACATGCAGCGCACGGCGAACCAAGCTATTCGCGACGGTTTGCACAGCTACGACCGCCGCCATGGCTGGCGCGGCTATCTACCCAACATTCTTCGCGACAATTTGGGCACCCTTGCCGCCTATGAAGACGAAGACTGGCGCCACCCCATTGAGAAGGGAAGCTACGTCACGGGCCTGGTTCTTTCCGTGGAAGAAAAAAACGCCACGATCAAGATCGGCTCTTATCGCGCGATCCTCTCGCCATCCGATTTCTCGTGGACCGGCCGCAAGAAGCCCGCGGACCTCTTCAAGGTTGGCGACTTGGCGCAATTCTCCATTCAAGATTTGCGTGAAACCACTGTGCGCGTGCAACTCGAGCAGCAGCCGGCTCCGCAAGCAGCGATGCTGGCAATCGACAATCCCACCGGCGAAATCAAGGCCATGGTGGGCGGCTACAGTTTTGAGGACTCCAAGTTCAATCGCGCCACGCAGGCCTTCCGCCAGGTGGGCAGCTCTTACAAGGTTTATGTGTACGCTGACGCGCTCGAAAAGGGCGCCACTCCCTTCGACACTATCCTCGATGCGCCTTTCACGACTGTAAGCGGCGGTCAGGCGTACTCCCCGAAGAATTACGACGAAAAATTCGAGGGCACCATCACGTTGCGCCGAGCGCTGGCTGGCTCGCGTAACGTTCCCGCCGTTAAACTGGCCGAAAAAATCGGAATCTCCTCGGTCGTGGATGTTACCCGCCGCTTCGGCATTACTACGCCCCTTCCTCCGTACCTACCGCTCGCGCTTGGCGCCGCGGACATGAAGCTGCTCGAGCACGTCTCCGCCTTTACGGTGTTCCCCAACGACGGTATCCGTATCGACCCGCATATGATTCGCCGGGTAACCAGCTATGAAGGCGCGCTCTTGGAAGAGGCGCACCCCGAAGTGCACGACGTCCTTTCGCCGGACGTCGCGCGCACGATGACTGCCATGCTTGAGGAAGTGATTCAGTTTGGCACTGGCATTCAAGCAAGATCGCTGGGTCGTCCCGCAGCAGGCAAAACCGGCACCACCCAGGATTACACCGACGCGTGGTTCATCGGCTTCACGCCGCAGATCACCAGCGGAGTCTGGGTTGGCTTCGACGATAAGCAGATTTCGCTTGGCAAAAAAGAAACCGGTGCGCGGGCAGCCTTGCCTATTTGGCTGGAGTTCATGCAGGGTGCGCTAACCGGAATGCCCCCGCTCGGCTTCGCCAATGTTGTCCCGTTGGAGCAGGAAGCCCGTGACCACAACATCACGGTGGATACTCCGGATACCGCGCCCACCGAAGATGAGCCGGCTTTACCGCGCGAAAAGCCGCCCGTAATCCCGCCGACGAAAACGGTGACGTCTACCACCGCCCCCCAGCCGAATTTTTAGCTGAGCTGCCGTAGCCTTTGGCCCTAAGAGCCAGGTCTTTCTCGCGGGCAGGACATGCACCGGTCTCACTTGCGAAAGGGATCCCAGCCGCGAGGAAGCAACGGTTTCGGGGTCCCGTCTTGTTGCACCGTCACGATTCGTCGCTCTCGCGTGATCTCGCCAATCTCCGTAAGCGCAATGCCTTGAAAGGAGCGCGGCATCCTGCCAACGTTGTTCTGGCTGACTGTAAAAAGCAGTTCGTAGTCATCGCCGCCGTTAAGCGCCAAAGCTAGCGCGTCGAACCGCTGTTTCGTCCCGGTCAGGGGAACCTTGGGTGATGGGATCTCTGCTGTACTAATCCGTGCTCCTACCTGGCTAGCCGCACATAGTCGCGGTAGGTCGCTGGAGAGTCCATCCGAAACATCCATCATTGAAGTGGCCAGCCTTCGGTCCGCTAGCCATTGCCCCAGCGCCAACCTCGGCTCCGGATATAGATGCTTTCGCAGCGCCCGATCATTTCTTCTTAGTGAAATCCTTGTGCCCCGCCGCAGTTTTTGCAAACCAAGCTCCGCCTCACCGAGCGTGCCGCTTACAAAAATCCTGTCGCCCACCTTCGCCCCAGAACGCTTGACCGCCCTGCCAGCACGCACTTCGCCTACGACTGTGACATTAATCAGAATTTCGCGTCTCTGCGTCGTGTCTCCGCCGGCCAATACGCACCCGAAGCGCCGCGCGGCCCTTCGCAGACCTCCCAAGAACTCGCCCAACCAACGGTTCCCACGACTTGCTCCTTTCAAGCTGGCGTCGTCGGGAAGGGCAAGACTCAGCAAGAAGCACGTTGGCTGGCCGCCCATGGCCGCGATGTCGCTGACCGCGCGGGCCAGGCACTTCCAGCCGATGGAATCCGCCGGGTGCTTCCCTGGCAGAAAGTGGCTGCCTTGGAGGAACCAGTCGCAGGTGAGAACGGTTTCGTAGCCCGGGTGGGGCGCGAGCAGTGCGGCATCATCGCCTATGCCCAAAGCCGGCCACGGGCCGCTTTTGAAAGCCAGAGCTTTCGCAATCCTTTGGACTAGTTTGTCTTCTCCAGCTTTCATGTACGTTGTTCTCACGGGAATCCTGTAGCGACCTGCCGTTGCCTTCGAGCGTCTAGTTTAGCGTTAGAAGTGTGAAGTGCGAGCAAACCTGTCCTTTCGTACAGGGGACGGCTTTGCGCCGCCTGTTCCTCGAACAGGAAAATACAGGGTTGACGGCTATACCCTACAAAATTTAGTATGTCCACAGTCGAATCGGTCGTTCCGACGTTCCGTGCGGGAACACAGGGTGTACCACCAGCAGCAAGACGCTTTAGTCAGGCCCGAGGGCCCTACTTGTGATGAAGGGTAAAACCTATACCTTTTTTATCGCCTCGACGCCCGGTAAGCTGAAGAAGCTTATCGTGCCCGCCTACATACTCCACGGCATCGCCGTGCTAGCCATCATTGGCGGGATTACCGTGGTGGCTGCCGCCGGCTCCTATTCGAGAATGCTTTGGAAGGTTGGCAACTATAACGCCCTCCGTCACGACCAGCAGACGCTTAAGCGCCAGTATCACGAGCTGCAGAACACTGTCGCCGATACCAACCAGCGCTTGGACTCCTTGCAATCTTTGGCCACGGAAGTTGCCATGACCTACGGCGTGCTTCGCTATCACCCCGCGGCCTTCGATCTCGGCGACAATCCGGTTACCCCGCAGGATGCATTTGATCGCTCCGTCGAGCAGTACACCTTCTTAAAGCGCAATGCCGCGGTGATCGCCATCTCCAGCGGTGGCTTGCGGCTGATGCCGGCGATGAGTTTCGCGGACTCTTCCTACACTCCATCGATCTGGCCGGTCCTTGGTCATATCACAGACAGCTTTGGCGAACGCCTGGATCCGTTCAGCGGTGAGGGCGCCTTCCATACGGGCGTCGACGTCGCCTCCGATTACGGCGCGGCGGTGCACGCCACAGCCGATGGAATCATTACCATCGCGGAAAACCATGCAGGTTACGGCCGCCTGGTTATAATCGATCACGGATTTGGCATCACCACCTGGTACGCACACCTTTCGTCTTTCTCCGCCGTTCCCGGTGCACGGGTGAAGCGCGGCGAGGTTGTCGGCTCCACCGGCATCAGCGGCCGCTCCACCGGTCCGCATGTCCACTACGAAGTGCGCATGAACAACGCGCCGATTAATCCCTGGCGCTACATGCGGGCTACTCCTGCCGGCGACTAATCCACCTCACGCCCGGTCTCAATTCTTCATTGCTTTTTGTGCGCCAGCCTTAGCTGCTCGTCCTTTGCGGGCTGGAATGGCCGGCGCGGCAGGTGTTGGTGCAGCCGGCAAGGCGATAGTGGCCGCTTCGAGGAGTTTGGGAGTGACATCGAAGACCACGCGAACGGACTTGGTTTCGCCGCGATCGAGGCGCGAAACATCGGCTCCCTTGACTAGCTCCAAATAAGCATCTCGAATGCGTGGGTCGAGCTGCTGCCGCGTTTTCGGGCCGCTTAGACCCGCCTGTGCCAGCACCAGCAGACCATTAAACAAATCCGCGAGCTGGCGCGCCGTCTGTTCCGAAGTGCATTCCCCCTCGGCAACGATACGCAGCGCGTTATCTTGCGGCTTGCCGGCCAAGGTGATCCACTGCAATTGATCAAGCAACGCGGAAAGCTGAGGCGATTGAAAGCCCCCTGGCGTTCGCGAAGCCAGGGCGCTACCCGCCGCGGCGTCCTGGCGCATCACTGCGAACACCGGCGAGCCAGCGACTCGCGTGAAGCGCTCGCGCCACGCGCGCGCGTCGGCGCTATTCGGCAACGGCGCGAGGAAAGGGGCGAGCGCCCCTGAGTCGGTCAAAGCGACCTTTTCTTTGCTCAGGAACGCGAAAGTAATCTTGCGCGTACTGTCGTTGAGGGGGACCGAGAAAATCTCCCGGCCGCCGCGATTTTCGCGTGTTCCCGACTGAGAAGCGTACGCTTCGATTTTCCTGCGATCGAAGCGGCCCTCCGCAACTGCAAACAGCTTGCTTTCTTTTTCACCTTTAATGACAGCAATGGCCGCGCGATCCAAATCGCGTTCATAATCAAAACCCGTCTCACGCAGGAACTGTGCATACTCTGCGTCTGCGTGGCTCTTCGGAATCCAGTTGTAGAGCTCGGTGGCAAACGGCGCGTGCCGCAGCTCGGTCAAATCAGCGAACAGCACAGCGCTGGCATCCGGCGGCATGGCGGAGAGCACCGCATCGCGCGTTCTCGTGCCGGCATCGTGCCAACGCCAATAAGCATCCAATAAGGCAAGGCAGCCAGCGAGCAAGATTACGGCGATCGACAGCGTCCATCTACGCCTATTCATTTGGTTCTCACCGGCAGGGTCATTTATACGATAAGCCGTAGAAACCAGGTAGGATATAAGTTATAGTGAGGTCACTTGGCGGGCGGTTTTCCACAGTCTTGGCCAAGGACGTGCTGGAAAATTGGTATGGCGTCCTTGCAATTCTTATGCCCCTTCTGTTATTCTTGCTCGGTTTGAGAGCGCTGGCGTAGCTCAGCTGGTAGAGCATCTGATTTGTAATCAGAGGGTCGGGGGTTCAATTCCCTCCGCCAGCTCCACCAGAAAATTTGCAGGGGAGTGAGGCGGAGCGAATCCTGGAACTCAAAATTAACGGGCTGGTGTCTCTTGACACGAGTCCGTTTTGTGTTTTCGCTCGCGGCGCTAGATTCTGTCGATTTGTTTTGGGATAAATGCGTTGGCGTTTCGCTGGGATTTTTTCGAGGACGGGTGGGTGAGTGGCTAAAACCAGCAGACTGTAAATCTGCCGCTCCTTGCGGGCTACGGAGGTTCGAATCCTCCCCCGTCCACCATGTTCTCGTTGGCCTGTGAGCTGACCAAAATAATTGACCGCATTGCGGTCATCCGTAAGTGGTTCGTAATAAACCGCAGGGAATCGCAGACGCGATGTTCATGAGCGGTGGAAATCGCGGCAGGAGCGCCGCAGAGGAAAGGTGCGCCGCGAACAACAGTCGGCGCAGCAGAGTGCGAGGGAAGTTGAACGGGTTCGGCCTGGGTAGCTCAGTTGGTAGAGCGCGTCCTTGGTAAGGACGAGGTCACCGGTTCAATCCCGGTCCCAGGCTCCAGGATGTCGATTAGATGGTTGTGGGGAACGGAAAGTTTGCGGTGAATACCACAGGTGGGCGGGGGTAACTCAACGGTAGAGTCTCACTCTTCCAAGGTGATGGTTGCGGGTTCAAATCCCGTCCCCCGCTCCAATGTTTCTGGGAGTTCGGGAAACGCAGAAGATCTGACGCAGAGGGCAGAGGAATATGGCCAAGGAGAAATTCGAGCGCAATAAGCCGCACGTGAACATTGGGACGATTGGTCACATTGATCATGGCAAGACCACGTTGACGGCGGCGATCACCAAGGTGTTGTCGAAGCACAACCCCAAGGTGCAGTTTCGCGCGTTTGATTCCATTGACAACGCGCCGGAAGAGCGCGAGCGCGGCATCACCATTGCCGTTTCGCACGTGGAGTACGAAACGCCGAACCGCCATTACGCGCACATGGATTGCCCGGGGCATGCC
>DATNMX010000066.1:0-4295 GCA_035602135.1 Candidatus Dormiibacterota bacterium
GGGGCCTTCGTGGCCGAGAAGAGGCGTGGCGCGCGCCATGTTCGTGCCTACCGTCACAGCCCAGAAGCCGAGCTGATCGTCCGGGAGCAGATAGCCGGTGAACGAGAGCAGCAGAGTCAGCACCAGCAGGATCACTCCAACATTCCAATTGAACTCGCGCGGCTTCTTGTAGGAGCCGGTGAGAAACACGCGGAACATGTGGAGCTCGACGGCGATCACCATCAGATGCGCGGCCCAGCGGTGCATGTTACGCAGCAACTTGCCGAAGGGCACGTCGTGTTCGAGATAGAGCACATCGCGGAAAGCCTGCACCTTGCTGGGATGGTAGTAGAACATCAGCAGCACGCCGGTGAAGGTGAGCACGAGAAATAAATAAAAAGTGATGCCACCCATCCCCCACGTATAGGAGTAGCGCACCGCGTCACGATTGATCTTGGCGGGGTGCAGATGCAAGAAAACGTTGGAAAGCACTCCGAGGGCGCGATTGCGAGGCGTGTCGTCGTGCTTGTGGCGGAAGACGGAGGTGTAGACCTGGGTCTTGGTTGGATTCTTGAGTAGATCGACTTGCTCTTTGGCTTTGGCGGGCAGGTCGACCTTGAGGGATTCGAGGTCTTCCTTCACTCCGGTCGTGATCCGCCCGAACAGTCCAACTGACTTACCGTTCTTGGCGTTGCCGTTTTTCTCATCAGGCATTGCGTGTACTCCGGCTTACACTTGTAAGAATGAACCCGGATCGCTGAAATGACTGGGCTGCCCCTTGGGCCACTGATAGAGCCGGGAAGTGTCGACAACGATCTGGCCGTCGGGAGCCAATTCCAAGTGCGCGCGGTCCATGGGACGCGGCGCGGGCCCTTCGAAGTTGACACCTTCGCTGTCGTATCCGCTCCCGTGGCAGGGACACTTGAATTTGTTCTCGCTGGATTTCCAGTCGGGCGTGCAGCCGAGATGCGTACAACGCGCGAAGATAACGAACACGCGGTCCGGTGTACGGCCGACCCAGATGCGGTACTTTTGCTGCCACTTGGTGTCTACGCCTAAGGCGTAGTCGGAGGGATAGCCGATCTTGAAGACGGTGGGAGGCTCGAAGAGCGTCCGGGGGAGAAAGAAACGCAGGAAGGCAACGAACCATGCACCAAGGAAACCAGTGACCGCACACCACACCAGGCGGCGTCGGCGCTGATTGACCTGGCTGTCATCCGGGCCGATGGCTGCGACGCCCGCGGCGGCTGCCGCTTTCGAGGTACCCACGGCAGGCGAGCCTACATAACTGGCAGCGTCTTCGGCGCCAGCAGCAGACGTTTTTTCCGCGGCCGGTTTCGGTTTGTCCGATTTGTTCTGCGGGCCCGCCATGCGATACCTCCTGAAAGCGGGTTCTCGAAATTAGACGGCGGCGGCGCAGTGCGCCACCACTTAATCTCTTAAGCTGTGGGCCTGTGGTTCCGATTCAAATATGGCTTGAAATATCAGCGCGCGGGCGAAAAACCGCACCCTCAACTCGCGCGCACGCTGATTGCTGAAACGGCGAATGGGTGGGTCGCCGACAATCACTTCATAAGGGTGTTCCATTTTCTTCGCGCGCTCGGTGGAGAAAAATATTACTGGAGGACAACGCTTGAAGCGTGCGAAGGAAAAATCAGCGAGGTGTAAATCGCAGAGGTATCGCTGGACGGTTACGGGCGCGTGAGGCCCGCCGAATTGAGAAAGTAATCGAGCGAAACATCGCGAGGTCCTTGCCATTCCACTGGATCCTCCAGGAAACGGGATGGATGTTACCCAAATTGAAAAAATTCGTCAATGCATGTCTGCGAGGTAGTAAGTCGCTAATTTATTCAGGAAAAGTTCAGGGGTGTATTCCGAAGGAAGTCTCGGCGAGAAGAAAAAGCAAGTAAGAACCGCTTGCGCTCGCAAAAACCTGTGATAGACTCGCCAAAGTTTGCAGTTCGCACTCCCGTAATTCCACTGTTTCGGCGAGTTGCTTTGGTGAGGAACGCGGAGAATTTGACTCGGGGGTCTTGGTAAATGGGCCTCGTCCTTCTCGTCATCATCTGGCTGATCACCTTGGTCAGCACCTATTTCTTCGTTGCCAAGACATGGTGGTTACCGGTCGGGGCTTCCGCCGCGGCCGCTGGCATTGACCATCACTTCGCCACGACCTACCTCCTCATGGGTGTCGTGTTCGTGGCCGCGCAGTTTACGTTGGGCTACTTTGCATGGAGATATCGCGACGGCGACTCATCGTTACCTGCGCGCTATTCCCACGGCAACAATACGCTCGAGATTGTCTGGACCGTGCTCACCTTCATTCTGTTCGTCGGACTAAACCTGATGAGCAGTTCCATCTGGGCGTCAGAGCGTTTCCGCCCCGCCGAGCCCGGAGCCGTGCAGGTGGAAGTCACGGGCATGCAGTTTGCCTGGTATTTCCGTTATCCCGGGCCGGACGGCAAGTTCGGCACGACCAAGCCGGAATTGATAGACGCATCAGCGGGTGGCGAGGCCGCGATTGGCCTCGATACGAGAGAGGCCGCGTCCAAAGACGATGTCGTGACGGGAACGATGTATGTACCTGTGGATCGCGAGGTAGAAGTAATACTGCGGGCTCAAGACGTCATCCACAGCTTCTTTGTTCCTGCGATGCGCTTCAAGCAAGACGCGGTGCCGGGCTTGGCGATCCACATGCACTTCACGCCAATTTCCATTGGAGATTACGAGATCGCTTGCGCCGAACTCTGCGGACTGGGTCACTACAAGATGCACGGCATGCTGAAGGTCGTCAGCCAGGAAGAGTTCGACAGATGGCTGGCGGCGCGGGAGGCGGAGAAACAATAAAATGTCGACGCCGGAATTCGCTGCCCACGAATCTCACGCGCATGCAGCGCCTCAAGGTTTCATTCGCAAGTGGGTCTTCAGTCTCGATCACAAGGTCATCGGCCTTCAGTATTACTTTCTCGCGCTGACGGCGGTGTTTGTCGGCATGTTTCTCTCGCTGCTGATGCGCATTCATCTGATCTGGCCCTCAGTGGCATTGCCGCTGATTGGGGAGATTAGGCCCGAGACTTATCTAAGCCTGCTGACCATGCACGGCACCATCATGGTGTTCTTCGTGCTGACGACGGCGCCACAAGGTGGCTTCGGTAATTACTTCCTGCCCATTCAGATCGGCGCGGCGGACATGGCCTTTCCGGTCCTGAACATGCTGTCGTTTTGGGTGACGTTTCTAGCCTACCTGGTGATGCTCGCAGCCTTCTTTGTGACCGGAGGAGCGCCGCTGCACGGCTGGACCGGCTACCCGCCGTTGAGCGCCCTGCCGTCCGCTGGGCCGGGCGAAGGACTGGGTGCGGACCTGTGGGTCATCAGCATCGCTCTATTCTGCATCGGCGCGCTGATGAGCGCGCTGAACTTCATCACCACCACGCTGGACATGCGCTGCAAGGGCTTGTCGCTGATGCGTATGCCACTGACCTGCTGGGCCTGGTTTATCACGGCGATTCTGGGCCTGCTGGCGTTTGGCGTGCTGTTCTCGGCGGGCATACTGCTGCTGGCGGACCGCAACATGGGCACTAGTTTCTTTGTGCCGTTGGTCACGGTTAACGGTCAACTCGCCGCTCACAAGGGTGGATCGCCGCTTTTGTGGCAGCACCTATTCTGGTTCTTTGGGCATCCCGAGGTGTATATCGCCATCTTGCCGGCGATGGGCTTGTGCTCGCAGCTAGTTTCGGTGTTCTCTCGCAAACCGATATTCGGATACAAGGCGATGGTGTACGCAATCTTGTCCATCGGTCTGCTGGGGTTCATGGTATGGGGTCATCACATGTTCATGAGCGGCATGAGCCCCTATACGGCTTTCGCGTTTTCGCTGATGACCATGGCCATCGGTGTGCCTTCTGCCATCAAAACATTCAACTGGCTGGGCACACTGTGGGGCGGGCGGATCCGTTTTTCTTCGCCGATGTTGTTTGCAATCGGATTTGTTTCCATGTTTGTCTCTGGCGGAATTAGCGGTCCCTTCCTGGCGCAGCCGGTGCTGGACATTCCGCTGCATGACACGTACTTTGTGACGGGGCACTTCCACCTGATCATGGGCGTCGCGTCGATCTTCGGGATTTTTGCGGCGACCTATTACTGGTTCCCCAAAATGTTCGGACGCATGATGAGCGAAAGTATGGCGCGGTGGCATTTCTGTCTCACGTTCGTGGGCACCTATTGCATCTTCATGCCGATGCACTATGCCGGGATGGCGGGTCAGCCTCGCCGGTATTCCCAGTTTACAGAGCTGCATTATTTAGCGCCGCTGATAC
>DATNMX010000067.1:0-3673 GCA_035602135.1 Candidatus Dormiibacterota bacterium
GGATTCATGTATCCATAACCCACCGTTGCGAGTGTTTCGATACTGAAAAAGAGTGCGTCGGCAAAGGACCCAGGTCTGACATTGGTTATGCTGTCCGGGCTGGCGAGGAATACGAAAGCAAAAATCGCATTGACCGCAAGATAGAAACAAAACACAAGTGCAAAGAATTGCGGCCACGAAAGCGTCAGAATCAGGTGGTAGAGGTCAGTGAAGTCGTACCGCCTCCCGCCAAGCAGCGTGACCCGACGCCCCGCGATTTGCCTCGATACACCCGGCGACTTGTTGGGACGCTTCATGTCTTGGTTCGGTTTCATGATTCCCCCAACGTCCTAACCCCAACCATCAAGAAGTGGGTTGCCGCAAGGCAATCCCTGTGTGTAAACGAGCAAGCAAAAATTGAGCAGCTGCAATGATCAACAGCGGCGCCGCCATGCGCAGCGGAACGGCCGCGGAGTCAATTCCTTGGCAGCCCTCAGTGGTTGGACACGGGCGCCAGCCACAGGGCCAGGTTGCGCACGTAGGCCTTGACATCGGCGAGCCGCGCTGGATTTTTCTTCACTGCGTTCCCCGGAGCCTCTTCCACGAAGCTCGGACAGCCCATTTCGATATCCCAGTTG
The DNA here is from genome assembly GCA_035602135.1 of Candidatus Dormiibacterota bacterium. Lineage (GTDB taxonomy): Bacteria > Acidobacteriota > Terriglobia > Acidiferrales > UBA7541 > Acidiferrum. The sequence goes on from DATNMX010000067.1 coordinate 618, forward strand.
TAGTCGGCAAAGTGGTGAAAGCTCGACTCGGCGACGGCGCGGCCGAGCCGGTTGCCGTGCCCGTCATTCCTTCGCTCGAAGGCGACGGCGAGATTGAATGAACGATCCGATGTCAGACTTTTTCCAGTCGCGATAACTCGCGCGTGGCGCTCGCCATCGGGTACGCCGACCGCGCCTTCGTGCGGGTGCGCCGGTAAAAACTCGATCGCGCCGAAAGGCGACGCCAGCAGTTCGTGAACCGGCGCTACCGGCGTGATCTTCTGGTAATCACCATTTCTACCCGAGTGGTAGTTGGGCCAGGAAATCGAGGGTGTGCCGGTATCGTCGGCAACATGGCGCGCGGCGTCGGGCTCCTGGCTCTTGCTATGGAAATAGTGGGCGCGGCCGACGCCGCCGAGCGTGCATAGCGACGACCCCAGGTCCTGGTGGTCGCGCATAACCAGCAGCCCACCGCCCCGCTCATGGAACCGGGTGATGCCACGACAGTCGTCGCTGGTTAACCCATTGCCCGTATCCACCGCGAACAGCCAGAGTTCATCGATGCTGGATCCGTCCAGCGTGCTCAGAACGGGATCGGCGCTTTCCATATCCCGGCGATTGCGCGCTGTCACTTCCACAAGCGGTTTGCCGCGCTCGTCAGTCAGGGACGCAAGATGATCGCGCAGGAAGGCAAAACGCCCGATATGCCAATCGTCGGCAATTTCGGGGATGGTCGTTTGCAGCAGGATTCGGATTGGCTTTTGCATAAGATAAGAACGTTGCTCTCACGATCGATCATGCGCGGGAACCTGGTTGCCATAAAGCTGTCCAGACCTTGCCTGTACGCGCTTTGCACCATCAGCAAGCCGAAGGGCCCGAGACAACGGGCGCCGCCAAGCCGGCCCGCACCTTCGGGCAATGCTTCAGGGGCCGACCGGGCAGTCGTGATTACCTTGACGCCTGCATCGCAGAACGCCGCCACGACCGCCGCGCCAACGCCCTTTGTGCCACCTGTAACATGGGCCCGGCGGCCTTTGAGTTCAAGGCTAAAGCTCACGGAATGATTTCCAAAGCTGCGATTTTGTCGCCTTCGAGGCTGAAGAAGTATCGGAGATCAACAGGGCTACCGGGGAAGTTTCCGACAAGCCTGGCAGTAATGACGGTCTTTCCTCCCTGCTGTTCGGATGCAAAAGGTTCACACGTATAGGTGTATTTTTTCGAAGAGTCCGTTTTCCATTGTTTGATTGCTGCGACGCCGATGTGGGCGTGGCCTTCGTCTTTCACAATGGCGTTTTCGGTGAAGCACCGACCAACGGCCTCGCTAGTACCTTTATCTGCGGTGAAAAAGGCGGCAATCGGCTTTGATAGTTTGATAGACATGCGGGTCTCTCTTTCGTTGAAACGGCTCGCTAAACCAATTTTGGTTCGATGAATTCGAGGATTGGCCGTGGCCTATAAGAGCCACGGCCGATGACGATCAACCGCGCATCACGACGATTTTCTAGTCCTGGTCGGTATTTCACTGAATGGCACGAACGTAAGTGCGGCCACAGCTTCCACTGGTTTGGGCGGAGGGGCACCAGCCCCGCGACCCGCAAATGTGTCCTCGAGGAGCTTGATCAGCGCGGCGTTGCCTTCCATTGGAATCAAGGAAATCATGCACACTTCCTCGACCGATGCCGCCTCGGCCTCCTTAATGAGCTCCTGTTTGAGGTCTTCCCTGGTGTAGGTGACGGCAAAGCAGTAGTCGTGCTCATCCATATAGAGACCGTCTTTTTGCATCGCGCCAGGTACCGCCGATCCTTTGAAATTCCAGAGGAATTTGGAGGGGCCGTTAAATACGGGACCGCCGAGTACCAGTTGCTTCGCCATCAGGTGTTCGAGGATTCTCATACCTTGTGCCCTGGTCTCGCCGCTAATCAGAACTTGGTAGTACTGCATATTCATTTCCTGTTTGTTGGTTACTCGCCGTTCCCGTAGGTGCCGCCGGTGACGAGCGCCCGGCCAGATCGTTCCGCATCAGCCAATCTCAAGTCGGTAGCGCATAGCGGCCATTTGAGACGTGCTGAGACATGACTCACCAGTTGATCGTGGGGCTCACGATGTCCTTCGAGCCGCTCACGTTTTTCTCCTTGATTCCATCAGCGTACGACTCGTGCCGGATGGTCGATTCTCGGCCCTACTGAATTCAGGGTGAATTAAAAGAACGGGCAGAGACCGTTGCGATTGATGCTGCTTACTTTTTGTCCATGACGATCTTGAGCCCCTGCAGGTAGTAGGCCCATATGTGCTCGGTCATTGCCTTTTCCTTTTCACTGGCGTTGTTATCTGATGTCAAATCGATGGTTGTTCCTTTGCGGTTCTCTTTCAGGGTGACCGAAACGGTCTGGTAATTTTCCGGCGCATCCGGTCTACCGGAGGCCGGCGAGTAATGCGTGTACTTCAGGCTTTTTTGGGGAGTGATCTCCAGTATTCGCCCCTTGTCCTCAGACTTTTTACCGTTAAAGTCTTTTTTCCATACGATGCTGCTGCCTTTCCGCCAGTCAGATAACTGCTGTGAGCCCAGCATATATTTCTCAACGATTTCCGGATTAACCAAAGCCTTCCAGACCTCGTCAATCGTGTTATCTATCTGTATGCTGCTTTTAGCTATCAGAGTTTTAGCTTTCGTATGTTTGTCAGCTATTTGTTTCGACATGTCATGAAGTTCATCCATTGAATGGTTCCCGACTCAGCGGGTAAAGATCGTCTTGCCGTGGGTGCGACCTTCGACCATCGGGCGTTTGAGACGTGCTGAGACATGATCCACGAGATGATCGTGGGATCACGATGTCCTTCGAGCCGCTTACCTCTCCTTGACTCCATCAGAGTACGACTCGCGGCGGATAGTCGATCTGATCGAAGCGGCCACCTGTCATCACCGCGCCTTGCTCTGGCGATCTGTTCAAGTCGTGCGGATAGCCGAGAGCGGCCACTAACGGTATGGATTGCTGAAAAGAAGATTTTCGAACGAGTGATTTCTTTGCGGTGTGTGTACCGAAAACCATATCCGGGTTTATTGAACGATAGAATCGGAT
>DATNMX010000068.1:0-4507 GCA_035602135.1 Candidatus Dormiibacterota bacterium
AACAACTTGTGCATGGCAGTCAATCGACGGCGAGGCCGTGTGGCGTGCAGAGCTAGCCTGGATTTCCACGGCAAAGAGTTGATCTAAGCGCGCGGTGTTTTTGGGGTCATCCTTGATAAGTCGTAAGACGCAGGGCTAATCCATTCCACCAGGGGACAGGGACGGGCCGGTTGATCAACCCGGAGGCGAGAACGATGGGCAGATGGGCTCGCCGATGAAAACTGACTTGAACCTCTTTGGGGGTTATCTTGACGTCGGCTGGCATGTCGACCAAGTCGCGGAAAATCTGGCGGGCTTGGGCATCGGAGTAGCCGCGCATCCTTCGCGCCAGCAGGCGATACAGGCCGCTGGCGATGACCAGCAAAGCCATATCGAAGTCGACCTTCAGGCCGACGGCCGAAGAAAGAGCATCCATGTGAAAGAAGCGCACGGCATCAGAGAGGGCATTTTCAATGAGCATGCGCTGGGCATAGCGCAGAATGAGCTGCTTGGTGGTGCGTTGCTGGTTGGCCAACAAGATGGTGGGCTCTTCATGACCGAGGTCTTGGATAAACAACTGGCGAAATTTACAGCCCGCTAAAGCCACGGTTTGCTCAAAGACGCGCGGAGTTCGATATTTTCGGGTTGGGACATCCAGTTCGACGACACGCCAGGCGGAAGGGGGCAACTGCGCAATTTCCTTGAGCAAGCGGGGAGAACGGCGGCGGAGGGTGATGAAGGAGATGTTCATGCGATGCAGGCGGGCCAGATTGGCGTGGGTGGTGAGACGAGAATCAAAGACCAGCTCCCGGGGATAGGTGCCGTGCGTGTGCTTCCAAAAACCGAGAAAGCGAAAAATTTCTTCCGCTTCTTCCCCCTTGCGGAGATTGGCATTGGAGTAGCAAAAGGCTCCGGCCTCAGGATCCTGGGCGAGAAAGACCAGAATGCTGGGCTGGCGGCGACTCCGTGCGGAAAGGTAGTGGCGCTGGACCATGGGATCGTCGCCGTAGAAGGGCACAGAGTGGAAATCGAGATTGAACGATTGCCCCGCAAAGAGTGGATCTCGATCCCCTTCGCTATGAACTTGGTCGTGCCAAGCCGCAAGCAACTTGGTGATTTGGGTGGGGGCAATGCGGGAGGAATATTCGGAGAGATAGCTCTTCTTGGGAAAGGCATTGAGCCCGGGAAACAGAGCCAATCCCTCATCCGCCACCAAAGCCATGACATGGCTCTTGCGCTCGATGGACCAGAGTTTCAAAGCCAGACAAGCGCGCAGAGCGTGCTGGGCAGGGATCATTTTGGAGCCCGGCAAATGGGCCGCGCGGGCCAGTTGGTCCAAGCCTAGGGAGAGCAGACCGGGCAGGAAGAGAAAAAGCCCACCACAGTGGGTTGTAAATTGACGCGGCGCCAAAGAGAACTGGGCGACATTGGCGACGGGCTCGACCGAAGCCCGAGGATATTGTGGACGCTCGTCATCGCGGCGGCGGGGTAAGGGCGCAAAGCCTTCTTCTTTGAGCACCTCGCGGACGGCGGTCGGACTGAGGGACTGATTCTCTTCTTTCAAAGCCTGGCTGATCTCATAGACGGAGTAATTCTGTTTGCGCAGGCGGATGATGAGGTCGCGGGCCGCTGACTTCTTGGGTTGAGAAGTGGGGCCATGGCGGGGAGGAGCAAAAAAGACAGGATGGGGGTCGCGGCGAAAGTGATGGCAAAGAACCTGGAAGGAACCCACGGAGTAGCCGAAGGCCCGGGCTACCTCCTTAGAAGGACGTCCCTCGACGAAGAAGGCGCGCAAGGCCTCATAAATACGGTGCTTAGGGGAGCGCGGCTGAAGGAAGAAGCGGCGACAAACGCTTAGGTCTTTTGGTGCTCCGATAGGCACACTTGCACGGTATCACATACAAGATCTATGGGGTCAAGCGAAATATACCCAAGATCTTGTGATATGCACCAAAACCGGCAAACACAGCAGTGGTTTGCCGATTCTGGCGTCGGAGCTCCAAAACCTTTTGTGGAGGCAGGCGACGACCAATGGGTGGGCAACGAAGGCTATCAGAGTACTACATCGCATAAGGGAGTTCGGCGGGTAACGCAGTTTGACGCGACGATTGAATGTATCGAGAGTCCGAGTTCTTAGGTGAACTCTTTGCCGTGGAAATCCAGGCTAGTGGTGCGCCACCGGCGCATGAGGTCTTATCAGAAATGTCCCCTTTTGTTGATGTCGAGCAGAACGTCGCAGTGGCACAGTATGAGCAGGGTTGGGGGGCGCGGGGGGAAGGGGCGGCAACTGAGCCCCTTCCCTCCCGCCCAGCGCTTGATTGAACTCCACTGTGCGCATCGCGATTATGTTCTTTTGCTTTTTCCTTCTAGCACTGCATGTTCCCGCTGAACTGTGGAGCAAGCCGAGCATGATTGGCGAGGCTTTTCGATTGCCCGTCTTTTTCCTTTTTCTGCCGGTCCTCCGTTTTCCAGAGAAAAATTGGGCGCCAGGCTGGCGTGAGAGCGCCGATCTCCAACTCGATCGACCCATAGCATCCCCCTGTTTTGGCCCTCGTGTTTCTCGTGCGACGAGAATTCACAGCGAAGCTTCCATGCGCGCGCCAATGCGCAGCGGCGGCATCTCTACTTTTTTCGACCCGCTCGGTTTCATGCTGCGGTAATCTCGTCGCCAAGGATGATCTTGACTCGGCTTGCGCGGCTTGGCGAAAAATGGGACAGCGACGCTGCGTTTGGTTCTGTCTTCCACTTCACATTTTCTGGGCAGCGGTTCGGCAAGTTCTTGGTAGGCGAGGCGTTGCCCGCGGTAGTACACCTCCATCGCTCCGTCCTCCCATTCGCAGACCAGAGCCTTGCTTTGGGTAGGTCCATAGCGCCGCTGCCCAGGCTGCAGTTGCAGATAACGCTGGTTATGCCGGATTACCCAGTCGTTACTGATCGTACGCTCAGTCTCTAAGCGGAAAATCTGATGCCGTTCGCGGGCCGTCGGCTTCCGCCCGTGATAGTCCTCCGGCTTCGCTGCCGGCCGGGCAAAGCGTCGGTTGTGGTGAGGCAGATACTCGTTTTCCAAATACTCGTTCGCGGCTTCGTAGCTGTGGATCCCTTTCCGCCGCATTTTCTTGATCAGCCGATCCTGATGGATCCCGTTGGTGCGCTCCACTCTCCCCTTGGCTTGCGGCGAATTGGCGGCCAGGATCCGAATCCCCAGCTTCTGACACATGCGCCCAAACTGCGTGACCGGCACTTCCCCTCGTAACTGCTCCGCGGGTGTCGCCTTTCGTTTGTATACATTCTTCCAATCGGTATAGAGGGCGCGGGGCACCCCGTAGTTGCGAATCCAAACCTGCAACACTCCCGCCGCCGCCCAGATCGTCTCTTCTTTCCCCATCCGAGCCTCAACCGTGCTCGTGGCATCATCCACCATGTCCATCAGGCAACCCCGCGGACCACGCCTTTCGAACCAATTATGGAAACTCCCGTCCAACTGCACCAGTTCCCCATAATGCGATTTGCGCTCCCTTCGTTGGCAGTGTCGCTTGCGCTGCCGTTGCCGGCTCCACAGCCCTTCCTCCAACATCCAACGCCGCACGGTATCGTGGTCGATCTCAATGCCGTCTTCCTCGGCCAGGTGCTCGGCCGCTAAGGTCGGTCCGAACCGCTCCTCCTCCGAACCGGAATATTTCTTCCGGATTAAATGCAGCACTCGGCGCCGAAGCTTCTGCGGCTTGCTGCGATTCGACGGTTGGCCGGCATTGCCGTGCTTCAGCCCCTCGCTGCCCACCTGCCCATAGCGTCGCCACAGTCTTTTTGCCTGGCGATAGCTCAGCTCCAGCATGACCGCCGCGTCGCTCAGCTTCAAATCCCCACTCTCCACTCGCCCCATCACTTCCACCCGCTCCAGCTCACGACTGCTCATCGCTGTCCTCTTCAACAGGACCTCCTTCTGGCTGGAGGTCTCAGTTTAGGGGGACATTTCTAATAAGACCTCATGCGCCGGTGGCGCACCACTGAGCATGAAAATGGGTTTCAGCAGGAGGAGGCGGGGTCAGTCTGTGTGGTACAAGCACTTGTGGTGAGCGATTGCTTGAAGGTCGTTCTAAAACTTGCGACGACACAGATCCCGCAAATAAGACTGACCCGCGCCGGTGAAGGTACCACTTTTTGTCGCACCTGGAAACAGGAAGGACGCATGACAGTGTCTGTAACAGACCTGCGGCGCAGCAATCGCCTCCCATGGAGGCGTTATGGAAACTCTAGTGGAACGTGGTTGTGGATTGGATGTGCACCAGGGCACGGTCGTGGCTTGTTTATTGACCGTTCGCAAAGATGGAAAGGTGCAGAAACAGGTGCGGACCTTCGGCACCACAACACGAGAACTGCTCAGCATGCGCGAATGGTTGCTGTCCCAAGGCTGCACCCATGTGGCCATGGAAAGCACGGGCGTTTATTGGAAGCCGGTCTACGCAATCCTAGAGGGAGCATTTCAGATCGTGGTGGCGAATGCGCAACACGTCAAGAAAGTTCCTGGGCG
>DATNMX010000069.1:0-82012 GCA_035602135.1 Candidatus Dormiibacterota bacterium
GAATCTCTGTGATTTATTTTCCTCCAGGTACTGAGATGGTTCACTTCCCTGGGTTGGCTCATACCCGCCTATGTATTCAGCGGGCTGTAACGAGAGTTCATCTCGCCGGGTTTCCCCATTCGGAGATCCTCGGATCAAAGCCTGCTTGCGGCTCCCCGAGGCTTATCGCAGCTTGCCACGTCCTTCTTCGCCTTCTGGCGCCAAGGCATTCACCGTACGCCCTTAGTAGCTTAATCATAAAACTTACCCAATCCGTCTCCGCCTGCTTCCCTAAAGAAGTTCAGCTTCCACGTCTTGATTCGCGTAGCTCCATACATCCTTGCATCCAGCTCTCCGGACCTGGGTAAGGTCGTTTGAATTCTGAAAACAGGCTTTCGTCTCTACGTTACTCAAGCAATTGGAAAGTCCGCCTTTTCTTCCACAGTTATGCTCAACTCGAGCAGAACTTGTAATTGTTCACAGCATCATTCCCCGAGTCTTCTTTTAGCCTGCTCGCTTGCGCAATCACACCTCCAGAAGAACACAGGATCTTCGCCGTGAACTTGCCAGCCTTTCTGTTGTCAAAGAACTCTATCCCTGATCCCGTCAGGGTCTTCAGCATTCCGCTGAAGCTTTGCTTGCTGTTTGAGCGGCTTGGCGACTGGCGCTCGAAGTGTCCTTGCGGAACCTCCTCACGTTTATCGCTGACCTCTCATTCACTTCTGCAAATAAAAAACCCGGCGTCGAGCGCCGGGCACGGTTGCCAATTCCTGGCAACTTTGCGCGATGCTCGACCTCGTTCTATCCGGTGTTCGTAAAGAACCTCACTTAGGATCTACTTCAGGAACGACCGTTCTACGGTCACTTCGACCCGACTGTGATTGCCCCGCATGGCTCTGCTACCCCGAGCCATTTGTAAGTATACCGTATTCCCTTTATTCGTCAACCCCGTCAAGAATCTTTTTTAGGTTTTCCCCGGCCAAACTGTGCAAAACAGGTAAATCTGTGCATTTCCGGGCTTTATTTTGCCAACGAGAACCCTGACCAAGACCTGTAAATGGATGCTTCTGGCGACCGCAACGATGCTTACATCGCGGCTTAGATTGTGGGCTTCAGGCTCACCTCAGAATTTCCTCCCCCCTAAATAGGGTTGTGCCGGGCCATGGTAAAGCACGCGGCGGAATGCTTTTATTATTTCTTCCGGACTTGAAGTTCATGCTCGGCTGGTGTTGAATAGTGAAACCTAGCCGGAAAGTCCATGGTTCTCAGGGACAGCTCTGGTGCAGGAACCTCTCTATAACCGGAGGATGAGCTCGCGGGTGGAGACACCGCGGGGCTTATGGGTCTATTGGGCATGTGAAGGCCAGAAGGATTTTTCGCGTGTTCAGGATATCGGTGTGGGCGGACTGTTCATCGAGACCCCGAAGCCCAGGAGGGTCGGCGGGGCCACGAAGCTTCAATTTATTGTCGAGGAAGGTAAGATCAGAGCAGAGGCCGTTATACAACACGTGAAGCCCGGCCGCGGACTGGGATTGAAAATTACAGCGGTGCGTGATGAAGACCGCCGACAATTTGGAAAATTGCTGGCGCGGGTCCGTGCCTGGTCCGGAAAGTTCGAGGAGTCTCGATAGCAGCGATACACTTACTCGACTCAGGCGGCAGTAGGCTTTGGTTCCGAAAATGAGGAAAAACCAAAAATGCGCTTAGGAAAAATTTGGATTTCACGAACCGTCGTGCTCAGCGCGGTGGTGATTATGGCCGGAGGGGTGTCTGGATTCCTGCTTATCGCGCAGCAAAAATCCAGCACGGTGGAAGGCTACGTCCTGGATTCCTCCTGCGCCTTCACGAAAAGCCTGGATAAACCAATTAGCCGCGAATGTGCACTGTCCTGCGCAACAGCTGGCTCGCAGCTGGTGATTCTGGGTGATGACAAAGTAATTTATTGGCCTATCTCGGACGCCATGCCGGCAACAGGCCAGAACGCGCGGTTGCTGGAATTCGCGGGCGGGCGGGTCCAGGCGAAAGGCAAAGTTTACGATCGCGGCGGCTCCAAGGCTATCGTCATCGAAGGCCTCCAGGCCGCCCCGGCAAAAAAGTAAGGTCGCGAGGTACGCTTTATCAGTGCACGACGGATGGATGACGGACGGCCCCGTTCACTTGCTCGGATTTGCTAGACTCAGAAGCAATGTCGAAGCTCACGGTGTCGCGTGCCGTATTGCTAGCTGTTTTTAGCCTGATCGCAGGATTCCTGGCACTGGCTTTCGCGGTTCCCAATGAACTGGGTGTTCCCACTCCAATCGTTATTCTTTTTTCTCCCGGCTTGAAGATTGCAGAACTCGTAATGCCGGACAGTCAGGGATCTCTTGCAGGGACCTTCAGTTGGTTCCTCCGCATCGCTGTCGGCGTCAACACAGCGTTCTACTTTGCAATCTTTGCCCTGTTCGCTTTTCTGCGTAATTCCCGCCGCGTTGGATGAGATCCGCTAAGCACACAGGTTCGATTACGCTGCAGTGTGCTGCCCCAAATCGCGAAGTAGGCGACTGCCACTGGAACGGAGTTTGTGATAGGCTCTGCCGATTCCGCTTTTAGTGATATTTTTTGTTCGGGGTTGTTCATGGTCGCCAACCCACAATCAGCAAAGAGTACCTGCTAAGGAGAAATCCTATGAAAGACCATCGCCCAGCACTTTTTTTGCAAACGATTTTGGCTTGTACGTTCGCGCTAGCCTCCTGCGCGCCGGATTACCATCAGAAAGAAGAGCGGTACATTTTCGTTGCCGCAAACATCAATCTGCCTTACTGGCAAGAAGCGCAAGCCGGCTTCCAGGACGCGGCGAAAGCGCTGGGCGTGAAAGTGGACTTCACGGGGCCCGAATCGTTTTCACCGGAGCAGGAACTGGACGCGTTCCAGAAAGCTGTGGCACAGAAGCCCGCGGGCATACTAATTTCCGCGGCGCGCGGCAGCCTCTTTAAAGAGGCGATCGATGGAGCGATTGCGCAGGGTATTCCTGTGATTTGCGTGGACGCCGATGCGCCCAGTTCGCGGCGGGTTCTATTTATAGGCACGGACAATTTTCGCGCTGGCATGGAAAGCGGCAAACGCATCGGAGAAATTCTGAAAGGCCAGGGGCGCGTGATTATCGTTTCTATTCCTGGTCAATTAAACCTGGACGAACGGGTGCGCGGCGTAAATGAAGCTTTGAAGAAATTCCCCGGAATTAAGGTCGCTGACACCTTGGATGACAAGGGCGACCCACGCAGCGCCAACGATCAGATTTCAGCATTGCTAACGAAGAAGGAAAAAATCGACGGGATCATTTGCCTGGAGGCTTCCGGCGGTTCGGGCGCAGCGGAATCGCTGCATCGCCTGGACCAGACAGGAAAAATTCCCATCGTGGCTTTCGATAAGGATCCGGAGACTTTGGACTTCATCAACAACGGAGCCATCGCGGCAACCATTGCGCAGAAACCGTACGTTATGAGTTATTACGGACTAAAGTTCCTGGATGATCTGCACCATGACGCGGTGCACGAATTTAAGGATTGGAGAACTGCACCAGTATCCCCGCTGCCGACGTTCGTGGATACCGGCACGGCGGTGATTGACAAAACGAATTTGACGGACTTCCGTGAAGCGCTCGCGGCACATCCGAAGCCGTTGTAAAAAAACGGCGGATGAGTTTTCTATTTCGCTGATAAGGTCCGCCCACCGACCATGTGCTATCAGAGTTTTTTGAGTAAGCGGATAGCATCTTTCAGCGATTGTCTAGCGTTGAAAAATTCCTTCCAAGGATCAGGGCGCTTTTGCCGCTGTTTGAAATTGCCGATATTGAAATCTGAAGGATCCAGCGAGGGTTGCACTTCGTGCCAAGCAAGGGGCATTGAAAACGGCGCCTTGGGACGCCGACGCACTGAATAGGGTGCAACAACCGTTTGACCAAAGCCGTTGCGGAACGGGTCCAAATAAATGCGGCCACGACGCGCGGCGATGGAATGCTCCACGGTCAATTCCTTGGGATATGCCGAGGCAACGCGCTGGACAACGCTTTCCGCGAAAGATAAGACCTCATCGACATCGGGTCCCAGGCGAATGGCGACAAATACGTGCATTCCGCGGCTGCCGGAAGTCTTCGGAAAAGAATTGAGCTTTAAACTATCGAGTGCCTCTTTGATGTACAGAGCTCCACGCACGGCGTCTTCGAATTTTCCCGATTGCGGATCGATATCGAAACTGACCCAGTCCGGCTTTCGAGGTGCACTCGCGCGGCTTCCCGTGACGTGAACCGCGATGCAACCGAGGTTAACGAGGGCGAGCTGCGTAGCCAAGGCACCACCGACAACGTAATTAGTCGACTTAGATCCTCCAACGTGGGGGATACGAATTGTCCGTGTCCCCGGAGGCAATCCCGACGGAGCTTGCTTTTGATAAAAGCAGGACCCCTGCATGCCATCCGGGCAACGCTCCAAAGACAGGATGCGATCCCGCACATAAGGTGCAAGTTTAGGAAAAATGGCGCTATAAAAATTAACGAGATCGGACTTTGTATAACCTTCGTCCGGCCAGAATATTTTATCGGGATTAGAAATCTTGACGGGAAGATGTTTTGTATCGGCTTTGCTGGAGGCTGGAGCTTTCATACTGAGGGCTCCGGGAAATGAACCTGTCGGGGATCCTTGTCGTCGCGCAACCCAAGGAAAACGGGCTGACGCAGCTTGTTGTCGGCGGTCCATTCCTGATACGCGATCTGTACAACCAGCCGGGGCGCAAGAAAAGTTATATCCTTCTCTGGAACGGGATCAGCAAAAGGTGACTGCTTACGGATAAGCGGCACAAACTTTCGATGCAGCGACGATAGAGTTTCTTCACTGAAGCCCGTTCCAACCTTGCCGACATAGCGTAATTTCGAATGATCATAAACGCCCAGCAACAGGGCGCCGAAATATTTTCGCAATCCAGAGGGTTTAGTAAACCCGCCGATTACGAATTCGTCTTCCAGATGCACCTTGACCTTCAACCATAGCTTCGAGCGACCCTCGACATAGGGCGAAGATTTATCCTTCGCCACAAGCCCTCCATAGTTCTTTTTCTTTGCCACTCGATATGCTTCAAAACCGTTGCCAGGGAGACGTTGAGAGAGCATGAGTGCTTTGCCCGGCCGTAAAGATTTTTCCAGCTCGGAGCGTCGCGCAGACAAAGGTAGAGCTCGAAGATCTTTTCCGTCGTTATGCAAACAATCAAAGACTGCATAGGTCGCTTCAGCGGGGTCCTGTTGCAGCAGCTGAAAACGCGAGACCCCCTTAGAGTCAAAAACTACGGCTTCACCATCGAGCAAAAGGGTTGCGGGGGTCAGTTTTGAAATGGCTGCGGCGATACCGGGGAATCTGGCGGTACGATCTATCGAGTTTCTCGAGAGCAGACGAGCTTTAGAACCTTCTTTGTATGCGAGTATGCGATAGCCGTCGTATTTTTCTTCATACACCCATCTAGGCTTGTCAAAAGGCTCGTGCGCAAGAGCTGCCAGCATGGGTCGAACGCTGAATGGAATGCGTGTGCTCAAAGGTTTGCCGCGCAAGCTTCGAACGTTTCTTACGCCGATTTTTGCCGAGGGGCACGCAAACGTGTGCCGGATTTTTTAACGGCCATGGGACGACGTCCTTTGGGTGAGGGATCACTGGTAGCTGCTTTCTGGACATCTCCGCCCTCGTCGCGGGCTATTTCCGCCAGGAGTCGCTTGCTGATGACCGAACGAGGCATTTCCTCGGTGATGTCTTTTTTTGAAGCGAATTGATCTTTGTGCTTGATCAGGAGCCAGGAAGTCTTGGAACCGCTACCATCGCCATGAGTCCGCACTAGGACCCATGAACCCTTCAGCTTTTTGCCGTGAAGCGTAAATTTAAGCTCCCCCTTGGCCAGCGCGGCGGGCACATCTTCCTGTTCCGGTTCCCACGTGCCTTTGTCCCACACCATCACCGTGCCTCCACCGTACTCTCCTTCAGGGATCGTACCTTCGAAAGACGCATATTCGGTGGGGTGATCTTCAACGCGCATAGCGAGGCGCTTCACGGAAGGGTCCAGGGAAGGGCCTTTGGGCACGGCCCAGGAAAGTAACTTACCGTTGTACTCCAAGCGAAAATCGTAATGAAGATGGGATGCGCGATGTTTTTGAATGACGAAGATAAGCGGACGACCCTTGGCTTTATGCGCGGTGGTACCGGCAGGCTCCGGCGAAATTCCGAAGTGACGCTTGCTGCGATATTCTTTAAGCCCCATAGTGAATGCGACAGCGCAAAATTTTGTGACTCGTGGCGATTATAGGACTCATGGACTATCATTCCTATAAGAAACAGGCTCGAAACGAGCGTCTACGGAAAAGATCCTGCCGCAAGAGCCGCCCGCCTCGAGCCCGGCTGTCCCACTTCATTTACTTATTGCCAGGCGGCAGTTCTTGCTGACTTTCAACCGAGCGGTTATCGCGTTGACGAGTGCAGCTGTCATTTTCTGTTTCGACGGTGGAGTCGCTGCCGATTTCTCCGCCTGGATCTACGTCCGTCTCCTGAAGGCGTTTGATTTCCTCACGACGCGGCTTCTCTTGTTGCCGTTTCGTTGCTTCTCCGGGCATCTTGCTTCTCCTTAATCAGTATTTACTGATGGCGTCCGACGCTTAAGCTCTGGCCGCCCTGGCTTTCTTGCGGGCCGGAGGGGTCTCTTTTTCTTCCTCAGATTCTTCCCGGCCTTCCGATCCTTGTTCGGCGGCCTGGACGTTTATCGCGGAAGCAAGATCGGTCAGTTTTTGGTCAGTTTCTTTTTCTTCATCGAGCGTCTGCTCAAGGAGCTGAACTGCTTCTTGCTTGCCCAGGATCTCCGCCCAAGTGCGAACGGTGCCGTAGGCCGCGATTTCGTAATGCTCGACCCGCTGAGCAGCGGAAATCAGAGCTGCATCCATTACCTCCCCTTCAAAATCCTCCTTCATCATCTCCTGGCCTTCGCTGATGAGTCCTTCCATGCCTTTGCACTTCTTGCCTGTAGGCTTCTCATCGAGCGCACTAAAAATTTGTTCAAGCCTCCGCACCTGGCCTCTGGTTTGCTCCAGATGCTCTTCAAATCCGGAGCGGAGTTCATCAGAAGTTGCGGCCTTGGCCATTTTGGGCAGAGCTTTGAGTATTTGGTGTTCAGCGTTATAGATATCTTTCAATTCATCAACATAGAGTTCTTTCAACGCCTGATGTTGCATAGTATCCTCCTGAAAAAAGACCCACGGGTTCAAAACTACGGACGCGTACCGTATTCAGCCATCCAGCGGAACAAGTAAGCCCATACGAAACTTCGTGTAGCGGGGCTGAGAGAGACGCGCGGCCAGCGCAGTTACTCAGTTTGTGTACCAGACGCAGGATGTCCGAGGCCCCGTGCACTTTTCCTCAGGGCATGGAACAGTCTTAATGAACCGAATCTCTAAAAATAAGCCGAAAATCATCGTCGTGCTTTGCTGCTTGGGAAGTGTCTGTTAGAATAAAGAGCTTAGTTCCAACATTCTAAGAAGCAGGACTGACCATGGCATTGAAGTGTGAACTCTGCGGCAAAGGGCCGCATTATGGAAACGTCATCAGCCACGCTAACAATACTCGGCGGCGGCGGTGGAACCCGAACATCAAGCGCGTGCGCGCGGTGGTGGCTGGAGTGAGTAAGCACTTGCGCGTTTGCACGGCGTGCATCCGCGCAGGCCGCGTGAAGAAAGCTGCCTGAGCATCCAACCTTGAACTTAACTCTTCTGAACCAGTGTTATACGGGGCGTTCAACGCCCCTTTTTCACTGCCCATTGCGGAAAATAGCGCACGCCGCGGTGCTGCCGGTTACGGCGCTGCTACTTGCAGGTGTTGTGGGTTGCAATAAGCAGACGCAACATGCCGCGGATGTGTGGGCGGTGGTGAATGGAAAAGAGATCAAGCGCGATGACGTGGAGAAATATTATCGCACGCGGGTGAACCCGGAAGGACAGGCACCCTCCCAGGAAGAAGCGCTCTCGCTGAAACTAAATGTCCTGGATGAACTAATCAACAACGAAATTCTGATCGAGCGCGCCAAGAAACTGAATCTTGAAGCCAGCGACGGCGAAGTGGAAGACAAGTTCACCGAGCTAAAGAGTCCCTTCACGGAAGACGAATTCCAGAGACAATTGAAAGACCGCGGAGTTTCGGTTGACGACCTGAAACGCGATCTGCGAAGGCAGCTCTCAATTCAAAAGCTGCTGAACCGCGAAGTTGTGGCGAAGATTTCGATTACCGACCAGGATGTCGCCGACTTTTACAACTCCAACAAGGCGCAATTCAACGTCGCGGAGCCGCAGTACCGGATCGCGCAGATCGTGGTGACGCCGCGCAAAGAGCCGCAAATACGCAATCGCAAGAATGACGATGCCACAAACGAAGCCGAGGCCCAGCGGAAAGTAAAAATGCTGATGGACCGGCTGAACAGCGGTGCGGATTTTGCTCAACTTGCCATGGACTATTCCGAAGATATGAACTCGGCGGCGACGGGCGGGGATCTGGGTTACTTGCCCGAATCTGCACTGAATCAGTCAGATCCGGCGCTAAAGAAGTTAGTGCTTAGCCTAAAACCCGGACAGGTGAGCCAACCTATCCAGTTAAAAGAAGGCTTCCGCATCTTGAAGCTCATCACGCGTGAGTCACCCGGGCTGCGCGGAATCTCCGATCCCCAGGTGCAACAGACCATTCGCGATACGCTGCGCAACCGCAAAGAGCAATTGCTGCGTTCGGCGTATCTTGCAATTGCGCGGGATGAAGCGCGTTCTACAAATTATTTGGCGCAGCAAGTGATCGAAACAGCTGGAAAATTACCGACAGCAGCGAAAACGGACGCCGCTTCAAAGCCGGCGGTCCCCTAATCGCGATTTGATATAGTGGATTCTAGTCCACCCAGGCAAGCACTTCTCCACCGTTGACCGCTTGGCCTTCTTTGACGAGTATGCGCTCGACGACGCCGGACTTCGGCGATGAAATTTCATTCTGCATCTTCATAGCTTCTACGACTAAAAGCCCTTCACCCGCGTTGACCTTATCTCCCGCCGCTACCAGGAGACGCACGACCTTGCCGGCCATAGGGGCAACGATTTTCTGACGACCTTCGACTTCTACGTGGCCGTGGCGGCGACCCCGCCACGCGCGAGGATCAATGACTTCAGCCGTGAATTCATAGAGGCCAGCCTGGATTTTGAGCGTACCGTCAGGAAATGGAGCCAAGCGAATTTCGTAAACTTCACCGTGAAGAAGAACCGATAAAGTAAGCGGGGCAATTTCGACGACGTCAACATCCTGGGGCAACCCGTCCAGTAGAACCCGCCAGTGGTCGTTGTCCTTTTCCAACTGCAAGAGACGTTTGTGTTCCCCCGACGGACTATTAAGACGGATCTCAAATTTCATGGGGTGCGGTCCAGTTGATCGCGGCGCCCCTCATTTTTCCATCGAGATGAAGTTTCCTCGGCGAAGCGATCGGTACCAGACCCGGCAGCCTGGGTAGCTTGCCAGGTACCCGCTCCAATAGCGGCGGCGTCGATAGCGCTGGCCTCCAGCTCTGGAGCTCTGGAGAAGGGCCGAGCCAGCAGTTCGTCTAGCCACCAAGTGTGAATTTCACCACGGAGAAAATCAGGCTCCGCGAGAATACGGCGGAAAAGACCGGCGTTGGTTTTGATTCCAGTGATGGAGTACTCCTCGAGAGAGCGGCGAAGACGCGCAACAGTCTCCTCGCGGCTATTTCCCCAAGCGATCAGTTTGCTCAAAAGTGGGTCATAATCATTCGGAACGGTCCAGCCTTCATAGACTCCCTCATCAATGCGAATGCCCGGGCCACTCGGAGCGTGCCGGGAGAGGATTTTGCCTGGCGACGGAAAAAAATTATTTTCGGGATCCTCAGCGTACAACCGGACTTCCATGGCGTGGCCGCGAGGAGTGATAGTTTCCCACGCGAAAGGCAACCGATGTCCGGCAGCGATGGCGATTTGCAATTTGACGAGATCGAGGCCGGTGACCTGTTCGGTGACGGGATGTTCGACCTGCAAGCGCGCGTTCACTTCCAGGAAATAAAAATCGAGACGCGCATCCACTAGAAATTCGACGGTGCCCGCGTTGACATATCCTCCGGCGCGCGCCAAGCGGACCGCCGCGTCACCTATTTTCTTACGCAGCTCAGGTGTCATGATCGGTGATGGCGCTTCTTCAATTAGCTTCTGATGGCGGCGCTGAACGGAACATTCACGTTCGCCAAGGGAGACAACACGACCGTGAGCGTCAGCGAGAATTTGTATCTCCACATGGCGCGGCTTGTGCAAGTATTTTTCGAGATAGAGACGCGCGTCGCCGAAGGAGTTCATAGCTTCGGATGAAGCGTCGCGGAAGGCTGCCGGAAACTCGGCATCATTCGTGACCAAGCGCATGCCTTTCCCACCGCCGCCGGCAACAGCTTTCAACAGAACGGGAAAGCCCATGCTTTGGGCTGGGTGGCGAGCTTCTTCGACCTTCTCGATAGGCTCATTAGTTCCCGGAACGGTTGGCACATTGGCGCGACGTGCCAACTGGCGGGCTGCAGTTTTAGAGCCCAGCGCTTCCATGGATTCTGCGGAAGGGCCGATAAAGGTGAGTCCGGCGGCCTGGCATGCGCGGGGAAGGGCAGCGTTTTCCGCAAGAAATCCATAACCGGGATGCAAAGCGTCACACCCGCTACGACGCGCCACCTCCATGAGCTTGTCAATACACAAGTAACTCTCGCGAGAGGGCGCCGGACCGATGAGATAGGCTTCGTCCGCCAGACGGAGGTGAAGCGATTTTCGGTCGACTTCGCTGAAGACAGCCACGGAGCGGATACCCAGCTCCTTACAGGCGCGTTGGACGCGCACCGCAATTTCACCCCGATTGGCAATTAGAATTTTTCTAAACATATAGTTCGTGCCGTGCGGATTCTAGCATGCGCGGCATCCGCGGAGCCGAACGGTTCGGCTCCGCGTGCCTAATCGTTTGGGCGGATTGGGAACTAATTTGTATTTGTTGGCGCTACGTTGTTGGCACCCTGGGGGCTGGTAAAGTGGCACCAATCCAGTTTCAAAGCGGGATGTTGCCGTGCTTCTTGCGGGGGTTTACGTCGCGCTTGTTTTCCAGGGCGCGGAGCGAAGTGATGACGCGGGCGCGAGTATCGGCGGGCTCGATCACAGCGTCAATATAGCCGCGCTCGGCAGCGATAAAGGGGTTGGCGAAACGCTCTCGAAATTCTGCGATTTTTTCACGACGAAGTTTTTCGCGTTCGGCCTCGGGTACTTTATCGAGGTCACGCTTAAAAACGATGTTGACCGCGCCCTCCGGGCCCATAACCGCGATTTCGGCTGTGGGCCAGGCAAAGTTGGCGTCAGTGCGAATATGTTTGCTGGCCATAACGCAATAGGCTCCACCGTACGCTTTGCGGGTGATGATGGTGATTTTTGGTACGGTAGCTTCGGCAAAAGCGAAAAGCAGCTTTGCGCCGTGTTTGATTATGCCGCCAAATTCCTGCTGCGTACCTGGCAGGAAACCGGGAACATCTTCAAAGGTGATAATGGGAATATTGAAAGCATCGCAGAAGCGTACAAACCGCGCGCCTTTCACCGATGCATTGATGTCGAGTACCCCAGCCAGGACGGCCGGCTGATTCGCAACGATTCCCACCGGGCGACCATCCAGGCGAGCGAAACCCACAATAATATTCTTGGCAAAATGCTCGTGAACTTCAAAGAAGTAGCCATCATCGACGATGCGGTGGACGACGTCTTTCATGTCGTAGGGTTTTTGCGGATCTTCGGGAACCAGCGTATTCAGCGATTCATCTCGCCGGTTGGAGCTGTCTGAAGTTGTTCGCCGCGGCGGATCTTCCAAATTGTTGGAGGGCAGAAAGGTCATCAACTCGCGAATCATGGCCAGACAATCGGCGTCGTCGCTAGACAGGAAATGGGCCACGCCGCTTTTCTCATTGTGGGTCATGGCGCCGCCGAGCTCTTGCTTGCTTACCTCTTCGTGAGTAACAGTTTTGATAACATCGGGGCCGGTGACGAACATATACGAGGTCTCGCGGGTCATGAAAATAAAATCGGTTATGGCAGGCGAATAAACTGCGCCACCAGCGCAAGGACCCATCACGGCGCTAATCTGCGGAACAACGCCGCTGGCCAGGGTATTACGCAGAAAAATATCGGCGTAGCCCGCGAGAGACGCGACACCCTCCTGAATTCGCGCGCCGCCAGAGTCGTTGAGTCCGATCACCGGAGCTCCGGCGCGCATGGCAAGATCCATGATTTTGCAAATTTTGCGGGCATTGGCTTCCGAGAGCGAGCCTCCAAAGACAGTGAAGTCCTGCGCAAAAACATAAACGAGCCGGCCTTCGATGCGGCCAAAACCAGTGACAAAGCCATCGCCGGCAGGTCGTTGTTCTGCCATGCCAAAATCAACGCAGCTGTGGCGTACAAATTTGTCGAGCTCTTCGAAGCTGCCTTCGTCAAGAAGAAGATGAATTCGCTCGCGAGCAGTCAGCTTGCCGGCTTTGTGCTCGCGTTCGCGCCTATCCGCACCGCCGCCCGCTTCAGCTTCAGCTGAAATTCGATAGAGTTCTTCCATTCGGCCCTGATGCTGGGCTTTCAAACTGCTGTCCGGTCTGTCAGGCAAGCGGTCCTCCCGCGGATGGCGGTTCTTTTGGCGCAAAAATGCGGACGGCCAGGTGTGTGGCAAGCCACACGGTACCTAGGAGAAGCACGACACCAAGGAGAAGCTCCGCTCCCATGGCTACAGTGCGCACCAGCGGCGATGGAAGCGCGGTGACACGCACCGTTGTCTCAACAAGAATGTACATCGCGCCGAGACTCATCGCCACGATGAGCAGGGTAGTAAAGACGGAAGCAAAGATCATTTTCATGGATGGACAATGACCGCTCAGGCTCCACGATGAGCAGGATAGCGCAACTCGTGGCGATTCTGAATGTAAGAGCTGCGGAAGAGCGCGCCCAGGTAAGAAGGAATATCCTAGAAATTCTAGAATATCAACGTAAGCCCGACCAATCATCCGCAACGAGAATGGAATCGGCAGGATTCGATGGATCATACTTGACGCTGGCGGGCTGGCCAGCTACTAAACGGTCGAATCGGATCTGTCCCTCAAGGCCGGTAATATCCTGCGCGGTGTGATAAGTGACGCCGGAAATCGCGTAACTATAGGAGACCAGGTGTCGAGGTCCATCGTTTCGCAAGCGCCGGGTACCTCCTCCCACAAAGTTTCGTCGCCCTGCCTTCGGCTCTGGAGCATGCTCGGCGAGTTCGACTACTTGGCCTTCGGCGATGCGTCCGATTTGATTGAGGTGCAAGCGACGCTTGCGCTCGGCATCTTCCGGATTTTCCCCAGGCCGCAATAGAGCGTAAGCAATCATGAGAATGGCGGCGATGCCTGCGCCCGCCATCGCAAGCACCAGTCTCCAATCTGCGAGAAGTTCTCTCAAACAGTGAACTCCATGAAAAGAGATGAATGGGAGGGTAGCACTGAAGCGCTTCTCATTGCCCGTAGGCGGACGCAAAATAGCTGTTCGCTCTAGCGATAGCCCCCATCGCTGCATATTTTACCGAATCCAACGTAGGAGGGGTTATCACCCTTGCGGGGCGTGCACCGGATTGCGCAACACACCAATACCTGCGACGCTGACCTCCACAGTATCGCCCGCCATCAGCGGCCCGACTCCCGCGGGAGTGCCTGTAGTGATTACATCACCGGGAAAAAGCGTCATCATTCGAGAAATCCAGCGGACCAGAAACGTTGGCGAGTAAACCATCAGCGAAGTGTTGCCGGATTGGCGTAGCACTCCATTCACGCGCGTTTCGACGAGAACATTCGACGGATTAAGATTCGTTTCGATATGCGGTCCGATGGGGCAAAAGGTATCGAATCCCTTGGCGCGTGTGAGCTGCACATCACTTTTCTGAAGATCGCGCGCGCTGACGTCATTCAAGCACGTATAACCCAAGACGTATGTCAAAGGATCATCGGCATCGCGAATATGGGAACAGCGGCGGCCAATCACAATGGCGAGCTCACCTTCATGCTCAACACGTTGTGAATAGAGAGTAAGCACAATAGGTTCTTCCGGACCGATCACTGACGATGATGGCTTTAAAAAGATTAGCGGCTCTTTAGGAATTTCGTTACCAAGTTCGGCGGCATGGGCAACGTAGTTGCGTCCGACACAAACAATTTTGGAAGGCTCCACCGGCGCCAAGAGATGAACATCGTGTAGACGCCAGCTTTTCCCTCCGCGAGACCATTTTCCCCAAGGGACGCTGGATACTTCCTGAATTTGATCGTTATCCAGCAGACCGTAGAGCGAAGAAGTTGAATGCCCAGCTTCCAAATCCCGAGGAAGAAAGCGGCAGATTTTCATTAGCTCAGAGGATGGCGAGAGTGGGATATGTGCTCAGCCCGAGCTCTCCAAAGACAAGTGCCGATCCAGGAGATTGTCGCGACGATTAAGTACAAAATGGCGCCCAACATAAAAATCTGAAACGTGCTGTGTGAGATGCCAAGTCGCCAGAAAAAAATACAGAGAGTACGGTATGTGAGACTCAAAAGACTCCACGCAATGAGGCCAGAAGCGAGCAAATTCAAAGGCTGTCGAAAAAAGCGTAAGACCGGTACGAGCGCTAACGCTGCAAGGAGCCCGGCCGCAGCTACATTCCGTTCGAGCGCTACCGATTCAAAAGATGGCATACGATTAGCAATATAAACCCAGCCGGCCAACACTACGGAGAGCAGGAAGCCCACGTAAACACCCATTCGCACGGCAGGGTCGCGCAGGACCTGGAACCGCGGATACTCTGCTATTTTTGCGCGAGCCGACATCTTTTCCTGACTCCAGAGACTTCTGTAAATAGAACACGGAACTACGGTGATTGTTGCTACGGCGCCTGTTGCGGCACCTCGACCTCCAGCGGCGCGCCTGGAGCGCTTTCATTGCCGGCACGGTCAACGGCCGTCACGGTGTACCAGTAGCGATGCCCGGGCTGTACAGAGGTATCACGAACGGTGGGGGTGGGCAATAGTTCAGAATTTAGACGCTCACCGCTTGTGCCCAGTTGCTCACTTCTATAGACGCGATAACCGGCCAGATCGGTTTCAAGACTAATGGACCACGATAAATCGACAACCAGAGTGCCGGTGGTTTCTCCGGCAAGCACTACAGCAGCCACCTCGTGTGGCGAGGCGGGCGGAAAGGTATCCATCGGCGTGACAATGAGAGGGACGGAATCGCCGGACTCCAGAGGGCCATCATCGACCACGATCACGCTGCGGATGAGATAGACATACGTTTTACCGAAGTCGAAGACTGAATCGCGATAATAATTGTCTTTCGGAGATGCCAGAAGCGTTGGCTTCGATTTCCACTTTGCTTGCGAGAGATCCCGCGCTGCGGCGTCGATCGAGGAGGGATCAAGTTCTCCGCGATAAATGTGATAGCCGGCGATGGCGCTTAGCGGCTCCCCAGCGGAGGTGCGTGCCGGAGCAGTCCAATGGATCTCGACAGCGGTCTCTGTAATCTTGAAATCGATCGAAGTAATGCGCTCGGGTACAGGGAAGACGCGAACTAATGCGATGTTCGAATCGGCTGAAGCCCGTTTTTGAGAAACGCGCGTGCGAACGAGATAAGCAAAGGCACCGCCAGGATGTGCCTTAATTTCTTCTGTGGGAATAGGGTCAGTAAATTGCACGTGTCCTTCAACCACATAGTTATCGACCAGCGCGCCTGGAATAATGTGGATTCCTCGGAAAGATCGCGTATCCGGGGAACCATCGGATTTCACATGACCACGAAAAATTTCAATGGCTGGGAGCGTAGCCAGGTGGTCGCCAGTGATGGTCTTGGTAGGCAGCGTAAAACTCAGCTGAACGTTCTCGCCAGCCTGTCGTGCGCTCAGATCGGTAACGTCGGTGGGCACCGGAGGTGCCGGAGGAGTGGGGCTGCCCGGAGCGCCACAACCAGCCGCAAAAAAAAGTACGATGCTCGAAACGCCAAGCTTGCGGCAGGATCTGCGCGTAATGAACTTCCCGGCGCGGATGCTCACTGGGTTGGGCGCTCCGTTTTTCGCATTTTGATTTTAGAGATATTACAGGATGTAGCGGCTCAGGTCCTGGTTTTTGACGATTTCGGCGAGCTGTTTAGTGACATAAGCCGCATCTATTTTTACATTCTTTTTCTTCAGGTCCGGAGCCTCAAAAGATAGTTCATCGAGAACTTTCTCCAGAATGGTCTGTAAACGGCGAGCGCCGATATTCTCGGTCTGTTCGTTTACGCTGGTGGCGAAGCGCGCGATGGCAGCGACCGCATCGTCGGTAAATGTGAGTTTAACCCCCTCGGTTTCGAGCAGCGCCACGGCTTGCTTTAGAAGGGCATTCTTGGGCTCGGTAAGAATACGAATGAAATCTTCTTCCTTCAGCGATTGCAGCTCGACGCGAATCGGCAGGCGGCCCTGCAGTTCGGGGATCAGATCCGAGGGTTTGCTGACGTGAAATGCACCAGCCGCTATAAATAGAATGTGGTCCGTGCGGATCATCCCATAACGGGTGTTGACGGTTGTACCTTCAATGATCGGGAGAATGTCGCGCTGTACGCCCTCCCGCGATACGTCCGGACCATGGCCAGACTCACGGCCAGCCACCTTGTCGATTTCATCGATGAAGATGATGCCCATCTGTTCGGCGCGCTCCACGGCGGTTCGCGTGACCTGGTCCATATCGAGGAGCTTATTTTCTTCTTCCTGAATCAAATATTCAAAAGCGTCGGCCACAGACATCTTGCGCTTCTTCTTCTGTTGCCCAAACATGCCCGAAAGCATGTCCTTGATATTTACGTCCATCTCCTCGACGCCTTGGTTAGAAATAATTTCGAACGAAGGCATGGAGCGTTCGCGAACTTCTATATCCACCATGCGTTGATCCAGCTTGCCTTCCCGGAGCTGCGCGCGAAGTTTTTCGCGCGTACGTTGGCTCTGCTCGCGCTGGGCGGCCGCTTCGACGTCTGTCGTTCCCGCCGGGGCTGGCGGAGAAGGCGGAAGCAGCAGATCAAGGACGCGCTCTTCGGCAGCTTGTTCGGCACGATCGGCGACCTCATCGAGCTTTTCTTCGCGGATCATATCGATGGAGGTTTCCACTAGGTCTCGAACCATGGATTCAACGTCGCGGCCTACGTAACCAACTTCCGTGTATTTGGAGGCTTCGACTTTGACGAACGGGCATCCGGCCAGACGCGCCAGGCGGCGGGCGATCTCGGTTTTGCCGACGCCGGTCGGTCCAATCATCAGAATATTTTTTGGAAGGACGTCTTCGGCCATTTCAGGCGCTAGTTTTTGCCGGCGCACTCGATTGCGCAGGGCGATAGCGACAGCACGCTTTGCAGCATTTTGCCCAACGATATATTTGTCTAGCTCCCCGACGATTTCGCGCGGGGTCATCTCGTCGAGCGCAGGAAGAAGCTCCTGATCTTCTCGGGGTGCAGCACCATTGCTGCCAGATACGTAAATTACTTCTTTATCGGTTTTGCTAGCCATGAATCCTTCTGTGGCGGCTCATCCGCCGCTCAATTTATTTCTTGCCCGCCCCGCTTGCTCCTGCAAGCAGTATGTGCTCTACAGCTCTTCGACTGTAAAGTTCACATTAGTGTAGATGCAAATTTCGCTAGCAATGCGCATGGCTTCCATGGCCAAATCCTTCGCGCTGAGTTTTGAATGCTTCAGCATGGCCCGAGCAGCAGCCAGGGCATAAGTACCCCCGGAGCCAATAGCTACCAGTCCGTCATCCGGCTCGATAACATCACCGTTGCCAGAAAGAATAAAGGTGCCCTTGCTGTCAGCAACGATGAGTAAAGCTTCAAGGTGACGCAGAGCACGATCCTTGCGCCATTCTTTAGCGAGCTCAACGGCCGATTTCTGCAAATTGCCGGAGTGTTCCTGGAGCTTGCCTTCGAAGCGTTCAAAAAGTGTGATGGCGTCTGCCGTCGAGCCAGCGAAACCCGCGATGACCTTGTCATTATAGAGACGCCGTGTCTTGCGCGCCGTGTGTTTCATCACGTGGTCGCCCATGGTCACCTGACCATCGGCAATTAAGACCACTTTATTGTCTTTGCGCACGCACAAAACCGTGGTGCCATGCATCAATGCGCTTCCGCGGCTAATTCCCATTCCTCCATTATACCGTATTCCACTGGTGGGCCTTTCCGCAGCGCATGCACTTGCGCAATTACCTCAGCCGCGCGGCGAGGGCTGAGGCGTTGCGGTGCGCGATGGCTTCTATGGTGATCATGGGATTAACACCAGAGGCGCTAGGAAAAGAAGAACCGTCCATGATGTAGAGCTGGCGAGCTTCCCAGGCTTCACCTTCGGGATTTGTCGCGGAAGTTTGCGGTGAGGTTCCCAATCGCGCGGTACCCTGAAGATGAAAGGAAAATAACGCGACGCGACCGGAGCGCCAGCCCGCGGAATGCATTGCTTCTGCGAAAGAGGCAAGTGAGCCATTGCGACCAGGCTCGTAGGCGCACCACTTAGCATGAGGAGAGAAAATAAGCCGCGCACCCGCTGCTTCGAGTATGCGCGCGGCACCGATGAAGCCGCGACGCAAATGTGAAGCGTCGAATTGCGAAAGCGCGTAGTGCGAAACGGGATGGCCTTCCTTGTCAATGGTTACCCGGCCCGAGTGGCGGTCCCGAAGAAGAACGCCGATAGCCGATGTGCGCGAGAGCTCTCTTAATAGAGATCGATAGTGTTCCGGGTCGCGCCAAGGCATACCAGCAACTGCTATGACGGGTTGCAACGCGGTCGTTTCATATTTCACGCCGTAATTTTCGGTGAGGGAGCGGTGCTCATCGGAGTAGATGGCCTGCATCGTTCCTTCCCATGGCCGAATCTCTTCGTCGAACACGCCAAAAACATTCGAAACTGGATGTACATGCAGATGCCGGCCGATATGTGGGTTGTGCAGACCGGAGCGTAGCAAAAGTGCAGGCGTGTGGATGGCGCCGCAAGCAACGACCACGGCTTTGCAGCGCACCGAAATCTGGTGGCCACTGTTCGAACGGGCCTCCACTCCACTCGCTGACCCGGCTGCGATGCGAATATGCTGGGCGCGAGTCAAGGTAATGATGCGCGCACCATGTTGCTGGGCATCGGTGAGCCAGGTTTTTGCAGTCGATTGTTTTGCGCCAATCGGGCAACCGTAGCCGCAATAGCCGCAAATTTTGTCCTGATCGCAGCCACTCACATTTCTCGGCATGGCAGCCACATGCCAACCCAAGGTGCGCAGGCCTCGTTCGAATACCTGTTCTCGGTGTGAAATACGATTATGGTCGAGATTCACGTGCAGACGGACACACACCGCGTCCAAGCTGCGCGTGTATTCTTCGGACATGAACCAGGGCACGCCAGCAGCGGCCCATTCGCTGCGAATATCCTCGGGTGTTCGAAACGACGTGCAGTAATTGACAACCGTACCGCCCCCGACACATTCACCAGCAAGTAGACCCACGCTGTGGTCAACCGTAGCGGCAAAGCCTCCTTCACTATAAAGACGATGAAACCCATTAAGTTCGGTGCCGTCGAAATCAGCGTCGTCATAGTAGCCGCCCGCTTCCAGAACGATTACGTCCTTCCCTTCCGCACTGAGAACTGCGGCGGCGGTACCACCTCCAGCACCAGAACCCACGATGCACACTTCGCAAGAGAGTTCCATATCGCGGTCTGGCCGCATCACTCTCAGCATGCGTTGTGTGGCTGGTCTCTGTACGCCGAGCGGTCCGGGATACGAGAAATTGGCCCACGCGGGATTGCGTGCACCGTTTGTGCCGGGCAGCATCACGTAGAGATAGCTAACCGCCTTGCGCAGCGCCTGGAAGGCAGCGCGGCGACGCCCGATGCTGCTGTCCGCCCATGTACGTAGCACGCGCGCACGAACTTCAGAAGGCAGTGCTGAGAACGATGCCCACCGGCCAACAGTCACCAGGCTATGTAGCTGCGAATCCCAAAGGTCGAGTAGCTGAAGAAATTGTGCGCGATCGCGCAAGCGCGGATTGAAGTCGAAAGCGCTAGCAATGGCCTCAGGAATACCCAGTTCCCCGGCAGAAGGCCAACCCTCGGCGGCCGGAGCAAAAGTGTCACAGATAGATTGCAGAGCTAGCTGCTGGCGTGAAGTAAGCTTCATCGCGGAAATGCCAGTCTAGCAAAGGACAGCGCGTTCGAACGGAATGATCGAAATCAAGGCAAGGATGGCAACACTCGGCGCTTCTGGGTGGAAAAGACGTTGGCAGCTCAGCTCTTGTCTTTCTTGCTCCGTTTAGTGCCCACTTCGGTGCTGCGTTTCTCGAGTGCCGCCCTGGTGAAAAAATCTTCCGGCAAACCTGGGTTGAATTTGCAATAGTCGTAGAAAATTTGGTAAATGCGGCGTCCGTCGCGTTCGCGAGTCACCTGTAATGGCGTCCACACGCCGTCCTTTAGCTGGTAATTCGAATAAAGCGTGACCTCTTCAGAGTGCTCCCGGGTAGCTTCATCGTTGGTGACGACCACGCTGCGCAGCAAGAAGTGGGACGTTCGATCGATAGCGAGCCTAAAAGTCCGCTGATCGCGATCGCTTATCTCGACCCACTCCACTTGCCTCAGGTCCACGGTATCATTTCCGCCGTAGCGAAAGGCCATTCCTTCTTCTTTCAGTCGCATACGAAGCAGATATTCAGGATTTCTCTTCAATTGCTCGTGAAATTCGTTAAGCGCGCTGGCAGGCTCCTCGGACACACCCTCACGATCCAAGGTCCATCCCTGATCCCCGCTAAAGACGTCGACGATATTGCCTTTCTTCGAATAGTCGGTACGGCTTTTGTCCGGAAAGCGGCGGTAACTCTTGAAATTCATATACTCAATGAATTCGCCGTTATGGTCGAAGCGCGCCCGTCGCCCCTGGCACTCACTCTCTTTAACGCGGAGGTAGTTTTCACCGCCCAGGGCGTCGATCAGCTGCTGCAGAAGCTGCTTAGCTTTTGCAGCACTCTGCTCCGGCATCATGGCGTCAGGATTCTGCGCCGTCGCAGCCGGAACTAACGCCGCAGCAAACAAAAGAACAACTATTGCAAGCCGGCCGCACCTTACCCGCACAAGACCGAACCTCCATTTACATTGATGATTTCTCCAGTCATGAAGTTGGCTAAGTCCGAGGCCAGAAAGAGGATGGGGCCTGCGACTTCTTCGGAGGTAGCGGCTCGTCCCAGTGGAATCGCCGCGGTCACCATCTTTTGGCCCGCCTTGCTGGCCAGAATGTCGTTAGACATGTCCGTAGCCACCCAACCTGGAGCCACACAGTTCACCAGGATGTTGTGGCGAGCAAGCTCCGCGGCGAGTCCTTTGGTTAGGCTGATGATTCCGCCCTTGCTGGCGCCGTAATGGGTGTGGAAAGATTCGCCACGCTGACCGGCAGTCGAGCTGATGGGAATAATCTTGCCGGACTTCTGCTTGATCATTTGCGGCACCGAAAAGTGAATGATCGAGTACACGCTCTTCAGGTTGATGCGGATCATATCGTCCCATTGTTTTTCGGTCATTTTCTCGACGGGCAGATCGTCAGAGTTCCACACGCCGGCGTTGGCAACGACAATGTCGAGGCGTCCAAGTCGCGCTATGCATTGTTCGACGAGCTTCTGGTTTTCCGCATGCCGGCCGACATCGGCTTTAAAAGCTTCCACGCGTGTGCCATGTTTACGGGCGTCCTGTTCCACCTGCAGCGCCGCGTCCTTCGCTTTGTAGTAGTTGAAAACCACATCCGCGCCGGCTTGCGCGAAAAGTTTCACGGCCGCAGCACCGATACCGCGGGAACCGCCAGTGATAAGTGCCGCCTTGCCTGCCAGTGAGATCATTTTCCCCCCAGGAATGGATTGAAGAGCAATACGTGACACGCTGCTCCCGGTTATACCGGGCTCGCATGTGCCGGCACGCCACAACTTTCGAACGCCCGCAACTTGCAGCGATCGTTAAAGCCGGCGATGGCTTATGCAGCTGGCCACGTCCGTCCTACTACTAAATCTTTAGGGCTACCGCGGCACGGGAAGTCCGCGCGGCCGCGATGAAATGGTCGAACAGACGCTCAGAAAAACGGTCGCCGAGCATGCGTTCCGGATGCCACTGCACTCCTAAGACCCAGTTCGCATCGCCGGTCCACTCTACACCTTCGATCGTGCCGTCAGGTGCGTGCGCAGTGACACACAAGTTCTGGCCAGCCTTGTCAACCGCTTGATGGTGAGAACTGTTAATTTCGGCTTGCGAGTTGCCCGCAATCTTTGCCAAGCGACTGGCAGGGTCGAAGATCGCACCATGAACCGGATCTTTTTCCCCTTGTGGATCGAGGTCCTTTTTTGAGTGCGCTACCTTCGTGCCCGTTTCGCTGCGCAAATCTTGTACGAGCGTTCCACCCAGATAAACATTCAGAAGCTGGCAGCCATAACATATGGCGAGCACAGGTTTCTGCTCAGCAAAAGCGTGCTTAAGTATAGCGCGGTCAGTTTCTTCTCGTGGTCGGTCGGCAGGTTCGGACTTACCGCGGTTGCGTGCGCCGTATTTGGCAGGTTCCACGTCCGCTGGACTCCCTGGCAAGACAAACGCGCCCAAGCTCCGTAGTAGGCCCGGCAATTCCGCCGGTTGCGTCAGCGGCACCAAAATTGGTTCGCCACCCGCCCTACGAATGGCATCCTCGTAATTCTTGATTTTTGACCGATTGTTTTCGGCTTCTTCCTGGGACGTGCGCCAAGGAATGCCTACGCGGGGCTTGCTGGCTGAGTCGGGGCGCATAGAATCCTGAATCGTAACATCCGGCCCGAACAGCGGCAACCCCAAGGGCCAACTGAAAAGTGATTCAGCTGACCAACCGACTGAAAATACAAGACATAAACCGAGCTAACGCCATCATTTGCCCATTCTTAACTCTGCAAAGCGGCAGTGCGAAGAACTCCATATTCGACACAAAATTGGGGACGTTGAAAAAATGATGGCAACGCCCCAAGACGTGCCGTGAGCTGTTCGAACGACGAGGCGCGCACGGTGACATGACCGACTTTGCGGCCTGCGCGGACCGTCTTGCCATAGAGATGGAGATGCGCATCAGGAACCGCGAGAATTTCTGCGGGCTCTGGGATTTCTCCGATCAGGTTGAGCATGGCGCAGAACCCCTGAGTAGCCGTGGAGCCGAGCGGCAGCCCCATGACCGCGCGGAGATGGTTTTCGAATTGACTGGTTACAGCGCCTTCGATGGTCCAGTGGCCGGAATTGTGGACGCGAGGCGCCATCTCGTTGGCCAACAGGCGGCCTTCCTTCTCAAAAAATTCGATGGCCAGGACACCAACGTAATCAAGAGACTCCAACACACGGCTGGCAGCCTGTTCGGCAGTTCGTTGAAGGGCGGCATCGACACGTGGCGCCGGGGCGAGCGAAAGACGCAGGATGCCGCTGCGGTGATGGTTTTCCACGAGCGGATAAAAGGCGGTCTCTCCAAGCCGTCCTCGAACGGCAAGCAGGGAGAGCTCCCGGCTAAACGGAACGAACTGCTCAACAATAAACGGTGCTTCATGCTCGTCCGCATGAACTTTAGCACCGGCGGCGAAGCTTTCGCCCCGCAATTCATCTTTCAGCCGATCTACATCGTCCGTTGTGCGTAGCATCCACTGACCTTTGCCGTCATAGCCCAGGCGGCAAGTTTTCACCACGGCAGGCAGGCCGATTTCTTTCACGCGCGCATCCAGTTCCTCGCGTTTGGTAATAGGCGCGAATTCCGTGGTCAAGATGTCTAGTTTCTGAAATAGGCTTTTCTCCTGAAAGCGGTTCTGCGAAACCTCGAGCGCTTCGGGCGGGGGGAAAACTGGAACTCGCTCGGATAGAAACCTGGCGGCTTCCGCGGGAACATTTTCGAATTCGTAGGTGACAAGTTCGAGACCGTTGGCGAATTTTTCCAGCGCGTTATGATCTGTAAAATCGGCGGTCACTCGCTGCGCGATGCGACCCACCGGCGCTTCAGGAGAAGGGTCGAGAAAGCGGAAATGCAGTCCCAGTGGGTAACCAGCGAGTGCAAGCATGTAGCCGAGCTGGCCGCCTCCCAGGATGCCGATGGTCACGCGCGCTTCCTCTTTTTTGGCGAGCGCTTAGCAGGCTTCTTCAAAGAAGACCGCCGAGCGATGGAAGCCCTGTTCAACCATTGCGCCGTGGACGGGTCGGAATTCGCGAGGACGCGTTCTGTTTGTTCGGCACGGAATTGACGGAGGGCTTCGCGAATATCTGAATGTTTGGTTCCAAGAATGGCCGCGGCGAGCAATGCCGCATTAATTCCCCCGGCTTTACCGATTGCCAGTGTCCCCACTGGAATCCCTCCAGGCATCTGCGCAATAGAGAGCAGGGAGTCGAGGCCTTTCAAAGCTTGGGACTCCACCGGAACGCCCAGAACGGGTAGCACGGTTTTCGCAGCCGTCATACCAGGAAGATGGGCGGCTCCGCCCGCGCCGGCGATGACGACCTCAATTCCCCTGTTTTCGGCGGAACCTGCGTATTCGAATAGCAGATCGGGCGTGCGATGGGCGGAGACCACGCGGGTCTCGTAAGGAACGCCCAGGTCATCGAGGATTTTGGCGGCGTGCTGCATCGTCTCCCAGTCCGACGAAGAACCCATAATAATGCCGATCAACGGGTTCGCCTTTCCCTGCTGGCGCGCGTTCTTCGACTTTCCTGTTTTTTTCGTCATAATTGCGTCGCCTCGGGTTGGGCTCGGCCAAATGAGTCCGCCTGTTATGGCGCCGAAGCTGGCTCCCAGCGAAGGGCATATTCTACGGCTTTTTTTAGCGGGCAGCGACCTGAGAACGGCTTTTCCAGTGGTGGCGTAGCTGCCCGACAAGATAAAGCGAGCCCGTGACAAAAATTACGTCATCGGTTGCGGCATCCGACAAGACCTGGTCGAGCGCCTGTTCAGCGCTGGGAACGATTGAGAAACGTTTAGCGTGATGGGCGGCCATTTTCGCCAGTTGCGTGGCAGAGATCGATCGCGAGGTGCTCGGTTCCGTAAAGACCACTTCAGCAGCGTGAGGAAACAGCATGCCCGCAATTTCATCGACGGCTTTGTCGCGCAACGCCCCATAGATTAGCCAGATTTTTCGGTCCGGCAGATTTTCTTCGATGAATCCGGCAAGTTCTTTAGCTGCGGAAGGATTGTGTGCTCCGTCGAGATACACATCCGGATGGGATTGCAATTGTTCCAGGCGCCCCGGCCAACGCGTTTCCGCAAGTCCGTTCTGAATTGCCGATTTGTTGATTGCGTAGCCCTGTTCCGCCAGCAGGCGAGCCGCAGCGATCGCCGTTAGAGCGTTTTGCACCTGAAATTTTCCGGCAAGCGACAAGCGTACGTCGATAGATTCCTTCGCCAGGGCGTCCGCAGCAACAAAACTGTAATATCCATCAACAGCATGACATACGCTCGCATCAATTTTGAAAAGTTTATCCACTTCCACCAGCCGTGCGCCAAGGTCGTCACATCGGCGGCGGATCACCTCGCTCGCTCTTGGATTACGGACAGCGCTGACCACCGGCACTCCAGGCTTAATGATTCCGGCTTTTTCCATGGCGATCTGCTCGATAGAGTGACCTAGGAAATTTTCATGGTCGAAGTCGATGCTGGTGATGATGGACACTACCGGACCCAGAATATTCGTGGCGTCCAGGCGCCCACCTAGCCCTACCTCGAAAATTCCAAAATCCACGCGTTCGCGCCCGAAATATTCGAACGCCATGGCAGTTACACATTCGAAGAAAGTAGGATGAGCGCGAAGTTTCCCTGTCGCGAGGAGATCTTCAATCATCGCTTGGACGCGGGTTAATGTTTCGGCAAAAGCTTCGTCGCTGATTGCTTCGCCGTTGATCTGCATGCGTTCGTTAATCTTTTCCAGATGCGGTGAGGTGTTCAGGCCGGTTCGAAAGCCAGCGTGCTGAAGGATTGATTCCAGAAAGGCCGCGGTTGAGCCTTTGCCATTAGTCCCGGCGATGTGAATGCTGGGATACCCATGGTCTGGCCGGCCAAGACGCTCGTTCAGAATCTGGATATTCTCAAGGTCGAACTTCGCAGCCGCCGCTTGCGTAGGGGCAGCCAACTCCCTGCCGAGAGCCAGCAGATAGCGGACGGCCGCATCGTAGTTCATGCGCTAACTTCTTCGCAGCATTCTCTGCGCATCATGGAAATTCGGACGAATTGCTTTCGCCACGGGCACGGATCAGGATAACGATGCTGGCTGTGTCGCGCATTCATCGCATCACACAACCTTAGCTCAACAGCAAATCGAGGGAGTTGCTGATGAAGGACTTGAGATCTTTCCGATGCACCACGGCGTCCAGGAAGCCATGCTCGAGCAAAAACTCGGACCGCTGGAAGCCTTCTGGAAGCTTTTGCCGAATGGTTTGTTCGATCACGCGCGGACCGGCGAACCCGATCAAGGCGCCAGGTTCAGCAATGTTCAAGTCCCCAAGCATCGCAAAACTCGCGGTAACTCCGCCGGTGGTGGGATCCGTTAGCAACGAAATGTAAGGAAGCTTGGCTTCGTCGAGTTTGCCG
The DNA here is from genome assembly GCA_035602135.1 of Candidatus Dormiibacterota bacterium. Lineage (GTDB taxonomy): Bacteria > Acidobacteriota > Terriglobia > Acidiferrales > UBA7541 > Acidiferrum. The sequence goes on from DATNMX010000069.1 coordinate 26,647, forward strand.
AGTGCGGCGGCAACTTTGGCCAGCTGCATCAGGCTGATGGTGCCTTCCATCATGCGTGCGCCGCCGGAACACGAGACCGCAATGAACGGCTGGCGTGTTTGGATAGCGAGCTCGATACCGCGAGTGACTTTTTCTCCCACCACGGCGCCCATCGAGCCGCCGATGAAACCAAACTCCATGGCGCAGCACACCACGGGGCGACCGTTTAGCTGCCCTTCGGCCGTAATCACAGCGTCGTTCATGCCAAGTTTTTTGCGCGCCTCTTTAAGGCGCGCGGCATACGGCCTGGTGTCCGTGAATTTCAGTGGATCGGTGGAGGTCATGCCCGCATCATGCTCCGTATAGCGGCCGTCGAGCAGCATCTCCAGGCGCTTCTTCGCGCTCACTTTGAAGTGAAACTGGCACTTCGGGCAGACAAAAAAATTCGCTTCGAGGTCTTTTCGAAAGACGATCGTCCGGCATGACTCACATTTTACCCACAGGCCCTCGGTACGAACGCGGCGCTCTTCGGGCGGTGTGGTTTGTTCGATCGATTTTTTGTCGCGTTTAAACCAGGCCATGGAAGTGTAGGAATCTCACAAGCGAGTACTCAGGCTAATAGTCGATCCCTCGCTGCGCCAGTATACCCTTGGTATAGGGGTGTTTCACCTCGCGCATTTCCGTAACCAGGTCGGCAATCTCGATGAGCTTTGGATGCGCATTGCGCCCCGTACAGATGACGTGCACCTGCTCGGGACGATTCTTCAGTCCTTCGACAACTTCCTCGGGGTCCAGCATGTGGTAGCTGATGGTGTAGTTGATTTCATCCAGAATCACCAGGTCGTATTTTCCGCTATTGATGGCCTCGCGGCCAGCCTGCCAGCAATCGTGTGCCAGTTTGATGTCTTCGGGATCGGTTTCCGCCCCGCCGACTTTTACAAAGCCTCGGCCCATGGGGCGGATTTCCAGTTTATCGTCGCCGAGCATTTTAGCTGCGTCAAGCTCCCCATAATGCCAGGATCCTTTGATGAACTGCACCATCAGGACGCGCAAGCCTTGCCCGACGGCGCGGAACGCTGTGCCCAAAGCGCAAGTCGTCTTGCCCTTGCCCGGCCCGGTATACACGATGAGTAGTCCTTTTTGTTCGGGCATAACGTGTGATCGCTTTTCAGGGTGCGGCGAAAAGTCTAGAGTTTGAGGATTGAGACTGGAAAGGTCAAGCAAAGCCGGCTTTGAAGCTTTGTCGTCCGCTTGCCAGTCACTCCGTGAGTTGCAAGCGCTTCGCAAGTTCATCGGCGATGCAAGCGATCCGCTCTTGCGTCGCCTGCGGAAGCGTAGTTTTTGCCTTGGCATGCGGATCGCGTAGCACGATCCACAAACCGGGGCGATAGACTTCGTCGTCGCCGGGGCAGATAGCTCCCGTGAGCTGCGTGAGTTCGAGCGGCGTCGGGGCGGAATGCGTGAAATCAAGTTTGGCATGCTCCGGCGAGTTTGCTTGAAACGGGGGATGAGCGAGAAGTTCCATGAGCACACCGCGCACGTCATCGATGAGATCGCGGAATCCCTGCGAGACCAGAATAGCATCCACGTCTCGCGGAGTAGGGTGTTCGAGCTGCTCCAGGTCGTAGTCAGGAAGAGGTGTTTCGAGTGGAATCTCAATGGAGGCCGAAGGCTGGTTTTCGTCCGGCATGATTCGGATAGACATAGACGGTTCCTTTGTACACCAGACCAGCTCTTTGGGATAGGCCTGCGCGAATTCGATGTCTTAGCCTGCGCCGCTTCCTGCCCGACTACAACCACCGCTTCGGCCGCGCTCCTCGAGAAACAGAAAAGGCTTGGCGCACGGCCCCCAAAGATCTCAGCCGCATCTGCTGCTTCGTCCACGAGCGCATCGTCAGCAATGACAACGTCGTGCAATGGGACGGCCGCCGTTTCCAAATCCCACCCCAAGCAAAACGCTTCAGCTTCACCGGCGCCAAGGTCCAGCTCTGCGAATCACTCCAAGGAAGGATCGAGATCTACTATGGAGACAGCAAGCTTCATCATGCTGACTAACAACGAGGTGACATTTTCATCGGGCCGTTAGGGTGACATTTTCACGTTGCTATAACAGGCCTGCGCGAATTCGAACTCTCTAATGCCATCCTGCCACCGTCGAAAACCAACCCTATTTCGGATAGGGGCTGCCGGCGAGGATAGCGAAGGCGCGGTAGAGCTGTTCGGCAAGCATGACGCGGGCGAGTTCATGCGAAAAGGTCATCGCGCTAAGAGAAATCCTTCGGTCAACGCGCGCTCGAAGGGCATCGGGGAAACCGTCAGCATCCCCGCAAACGAAAACTAGTTCGCGAGTCCCGCGATCGCGTTCTTCACCAAGCCATTTCGCCAAGGCGCTCGAATCCAGATTCTTCCCGGCAGTGTCAAGAAGGATAGGTGTTGAGGTACGATCGGCATCTAGTTTTTTAACCGTGGCATCGCCGTCACGCAGCTCTGTGATTTCGATGGGCGTGTGATGGCTGATGCGTTTAACGTAGTCATCGAGGACAGCGCGCAGTTCAGGGCGGCGGGTTTTGCCGAGCATCAAAAGGCGAATGCGCATGCCGATAGCGTAGTGGAATTCGGCAGGTCACCGATTCGCGTAATTGCAACTGACAATTGGAAAGCTGCGTTTAATCGCATCCCGCCAATTCGCGACCCATCCTCGATCCCTCACGCACTCCCACCTTCATTTCAGACCGTACTTCTTTCGCTTGTCGAGCAGAGTCTTGCGACTTATCCCGAGAATATCTGCACTGCGGTTAATTTTATAGTGCGTGGCTTCGAGCGTAGCGGCGATCACCTCTCGTTCAACGTCCTCTAAAGAGCGCAGACCGGCATTGGAACTCGCGGCGCCAGGGGCTGCCACGCGCACGTTTTCGGGAAAATAACCAGGCTCCAGATTGTCATTCGACGAAAATACGATGGCGCGCTCCAGGGCGTTGCGTAATTCGCGGATATTGCCCGGCCAGGAATAGGCAGCCAGCATGCGCCCGGTCTTTTCACTCAATTGCAAATCCGTCCGGCCATGAATGGTGCGTAGCGTCGCCAGAAGATGCTCGGCTAAAGGTAAAATGTCGGCGCGCCGCTCGCGGAGCGGCGGAACAATCAGCGTGAGAACATTCAACCGAAAATATAAATCTTCGCGAAAGTGACCGCTCTTCACAGCCGCAGGTAGATCCACATTAGTAAGTGCAATCAGCCGCGCTTCGATGCGCAAGGTTTCGGTGCCTCCCAACCGTTCGAAGGTGCGCTCTTGCAAAACGCGTAGCAGCTTGCCCTGAGCTCCTGCGGTAAGTGCGGCAACTTCGTCTAGCACGATCGTGCCGTGTCCTCCGAGTTCCAAGCGGCCCAGCTTTTGCTCCACAGCACCCGTGAAGGCGCCGCGCTCGTGGCCAAAGAGTTCACTCTCGACAAGTTGTGGGGGAAGGCTGGCGCAATCGATTTTCAGGAATGGCGCATCGCGACGGGGCCCTAGCTCATGAACCAGGCGCGCAAGATGGTCCTTGCCGGTGCCGCTTTCGCCGGTGATCAGGAGAGTAGCGGACGCGGCGGCGACTTTCTGCGCCAGTTCGAAGAGATGGAGCGACGCGGGATCTTGCGAAATCCACGGCAATCGCTCTATGGTCATCAGGAAACTGCTTCGCCAGACAGCCGCTCCGGGCCGTTTCCCGGATGTCGGGCCGCACTCTCATTTGTAGAACTATCAGGGTGGTCCGGAATTTCTAATTTTGCTGCCGAACGCCACAGCCGCTCGAGATCGTAGTAGCGGCGAGCCTGCTCGCCAAATACGTGCACGATAAAGCTCCCGAAATCCAGCAGCGCCCATTCCGCGGACCGCTCGCCTTCCCGGTGTTCTGGCGAGCGCCGCAAGTTCTTGTGAAGCCGCTCTTCCACCGCGGAGCAGATGGCCTGCACTTGCGGCGTGCTGAACCCCGTGCAAATCACAAAATACTCCGTAAACGCACCGAGCCCGCTTAGATCGAGAACAGTGATGGTGCTTGCTTTCTTTTCTTGTGCGGCTTCGACAGCGAGGCGAACGCCCGGGGGTAGCGAGTTGATGTTCAACGGTATAGGCCCTGTTTGAGAATGTATTCCTCGACGCGCGCCGAAACAAGTCCATGTATCGATTCGCCCCGGTGGGCGCGACGCCGAATATCGGTCGCGGAGACTTCACTGGCAACATTGTCCAGAAGATGCACGTTGGTGCGTTGCAGATGCGCTACCACTGGAGACGCGTGCGGGACTTCACTTTCTTTTTTTGCGCCCGGCCGAGCTATCAAATTCGGCGGAATCACCAGCCGCAGCGCTTCCGGACGGATACCGGGGCGGTTCGCCACGATAAAGTCGCACAAGCCCAACAGTGTTTCGTATTCTTTCCACACCGGTATATCGAGAAAGGCGTCGGCCCCTACAATGAAGAAGAGTCGATCACCCTGTCCATTGTAGACGTGCCGAAAATATCGCACCGTATCGACGGAATAGTGCATTTGCGTCCCGCTGAAGTTTTGGCCGGCTTCCGCCAGCGATGGAATGAAGTGTGGATGTTCGCTGCAGGCCAGCGAAACCATGGCAAAGCGATGTGGGAAGGGTGCGAGATGCTGCTTCAGCTTGTGCGGTGGCCGGCTAGCCGTGACAAAATGAATTTCGTCGAAATTGAAACGCCGGTCGGCGGCCCGGGCCATGGCCAAGTGTCCATTGTGAATGGGATCGAAAGAGCCCCCAAAGAGCGCGATGCGTCGAGCGTGATGCCTTGTGGCGATGCGGTGCGCTTGCGCTACAGTCAACGCTTCTCCCGAGGGTAGAATGGACCGCACTGCGGTCATGCTAGATTCTCTCACGATTCTTCTTCGCTAGTTATTCCCGGCACGTCATCGCTGTGCCCAGTCCCACGCAGATGGACGGCCTGAGGCGCAACCCGCGAACCCTCGAAACGCGTGGACTGCGCATCGTGGTCTCGTGAATCCGCTTCATTTTCCATCGCAGCGGCGGTCACGACACGAGGAATCTTGTCGAGCGCGTCAGCTATCGAGCGCACAAGGTCTTTGACGCCTTCGCCCGAAACCGCAGAAATGGCGTGGAACTCAAGGCCCGTTCCCTTACAGAAATCGCGCAGCGCATCGAGACGTGTGCGGTCGGTCGTAGCGTCAAGCTTCGTCGCTACTACGATCCTCGGTTTTTCCGTCAGCTTCTCGCTGAAGGCGTGAAGTTCTCCCGAGATCACTTTGAAAGCATGCACCGCATCGTCGCTGTTCGCATCACTCGTGTCGATCAGGTGAACTAGCAAGCGGGTGCGTTCTACGTGTCGCAGGAAACGCATGCCCAGCCCGGCGCCGAGGTGCGCGCCTTCGATAAGGCCCGGCAAATCCGCGACCACAAAGGTTCGGCCTAGCTCGGTACCGTGTGTCCCCGTGCCGCCGTCGGCGTTGACCACGCCAAGATTTGGTTCCAGCGTTGTGAAAGGGTAATTCGCGATCTTCGGACGCGCCGCCGAAATAACGGAAATCAGTGTGGATTTTCCAGCATTCGGAAAACCCACCAGGCCCACGTCGGCCAGCAGCTTCAGCTCCAGTCTTAGGTGCCGCTCTTCGCCAGGGTGGCCTTCCTCATGTTCCCGCGGAGCTTGATGCCAGGGCTTGGCAAAATGTTGATTCCCGCGGCCTCCGTCTCCTCCATGCGCGATAAGCATGCGCTCGCCGGGAGTGGCAAGATCGGCAAGCGTCTCGCCGCTTTGTTCGTCGAACACTACCGTTCCCACCGGCACCTGCAAAATCATGTCTGCCCCGGAATGACCGGTACAATTTGACCCTTCGCCATGACGTCCGCGGTCGGCCTTAAATTCCCGATGGTAACGATAGCGCAGAAGGGTGTTGTCGTTGATGTTGGCTTCCAGGTATATGCTCCCGCCGTTGCCGCCATCGCCGCCGGATGGCCCGCCTCGGGGCACGTATTTTTCCCGGCGGAAGGCCACGCAGCCGTTACCGCCGTTGCCGGCCTTCACAAATATTTTGGCTTCATCAGCAAACACAGATCATCCTTCTGAGAGGGAAAGGATACGCTAGGGCTGAGCACAACATCACAGCGGACTGCCGAAGGTTTTCAATCGCGACCGATCTGCGCATCGCGCAGAGCAATTGCCAACCTAAGAGCGACACCTGCTAGTTTACGACGGACTTGCTTTCCTCGGCGGGTTGCACACTGATGAAGCGGCCATGGCGCCCCTTGTCCTCAAACTTCACAATGCCGGTAACCAGCGCGTACAAGGTATCGTCCTTGCCTTGACCAACGTTTACGCCGGCCTGATGCCTGGTGCCGCGCTGCCGGACAAGAATCGTGCCCGCGTTGACCAACTGCCCCCCGAAGCGCTTCACGCCTAGCCTCTGACCGTGAGAATCGCGGCCGTTTGTTGAGGAGCCGCCACCCTTCTTATGTGCCATGATGAATTCCTTTGTTGGAAGCTATTTTCAGCAGTCTTGGACTGCGAATCTGCTATTACAGCGAAATATCGCTCACCTTCACCGCCGTGTAATTCTGGCGATGGCCGCGAGAAATCTTGTACTGGTTGGTTTTCTTGAACTTCAGCACGGTAACCTTCTTAGCCCGGCCTTGCTCGACGATTTTGCCGGTGACCGTGGCTTTGGAGGCATTTGCGCCCAGAATCACCTTCTTTTCATCGGTGTGCACGGCCAGCACGGAGCCGAACGTCACTTTTTCGCCCACCTCACCGCTAACTCGCTCAATTCGAATGGTATCGCCGGGCGCGACTCGATACTGCTTTCCCCCGGTCTGAATGACGGCGTACATCTATCCTCCAAGCGCTAAAGACAAACTCTAATTATACGAGTGATAGGCAGCAAGCGTCAACGCAGGACTTGCCACACCATAAACCAGCGTTCCTAGTCGAGGCGCGTCGTCCAAGTGCCCCACTATCCCCAGCCGTCTGCTTTCCCCATCCGTCGTCTTAAAAATTGAGCCTAAGCGTGGGGATGCGACTTGTCGTAAATGTCCATGAGCTGCCGAATAGAGGCGTGGGTGTACTTCTGTGTCGTGGAAAGAGACTGGTGGCCCAATAGTTCTTGGATGGCTCGCAGATCCGCGCCATCGGACAACAGATGCGTCGCGAAGGCGTGCCGCAACGAGTGCGGATGAAGGTCCCAGTTGATGTTTACCAGGCGTACGTATTTTTTTACAATGCGCCCGACGGAACGCTGCGTCAAGCGTCGGCCTGCGTAGTTCAGGAACACCGCCTCGGTGTGCGGGGCCGTTCGGCGACCTGTGCGGGTGCCTGAAGTCTGCAGCAAGAGCTCTTCTCGCAACGGCCAATATTTATTCAGAGCTTCTTGGGCCTTCGTGCCGTAAGGTACGATGCGTTCCTTGTTTCCTTTACCACGGACTCGCAGCACGCGGTCGTGTTGGTCCATGTCCGCGAGATTCAGACCTGTGAGTTCGCTGACGCGTAGGCCGGCGGCATAAAGCAATTCCAGCAACGCGAGGTCGCGGCGCAGCAGTAATCCCTCTTCCTTGACGCTGGCTTCGTTTACGGAAGGCGTGCTCTCGGGTATTCGCGCTCGTTTTTCCGTAGATGAATCTTGCCCGCGTGAGGTTGACTTCAATTTAGCGACCTCATTCAAGAATCCATTCATTTCTTCCGCGGAGAGTATGGACGGTATGCGCTTTGGCAATTTGGGCGTTGGCACCAGGCGCGCCGGGCTCTCCTGCAAAACTTCTTCGCGCACACAGTACTTAAAGAAAGAACGCAGTGCCGCCAGTTTCCGCGCAATGGAACTTTTCTGGAGGCCTTGGTCATGTAGATGCGCCACAAATTCGCGAACTATGGCATGCGTTACCCCGGCTAGCGGCGGCGGCTGCAAGCCCGGCGGAGAAAGATACGTCAGAAATTGCCCCAGGTCCTTCCCGTAATTCGAAATCGTATGGGGTGAGGAATTCTTGACCGATCGAAGATACCCGAGATATTTATTAATGGCTTGTTGCATTGCGCCCAACATCAACATCGACACGGCAAATCCGAATGTCAGACTTTAGCGCCCACCGGAGCAGCAACTTCGTCAGGCTGAACTTGTGGCGGATTTTCAGGCACCAAGGCCTCCCAGTCGCAGCCTTCCTTCAGACAAGCGCGAATAATCCCGGTCTTGGTCTTTTTCTCCACGATGAATGACGCTCCGCACTTGGGGCACGGCTCGGGTAGCGGTTCGTGTGGCGTCGTGAAATCGCAGTCTGGATAACGTGAGCAGCCATAGAACAACCGCGGACGTCCACGGCCGCCTTTCCCCGCACTTCCGCGACGCACAAACTCGCCCTCGCTGCACTTCGGGCATTTGATGCCCATGGTGATCGGACGCGTGTACTTGCATTTCGGATAGTTGGAGCAGCCGATGAATTCACCGAAGCGCCCGTGTTTTTTCACCAATCCGGAATCGCACAGCGTGCACTTCTCATCCAGCGGCTCGTCCGGCTGGCGGGCTATGCGCGTGCCTTCCACCAATCGGCGTGTGGTTTTGCAGTCCGGATAGCCGGTGCAGGCCAGGAACACGCCGAAGCGGCCGCGCTTGATGGCCATCTCTTTGCCGCAGTTGTCGCAGTATTCGATCTTGTTTGCGTCTCCCGAATTCTCCTCGCCCAATTCCGGAGAAAGATCTTGGATGAAATCGCAATCCGGATATCGCGAGCATCCCAGGAAGAACCCGTGACGGCTGATGCGCTCCAGCAGCTCCCCTTCGCCGCATTTCTCGCACTTCTTGCCCGTCGGAATGCCCGCTTTGTAGGACAACATCTCGTCCCCGGCCTTATCCAGGTCCACAACGAACTTGTCCCAGAACTCTTTCACCGCTACTCGCCACGGAAGCTTGCCCTCCTCGATTTCATCGAGCTCTTCCTCCAGCCGCGCGGTGAACGTCACGTCGAAAATATCTTCGAAGCTTTTAATCAGCAGCACACTCACGCGCTCGCCCAGCATGGTGGGGTTGAAGCGTCCTTGATCTTTCTTGACGTATTCGCGTTCCACCAGTGTCGAAATAATGGACGCATAGGTCGATGGACGCCCAATGCCTTTTTCTTCCAGCTCCTTCACCAGCGTTGCGTCGTTGTAACGCGGCGGAGGCTCGGTAAAGTGCTGGTCCGGACGAATCTTCTCCAGCCGCAAAGTCTGGCCTTCCGTCACCTGCGGCAGTGCTCTACCTTCCCCTTCGTCATCCTTTTCGTCATCCTCGCGGTCGGCATTCGACGCTGGCATTTGATAAACACGCAGATAACCATCGAATTTTTGCACTGAGCCGGTGGCCCGGAAGGTGTAGTCGCCGGCGGAAATATCTATCGTTGTTTGGTCAAAGATCGCCGGCAGCATCTGAGAGGCGACAAAACGCTGCCAGATCAACTGGTACAGCTTAAAAAGATCGTCCTCCAGATACTTGCGCACGTCTTCCGGTGCGCGCATCGCATCGGTAGGACGCACGGCTTCGTGAGCTTCTTGCGCGTCTTTCTTGGATTTATAGTAGTTGGGTCTTTCGGGAAGATAATCGGAACCGAAACGCGCCGGAATCAGTTCGCGCACCTGCGCGATCGCGTCGGCTGATACGTTTACCGAGTCCGTGCGCATATAAGTGATTAGCGCGACCGACCCTTCTTCTCCCAGCTCCACTCCTTCGTAGAGCCGCTGCGCCAGGGACATCGTGCGCTTGGCCGTGTACCGCAGCCGGTTGTACGCCGCTTGTTGTAGCTTGGAAGTTGTGAATGGCGGAGGCGGATTGCGCCGTTTTTCCCTTTGCATAACGCTCGCCACCTGCCACTTGGCGTCGCTTACCGCAGCGACAATCTTATCGGCAGTCTCCTGGTTGGGGACCTCAATGTCTTCCTCTTCATGCTTGAAGAGCTTCGCCTCAAACATCGGAGGCTGCCCGGCATCCAGCATGGCGTGAATCGTCCAATATTCCTGCGGAACAAACGCGCGAATTTGCTGTTCGCGTTCTACGATCAGCCGCAGTGCCACCGTCTGCACGCGACCCGCGGATAGTCCGCGCCGCACTTTGTCCCAAAGTATCGGCGAAACCTTGTAGCCCACCAGACGGTCCAGCACGCGCCGGGCCTGCTGCGCATCCACCAGATCGCTGTTGACGTCGCCAGCTTTCGCGAACGCCGCCTTGATCGCCTTGGGCGTAATCTCGTTGAACATCACGCGACGAAACTTCGCGCGATCCGACTTGCGAGTAGCTAAGGTATCTAGAAGGTGCGCGGAGATCGCTTCGCCTTCGCGGTCCGGGTCCGTCGCCAGATATACTGTGGGTGCGATATCGGAGGCCTTCCGCAAGTCCGCGATAACCTTTACCTTGCCGGGAATCACTTCCAGAGTCGGTTCAAAAATGTTTTCGGCGGTAACCACGATCGCCTTTACCGGCTTCGTCTCTTCGACTTTTTCACCCGCCTTACTTTTCGCTTTTCTCTTTTTCTTTTTTTTCTTTCCGTTGGCTTGCTCGGGCAAAAGAATCCCCAGCGTCTTTCTCGGCAGGTCTAGTACGTGACCTAGGGACGCTTTGACGGTGTAATCGCGTCCCAAATACTTGTTGATAGTTTTCGCCTTGGCAGGCGACTCGACGATTACCAGTGAACGAGCCATGTGTCTTTGTAACCCCGTAATCTTCTGCTGCAACGCTCGACCGAGCGGGGTTGTGTCCTTCTCGCTACCTTATGATGATGCTCCAAACCTCCCCAGGGATTCACTCCGGCCATGGAAACGGCACGGTTTACAGCCGCCCTCGCGAATTTTAGCGGCCGCCAAGTAGAGCTAACTACAATTACAGCAGCACTTTGCTGAACTGTTTGCCCGGTAATTGCCGGACGATGCTTTTCATCTCTAGTTCAAATAGCGTAGCCAGAACAAGCGAAGAGTTCAAGCCTGAGCTTCCGCTAAGTCATCAACATGTCCAGGTTCATCAGCGCTTAACAATACAGTTTTTTTTCTGACGAATTCAGCGAAGCGCGAAAAGATGCCATGAACCGCACGGCCGCAAGAGGCGCGCGGACAAAAGACAAGCCAAGCCTGGTGTAAGCACCAGCGCGCCACGAGAGGGATACGTCTAGCTCCATCGCTGGCCGAGCATACCGATTATATTACCGTATTTGTAATAGTTTAATTTTTTTTAACTAAACTGATAATCGTATCGGCAATTATAAAACCGCTTGCGCGCTGTACGCTGGCGAGATTTGATCAACGTACCCGCGGCGCCGCTGCCGCCGGACGCGGAGTTCCAATCCCAATCTCCATTGGTGTGTCTTTTGAAAAGACCACCTCGCGCCCTCGCGAAAGGAAGTTCTCATAGATCGATACGGAAGCTCCGTACGCCGCGAAGGCCATGGAAACGGGAGTAGACTTCGCCGCAAAGCTGATTAGTCCACCAGCCAGCCCGAATCCGGAGCCTCCAGCGCCTGCACGCATTGCGGGATCACCACCGCCTGCATCAGCCCTCCCGCGCTCCGCATCCGGACGCGACGCCGCAGCCGCTAACGCTATCGATAAGCCCGTCGATAAGTACCGCGACTTGCTATCAGTCGTATGCGCTCCCCCTTCTTCGTCAAGCGTCACGCGCGCCGTACGGTCCACATCCACTCCTTCCAGGCTTCCTTGCGTCCCTTGCGCTGCTCCCGCCGGTGTCTCGATGCGCTCGAACAACACGCGCAGCTCGCCGTTCCGATGAAACTTTCGCGCTGCCTTCGCTTGAATTACTTCGCCGATTAGCCTGCTGTTTGCCGGCAGAATCAATTGATGGTTTTCGGAAAAAAGCGGCGCCGTCAGTACCGCCGCCACGCGTGTGCCGCGACTTGCCGTTGCGGAACTAACTTCGCTCACCAATCGCGCGTGCAACAGGCTATCGGCAGCCGGCACGCTCCCTACCGCGGCCAATTCTTCCCTCGTGCGCGTCGCTTCGCCAAACTCCAGCGGTGCGTCCAGGCATGCACTAAAAACTGTTCTGCTGTTCAGATACTGACGGTGATAAGGCAGTTGCGCGAGCGCCGCTTGTTTGAGCCGATGCATTCTTCCCGGCGTCTTCACTTCGGACACCGCCTCGTGCACTCTATCTTTCACTTCCTGCTTCGCTTCTCCCGTCGCACGCGCCGCGGCATTTTTGTGTTTTTCCTGGTCTTTTTCCGGTTTGCTCACTAGATGCACCACGTCTGCCGTTCCCGCTGAAACGGTAGTCTTGATAGCCAATTCTTTGCCGCCAGGCAACACGAGTTTTTCAAACGTCACCTTGTATTTGTGAAAAGGCGAGAAATTGCCGTTCGCGTAAGCTAGTGCGCGTTTCACACTTGGCACCCTGTCTATCTCGGTGATGTGGCCGAGCGCTACCGATCCCGCTGGAATCACCGCTTGATCAAACGCATACACCGTTTCGACCACCTTCCCGTGCACCGCCGCTCCAACATGATTCACGCGCACGCGCTCGTCGAGCGCAATTCGCAGCGGCGTGCCGTTTGGCACCTCCAGCGCGATAACCACGGGCTGCGGCGGGGCCACTGGTTCTTCCTCGTCCACATAAGTGGGCGGCGCACACAGCGCCGCGGACGCATCCTCGCGCGGAACTTCCGCGCATGTCGTGGTGACTCTGACCTGCGCCAATGCCACCGGCACGGCTAAGCCCGATAGAAAACAGAAACGCAAGATCACACTGCGAATGATCATGAATGAGATCCCTTCGGAATTCGACGTTAGAACTGGGCAGGTGGTGGCGGCACAGCAACCACCTGCAAACGATATCGTGTTGCCACAGGCGTGTCTAGCGCCTTATCTCCTGGGCTGCGCGGGATCTTCCCCCAGGATCGCGTCCAGCGTTATTACGCAGCGATCTGCATCAGCCTCTGTAAATATCAATGGCGGGCGTAGCTTGATGACATTGTGATGCGGCCCATCGGTGCCGGCGAGGATTCCACACTCGCGCAAACGATTCACCGCGTAGGATGCTTGCTCCGGCGCCGCCTCCCGCGTCCTTCTGTCCACCACCAAATCAACTCCCAGAAACAGCCCGCTGCCGCGCACGTCGCCGATAAGCGCATATTGTTGCCGCAGCCTTACCAACCCTTCTTTCAGATAATTGCCCACTCGCAAGGCTTGCGCCTGCAATTTCCCTTCTTCCAAGATGTCCAGTACCGCTAATCCCGCAGCGCAAGCCACCGCGTTGCCCCCAAACGTGCTGAAAAACTCCATGCCATTATCGAACGACGCTGCAATTTCTCGTGTCGTGACAACCGCCCCCAGCGGGAAGCCGTTGCCAATGGGTTTGCCCAGCACCAAAATGTCCGGCACAACGCCCTGCGTTTCGAATCCCCAAAAGTGTGTCCCCAAACGTCCCAGTCCAACCTGCACTTCATCCGCAATGCATACGCCGCCCGCCGCCCGAACATAGCGATACACTTCCTCCAAATAACCCGGCGGAAAAACTATTTGCCCCCCCACGCTCGGCAGCGTTTCTGCAATGAAGGCTGCCGCTTCTCGGCCTCCCCTTCGCAGCGATTCCAAAACTTCGCCGACGTGCCGCGCGTACTTCGCGCCCGTGTCCGCTTCTCCTTGGCGATATCGCCCACGATATGTGTCTGCCAGCGGCGCAACGTGCACCCAACTCTTCCGCCCGCCGCCGCCGGGACCATTAAACTTGTAAGGACTAATCTCAATGAGCGTCGTGGAATTCCCGTGATACGCATGCTCCAGAACGATAATGTCTTCACGTTTCGTGTGCGCGCGCGCCAGCCGCAGTGCCAGTTCGTTTGCCTCCGTGCCCGAATTCACGAAGTAGCACACACACAGCGGCTCTGGCAGCAGCCGAATCAATCGCTCCGCGTAACGATTTATGTTGTCGTGCAAGTAGCGCGTATTGGTATTCAGCAGCGCCAGTTGCGCTTGCGCCGCTTGCACCACGCGCGGGTGACTGTGCCCCACAAGCGGAACGTTGTTGTAAACATCCAAAAACGCCCTTCCGGTCTCATCGTAGAGATATTGCATCCACCCGCGCACAATCTTCAGCGGACGCTGGTAAGAGACACTTAGATTTTTTCCCAACACCTTGCGGCGCGCCGCAAGGGCCTCGCCGGCATCCGCCTCCTTTTTCGGAAAACGCTCCGCGGGAATGCCCAGTAGCAAATTAGGGTCGGGCGACAAGCTGGTCCACACCGCACGCTCGGAAGCCCGAGCCACGCCAGGAAAATCTGCGTCGCGTTCCAACAGATCGACGATAACTTGAAAATGTATGTGCGGCGTCCAGCCTCCATTTTCTGGAGGCTCGCCCACCCGCCCGAATCTTTCGCCGCGCGCGATGCCTTGGCCCACCTTCAGTTGCGTAAGCGTGTCCCGTGTTAAATGTCCGTAAAGCGTGAAAAAAGTTTGCCCGTCGTCCGTCGCATGTTTCAGGATCACCAGCGGACCATAGTCCTGCGGCGCAGTATTGTTCGCCAGTGTATGAACCGTACCTTTTAGCGGCGCACAGACCGCCGTGTCGGGCTCGATGAACAGGTCGATCCCCAGATGAACGGTGCGGCGTTCGTCTCCGGCATCTTCACTCGCGTTCTCAGTCACCCCGGCGAAAAGCTCCGAAGTGTAAAGCAGGCGCGCTTCATCGTAACGTCCCACGCCAATCGAGACGCCTGCGCTCTTCAGGTGTGCGAAAATTTTCTTGCTAAGCGCAGCCTCCTCAGCGGCCTTCGGATCAGCGCCCAGAAACGTGCTGCCCACACTCAAGTCCAGCACGATACTCGGTGTCGTCCCCATTGTTGTGCCGGCCCCGCCCACCACCGCAGCCGCTGACTTCGCATTCGCTGTTAGCCACCGCTCGATCTTTTTCCGCTGTGGCACCGGGGCAAATCCGCACGCCTCGCGAAACGTATAGTGCGCAAATCGCGGATGAATCTTTCCAAACCGTTCGAGCGCTTCCCACGCGGGAGCTTCGCTTATCGTTACGTAGGAATCTTCCGGCTTGATGTTCTTGCGATGCGCGGAGTTCGTCACGCTGACCGCCAGGCGCATTCCGATAAGCCCGTAGAGCACGGCTAGCTCCGGGTCCTGCAGCGCGAACGCGCTGTGATACCCGCCAATCACGGTCGCTGCAGCACGCAACGCATCTTTCTTTCCAAGCATTGCGTAAGCGGCGGCGATCGCCACCTCGGACGCCGTAGTCCCGTGATGCAAATCGCCGAAATCGATCACGCTGATAACTTTGCGCGGCTGCTCCCATGCCTCCCCAACCAGCGCGTTGTAATCGTTGGCGTCCCCGTAGATCACGCTGCGTCTCAGTCGCGACAGCGCAGGAACTATTTCCGCCTCATAAAGCGCCAGGAATTTTTCCACGAGGGCTCGCCGCGATGGCCCAGCAATCTGCGGAATGTACTCGCGGATCCACACCGCGCGCGAAAGGTCCCATTTCAATTCGCGATGCGCCGCGAAATGAGAAAAATCCTGCAGGGCGATATCCATTTCGCCCAGCAGCCTGCCGAGACTCGCGAGAAGCTCCGCGCTATGCGGCCGCGCCGCCGCAAGCACCATCCCTCGCACATAGGTCAGCAACCACACCAGCCGTGAGGACCCATCCGGCGCGGTGATTGCGCTGAATAATTTATTGTTGCCCGCGGGAACCACGCGCGGCAGCGTGAGCCGCGGCGCTCGCTGCGCCAAATGTTGCAACGCACGGCACTGCAGGTCGATAAACGACTGCTCCCGCGCAGGATGCATCACCTTGAGGACAAACTCGCCTGGCTCGTTGACCACTACTCCGCGCGCGTCAAGACTCACTGAACTCTGTCGCGTCTGGCTCGGCCCCACTGGAGTCAGATGGAAATTCTCGTCGTACTCCCCCGGCAGCGTTTTCGCTGATGCCACAAGCCCATAAATCTCACGCGCCAACCGAACCGCGTCCGCTTCTGTCGTGGGATGAGTTACGCGCGCTTCCAGCAGCATGCCTCAAATCTTACCAACAAAATTATCTCTTGACGCCAGCGCCCGGCACGGATCCCTCAATGGCCACCTCGGCAAACCTCAGCACCTCGGCCGTGGATCGGAATGGAAACCGCTGGGCTACCGCAAGCTTCGCGATTCCATGCACCAGTGACCAAGCTACCTGAGCTTGTTGCAGTGCATCCTCGCGAGGCAACTGCCCGTCGCGATGTCGAATGAGTGGCCTTTATCGAACCTGCACCCCGTTTCTAGCACGGATGTCGATGAACAGTTTTCATATTCTTTCTCTAAGAGTCTCTAAGGCATAAAACTGCAAAATTGTAATTGACTGGTTTGGTCAAAAAAAGCCACCGTCTCGCCTTCACGACAGTTGGAAGAAGCCTTCATGTTCCGCGAGGCGCACCGGCACGCCAAACAAATGGGAAAGATGGGCAGCGGTGAGCACGGTGGATTTGGGGCCGTCGGCCACAATGCGCCCTTTGCGCAGGAGGATCACGCGATCGATTTCCGGGATGATTTCGGAGACGTGATGGGTAACCAACAGAATGGCTATCCCGGACTGCGCCAGCTGCCGCAATGTGTCGCGCAGCTGGAACTGCGCGGCGATGTCCAACGCGTTGCTGGGCTCGTCAAAGAGCAGCGCTCGCGGCTCGTGGACGAGGGCCCGCGCGATGAGCGTGCGCTTGGCTTCGCCGGAAGACATCTGGGCCACAGAGCGGTGGGCCAGATGAGCGATGCCCAGGCTGCCGAGCGTGTCCGTAGTGCGCGCCAGATGCTGCGGATCAGGATGGTGGTGTGGAAAGATGCGCGTGCTGCTGAAAAAGCCGGAAAGGACCACGTCGCGCCCTGTGGCGTCCGAGGTGCACGAAGCCAACAAATCGGGCGAGACGACGCCCAGGAGTGAGCGCAGCTCGAAAATGTTCCAGCGCTCGCGGCCCAGGATGGACATCGAGGAGCCTTCCCTGGCCAGCGGATAACACTCGCGCGTGATGGTCTTAATGAGTGTGGACTTTCCACTGCCGTTCGGGCCGAGGATGCAGACGTGTTCGCCGGCTTCGATCTGCAGCGTCAGGTCATCGAGCGCAGGCCGCGAGCTTGGGGCTGCGCGCGGACTGGGGGCAGGAGGAGGGGTTGGAACATTAACTTGGGCATCGCCTCGCGTATCAACGTGAAATGGCTGGCGCAGCACAGTGACGTGGCGCAGAGTAAGGAGGGGCGGTGTTGAAGGCATTGGGGTTAGGCGGCCCGTTAACACCCGGGGCGAAAGTCATCGTAACGGAAAACGAGACCGCTGCGGGGAACAAAAAAAGGAGGTGAAAACGTTGCGTTCTCACCTCCCGGGGTGGGGTGATGCACGACTAACCCTATGCAGTGCAGCGGATCAGCCCTATTTTGGCGGGACCGCAGCCTCACTCTCGTAGTGCTCGACGCAATGCGTTAGGAGACCCACCGCAAAGGGATCGTCTATTAATCGCGTTTTTAGCATTTGCCGACGCGAGTGTCAACGGCAAAAACGACACGGCAAAAACGAGCACTTCTCCGAATGAATGGTGCGCGCACCGCGAATGAACTCACGCGCCCGCGCCGAAAGCGGCCTGCCGCTGTTCCAGAATGGTTGCGCTCGGAAGAGTGAAATAAAAAGTTGCGCCTTTTCCGGGTTGCGATTCGGCCCACATTCGGCCGCCATGTCTAGAGATGCGGCGTTGCGCGTCCGCCAGACCGGTCCGCGGAACTTCCAATTCATCTTGGGGGTGTTGCCGCTGCAACCCAGCGAAAAATTTGTTGGCACAAGAGGAATCGAAGCCCGCGCCGTTATCGCGGACGAAAATGATGACTTCGCCGTTTTCTTCGCGGCTGCCAATTTCAATGATGGCGCGCAATTGAAGACGGGTGGACATCATCGCGTTGGAAAAAAGATTGGCGAGAACGTGGCGCACCAGAATCGGATCTGCTTGCACTTCCGGCAGCGAATAAATTTGCCAGTAGATTTTGCGGCCAGCGGCTCCCGGGAGAACTTCGGCCTGAACTTTCGCAAGAACTTCCGCGACGAGCGCGCTCATGGAAAATTGCCGACACGGTTGCCGGCAGGGTAGCGGCGGCCACCCAAGGTGCGAGCGTTGGAGAGATACGCGCTCGCCGCAATCCTGGGTTAGCAGGCGAGCCTGGTGTTCTACGCGGTCGCGCGCGCGGATTTGCTCGTGCAGTTCTTCCATGGCATGAATGAGCTCGCCGCGCTGTTTTTCGTTTTCGACGCCAAGGAGATCACGCGCGTCCAGCAGGTTCTCGATTTTGACGCGCCCGGCGATTTCTCGCCGCAGCAGTTGGCTCACGAACAGGAGAGCGGCGAAAGTGGCGAGGCCGCCTGCCAGTAATCCCAACGGTAAGCGGCGCAGGTAGGCGAAAATTAAGATGGCGGCTATCACCGCGCCGGCCATTTGCAGTTCTGTTACAAAGTTTGAAGTTCGATAGCTTGCGGCTGTTTGTTGCATATCATTTCACCTCAGAGTTAACAGGGCCGACTTCAACATGTTGGTTCAGCATTTGATTTGGGACTTGGCCTGGAGCTTGTCCAGGGGAGTGATTCGGCGTGTGGTTTGGGGCTTGATCAGATGCGTGGTCGAGAGTTTGATTTAGGGTTTGGGAGGATTGGGAACCAGAAAGGTCGGCTTCGACAGCGTCCAGAAATTCTGGGAAGGATTTATTGTTGTTGGCACCCCAAAACGCGACGCTCATGCGCAAATTCAAATGACGCGCGGGACCTGTGTCCTGATTGCGAATAGCGATTCGAGTAGCGATACGCTGGAGAATCAACGCGGCGCTAGGTTCGGCGGCGTCGATAGCGAGGGCGGCAAATTGCGTTTCTCCCAGACGCACGATGAGATCGGTGCGCCGGAAACATCCCGCGAGGATACTGGCGAGATCGCGCACGCTTTGATCCGAAACGTGCGGACCGAATTCGGACCGGACGGCGGCTAAATTTTCAAATAGCAGACAAACCAGAACCAAAGTTCCGCCGCCGCGCTTGGCTGATTCCATAGCGTGTGCCCCAAGCGCTAAAAACCCTTCGCGAATGAAAAGCCCGGTAAGCGGATCACGGAGTAGATCAGCCAAGCCCTCAAGCGTGTTGCGCTCGAGAGCAGCGCGCACGACCCGATCGATGACCCGAGCATCCATGTAGCCCTTTAGTAGGTAGTCCAATGCGCCGCAGCCGAGGGCCTGGACCGCATAATCTTTGTCGGCGGGATAGGCAAAGACGATGAGTGGCACGTTGGGAAATGCGCGATGGGCCAAGCGGACGGCACCGAGAGGGTCCGGATGCGCGAGGGAAAGATCCAGGAGGATGAATTCCGGATTAACGAGATAGGCTGTGGGAAGCAGCGTGGCAAAAGTGGAGACCACGGTAAGTTCGGCCTGGGGGAAAAGCTCACGGAAAACCCTCTCTACATCTGCGGGCCCGCTTTCCGCAAGGAGAACGCGAAGTTTCTTTGGTGTCGCAAGCGGTGTCATGAAGAGAAACTCACTTTCTCTGGAACAGTTTGAGAAAAGCAACAGCGTTGCGATTTGTAAAGGTCGGGGGGAAACTGTGCCGAAGCGCCGAGACGAAGTGAGTTAAAGCCAATGAATGCGGAACCGGGCGACGCAAATCCGGCGACAGTCCACCCAATACGAAGAATCATGAGACACGAACCGAATTAACGGGACTGGAAAGGCAGTCCTCTGGAAAAGCAAACTTGTAGAAAGGGGTTTCTCTATTGTCACGCAGATTTCCGGCGAGTCAATAGAAATCCTGCGGGGGTTGCGGGGACGCTATGCACGGGTGGCGCGAGATTCCAGGCGATGTATTAGAAAAGCGGTGAGGCCGGCGATCAGTCCGCCAGCAATGATGATGCCTTCCCAAACGATTCCGGTGGCGAGGGCCAAAGAAGCGGGCGCGCCGAAGGGAACGAGCAAAGCGATCAGAGCAGCTTCGCGAACGCCAATACCTCCTTGTGTGAATGGGAGGATGGCGGCAATTTTCGCCAATGGCCAAGCGATGAGCCATACGCGCAGCGGGAGATAGAGGCCGCAGGACATACCAAGAAGCGCGGTCAGGACCAGGAAAGTGGTTTGCACCGAAGTTCCGAGCAGCCAGCCGAGCACCAAAATGTGAGGGCGACGCGACACGGAACGCATTGCGCAGCAAAGCCGAGCGAGCACGCGACGGAAGCGGATGGAACGTCCCCGGAGAAGCGGTCGATAAAGGAGCAAAGCGAGTATGAGCAGCAAGGTAGCAACGATGCCACCGATGAAGAGGAGTCTGCGCGCGAGATTTTGAAGTTGCGGCGGCAAAGATCCCGGAAGCAAGAGCAAACCAATAAAGATTAAGGTGACCTGTGCGGCCGCATCCAGAAAGCGATCGGCGAGATTCCCGGTGATGAGTGTTGCGGGGTGCGAGCTGCGAGGAATGCCGACAGCGAGTCGCGCGGCGTCCCCACCAACGATGGAAGGCAGAAAGAGCGCGCCAAAGAGGCCGCTTGTATAGCACCGAGCACTGACGATGAACGGCAGCCGAGCTCCGGCGGTGTTCACTACCATATGCCACTTCGCAATGCCCACACTCAGTGCGATGAGATAGATGAACAAAACAATGAGCAAGCGGGTGAGAGGAACGCGCGCCATCGCGTTGCGCAAAGGTTCGAGCGGCAGCAGGTAGATGAGAAGGCCGAGAATGAGAAGCGCGACGGCCCAGCGGATGAAAAAAAGGAGAGAAGAGCGCCCACCCCGCGGAAAATGTCCGGTGGCCGTCATGCCCGGTAGTTCACGGGAACGCCGTCAGGACGCAAAGATGCCACTTATTTTTTCGGCGAGCTGAAAATCGAGATCGCTGATACCACTAACGCTGTGGGTATTAAGGTCGATGACGACTTTGTTCCAGACGTTGAACCACTCGGGATGATGGTTCATGGACTCGGCCACCAGGGCGACACGGGTCATGTTGCCGAAGGCGGCAACGAAGTCCTTGCATTCGAATGAGCGGTGCAGTTTGCCATTGACCAAGGTCCAGCCTTTGACACGACTGAGATTTTCTTGAACTTCAGGGGCGGTGAGCTTTTTTGCAGGCATGGCGGCGTCCTCCTGACGAGTGGTAAGCGGCGGAATCATTATGGTGGGAGCTCCGGGGGACAGCAAGAGCGGACAGGCGCGAGGCAGGGGGTAGTGGGTCAATATGTGGTTAATGCGTTGGCCCCAGACGCTCCATTGGATTTTCCGAAATCATGCTAAATTCGTGAACCAAGCGGATGTCCCTATGAGATTCTTAATCATCTGTTTGTTTTGTGTCTTCGAATTACCATCGATTCAGCGAGAAACCGTGAGACCTTCCACCTCTATTCCAGCATGCCGTGAGTTACCTTCGATGGTCGAATCAATGGAGGAGAGGACTGTGTACTTCACGCTATCCATAGAGGGTGCTCCTTTCTGGAGGGGTTGAGCCGAATACTCAAAACCCAACCCAAGGGGTGCCCTTCTATATTGCGTCCCGTAATCGGAAACTGACTACCGCGGCGGGATTGGCGTTGCCTGGACTAGCGAATTCCTTTATCGTAGGGGTTTCATTTGCCAGCAAAAATGCGCGGTGTGCGCTCCCCGCAAGACGCAGACGGAGAACGACGTGAAAAAGAAAATTCGCGCCATCCAATATGGTGTCGGCCCGATCGGTGCGTCCATTGCGCGGCTGATGCGCGAGAAGCAAGCCATCGAGATCATCGGGGCGATCGATCATGATCCCGCCAAAGTGGGGCGGGACCTAGGCGAGGTGGTGGGCGCTGGAGACGCCCCGTGGGGCGTGAAGATTTCCGCGGATGGAAGAGAAGTGCTGGAACAGGCGGCAGACGTGGTGATCCATTCGACGTCGTCGTCGCTACCGAAGGTCATGGAGCAATTGCTGGCTTGTCTGGAGGCCGAATCGTGCGTGGTATCGACGTGCGAGGAGCTGGCCTATCCGTACCGGACGTATCCGGAGCTGGCAGCACAACTGGATGCCGCCGCGAAAGACTGGGGAGTGGCGCTGGTAGGAACGGGCGTGAACCCAGGATTCGTGTTAGACAAGCTGGTGATCACGCTGGCCGCGGTATCGCAGCGTATCGAGCATGCCAAGGCGCTGCGCGTGGTGGACGCGGGTAAGCGGCGGCTTCCACTGCAAAAGAAAATCGGCGCGGGGATGACGCTGGAGGAATTCCGTGCTCAGGTGGAGGCGGGAGTGATCAAGCATGTGGGACTGCCGGAATCGGTAGCCATGGTGGCGGACAGTTTGAACCTGCCGGTGGAAGAAATCCGGGAGACGATCGATCCAATGGTGGCGCAGGAACGGGTACAGACGGAATTTTTGACGGTGGAAGCGGGCCAGGCCGCGGGGGTTCATCAGATTGCGAGGGGGTTGAGTGGAGGCCAAGAGCTGGTTTATCTGGAGCTGCAGATGTACGTGGGAGCGAAGAATCCTACCGACTCGGTGGAACTGACAGGCCACCCAAACATCAAGCTGGTGATTCCGGGTGGCACGCCTGGGGATATTGCGACGGCATCCGTGGTGGTGAATTCAATCCCGGTGATCTTGGATGCGCCCGCTGGATTGCGGACGGCGCGGGATTTGCCGATTGGTTTTTTCTCGCCGAGCGCACGGCCGTAAAGCGCGGAGGCGGCCTTCCGCGGTGATATCCTAAGGACAATAGGTCCATGGAGGATTGTGGCGCACGTGCTGAGTGTGGCCGCACTCTAATTCGGCGACCCAATCTACGTGGTGGTTCAAGTGAAAATCATTAATCGCGCGTTTGGTCATGGTCACATTTTCTTCAGAGTGTTCTTCGTGGTCGAAAAAACTTAAAAAAACTAGAAATGTTTCCTGCCTAGAGGGCAAGCTTGAAGGCGGCATTAGACGGCTGTGACGAAAGAACCGTCGGAAGCGACATAGGCATATGCCATGCGCGGGGTGTTGAAGGCCCAACCGGGGTTGCCGTAGCAATCGAGGAGGATGAGGCCACCGGTGGCGTGAGTTTTGCGTGCGAGGAGAAGGACCGATACGCGCGCGGCGAACATGGCTAGCTCAGCGGGAGAATGGGCAGCGGCAGACATAGGAGCGGAGGTAGAAGCGGCCGCCGTAGATGGGCGGAGGAGGTCGGTGGCGGATTTGGCCATGACGATCTTCATGATGGCTTCGCCGGAGCCGGTGCAGGAGACGCCACCGGCTTCCAAGTCCGCGTAGCAGCCACAGCCGATAAGGGAAGAATCGCCGACGCGGCCGGGGAGTTTGCAGCAAGTGCCTCCGGTGGAGGTGGCGGCGAAAAGTTTCCCATGCTGATCGTGGGCCACCGCGCCAACGGTGCCCTGTGCGTGGCCGCGATGGTGTAAAGCGGCATGCTGGTCCTTGCTGCAATGCAGAAAGGCTTCCCATTCGGCTTCGCTGACAAGTTCTTCAGGAGCGCAAAGCGCAATACCCTGTTGAACGGCGAAGCGCTCGGCGCCTTCGCCGACGAGCATCATGTGCGGACAATGCTCGAGGATTTTGCGCGCGAGGCGAATGGGGTTCTTTACTCGCTGCAAGTTGGCGGCGGCGCCGGCGCGAAGCGTGGCGCCGTCCATGATGATGGCGTCGCACTCCACGCGGCCGTCGAGATTGAGATGCGAGCCGAAGCCAGCGTCGAAGACGGGATCGTCTTCGAGCGTGATGATGGCAGCTTCCACGGCTTCTAGCGCGGAGCCTCCGCTGGCGAGAATCGACCAGCCAGCGGCAAGAGCTCGGGAGCATCCGGATTGACAGGCGTCCACGGCCTCGTCAGGGATGTCCCAGGCGCCGCCGTGAATGATAAGAGCCGGCTTCATGGCAATGAGAATCGCAAAGGTGTGGAAGGATTGTAACAGGGAAATTTTAGGTTCGTGGGATGAGAAGGAAAAGAGCGGAAGTGCGAACGGTCAGGATTCGTCGTGGATGGTGACGAGGCGGACGACTTCAAATTCCTTTTTGCCGGCAGGAGTGGCGACTTCGATTTCGTCGCCGACCTTGCGATTGAGGAGGGCCTTGCCAATGGGCGAGGTGGTGGAGATGAGACCCTTTTCGGCGTCGGCTTCCTCGGTACTGACAAGCTTGTATTCGATCTTTACGTCGCGTTGGGTGTCGAGCACGGTGAGTCGGGAACCGTAACCGGCGCGATCCTTGGGAATGTTGGTGAGATTGAGCATGCCGAGATCGCCCATGCGCTTCTTGAGCTGGGCGATACGGGCGTTAACGTAACCCTGGCGCTCCTTGGCGTACTTGTACTCGGCGTTTTCGGAGAGGTCGCCGTGGGCGCGCGCGACGGCGATTTCCTTGGGGAGCTCAACATTGAGCTCGTGGGAGAGCTGATCGATTTCGTCGAGTATCTTCTGCTTGATCTTGGCTAATGGGTCAGACATGTTTGTAGTCGCTTACCGTAAATCGATCATCGTCCATCTAATTAAGTTGGTCTGGAAACAAGCCTTTGCGGAGTCCGATGGGGGGCGATTCACCGGACACCAAGCAGCGACCATTATAGATGGGGTGGAATTACGGCCACAAGGGGAAGCAGGATATTTGCGTGCCGATAGGGGGATGTGGCTGGACTAGCGCACCTTAACGTCGATGGACTGAGATTTGGTATTGCCGGCGGCGTCCTGAATGTTGAGCGTGTAAGTGGTGTCTTTTGGGGGGGAGACTTCGACGCAGCGACTGTAAGAGGGCCAGACAGGATTATCCTGGGGCTCCAGCTTGACGGACTTGGCGTTCGCCACGCCGTAACATAACTGCACTTTTTCGCCGCGATGGATGTTGGGGGGGACGGCGTAGAAGGTTTGGATGGCAAGTTCTCTTCCGCCCATCTGCTCGACAACCTGGCGATCGTTGGCGATTTTTTTCTCGCTGGCTTGCCGCTTGATGTCGCGATTTTCCTTCCAGCGCGCAAAGAAAATCCAACCAACGTAGATGACGATGCCAAGCAAGATGATGGCGGTGTAGACCGTCGGATTCTTGAAGGCAGAGAGTTTGGTGGGTGGATTGTTTTCGGCAGGCATGTCGATCTCCGGTAGAGTACAGGTGGTTCCAAGAAAAAAATAGCCCGGAATGCATTTTGGGTAAAGGAAGTGGAAGGAATTTGCGATGGTGAGGAGGAGTTGGCCAAAGCGGATCGCCAAACACAGATGTTAACGAATGAACATACATGCCCGGAAAGTGTTGCCTGTTAAGGCGTTATTTTGCTTTATGATGTGGGATAAGCGAGGAGGACGCCCTGTGCAACCCGAGAAACCGCGTGCACGTCGATACGCCTTTGCAGCGAGCATCGAACTGGTGGACCTGGAATCGGACGCTGAAATTCGTGAACAAACCAGCGATTTGAGCTTGTTTGGGTGCCAGGTGGTGACGGCCAATGCGTGGAAGGTAGGAACGAAAGTGCGGATACGCGTTTCGCATCACGGCAACGTGTTTACGGCGCTGGGGCGAGTGGTTAATGTGCGGACAAAAACGGGAATGGGAGTGACGTTCACAAAGATTGAGCCAAATAATCAAATAATTTTGGAAAAATGGGTGTCGGAAATAAGGGATGCGCGCGAGCGGCCGTTCCAAAATGTTTGAAGGCGTTGAGTTTACGAATTCCGCGCCAGCGACGCCAGTGGATATATTGCGCGAAAAAACGCAAAAAAACGAACGTTTAAGCGATGAAATTAGCAAGATCTTTCCAACTGTTTCACACAGGGCAAGAAATATCATGTAAAGACGGTATTACTATAAAAAACTGGCGATTTTCACCGGACTTTCGCCTCTAATTCGCCTTGCGACATCCGCATGCACGCTTTACCCTTAACCGGGTGCAAGCGAAGTAAAACAGATTTGATAAGGAGCTGGTGATGGCGACCTCGGTTTGGAAAGGTTATCTGACGTTCGGCTTGCTCTCCATCCCGATACGTCTATTTTCGGCGGCCCGCGGCGAACGTATCGGTTTAAACCAATTACACGAACCGTGCCATTCGCGGATTAAGATGCCGCTGTTCTGCCCGACTTGCAACCGCATGGTGGAGCGTTCTGAGATCGTGAAGGGATATGAATACGAAAAGGACCAATATGTTCTTTTCTCGGAAGAGGATCTGGATAAGATCGAGCCAGAGTCCGCGCGCACGATGGAGATTCTGGAGTTTGTGAAAATCGAGGAGATCGATCCACTATACTACGACGCTTCTTATTACATGACGCCCGAGGATGAAGGGAAAAAAGCTTATCAACTGCTGCTAAAAGCGATGGAAGACTCGGAATACGCGGCGATCGCCAAGGTGACCATGCACCAGCGGGAACACATCGTGGTAATACGGCCGCGAGCGGAAGGGTTGACGCTGCATACGATGTTTTATCAAAGCGAAATACGCGAGGTCACCGAGTACGGACGGCGCGACAACACGGTTCCGAAAGAGCAAGAGAAAAAGCTGGCGATGCAGCTCATTGAAAGCTTGGCGGCGAACTTTGAGCCGGCCAAGTACCGCGACGAATATCAGGAGGGCATGAAGGCTTTGATCGCGGCGAAACAAAAGGGGCAAGAAGTGGCGGAAGCGCCGCGTCCGCAACGCGCGCCGGTAATCGACCTTATGGAAGCTTTGAAGAAGAGCATTAACGCCAAGCAGGCAGCGGGAGCGGCAACGCCGAAGAAGCCGCTGGTCCGCGCGGTCCCTCCAGCGGCCCAGAAACGGACAGGCAAGAAGGCAACAGGCTAGCTTACTGATGGGAAGTTGCGATCAATTTACGCGCCGAGAATTCCAGCGCATCCTGGATGTCACCGACAAGCAATTGAGTTATTGGGAAAGACTACGCCTGGTGCCGCCGCGAAAGAGCCGCGCGGAAAGGGTTTACGACTTTCGCGACCTGATCAGCCTGCGTACCGCAAAGCAGCTCATCGAAAAAGGCGTGTCCGCCAATCGATTGCGACGCTCGCTGCTAGCGCTGCATCAGAAGCTATCCGAAGTGCAGTCGCCGTTGACGGAGCTGCGCATCCGTTCGAATGGCAAGGACATCATCGTGGAGCGGGCAGGAACGCACCTGGAACCTATCTCCGGGCAATTCATCCTGAATTTCGAAACGCGGGAATTGAAAAAGCAAGTGCGGGTAATGCCGCAGCGAAATGCGGATGGGTGGTTTGCGCTGGCCACGGAGTTTGAGGCGGCAGGCGATAGCCCTGCAGAAGCAGCCGATGCTTATAAACGCGTGCTTGAACTTGAGCCAGGCCACGCTGAAGCGCTGACGAATTTGGGGATGCTGGCCTACGAACAAGCGCATTTCGAGGAAGCGAAGAAACTGTTCACGACGGCAGCAAAGTTGAATCCAGAGAATGCGGTGGCGCAGTTCAATCTGGGCAGCGTGTTGGAGGAACTGGGCGAATTGGAAAAAGCGCGGCAGCACTTGCGCTTGGCGGTACGCCTCGATAAGCAGTATGCGGATGCGCACTACAACCTAGCGCTGGTTTGCGACCAGCTTGGTGGGTATGTGGAAGCGCGCCAGCATTGGCAGATGTACGTGGAACTCGATCCGGTAAGCTCTTGGAGCAATTACGCGCGGCAACGCCTGCATTCATCACAAAAGACGTAGTCGCAAGTTACAAGTTTTGGGGTAGCGCACGATCATTCGTTTAACAAGCGGCTTAGCTTTTTTCGCAGCGTCACGCCCCGGGGAGAAGTTCCCGGCTGGGCGAGCCAATTTTCAATTTTATCGACGCAAATATCGTAGAAGGTGGGGGGTTCCCACACTTCGACGCGAAGCTTGCGCCCTTCGGCGGTGATTCGCGACTCCATGCGCTACGTTGAAACTGCCTTAAGCCGAGGATCGCGGCCTCGTACCATGATTCAGCTGTGACTTGAACGGCGTGTTCGACACCGTCTCGATCACGCAACTTCACGATGCACCTCGGCTGTCTGGGGCGTGAAATTTCCTGTGTGTGGTTTGGAATACAGGTAAAGGAGGTAGACGTAGTTTAACACTCGGCAGAGGTTTTGAGCAGAGCTATTCGTAGTGTCATTGGTTTTTTTAGTGTTTGCAGATGGTGAGTTATTATGTAGGGCGGACGAGTGAGTCTCGCGGGGGGCCAGTAGTAAACGGAAATAATTGTGGGTCGGATCCAGACATCTTCAGCCCAACCTTCTAAAACTCAAGGCGCAGCATTACGCGTGCAGCACAAGGTTTCTGAAGAATCCGGCTGTCCACGAATCTTTCTCTTGTCCCCGGCAAATACAGTAGGGATCCGCGCCAAGCAGATGGTGAGTGAAAGAGCGAGCTTTGAGCTGGCCGTGCGATTGCGCCGCGAAGGGTTGCCGCTGGGAGAAGTATTCAGCTTTATCAGCGGCCTTTATTTTCGGGGGAAACTAGCTTATGCGCGAACTTTCGCGCATCCGCCGACAGGAATGCCAGGTTCCTTCGTTATCACCGCGTGCCGCGGGCTGATGCCGCCGGAGACGCCGGTAACGATCCGGCAATTGCGGGATATTTCGGCGGTCCCCATTGATGCGGGCGAAAAAAGGTATCGCCAACCTCTGGAGCGCGACGCGCGACTTATTTCTGAGCTGGTAGGGTCAAAGTGCGAAATTGTACTTCTCGGCAGCATTGCGACGCCCAAGTATGTTGACCCACTGGTAAGCGTGTTTGGGGAGCGTTTGCTGTTTCCTTCCGAATTCGTGGGCCGGGGAGACATGAGTCGGGGTGGATTGATGCTGCGCTGCGCGCGCGCGGGAGTACAACTGACTTACGAGCCGGTGGCTACGGCGGTGCGACACGGTTCAAAACCTCCCAAGTTAGCGAAGCTGGCCCCCAGGTAGCCAGGGCACACCGCACGGTGTACGTGAGGCCATGGAAGCGGTCATCTTCATCGGAGTTCAGGGTGCGGGGAAAACAACTTTTTACCGGGAGGCTTTCCTGCAAACCCACACACACATCAGCCTGGACGTGGTGCGCACGCGGCGCCGGGAAGAACGGTTAGTTGCAGAGTGTCTCAAGGCAGGGCAGCCGTTCGTTATAGATAACACGAACCCACTGGCGAGCGATCGGTCGCGATATATCGCCCCTGCCCGCGCCGCCGGATTTCGGGTTGTGGCTTACTTCTTTCAATCTTCCTTGCGCGATGCTATTGAGCGTAACAATTTGCGGACCATGAAACAGAAGGTGCCGGTTGCGGCCGTCGCGAGCACATATAAGAAAATCCAGCCGCCAACAACAGAAGAAGGATTTGACACGATTTATTTGGTGGAGCTTACGGCAGGGAAATTTGTCGTCCGCCCGAGGATGGATTTAGCTGCCAAGAAAGAGTCTGGCGCATAGGGGTGACTCCGGGAATACCCCGACGTCTGCTTGTGGTTGGGCAGCCTAGAGACAGGCCACGACCAATTGACCGGCAAAAACACTGTCAATCCCAAAATCTATCGGCCTGGGGCGGTCTGACGCATTTCTTGAATTGTTCTCAGGTGAAGACCGGATTTCCTGCCAATCGCCTTCGTCTAGAGTGAGCCGCAGCCATGAAAATTCCCGTACTCTTCGTTGCTGTTTTGGTTCGCGCAGTGTTCGTATGATGACGGGGATATTGAAGTGAAACATTCAACAGTTTTGATGGGGCGTCACTACTTCGGCGGCGGTGGGTTGCCGTTTGCATCGAACTGGCTCGGATTCAATCTGTGGCGCTCTCGCGCATCGTTCATGTCTTCTGCTGCGCACCGGAACGTTCATTGGCCAAGCTCAATGCCCTGCAGCCAGCGGGCGCACCCGCATGACGAGCTCCTGTAGAAATTGATCGGAGTGCATGAACACTGCAAAGTGCCCGCCACCGTTGATCGGCACAAACGCTTTGCGAGGGGCTTTGATGGATTCTAGGTAATGCTGAGCGAGCGCAGTTGGAGTTGTAAAATCCTCCTCGCCCTGAAAAACAAATATCGGAATGGAGAATTCCAGGCCAAGGTCTGCCGGTCCGATGGACTTGATCTGCGCGACGAGGCGATCGCCGCTCAGCATCTGGCCATCAGCGGAATCATTGATGTCTCGCACAGAATTGCCTGGAGCGACGAGCGTGAGGCCAATTGTACAATTTAAGAACTGGTCCGCGCCCTCGAAAGCGTTCGCCCATTTCCGCTGCACGCCGTATCCCCCGCCCGGCGGCTGGGATGCATAAGGCGGTGGGCCGACACGGCTCAGTTCATCAAAGGCTTGCTGATTACCAACGGCTTGCGCCTTCTTCAGTAACGCGTCGTAAGCCACGAAATAGTTTTTGGTTGCGTCGGCGACTTGACCCGTGCCCACGTATGCGTAGAAGAGGTCGGGTCTCGCCTTAGCCATTCGGACACCGAGGGTTGAACCGAAGGAATGGCCTACGATGATGATCTTTTCCTTGCCAAGATGTTTACGCAGATATTCTGCCAGTTCGATACCGTCTTGCACCATGCGATCCACGGTGATCGTCGGGGCAACTGCTGGGCCGCTTTTTCGCAACGTCCTGCCAGCACCTCTCTGATCCCATTGCACCACTGAGAAGTGCTTCTCCCATGGAGCGAATAATGCAAATGTCCAGGGATTGGTCACGTCACCAGGCCCACCGTGCAGGAACAACAACACGGGGTTGTCACGATCCTGGCCGCGAATCGTAATCCATTGTTCGATGCCGCCTACTGTGACGAAGCTTGCCTCATCAATGCCCTTTGGAGACGAAATCGCATACTGCTGCGCGTTGCGGGCCCGCAGGAAGGAAGCCAAGTCATCAAACTTGCGATATTCCGAGTCAATGGCTGGGGTTGCGGCAGGCGGCTGCTGGCCCTTGGCAACTTGCCCAAACGTCCCACGACACAGACAGAAGAGCGAAAGGTAACAAGCAAAGATGCATCGGGTCATAAGTGGTTGCTCCGGGACGACCGAGATTTCCTGATACCACACAACATGTTACGCAACGTGCGGAAAGAAGATATCGGGTCGGATCTGTCAACAGCATTCTCTCGACCAGCCGAGGCCTGCCCCGAAACGTCCGTCTGTCCAGGGTCATTGTCGTCTGACGCTCTGGCGCCTCTGCTTATCGCATGAGTCTCAGTCCAGCAGCCGCGTAGGGCGACTTGGATTATCCCCAGGAGATGATCTTGCCGTTTCTAGTTAATGCCTTCGCTGACGTCATCGTTCTGAGATTTGCGACTGCCGCCCCGCTCACCAAGACTTCTGTGAACCCAGGAGATAGACTCTCAACGCTGGTCATAAAGGGTGGCATGAACTCCGCTGATGTCATTAATCTGTATACGGCCCTTGAAAGATTAGGCGTCGAAATCTGGATCGATGGTGGATGGGGCGTTGATGTGCTCCTTGGTGAGCAGACCCGCCCGCATAATGACTTGGACATAGCCATTGAGCAGAAGGATGTCCCGATTCTCCGTCAGTTCCTCCAAACGCAAAAGTTTAGAGACATAAAGCTGGAGGAAGCTAGGGCTTGGAATTTAGTCTTGGGTGATGAAAACGGTAGAGAGATCGATGTTCACGTCATCGTGCTCGATGATAAGGGAAACGGATTGTACGGCCCGCCCGAAAAAGGCGAGGTGTACCCCGCTGCTTCATTGACGGGAATTGGTAAAATAGAAGGCCAGACCGTTAGATGTATTTCGCCCGAGTGGACGGTGAAATTTCATTCCGGCTATCAACTCAAGGAAAAGGATTTTCGAGATGTGTCTGCTTTGTGCGAGAAGATCGGAATTGACTTACCAGCAGCATACGAACAGTTCACGAAACAAGAGTAAGAACGCTAAAGCCATCCTGAGCGACGAAGCATTTGGCGGTCAAACACGCGGAGTCCGAATCTCCCCGCTAGGAAGAATAGGGTCGTGAGGATGATGCCCAAGGTGGTGAGAATCGAACCTTGCGCGTTGAAGGCCTTCTCGTAGCAGGTTTCGTACTGCTTCTGGATGCGGGTAATGTAGTCCTTCTCCATGGCGGCGCTTGCCGCTTTTTGTTCCACACTAGACGCAAGGTGTCAAAACGTACTTATTTGTCGGGGATTTGAGCGGCCTGACACATGGGTGACAGTTTGTACCGGACACATAGGTGACACTTCCTCCCCTAGGGGAGGAAGCGATGCCTTGGAAGGAGTGTTCGGTTAGGGATGAATGTGTTCGGTTTGTCGCCCGTTTGCTGGAGGGCGAGAAGATGGCGGCGCTGTGTCGAGAGTTTGCTATCTCTCGCAAGACCGGCTACAAGATTTTTGACCGCTACAAAGAGTCTGGTCTGGAGGCCCTGACGGACCGTTCGCGCAGACCCTGGCGTTACGGCAACCAACTGCCCCAACAGTCGAGACCGCCGTCCTCCGGAGGACCGAGACACTCTATCGAGGTAGCAGATTGGCATTCCAGGAAACTCACACTAATTCTGAGTCCCGCGCTCCATCGAGGTTCTTCACAGCTTCTTACCTATGTGTCCGGGCTGGACCGATTCTACTTCTGGCGGAGAGGGGGGGATTCGAACCCCCGATAGGAGTTTTGGCCCCTACAACGGTTTAGCAAACCGCCGCATTCAGCCGCTCTGCCACCTCTCCGCGAGCTTGCTGGCGGGAAATATCCCGCCGAATGGGGCAGTATAACATCAAGTCTGGCGAGATGACCCGGGCAATTCGGAGTTGAATTTACACAGCGTGGTTGACGAAATCTGTGTATTGAGCGTCAAACAGAAGGGGCTGGGGTCACCGGGCGTTTGTCTGAGGCGGAGGCTACGATTGCTTCCTTTTTGCATGCTTGAAGCTTTAAAATAGAGCCGTACGACTCTTCCCATTGTTCAAGCAGTAATCGAAAGGCCTAGGGTCTCCTCTGCCTTGGTTGGTGAAGCAGCTCGGCAGGGATGCGGCGGCTCCAGCGAAACATTTCTACCCTGGTGCGCGTATGTAGATTAGAAGAATCGAGAGAATGAGATTGGTGTCTCCCGCTAAGGTTGGTCCGTCAACAGACTTGAAGGGAAAGCGATCACATGAAGAAGTGGCAGAAAGTCGGGATTGGGGTTGGCGCGGTGGTGGTTCTGGGTGGGATCACACTCTTCAGCATTAACCAGGCCAATAAAGGCGTAGTTACGGTGCAGACCGCTAAAGTGGCGGCGCAAGATAGTCTAGTATCGCAAGTTACGGCATCCGGAGAAATTAAACCCACCACATATACGAACGTGACAGCGCAGGGGTTCGGCAGGATCACGGAGATCCTGGTGAAGGAAGGCGACAAGATCAAGAAAGGCGACAAGCTGCTGCTACAGGAAGCGGTGCAGGCCAACGCGGACGTACAAGCGCAATCGGCAGCGATTAATTCCTCTGAGTCCGGGGCCCAAGCCGCAGAAGCTAGTTTCAGGGCGGCGCAGTCCGATCTGGTGTCCCAACAGGCCAACCTGGAAAAAGCCAAACTCGATTACGAACGCGGACAAGGATTGTACAAGGACGGCTTGATCCCAAAGCAGGACTTCGATCAGCGGAAGACGGCCTATGATGGTGCAACGGCGGCAGCGGAATCGTCCAAAGCGCGTGTGCAGTCGTTAAGAGCTCAACTGGAGCAGACGCGTTCGCAAGTGAATCAGAACAAGGCGATGCTGGTGCGCACGAAAGACGTCTTGAATAAGACAGCATATATATCGCCGATCAACGGAATTGTGAGCTATCTGCCAGTTCGTTTGGGTGAATACGTGGTGCCGGGCATTCAAAATTCAAACGGCAGTTTCCTCATGACTTTGTCGGACATGTCCGTGGTGACTGCGGAGGTGAAGGTAGACGAAACGGACATCGTGAACGTGAAGCCGGGTCAGGAAGCCGACGTGACCATTGATGCCGTGCCCGGTAAGGTGTTTAAGGGCAAGGTAACGGAAATCGGCTCGCAAGCGGTGCTTCGCAGTTCGGGACTAGCGACCACGCAAAGCACGACGAGCATGCAGGAAGCCAAAGATTTTAAGGTGGTAGTGACGCTCGCGAATCCGCCGGATAACTTGAGGCCCGGACTTTCCACTACGGCGAAAATACGAACGGCGGAAAAGAAAAATGTGGTGGCGATCCCCATCCAGGCGCTGGCTGTAAGGACCCGCAAGGACCTTGAGGAAGCTGCGAAAACGGCCAAGAACGACAAGAACTCTAGCGTGACACTGGCTGCGCCTCCACCAGCAGCACCGGGCGATCCCAAGAAGGATGAAGTGCAAGGTGTATTCTTGGTCAGTGGCGGGAAAAAAGCGGTGTTCCGGCCGGTGGAGACCGGGATTTCCGGGGTAACGGACATTGAGATCACTAAGGGGCTGCAGCAAGGCGACGAGATCGTGGTAGGAAGTTACAAGGCGCTGCGCACGTTGAAGCCGGAGTCCAAGGTAAAGGTGGATAATTCGGCACCGAAGAAACCAGAAGATCAGCAGAGTTGACGCGTAACTAGTCAAACGCTGGGCGCGTTAAGCAATGAGGAGATGCAAATGCCCGTGGAAACGACTTCGGTGGATTCCTATCGCGAAGATCTGGTGAGCTCCGGCGTAGTGATTAAGACGCAGGAACTGGCCAAGGTGTACGAGATGGGCGCGGAGCAAGTGCACGCACTACGCGGTGTAGATGTCGAGATTCGCAAAGGCGAGTATGTGGCGATCATGGGCCCGTCAGGCTCTGGAAAATCGACACTGATGAATTTAATTGGCTGCCTGGATTCGCCGAGCTCTGGAAAATATTGGCTGGCGGGGCGTCTAGTGAGCGACCTGGACGACGATGAGCTTGCTTATATACGAAACAAGGAAATTGGCTTCGTGTTTCAGACTTTTAACCTTTTGCCGCGCGCCACTGCCCTGCACAACGTGGAACTGCCATTGATTTATAACGGCACGCCCTCGGACGAGCGCATCGTGAAGGCCAAAAAGGCGCTGGAACATGTGGACTTGCTAGATCGCATGCACCACAAACCGAATGAGCTTTCCGGAGGGCAACGGCAGCGCGTGGCCATCGCACGCGCGCTAGTGAATTCCCCGTCGATTGTGCTGGCCGACGAGCCCACAGGGAACCTTGATTCAAAGACAGGCGAAGAAATCATGGCGCTGTTTGAGGATTTATACCGGCGAGGCAATACGATTATTCTTGTGACGCACGAGCACGATATCGCGCAGCATGCCCACCGCATTATTTTCATCCGGGACGGCAAAATCGCGTCGGATGAAACCGTGGTCAAGAAATAAGGCCCAAGCCGAGAAAAAAGCAGATTGTCTTTTGTTGTTAGAGTTTTCCCGAAGTCATCCCATCCACTAAACAATAGCTGCTAATCAGCGCGGTTGAGCGACGCTTTGCGCTTCGAGATCAGCATAAGTTTGCGCAAAGCTGAGATAGGTGCGGGAGACGCGGTCATGCCAAGTCAGGGAGTCTTCGTCCCACATGGCCCAGAGAAAGCCCAGGAACAACGTGCCCGCGGAAAGAATGTAACCGGCGCTGCGTTGAAGCAGTTGCCGCGACGTCGGCGGCTCGCCGGAAAAACTGACAACCTGCAAGCCCCGAAACATCATCCCCGGAGTGGTGCCGCCAAAGACAGTAAACAGAGCGAAATATTGAAGGTAAACGATCGCGAAAGTAGCGACACAAACAGCCGCACTTAGCTTGCTTACGGTGAATTCCCCTCCGAGCGAACCGAATAGAGAGAGAAACCCGCCGTAGGCAAAAAGCAGGCAAATGAGATCGATAATGCCGGCCAGACGACGCTCGTCAATCGAAGCCACGGGATATAAGCCGGACTCAGAAGTGTGCTGTTGGTGGTGAGCAGCTTCGAAGGAATCATTGGCTCCCGCCGGCATGGAGACATCAATCTCCATGCGCGTATCTTCCCATCGCGGTTTTTTGGCGATGCGGCCGATGGCGATGGTAAACGCAAAATCTTCCTCAGCAGGAGCGGACTGCTCGGCCAACGCTACAGAGGCGGGTGGCGGAGTTTGCGGGACGTGATCGTTAAATGGCAATTGCGATTGGCCAACATTCCGTGCGATTTTGCGCCGTCGCACACGGTAGGCTTCCACCCGTGTCGCAAGTTCGCCGCGCCAAGCCGCATCCTGCTGGACTTCGGGCGTGTCAGACG
Source organism: Candidatus Dormiibacterota bacterium (assembly GCA_035602135.1). GTDB lineage: Bacteria > Acidobacteriota > Terriglobia > Acidiferrales > UBA7541 > Acidiferrum. The sequence goes on from DATNMX010000069.1 coordinate 62,678, forward strand.
GGGGATCGGCGGAACGTTCTGTGGCTTCGGAGTGCCGAGCATTCCGGGTACGAATTTCTCGTGTATGGGGCGAGAAAACGTCTTCGCGGGACGACGAGTCCACAACGACAGATGAATCACAAAAATTACAAGCGCCTACGCTCGACGGCAGTATAGCGCCACACTGCAAGCATGTTTTTGTCACCGGTGGTTTTGCGCTGCGGACGCTCACTCCGGCGAGGAGAGAACAAGCAAAGAATAGCAGGTTCCAGGAAAGTCAAGTCGAGAATCACGGATGTATGTGGCGAATCAGGCAGGAGGGATAGAACCGGAAATACAGGCGACGCTAGGCGGTCATCTGTTCAGCGAGCATGTCCCGGCTGAGTGCGATGCGGCGATCCAGAGCGACCGCTGCAAAATAAGCGCACTGCGAACGCTCGTGTTCCGTCCATGCCCGCAGTGAAGGAACGATCGGAACGATGGCGGAGCGCAAGAAGCTCAGCAACCGAAAGTAGGTTGCAATGGCTTGCACTCGGTTGCGATCTTCCCGTCGTTCCGGGCAGAGGTGCAGGTACTGCATGACTCGAGCGAAGTCCTCGCCGCTAGCCGCTTGCTTTATGCCGATAACGTCCTGCACCTCCGGCGACAGGCTCGTACGCGCGGACGCGGCAATGAGCGAACGGCAATAAGAAACAAAGAATTGCAGCAAAGCCGCCGTGGAGAACGCGAAAATGATGGCGGCCATCATCGTGGCACCACGGCGAGACGCCCAGGTGCCAGGCGCGCGTTTTCATGCAAGCGAATGAAAGCGTAAGCCCAAGTCAGTGGTAATAAGCATCCCGAAATCGGTGTGAGAAAGGGCCAAATACCGTGCAGGGACGGAAATAGATTGCGCAGTGCGTAGCTGGCTGCAAAAACACTGAAGTACAACCCTAAAGACAGAACCAGCTGAATCAACATGGTGCGAGTTTCACGAAGCTTCAGCATGGCGCCCCACAGGACATAGGTCAAGACGAGGCCCACAAAATAGAGGTTTTGCGAAACTTCCACCACGAAGCGGCTCAGTATGCGGTCCGAGGATTGTTGTACGATGCCGAAGGAGAATACCGCTGTCCCCAGCAGCAGCAACAAGGATCCAAATCGCACATAACGCCCCTCACCCATCTCCTTGAACACATGAGCGTACAGGCTCATCAGTGCAAAATACAAGCCGATGGTTAGCAGCAGATCTGAATAATAGTAGAAATAGACGTACTCGGAAGAAGTGAAGCCATAATCGGTAAGCGTCTTAAAGCGGCCCAAACTCACTAAGACGGAGGCTAGCATGTACAAATTGAGCGCGAGGTAACGCCGGAAGGAACCCTTAATGATTGCACACACAACCACAGCTGCTTCGAGGATTATTCCTAAAAACCAGACCACATATTCGAAAGGACCAAGCACGTTTTTTTCCTCAGCGCCTTGGTCCACGTCACCAACTACTATCGGGTGAAGCCTACCAGGGCGTCGGCGGTAATGGAGCCGAGCCATTCTTCCAAGGCGTTGGCGGTAATGGCGCCGAGCCGTTCTTCCATGGTGTTGGAGGCAATGGCGCCGAACCGTTCGCCATTATCACGGAGTTATCTCCGTGTGTCGCCACTACCGTTTTTAGGCCCATTGCTCCAGCCAAGACAAGCATGGCAAGGAGTACAACCGTGACTTTGCGTGACATAGTGCCTCCGGGGACTTAGGAACCCGGGTGCACTGTATCCTTTAAAGCACAATTGTCCAACAGCCTAAACTACGGGCCTGTACCAATTTGGTACACACGTACCCACCCCGTCGTTTCGATAGACTTTCGCCTATCGGACGGGCAATCGGGTGCTGTACACGAGCAGGGTACGGTCGCCGAGTGGTAGGGTCAACGGTACGGTAGTACTAAGCGCTTTAGGACTAGACGTCCGCCTTTCTATGCGTGTCGATAGTTGCAAACTTGATGGACGGCGAATCTTTGAGTTGCGGTTCGAATGCGGTAACTGTGATCAAGAGACTGGACCGGCCCAAGCGGCTCTTACCCGCTTGTCTTTCATCGCATACAGGACCCTGTCCGCCACGAAGAGAAGGTTTCCGATGGTCTCTGCGTCCTTGGGAAAACTGGAAACTCCCACGCTAACGGAAAGCCTCGGCTCTTCTGCATCCTTCGCAACTAGACCGCAAATCCGCTGTCCTACCAACATCGCGGCAGCTGCGTCTGTCTCCGGCAGGATCAAAGCAAACTCGTCCCCTCCTTGCCGCGCCGCGGTGTCTACGGACCGGCAGCAGTCTGTAAGGATGTGCGCCAGCCTGCAGAGCGCCCGGTCTCCAGCTAGATGACCATATCGATCATTGATGTCTTTCAATCCATCGAGGTCCAGCAACACGAGAGAGAATTCCCGCATGGTGCGTTTGGATCGGCATATCTCTGCGTGCAACGCATCAAAAAGTCGGCGATGATTGGCCAAGCCGGTCAGTGAATCGCTCGATGCCTGGTGGCGCAGCTGCTCTTCAAGCGTACGCTGCTCCGTGATATCAACGGCAATGATTTCATGGCCAACACAATCTCCATGGTCGTCGTAGATACCACGTCCGCTCAACCTGACTTTCAGGGTGGTATTGTTTTTCCGCTTCCACTCGATTTCGATAGGGTTGATTCGCATTGTCCCGGAGGAGCGCCCCGCCAATGCCGAGCCCTTACCGAAATTAAAGACGCCGTCAGACGGATAGTTTGCCGCCAGGAGTTCTTCTTTGGTTGCGTAGCCAAGCATGTTCACCAGAGCCTGGTTTACATCGAGAAACTTTCCTTGAACATCGCACCGGCATACTCCATATTCGGGATTGTCCACCAGCGCGTGATACAGCGATTGCGAATGCCGCAAGGCCTTCCCGGCCTCCTCCAACTCCACCCGCAGTTTCGTTTCGTTCAGGGTTCGTCGAACGGCCATGGGTAATTGAGCGATATGCTCTCCCTCAACGTAATCGAAGGCGCCATGGGCGGTTAATTCCGCGATGGATTCTGTTCCTTTAGAGGTGGTCACGAAGAGAAGGGGAATTTCCTTCACAGTCTGACGAAGAAAATGCAAACCCTGCGATCCTTTCCAACTTGGGCTGGGGTACTCGGCGACCACGACGTCGTAAGACTGGGAGCGGAGCTGTTCCTTACACTGTGCTAAGTTCAATGCGACATCGGCACTGACCGTGAATTGCGCTTTCTTTAGCTCTTGCAGACAGCACTCTACGGTGTTTGCATCGCGGTGGATGAAAAGGATGTTGAGACGAGAGGATCTGCGAGGATCCGCGCTCTCAGGACGGAAGCCGCTCTGGTCAGACTGCAATTTGCTCTGTGTAAGGCTCCACATTGAAACACTCACCTGAAGTCACCAACCCGACAGATCAATACCTTAATGAACGGCGGAGGGATGGCCCCTTCATGTTCACCGTATGTTGGCAAGAAAGCGGAGTCTGTCTCATTTGAGACAGTTGCGGTTTTAGGTAATGCGCAGGAGACCGCTGGGCAGTCGCGAGAAAGGCGGCGCAATTCGAAATCCCCGCTTTCAGAAGGAGAGCTCAGCAGGCTTCCTCTAGAGCACAAGATTGATCGTGCGGCCTCATCCCTAAATTTCCCAAAATGAAACCACATTTTAAAACTTTGGCAGGGGCTACGCTTTATTTTGGCGTCGCGTCGTGCAGGACGACGGTCAGGAGGGAATTGTGGACCTGAAGTCCGTCATTGTTGTATTGAATGAAGCCCAGTTTCCTGAATTTATTCATGAAAAAGTTGACCCGCGTGCGCGTCGTGCCCACCATTTCCGCCAGCATCTCCTGAGATACTTTGGGAAGCATCTTTTCTGGTTGGGGTTCCTTGCCGTAGCGAGCGAGCAGCAGTAGAGTCCGCGCCAACCGTTTCTCGCTGGAGTTAAAAAGTTGATCGATTAAATCTTCCTCAACGCGGATGTTCCGTGAAAGTATGTAAGACATGAAGCGGTCGGAGAGCGCATGTTCAGCGTGCAGCACGCGCATCATCTCGTCTTTTTCAATGTCCAATATTGCCGTGGGGGTAATCGCCGTGGCCGTCCCCATACAAATGCGCTGACCTGCCATGCACCCCTCACCAAAGAAGTCGCCGGGCCCTAGTATCCCCACGACTGCCTCTTTGCCAACCTCATTGACCACGGAGAGCTTTACGCCACCGCTTTGAATGTACATCACGCTGCTAGCGGGATCACCTTGAGAGTAGATCTTCTGCGATCTTCGATACTGCACAATTTTTCTCGCTACCCCGGCCGAATCGAGAAAAGCTTGGGCATCGAAAGCGCGCTTCTGCTTGAGTTTTATTTTGGATTTAATTTTCTTGGAACTGGTTATTACTTTCATAACATCCGCGCTGTCTCGAATAGCCGTGAGCCAAGATGGTCATTGAAGAGTAATCGGATATGAACAAAGAATAGCTAAGATAGATAAACATTGTTATCCGCAGATGTACGTACGTGGTTCTACGGAGGACTAACGACCTGCTTTAACAGTCTAGTGTTCGGTTTCTGCGCCACTGTTACAACCATGAGCGGTAGGTCTACTCAGCGTAAAGCGATGCTGTAAGCGTTTTAAAAGAAATGGCCAAGCCTCGCTTGGCCGCATCCGTTCGGAAGTATTGGAGAGAAAACTCTATGAGCATCAAGCCAAGTTCCGTCTCGGCGTATTGCTCCACAGCCGCAACACAACGGAAGACGGCCTGGTCACGAAGGGCGTCTGTGGACGAGTAGCAGCGTACGGTAGAAGTTGCGGCGTGGTCCACGAACAGGATGCTGGAAAGTTACGCGGGTGACAGCGCATCGACTGTGCTTCCCCGATTAGCGTCGCGTTAGTGACTGGCATTACGTCGGGCATTAGCGCAAGACTGCGAGCGTCCTCTTAAAGAGTTCTGACGGCAATGACGGTCACGTTCGGATCGGGTGGTTGCTGGGGCAGGTCAATCTGGAGCTGACGTTCTGTTTGTCGAAATTTCAATGATTGCCCTCCTGCGAGAAAGTGCGCCGACATCACCTTCGTGTCCAGTCCAGATATCTCCAATGGCGACGACGGCCAATCGCAGATGTGGAGGAAAAGTCTCCCAAGTTTTGCCGTGGTTCGAATAGATTTCATGTTTTGCACTGGTCCGTACGTCGTTCCGTATACGGATTCGCCGTTAACCGCGAGCCAATCGCCAATGGCACGGAGTCGCTGCTGAAATTCCGGCTGGATCGAGCCATCGGGTTGCGGTCCAACGTTCAGCAGAAAGTTGCCGCCACGGCCCGCGACTTCCACCAGGCTCCGAATCAGAAACCCCGCCGACTTATATTCACGATCATTCGCGTTATATGCCCACGTCTTGTTTATGGTCATGCAGGTTTCCCACAACTGAAAATCTTCTGGCGGCGGGATCCCTCTGTTCAATTCTAGCTGCACGCTGGTATCGGTCTCCGCAAAACGCACGCTCTTCGTCGGGATCGCATTAGGGATGAACTGTTCCGGAGTTTGATAGTCTCCCGGCACGCCAATTCGATCGTTCACCAAAGTGGCAGGTTGCAGTTTCTGGATCAGCTCAAGGAAGCGATGGCCATCATATTTCTCCTGGTGATGCAAACCATCGAACCAGAGCAAAGCTACCGGGCCGTATTTCGTCAGCAGCTCGGTCAATTGGAGCTGCATATACTCGAGGTACATGGGCCACTCGGGGCGTGCCGGCTCACCGTTCCAATTTTCTTTCGCCAACTTCGTGGTGTCACGAAAGGCTGTGTGGTGCATATCGGGCGGCGAGTAGTAAAACCCCAGTGGCATGCCGCGTCCGTGGCAAGCGTCCGCCAGTTGCCTGAGGACGTCCTTCCCATAAGGAGCATTCGTGATCTTGTAGTCTGTGTAGGAAGAGTCGAACATGCAAAAACCATCGTGGTGTTTAGTCGTGAACACCATGTATTGCTGTCCTGCGGCCCGAGCCAAATCAATGAAAGTATTCGGGTCGAACTTTGAGGGATTAAACCGCCTCGGCAACTCGCGATATTCCGCTTCGCTGATGCCCGCTGGTGTGGGTGTCATTATGGGCCAAGAGGCCTCCACGCTGGCCAGCGAGTATGGTCCCCAGTGTATGAACATTCCAAATTTGGCGTCGCGGTACCAGCGTGTCCGGTCGTTGGCCAAGTTAGAACCCAATCCCAGACTACTCACAACAGGGAGTGACGTCCCTGCAAGCGCCAGTCTTATGAAGTCGCGTCGAGAAGACGACGAAGCACTCACGAGGGCTGAGATGCTATCACGATACTCGCGCAAAACCGTTCGGGATCCCGTCGCGCTCCATATCTCTGGCCTCGTCTGGGCACGAAAGGACCAGGGAATGACTAACTTCTCAGATCCGAGCTTCAGGCCCGGAATAGTTTCCGAGTACCCGCTTCTCAGGGTGCGTTTGCGTTAGATTTCTCAGGGGTGCATGATGCTCAAGTTCTGGATGTGTGGTGCGGCAGGACTATGCGATCCCACCGGCGTGGCGGCGTGCACCGGGTTGGATAGCACACTCTGACGCAAACGGATCGGATGGTTTGCAGTCGGGGATGGTTAAAGCCGCATTCCACACCATTACGCCGATTACCTAGCCGTGGCACTCACCAGCGACCTCGCGGAATCTGCTTCCGGAAGGAATGTGTACTCCGGAAAATTTCCGTAGAGTCTTTCGTTTAGCGCTCCTTGCGTCACGGCAAGCACGAGATACCGTCCGCCGACAAAGTAGCCTTTCCACGATTGGCCGATTCCCCCGAAAACCTCTTCGCGGTCGCCGCGCGACCCATCGTGTTGATCCCTACTTTGCATGCGCGCAATTCCTCCGCCACGCGCCGACTGATTTTCATGTCATCGCAGGCAAGCGAAGCCTCCCAAGTTCCCAAGAATGGGCACATTATATGGGAAAGATGGCATGGTTGGTTCAGTTACTAGCGATTTGTTCAGCTAAGTGGGCTAGCCGCCCTTCGGCAGCGGCGAGCGTGGATTCTTTCTTGCAGAATGTGAAGCGCACCTGCGATGCGCCATCGCGCACATTACTATAAAAACTCGAACCGGGAACAACGGCGACACCAACTTTTTCAACTAGAAATTTAGAGAAGGACACATCGTCCGGAAAACCAAAGCGCGCGATGTCCGTCATGATGTAATACGCGCCGCGCGGCTTGAACACCGTGAAGCCCGCGCTCGTTAGGATTTTCAATAGCCGTTCACGTTTCTCCCCGTAGCTGGCAGCCAATTTGTCGTAATACGACTGCGGCGAGGCGAGCGCGATGGCGCCCGCTTGCTGCAGTGGTGCGGCCGCTCCGACAGTAAGGAAATCGTGAACCTTGCGGATTGCCGAGGTCGGTTCGGGAGGAGCAATGGCCCATCCCACGCGCCATCCGGTTACGCTATAAGTTTTGGACATACCATTGATGACAATCGTCCGCTCGCGCATGCCCTCGATACGCGCCATGGAGATGTGTTCTGAGCCATCGTAGAGAATGTGTTCATAAATTTCGTCGGTGATGCAGAAAGCGTCCCAGCGCACGCAAAGATCGCGTATGAATTCCAATTCCTTACGTTTAAACACTTTGCCCGTAGGATTGTTCGGAGTATTGACTATGATCGCCTTGGTACGTGGTCCAAACGCGGCGGCCAGCTCCTTTTCGTCGTAGGTCCAGTCAGATCCATCCGCGCCGCCCGCCGCAGGAGGCCACATTCTAACGAAGCGCGGCGTCGCACCACTCAGGATCGCGTCAGGGCCGTAGTTTTCATAGAACGGCTCAAACACAACAATTTCATCGCCTGGATTGATGATGGCCATCATGGCGGACATCATGGCCTCGGTCGAGCCGCAGCAAATCGTTATCTCGCGCTCCGGATCGATGCGAATGCCCTGTGTGCGTTCGAATTTTTCGACTATGGCGTCACGTAGCGCTTTCGCGCCCCAGGTTATCGCGTATTGGTTGATGTCGTCGGCGATCGCCTGGCGTGCCGCTTCTTTGATTTCAAGCGGTGCGGCAAAGTCCGGAAAGCCCTGCGAAAGATTCACGGCTCCATGCTTCATGGCAAGCCGGGTCATTTCACGAATGACCGATTCCGTGAATTGTTCAGCCTTTGCCGAAAGTATCCGGCGCGAAGCTTCAGCCATCTTGGAATCGGGAATCGCACTCATTTCCACTGCTCCTCGGCGATATCAGTTGGTGAAGACAAATCCAAAATTAAGAGAAAATGCGAGCGTGCCTGTACATCCGGCGCAACGTGAACGAAAGCAAGCAGCGACCCGTGATTTTACCGGCTGCGGCTTACCGACCCGGCAGGCTGCGCTCCTCCGCTACCATAAATCATCCGGTAGACTTCGGCGTTGCGCAAGACGATTTGCACATATTCGCGAGTTTCCGTGAAAGGAATGGATTCCACCAGCTCCGCTATTTCTTCGTAATTACGCTCTGCACGCCACGCCGCAATACGATCTTCCCCGGCGTTGTAGGCGGCGGCCGCATATTCCGGAGCCCCCGTCTGGCGCAGCAGGTTGGCGATGTACACCATGCCCAGCTGCAAATTGTAGTCCGCTTCGAAAAGCTTGTTCTTGGTGTAACGAACTTTTAACTGTTTTGCCAGCAGCTTGCCGGTTTTCGGAAGAACTTGCATGAGGCCGATGGCATTGGCGTGCGAGACAGCGTCCGCTTGAAAAGTGGACTCCTGCCGAATTAATCCTGCGGCCAGCATCGGATCAAAATTATTTCTGGCCGCTTCACGCCGCAGGGCGGCTTCATAGGGTAGGGGATAGAGCGCCTTCCATGCCGCTATCGGAACCTCGTTGAATTTCCGCGAGTCAAAACTTGGAATCATCATTCGGCCGTAAGCCATCCCTGCCCCGAAATGACCTTGATCAAATGCTGCTTGTGCGGCTTCCAACAGAAGTCGCGGCGCGCCGGTGGCATAGTACGCATCTTTCAATTCCATTTCTGCGGAAGCATCAAAGGCGATCAGGCGCAGCGCCTGCGCTTTAGCCCAGCGGTCTGCTGCCGCCTCAGGGATCGGATCCTCAATAGCCCGCAACACCGGAGGTGCTGGAATTGCCGCCAAGAACTCCGGGGCATCCTCCTCACCTTCACCTAACATGGCTAATCGTTCCCTCGCGGCGCGCGCGAAGTATGTTTGCGGAAACCGTTCGGAGTCAGTGCGAAAATAGCTGCGCGCGTGAGCCTTATTGCCGCTGCGCTCTGCGTTCCGCCCCAGCCAATAAAGCGTGTCGGGTGCATTAGACGACACCGGATACTTGCGCAGAAATACCGTCAGTTTTTCGTCGGCGTCCGCCTGGCGATTGAGGTAAGCAATCCACGCGATACGCCATTCCGCGTTGTAGGAATTCTTTCCTGCCGGGAAAGTGTCGAGCACGCGCTGGTAATAGCCGATGGCCTTAATGCGGTCGAGCTGCACCCAGTAGTAATTTCCTGCCGCCATCAATCCTTCTTCGGTCCATTTGCTCTGTGGATATTTCTCCGTCAGCGTTCCGATCGCGGATAACATCTCGGATTCCTTTTTAGTGGACCGATAAGCCTGCGACAGAACATACAGCCGCTCTGCATCCACATCCGCATCGGGCGTACCTAGAGAAGCCAATTGTGCTGGTGAACCTTTAGGCTGCAATCGCGCCTGCACCAGGCGCAGCTCCGCATGCTGACGTTTTGGATTGGCTGGGTCCCGGAGCATCTTGAGGAGTTTTTCAAATTCGGAACGCGCTTCTTTCCATTTATGCGCGTCAAAAAAAAGCTGCGCGCGCTGTTCCTGCAGTTCAACCCCAGGATATGGGTATTCCCCGCCCAGGGTGCGGGTAATTTGGCGTAGTGCCGTGTCTGCGGCTTTCGCTTCGTCCGAAAGGGGATATTTGTAGAAGAGCAACTGATAATCTTTCGCCGCGCGCGCGAATTGACGCGCTGCTTTGTATGCTTGCGCTCGCTCCAAGAGCAAAGCTGGCTTCACACTAGTGGCTGGGTATCCATTCAGTGCTTCGATGGCGTCTTGTGGGTGGCCACTTTCTACTGCGGTCGGACTGAATATTTCCAGAAACTGCTCCTTCATCGCTGTATCGGGATAATCGCGATGGATAATTTTCAAATCCGCGAAAGCCTCTGCAGTTCGTCGGAGAGACCTCGCGGTCTGAGCAGACCAGTACAGAGAGTATTCCCGGAGCAGCGTGTCGCTCTTCGCTTTGCTAAACCACGCCATCGCTTGCGGCAAATGATTTTTTGCGTAGTCATCATAGCCGAGAGCTAGCGCTGCGCGTGCACCCCAAATGTTTGAGGAATTTTTCATGGCATAAGCGGAGAGTTTCCCATACGCGTCAGGCGCCGCAGTTCGCAGCCCTCGCGTGAGCTCGGCAAGCTCCTTTTGAGATGCCGCGTCTTCAGGAGTGGGCGCTGTTATTTCAGGCGCAGAAGTGTCCGGCGCGCAGCCCATACGGCATGGTGCTACTTTTGGCTTCTTCGATTTTTTCTTGGAGTGGGTTCTGGCACGTGTAGCTTGCGCAAACGTGCCGTCCGCTCCGCCGAACAGCAGGCACGCACCAAGGATGATTGCCGTAACGCGGCTCACGTGGCGTTGGACGGAGTCACGGCGCGGAACGGCGTCGAGACGTGATCGGCAAGCCGAGCTAGTGCTGTCGCGCAGGCGTGGCGTACGGATATTCGCCGAGGGCATGCGCGTCGCCTTCGGCGAGAATCTCCACCAGCCAGCGATAGAAGTAATCCACTGGGTGGTCCATGATGGGGCGGAAGCGGCGGTCGTATTCTCGATGAGCTTTTTCAATGTCGTCACGCAATCGGATGCAGATATCTTTGTGCTCCCGGCCCAGGCGCACCTGGTCCGGGTGGAGCATTCTAATATCCTGCATCGAAACTTTGGCCACGCGATTTGCTCGGCGGTGCAATTCTTGTTCCTCCGGCGACAGCCGGTTCACATCAAAATCGCTTTCAATATCGCTTTGCGCAATCGCGGCGTCCGATTCGGCTTGTAGCTCCAGCGGTTCGGGCCGGACATGAGCTTCTACTGGGTGTGCCGTCCGCGTGGAGGCCACAATGTCTGCATTTATTTCGGATGCTTGGTGCCCCAGCGCGGGTAGCTCCGCGACGAATCCCGGCTCGGACATCACCGTGGTTACCAGTCGCGTCATTTCCGCTTCTAGTGGAGATCGCGGCCCCACCTGCAGCGCCAGTGTCACAAATCGCGACAATACATCCAGTGCTGCGGCGAGTGACGCCGCTCCGGTTTGCGCACGGAGCATAGGCGGCAATGCGTTAGAAGGCTTGCTGCTTGCGCATGCGGACACCACATCGTTGATCGCCTGATGCAGTTCGTCCGAAGTCCGCTGGATGCGTTCGAGATTATCCCGCAGAGCGCGCGACACCGCTTGTTCGATTGCGTTGGGTTCCTGTGCCATACCGGTTTTCGGGTATTTTGCCTGAAAATCCCCCGCTTGGTGATTCTGGTAGGTTAGGTCGTTTTGAGTCAACCACCTGGATGTACTGGTGTGCCCAATTGTTTCTCAACGTGGCTCGACGCTAGGACTCCCGTAAGTTGCCCGCAACCTCTCCAGAACCGCAAAGCCCGATAAACACTCCGGTCCGGCCCATCCTTGGCAGACATGCTAAAATAGGGCTGTACCGAAGGGGGCGACACGGTTTCGACGGAAGCTGTCGCGACCCGAAGGCATGCCGGGACCCACCTGCCCGTAACTTGGTGGAAACTAGAACTGCCAACAATAACTTGGCACTTGCTGCTTAATTAATTAAGCGCAACGTCTGCCCAGGCCTCGCCTGCGGGTCTGGGGTCAGACGTCATTCAGCGGGCTGGCTTGGGCCTTTCGGTCCGTAAGGCTCGGGCGAGACTCATCGGACTAGCCGGCTGCGTTTCTTGCTCATTCTGAGCGCGGCGGGCGAACAAAATGGAATTGAGCTAAGCATGTAGTCTTCGGTTCGTAGCGCTTTTCGGACGGGGGTTCGACTCCCCCCGCCTCCAAGCTTTTAACTGCTGTGTAATCAATGGATTACGCAGAATATCCGGTGTCCGTGTTCCACTTGTGTTCAACGCGAGTGACGCCGCACGACTCATTGAAGATTTGCAGGGCATCCGGTCAACGAGCAGCGCCATCATGCCTCTCTCATCGACAAGAACTTCTGCCTTCTAACAAAAAAGGCAAAATTTCAAATGCTTTGCTGTGAGCGTCGCTTACAGGTTCTCTCTCCTGAAATCTCGCTCCCAGTTGTACCGAACTTGTACCGAATTGGGTTTGCTGCCTCGGCTACCAGCAGTTCTGGCCGTGACTTGCCTCGTCTATTTCTCTGCCTGGGGAGCCAAATCTTCCTCTTTATTAATCCCACGCAACGCGGCGACTTAGTTTCGTTTCCGAAGTTCGTTGCGGGTCGCATTAAATGCGAGAAATGTAGGGAAGGAAACGAATATACACGGGCTGACTTGCGACGATTTCCGCTCGTAGAAGGCGAATCCGGAACTATTTAGCGGCGTCCCCGTCGCTCTCCGATTCATACCTGCGCTGCTAGGTCTCGTCAACCTATAGTCTGTTCGTTCATGTAAACCGGAATTCATATCCTCATCTTGAAGCTCACGCTGAATCCTCCGCTGCTCTTTTTCCCCAATATTCGATAGACTCGAGCCGTCGTTTATCTTTTACACCATCACTCTTCACCATGTGTATGGTCTCAGGTCTCAGGTCTCAGGTGAACCCAAGCACCACCTCATCAGGGAGCAAGCACAGTTGACTCGCCGGGTAGTTGTGACAGGCGTTGGACTCGTCTGCGCGGTAGGAATCGGCACGGAGGAAAGCTGGAAGAACCTTCTGGCCGGGCAGAGCGGCATTGCCACAATCACAAGCTTCGACACCGCGGGATTCGACTGCCGCATTGCGGGCGAAGTGAAGAACTTCGACCCGTTCCAGTGGACCGAGAAAAAAGAATTAAAGAAGATGGGCCGGTTCATCCAGCTGGCCCTGGCCGGCGCGGATTTTGCGGTGAAGATGGCGGACTGGAAACCGGAGCAGTCTGATCTGGATGAAGTGGGTGTTTACGTTTCCTCGGGCATCGGCGGCTTCGACATCATAGAGCGTGAGCACATTAAGCTGATGCAGGGTGGGCCGGGGAAGATCTCACCATTCTTCATTCCTTCCGCAATTGTCAATCTCGCTTCCGGACACATTTCGATTCGATATGGGGCGCGCGGGCCGAATTCGGCGACGGCGACGGCGTGCTCGGCTTCCGCACATGCGATAGGCGATTCGTTCAAGATTATCGAGCGCGGTGCGGCGAAGATGATGATCTGCGGCGGGACGGAAGCGGCTATCACGCCGATGGGGATTGGGGGATTTGCGTCGATGAAGGCGCTTTCGACGCGGAATGATGATCCGCCGCACGCGAGCCGGCCGTTTGACGCGCAACGTGATGGATTCGTGGTGGGCGAAGGCGCGGGAATTTTGATTTTGGAAGCGCTGGAGCACGCTCAGAAGCGGAATGCGCCGATTTTGGCGGAGATTGTTGGGTACGGCATGTCTGGCGATGCCTATCACATCACGCAACCGGCCGAAAACGGCGACGGGGCGTATCGGGTGATGAAGGCGGCGTTGAAGGATGCGAAGCTCGCGTCGGAAGATATCGGGTATGTGAATGCGCATGGGACGTCGACGCCGATCGGGGACATCATCGAGACTCGGGCGCTCAAGAGGTTGTTTGGGGACCGGGTGAAGCAAGTTCCGGTGAGTTCGACGAAGTCGATGATAGGGCATCTGCTCGGTGGCGCAGGTGGACTCGAAGCAGGCATCAGCGTGCTGGCGCTGCGCGATCAGATTTTGCCCCCGACGATCAATCAAGAAGCGCCCGATCCCGAGTGCGATCTGGATTACGTCCCGAACAAGGCACGCAAGGCTTCGGTGGACTACGCGCTGTCCAATTCGTTTGGTTTTGGCGGTACGAACGCCGCACTCATTTTCAGCCGGTGGACTGGGAAATAGCAGATTCAGCGACCTTAACTGTTCGTTCTTATTGGCTTATTCGGTCGGCTTTGGGGGCGCAGAATGAAAAGTGTGTTAGCTAGAGCCGTGATTCTTGGGGTTACCCTGCTGGCATGCCTGCGACTATTTTAGGGCCTACCGCGAGCGATTCTAAAGGAGGGCTTAATCGCACGGCTACGAGAGGTTGAGCGCGCGCCTGAACGAACCGCGTTCGGCGTCGATCTTTTTTTGAAGCTGCAGGATGGCATGGAGCAACGCCTCGGGGCGCGGCGGGCAGCCGGGCACGTAAACGTCCACGGGAATGACTTGATTCACGCCTTGCACGATGGCGTAGTTGTTGAAAACGCCGCCGGAAGTGGCGCAAGCCCCCATTGAAATGACCCACTTCGGCTCAGGCATTTGATCGTAGAGACGCTTGATTACGGGCGCCATCTTTTGCGAAACCCGGCCGGCGATGATCATCAGGTCGGCCTGGCGCGGTGAAGGACGAAAGACTTCCGCGCCGAATCGGGCAACGTCAAACCTAGACGCGGCCATCGACATCATCTCAATCGCGCAGCAGGCCAGGCCAAAGCCGAGCGGCCAAATCGAGCTCTTGCGCGCCCAGTTCACGATCTTGTCGAGCTGTGCAAAGAGAATGCCTTCCTCTTCGAGCAGCTTGCCGAAGTCGTCGGGCCTGGTTAGCGTGGCGCTTTTGCCGAGTGACGTGCTCACCTGTGCCTCAACGATATTTTCGCACAGTTATGGGGGAAACAAAACCCGGAACGTGTCCCGCGTCGAACTCCGGCACGGTTCGCACATCCAGATAGATGTAGCCAGCGTTGGAATCAAGAAGCTCCTTAGTTTGCTCGGGGATAATCCGTTTAATTTCCATCTTCGTACCTCCCTTTAATTGCTCCGATGAGACCCTAGGTAAGGATGCCGCTACCATTCAGATTCAGAATTCCATCGGAGGACCACCGCTCCCTTTTATCCTAACGAACCGGCTTACTTTCTCAATATATCGGATTCCTTTTCGACGCGGCACCGAACCGTGTGGATAGACACATGCGACGCCGCGGATTAAGCCCACGTCCGAAGCTTGGGAAGCTTCTATACTGCCATTGCACGACGCCCGCACTTGTTCGAGTGGAATTTCTCCGATATATCTTGCCGTCATCACAGCAGAGCTATATCCCATCTGCTGGCGGAGTACAGCGGGATTCATCCTGGAAAGTTCCCAACTGCGATTGCAGCCATGACGGAATGCGTGCATCCCGGCTTGTGGAAGCCGGAGTGCTTTCAAGACCGGATGCAAGAATTCATACAACACATTGGTTTCGCACAATGGAGTACCACGCTTCGAGCGGATTCTGGCAGCTATCCAGACACCGATAAGCCTGCCAAAACGTCTCGGCGGATCGTTCCTCGAGTTTTTGACGCGCGTCATACTCCACGCGGCGCCGCTGACGAACGGGTAGCGAACCAGGAGAGACTGCGAACTGACCGTTGAGGAATCATCATCCCGTGGGGAGGAGTGCCAGCGTCGACCCAGGTAACAGGCCAGAGCGGTCAGCAGAACCGCAAAAGGAGCCGGGTTTGTCCCGCAACCGCGGCCAGGGCGATTTGAGGTTGACGCGAGAGGGCTGCGGGCGTATGGTTTTGCGCAGAAATGGAGTTGAAATCGGAAATTCCGATTCAATCAGGTTTTGCCTGTAAATGAAAGGGGAGGAAAACTTTATCGAGCCAAGTTGGAGTTTTCTTCCGCGGGGTGCGGGTTCTGGTCGCGCGGGTTTTGCTAGAAGCAGTTGAGACAGGACCAAAAGCCAAGATCCAGTTTCGTTCCTGCTGCTGAACCCCTGCGGTATATTGGTCAAATCACGAGGGTGAGGCGTAGACAAGATGCAATTCGGGAAATTTCATGGATGGGCATTTATCGCGCTGGGAGCCTTGTTAATATTCGTTCAGGCGGTACTTTGGTTTCCGGTTCTGTTCTCAGTGGAGGATTTAAACAGGCCCGGTGCCACCCACTACGTAACGACTCCTCTGCCTTGCATCGTTGGTGGGCTATCCTTGATTTTTGGCGTCGTACTATATCTAATCCACCGGAACAAGCCGCAGGAGTAGTTCGTTTTCTGACGTTTTCCGAGTGCTGCGAACACCCTACCGTTTAATTCCTGAGCAGCACCTAAGACATATCGTCTATCAAGGTGCTATTACGCGGACTTCGTGTAGTGCTTGCGGATGGTCTCGAGGATACGAGCGCGGCTTTCAGCAGGTTGCAGCTGTGCGTTTTGCTCGATAACGGCGATTCGATCTTACTTCGGCTCCACCAGGATGCCCCCACTGGCACATGATAGCCAAGGGCAGGTCGCCGGAGGCGGGGCCGCACCGTTGCCCCATTTGGGGATTACAGTGCAGGTGAGGACGATGAACCCAGCCAGACGGATTGTCGTGGCCTCTTTCTGACTTTGTGTCTCCTTGATATTTCTGTGGGTTCCGTGGACAAGCGACGCGGGATATTTGTGGCTTTGGTCTAAGCCGCAACCTACGGCCATTCAAAACGATATAGTTGTAGAAGCGCGGCAGCGTTGGGATGTGGAGGCCTGCAAACGACGTGGCAGCGGATGGCGAAAAGTGGATAACGCGCGGTACAGCAGGCAAGTGCCGAAGACAAGGATAGAGTGAAATCTGACATCCTCCAGCTGTATGTCCTCGTCTGAATCGAACGAAAGTTGTCGGCCGGATAATATAGAAAGGCCTCGCGAAAGGGCAACCCGGTGTACAATGCCGCGCGTTTGGGATATCAAACGGAAAAGAACCGGCTGGGAAACAGATGGTTTGGTCCGATCGCGGGGAAGCCTCACCGCTCCAGGCATTCGATTTTGGCTGGGACGAACTAGCTAGGCTGAGACTTCTCGTTCAAGAGGGCGATTTTGTTGCGTTGCCACACGCACAAATCTAGTATCAAGAGACTTCCGGGAATGGGGATGAGATGAAAGAATCGGCAGAGGAGGAAAACAAGTATGGTTCCTGCGACGGACAAACACTATACGGCATGGATCATTGAGCGGCGGGATTTTTCGGAAGACTTGTGGCTGATTCGTGTGGACCCGGGAGGGCCATTCCAGTTTAAAGCCGGACAATATGCAACGCTCGGCGTTGATCATGGCGACCAGCGTATTGAGCGTGCGTACTCCATCGTGTCCTCGCCGTATGAACAAGCGCTCGAGTTTTTCATCGAGCTGGTGCCGCAGGGCGCGCTGACCCCCCATCTCTACAAGCTGCAGAAGGGCGACACCATGCTGTGCCGCAAGATCCCCAAGGGTCGATTTACGCTCGATTTGAAAAGTGGGAGGACGCATCACCTGCTGCTCGCAACCGTGACCGGCATTGCACCCTTTGTGAGCTATGTCCGGACGCTCTATAAGGATTGGAAGAGTGGGGGCAACCCCATGCCTGGGAACCACAAGCTCTATTGCCTGCAGGGGGGCAGCCGTTCGTGGGAGTTCGGGTATCGCGAGGAGCTGGAGCGCTTCGCCGCCGAGGTACCTTGGTTCAAATATGTGGCGACGATTAGCCGCCCGTGGGAAGACGCAGCCTGGAAAGGCGAGACCGGCCGCGTCGATGATCTGGTCCGAAAGTACACCGAACAGTGGGGCCTAAGGCCTGAGACGACGACGGGATACCTCTGCGGGCATCCGAGCATGTGCGAAAACGGGCAAGGCATCCTACAGCGTGCTGGCTGGCAGAAGGGCTCCATGTTCGAGGAGGTTTACTTCATACCCGGCAAAGAGGCGGCAGCCGAGTAGGGTGGCTTAGACTCGCGTCGTGATTTGTTGGCCAGGCGCGCTTTGAACAATCGGTGTAGAATGCCGCCCGGCCAGAAATCCAAATCGGACATCGGGTTCAGTTTCGCAGTATTGGAGGAAGGTTCATGATCGTCGGAGTTCCGCGAGAGAGCTTTCCGGGGGAGCGGCGCGTTGCGCTGGTGCCCGCGGTGATCCCTAACCTGGCAAAAGCAGGCCTCGAAGTCGTGGTGGAAGCGGGAGCGGGCGTCGAAGCAGGATACCCCGACGCCGACTTCGCTGCCAAAGGCGCGAAAATTCTTCCGCAGCGTGCCGAGGTTTTCCGCGCCGCCGATATCCTCGTTCAGGTGCTCTGCTACGGCTCGAACGACCGCACCGGTAAGGCCGATGTTCCGCTTTTCAAGCATGATCAAGTGCTCGTCGGATTCCTGCGGCCGCTCGGCTCGGCGGAAACCATCCAGGCCATCGCTGACAAAGGTGTCACCTCGTTCTCGGTGGAATTGATGCCGCGCACCACCCGGGCGCAGAGCATGGACGCCCTTTCCTCGATGGCCACCATATCCGGATACAAAGCAGTGCTGATTGCCGCCGATGCGCTGCCGAAGTTTTTCCCCATGCTGACCACCGCAGCGGGAACAATTATGCCGGCGCGCGTGCTGATCCTTGGCTGCGGCGTCGCCGGACTGCAAGCCATCGCTACGGCGCGCAGGCTCGGCGCCGTGGTGTCCGCGTACGATTTGCGGCCTGCCGTGAAAGAGCAAGTGCATAGCCTTGGCGCGCGCTTCGTCGAGCTGCCCATCGAAGCCAAAGACGCGCAGGATGCCCGCGGCTACGCAACGGCGCAGGGCGAAGACTTTTACCGCCGGCAACGCGAACTCCTCGGAAAAGTCATCGCGGAAAGTGACGTGGTGATTACCGCCGCCGTAATCCCCGGCAAAAAATCTCCGGTCCTGGTGACCAAGGAAATGGTCGCGGGCATGGCGCCAGGTTCGGTGCTCGTCGATCTTGCCGCCGAGCGCGGCGGCAACTGCGAACTCACGCGCGCGGGCGAAAAAATCCTCGAGCACGGCGTCACCCTCATCGGCTGGTTCAACCTCGCCAGCACAGTGCCGTACCACGCGAGCCAGATGTACGCCCGCAACCTTACGGCGTTTCTTCTCCATTTGGTGAAAGATGGAAAACTGCAGCTCGATACTAAAGATGAGATCATCCGCGATACGCTGCTCACGTACGGCGGCCAAGTGGTGAACGCCAGGCTCCGCGAATTTTTCTCTCTGCCGGCCTTAGCAATCAAGGAGGGTGCATAAACATGAAGCTGGACCTGCTTACCGGCCTGTACGTTTTCATGCTGGCGGCGTTTATCGGATTCGAAGTGATCCGCCGCGTCTCTCCATTGCTGCACACGCCGCTGATGTCGCTGACCAACGCGCTGGACGCTATCGCCGTGGTGGGCGCGATCATTCTGGTAGGCGAGCACAAGAGCAACCTTGCGGTGATTCTCGGCACTATCGCCATTGTCGCGGC